>NZ_BCVE01000003.1 GCF_001591585.1 Niallia circulans NBRC 13626 | reverse complement strand
GTTGCTTTTTTTGTTTTACAACATTCGTTATAAAACGATTATTGTTGACGTTTGTTTGTTCAGTTTTCAAAGAGCAATCTCATAAGAGACAACTTTTAAATGATAACATATCTCTAGTAATTTAGTCAATATATTTTTTAAAATCATTTAATGTTCTCTCGCTGACTTGTATTATTATAGCAACGTTTATATTTATATGCAATAGTTTTTTAAAATTTATTTTATAAAAAAAGAATATTTTTATTACAATTGTTTTTTTGTTCTATCCTATTTATTTTCGAGAAGTTACTTTCTATCATTCCTCTAAAATTTCCTCAATAAACAAATGTCTATTTTTTTCTAAATCAAGAATCCTTTCACTTTCCATTATTTTTACCAACGGTCTAGTGGAAGCATTCCCTTCCTTAAATAAAACCTCAGCTTTTTCGCCATTGGATAATCTAATTTTACTCCCAATTGTATATTGAGTAATAGCATTGCTTAATGCTTGTAATATTGTTAAATCAAATTTACCAAAGTGATCCTGCCGCATTTGTTCAATTACTCGAAAAGGAGATTGTTTCTTCCTATACAATCGTTCTGATGTCATAGCATGAAAAGTATCGGCTACTGCAATTATTTTAGCAAATGCATGTATCTTTGTATCTATATTTCCCATTGGATATCCACTTCCATCTATTCTTTCATGATGTTGGTAAATGGCAAGACGTGTCTCTTTCTTCAATAAACTATGCTCAGGAATCATTTCAAAACTATATCTTGTATGTTTTTTAATTTCATCAAACTCTTCCTCTGTTAAAGGCTCGGTTTTGTATAATAACCGTTGATCGATCTTAGCCATTCCTGCGTCACTTAAACAACCTGCTAATGCTACTTGAATCGTATCTCTGTAGCTATAATTCATTTTCCGAGCAATAAATGCGCTAATAATTGCAACTGCAATAGAATGCTGATGTATATATTCCTTTTTATTCGATAAGTGATAAAGAGAGAATATTTCTTTTGGCACACGTTCTGACTCTTCTAACAATGGTAAAATTATATTTCTGATATTGGCTATGTTTACAGGGAATCCTGACTGCCAAGAAATAAATTCTTTTTTGTATAATTGGACTGTATGTAAAAAAAGAGCTATAAAGCCACTTTCCACTTCTTTTCTCTCCACTTTATGAAAAGATGAATACGACTGAATAATTTGTGTACCATCTAATTGTGTATTTTCAATTGCTACTTCCTCTACTAAAAAAGCTTTTAATATCTTGATATGCTCCTCGGCTAAAACCGTTTTTGCGGTAATTATTGGTCTATTTGTTCGTATAAAAATGTCTTCTGCTAAAATACTGCCTGGCTTTAACTCTCTAACTTTAACAATCATGGAAACCACCCTTTAAAAAACGGACTTTTTTACTATTTTAATGTATTTTTTTTGAAATGTAACCCATTAATTTCATCCAATACTCCTAAAATCAGCTATATATTTAAAATATATGAATTAATCTCCATAAAAAAAGAGATGCCTCTAGGTTTTCCCTTTAAGACATCTCTACACAATATTATTCGTTTGAATCCGCGTCATTCTCTGAAGATGCTTGTTGACCTTCTTCAGTCATTTCCACTTCTTCATCCTCTTTTTCTACCTTCGCAACAGTTGCAACAAATTCATTGTCACTTTCATTTAATTTAATCAGTCGGACACCTTGAGTGCTTCTACCCATTGTAGAGATATCACTTACTGCCATTCTGATTAAAACCCCGCCTGTTGTGATAATCATTACATCTTCTTCCCCGGTAACGACTTTCATCGATACAAGATTTCCATTTTTATCGGTGATGTTGCATGTCTTAATACCTTTTCCGCCTCTACCTTGAACTCTATATTCATCTATCGGTGTTCTTTTTCCGTAACCTTTTTTAGTTACAATCAGTATTTCCGAATTTTCTTCAAGAACTTCCATACCTACTACTTCATCCTCAGATGATAGAGTGATACCTTTTACGCCCGTTGCCGTTCTACCCATAGAACGTACATCTGTTTCTGGGAAACGAATAAGCAATCCGTTTTTCGTACCAATAATAATTTCCTTTGAACCATCTGTTAAACGTACAGAGATCAACTCATCACCTTCTCTTAAGTTAACAGCAATTAGTCCATTATTTCTTATATTGGCAAAAGATGATAACGGAGAGCGTTTAGATATTCCTTCTTTTGTAGTGAAGAATAAATACCAATCATCTACAAATTCTGAGACAGGAATAATTGCATTGACCCACTCATCCTTTTCCACACCTAAAAGGTTAATGATTGGAATACCTTTAGCAGTTCGGCTGAATTCTGGTATCTCATACCCTTTTAATCTGTATACTTTCCCTTTATTCGTAAAGAATAGAATAGTATCATGAGTAGATGTAGAGCTTAACTGTTCAACGAAGTCATCTTCATTCGTACCCATGCCCTGAATTCCTCTGCCTCCACGTCTTTGCGCTCGGTAAGTAGATGCTGGTAGTCTCTTAATATAACCATTATGAGTTAAGGTTATAATGATATTTTCTTCTGGAATCAAATCTTCATCTTCAATGTTTTCAATTCCACCAGCAATAATTTCCGTACGACGTGTATCGTTAAATCGCTCTTTTACCTCTAAAAGCTCTTCGCGAATAATTTCTAAGATTTTTTCTTCATCCGCTAGAATAGCTTTTAATTCAGCAATTAGCTTAACTAATTCTTGATACTCATCTTCAATTTTTTCTCTTTCTAATCCAGTTAATCTTTGTAGACGCATGTCCAGAATAGCTTGAGCCTGTTTTTCCGAAAGATTAAAGTTCGTCATTAATCCTTCACGCGCTATATCTGTGGTTCGTGAACTTCGAATTAAGCTAATTACTTCATCTAAGTGATCTAAAGCAATACGCAGTCCTTCTAGTATATGAGCTCTAGCTTCAGCTTTTCTTAATTCAAATTCTGTTCTTCTGCGAATAATGACTTTTTGATGATCTAGATAATGAGCTAAACATTGTTTTAAGTTAAGTACCTTTGGCTGCCCATCAACCAATGCAAGAAGATTGATACCAAAGCTCGTCTGCATAGCCGTATGCTTATATAGATTATTTAATAAAACATTGGCATTTGCGTCTTTTCGCACTTCAATTACAATGCGCATTCCATTACGATCCGATTCATCTCGCAAATCAGTAATTCCATCAATTTTTTTATCGCGAACTAATTCAGCAATACGCTCTACTAGTCTTGCTTTATTGACTTGATAAGGAATTTCTTTGACAATAATAACTTCCTTACCACTAGGCTTCACTTCAATTTCCACTCGTGCTCTTAATATAATGGAACCTCTGCCAGTCTCATAGGCCTTTCTAATTCCGCTTCTACCTACGATCATTCCGTAAGTTGGAAAATCTGGTCCTGGGATAATTTCCATTAATTCAGGAATGGTAATATCAGCATTCTTACTTACAGCAAGGACTCCGTCTATTACTTCTCCTAATTGATGTGGAGGGATATTTGTAGCCATTCCGACCGCTATCCCACTTGTACCATTTACTAGTAAGTTAGGGAATCGAGAAGGTAATACTACTGGTTCCTTTTCTTCTCCGTCAAAGTTTGGCTTGTAATCAATTGTATCTTTATTAATATCACGTAATAGCTCCATTGCTATTTTTGACATTCTTGCTTCCGTATAACGCATCGCTGCAGCAGAGTCACCATCTACAGATCCAAAGTTACCATGCCCATCAACAAGCATATAGCGATAGTTAAAATCCTGAGCCATACGAACCATTGTTTCATAAACAGCACTATCACCATGTGGATGATACTTCCCGATAACTTCCCCAACAATACGGGCTGATTTCTTAAACGGCTTGTCAGAATGCATTCCAAGATCATGCATCGCATATAAAATACGTCGGTGTACTGGTTTTAATCCATCTCGTACATCTGGAAGAGCACGAGAAACAATAACGCTCATCGCGTAATCTAAAAAGGAATCACGCATTTCTTTACTTATATTTCTATCTTTAATTTGAGAATTTGGCATATCAGCCATTTAAAGGAACCTCCTTAAGAAACAATTAGACCAGCTTCTTCATGATAAAAAGTGTTTTAGAACAAGTATATCTAATCGAATTCCTTATGATTAATAGGAATAACTAACTTCTAAAGAAATACACAAGGTGCCAATCTAATCAGCACCAAATTTCTTTTCCTATCTTTAAACATCTAGGTTTTTAACGTAGGTCGCATTTTCTTCAATAAAGTTTCTGCGTGGCTCTACTTTATCACCCATTAGCATTTCAAATGTTTCATCTGCCTCAATGGCGTCATCTAAACTTACTTGTAAAAGTACGCGGTGTTCAGGATCCATCGTTGTATCCCATAACTGCTCTGCATTCATTTCTCCTAATCCTTTATAACGTTGTATATTCGGTTTAGGGTTGGCTGGTAATGTAGCTAGAACTTCTTGTAATTGTTTATCACTATATGCATATTCTAGCTTTTTCCCTTGTTTTATGCTGTATAGTGGCGGTTGTGCGATATAGATATAACCAGCTTCTACAATCTTTCTCATATAACGGTAGAAGAAGGTTAATAATAATGTTCGAATATGAGCACCATCAACATCGGCATCTGTCATAATAACAATTTTATGATATCTCGCTTTGGATATATCATAATCATCCCCAATTCCTGTTCCTATTGCAGTAATCATGGAACGAACCTCGTTGTTAGATAAAATCCGATCTAGTCTAGCTTTTTCAACATTAAGTATTTTACCTCTTAGCGGCAGAATTGCTTGGAAATGACGATCTCGACCTGATTTTGCAGAACCACCAGCAGAGTCTCCCTCTACTATGAATAGTTCACTAATTTTTGGGTCTCTTGAAGAACAATCCGCCAATTTTCCTGGTAAGCTTGAAACTTCGAGAGCACTTTTACGACGAGTTAATTCTCTTGCTTTTTTCGCAGCAATTCTTGCTCTTAAAGCCATTTGACCTTTGTCTACAATTTTACGAGCTACCGTAGGATTTTCTAAAAGGAATTTCTCAAGATGTTCAGAAAAAACAGTATCTGTAATGGTACGAACTTCTGAATTTCCTAGTTTGGTTTTTGTTTGTCCTTCAAACTGTGGATCTGGATGTTTAACAGAGACGATTGCAACAAGACCTTCTCTTACGTCTTCACCTGAAAGATTCGTATCTGATTCCTTTAATAAACTATTCTTTCTTGCATAATCATTAATTACACGGGTGAGGGCTGTCTTAAATCCGGATTCATGTGTTCCACCTTCATGTGTATTAATATTATTAGCAAATGAATGAATATTACCGGTATATCCGTCATTATACTGGAAAGAGATTTCAACTGTTATCCCGTCTTTTTCTCCTTCAATATAAATTGGTTCTTCAAAAAGGACCTCTTTATTACGGTTTAAATGTTCTACGTATGATTTAATACCACCTTCATAATGGTATTCTTTTCTTTTTTCCATGCCTTCACGTTTATCTTCAATCGTAATACGAATATCACGATTTAAGAAAGCAAGTTCTCTAACACGATTAGCTAATGTTTCATAATCATACTCTAATGTTTCCTTGAAAATTTCACCATCTGGCTTAAAGTGTGTAGTGGTTCCAGTAGTATCTGTTTCACCGATAATTTCTAAATCAGCAGCAGGAACCCCTTTTTGGTATTTTTGATAATAGATATTTCCATCCCGATGTACAAAAACCTCTAATTCTGTCGAAAGTGCGTTTACTACCGAAGCACCTACACCATGAAGTCCACCAGACACCTTATAACCGCCGCCGCCGAACTTTCCTCCGGCATGGAGAACTGTCATGATTACTTCTACAGCAGGTCTTCCCATTTTTTCCTGAATACCAACGGGAATACCACGACCATTATCTTTAACCGTAATACTATTATCTTGTTCGATAATAATATTTATCTCATTACAGAAACCAGCTAATGCTTCATCAATACTGTTATCGACAATTTCCCACACTAAGTGATGCAGACCTCGGCCACTTGTTGATCCGATATACATTCCTGGTCTTTTTCTTACAGCCTCTAGACCTTCTAAAACCTGTATCTGACTCTCATCATAAGATTGTTGTTCAACTGGATTCTGTTCCGTTGACATATCGATCACCTAACTTTCTATTGACATCAAAAAATTTTTTCATTTAATTTTGCATCATCATTAGTACTCTTGAATAGTTAACTGGACTATTCTTTTTTTTAACGTATTAGAAGCAATCGGCGAAAAATAGATAGTATCCTTCGTAATCACAATAGATTTATAAGTGGAACTTTTCCCATTGGTCATTGCTTTTTGCCGTTCTAGAAATTCCTTTGAGATAGGAGATGACTCAACTGTCTGTTTATCTAAAATAGTTAAAATTTCTGAAGTTCGCACAAGAATATTTTCTCCAATATGAACGTACACTTTTTCACCTCAAAGCTATTGAATCTTTTTAATCGTTCCGGATTCAACCTGAAAAGTAGCAGCTTCTTTTAATGTTTGATGGTCAATTCCATCAACATTGGTTGTTGTAACAAATGTTTGCACTTTCCCTTGAATGGTATTTAATAAATGAGATTGCCGGTAGTCATCTAATTCAGAAAGAACATCATCTAGCAGGAGTATCGGATACTCACGAATCTCAGAATAAATTAATTCAATTTCTGCCATCTTTATTGATAATGCAGTCGTTCTTTGCTGTCCTTGTGAACCAAAGGTTTGTACATCTCTACTGTTCACATAAAACATCATATCATCGCGATGAGGTCCGAATAATGTCATCCCTCGATCAATCTCTCGTTTTTTTAAATGCTGGAATTTTTCTTCGTATATACTCTTCATTTTCGACAAATCCTGGTCTTCTGATACATCAACGGAAGGTTTATAGCGAATTTCTAGCGTTTCCAACCCACGAGATATTCCTTTATGAATCGGAACGGCCCATTTTTCCAGCAGATGCAGAAATTCAAAACGCTTTGCGACAATTTTAACTGCCATATCTATAAATTGTTCGGTTAAAATTTCAAGCATTGTATGGTCTGTTTGTTTATTTGTTTGTAATTGTTTTAGGTAGGTATTTCGCTGGTGTAAAATTTTTTGATACTGGCTCATATCATGCAAATATACTGGTGATATTTGCCCTATTTCCATATCAATAAATCTTCTTCTAATTTGCGGGCTGCCTTTTACTAGATTTAAATCTTCAGGTGCGAACATAACTACGTTCATATTACCGATATATTGACTTAGTTTACGCTGCTCTATATGATTAAACTTGGCCTTTTTCCCTTTTTTAGCCACAACTAACTGCATGGGAATTTTCCCATGTGTCTTAACTAATCTACCTTCTATTTTAGCATATTCTTTGTCCCAACGAATAAGTTCTTTATCATTAGAAGTTCGGTGAGATTTAGCCATAGCTAGAACATAGATAGATTCCATCACATTGGTTTTTCCTTGTGCGTTTTCTCCTAAAATTACATTTACTTTATTTTCGAAAGAAATATCCAGTTCCTCATAATTCCGGTAATTTCTCAAAAGCAACTCATCAATATACATTTGGTTTCACCCTTTTATAAAACAGTGTACTTGCCAAATGAAGGAATATTTATTTCGTCACCACTTCTTAATTTTCTTCCTCTGCGCTGATCCTGTTCCCCATTCACAAATACCTCGTATTCTCCTAGGAACCATTTTGCCATTCCACCTGATTGTATTAACTCTGCTACTTTTAGAAATTGACCTAATGTAATATAATCCGTGTCAATTTTAATTTGATTATTCATCTTTTCACTCTCTCAACTTTAATCGTATCTTTCTATTCTACTAAATAATTTATTGATACACAAAGAAAAGTGTAATATTTCTATAAATAAGTCAGAAATAGTCGAAATGAGCTGACTAAAACACACTCACAGCTCACTCATTAATCATTTTGTATATTTATGCAATGCCTCTATAAAAAGAAAATTGGGTGTTCACTAAATAGAACACCCAAAAATTTTAATAGGTTCTAACCGGTAATATAAGCTGCAATGTAGAATCATCATTTGTTGGATGAATAACAAATGGTCGCATCGCTCCAGTAAAGCTGATTTTCACTTCTGATCCTTCAAGAACTTTCAACGCATCCATCATAAATTTAGCACTGAAAGAAATTTTTAATTCTTCCCCACTAACCGATTCGCTTACTAATTCCTCCATTACTTTTCCAATTTCCGGAGTAAAAGAAGAAATTTCTATCACATTATCACTCATAGTTGAAAATTTAACAACATTATTTCGACCTTCACGTGCGAGTAAGGAAGCACGATCAATGGATTGCAAAAATTCTTTAGAATTTACAACAATATCCGTCTTGCTCTCAGTAGGTATTAAGCGATTGGTGTCAGGATAATTCCCTTCTAACAAACGCGAGAAGAATAGAATATGTTTCGTTTTAAATAGAATCTGGTTTTCCGTAACAAAAATTTCAACAGGTTCATCATGATCATCTAGAATTCTATTCAATTCATTTAAGCTTTTTCCTGGAATAACAATATTAAATGATTGTTCTTCCTCTGTTTCTATTTTTGCTTTTCTTAAAGCTAGTCGATGACTATCTGTTGCAATACAGATTAAATCATTGTTTTCTATTTTCCAGTTTACACCTGTCAACACTGGACGTGTTTCTGAGGTGGACACCGCAAAAACAGTTTGTTTAATAATATTTTTTAGTAAATCTGTAGGAACTTTAATAGAATTTTGTTCCGAAATTTGTGGTAAATGCGGGTATTCTTCAGAATCTAGCCCATTTAAATTGAATTCTGATTTACCAGAACGAATGGTTGTTTGTAAATTATCAACCACAATTTCAACTTGGCTGGTAGGGAGTTTTTTTACAATTTCACTAAAAAACTTAGCTTGTAAAACAATAGAACCAGGTTGCTGGATATCAACTATTTCTTGATCTCCTTCTTCTTTAGGAATAAAAGATTCAATGGAAATATCAGAATCACTTCCAGTTAATGTTACTCCTTCTTCACTCGCAACAATTTTTATTCCAGTTAGAATTGGAATTGTTGTTCTACTAGTAATTGCTTTCATTACATCTTGAACACTTTGAACAAGATGGTCTTTTTGGATGATGAATTTCATTAATTAATCCTCCGATTTAAATAAATTTTGAATGTAAGTTCTAAATGCTTATTTTAATAATATATTTTTAAAAAAAATAGTAGTACAAGTAGTAGGCCCTGTTAGTATGTGGATAACTTTGTTTAAGCAAGGAAACACAGTCTATCAACATGTGGATAGACTGTGTTTAAAGTAAGGAAAGTTATACACATTATTCTATCTAAACTTTTAAGAGTTCATTTATTTCTTTTAATTGTTTTTGAAGTAGAGAGTCCGTTAAAAGCAATTTTGATATTTTTTCATGGGCATGAATAACAGTTGTATGATCACGGCCGCCGAACTCTTCTCCGATTTTTGGTAAAGAGAAATCCGTTAATTCTCTCGATAAGTACATAGCAATTTGTCTTGGGAATGCAATGGATTTAGTTCGTTTTTTGGCTTTGAAATCTTCTAACTTGATATGAAAATGCTCTCCTACTACCTTTTGAATATCATGAATGGTTATTACACGCGGTTTAGAGCTTGGAACTATATCTTTTAATGCTTCAGCTGCTAAATCAGCATTTATATCTTTATTAATTAAAGAAGAATAAGCAACAACACGAATAAGTGCACCTTCTAGCTCACGAATATTAGAATCAATTTGATTTGCAATATAAAGCATTACTTCATTTGGGATGTCTAATCCATCTGCTTTCGCTTTTTTCCTTAAGATAGCAATCCGTGTTTCTAAGTCTGGCGGCGTAATATCTGTAATAAGTCCCCATTCAAAACGAGAACGCAGGCGATCCTCTAGTGTTGGAATTTCCTTTGGAGGACGGTCACTAGAGATAATAATTTGTTTGCTTTCTTCATGTAACGTGTTAAATGTATGGAAAAATTCTTCTTGTGTTGATTCTTTTCCAGCAAGAAATTGAATATCATCTATTAAAAGAACGTCAACATTTCGATATTTATCACGGAATTCAGCACCTTTATTATCACGGATACTATTAATAAATTCGTTTGTGAATTTCTCAGAAGATAAATAAACTACTTTAGCAGATGGATTATGATCAAGAACATAGTGACCAATTGCATGCATTAAGTGAGTTTTTCCAAGCCCAACTCCTCCATAAATAAATAGAGGGTTATATGCTTTTGCAGGTGCTTCAGCAACAGCAAGGGAAGCTGCATGAGCAAAGCGATTTCCAGATCCAATTACAAAAGTGTCGAACGTATATTTGGAATTTAAAATAGTTTGTTCCGTAACTTCTTCATCTTTTTTCTTTTGTTTGGTAGAAATTTGCTGATCAAATTCCTCTTCTTTTTGATTTTGAGGAATAATAAATTTTACAAGAAGTTCCTCTCCTGTAATTTCATAAAGTATTTCAGCAATCAGTTGAGAGTACCGTTCTTCTAACCAATCTCGGGCAAATTCATTAGGTGCTGTTACAACTAGAAGATCTCCTTGCAGGGAATTAGCCTTTGTAGGCTTAAGCCATGTATCAAAACTAGGTTTACTAATCTTTGTTTCGATTGTGCTTAAGGCATTATTCCAGAGATCCGTTATATTCTTCAAGTATCCTCGCCTCCTTTTCTCAGAGTTAATCTTGTTAGCGCTGTTCATCCCAGCAGATGATCTATCTTAAAACGTATAGAAAAAGATGATTTTCAATAGGAATGGTTAAAATTACTCAATTTGTCGTTCCTTAAAAAATATTAAAAACAAAAAAAGAGCTTTAAAGCCTTAAGATAAAATCGCTAAAAATACTTTTGCTAAAAAAGATAAGATCGATTGATGCGATAAGCAGCAATCGTAAAATAAGTGTAAATTTTTTTTGCAAAAGTCGATATTTTTTTCTTTGCTTCCTGTATTAAGTCGTCAAATTCCTGCAAAAGGAATTATCTAATCGTGACTTTGGACAAAAATCTTGCAGCAATATAGATATAAATAGACAAGATAACAGGAAAGTTGTCCTTTTCTAATGTGGAAAAATATATTATAAGGAAGATTAGTGGTATTTCGACAGTATCCACCATCTGTGGAAAACTCTGTTCAGTCACAAAGAATAAGATGCCCACAACTTATCCACAGATTGTGGATAATAGAGTTATGCACAGATTTTATTCAGATGTGAAAACAAAACTATAATAACAAAAATTTATAAGAACTGCAATGCTTTTTAATATCTTATCCACAAGTCAATTAGGTTGTTAGTAATAAATGTCCACAAGCTATTAGTTTGTTGAAAAGTTGTAAATAACTATTGTGGAAAAAATATTACCGTCGAAATTTATCCACAAACGTCGAAAGGATAGTTAAAAATGCTCAAAATTAGATAAAAGAGATTTTTGTTGAAATATCCAAATTGGTAAAAATTATTCGTTAAGAAATAGAAATGTTGGGAAGGATTATGAAGAAGAATAGAAAAATATGTGGTATACTATTGCAATGGCCTAAAAAAGATAGGAACATCACTAAATAAAGTGATCCATAAAATTAGATAAATAAAATGAATAGTTGACAATTAATTGCCTATGTTTATATAATTGTAAGGACTGTCTATAACAGCTATTCCTCAGGGAGGTGTCATATACAATGAAAAGAACTTATCAACCAAATAAACGTAAAAGAAGTAAAGTTCACGGATTCCGTAGCCGCATGAGCAGCTCAAATGGACGTAATGTCTTAGCGCGCCGTCGACGCAAAGGAAGAAAAGTATTATCAGCTTAGGCCACTGAAAAGTCAGTGGTCTTTTTTCAATTAAAAGGAGAAGGGAATGATCTTGCATAAAAGGACAGACCCTTCCTTTTTTTACAATAGATTGGTTTACTTCACGTTAAGATGCCTATCTAATTCTTTCTTTTATTGTGAAATTAGGTAAGTTGGAGGATTGAAGGAGTTATAAACGTTGAAAAAAGAATTTAGAATCAAGAAAAATAAAGAATTTCAGTCTGTTTTTAAAAAAGGGCAATCTTTTGCCAATCGACAGTTTGTTATTTATAAATTGAAAAAAGAAGAACAAGTGCATTTTCGTATTGGCTTATCTGTTAGTAAAAAAATTGGCAATGCCGTAAAAAGAAACCAGATAAAACGCTATGTAAGACAAGCATTTCTTGAATTAGATGACATGTTGGAAAACAAGTATGATTATGTCATAATTGTAAGAAAGCCTGTTGCTGATATGTCTTTTGAAGAAGTAAAAAAGAGTCTTATCCATATTTTGAAAATAGCAAAAGTTCTTTCAAAAAAGAATTAATGGGAAAATCCTATTAAAGCGTTTCCTACCGTTCGTTTATCGGTTACAATACTTATTAAGTAATATTCGAAAATCATGTTACAGGAGGATTTGCAGCTTGAATAAGAAATTTTTATTGATAGTTGGTCTACTTTTTTTAATGACCATTCTAACAGGGTGTACAGAGTTTAATCAACCAATAACTTCTGAAAGTGAAGGGATTTGGAATGAATACATTGTATATCCATTATCTCAATTGATTATTAAAACAGCAGCATTCGCTGGTGGTAGTTATGGTATCTCTATTATTATCGTAACTATTTTAGTTCGACTGGTTATTTTACCGCTTATGATTAAACAAACAAGAAACAGTAAGGCAATGCAGGCAATCCAGCCGCAGATGAAAGAGCTGCAGCAAAAATATAGCTCGAAAGACCAAAAGACACAACAAAAGCTTCAAGAAGAAACAATGAAGTTATTCCAAGAGAATAAAGTAAATCCATTAGCGGGATGCTTCCCTCTAATCGTACAAATGCCTATATTGATTGGATTTTATCATGCTATTTCTCGTACAAGAGAAATTGCTTCCCATGATTTCTTATGGTTCAGTTTAGGACAGCCTGATCCAATCTATTTATTACCGATAATAGCTGGTGTAACAACATTTATTCAAACAAAACTATCAATGGCAGGAGCACCGCCAAATCCGCAAATGCAAATGATGGTTTGGATTATGCCAGTGATGATTTTAGTATTTGCTATTAATTTCCCGGCAGCATTATCTCTTTACTGGGTAGTAGGGAATATCTTTACAATTGTTCAAACGTATTTTATCAAAGGTCCTGAAATTAAAACTGCTGGACAAACTAGCAAAGCAGGAGGAGCGAAGAAGTGAAAGAAGTTACTGCCGTAGGACAAACAGTCGACGCAGCAGTGGAGTCAGCTTTAGCTCAGCTTAAGACAACAAAGAATCAAGTTGAAATCATTGTTGTTGAGGAAGGAAAAAAGGGATTTCTTGGTTTTGGTTCTAGAACAGCAAAGGTAATCGTAAGGAAAAAAGTTAATCCAGTGGAAACGGTAGAGGAATTTCTCAAAGATGTTTGCGAAAAAATGGGCGTTCCTGTTAAGATTCAAATAAAACAAAATGGCAGAAATATATTGTATGAATTATCTGGTGAAAAAATTGCTCTATTAATCGGAAAAAGAGGGCAGACCCTTAATTCTATTCAATATCTAGCACAATTGGTCATTAATAGAGAATCGAAAGAATACTTAAAAGTACTATTAGATGCAGAAGGCTACCGTGAACGAAGAAAACAGGCATTAATTCAGTTAGCGGAGAGAATTGCCTATAAAGCGGTTAAAATAGGCAAAGAGATTCCGCTTGAACCGATGCCTGCTGATGAAAGAAAAACGATCCATACTGCTTTGGTATCTTTCAAAGGAATAAAAACTTATTCTTCGGGGGAAGATGCGAAAAGGCATATAATTATTGCGCCGATTAAGGTGAAAAACAGATAGAAAAAAGAGAATGTCTCTCAAGGAAGAGACATTCTCTTTTTTTTTGTCTTTAAAAGAGGTTAGTAGTTATTTCTAATTATGAATGATTCGTCTTTACAATTTAGTCATTTGATTTGGAGTCAGATTCATGCAAAAGCAGTTTATCGAGTAAAAATGAAAAAAGAACATGGGCAAATAAAATTGAATCTAAGCACCTATAAAAATAGTAAGAAGAAATACATAGCTTTTGTAATTTTATTTTTCGTTTTATTGTTATTCACATGTGGATAAGATAAAATGGTAAGTAATGATAAAAGTGAATGTGGATAAGTGTGCGGATTTTTTTCTTTTTTTACATTTGTGGATATGTTAATCTAATCTATTGTAATCATGTCAAAGGTGAATACAATCATTTAAATAGATATTATTTTTTTGAATTGAGGTGAAAAAGATGGAATTAGATACAATTGCTGCGATATCGACGCCAATGGGTGAGGGAGCGATCGCAATCGTTCGATTAAGTGGACCGGATTCAATAAAAATCGCAGACAAGCTCTTTAAGAGTATAGGAAATAAAAAGTTAAGTGAGGTAGCAACTCATACGATACATTATGGACATATTATGGATCCAGCAACAAATGAGGTTGTGGAAGAAGTAATGGTATCGTTGATGAGAGGACCGAAAACTTTTACAAAAGAGGATGTTGTCGAAATTAATTGTCATGGTGGACTAGCTTCGGTAAATCGTTTATTGCAGTTGACTACTTCTCATGGTGCAAGAATTGCCGAACCGGGTGAATTTACAAAAAGAGCCTTTTTGAATGGAAGAATTGATCTTTCTCAGGCAGAAGCGGTAATGGACTTAATAAGAGCTAAAACAGATCGAGCGATGAATGTGGCACTTGGACAAATGGAAGGAAGATTATCGAAATTAATCAAGCATTTGCGCCAAGAAATTTTAGAGACATTAGCTCAAGTAGAGGTTAATATAGATTATCCCGAGTATGATGATGTGGAAGAGATGACACAGCAAGTGATGTTGGAGAAATCAAAGTATATTAAGACGGAGATTGAAAAACTTCTGCAAACGTCACAACAAGGAAAGATTCTGCGGGAAGGTCTAGCAACCGTTATTGTAGGAAGACCAAATGTAGGGAAATCCTCTTTATTAAATAGCTTAGTGCAAGAAAATAAAGCAATCGTTACAGATATCCCTGGTACAACAAGAGATGTCATTGAAGAATATGTAAATGTGCGCGGAGTCCCTCTTCGTTTGCTGGATACTGCCGGTATTCGAGAAACAGAAGATATTGTAGAGCGAATAGGGGTAGAGAAATCCCGGAAAGTACTACGAGAAGCCGATTTAATTTTGCTTGTCTTAAATTATGCGGATGATTTAACAGAAGAAGATAAGAATATTTTTAAAGCAACAGAAGGTATGGATTTTATTGTAATAGTTAATAAAACAGATTTACCACAAAAGATTGATTTAGAAAAAGTAAAAGAACTTGCCGGTAATCGAAAAGTCATTACAACTTCTTTAGTAGAAGAAAATGGTGTAGATCAATTAGAAGAGGCAATATCTAGCCTATTCTTTGAAGGTGCTATTGAAGCAAGTGATATGACCTATGTTTCTAACTCCAGACATATTTCCTTATTGAATCAAGCATTAAATGCTATTAGTGATGCAATAGTAGGCGCAGAAACTGGAACACCAATCGATATTGTACAAATTGACTTGACAAGAACGTGGGAAATACTTGGTGAGATTATTGGTGAAAGTGTTCATGAAAGCTTAATTAATCAGTTATTTTCTCAATTTTGTTTGGGGAAATAAACGAATAAATATAAATAGTACAGAGCCTCGAAAATAAGCTAAAAGAAAGACTTAGAAAGAAGGAGGCATCATGATGCAGTACGAAGCTGGAAATTATGATGTAATTGTTATTGGTGCAGGCCATGCAGGTTGTGAAGCAGGACTTGCAGCAGCAAGACTGGGCGCCAAAACATTAATGTTAACAATTAATTTAGATATGGTTGCTTTTATGCCATGTAATCCATCTGTGGGAGGACCGGCTAAGGGGATTGTTGTTAGAGAAATTGATGCACTTGGCGGCGAAATGGGTAAAAATATTGATAAAACCTACATTCAGATGAGGATGTTGAATACAGGAAAAGGACCTGCAGTCCGTGCACTAAGAGCTCAGGCAGATAAATATATGTATCAACATGAAATGAAGAAGACATTAGAAAATGAACCAAATCTGACATTAATTCAAGGGATGGTAGAAGAATTAATAGTGGAGGATCAAGTTGCAAAAGGTGTCATTACGAAAACGGGTGCTACGTATCGTGCAAAAACGATTGTCATAACTACTGGAACATATCTTCGCGGCGAAATTATTTTAGGGGAGCTTAAATATTCAAGCGGCCCGAATAACCAGCAGCCTTCCATTCGATTATCGGAGCATTTACAGGAGCTCGGTTTTGATTTAGTACGTTTTAAAACAGGAACACCTCCTCGTGTAAACAGTCATACTATTGACTATTCTAAAACAGAAATACAGCCAGGGGATGATGTTCCAAGAGCATTTTCTTATGAAACAACGAAATTTATTACAGAACAGCTTCCTTGCTGGTTAACATATACAAATGAAACAACACATCAAATTATTGATGCAAACTTACATCGTTCTCCAATGTATTCAGGGATGATTAAAGGAACTGGACCACGTTATTGTCCATCAATTGAAGATAAGGTGGTGCGATTTAACGATAAACCAAGACATCAAATTTTCTTAGAGCCAGAGGGGAAAAATACTCAAGAAGTTTATGTGCAAGGATTATCCACAAGCTTGCCTGAAGATGTTCAACAGGAAATTCTAAGAACGATACCGGGATTAGAAAATGTACAAATGATGCGTGCTGGATATGCAATTGAGTATGATGCTATTGTGCCAACACAGCTATGGCCAACATTGGAAACAAAGAAAATTAAAAATCTTTATACTGCTGGTCAAATCAATGGAACTTCAGGATACGAAGAGGCAGCAGGCCAAGGATTAATGGCTGGTATAAATGCAGGCTTAAATGCTTTAGAAAAAGAAGAAGTTATTTTAAGTCGTTCTGATGCGTATATTGGCGTTTTAATTGATGATTTAGTTACAAAAGGCACAAATGAACCCTACCGTCTTTTAACTTCTCGAGCAGAATATCGTTTATTACTTCGCCATGATAATGCAGATCTGCGTTTGACGGATATTGGCCATAGAATTGGTCTTATTTCTGAAGAGCGTTACGCGAAATTCTCGGAGAAAAAGCAATTAATTGAAAAAGAAAAGCAACGTTTAAGCGAAGTCATGCTAAAGCCAAATGAACAAGTTCAAAATGTTATTAAAGAACAAGGCGGCAGTGAATTAAAAGATGGCATAAGAGCAGGAGATCTATTAAAGCGACCTGAAATGAATTATAGTCATATTGAAGGACTGGCACCTAGTGATATAGAATTAACGGAAGATATAAAAGAGCAAGTAGAAATTCAAATAAAGTATGAAGGCTATATTGAGAAATCCTTACAGCAAGTAGAAAGACTAAAGAAAATGGAGAATAAAAAAATTCCTGAGAACATTGATTATGATGCTATCTCTAGTCTTGCAACAGAAGCAGTACAGAAACTAAAAAAAGTTCGACCATTGTCCATTGCACAGGCATCAAGAATATCTGGGGTAAATCCAGCAGATATATCCATTTTATTAGTTTATTTAGAACAAGGGAAAATTGCTCGAGTTTAATCTCTGGATAGAAAGGGTTCATGCATGAATACGGAAGAATTTATTCAAATGCTCTCCGATAAAGGAATCACTTTATCGGAAAAGCAAATAAATCAGTTTGAGCTCTACTATGAAACATTAGTAGAGTGGAATGAAAAAATGAATTTAACAGCTATTACGGATAAATCAGATGTTTATTTGAAGCATTTTTATGATTCCATTACTGCTGGATTTTACTATGAAGGGTTTCATCGTCCTGCACAGCTATGTGATGTGGGAGCTGGGGCTGGCTTTCCAAGTATTCCTTTAAAAATTGTCTTTCCTGATTTAAAGGTAACAATTGTTGACTCTTTGAAGAAAAGAATTCACTTTCTTGAGCATCTAGCGTCCGTCTTAGAGTTAGAAGAGGTTAACTTTATTCATGACCGAGCAGAAACCTTTGGCCAAAATAAGGAGTATCGTGAAACATTTGATATTGTTACGGCCAGAGCTGTAGCAAGACTTTCCGTCTTAAGTGAGCTTTGTCTGCCACTAGTAAAGCTTGGAGGTACTTTCGTTGCTATGAAAGCAGCAAGTGCCAAAGAAGAACTGGCAGCTGGAAAAAAGGCTGTAAACCTATTAGGAGGAAAGGTGAATGAAACACATGCCTTTTTCTTGCCAATGGAAGAAAGCGAAAGAAATATCATCACCATCGCAAAGGAAAAGCCAACACCTAAAAAGTATCCTAGAAAACCAGGAACTCCTAATAAGGAACCAATCGAGTAGGGTAAGCTTAAGCAATTTAACAGGATGAGATGTTAGCTGTCTTAAAGCTAATTCGCGTCTTTCGAAGATACTCTTTTTCCACCCCTCTATAAAGTTAAGTTCGTCAAATGAAAAGGGGTGGAATCCTACTATGAAGACGATAAAAAAAGGCGATTAATTTTAAGCTATTACGAAAGAAAAAAGAGAATGATATAATCATTCATAGGATTAGGACTATATCAATTATCATATCTACTATATAATATACCTATAATTGTCATATTCTATTAAATTTCGAGAAGTTTCTTTCTATAAGTTAGATGACTTTGCAGGGATTAATGTTTCATATAGAGAATAATTAATAGGGAGTTTTGTAAAGGTGGTGCAGGGTGATGAAGCCTTCTTTCTCACGATTTTTTGGACTAGGCGAAAAGGGAGATCCAATAGAAGATGCTAGTCAATTAGGTGCAGATGCTGCTCAAGAGGAGATCGAGAATATGGGAAACAGTGAAGAAGTTAGAAAAATCCCAATTCATCAGATTGTTCCTAACCGTTTTCAACCAAGAACGGTATTTGATGATGAAAAAATTGAAGAATTAGCTCGTACAATCCATACCCATGGTATTATTCAACCAATTGTAATTAGAGAGTATGAGCAAGATAAATTTGAAATCATTGCTGGAGAACGAAGATGGAGAGCAATGAAAAAGCTTGGTTGGGAAGAAGCGCCAGCTATCATAAAAAACTTGAGTGATACAGAAACTGCGTCTGTTGCACTTATTGAAAATCTTCAAAGAGAAGAGCTTTCTCCAATTGAAGAAGCAATTGCATATGGAAAATTATTAGAGCTGCACAATCTTACCCAGGAGGCCCTTGCGCAAAGATTAGGGAAAGGGCAATCGACTGTTGCGAATAAATTAAGACTTCTTAAATTACCAGAAGAAATTCAAGAAGCATTATTGAATAAAGAGATTTCTGAGCGTCATGCTCGTTCGATGATTCCTTTAAAAGAACGCGAAAAACAAATCCAGCTTTTACAAGAAATCATTGAAAGGGGCTTAAACGTAAAGCAAACAGAAGAGCGTGTAGTGAGAATGCTCGAACAGACGAAGCAGAAGCCAAAGCCAAAAAGAAAGGCTTTTAGTAAAGATATGCGGATAGCTGTAAATACAATCCGACAATCATTAAATATGGTTTCTGATAGTGGTATTAATCTGAATGCTGAAGAAGAAGAATTTGAAGATTTTTACCAATTTACGATTAAAATACCGAAAAAGAAATAATAGATTTTTATATAGCATAATTATTTATACTTCCTTGTAATTTTTAAGCTCTGTTAAATTCCGCTTGTATTAAGAATTCCTTTTCGTCATTATATTGATTTAACAGAGCATACTTTTTTGTGAGAATAATAGCTAATTATGCTGATTCTCACTTTTTTATAGGATGATTTTTTCCTCAAAGGACACCACAAATAAAAATTAAAACCTCCATTGCTTATTTACGATGATTATTTTTTAGACCCAATCAAATAGGAAATTCTCCAAAAATGCTTGTATTAATAAGGTTTTCTCACTTGTTTTATTGTAGGAGTTTCTTTTCACTTACCATCATTAATCGAGATTAAAAGAAAAAATAACGATATTTAGAAGTTTTCATGATAAAATAATATACGTGATTACAATAGGTAGGAAATGAGCCATGTTGTAGTCTATTCTGTTTTTTACTAATAAATTGTTTTATAGTTTTAAAGAGCTATAAACAGTTCAATCATTTTATATTAAGTAGCCATCTTGCGTCGATTTATATTTCGTAGCTAGTATGGAATTAAAGGTAGGTGACATCATGGGTAAAATTATTACTGTTGCTAACCAAAAAGGTGGAGTTGGAAAAACAACTACATCAGTCAATCTTGGCTCTTGTTTAGCATATATCGGGAAAAGTGTACTATTAGTAGATATTGATCCACAAGGAAATGCCACTAGTGGTGTAGGTATTGAAAAAGCTGATGTTGATCATTGTATCTATGATGTGTTAGTCGATGATCTAGAAGCAAGTATGGTGATTAAGCAGACAAATGTAGAGAATTTGGATGTTATTCCAGCTACTATTCAGTTAGCTGGGGCGGAAATAGAACTTGTTTCTACTATTTCGAGAGAAGTTAGATTAAAAAGGGCATTAGATGAAGTCAAACATAACTATGACTACGTATTAATAGATTGTCCTCCTTCTTTAGGGTTATTAACGATTAATGCATTAACAGCTTCAGATGCGGTATTAATTCCAGTTCAATGTGAATATTATGCTTTAGAAGGATTAAGTCAATTACTAAATACAGTTCGACTTGTTCAAAAACATTTAAATCATGATTTGGCCATAGAGGGTGTGCTGCTAACGATGTTAGATGCTAGAACAAATCTAGGTTTACAAGTTATTGAAGAGGTTAAAAAGTATTTCCAAGACAAAGTCTATAAAACAATTATTCCAAGAAATATTCGATTATCAGAAGCACCGAGTCATGGGGAACCAATTATCATTTACGATCCAAAATCACGTGGTGCAGAAGTATATTTGGACCTTGCGAAGGAAGTGGTTACTAGTGGCTAAAGGACTTGGAAAAGGATTAGATGCCTTTTTTCCTAAAATAGATGTGGAGAAGGAAGAAAATGTTCAAGAAATAAGTCTAAATGAATTACGTCCGAATCCTTATCAGCCTAGAAAATTCTTTGATGAGGAAGCGATTGAAGAATTGAAGCTTTCTATACTAGAACACGGAATTCTTCAACCGATAATCGTTAGAAAGAGTATTAAAGGCTATGAAATAGTTGTTGGTGAACGTAGATATCGAGCAGCTAAAGAAGCTAAGTTAGAGACAGTTCCAGCAGTTGTCCGTCAATTAACAGAGCAACAAATGATGGAATTAGCAGTACTAGAGAATCTTCAAAGAGAAGATTTATCTCCTATTGAAGAAGGACATGCCTATCAGACTTTAATGAAGAAGTTAAAGCTGACTCAAGAGGAACTTGCAAAGCGTTTAGGGAAAAGCAGACCCCATATTGCCAACCACGTTCGCTTATTGACTCTTCCGAAGGCTGTGCAAAATTATATTTCTGACGGTAAAATATCCATGGGACATGGAAGAACTTTATTAGGTTTGAAAAATAAAGATAAGCTTCCAGCAATAGTTGATAAAATTATTAAAGACGGATTAAACGTGCGTCAGCTGGAACAATTAATTCAGCAACTAAATGAGAATGTTTCACGTGAAACAAAAAAAGAAAAAGCGCCTGTGAAAAATGTCTTTTTAAAAGAGCAAGAATCGTTTCTGCGTGAAAGATTTGGTACTACTGTTCATATTAAACAGAAGAAAAATAAAGGGAAAATTGAAATTGAATTTTTCTCTGAAGATGACTTAGCGCGTATTCTTCAATTATTTGAATTAGAAAATGAAAAGTAAAAAAGCCACCTAAGAAAGGGAGTTTACCTTGTATGTGAACTAAACCTTTTTTAGGGGGCTTTTATATTAGCAATAAAATAGTAGGGATTAAACAGGTTCTTCCTTCGCTTGATATTCCTGAGCTTCTCTAGTATGCATATAGCGAAGGCTAGTATGATAAATGCCTTTGGAAATGATTTTGGCCATATTTAATACTAAGCTTAATCTAGTATTCTGAAGAACCAAGAATTCCATAAAACCACTAATATTTACTATCCCTGTAATATGAATATTTCCTACAGGAGGAAGCTCTTTATTAACACCACTGCCCGGTTTTACTGGCCCATCACCAATTTGGACGATACCTACACTTTTCATTCTGCCAAGGCAAGCATCAATACCTATAATGTAAGGGTTTTGATGTTTTTTATGCACTTCTCTTAATTTTTCCTCTAAATTAAGAGCGTGGATTGGATCATCTAGTGTTCCGTAAACATGAAAAGGAGAAATATTCTTTTCGCTTAACAAGGTACCAATAAGCGGACCTAATGAATCTCCAGTAGAACGATCAGTTCCAATACAAATAAAGACAATTGGCTGATTGATTGAAACGGATGGCAAATGTTTAGCTAATGAATCTGCTATCTTAAAGGCTGCTAATTGTTCATCATGAGCTATTCTAATGGGAAGTTCATTTTTTTCGAAAAGGCTGGAATATAAGGTCATTGAATCTACTCCTTTTATTTAGGATTCGATAAAATCTATAGAAGAAAGCAATTATTAAGTTGAGTTGATTGATGTTTGACCAACCATCAAGAATGAAAATCTATCGAACCATTAGTTGTTTTTAAGCATAATTATTGTAGTATTCAGTATATGGAAAAGAGGCATATTCTATACATATCCATCAAAATAAAGGAAAAAAGAGTGAGACAAATAGGAGAAACTTTCATGATAATAAGGGCAAAAGTCCTTTGTTTTAGGAAATATCGTACTACAAAGCAAATAGAAAAACTGTTAAAATAAACTTACCCAATATGATGGCTTTTAAAGAGTAAAATAGAAAAATAGTTAGCATTATTTTTTATTTGATTTAACTTTATAGAAAGTGCTTTATTTATTACCTTGCATGAATAGGGGATAAAAGGAAAATAATCTAGTAGAAGTTTATATTTAGAGGTGTTCTAAATGGATAAGAATATAAAAGAAGGTATAGATAGTCTTATGAATGAGAATTTGTGGAGGGATGTCGGCGTTGGAGCACTAAAACTCGTCCTTATTTTCCTAATAAGCGGAATTATCA
This sequence comes from Niallia circulans NBRC 13626, assembly GCF_001591585.1. GTDB lineage: Bacteria > Bacillota > Bacilli > Bacillales > Cytobacillaceae > Niallia > Niallia circulans. The sequence goes on along the minus strand of NZ_BCVE01000003.1, from coordinate 349,708 downwards.
TCAGGATAGGGAAGGCTGCAGTACGGAATATATTTAAAGTAAGAACACATTCTGCCTTACGAGTATCTGAAAGAAGGGAAGCAACATTAATTAAGCTATTAGAAAACACGATTACTTATGTTGTTTATTTCATAGCTATCATGATGGCATTATCTGTCTTTCATATTGATGTTAAAGCATTATTAGCAGGTGCGGGAATTGTCGGCTTAGCCATTGGTTTTGGAGCACAAAGCCTTGTAAAAGATATTATTACTGGATTTTTTATTATTTTTGAAGACCAGTTTTCTGTTGGAGACCAAGTACGTATAGGAACTTACGAGGGCGTAGTTGAGGAAATTGGATTACGTACAACAAAAATAAAAGGATTTACTGGAGAGGTAAACATTATCCCGAATGGAAGCATTGTGGATGTAACGAATTTCTCCATCAATAATAGTAAAGCGATAGTAGATGTAAGTATTGCTTATCAAGGTGATATTAATCGAGCAGAAAAAGTAATACTGGAACTAATCGAAAAATTACCAGAGCAATATGAAGATATTGTTGGCGTTCCTGAATTATTAGGGGTACAAAATATTCAAGCAGCAGAAGTAACCATTCGTGTTGTAGCGGAAACACTGCCAACGAAGCATCATGCTATCGCAAGGATATTAAGGAAAGAAATAAAAAATGTTTTAGATGAAAATGGAATTGAAAGTCCTGTCCCCAAATTAGTCATGTATTCGCAACCACAGTAATTTATTTTTTAGGAGGTATTATGGAACAGAAAGAATTTGGTCTAAATGATGTCGTTGAGATGAAAAAAGCCCACCCTTGCGGTACAAACCGCTGGAAAATAATACGATTAGGAATGGATATTCGTATTAAATGTGAGGGATGTGGGCATAGTGTTCTTATTCCGCGAAGAGAATTTGCAAGGAAAATGAAAAAGGTTTTAGTAAAACATGAGCAAGAATAGATTATTTTTCTTAGAAAAGACTGCAAATAATATTTGTAGTCTTTTTATTGATGGGAAAGGGAACACTACTTGTCTTTTTCTCTCGTTAAAACTATAATTGTTAGAGGTTTATAATAATAATGAAATTACTTTCTAGTTTGTACGATAGAGGTAGAAAGTTTATATAAGGGAGTGGCATAATGGCGTTAACTGCTGGAATAGTTGGTTTACCCAATGTTGGTAAGTCTACATTATTTAATGCAATTACACAAGCAGGTGCAGAATCAGCAAACTATCCGTTCTGTACAATTGATCCAAACGTTGGAATTGTAGAAGTACCTGATCATCGTTTAACAAAATTAACAGAATTAGTACAACCGAAAAAAACAGTACCTACTACTTTTGAATTTACAGATATTGCCGGAATTGTAAAAGGGGCAAGTAAAGGAGAAGGGCTTGGTAATAAATTCTTATCTCATATTCGTGAAGTAGATGCAATTTGCCAAGTAGTACGTTGTTTTGCGGATGATAATATTACCCATGTCTCAGGAAAAGTAGATCCTATTTCTGATATAGAAACAATCAATTTAGAGTTAATTCTTGCTGATTTAGAATCGGTAGAAAAAAGAATTGCCCGAGTTGGGAAAATGGCGAAACAAAAAGATAAAGAAGCAGTTGCTGAATTAGAAGTATTAGAACTATTAAAAGCTGCTTTTGAAGAGGAAAAACCAGCAAGAACAGTAGAGTTTACAGAAGAACAAGCAAAAATTGCTAAAGGGCTACATCTTTTAACCATTAAGCCAGTATTATATGTTGCGAATGTAGGCGAAGATGAAATTGCTGATGCAGCAAATAATGAATATGTAAAGAGGGTAAAAGAATTTGCTGCAAATGAAAATGCAGAAGTTATTATTATTTGTGCAAAAATTGAAGAAGAAATTGCAGAGCTTGAAGGGGAAGAAAAAGACATGTTCCTACAAGAGCTTGGCATTGAAGAGTCTGGTTTAGATCAGCTAATTCGTGCGGCATATCATCTTCTTGGGTTAGCAACTTACTTTACTGCTGGTGTACAAGAAGTACGTGCTTGGACATTTGTACAAGGGATGAAAGCACCACAATGTGCTGGAATTATTCATTCTGATTTTGAAAGAGGCTTTATTCGTGCTGAAACCGTTTCTTATGAGGATTTATTAGCGAGCGGCAATATGGTTGCAGCGAAGGAAGCTGGTAAAGTTCGCTTGGAAGGTAAAGAATATGTAGTAAGAGATGGAGATATTATCCACTTCCGTTTCAACGTTTAATACAATAAATATGAAAATCACTCCTGCTAAGGAAACGGCGGGAGTGATTTTTTATATGTAAGAAGATAACTGTACAATCTTTTTACAATTCCTTAAAACTCTCCAAGTATTGGATTGCTAAAATAAAAATAACCTAAAATAGTTTGCTGAAAAGGGAGTGAGGCTTTTGAAAATTGCCATTTTTTCAGACACTTATTTTCCTCAAGTAAATGGTGTTGCTCAGACTTTAAAAAGACTTACTGATCATTTTGACAACAAACAAATAGCTTATCAAGTTTATTCTCCTGAAAATAAAACTTCTACTACATACCCTAATATAAACCAATTTCCAAGTCTTCCATTTTTTCTTTATCCTGAATGCCGAACTGTTATTACCAATCCAAAGAAAATAGAGAATAGCTTAAAAAAATTCCAACCAGACCTTATTCATCTAGCAACACCATATATGATGGGGTTATACGGGTTATTTGCTGCTAAGAAATTAAATATTCCAGTGGTATCTTCCTATCACACCAACTTTGATCAATATCTTAAATACTACCATGCCTCCTTGCTAGAACCATTTTTATGGAAATATTTAAAATGGTTTCATCAATCTACCGAAAGAATATTTGTCCCCAGTAAAGAAACACAAAGAAAGTTAGAATCTTTACATTTTGATGGCTTAAAAGTTTGGGGAAGAGGGATTGATTCTAAGCTTTTTGCGCCTGATCATGATGCTAAAGAACAACTAAGAAAGAAATACCAAATAAAAGAAAAATATATTTTATTGTATGTAGGTAGATTAGCTCCAGAGAAAGATTTAGATACATTAAATAAAATTATTCATTGTCCTTCCGATATCAAAGATTCGGTCCATTGGCTCATTGTTGGAGATGGGCCAAACAAAGAAGCCTGGAGGGAAAAAGAGAGAGTACAAAAAAATATAACAATAACTGGTTATATAAAGGGGGAAGAATTGGCAAGGATATATGCAGGAGCAGATCTTTTTGTTTTCCCTTCCTTTACAGAAACTTTTGGGAATGTTGTATTAGAAGCCATGTCTAGCGGTATTCCGGCTGTCGTTGCAAATGCAGGAGGGGTAAAGGAGTTTGTAATAAATAATGTGAATGGAAAAATATGTGAACAGCAAAATGCTGAGAGCTTTGTTCATGCAATAAGTGAGCTATTGGAAGATGAAACGATGCGACTGAGAATGGGTGTAGAAGCTAGAAATTATGCTCTAACACAATCATGGGATACTATTTTTGATGGGTTAATAAGCGATTACTATGCAGTCATACAATCCAGTCGTAATCTTAATCAAAAGTACGCTTAAAAGAGCTAGTTCTTTTTATATTTATTTAATAAAAATTAAAAGGTTATCGACTCATTTTCCTGCATTGCTATTTATTATGAAGTATGCTATACTTTTACATTGTGAGTAATGTATAGTTGCTCCTTGCCCATTGTGGGCCGTCTAGACCAAAAGGAGGTGAAAGTGATGAAAAAGTACGAAATTATGTACATCATCCGTCCAAATATTGAAGATGAGGCTAAGAAAGCTCTTGTTGAGCGTTTCAACTCTATTCTTACAGATAATGGAGCGGAATTAGCAGAATCAAAAGAGTGGGGTAAACGTCGCCTTGCATATGAAATCAATGATTTCCGCGATGGTTACTATCAATTAGTAAAAGTTAACGCTGCACCAGTAGCGGTTGAAGAATTCTCTCGTTTAGCTAAGATCAACGAAGATATCATTCGCCACATCGTAGTTAAAGATGAAGCAAAATAATAATAGATAAGTGATGTTTCACGTGAAACACTTAAAATGGAAGGGAGTTGAAACTGATGATGAATCGGGTAGTTCTTGTTGGCCGTCTAACGAAGGATCCTGACTTGCGTTATACACCGAGTGGAGTTGCTGTGGCTTCTTTCACACTTGCGGTTAACCGTACTTTTACGAACCAGCAAGGGGAAAGAGAAGCAGACTTCATTAACTGTGTTATTTGGAGAAAACCAGCAGAAAACGTTGCTAACTTCTTGAAAAAAGGGAGTTTAGCAGGTGTTGATGGTCGTATTCAAACTCGTAGCTATGATGGACAAGACGGAAAACGCGTGTATGTAACAGAAGTATTAGCAGAAAGTGTTCAGTTCTTAGAACCTAGAAACAGCTCTGGTAATAATAGAAGTGACAACATGAATTATGGAGCCCCAAGAGAACAAGATAATCCTTTTGGAGGATCAAATAATTATCAGAATCAGCGACCTCAAACAAATAGAAACAATCAAGATTATACAAAAGTGGATGAAGATCCATTTGCAAATAGCGGTCAAATCGATATTTCAGATGATGATCTACCGTTCTAAAAAGTAATTTTGATAATAAAAAGGAGGTTAATCTCATGGCAATGGGTGGACGCAGAGGTGGCCGTGCAAAGCGTCGTAAAGTATGTTACTTTACAGCTAACGGTATCACTCACATCGATTATAAAGATGTAGATTTACTTAAAAAATTCATCTCAGAACGTGGTAAAATTTTACCTCGTCGTGTAACTGGTACAAGCGCTAAATATCAACGTAAATTAACGATTGCTATTAAACGTGCCCGTACTATGGCTTTACTACCATACGTAAGTGGAGAATAATTAGCCTATAAAAAACCCTATTAGACATTTGTTTAATAGGGTTTTTATATTATCTATATGAAAACACTTGCATTGTTAGTTTCTTTTTGTCCTTCATACTCACGTTAGTAACTACATTGAAGAAGTAGATAAATGATAGTAAAATATTAGATAAAAGATGGGAACCCTTTCTTCTGGTAGAATACCCTTTTTCTAACGCCATAATAAGAAATCGATAACATCGAAAATCTTATTCAGCCATCATGGAGTAAACGGACAGAGATAGACCTTTTTATATTTTAATTTAGTATTATGGGGTATAATAGTATCAGGTTTAATGAATACATAGTAAGGATTATGTGAAAATCTCACGAGCTTTAGGAGGAGAAAAATTGCCTACTTTTTTAGAGAAAGGATCCATACGGTATCCATTAATAAGTTTAATCGGTATTACCACTATCATGCTTGGAATCCTCTCTTTTTATAATTGGTTCTTTTCCTTAATTGGGTTATTTCTTTTTGTTATTCCTTTTTATTTTATCTTACGAATAGATAGTCGTCAGAGAAAGGAAACGGAAGAATATATAACCACTCTTTCCTACCGTGTTAAAAAAGTAGGGGAAGAGGCATTAATGGAAATGCCAATAGGAATCATGCTTATAAATGATGATTATTATATCGAATGGACAAATCCCTTTTTAGCATCTTGTTTTACAGAGGATACACTTGTTGGAAGGTCTTTATATGATGTTTCTCCATCCATTATCCCATTAATTAAACAAGAGGTAGAAACGGAAATCATTACATTACATGAAAGAAAGTTCCGAGTCATTCATAAAGTGGAAGAACGACTATTATACTTTTTCGATGTGACAGAGCAAACGGAAATTGAAAAGCTGTATGAAGACGAACGTACGGCAATTGCCATTATCTTTCTAGATAATTATGATGACTTAACGCAAGGTATGGATGATCAGACAAGAAGTAGCATTAATAATACAGTCACAGCCATTTTAAATAAATGGGCTACAGATAATGGAGTCTTATTAAAACGGATTTCCTCTGATCGTTTCATTGCTATTTTCAATGAACATATTCTACAAAATTTGGAAAAGGGCAAGTTTACAATATTAGATGATGTTCGAGAATTAACTACGAAGCAAAATGTACCTTTAACACTTAGTATTGGAGTTGGATCTGGTGTATCTTCCTTGCCTGAGCTGGGAAATATTGCACAATCCAGTCTTGATTTAGCCTTAGGAAGAGGGGGAGATCAAGTTGCGATAAAGCAGCCAAATGGAAAAGTGAAGTTTTTTGGAGGTAAAACAAATCCTGTAGAAAAACGAACTAGGGTTAGAGCACGTGTAATTTCTCATGCTTTAAAGGAATTAGTTTTAGAGAGTGATAAAGTCATTATTATGGGACATAAGAACCCGGATATGGATGCAATTGGCGCAGCGATTGGGATACATAAAGTAGCCCAGATGAACCAAAAGGAAGCATATATAGTCATTAATTTTCAAGAGATAGATACAGCTGTTCGAAGGTTGATGGAAGAAATAAAAAAACAAGAGACCTTGTTTACGAAATTTATCACACCTGATCAAGCATTAGAAATGGCTACAGGCGATACACTTCTAGTAGTAGTTGATACCCATAAGCCTTCTTTAGTGATTGAAGAGCATTTATTGAATAAAATAGAAGATGTAGTAGTGATTGACCATCATCGTCGTGGAGAGGAATTTATAGAGAATCCGATTCTTGTCTATATGGAACCATATGCTTCCTCTACTGCCGAACTAGTAACAGAATTACTAGAATATCAGCCGAAAACTGTTAAAATTGAAATGTTAGAAGCAACAGCCCTTTTAGCAGGAATTATTGTGGATACAAAAAGCTTTACTCTTAGAACAGGGGCACGAACATTTGATGCTGCTTCTTATTTAAGAGGGCAGGGAGCAGACACTGTACTTGTTCAAAAATTCCTAAAAGAGGATATTGAAAACTATGTGAAAAGAGCAAGAATTATTGAAAATGTTCAATTTTATAAAGAGGGAATTGCAATAGCAATAGCGAAGGAAGAAGAAGCAGTAGATGTTGTTTTAATTGCCCAAACAGCTGATACTCTATTAACAATGGATGGAATTATTGCCTCTTTTGTAATAGCACCTAGAGGGGAAACGATGATTGGAATTAGCGCACGCTCCTTAGGAGACATCAATGTCCAAATTATTATGGAAAGTCTTCATGGTGGTGGACATTTAACCAATGCTGCTACACAGCTATCTAATATGCCGATGGAAGAGGTAGAGGCAAGGCTTAAGTTAGCGATTGATGACTATTTTGAAGGGAGAAGAAAAGAATGAAAGTTATTTTTCTAAAAGATGTAAAAGGAAAAGGGAAAAAAGGGGAAGTTAAAAACGTAGCAGATGGCTATGCACATAACTTTCTTTTAAAACAAGGTTTGGCTGTAGAGGCGAATGCTTCAGCTGTTAGTACACTAAATGCACAGAAGAAAAAAGAAGAGAAAGAAGCTATTGAAGAGCTTAATAGAGCAAAAGAATTAAAAGAAAAGCTAGAAAAAGTAACAGTGGAGCTGCATGCAAAATCAGGTGAAGGCGGTAGGTTATTTGGATCAATTACAAGTAAGCAAATTGCTGATGAACTAAATAAAAAGCATCAAATTAAAATTGATAAACGAAAAATTGAATTAAATGATGCTATTCGTTCACTAGGTGTGACAAAGGTTGCAGTGAAGCTTCATCACGAAGTGTCTGCAACATTAAATGTACATGTAAAAGAATTAAGCTAATATTGGAAGTTCCATTTGCCGCTAAACATGTTAAAATAGAATAAGCTTAAGAAAATGTGATACAGGTTGAGCTGGTCACATTTTTTGTTTGACTGTTTTTAATAGAAAATATTTAAAAAAATGAAAAGGGCACAGTGGATACAAAAATATCTTTCAGCAAATGAAAGAATCTTTTTGTATAGATTGTTGCTTTTTTTAACCTAGGCTATGTTTATTATCATATCCTCTCATTTAAGGAGGTTTTATAGATTGAGTGAAATGTTAAATGATCGAATGCCCCCTCAAAATATTGAGGCTGAGCAGGCTGTACTAGGGGCCATATTTCTTGAGCCACAAAGCTTAACACTAGCTTCTGAAATATTAATACCAGAAGACTTTTATCGTGGCGCACATCAAAGAATATATTCAACGATGCTTAAATTAAATGATGAAGGAAAAGCAGTCGATTTAATAACAGTGACGTCTGAATTGGCAGCTACTAATAACTTAGAAGATACAGGTGGAGTTAGTTATTTGAGCGAGCTGGCAGCTTCTGTGCCAACCGCTGCCAATATAGAATATTATGCGAAGATTGTAGAAGAGAAGTCATTGCTGCGCCGATTAATTCGAACAGCAACAAATATTGCCCAAGACGGATATTCCCGCGAGGATGAAGTAGAAGCCCTTCTAAGTGAAGCGGAAAAGAATATTTTAGAAGTAGCACAGCGGAAAAATGCCGGTGCGTTTCATAATATCAAAGATGTTCTCGTGCGAACATACGATAACATTGAAGAGATGCATAATCGTAAAGGCGATATAACAGGTATAGCAACAGGGTTTGCTGAGCTTGATAAAATGACGGCTGGATTCCAGCGCAATGATCTAATTATCGTTGGAGCGAGACCATCCGTTGGTAAAACTGCCTTTGCCTTAAATATTGCTCAGAATGTTGCCGTAAAAACAGGAGAAAATGTAGCAATCTTCAGTTTGGAGATGGGAGCAGAGCAGCTCGTTATGCGTATGCTTTGTGCAGAAGGTAATATAGATGCACAGCGTCTTCGTACAGGGTCATTAACGGACGAGGACTGGGGCAAGCTGACAATGGCAATGGGGAGTCTGTCCAATGCTGGTATTTTCATTGATGATACTCCAGGGGTAAAGATTACCGATATAAGAGCTAAATGTCGCCGCTTAAAGCAGGAGCATGGCTTAGGAATGATATTAATTGATTACCTTCAGCTTATTTTAGGAAGTGGACGAGCAGGCGAAAATAGACAGCAAGAGGTATCGGAAATTTCCCGTTCCTTAAAACAGCTTGCACGTGAGCTTCAAGTGCCCGTAATCGCCTTGTCCCAGCTATCACGCGGGGTAGAGCAAAGACAAGATAAGCGTCCGATGATGTCTGATATCAGGGAATCAGGAAGTATTGAGCAGGATGCCGATATTGTAGCGTTCTTGTACCGTGATGATTACTATGACAAGGAATCAGAAAGCAAGAATATTATAGAGATCATTATTGCGAAACAGCGTAATGGACCAACAGGAACGGTACAATTAGCTTTTGTAAAAGAATATAATAAATTCGTCAATTTAGAACGGCGCTTTGAAGATGGGGCAATGCCGACAGGCGCTTAGGAAAAAAAGATTAGTAGACTGCGAGCTACTAATCTTTTTTTGTGCCTTTTCAGATGGACAGAAGTCTTAATCGGAGTAAATATACTTCAACTTATATCGTTTTTTATTAATCTCTTTTTTACGAACATAATCTTAAAATATTAAAAAGATTGTTCGTGTTTTATTGACTTTTATCTTGGGGAATTGATAAAATAGGAATGTTGATTAAGGATATAATAAAAAAAGATATAGAAACCTGTGGAGGTGCTCTAGGATATGTCATCAGTAGTGGTGGTAGGAACGCAATGGGGAGACGAAGGAAAAGGTAAAATTACCGATTTCCTATCTGAAAATGCAGAAGTGATTGCACGTTATCAAGGTGGTAACAATGCAGGTCATACAATTAAGTTTAATGGAGAAACTTATAAATTACACTTAATTCCATCTGGGATATTTTATAAAGAAAAAATTAGTGTGGTTGGAAACGGAATGGTCGTTGATCCAAAAGCGATCATTGAAGAATTAAAATATTTACATGACCGTAATATCAATACAGATAATTTGAGAATTAGTAATCGTGCACATGTTATTCTTCCCTATCATCTAAAATTAGATGAGGTTGAGGAAGAAAGCAAAGGTGCTAATAAAATTGGAACAACGAAAAAAGGAATTGGACCAGCTTATATGGATAAAGCGGCGCGTACTGGTATCCGTATTGCTGACTTATTAGATAAAGAAGTATTTGAAGAAAAGCTTGCAAGAAATTTAATTGAAAAAAACCGTTTATTAGAGCGTATTTATGAAACGGAAGGCTTTAAATTAGAAGATATTTTAGATGAATATTATGAGTATGGGCAGCAAATTAAGAAATATGTTTGTGACACTTCTGTTGTATTGAATGATGCATTAGATGAAGGCCGCAGAGTATTATTTGAAGGTGCTCAAGGGGTAATGCTTGATATCGATCAAGGTACGTATCCGTTTGTTACATCTTCTAATCCAGTGGCTGGAGGGGTAACAATTGGTTCAGGTGTTGGTCCAACGAAAATTAAACATGTAGTTGGTGTGTCCAAAGCCTATACATCAAGAGTAGGGGATGGACCTTTCCCAACAGAACTAAATGACGAAATTGGACATCATATTAGAGAAGTTGGCCGTGAATATGGAACAACAACTGGTAGACCACGCCGTGTCGGCTGGTTTGATAGTGTCGTTGTACGTCATGCACGTCGTGTTAGCGGTATTACTGATCTTTCTCTGAATTCCATTGATGTTTTAACAGGAATTGAAACAGTAAAGATTTGTGTTGCTTATAAATACAAAGGGGAAGTAATGGAAGAGTTCCCAGCAAGCCTTAAAGTACTAGCTGATTGTGAGCCAGTATATGAAGAATTACCAGGCTGGTCAGAGGACATTACTGGATGTAAAACATTAAGTGAGCTTCCTGAAAATGCCCGTCATTATTTAGAAAGAGTTTCACAGTTAACAGGGATCCCATTATCCATGTTCTCAGTTGGTCCAGATCGTACACAAACAAATGTGATACACAGCCCTTGGAGACAAATCTAAACATGGTAAGAGGTCGTTCTAAACGTGTTAGAACGACCTTTTCTTTTCTAAATAGATAATAGAAGCAGGCTTGCTTGATTCGTTTACAGAAATGGCATGAGGGTATGATAAGTATACAGCATTCTTTATGTTGGGTATTTAATTTTAGTAACCTTGCGGAGGAAAAATAGTTACGTAGGAGTTAAAAAATATTTTTGAAAAAAACTTTTAAAAAAAGTATTGCTTTTTATTTTAGTAATATGCTAATATAAAAAGCGTCGCAAATGACAAAAAATACGAGCCATTAGCTCAGTCGGTAGAGCATCTGACTTTTAATCAGAGGGTCGGAGGTTCGAATCCTCCATGGCTCACCATTTCTTGTAATAATTTCACGGCCCATTGGTCAAGCGGTTAAGACACCGCCCTTTCACGGCGGTAACACGGGTTCGAATCCCGTATGGGTCATAATATCTTTTTAAAGGTATTAATAGTAAAAATGGTCCGGTAGTTCAGTTGGTTAGAATGCCTGCCTGTCACGCAGGAGGTCGCGGGTTCGAGTCCCGTCCGGACCGCCATTTTTTCTTCCTATGCATTTGCATATTTAATATATATTTTTATCTAATACATATTGAAGACAAGTAAGAATTTCGACCTGTGCTGCTAGTAAGCATCTGTCACAATAGTTTGGCTCAGTAGCTCAGTCGGTAGAGCAAAGGACTGAAAATCCTTGTGTCGGCGGTTCGATTCCGTCCTGAGCCACCTTGATTTATCATTACAACGACTGTTCGTTGTTTTTTTTATGCCAAATTATTTCCCCGTAAATAAATGTGAAGAAATCCGCGATTATTACAAATCCCACAGAACATATAAATTTAACAACAATTTTATTACAATATAATAGCAAACCATTTTTCCTTATAAAAGTATGATAAAGTTAATGTATATGTCTTCTTTGTTAGGAACTTTAAAATAATGAAGTGAATGGAGTAGAAACAGAAGAGAATTATTTAATTTAGAAAAAAGTAAGTAGAGGATGTTTTAGACAAAAAAAGGACAAGGGATCCATTCTATCAAAAAGGATATCCTTGCCAAAATTAAGGGAAAATGAAACTCATATATATAGACGATTATCTCGTCTAAAAGGTTTCAATAATTTATCCATCTACCTATGTATTTTTTATTGTAAAATAATGCTCTAACTAATTTTCTGCAGAAAGAAGGCATATAACAGCCTAGTATGTATTGATGATGGATGTATGCTTTTAGTTCCCATGTATAAGAATAAAAGACTAATAAAGAAAAATAAGCAATTCTCTCTTTAAATAGAGAGATTTTTTATTCGGGGATGGAAGGAATGTTCAGTGGGCTAATGAAAAGCTTCACTGTCTTTTTTATTTGGGGCTATTTAGTGGATAGCAGTTATTTGGAGAATTTTATCATCCTGCTACCTATTTTTTGTTTCTCTTGGTAAAGGGAGATGAAAGCGGGATAAACTAATAATAGAAAAAAAGTGATTATATAAATTTAAAATGGTAAAGTAGACATTAGAAGTAAACAATAAAAGAATGAAATAACAATAGATAAACTTGATATAAGGAGAATAGCAGAATGAACAAAAAGATTCTAGTTGTAGATGATGAAAAACCAATTGCGGATATTTTGCAATTTAATTTAAAGAAAGAAGGATTTGAAGTTTATTGTGCTTATGATGGCAACGAGGCGTTAGAGAAGGTAGAAGAACTTCAGCCGGATTTAGTATTATTAGATATTATGCTGCCACAAAGAGATGGAATGGAAGTATGTCGTGAGGTTAGAAAGAAATATGAGATGCCGATTATTATGTTAACGGCTAAGGACTCTGAGATAGATAAGGTGTTAGGACTGGAATTAGGGGCAGATGATTATGTAACAAAGCCTTTCAGTACGAGAGAGCTGATTGCACGTGTTAAAGCAAATCTTCGTAGACACCAGCAAGTTTCTTCTGCTGCAGAAGAGGAGAAAGAAACAAATGAAATTGAAGTTGGTTCCCTTATAATTCACCCAGATGCTTATATCGTATCGAAAAGGGGAGAAATGATTGAGTTGACTCATCGTGAGTTTGAATTGCTTTACTATTTAGCAAAACATATCGGACAAGTTATGACGAGAGAGCACTTGCTTCAAACTGTATGGGGTTACGACTACTATGGAGATGTAAGAACAGTAGACGTAACAGTAAGAAGGTTAAGAGAAAAAATTGAAGATAATCCTAGTCATCCAACTTGGATTGTGACAAGAAGAGGCGTTGGATACTACTTGAGAAATCCTGAGCAGGAGTAAATCTATTAATGAAAAAAGTGAGTTTTTTTCGTTCTATTCATTTGAAGCTTGTGGTAGTAATTGTTTTGCTTATTCTAATTTCTATTCAGATTATTGGAGTCTATTTTGTAAAGACTTTACAGACAACCTTATTGGATAGTTTTAAAGTATCGATTCAAGAGAAAGTAAATATCTTATCGATTTATTTAGAAGAGCAGCTTGTAAAGGAAAGAGTCGTCGAAAATGGGGATTCAAAGTTAGAAGATGATATTAGAAGAATTTTGAGTGATAATAATTCTTCTGATATTAAGGAAATTAGAGTAGTTAATAGTAATGGAATTATAGTCGGAACTTCGGATCCGGAAAATCAAAATTTAGTTGGCCAGAGAATGGTCGACTATTCGGTAAGACGAATTTTATCTAATTCTTCCCAGCCAGATAATCCGATCAAGCAGAAAAATGGCGAGAAAATCTATGAGCTGATTACTCCTATAAAGACGAATGGAGATGAAATAGTCGGAGCCATTTATTTGGTAGGGAAAATCGAGAATGTGTATAAACAAATTGATAAGATTAATCAAATCTTCCAAAAAGGAACCATTATTACATTGGTTGTTACCGCTATTTTGGGAGTTCTGTTAGCAAGAACAATCACCAAGCCAATCTCTGATATGCAAAAGCATGCTTTTGCCTTATCAAAGGGGAATTTCTCTCGAAAGGTAAAAGTGTATGGATTTGATGAAATCGGCCAGCTGGCGATTACTTTTAATAATTTGACCAAGAAGCTTCAAGAGTCACAGGCTACAACAGAAAGTGAAAGAAGAAAACTATCTTCAGTATTAGCCTATATGACAGACGGAGTAATTGCGACAGATAGAAAAGGACGGATTATTCTTATTAATGAGCCAGCTGCAAAAATGCTGGATGTTTCACGTGAAACAGTCCTTTCAGAACCAATTGTTAATCTTCTTGATCTTAATGGAAAGTATACATTTGAGGAACTTCTCGAGGAAAGAGAATCGGTTATTTTGGATTATAGTACACATTATGAGCCATATGTGTTACGGGCGAATTTTTCAGTTATCCAAAAAGAAACAGGGTTTGTGAATGGTTTAATTACGGTTCTTCACGATATTACCGAACAAGAAAAGATTGATATGGAAAGAAAAGAGTTTGTGGCGAATGTTTCCCATGAATTGCGTACGCCGCTAACGACAATGCGCAGTTATGTAGAGGCTCTATATGATGGGGCTTGGAAAGATGAAGAATTAGCTCCGAAATTCCTTAATGTCACACAAACGGAAACAGAACGGATGATACGCCTTGTAAATGACTTATTACAGCTTTCTAAATTAGATAGTCGTGATTATCAGTTAAATAAAGAACTTGTTGATTTCATCGTATTTTATAATCGCATTATTGATCGTTTTGAATTGACGAAAGAGCAAAATGTTATTTTTATAAGAAAATTGCCTAAGAAAGCAGCATTTGTGGAAATTGATGAAGATAAATTGACACAGGTTCTTGATAATATAATTTCTAATGCCTTGAAATACTCTCCTGAAGGTGGGAAAATTACTTTTTCTATAAAGGAGCAAGAACAGCAAATTATCGTAAGTGTATCGGATAATGGCGTAGGTATTCCAAAAGAAAATATTGATAAAATATTTGATCGTTTCTACCGTGTTGATAAGGCGAGAACACGTAAGCTTGGCGGAACAGGACTAGGCCTTGCTATTGCGAAAGAAATGGTAGAAGCACATGGGGGAAGAATTTGGGCATCCAGTAAAGAAGGAAAAGGAACAAAAATATCTTTCACCCTACCGTATATTCAATCTGAAGAGGATGATTGGGGATGAAATATGAGAACGTAAAAAGTGGCATTTTAATCTTGCTGGTAGCATTAAGTGTGTTATTATATTATCTCCTTTGGACAGACCAAGGTGGAGAGTTTGATGCGATGGATTCTAGTGGTTCTACTATGGAGCAAGAGGCATTAGGGGCTAAAAAGGAAGTCAGTGAAGTAATAAAGCCTGATGAAATTTACCAACACATCGATGGGCAGCATTATGGTACAATTTCCAAGGAGGAAGTAGACCATATTCTAAATAGATTGAAAGAATTTGATTATGGGAATTTCCGTAATATATCTTCCACCATTCCTAGTATAGCCACTTTTTTAGAAGAGCAGAATAATAGTCTAGAAATAAGGTTTCCAGGGCAAGTTCCTTTTCGTATTTATAAAGAAATTTTAAGAATTGATCAAGATAATTCCTTTGATTTTGATACGATCTTGTTTTCTTATAAGGATGGAAGTGTTTATTTTCTGTCTAAAGAAACAGAGAAAGTATATGAAGCATCGATAAATACAACCTATATAGAGCAGCTTAATAAATTGAAAGAAAATGTTTATGCGGAAAAGACAGTGTACTCCACTTATTTTTCTTATAAACCTAATGATCAATATTTAATTTACTTGCCTAATGGAAAGCAGGAAATAAATAAATATAAATACTTTACAAGACAAATTGAATCTATCCGCTTGAGCAGAGCATTATTTGAAGAGCCAAGTATTGCTCAAAAAGAAATTCTGACAAATTGGGAAGAGTATACGGATGATTCAGGTTTATTACGAATATATAAAGATACCCATATAGTTAGTTTCTTTAAACCTGCAGGCATTTCGAATGAAATGACTCAGAACCATATAATAAATAATAGTATCGAATTGATTAATGAACGTGGCGGCTGGATTAATGACTATCTTTATGTCGGACGAGATGATGATAGAAAGGTTACCTTTCGTTTATACAATACAAATGGGATGCCTGTGTTCAATCTAAATACGGAGTTGTCCGATATTCGATTATACTGGGAAGATAATAAGGCAAAGCGTCTGTTAACGAGTAATTTAATTATTATTAATACAACCACTCCGTTTGATTTTTCAAAAGAGACCATCTCATCAGGAGAGGATGTTCTAAATTATCTTAAAAGCAATAAAAAACTGAAGATGGAAAAACTCCAGAAGATCGTACTGGGATACGATATGCAGGTCGATTCGCAAAGTATCGTTTCTTTACAGCCAACTTGGTTTTACCAATATGATCATAAATGGTATTCCCTATATTCGGAAGGAACAGGGGGCAGCTTAGATGGACTGGAGTAAGATAAAGACGATATTTATCATTGCCTTTTTACTATTAGATGTTTATTTAATTTATGAATATGTAAAAATTAAGGAATACCAGCGGGCCGATGATTTACCAACAGAACCACCAACACACACATTGTCACGGCTAGGAATTGATTACGATAAAGAGAAACTGCCGGTCAATAATGTGAAGGATCAATATTTATCTGCCAAATCGAAGAAATTTACCGATGATGAGATCAAGAAGTTGGAAAAGGGATTATTAAGCGGTCAAGAAATTACGGTAAGAGATAGCATATATCTTCAAGCAGTCCTAGAGAAACCAATCAGTATAGATAAAGAGTTCGATCCCGATGATTTGACTGATTTTCTGCTTAATTCCGTACTTAACGGTGCAGAGTATCGCTTTTGGGAAAAGAAGGGGAACACGATAAAGTACTATCAGCAGCATGCAGGAAAAACATTGTATCGCAATCCTAAAGCGGAGCTTACCTTTAATGTCAATGAAGAAAATAAAATTGTTTCTTATAACCAGACATATTTAGAAAACATTAAAGAAATGGATAAAGAAGAGGTCATTATGCAGCCGCCTGATGCTATTCTTAACTTATTTAAGAATAATTTCATTGAAAGTGGTTCATATGTAAGTCATATAGAACTAGGGTATTATACACAGCTTGATACTTCGGCACAGCTGCTTGCGCCAACTTGGAAAGTAACAGTGAACGAAGAAGATTTTTATGTGAACGCGCTAGATGGACAAGTTATTCAGCCAGAAACAGAGGAAATGAAAGTGGAGTGAGAGAAAATGCGGTTTAGTGTTCTCGCAAGTGGCAGTACAGGAAATGCCATTTTTGTTGAATCAGGAGAACATTCCTTTTTAGTGGATGCCGGATTAAGCGGAAAGCAAATGGAAGGCTTATTTCAAGGCATTGAACGAAAAATGAGTGATCTAACAGGCATATTAGTAACACATGAGCATAGTGACCATATTAAAGGGGTAGGTATTGTTGCAAGAAAGTATAAACTGCCGATCTATGCGAATGAAAAAACATGGAAAGCAATGGATCCACTCATTGGGGAAATTCCAGTCGAGCAGAAATTTCATTTTGATATGGAAACAGTAAAGACATTCGGCAATGTATCCATTGAATCCTTTGGTGTTTCTCATGATGCAGCAGAGCCAATGTTTTATGTATTTCATGAAGGAGAGAAGAAGCTCGTTCTTATCACAGATACTGGGTACGTAAGTGATCGAATGAAAGGAATTATTTCCAATGCAGATTCGTATGTATTTGAAAGCAATCATGATGTGCAGATGCTGCGGATGGGAAAATATCCATGGAATATTAAAAGACGTATATTAAGTGATGTGGGACATGTCTGTAACGAGGATGCTGCGATAGCCATGAGTGAAGTGATTGGAGATCGTACAAAGCATATATACCTTGCGCACTTAAGCTTAGATAATAATATGAAGGATCTAGCAAGGATGTCAGTTGGACAGACATTAGAAAGCCGTGGCGTTGGTTTGGGGGAACAGGTTCATTTATTTGATACCGATCCAAGGATACCGACAAAGCTAATGGCTATATAGCAGGATCGAAAAAAGCGGATAGTTAGATATTCGCTTTTTTTACTAGAGAAATAAAAGTATGGCAGGAAGGCTTTTGGGCATGATAGGGAGAAAACTTCTTGAAGTATTTCGTTTGTTTTTTTAAAAAACAGGAAAAATAATAAGGATATAGGTTAAGGATGATTTTTAGATTATGTCTTTAGAAAGGAATGAAGCTTGTGGAGTATGATTACGGTAATCGGGGAGATGGGCCAAAGAGAGGCTCAAGAAGAGGCTATTTCTTCTCTGGATTTATAGGTGCGGTGATAGGAGCATTACTAGTATTATTATTAAGCCCCCGCTTGACGGACTTAGCAATTTTTCAGAATGGAAATGAAAATGAGCAAATCGTAACTAATTCTGATGGGATAAAAACACAGAATATTTCATTGAACGTGGAAACGGATATTACAAAGGCAGTGGATAAAGCAGCGGACTCAGTTGTCGGAATTACCAATCTGCAGTCCTCTAATTTCTGGGCAGATGAAACAACAGCCCAAGAAGCGGGCACAGGTTCTGGAGTTATTTATAAGAAAAGTGGCGGCAAAGCATTTATTGTCACAAATAATCATGTAGTCCAAGGAGCAACGGAACTTGAGGTCACGTTATCAGATGGAAAAAAAATTAACGCTAAGCTAATAGGTGCTGATATTTGGACCGATTTAGCAGTAGTCGAAGTAGCTGCAAAAGAGATAACAAAAGTAGCAGAGTTCGGCAATTCTGATAGCTTAAAGGCAGGTGAACCAGTCATTGCAATTGGGAATCCTCTTGGATTAACGTTTTCTGGTTCTGTCACGCAAGGAATCATATCTGGCTTACAGCGGACCATCCCTGTCGATATAAATGAAGATGGGACACCTGATTGGCAATCAGAAGTTATTCAAACAGATGCAGCGATTAATCCAGGAAATAGTGGCGGTGCACTGGTTAATATCGAAGGACAGCTTATTGGTATTAATAGCATGAAGATTGCTGAATCTGCGGTAGAGGGAATTGGACTTGCGATTCCGATTAACTCAGCGATTCCGATTATTGAGGATTTAGAACAACATGGAGAAGTGCAGCGCCCTTATATGGGGGTAGAACTGCAATCTGTTAGTGATATTCCAGGCTATTATCAGCAGGAAGCTTTGAAATTACCGAATGATGTTACAACAGGTGTTGCGATAAAAGATGTATCACGAAATTCTCCAGCACAAAAAGCAGGATTAAAAGAGCTAGATGTTATCGTAGAACTAGATGGGGAAGAAATAGTCGATTTAATTTCATTAAGAAAGCATTTATATACGGAGAAGAAAATCGGCGATAAAATGGAAGTGAAATATTATCGAAACGGTAAGCTAGAAACAACAGAGCTTACGTTATCAGAGGAAGAAATGTAGTTAAGGAAGTAGAGCGAAGCCTTATTTAGGTATCGCTCTACTTTTTTTATGTGTATGTATTTTTTGAATGGAGATACTATTGCTGAATAGATGTAATGGAGCGAAATAGTTTCTGTAAAAAATAATAAAATGCTTGTGGATAAGGTTTTATCGAAAAAGGCTGAGGAATTTCATTAGAGTAGTTGCAGTTTTTAGGTAGAATGATAAGATGGAATGTGGATAACTAATAATAAGGTCAAGAAGAAATATTATCCACAATTATTTATAGAAAAATGAAAACAGCAAGAGGTAAAAGGAGAAGAAGATATGATTTATAGTTGTGCTGAACACGTTGATATAGCAATAGATTCCGTTGTAAATGAGTATGAAACCTTTCCGATTTTAGAACAAATTTCAGAAGAAGAAAAGTTATCAACAACCTGTGAATATTGTAAAAATAATGCCATATATATGGTGGCGAACAAGTGATTCCATACTATATGTGGATTAAAAATGTGGATATGTGGATAAGTATTGTGGATATCTTGTTTGTAAAGTGAGGAAAGCATGTGAATATCTCAATTATTACAGTAGGAAAGTTAAAAGAAAAATATTTAAAGCTTGGAATCGAAGAATATACAAAAAGACTTTCAAGCTATTCTAAAATAGAAATTATAGAAGTGCCAGACGAAAAGGCACCCGAAATCTTAAGCGATGCCGAGATGCTGCAAGTGAAGAAAAAAGAAGGAGAAAGAATCCTTGCCAAAGTTCCAGCTGATGCACACGTTATTGCACTTGCGATAGAGGGCAAGCAAAAGTCATCCGAGGAGTTAGCCGACACACTCGATAAGTTAGGTACATACGGGAAGAGCAAAGTGACATTTATTATTGGCGGATCGTTGGGGCTTAGTGATGACGTATTGAGAAGAGCGGATGACAAGTTGTCGTTTAGCAAGATGACATTTCCCCATCAATTGATGCGGTTGATTCTGGTGGAGCAGGTTTATCGGGCTTTTCGGATTATGAGGGGAGAACCGTATCATAAGTAAATGAGGTTTTTATTTAAAACAATCAAAGAAAAAATTTGAGAAAATGTACATTTTGTATGTTTTCTTTTTTTTACGCAAGTTTTGTATGAGAAATGGAAACTTCCCAAAAGTAATTCTCTATTTTTAACAAATATTGATATTGAAAAGTCAATATTTAATCCTGGAAATTTTTTCGACAATATGATACATTATATCAGAGGTGAAAAACCATGTATGCAATAGACTTATTTTGTGGAGCTGGTGGATTTAGTGAAGGAATTCTACAAGCTGGATTCCACATCGTTTTTTCAAGTGATAGAAGTGCACACGTTATGGAAACGTATAAAAATAGGCATAAACAATTAGGGTTAATTCAAGGGAAGAATACACATTTTGAGTTGGCTGATATAAGAGAACTAGAAGGAGAATATATTTTAAAAAGAATTAATGAGCTTTCTGATTTTAAAGATAAGAAACAAAGCTTTAAAAAGGGGGATATTGATGCTATTTTCGGGGGACCCCCATGCCAAGGATTTAGTATAGCAGGAAAAAGGGACAAGTCTGACCCAAGGAATATGTTATTTAGAGAGTATCTAAGAGTAATTAAAGATATACAACCCAAATATATAGTGATGGAGAATGTTACTGGATTTATGAGTATGCAAGTTAATCCAGATTTCAAAAGCTTTAATAATGTTAAATATAGAGATGATGAATTAGTGAGTACAGTTGTTCAAACAGAGCTAGAAGGGTTCGGTTATACTGTCTTAAAGCCTAAAATTTTAGATGCATCCGATTTTGGAGTACCTCAACGAAGATTAAGAGTAATAGTACTTGCTTATAGAAAAGATGTTACGCCAATAGAATACCCTATTCCTACTACTATTAATGAAAACGAAAAAATAACAGTTGAAGAAGCATTGGCAGGAGTAAGTATTAGAACAAATAAAATGAATTATGCAATTGCATCAAGTAATGGACGTACACCACATTTTGAGAGTTTAGAGCCAGTTCCTAATTTTGTAAAACACTTTAATGTGGAGGAATCCAAACATAATGCGGTGATACAAGAGCGTTTCTCTTTGTTTCATCAAGGTGAGTCTGTAGTTAATCTGAAAAGTAGGCTTTTGAAGAAGAAAAATAATGGGGAAATGATTTTAGATTTACGTAATTATCCGAACCTCCTTATTGAGACAGTATTCACGATTAATAAAGAATTTAATTTAAACATTTTGAGACGAGAATTGAATAATAATAAAATGAAAATGGAGAAGAATTTAATCGTAAGTTTATATAAAAGGATTATAAAACTATGGGATATAGAAGTAGATTCTAATTTATTTTTAATTGAAGCTAAGAAGCCAATTGGTAAAATGAAAATTGAGAAGGACGCTTTTACTTCAATTTTTAATGTTGCAAAGAAGGAATTTAATAGGATTTTTACTAAAGAGGAATTGGTAACGTTGTTCCTAAATGATTCATTAAACACTAAGACTATTAATATTGACTGGAATGAAATATTGAATGCTCTTTTGACCAATAAGAACACTAGGACTAGACTAGATTCTCAAAAGACTGGACCGACAATGGTAACTTTGCCAGATGACTTTATTCATCCTACATTGAATAAAATATTGAATGTAAGAGAGATGGCAAGAATACAATCCTTTGATGATAGTTTTGAATTCTTAGGAAAACGAACAACTGGTGGAGATAAGAGAAAAGATGAGGTACCACAGTTTACGCAAGTAGGTAATGCTGTTCCACCACTTTTGGCTTTTGCTATAGCACAATCAGTACGAAATGCTCTAGAAGCGAAAAAACAATTAATATAAATAAAATAAACGATTTGCTTGCAATTTAAGAGGTGAAGCAAATCGTTTATTAAAATATTATAAAATACAATTTTTGATGATAGAATCTAAATATTCATTTCTAAGCTTTCTTTGTTTTTTATCCATGGGACTATTTTTAGCTGCTGAAATATAGTCATCTGGTAAGTCTGAACAAAAAGTTTCGAGTTTCTCGTTAAATTTATCAATATCAAGATGGTCCAAATATTCATAATTGAGAAGTAAAGTTAAAAAAAGTGAAAAAGCATTACTTCTAAGGTAAAAATATTTCTTTTTGCGAAAACCAGATACTTCAGGTATTTCTATATTATTGAATACATCAATAGCCTTAACAAATTTTATATAAATTAGATTTTTTTGTTTTAAAACTGTATCTGTGAGAATTTCAATTTCTTCATCTTCTAATACTCTTCCATGAAACTCTTTATTTATTAGAATTCCTATTAGGTCAATAACATCTTTAGTGTTAACGTTTCTCTTGATTTGTTGAATAGAATATATTTCTTCATTTAAGAAAAAGGTCTTGAATTTGGTGAACTCTTTTTTTTCAGCCCAATCTTTAAAGTCACTTGTAATAAAAGGATTTTCTCTGAAATGAATCGAATTCTCATTAGCAATTTCGTCTTCATCTAAATCATCGCTTAAGCCTTCCACGTCTTCAGAAGCTAAAATCTTATCGTTACTGATTAATCTAGCTAAGAAGACAAATTCATTATCAGAGAACTTTGATAATGTTTTTTCTGTGCTCGTTAGTTCATAGTTTCCTATGTTTAACCTTTGAAAAATCTTACTTATTTCAGTTATATCTTGTTCAGGATTATATTTTAATCTAACTGTTCCAATTTGATATTTAGAAAAATTTATCTTTTCCTTTTCTTCTAAATCTTTATATAATTTGTTATCTACTTCCAAATTATTTGATAAAAATTTCTCAACAGTTCTCATTCGTTGCTGCCCATCAATAATATGTAGATATTTAATATGGGTTTCTAAATCAATCTCGCCTTCTGCTACAAATATCATAGGACACGGTAATCCTAGCAGTATAGTCCTAATAAATTCCTTTTGATGTTCAGTATCCCATACGAAGTTACGTTGGTAGTATGGGTCATAAACTAAAGTTTTATTTCTCATTTTGACAAACAGTTCACCTAAAGATTCAGATTTAATTTCAAATTTTTCATTTAAGTCCATCTTGAATTACCCTCATCTCATAAAATTGACGTATTTGTTTATCTAAACGCATTATGAAACTTATTTCGTTTAGGTAAACAGCAGCACTTATTTTAATATCATATTCACTTTTCATATCTTCTGAAAAATCATTAAATAATTTCCTGTCACTGTAGCATCCAAGACTGTCAGGTCTTATAAAACCAGATATTAAATTTTTTCTATAGTAACTAAAATAATTTAATACATTTTTGCCCATAAATTTATCAGGTTTAAATTTGGTTTTATCCTGAAAATTATTAGTTTCTATCAGAGTATTTGTTGAAAGCTTATTAAACAAGTAAGAATCTATAATTGCTAAATCAATATCAGAATCATCTTGAACGTATTTAATTTCCCCATCACCATTTTTATCCATAAAACTAAATCCTTGATGTTTAGAACCAATTACTTTTATATGATGAAAAGAGGTGTTAAATCTTTTTTGGGCTTCATTTATAATATCACCCAACTCTTCATGATTAACATGTAAGGTAGGATAAATAAAATAAAGGCGTTTTAAGTAATCTTCTAGATTGTTTGTTTCGTTTATTTTGAAATGTTCCAAAGTTTTGTCAACATAAGAGTCTATCAAAACTTTTCCCCCTTTAACAATAACCCGTAGTACTTATAGGTTATACCTTAATTAAACCACAAAAATAAAGTTAAGTTAAATTATTCTGTAATTTATAAATAAAAGTACAGATGATTATATAAGAATTGTATTTCGATTTCAGAAAAGGTGGGCATGCTATTATACTCCTATTATTTACATAGCCATATTTACAGGTTACTGGGAGCATGCCCAGAGATATAAGCTCAAGTTGTACTATAATTATTTAATTGGGAATGATGTATCAGTAGAAAAAGCTATTGATACATCATTCCCTTTATAGTTTAACTGTTTCTATTTCATTAAAGAGTAAGTGCCGGTACTTTGGTAAAACTCTAAAGCAATGACCTTTGTCTTTATAACCAGTTCCGTCTTCCCTTACTCGTCCACGCCAATCATAAGTTACTTTGCCTTGAGAAACAAGCATTAAAAATGAACTGAAAACTGGTGTTTTGGTGTAACTGGCTTGTTTATAGTGAAAATGGATTTTACCATCTATGACTAACTCTTCTGCTATTAACCAAACTGTTTCAGGATGCTTTGCATACAACCTCTTTCTAATTTCATCCAATTTCCACGAACATGTGGCTCTTTTCTTACCAGTTTCCGTATTAATATAGTGTTGGTGAAGCAAACCATTTTCTTCATCCAATTCAAGGTACAATCCTTGATTATTTTTCTCGTGGTTTACTGTTACGAAAAGGTCAACATACCCTTCGTACTTATTAGAAGGATAACCATAAGTTAATAACATTTCAGGGGAAGAAGAAACTGAACTAATAGACCAGTCTGGCACCATTGAAAATAAAGTATCTTTTGATTTCATACCCTCTCTTTTTGCCTTTAACTCAATTTTAGATTTGAAATCAGCTAGCTTATCACTATTAGGGAGAATCCCTAATTCCCGTTCTAAGGTTCTTCCTACATCTTTTGCTGCACGAGAGTATGGAGATTCACTAATAACAGGTCCCTTTGCTTTTAAGGCTGCAACTAATTCAAATAGTTCTTCTTTTATTTTAAGATTTTCCTCGATGCCAAAGAAATCTTCAATGATATCTTGTTGGAATCCTGATTGTGTTAATGGGATGACCACTAGCGTATTATTGAAAACTGTCAGCAGTATCATGTCGCCTTCAGTCACATATTTTTTTAGACCATACACCCAAAATCGTGGGTCACCTTTTTTGGTATGTGGACGATAAAAACTTACCTTTTCTGTCTTGACATCAGATGAAAGCAGAATAATATCTTTCATAATTTTACCATCCGGACCACGTCCAACATGAGCATAATCAACTATTCCACCTTCTTTGAGAATGCCCCTGATTAAGGCTGATGCATCAATAATTGACTTATGAAGCATTGTTCCAGTAAGTCTAACTAATGCATACTCCTCTGAATGTACTTTTAATACCTTCTGAATCAACAATTGTTCTCTTGGATTCGGGTTGAATTCCATTTTACTTCCCCCTTTGTAATGTTGGTTTTTTCGTGTTGGTTAAATAAATGAAAATCATGTGGGTTATTTATTAACAATACTTACTTGTATTTGTTATTATATATAGGTTTTTGTCTGTTGTAAAGCAAAATATGTAAAAAATACCTGTGGTAAAATATGAAGACTATTGGTGGTGAAAATAGGCGTATTTAATTAGCGTTTCAAATATATATTATTTTTTCGATAATATATAAGGATGGTGTATAAAATGGAGTATGTGGATAAGGGAAAGAAGGATAAGTGTGGACCAGCAAAAAGAGTTAATATTGTTTCACTAAAATTAGTAAAAGAATCAAGTCTGCTTTACAAAGAAAGGTCAGTTAGGTCTCCTGAAGATGGGTACCAATTAATGAAGTTGCTCCTTGCAGATAAAGACCGTGAGCATTTCATTGTCGCTTCCCTTGATACTAAAAACCAGCCAGTATCAATCAATGTCTGTCACATTGGAAGCTTAAACGCTAGCATAGTACATCCTAGAGAGGTAATGAAGTCAGCAATCCTAAGTAATGCTGCATCAATAATTGTTGGACACAATCATCCATCGGGGAAAGCCGAACCAAGCAAAGAAGATATAGAGGTTACTAAGAGGTTAGCTGAAGCAGGAAAAATTATTGGTATAGACGTTCTTGACCACATTATTGTTGGTGACGATACATTCGTTTCATTGAAAGAAAAAGGCTATATCTGAAAGGAGTAAAAAAGCAGTGAGAACAACAAAAAGCACGATAAAAACTGAAGTCACCTACGATGACGAAATGAAAAACAAGTATCTTATTAGGAAAGAGTGGGACAAGAACAAGAAAAAAGCACTTGTCATCATGAAAAACGCAGGTCAAGCAGATGAAATTTTGCAAGACCAAACAACGATGTACGTCATTAATAACCTTTCTAAATTGGAATACGGTGTTGTAGAGATTGTGAATTTATTTCCATCTATTGAAGGAGAAGAAACGAAAGAGTCTGATATTGATAATTTGAAATGTATTCAGGAAGCAATCGCAAGAGTAGATGATGTTATTATTGCGGTTGGAAAAGGAGTAGAAACAAATAAGAAAGCTATTGAACGGTTAAATATGATTTTAGCCATTTTGCTAGACAGGAAGGCAAACATTCTTCAAATAGAAGCTAATTTTGGTCGGAAAGGTTTCCATCCTCTCTATCCAGCACTGAAACATAAGTGGAAATTAGTATCGTATGACGATAGCTATAAGGTGAGCTAATAATATTATATATGAAAGGAGCAAGCTATGTTTGGTATCGAGCAATTGATAAATTTTATGGAAGAGAAATTCGATGTAGCAGTTGAATTAAATGAGATAGGTGAGGAAACGGTACTTCTATATCATGAGGAACTAGACGAGGAACTCATTTCAGAGGATGTATTGCAAATATTACCGAATCCGGTTTCATTTCACACATATTTATACAATGGAGAATCAGAGTGGATTATTGGAATTGCCTTAGAAGCAAAGACCAATAATCCACTCTTTTTAGTTTGTTTGAAAGATGAAGAAAAAGTATATGAAAATGTATTGATTGGACAGGGAGAGAAGAATGAATTTGACTAACAAATCACGCTATATGACAAAGGCAATCAGTGAAGAATTAGATATTGAATTACAAGTGGTCTTGTGGAAATTTTACGATGAAATCAATGAACAACGAAAGGAGCAAATGGATTATCTGCAAGTTTTTGAAATTAGTGTATGTGTGGAAACTTTAACAATAACGAATAGGCAAGAAGTACCTTCACTACAAACAAAGGTTATCATCAATAACAAAGTCAAAGGAGCTAAAAATACTACTGTTTGGATTATAGATGACGAAAGATACCAAACAATGTTGTTCCCCAAGGATTATTGATTGGAAGGATGAATAAGGAATGGCGGTAATAGCCACCCTCATTCATCCTCTCCTTCAAAAACCTTCAGAAATTCATCCGACGCTTCATCCCCATCTGCAAAAACCAAAACACTGTCTAAATCAATGATTGTTTTTAAGACGATGTCATTAAATGCCTGTTCAAGATGAAAGGCAATTTGCTGTGCTTTTCCTTTTTCAGTTTTGATGAAATAGGTCTGGACATTTCTAGATGTACTTGAATTACTGCTTATTAGTAGGTCATAAAGGATATCAAGATGAAATTTTTTTTGCACATCATGTGATAGTTTAAAGTACCCATCATTGTTTTTCTTGATACCAAGATGCTCTAAATCACGATGTACGGTAGATTGGCTTGTTTTAATCCCTTGTTTCTGCAATTCAAGAACAATGTCCTCGTGAGTTCGTAAATCCATTTCCCCTAACAAAAGGTGAATAGCTTGATGACGTTTTTTCTTTTCCGATAAGCGTTCATTGTTATTTGAATGAATATTAGTTTCCATGATATTTCCCCCTAAAAGTCGTTTGTTCACAAATTTGTCACATTTACGGTAATTGTGCATTTTTTATTAGTCTCCTATTGCTTTTGAATGAATAAAGCTCCATACGATAGATGACTAATGGTATTTGTCTGAAATATAACTTGTTCCACAACAATAATGAATAAAAATATGAATAATTATATTCTATATGAATAACAAGGTTTAATCAACTCCGTTTAAATCAGCATTTTTACCTTCACAAGTATGAATAAAATGGGTTATATTCATTTTGCAAGCGAAATTGATTGGAGGAATGAAAAATGCTTCGTTACAAAAATAACTTTCAAATTGCTGTTGCTGCCTTAACTGATGTCCGCAGTGACCACTATGATGGAATCAATGCCATTTACCGTTTACCAGCGTGTGTGAAAATTCCTGAAGGGACTTGCGAAAACGGGTTAGAACGGCAACTGCAAAAACTCATAAAAGACTTGTCTGAATTGAGTGTGCGCCCCAACCGCATCTATATTCATGATGACATGATTGAAATTGACTGGTATCCGAAAGGATATCAAATGGTCATGAACCGAGGGCAATATGTAGGTTTGTTACTTGAATTTGCTGAGTTTTTGAACAAGGTACCAATACAAGACCTATTAATACAGGATGGATACTTTGGTGATGACCCAGAGGATTCAGTTAGAAGTGTCAGCAATGATATGGTCAATTTTTTCCCAGAATTCAACTCAAATTGCTTTGGCTTAAGAGATAACGAGTCTATTGAAATTATTAATTGTATCTAAGTGAAAATAGGGAGGTTGCATAATGGCTCTCAAAAAAGTAAGACGCCCAGTAATAAATAAACCAAGTGAAGATAACAACAAAGAACTAGAACAAGAAGCAAACAAAAATGGAAAGGAAGAACTTTCTATGAACCAACAAAACACTATTAATACCGAGAATATGAATGAAAGACTCTCTGAATCATTTTCAAACGCTTCCCAAAGAAATGATGCAATGGAAAGAATCATCTCATTTGTTGATGACTCTGTTTCAATGCAGCGGATGGCAAAAGTCAATGAGGGCTTATTTGAGTACCGAATCGATGAAATTAACGTTCGTGATAATGTAGTGACTCAATTTGGTTTGAAAGACCAGTATGTGATTACGTTTTCCCTTTATAGTGAAGTTACCGAACAAGTTACGAAGTTGTCACTAGCTTATAATATCTCATCCAATCAACAATCCGCTCTTATGATGTTTCTTGGAGCCTTCAAACAGGTATTCAAAGGTCAAAGAATAACGATGGGGCATTTGATAGGTTTAACTGGACAAGCAAGAATTCATCATGTGACTTCGGAAGCCGGTAATATTTTTGAAAAGATAGAGATTTTGACCATTGAAAACCCTAATACATAATAACAGAAGGGATACCCCCTTCTGTTGCAAAGGAGCAAGTACCTATGAAGCAGATAAAGGAAGTTTTAACGAAAGAAGTATCCCACTACATTTCCCCTTACAAGGTTTATAAAGTGAGATTGCTTGAAAGAAGTGAAAGAATTAGAAAACTACTTGAAGGTATTCACATGAAGGAACAGCTATCGATGTTAGTAACGGCTTTGTATATGATTGACCGTTCAGAAAGCCTTCAATATTTTAAGGCATTGCTCTTTGATTTTATTCGTATGCCGAACTATGAATCTGCAAAGATATTTGAATCAGCAGAACAAATTACGGAAGCAATGATTCCTGATGAACTGTTGGAGGAACTGCAACAGGTGATAAACATTAGTAAAGCGGAAGAACATGGCTTTATTTACGATGAAAAGAAGAATAGCTATTCCTTTAATGCGAATGTTTTTGCTAAGCAATTCGTTCGGAGATGCCATGTTCAATCAACGAATGATGGACGTCTATTTCTTTACCATAGGAAAGGTGTTTTCGTAGAGCCATCAGAAGTTGAACTTGGTAAAGTAATTCGAACCTTGATGCATGAAGGGCGTTGGAACAGTTGGAATAGTAAAGCGGAGGCAGAGGTAGTTAAAGTTTTGTTGCGAGAAGCAGACACAGTGGATGAGATGAATACCATGCGAAACTTCATTAATCTGAAAAATGGGATGTTGAGTTTGGATAGATTTGAACTACTTCCCCACCACCCGAGTTATTTATCAACGGTGCAATTGCCAATTGAATATGAACCAAAAGCTGTTGCTCCAACCTTTGAGCAGTTTCTAAAGGGGATTACAAAAGATGACGAAGAACTCATTCGGGTTCATCAGGAAATTTTAGGCTACCTTTTATCAGCTGAAACAAAAGCGGAAAAGGCATTCTTCTTTTACGGTAGCGGTGGAAATGGTAAGAGTGTCCTTGTTTCCATAATTACTCGGTTGGTGGGAGGAGAAAATGTAAGTAGCATACCGTTGGCTGAATTCGGCAAGCAGTTCGGTCTTGAAGGTTTAGTCAATAAATCAGTAAATATTGCTGCTGAAAATGAAATGGGTGGTAATGCGTTAAAGACAGAGAACTTTAAAGCCATTGTGAGTGGTGACACCATTACCATAAATATCAAATATCATCCCTCTATAAGCTATAAACCACATTGCAAACTCGTCTTTGTTGTTAATGCCCTACCTGATTCAATGGATGTGACTCATGGCTTTTTTAGGAAGTTGGTAATTGTCCCATTCCCCCAGAAATTTGAATCGGATGAACAGGACAAAGAACTTACTGACAAATTACTAGTAGAATTACCTGGGATATTGAACTGGGCAATTATAGGGCTAAAACGGTTGAGAGAAAATAACTACCAATTTACTCACTGTAAGGCAATTGAAGAATGCCAGCGGACTTATTATGTAGAACAGAATCCTGTAAGGGAGTTTTTCGTTGAACATATAGTTCTCAAAGAAGGTGCTCGTATAAGGCAATCTGATTTTCATGATATTTATTTACGGTGGTTGAATGAGCAAGGGATTGACGACAAAGGAACTAAATCCCGACAAAAGTTTTGGAGATACTTCAAAATTGTTCTTGCAAATGAGGGGATTCCAATTGTGACGAAGAAAGTCAAGGGAACAGTTTATTTCGAAGGAATGGAATTTGTGAGGTTAGAAAACCTTCCAACCCTAGCCTTAAACGGAGAAATCATTCAGTTTTAGGGGGGATAGGGGGAGTACAAAAACAAAAATTCTGGTAAGGGAAGGATAAAGGAAGCAATAAATATGAAAAGTTTCCATTTTACTCCCCACCCCTCCCCCTTTCCTAAAATCATATGCAAAATGAAATATATATTATTACTACGACGAGGAGAGCTTGCCATGAACGAAAAAGAAGGTTCTATCTACGAATATCAAAATCTTTTAGACATGTTAGCAGAAATGGTCACAGAATACCTTACAAAACACCCCAAAGGAGGAGATTCCAATGATAAGTAGAGATGAAACTGCACAGCAGAACCAAGACAAGATAGTAATTTACACAAGAAATACATCGTGGACCCAACCCGAGGGGTACAGAATTCATCGAGACGTCCAGGTCTTAAAAGACAAGTGTGAGCGGGCTGGATATCAAGTCAGTAGAGTCTACTGGGAACCAAGCTCGGAATCTCACGGGAAAAGAAGAAATGTTTTGAAGCGAATATTGGAGGATGCTGCTAAAGGCTTGTTCGGGGTAGTTGTTGTTTGGGATGTATTTACACTTTCTCCTGATGGGGAAGAGCTTCAACAAATAGAAAGAGAGCTTGCAAGATATGGTGTGGAGATTTGTTCAGTAACGGAACCTTTCGACACTTCCACACAAGAAGGATTGAGGGTGTTTGAATACATGTGCAAATTACTCAATACGAGACACTTAAGATTAGCAGCCATGCAAGGAATTCCTTTGTCGCAGGTAGCTTGGTGGTTAATTGAAGATGAAAATAAGAAAGGGGGTGAACATGATGCCGAACTCAGCGAGACAGCTACACGACCAGCTTGACCAATTTAGCCGAACTGGAACACAGAAAAGAGCAGCTATCTATGCCCGAGTCTCCACGTTGGAACAGGCAGAAGAAGGATACAGTATTGACGAACAGGTACGAGTTCTGAGAGAAATGTGCGAGCGAGAAGGT
Source organism: Niallia circulans NBRC 13626 (assembly GCF_001591585.1). Lineage (GTDB taxonomy): Bacteria > Bacillota > Bacilli > Bacillales > Cytobacillaceae > Niallia > Niallia circulans. Next base: position 317,808 of record NZ_BCVE01000003.1, on the reverse strand, counting down.
TACGTTGTTCATAAGGAATACGTGGACAGAGGTAAAAGTGGAAAAAATATTAAAGGTAGACCTGCTTTACAGCAACTACTGCATGATGCTAATAGCAAAGACTTTGAATTAGTGCTTGTTTGGAAGGTGAATCGTTTTTCTCGAAAGACGAAAGATTTGCTTAATATTGTTGAAGAACTTGAAGGGAAAAATATTGTTTTTCGCTCATATACTGAAAACTATGAAACAGCAACTCCTGCTGGAAAAATGCAGTTTCGTATGTTAGCAGTCATTGCTGAATTTGAACGAGACAATATCGCTCAAAACGTAAAAATGGGGATGTTGGCACGAGCAAAGGAAGGTTCTTGGAATGGCGGTCAGGTGCTTGGTTACGATGTCGTAAGCGTTCCAGGGGAGAATCGTAAAAGAAAGCTATCTACCCTTGTGATTAACCCAACAGAAGCTCAAACGGTTCGAAAGGTATTTGACCTTTACGTTGAGGGGAATGGTTACAAATCCATCGCAAACAAACTTAACAATGAAGGACACCGGACAAAAAAGAACAAAGACTTCTCCATCAACGGGGTAAAAACGATTCTAAGCAATCCCCTGTATGCAGGATTTATTCGCTACAATGTCCGGAGAGATTGGAACGAGAAGAGAAGAAACAATATTAATCCTAACCCTGTAATTGAAAAGGGGCAGCACGAAGCCATCATTTCAGAAGAAACATGGGAAAAAGCAAAAAATATCATGGCGAGCAGAAGCGGCAAGCCTAATCGAATACATGACGGCGAGTTCCCGCTCACAGGTATTATGAAGTGTCCTGCGTGTGGGGCAGGAATGGTGATTGGAAGGACAACGAACACACTCAAAGACGGAACAAAAAAGGTTCTGGAGTATTATGTATGTGGAGCTTGGAAGAACAAAGGTTCAGCGGTTTGTCGCTCGAATGGAGTAAGAACGGATTATGCAGACCCTTATGTACTTGAAAAGCTATCAAACATAGCCACAAGTGATGCGCTTATAGAGCAAATTGTTGAACGGATTAATAACAAGAAAGAACGAGATTCTTCTCCACTTCAACACGAATATGAGACCTTGAAAAAGGCACTAGAATCCAATCAACAAAAGAAAGAGAAGGTCCTTGGTTTGTACGAAGATGATTTGATTCAAAAAGCGGACCTTGTTCAACGATTATCCACCTTGAATGAAGAAAAGGAACGACTTGAAGAGAGGCTATCACCAATTGAATTGCAGATGGGGCAAGGTGGTACGCAGCTCATAAACTTTTCTATGGTCAAACAGGTCATGCAGAACTTCAAGAGTGCCTATAAAGAGTCATTGACTAGAGAGCAAAGGAAAAGGCTGATGCATCTGCTCATCCGACAAATCACCATCAGTGAGGACCGAAAGATTGATACGATACAAATACAGCTCAATAAAGAAGTTGCAAAACACTTCACCTTTAAAGGGGGAGAGGATTCATCTATTACGGATGAGTTCTCTCCCCCTTTTTCTATTTTAATCAACCTATGAAAAGGAGCAAATTACCTATGAGCATTATTAATGTATTCAGGAATTACATGGAGGAGCATCACCCACATTTAGCTTGGAAGGACTGGAAAGCGGATGTTAGAACTCTTTCAATAGATGACATAAGGAACGAAAAGGTTAAGGCTACTATTCCAGATGAAAACAAACCAGAACTAACATGCTGGGTATTCTTCTACGATGGTGGTACATCGAACGTTGTGTACTTATTACAGGATAAGCATGGTTTGAAAGATATCGGAATTGGTTTGCTGAAAGATGGTGAACTTGTGAAGCCTATTAGCTTCGTATGAAGAAATGGCAGTCGGAAAGGTAGAATAATCAATACATTTACAAGTCAGAGAGGTTTGCTCTGTAAGAGCTGTCGTCTCTTTTTTCGTGTTTAATCTTACAGCAAGGGAGGTGAGTTCATGACACCAATTGACCTATTCAAAGCAGGCGTGGCATTTGGCGTATCTATTTACGTTTATGTGAAAAAGAACACTACTTTTTGAAAAATAAAGGGGGAATAGTAATGCAATACTTTTTAATGGGAACAGTGGTTGGAATTGTAGCTTGTTTAGTATCAGAGCTTATACAGAATCCTTCAAGGAGTTATCGTTGATGAAAAGGATTCAATGTTTGACAGACCTTAATAACCTTGCAGGAGATATACCAAATGAATTGTTAAAGTACCTAAGCAGTGAGTTTTCTCACTTATACGAGTATCTAAGTAATGGTGAAAGGATTGAAGAATTTCTTCTTGAAAATCATCAAGCAATATTAATAGTTGAGGATTCTAAAGAATTAGACTTACTGTTACAAAATAGATTAGAACTTGAATATGTGGAAGAAATTCAATTAAATTCTTCTTTGTGTTTGAGAATTGGAATCTCTCAGTTAGAAGACATACAATTACATTATTATTTTAAAGTGTAAAAGAAAACTGTTCTCTCTTACTAATCATAGATAGCCAAAATTAAATAATGTATACTAAAATAGGTAAATTGTTACATGTCTATGTGAGGTGAGGGAGATTATGAAAATTTTAAATAACATTAATTCTAACCATTATAGTGACATTAAAAATATCCTTTTAAATGCAAATGAGCTAAAGATAATAAGCCCTTTTCTAATGGAATCATTTGATAATTTTTTCAGTCAATTACAAGGAACGGGTATTAGACATATTTCGCTGACAACTACCTTAAAAGACAATGACCCTGACTTATTTAAAAAATCAAACTCATTATATTCCTTCTGTTTGAATTGTCAAAAGAACAATATTAGTTATAGCGTCCAAGTTGACAATAAATTACATGGAAAGATATATATATCCTTAAATTCAGGAGCACCATTACAAGGAATAATTACGTCTGCTAATTTCACAAACTCTGGATTAGAGACTAATCATGAATGGGGAGTTTTAATTGATGACAATAGTCAATTATTAAAATTGGTTAGTGAAGTCAACAGTGTTGAAAGCATAGTGTTATCCAATAAAGAGTTAGAGGAAATAATAAAAAAGATAGATGCCTTTTCACAAGCATCTCCCATGCCTAAAGAGCCAAAAATTAGTTTAACCGTCAGCGATATCCTTAATAAAAAAAAGCATACAGTTACTTCTGATAAGCGTTACTTTATTAAACCTGTAGGTGTATCGGACGAGCCTTTTTCTGAACATAGAAGACTATCAACAGGTATACAGGAGCTTCACTTTTCTAAGAGGAAACCTGCTGCTGTAAGAGAAGGAGATATACTAATTTGTTATGCTGTGGGAACAGCTAAGCTCTTGGGTTATTTTGAGGTTATAGAAGGTCCTTATTATTTGGATGGAACCTCTAGTAGATGGCCTTGGGAAGTAAAAGCAAAAAATCTTTGTCCAAAGTATAGCGAAAGATGGAATACGTTTAATAACACCATCGCTACTATTCAAGCATCATACGACGAAAAATTACCAATCACAAAAAATAATCAGGGAAAAACACTTGGAGCTTTAAATTTCGGTGCTGATAAAATTCAATTAACTGAAGAGTTTGCTAGCCATGTAATAAATATAATAGAAGATTCAATATAGAAAAACTTTTAGGGCTTAGTAGGGGTATCCAACTCTTATTATAAACAGCTTGATTTATTTGGGGGATATTATGATAAGTATAGTTAATATGAAATACGATAACATGATGAGAATGACAAAACATCTTGATGAAAAAAAGTACTACTCAGATGAGCCAGAGGGTCTGACTTTTCAATTTTCTTCACTAAATTTTATTGAGCCAGCGGGAGCAATCATACTGCTTTCTACAATTGATAGATTAAGAGAAGATGCTGTGCCATATGAATTGGAACCAATAGAAAATATTAATAGGGATGCTATCTCTTATGGGGAAACCATGGGGATTTTTCAAAAGTTAGGACTCTCAGATGCACGTTCGTATAGTCAAGGAACTAATTACATTGCACCAACAAAAGTAGTTTTAGCTGAACTATTCGATTCACTTCATGACCAAGGCAAAACAATCGAAACCTACTATGATGATATTGCAAGTAAAATTGTAAGGAAGATATTGAGGGACCTCGGAACAGATAGTGATGAAAATGTTATGGACTTGTTTGAATTTGTTGTTAGAGAAATGATTAGAAATATCTTTGACCATTCACAAACAACACACTTTTATTATGGTTCTCAATTATACCCAACTACTAATAGTGTAGAAGTAGTGATTGCTGATTTAGGTCTTGGATTAGTAAAAACTATTCCCTTCGATATCGAGGAGACTTGGTTTAGACAGCCAACTGATGAAGATGCTATTAGAAAAGCAATGATACCTGGACTTTCTGCGTTATCAAATCATGCCTATGCCCCAGAAGATTATAAAAACTCGGGGTATGGTCTTGCACTGGTAAGAAGAATTGTTGAAAGAACTAATGGTTACTTTAGTATCGCTTCGGGGAAGAAAAGCATAACTTATAGTCTTTCTGAAGAAATTGTTGAAGATTGTGATATTAAAGGTACATTGGTTAGAATGAGAATTAACTTGGATAGATTAAATACTATTGATTTTGATGAAGTATTAGAAGATGCTAAGAAAGAGGCTTCTAGTAAAGGATATAGCAGCTCACCTTCATCAGCTTCACAAAAGTTAAAAAGTCAAAGGATATAAAGCTATATGATTGATATACTTTCTAGCCGTGAAATTGCGAGTGCAATCTGGTTCATTGTCATTCTTATTTTTATTTTCTTAAATCCCACAATAAGAGCATCAGCATTTAAAGTAATACAAGCCGCAACTGCTAAGCAAATAGTTATTCCATTTATTATTATAATTCTTTATTCAATGATTTTGGTAATATTAGCGTCAAAATTCTCATTTTGGGAATGGAAGTATTTAAAGGATATTGCCTTCTGGGTAACAATTACTGGCGTGCCAGTTTGCTTTGGTGCAATTACAAACAATGATAACAATGATTTTTTCATAAGTATACTAAAGAACAATTTAAAATTTATTGTCATTGTTGAGTTTTTATTAAGCTCTTTTACATTTAACATTTTCGTTGAATTGTTACTTCTACCGTTCCTAACACTTTTATTTTTGTTACATGCCGTTGCAGATACAAAAGAAGAGTACTACAAGGTAAAAAAACTATTATCATTCATCTTGTCATTTGTAGGTTTTGCAGTTCTAGGATTAACCATTAAAATAGCAGTTGCTACTTATGTTACTCTTAATAGTGTTGATTTACTAATAACATTTTTCATCCCTATAGTCCTATCAGCACTTTTTATTCCAATTGCATACGGTTATGCTGTTTTAGCAAAATACCAAGAGCTATTTATAATGATGAGTTTTAAGGAACCAAAAGACAAGAGAATAAGAAGAATGCATAGATGGGAGATAATGAAAGTATGTAAGTTATCATATAAAAGAGTGACATACTTTAGAGAGGTATGCTTGAAAGAAATGTATGTGAATATGAGCCAAGAAGAGTTCTACAAGATTATAGAGAAGTTTAAGCAAGCACGTTTTAATGGATAAAAACATTGATGTAGGTTTTAAAACCTCATTTAGATACATTACGGTGAACCGTACCACAAGTAAATAAGCTAAGCAAAAATAAAAACAGCACCTCTATTTTTATGAAGAGGTGCTGCTTTACTAACGTTAATATTCGCCTTTAATAACAAAAAATGAGCCTCGGATTGTTCCAGCTAACTTAGATTTCTGCCTAGCAAACTTAAATTTCCCTTCTAATTCCTTTGGTACTTCCATCCCATCAGAAAGCTTAAAACCAACGGCGCGCTTTTTCGGATCATCTACTGTATACAGAACGTTAATTGCAAGACCATCCTCATAAAAGACGTAGGTCCATTTGATATTTTCTACTTGAAAGGTTGAAGTTTCTAAAGGCTTGGCTGCAAATTCAATACCACGTTCTTCTTTTAAAATTCGGTTTACATAATTTAGGGTCTCACAGGACTCATTAGCTGGTACAACCGTAAATTCATGCTTATATTTGTTCATAAAGTAACGAGCCTCGTTAGCTCGTAAGCCAGCAAGTGCTTCTGCTATAGGTGAAGATTCTAAACCAATCGTAGACACATTTTTAAAATCAACGATATAGGCCATTTCTATCCCTCCATATCCTCCTTATTTCCTTACAACAGGAATCCACATCTCACCAAGTAATAAGCCGTTTCGCTGTCCCATTTCTACCACTGTATTTGGTCCACCAACATAGGCGAAATTCTTAGCTTCAGGCAAGATTTGACCAAATGCAATGCCAGTAAGCATATTCTGCAATTCATCAGTGCTCTTACTTTCCCCTTTAACTACTAAGTATTCTCCTTTAGGAAATTGAATCATTCTGTCCGCTTCTGGTAATGATTGCTCTGTCATGACCCCGACATAATGCATCATCTTGTTGTTTACTGCTTCGTTTACGATAAAAATATAGTCATTTGTGGCAATGGCTTTTAAGGTGTCAAGCTTTCCTTCTTGTTTGACTGCTTGCCAAAAGTCCGCTTTTTCCTTTGTTATGCCCGCATAGTCTGTGTAATCACTCTTAAGTTCAGTTCCAACCCCTAAAACGATAAAACTGTCTTTTTCTTCTAGCATATAATCTGCCATATTCAACACTTCCTCTTTAAAAAATTAATCAAATGATTTTTCTTTTCACTTGATAGATATATAATAAACTTAAACCATGTCAAAAAATGATACTGTTTAGGGGGACGGGATGAAAAAGGTTGAACGAATTAATACCATTATGCGGTATATTAACAACCGCGCCAACTTTACAATTTCTGAAATCATGAGAGAATTTAACATCTCTCGTTCGACAGCAATTAGAGACATCAGAGAAATTGAAGCGATGGGGATGCCACTTGTCGCAGAAGTCGGAAGGGACGGGGGATATTTTGTGATGAACAACTCTGTCCTGCCAACTGTTCGTTTTACTGATAATGAGATTAAAGCTCTTTTTATTGCCTTTATGGCCACGAGAAACCAACAACTTCCATATTTAAAGAGTCGCCAGTCTTTAGCTGAAAAATTACTAGGACTCATCTCGGAAACCCAGCAAGATGACCTTGTTCTTTTAAATCGCATCTTGCTATTTGAAGGGACCAACCCGAATAATCCTGATCTGCTTGATTTGTCAGATCTTCCTCATCCCATGTTAGAAAAATTAATCCAATTACTTATTATGGATAGATATTTACTAATTACTATTAGAGAGGAGAAAGTCATAAAGTCCTATCCTATTTACCTTTTGAACCTTTATCGTGAAAAAAGCATGTGGCTGATTGAAGGCTTTGATTTAAAGGAAGAGAAGAAACGGATTTTGCCTGTCGACAATCTCACAGATGTAGAACCATGCACTACCAATAATAGATTAAGTAGGAAAAAGATTTTAGAAAAACTAAGTAAGCAGGAGGAAGTAATCAACCTTGTCCTTGAACTTGGTCCAAAGGCAATTGCACAGTATAAGAAATACCATCCGTTAAGAATGTCCATTTCTTATACGAATCCTTACCAAACTACAGCCATTCTAAAGACCTTTATTAATGTTAATCATTCCGAAGAATTAACGGAAATAACAAGTTGGCTATTATTCCTAGGTGAGGATATCAAGGTCAGGGAAATGCCTGTAGAAATCTTGGAAGGTTTACAAAAGAGACTACTCCTATATTGTCCATAATCAATGCTTGTTAGACCATATTTATATAGATTACGTTGAACCAGTAAATAAGGTATTGGTTTATGCTTTTGACGAGTGAGAGACGAATCATGCTAAGCGTATCCATTGTAACTGCATGATAATCAGAGAGAATGATGTCATGCTCAATGATATTCCTGCTTTCATAAATTGGTTGTCAATTGCTTTACCAATATCTGCCCTCCATTAAAAAGGGATTTCTTCAAATCAGCTATTATTGGATTATTTAGTAGTGTTGTTTAATTTTTCCGTCCTGACTCTGCTTCTATCACATTTCTTAAGAGCTTTACTCCTTCTGCTAATTCCGTATCAGTTAAATTACCATATCCGAAAATAAGCTTGTTGTTGTGTTTTCCTTTAATTAAAGCATGTTTTTCTACGGAAAAGATATTAACTCCTTTATTTTTGATTTCATTTAAGATCTTTTGTGGGAACTTAAAATTAAATTTAACAACTAGGTGAATGCCTGTTGAAGCACCAAGAATTTCAATTAGGTCTCCAAATTCCTTTTTTAGACATCCTATTAAGAAATCTCTCTTTTTTTTATATAGTTTCCTCATTTTAACTACATGTTTCTCTAAGTGTCCATCCTTTATAAAACGTGCTAAAATTACTTGCTCAATAGTTGGAGAGTGATAATCAGTGTATCTTTTAAGATTTTTGGCTTCTTCTACCAGTGCATTTGGCAAAATGACATAACCAATTCGCAGGCTGGGTGATAAGATTTTACTAAAAGTCCCTATGTAAATAACTCGTTCAGGAAATAATCCTTGTAGTGAACTTACTGGATGACCAGAATAGCGAAATTCACTATCATAATCGTCCTCTAGAATATAACTATTTGTTTCCTTAGCAAAATTAATAAGTTGAATTCTTCTTTGAATTGGTAATATTCCACCTAAAGGGAATTGATGAGAGGGAGTAACGAAAATAATGTTTTCTTTTTTTTTCGTTGTAAGCCATTCTGTTTGCATTCCAAATTCATCGACTGGAATAGGAGTAATATTAGCCCCTCTTTCAATAAAAATTTCAGGAATTTCTTTCGTTACTGGATCCTCTATTAATACTTCGGAGTTAGTCTTTACTAATAGTTTAGCTAGAAGTGTGAATGCTTGAGTAGCTCCAGAGGTGATGATAATTTGACTAGGATGACAGCTTATTCCTCTAGTTCTATAAAGGTAGCTTGATAATACCACCCGTAACTCTTCACTTCCTTCAGGTGAACTATAACCAAATAATGAGTCTTCAATCGTTTCAAAAACGTCTTTTCCTATACTGGCCCACTTTTTTCGAGGAAACTTTTTTAAACAAGGTACGCCTGAACGAAAGTCAATGAAATTATTTGTCCTTACCTTACTCATTGAATCAGTACTTTTTTCAGAGATAGGCCGTTCCTCATTCGTAGGAAAATCCTCTAGTGATATTCCAGATTCCACGAAAGTTCCAGCTCCTTGTTTGGATTTAATGTATCCCTCAGCGATTAATTGATCATAGGCTTCGAGAACGACACTTCGAGACACGTTTAAAATGGCAGCTAAATCACGACTCGAGGGAAGTCGGTCCCCCTCAAGAAGTTCTCCTCGTAAAATCTGTTCTTTAATTTTCACGTATATTTGTTGAAATATTGGTTTTTCTGAAGTTCTATCTAATTCAATCCAAATCATCATTATCACCTAAGGTGTTCATATTGGTTTTAAAAATAAATGATAATTGGTTCTTTAATAAACCAATTTATAATGTTAATTTTACTGTAACACCAGTTTAAATGGAATAATTACTTGAGATGGAGTTGGTTATATTGAGTGAAAGGATTGTAGCATACCTTAAAGTTATTGCGGCAATGACCATTGTAGGGAGTTCGGTGGTTGCAGGAAAAATATTAATTCAAACGATGCCGATATTTTTAGCATCTGAGCTAAGGTTTTTAGTAGCCTCCCTGATATTAGTCCCTTTACTGATTTACAAGGAGGGGATTCCTTCATTAAGTAAAAGGGATATTGTCATTCTCTTTTTTCAATCTCTGATGGGAGTATTTTTATTTAGTATCTTTATGCTGTATGGTTTAAAATATACTACTGCAATGGAGGCAGGAATAGTTACTAGTACTTTACCAGCAATGGTTGCTCTTCTTGCTTACTTTATAATTAAAGAGAAACTTACAAGAAATAAAATAGCGGGTATAATAACTGCTATTTTAGGAGTCATCATTCTTAACGTTTCAGGAGTGATGCAAGAGATATCGGGCAGTCATCTAGAAATAGTAGGTAACTTCCTTGTTTTGGGGGCAGTGATGGGAGAAGCATTGTTTATCATTTTAGGTAAGTCTATATCAAAAAAAGTAAGTCCATTAACTATAACAACAGGAGTGTCTGTTATAGGGGGATTGTTATTTTTACCAATGGCTATTTATGATAGCATAACTGCTAATTATTCATTCGGTTCTGGTTATGATTGGCTTTTGATTTTTTATTTTGGAATGGTTGTTACTGTTTTGGCTTTTTTGCTTATGTATCAAGGCCTTGCTGTATTATCTGCTGCGACAGTAGGTATATTAACAAGCGTTTTGCCACTAAGCACAGTAGTTCTATCATTTTTCCTTTTGAAAGAACCACTTTATTATTACCATCTAATAGGACTATGCCTAATCTTTATGGCTATTTATTTTAGCTCGAGAGAAGAGAAAATACAGATGGATCAAGGGATTGGAAATAATTAAATCAAGTGCTAATCAGGCCACTAAGAGACAAATAATAGAAAAATAATCGGAAGATAGTGGAAAATCTAGAGACAAAAGCATCTTTTAGCCAAACCCACTAAAAGATGCTTTTTAATATCATAATCCAGGCCATTCTTTAGACATCTGGCTTATGGCAGAGCTAGTATGGATTGATAGCAGGCTGAGACGGGGTGGTAATCTGTTTTGGGAGGTGAGGTTTTTACATTGCTATATTTTTCATTCTCCCGGTTAAGCAGTGTATACCAACCACCATGTTCATGATCCATGAAATACTGGGCGGAATAAGTGAATAACTGATTATAATAATCCCAGTATTTTTGATTCTTTGTTTTTGCAGCTAGTAAGGCTGCGGCAGCGATTGCTTCTGACATAACCCAGTAATTTTTATCCGTATCAATGACTTCTAAGCTTGGCGATAGGGCAAAATAAATACCTCCATATTTTACATCCCAACCTTGTTCCCATCCTTTTGCGAACAATTTCTCTGCAGTCTCCTGCATCCAAGGTTCTGATTGATGTCTGTCAAGCCACATTAAGAGTTTACTCCATTCAAATTGATGACCAGGGATAAATCCAAATGGGCGGAATTCATCTTTTGTGTTGTCTTTATTGAATTGATAATCAGGCTGCCAGTCCGGTGTATAGTTTTCCCAAATCATTCCACTTGCACGGTCTGCTAATTCTTGGGTAACGCCCTCTGCTAGCTGGTAGGCCTTCTTTAAGTATTTTTCTTCATTTGTTGCTTCATATGCAGTCAGCATGGCTTCACACATATGCATGTTTGGGTTTTGCCCTCTATAAGAGGAAAGAGTGGTCCACGCAGCATCCCATTGGTCTTTGTAATATCCATGTTCCGGATCCCAAAAGTGAATTTCCACCACATTAAAGACGTTTTCCATCACTTCTCTGGCTTCTTGTATGCCAGCTTGGTAGGCGATAGAGGATGCTAATAATGTAAAGGCATGACCATAGGCCATTTTAGCAGCATCTTTTACATCCGTTCCATTCATTTCAAAGTAGTATCCATTATACTGTTTATCTAAATGATGTTCATGCAAAAATTGGATCCCATGTCGTGCGGCTTCTAAACACCAGTCTGGTCCATCTAAAATCGCACCAATACTAAAAATATAAATATACCGGCTAGTCGCTACTAAATGTTTAGTATCTGTGTCATAAATAGTACCATCATCTAAAAACCCATTAATATATCCGCCCTTTTCCTCATCGATACAGGCCGGATAATAAAAATGAAGTGTCTTAAATATATGTTTCTTCAATTCTTCCTTATCCTGATAATGGTCAGACTGGATATAACTTGAACCTTCCATATTGGCAACACTCCTCCATTATGCGAGACATTGAATAGATAGCAGCAATCAAGACAGTATTTCCTTACCATGAGGAAAATACTGCTTGATTTTTTTTGCTGTCCGAATGACGTATTTATCTAATTAAGAAGACATATATTGTCCACCATTCACATGGATAAATTGGCCGGTCATATAGGCAGAACCTTCAGAAGCAAGCAGGATGTATGGTTCTACAAGATCTGCTGGTTGACCAGGACGACCAAGAGGGGTAGAAACGCCAAATGATTCTTGCAGGTCGGTTGTCATGGTTGCTGGAATAAGTGGTGTCCAAATCGGTCCAGGTGCTACACCGTTAACTCGAATTCCCTTTGAGGCAAGTTCTTGCGCAATGGAACGAGTAAAGGATACAATAGCCCCTTTGGTAGATGTGTAATCAATCAATGCCTTATTGCCAACATATGCATTAATAGAAGCGGTATAGATTAAGCTATCACCAACTGATAAGTGGGGAATGGCAGCTTTAGTTAAATACACCATTGAAAAAAAGTTTACGTCAAATGTACGTTTCAATTGTTCAGCAGAGATTTCTAGCACACTGTTTTTTACTTCCTGACGTGCTGCGTTATTAACAAGGATATTCAGTTTTCCATGCTGCTGAATGACATCTTCAACTAGTTGATTACAAAATGCTTCATCCGCTACATCTCCAGCATGCAACGTACATTTTACGCCTTCTTGCTCAATACGCTTTTTCGTATTTTCCGCATCCTCTTGTTCATTTAAGTAGGCGATAGCAATATCCGCGCCTTCCTTTGCATATCCAATCGCTACTGCCTTACCAATTCCGCTGTCTCCTCCAGTAATCAAGGCCACTTTTCCTTTCAATTTTCCAGAACCAACATGGGTTTCTAGCTCATAAATCGGGATAGGGTCCATTTCCTTTTCAACCCCCGGCTGCTCGGATTGTTTTTGAGGAGTGACTCCATTTGATAATAGGGTTTGTTCGTCTAATTTACTCAATTGTAACGCCTCCTAAATTATTTATGTGTTATTTAACATTCCACCCTGTCTTGAGACTAAACTCCTTTTTGACATGCAACCGCTTAGTGGATTTTTTTACCTTTTTACCTAGGCGGAGTGTATAGCACCATCTGTCATATCAGGAATACTAGAGAATAAGTGGAATAGTTGATATATACCTTTTATAATTCGAGTGGCTCATATATTAATCGAATAATAGAGTGATGAAGTTTATCATAAATAGTGGCAGATCAAGGGATGAAATGAGAGAAAAGTAGGTTTTCAATACTATGAGCTTTTGCACGAGTTTGTAGAAGATAATATGAATGAAGAAGAGGGGGATCATAATAAAAAGGGAGTAATGAAACTCCCTTTTTTCACAAACATTAACTCTTTATTGATAATTAATAATCGCTGGGCTTGGATCCAGCTTTAAGACCTCTTCGGGACTTAGCACTGGTTTATCTTTGTTATAAAAGATTTTAAATCCACCGTATTGCACTGCTTCATTGCGCACGAATTTGCGATAGAGTGCCATTTTAGTATTAGAATCGCCCCACCCGTCATAATTTAAGGCTACTTCTACATTCTCGGTTGGCTTGATGGCTTCTTTGTTCGTTAATGCTTCGTCCATAAATTGATGGACAAGGACAATTTTATCGGGCAAATTATTTTCTTTTACCATTTCCGTCAAGTACTGCACTGCTTCTTGTACTTCAGCTCCGTCTACTTGACCAAGATTAACACCTGGAGTTTGTCCTTCTTTTACATGAAATTCCGTATCAATCGCTAGGTGGACATGAGGGAGCTTTAGCCATTTCTCAAGCAATTTCACCTGATTTAGAACGGAATCTGTTCCAAGTTGAACATCCAGCATAAGCAGGGCATCGTTTTCTTCCGCGAGAGTAGAATATTCATCAATTTGCTCTGGTGAAGTTGGATGGTAGTACTTCCCATCCGTCCCTGGATCACGCTGAGCTACGGTAGAAATGAGTTCAATCATTGGTACAGCAGGGCGTGAAGGGTCTGCATCTGAATATGCTTGGGTTTGCTCTTTTAATTTTGCCATTAATTCATCTGGCTCCATTTCTCCCAATATTCCCATTTTGGTAGAGTTTGGATGTCCGTAATACGCTATAAGTCTATGATTCTTTAAGGGACCATCGGTTTGGTCATCAGCACCCTTTACCAAAGTTTCTCCAAGTGGAACCATTCTAGTGCGATCTTCCCCACGGGCTTCTGCACTCGGCATCTTCTCTATTTCCTCTTCAGCTACCTTTTCAGTTAGAGGAGAAGCACCTTCTGTTGGTTCCATTGGTTTGTAGGCTGGCGGAGGATTCTCTTCTTTTATTGCTTTCTTCTCACCAGAAGACTTTTCTTCCTGTGTCTGTTCTTCATCATGTTGTTCACTTTCTTTAATAGTAGGAGTGTTTTTCGAACAAGAGATGAGGAAAACAACAAGGAGTACTCCTGAGAATAGCAAGGCTAGTCTTTTCATGTTGTCACTTCCTTATGTATATTCTTCTATCTATTATTCTAGATGTATTCCCTATATGCAACAAAGTTAACAGGGAATAACTTATTTTTCATAGAATAGGAGCATTTGGTTAATAGATTTACACTGTATTTTCAATGGTTGAACAGTTTGCGCATCCGTTAACCTAAAGGGTACCTTTTTCACAAAAACTTCCCGTTCATATAAATTTATCCTGCTGTAAAAGAAAAAAGAATTACCATTGAAGTAGAATGGATAATTCTTTTTTTATACATAGTTATTTATTTGTTTTATCTCTTTCTTGCATTTTCCTTACATTATCTGAGTGGAAGGGAGAATTACTCACTTCATTAACGACACTAAATGGGTTACCATCCAAGTCAAAGAAATCAAAGAATTTCATTCCGCCAAAATCATCGATTTCTGTAGTAACGATGCCATTGTTTCTAAATTGTTGATGGGCAGCTTGAATATCATCAACGACAAAATTAAAATAGGAGTTCTTCTGCTCCCCTTTAATAATAAATTCAGTAGGCTGGGGGGATTCTACTTTTACTAAGGCTAATTGTGTTGTCCCAGCTGGTAAATAAAAGCCGGCACCATCCTCCCAACTATCGATTATCTTCACACCAAGAAACTTTACATACCAATCGGTAGATTTCTTCATATCTGTAACGGGAATAAATATACTACCTACTTTAAACATAATCTTCCTCCTTGAAATGAAATTCTTCCTTATAACGAATATAATAGTGGAAAAGTTACACTTATATATAAATTTATATAAAGAGGGGGAAACATGGTTTTTGAAGATATAGAGGTTGTGATTAAAAAACTTTATAAATATTGCTTAAGGTTGTCAGGGTCACCTTGGACAGCCGAGGATCTAGTACAAGAAACAATCCTAAAGGTTTATAAAATAAAAAAAACAGAGCCGAAAAGGGAGTTTACATTTTCTTATTTATGTACGGTGGCAAAAAATCAGTTTATCGATGAGACAAGGAAATATAAAGAGAGTATTTTATTTAATGAGGATCTTTTCGGAGAGGCTTGCGATTTTATAGATTACGATGGTTTAATAGAAATTTTACTTACTACCTTACCTTTAAAACAGGCTATGCTGGTTACCTTGAAGGATGTATTTGGCTACACTTCAAAAGAAATGGCATCCATGTTAAGAATAAGTAATGAGTCGATTAAAACAGCACTTCATCGGGCGAGAAAGAAACTAAAATTACAAAATAATAATAAAGATATGGAAATCCCTTTTTCTAATCAAGAAATGATTATCGCACTTACTAAAGCTATACGGGAAGTAAAACCGATGCAAATATTTTATCTTTATCGACTATTAGAATCACAAAATTTTAAGGTCAGAAGAAGTTCTATCCATTCTCTATTCTATGTTATAGACCCAGATGGAAATATTTTAGAAATTACATCCTAGTAAGTTGAACTATATTCATACTAACAAAACGTGGTATATTAGTTTTACCCACAATTAGAACGGAGACTAATTATAATAATATTAATAAAAATCCTGGAGGCAAATATGCTATCATTTGAAGAAAAACTAAATATTATCGAGTCGTTCCCTCAATTAGAACGAAAGAATGTTTCTTTAAAACGCGTCAATTTTCATTATGCAGAAAGTGTAAGTGATAAAAAGAACGTCGTGTATCACTTACATCCCAATGGAAACGGATTTGTATATGCAGACAAGCTGAATGAGTATGAGACAGACGAAAAAGGGATGGTCAATATTAGAGATTTTTCAAAAGAAGAATTAATAGAAGTTATTGAAAAATCCATTCAATCATTAGGACCAAATATACAAGAAGAAGAAGAGACGGTGGAGGAAGAAATCGTGGAAGAAGAAACATGGATTGATACGGAAAATAATACGCTCCTCCTTTTTCAAGAAGAAGGGTTTTGGAATATATATGCCGGAGTCAATCTAGAAAATAGTTTTTCCAGTTACGAGGAAGCTTGTGAATACTTAAGGGAAGAAGGCTTTAATAAATCTTCCATTTAAATATGTAGGAAAACAATCAGCCATACTCCATATGTAAGAGTATGGCGTTTTACTATTTTCATGAAAAATGGAACAGCTCAAGGGCTTATCCAAAAAGGAGGAGAAAGGACTTGAGTCAAAATAGGTTGATCCCCAATACCTTCTTATATACCTTTAATTATGCGGAGGAAGAAGAACATTTATGTAAATTAGAAGTTCGTTCTCTATTTCATGCTGACTTACATGCCTTTGTATTAGAGAGCAGAATAGATAGAGACCCTAGCAGGAGTCCTTTTATAAAAGAGAAAATAGCGGTTCTATTTACAGGTGATACGTTAGAAGAGCTAAAACAAAGGGTAGAGGCAATGCCTTCTTTGCCTAGTACTTATAAGGTAATCGGCATCAATTATCGGGACATAGATCCCCTTGATAAAATGGATTTTGATGAAAGGAAAGGGATTGCTAGACAAATTGGATGCTTGATTCCAGGTGCAGCGAGTCTTCATGATCCAGAGATAGTATTCGCTATTACCAAGTTAAAAGGAAAATGGTATTTCGGATACTATTCGGAAAATCAGGGTATGTGGCTTATTCACCAACAAAAGCCTCATAACTACTCAACTGCGCTAACTACCCGAGTGGCTAGAGCGCTAGTGAATATTGCAGTTCCAGAATTAAGAGGAGTGAAGGTGATTGATCCATGCTGTGGCATCGGGACAGTATTGGTAGAGGCTTTATCGATGGGAGTTAATATAACAGGCAGTGATTATAATCCCTTAGTCATGAAGGGCATTCGGAACAATCTCGACCATTTTGGACTTTCTGGTCCTGTATTTTTAAGGGATATCAGAGACATAACAGAAATGTATGATGTGGCAATTATCGACATGCCATATAATCTTTGCTCCGTTGTTTCCGATGAGGAAAAATTTGCAATGCTGCAAAGCGCCCGTCGCTTTGCTAAAAAAATGGTTATCGTAACGACTGAAGATATAGATGGAATACTGGGTGAAGCAGGTTTTGAAATAGTAGATCGGTGTGAAGTCCCAAAGGGAAAGTTTATACGGCAAATAATCGTTTGCCGCTAAGGCATAGGGATGGAATAGATGAGGATTAACTAATACCAGATGAACTAATATATGATAACAAACAAAACGATTGGATTTATTACCAATCGTTTTATTTGCAAAGTTGTCTTCTTCAACGAAGCCCCCATTACTTTAAGTATATTTCTTAACAGGCTAATTCCTTTTTAATTCAATTATTATGGAAATCTTCCTATTTCTAAAGAGATATATCAATATCAGATTATTTTTATTATCCAAATTCACTTAACTTCCTTTACTTATTTTTGAAATCCCTTTCTTCTCAAATTAAATCTAATTTGTAATTTTTCTAAATTAAGATGAATAAACGATACCCCTGCTAATATTAGTAGTCCCCCTAATAGAGATACCTGTGTTGGTTTTTCACCAAGCCAATACCACCCAATCACAAAAGAAAGTGCTGGAGTTAAATAAAGCGAACTAGTTGCTACAGAGGACCCAACACGTAAAGTTAAGTAAGCTAATATTATATACGGAATAATGGTAGGGAAAATCCCTAAATATATGACGCTTAAAGTGGACGCTAATGAAGAGTTTGTAATTTCTCCTACTAAACCTGGGAGAAGAAAAAGCATACAAATAGTCCCAGCAATAATGGTATAAACAGTAAATTCGAAAAAACCATACTTCTTAATATAATGCGTTTGAAAAACAAAATAAAAACTTTCTGATATTGATGCTATAAGAATAAATAAAATTCCACTGCCAGTTCCAAACCCCCATGTTCCTAAGGAAATCAAAGCTACTCCAAAAAAGCTAATAATAGATCCAATCCATTTTGATATTCCGAATTTTTCCTGGAGAAACCAACCAGCTAAAAAAGCGCAAATAATCGGTGTAGTTGAGACCAGTAAACTGGCAATTCCTGAACTAACTGTCTTTTCTCCTATGTTTAATGCCAAATGGTATACAGTAAAGCCTAAAAATCCAAACAAAAATATAATGGGAATATCTTTAAATTCAGGCAATTTCATTTTGAAAATAATAGCAATTCCTATGAGTAATATAGAACCCACTAACATTCTAAATAGGGCAAGGTGTTCAGGTGTATAAGATTGTAATCCGACCCGAATCCCTGTAAAAGCTGATGCCCAAACAAAAATTATAAGGCAATTTGCCACTACTATCCTAATATTCAATTTATACGGCATATGTTCACATCCTCGATAAAATTTCCAACCAATTCTATTTTTCTTTTCCATAGTATTTAAGATTTGTTAAAATGTCTGCAACCAGTTAAAAAAGAAAAAAACCAACCACTTAAGGGATTAGGAAATTTTATAAGGAGGTAAACGGAATTGGTATTGAAAATTAAAACTCCAAAATATCAACAAATAATCGATTTTATTAAAGAGAAAATATCTAATGGAGAGTGGCCGATCGGAAGTAAAATACCTAGCCAAAGGGTATTAGCAAAAAGATTTGAGGTTAATAGAAGTACAATTATTACTGCTTTGGAAGAGTTAATGGCTGATGGATTAATTGAGGCTAAAATTGGATTAGGCACATACGTAGCGAATAACACATGGACTTTATTGGCTACAAACCCACCACCTGATTGGGATGAACACGTTAAATCTGGATTACTTAGACCAAGTCAATCAACTGTACAGGAAATAAATCTGGCCGAATCTAATGCTGATCTTATCCAACTTAGCAAAGGGGAGTTATCTAAAGATTTATTTCCCTTAGATACAATGAAATCTGTGTTAAGAAGAGTATCTGACCAATTAGAGGCTTTTGGGTATGAAGAACCAAAAGGGTTTCTTCCTTTAAGAGAAGCTTTGAGTGATTATCTTAAAACTATCGGTATTCAGGCTTCCCCTTCTTCCATTTTAATTGTGTCTGGTGCATTACAGGCTCTGCAATTAATTTCAGTGGGGCTACTCCATAGAGGTTCAAGTGTTTTACTGGAACAACCTTCCTATCTTTATTCCCTTCGTGTTTTTCAATCTGCTGGGATGAAGCTTACAGGACTACCAATTGATGAAGATGGACTTATACCTAACTCTATTTCCATCACAAATAAACAACGCAACAGAGCCATTTTGTATTCAATTCCTTGTTTTCATAACCCTACAGGTATCTTAATGCCTGACAAACGACGCCAAGAGCTCCTTAGCATTTGTAAAAAGGAACAGCTTCCTATGATTGAAGACGATATTTATCGAGAATTATGGCTTGATGAAATCCCACCTTCTCCTATTAAGGCAAATGATAAACATGGTCATGTATTGTATTTAGGCAGTCTATCTAAATCGTTAAGCCCTGGTTTAAGGATTGGATGGATTGTTGGGCCAGAACCAGTCATTGAACGATTATCCGATATTAAAATGCAGACAGATTATGGTTCCAGCTCCATATCTCAAAGAGTAGCAGCTGAATGGTTTAAAAGTGGGTTATATGAACAGCACCTTGGCTTGGTACGAGAAGAGTTAAAAAAAAGACGGACAGTCATGTTAGAAACATTAGAATATTATTTAAGCGATATAGCTTCTTGGTATACACCAAAGGGTGGATTCTTTATTTGGTTAAAAATAACTTCAAAAATTTCCATGAAAGAACTTTATGTAAAAGCCTTAGACAGAGGCATATTACTGAACCCTGGAAGTATATATGGTCAAAATTCTAACCGTTATCTTCGCCTTTCTTATAGCTATGCCTCCATCGCTGACTTGAAAAAGGGAATTTACCAGTTAAGCAAAATTTTAAGGGAACTTGTAGATAGTTAGATTGTAAATATTATGCTGTGAAAAAAATGGCTTCTCATTCTAATGGTTACTTTACCTTGGTTATCTATTCCGCTTATAGGCAAATAAACAATTAAGAAATATGTACTTACTGCTCTAACAATGAGTGTATATCTTGTTCTAGAAGGGAAATTTGCAGTAAAGAAAAAATGGTGATGGTTCCCTATAATATAAAACATATTGTCTTGGCCGAACTATCATTAATTAGTGAACCATTCTTTACTGGTTCTATTTGGATTCTCAAATCACATATGGAAATATATACAAGCATATTAGGTTTAGGTAATATTATTTCTCATTACAATTTCTAAGCGTTAATAGAAATAAGTTTATCAGTAATAATTTAGGAATGTCGTTTTATAGATATTCCTATTTTTTTCCTATTAGTAAAAATGTATCCCTTTATTTAACAGACGGATCTTTTTGTTTAAGTAGTATTATTTACAAGCTTTCTTGTTTCTTACTTATGCTTTGGCTATTTAAATACTTCAAAACTTTCTAGCTAAACAAGCAATAACAAGACAGAATAGCTCACCAAACCAAGGAAAAAAGCAACGAAACTGCTCTCTCTTTCTTCTGGTAACTCTTCCTTCAGTACATTTAAAATTATCCCCCCTGCCAAGAATGCTGTGAGCATGGAAATATAAATTTCTTTTAATTCGGTAAATAAGCCAACCAGCCATCCAAATAATATTGCTAATGTTAGTAACCATCTACCAAAATGGTCATATATTTCTTTGTGATCTTTTCTTAAACTGTGATCATTGGTAACAAAATGAACCGCCATTGCTAAGAAGTAGAATAACATTCCCCAGTTGCTTCTATATGTTTCTCTAATCAAAAGATAACCAATTAGCGCGTTATATACAAAAAAAGATGTTATATGAATCCAAAATACACCGGTTTTCGATTTTTTCGTCCCACTTTCTTTTTTTGAGTTTTTAACCATTTTTTCTAGTCCATAGAAAATAGTTAATCCCAGCAGAGCTATCAGATAGGCGTGATTTTCAAATAGGTGAAAAATTCCTTTATCTCCTAATTGCTCTAATACTCTTTGATGTTTGCTTAACTCGGGCATTAGATGGATAAATACATAAGAAACTGCTATACCACCAGCAATTGAGAGAAATCTACTTCTAGGTGAATCTTTGATAAACTTCATTGTTTTAGAAAAGAAGTGAATAAAAATAAATCCAATTACAAAAACAAGACTTAGACTAATCGTCATTTTAATCCCACCAAATTTTTAGGTTATGTACAGTAAATAACCTAAATCTACATAACAAAACCATACTCAGAGATTTTGAACCAGTTATTCTGCTAATTTTAATATAGTAAAACATTGGAATATTGGTAGTAGGCATGGACATCTTTCTCAGAAATATCACATCAATTCCTATTTAACAGCAAACACAAAAAATCCCTTTTGAATAGGAATTGAACAAAATGGATTTTCTTCTGGATTTTGTCTTTTATGTGAACACATTTATTTAAGTGTAAAAATATATTTCTTGTAGCAGGCATCAGAATTAAAACTATTGAAATTTCCTGAATGAAATAAAAATGACATACCAAATAACAAGCAAAATAACACCCCGATTGCACGATGACAATATCTATTGTTAAGAAGCGGTTAGGGTGTTATTTGCTATATTGCAAGCTAGCAAATTATAGTGTTTCTCCACAAAAACAGAACTACCTACTATTGAATCTACCTGATTTTTTTTGTTTTATCAGAAGGATAAAGGGTATATATTTCCATAAGTAATATATCAAGTTAGAAGTAATGGTAAAAAGTAAATGAAAGAAAAAGGATGGATAGCCAACATGTTGTTGAATAAAAAGATACTACTGTTCTTCAGTTTAATCGGGCTCTGCCTTTTATCTGCTTGTGCCGAAAAGGAGAAGCTTGCAGATGGATCTGAACTGATTAATAAAAATCAATTTGTTTTTGCTGCTTCTGGTGAGTTTAAGCCATTTAGTTATATAAATAACGATCTCACCATGTCAGGGTTCGATATTGAAGTTGGCGAAGCACTTGCAAAAGAAATGGGGCTTAAACCAGTTCAGAAGCGAATTAAATTCAAAGGGATTGTAGAAGGGGTGAAAACAGGACGTGCAGATGCAGCCGTTGCCAGTCACACCATTAATCCGCAGCGGAGCAAACATGTTGCCTTCAGTACCCCTTACTACTACTCGGGCCCGCAAATTTTCACCAGACCAGATAGTTCAATTAAGACGGTCAAAGATTTAAAAGGAAAGGAAGTAGCCGTTGCAAAAGGTTCTACATATGCCGATACTGCCTCCAAGTATACGGACAAAATAAAAACATATGACAGTGATATTACGGCTTTACAAGCGTTAAGCAGCGGTCGCCATGATGCAGTAATCACAGATTTTGTAACAGGGAAAAGTGCTGCACAGGAAGGGTTTGAGATTAAAGCCCAGCAGTTAATTGATCGCAGTGAACAAGCGATAGTTCTTCCTCAAGATAATCCAAAACTATTGAAGCGAGTAAACCAAGCCTTGGAAAAACTCCGAGAGGACGGGACACTTACTCGAATTAGTATGAAATATTTTGGAGAGGACATTACCACTAAACCAGAATAAATTTATACCAGAATAGAAAGGAAGTAATACTTTGCCAAGTTTTTCACATTTTTTTAACATACTAGCGGAAACAAAAGGTGTATTCCTAAAAGCTATGCTTTTGACATTAGAGCTGACAGCTGTTTCGATCGTACTCGGAATCGTCATTGGGCTTATCTTTGCCTTATTAAAAATTTCTAAAATCAAAGTGCTGGAGCTTATTTCCGATGCATATGTCTATTTGGTTCGCGGGACACCGCTGATTGTTCAAATATTTATTCTCTATTTCGGAATAAGTGGAATTTTCCTTCTTCCTGATTTTTGGGCTGCTTCCCTTGCGTTAGCATTCCATAATGGAGCTTATATTTCTGAGATTCTTCGTGGAGCAATTCAGGCAGTTGACAAAGGTCAGTTAGAAGCAGGACGTTCTTTGGGAATGACAAAGGCACTGACATTAAGGAGAATTATTCTTCCACAGGCATTTAGACGCGCGCTGCCACCTTTAGGTAATCAATTTATCATTAGTTTAAAAGATTCTTCGCTAGCTGCATTCATCTCCATGAATGAGCTGTTCAATGTAGCAACAACACTAGGATCCAATAATTTTGACGAAATGACCTATTTACTCATTGTAGCTGTCTACTATTTAGTACTAGTAGCACTGTTGACATTTGTAGTAAACCGAATTGAATTAAAATTAGCAGTAAGCGACAGATAGGGGCGAAGAAATTGAACAAGAAAGAAATGATTAGAATAAACCAATTGAATAAATCATTTGGAGACTTACATGTATTGAAAAATATTGATTTGACTGTTTATGAAAGTGATGTCGTTTGTTTAATAGGATCAAGTGGTTCAGGAAAAAGTACCCTCCTTCGCTGTTTGAATTTTTTAGAAAAAAAGGATAACGGCAGCATTATCATTGAAGGGAATGAGGTCAATCCAAGCACCGATAACTTGAACAAAATTAGGGAAAAGGTAGGAATGGTATTTCAAAATTTCAACTTATTTCCACATAAAACCGTACTGGAAAATATTATTGAAGCACCTATCATGGTAAAGGGTGTAGACAAAGATAAAGCTATCTCCAAAGCAAAACAGTTACTGCAAAAAGTAGATTTAGAGGATAAGGCAGATGTTTATCCTAGTAAACTATCAGGTGGGCAAAAGCAGCGGGTAGCCATTGCCAGAGCACTTGCAATGGAACCAGATATTATGCTCTTTGATGAGCCGACATCAGCACTGGATCCCGAGCTAGTGGGAGAGGTATTAACAACGATGAAAGACTTAGCAGAAGAAGGAATGACCATGGTGGTTGTAACCCACGAAATGGGATTTGCTAAAGAAGTAGCAGATAGTATTGTGTATATGCATGATGGAAAAATTATTGAACACGGTACAGCTGAGCAATTTTTTAACAATCCAAAAGAAGAAAGAACACAAGAATTTTTAAAAGCTACGATGCTTAAATAACAAAGAAGTCCTGTCTATACTTTAGGCAGGACTTCTTTGTTATTGTATTTGTAAATTGGATAAATTTCGTAAAATACGCTTGTAAATCTAAAGAAGACAGCCACTCATGATTCATTTTAATAGAGCTAAGAAGAGCATAATATTCCTTCACTTTTCTTTTCCAAAGACAGACCATAAAAGCAAGAATGAGGACGAAATGGTGGTAGATTACTTGTTAAAATAGGTCCAATAAAAGATTTGGAGGACAATAAAAATGAATATGATGAAGGAATTCAAGGAACTACACTTTTCAGATGATTTATTATTTCTTGGAAATGCCTGGGATATTCTTTCAGCTTTAACACTAGAAAAGGCTGGATTTAAAGCAATTGGTACAACTAGTTGGGGAATTGCTAACTCATTAGGATATTCAGATGGAGAATTAATTGATTTTGATCGACACTTAGCTATAATCCAAACGATTACAGAGAATGTAAAAATCCCTGTTTCCGCTGATATTGAAGCTGGATACAGTGAGGATCCTGATCAGATTATTAATAATGTATTAAGGACAGCTGAGATTGGAGTCGCTGGTATCAATATAGAGGATTCATTGAAAAAATCAAATGAATTGAGAGAAATAACGCAGCATTGTAAACTAATGGAAAAAATGAGGGCAGCCTTAGATAGAAGTGGTTATAAAGACTTTTATATCAATGCCAGAACGGATACTTACTTAAAGGGGAAAAATCCCTTGCTGGAAACAATGGAACGAGCTCATGCATATGTGGAGAGTGGTGCCAGCGGGATTTTTGTTCCTGGGTTAAGAGAGGAAAAGGAAATTAAAGAAATTACAAAGAATGTTAGCGCTCCACTAAATCTATTATCTTTACCTGGGCTGACGAATTGTAATATGCTTAAAGAATTAGGAGTAAGACGATTTAGTTTTGGAAATGCCCTATCTGATAGTGTAATTGCTTATTTAGAAAAAAAGGCTGGCAAATTATTAGAGCTTAAGGATACGTCCTCTTTGTATGAAAAAGAAGCACTAGGATGAAAGGATAGTGGTTTATATGTCGACTAATCTCAATCTTTCATTTGAAGAGATGTGGGAGAAGATCATCAGTTGTGATCGTAAGTATGATGGGATATTTTTTACCGCAGTAAAAACAACAAAAATATATTGCCGTCCTTCCTGCAGATCAAGGAAGCCTAAAAAGAAAAATGTTGAATTTTACCATGATAGGAATGAAGTTGAAAAAGCTGGGTACCGTCCTTGCAAAAGGTGCCAGCCAGAAGTTGAGCATTCTCCTCATATTGAACTTGTCAGAAATATCATTACCTTCCTAGTCAATCATTATAAACAAAATTTGATATTAAAGGATATAGCAGCCCATGTCGGTTTGAGTCCCTTTTATTTGGAACGATTGTTTAAAAAGGAAACTGCTGAAACTCCACGTGCTTATTTAGAAAAAATACGCATTGATAAAGCGGCCCATCTTCTCAAAAGCACTGCTATGACAAACCTAGAAATTTGTTATGAGGTGGGTTTCCAGAGTTCCTCTAATTTTTACAAAGTATTTAGAAGCATAAAAAACTGTTCTCCTAGTGAATATCGCAAGGGATACCAACATGAATTGGATTGATTATGAATCTTATATAGAGATTTATCCTCCAAAGGAATTTAATTTTGAAGAGTGTTTAGTTTTTTTAGGCAGATCCAATCAGGAAGTGCTTCATCGGATGGAAGAGGGATTTTTATACAAATTGATAAAAGTGAATGAATCGTTGATTTTATGTAAAGTTGGATCAATCAATCATGCCATAAAGGTCGAATTTCCATTGAATCCTGAATCCAATGACATCCACAAAAAAGTGGCGGAGTATATTTGGGAATGGTTTGATTTGGATCAGGATTTGGAGAGCTTTTACCAAGTCGCAGATAAAGATAAGGTGTTAAGGACACTTACCCATAAATATCATGGTTTAAGAATTATGTGCATTCCCGATTTATTTGAGGCGATCGTGTGGGCAATTATGGGTCAGCAAATTAATTTAACATTTGCTTATACTTTAAAGAAACGTTTTGTTGAAAAATACGGAGAAAGCCTGACATTCCAAGAGGAAACCTTTTGGTTATTCCCCTCATTTGAAAAAATTGCGTCCATCCATGTCGATGATTTAAGGGAACTTCAATTTACTACAAGGAAGGCTGAATACATCATTGGCATTGCTAAAGATATGCAAAGCGGCAAATTAACAAAAGAATTATTACTTATGAAACAAGATGATCATCAAGTAAAAAAATCTCTTCTGTTGATAAGAGGGATAGGAGCATGGACGGCAGAGTATGTCATGATGAAATGCCTCCACTACACCTCCTCCTTCCCAGTTTCAGATGTCGGCCTTCATAATGCATTAAAGAATGTACTAGAGCTTAAGAGTAAACCGACTATAGAAAAAACAGAAGAATTAGCAGAAGGTTGGAAAGGCTGGCAGGCATATGCAACTTTTTATCTTTGGAGGTCATTATATGACAAAAATACATAAATTAGATTATGAATCGCCGATTGGAAAGATGGAAATAATTGGTACCCATGAAGCAATTATTTCTATTTTATTTTCTGAAGAAAATGATAAGAGCGTGAATTCATTACAACCAGAAACTCCTTTCGTTTTAGTAGAATGCTATAACCAGCTCGACGAATATTTTAAAGGCAAGCGTCATGAATTTTCCATCCCATACCAATTGGAAGGAACAGATTTTCAAAGCGCGGTATGGAACGCTTTAATAAAAATACCGTATGCTGAAACGGGGTCCTATAAGGATATAGCCATTTCTATCGGGAATGAAAGAGCGATTAGAGCTGTAGGAAGTGCAAATGGAAAAAACAAGTTAAGCATTGTCATTCCTTGTCACAGAGTAATCGGTTCAAATGGGACATTAACTGGCTATGCAGGAGGTCTATGGAGGAAAGAATGGCTTCTTCAACATGAGAGAACGTATCACAAGTAATTAAAATGTTTAATAATAATCCACACCAATCATGATAAAGATTGGTGTGGATTTTGTATTTTTATCATAGAAGAGAGTAATAATAGTTCCTTTTATTACTCAATAAGGTAATGGTTTCAGCTATCCTTTTTACTCCTAATCTTATTTGATGATCTTGTGCTTGTGATATACATAAACGGATGAGATTGTCTTTCTTGTAGTTGGACAAGAACATTCTATCAGTATCATCAATTAATATGTATGGAATCTACTTTCTATATAAGTTGCCCTACGTTGTTTACAGATTGTTAATTAATATAATTTCAAAGAACGGCATATATTTTTTGCCGATTATCTTTTAAGGCATTCTTTTTACTTCTTCTAGTTGAACATCATATAAAGCAATTTTATAATTTATCTTTTCTAAATGTTCTACGGTTTTATTAATATGCTCTTTTACACTTTTTTTGTGTTGAAGCATCATCTCTTTTCTTTCTCTTAATGTTTCATCACCATGATTATATAATTCAGCGTAACTTCTTATTTTTTTCAGTGGCATCCCAGTTTCTTTTAAACTTATGATAAAATCTACCCACTCAACAATTTCATCTGTATAAATTCTATGCCCATTCTTATCTCGTGGTGCTCTTGGTATAATCTTTTCTTTTTCATAATATCTCAATGTAGATTCAGTTAAATTCCTTGTTTTTGCAATTTCATCTATATACTTCATTTTTCCTCCTTTAATTAAAGTTACTTTAATTATGATTTTTATTTAAAATCTTTTGATGGGTTCTAAATATTGATATGAAAGCACTTTTGTTTTAGCTTGCGTTAAACCAAAGTTTAATTGATATACTTAATTTACATCAAACAAGGAGGAATTACAAATGAACAATGTAGAAAATAAAACCGTTATTATTACTGGAGCTTCTAGTGGAATAGGGAAAGCTACAGCGATAAAGTTGGCAAATAATGGAGCGAACGTTGTATTAGCTGCACGTCGTAAAGACTTATTAGAAGAAATTACTACTACTATTAACGAAAACGGTGGCACGGCTGTTTACAAAGTTACTGATGTTACTAATGCTCATCAAATGGAAGAACTTGCATCATTTGCTTCAGAAAAATTCGGAAAAATTGATGTCCTTATTAATAATGCAGGGGTAATGCCTCTATCTGAACTTAAAAATAGAAAAATTCACGAATGGGATTTAATGGTAGATGTAAATATTAAAGGCGTCCTTTATGGTATTTATGCTGTTTTACCTTATATGCGTGAACAAAACAATGGTCATATAATTAATCTATCAAGTATTGCTGGCCATATTGTTTTTCCTGGTAGTGCTGTTTACTGTGCTACAAAATCAGCTGTGAGATCAATAAGTGAAGGATTACGTTTAGAAGAATCTTCAGATAGCAATATTAGATCTACAATTATTTCACCAGGATCTATCCTTACTGAATTATCAAAACATATTACAGATCAAGAACAAAAAAATGCGATAAACCAAATTGAAGAGGCTGTGGGTATTGAGCCAGAAAATATTGCTGAAGCAATTTATTATGCAATTAATCAGCCAGAAGAAGTAGGAGTAAATGAAATATTAGTACGTCCAACAAGGCAACAACTTTGATAGTAAAAGAAAAAATAACATTTTATATGGATAGTTAACATATTCATTCCTATAGACAGCAATCATGAAAACAAAGACGGAATTTGTCCATATTTGGGCAAATTCCGTCTTTTACGTTTGGTAGATAACTAGAAAAAGCTTTTACGTATGTTTCCAATTAGGTTATCTCCATCGTTAAAAAGTTTCTAAAATCCCACTATCTCTACCTTACAACCAATCTAGTACTACGCTAGTTTATAGTTCTATAGGTCATTAATGTTCCCCTTTTAGCTTTCCTCCCTAGTCTCTATTGAATAATTACTGTACAAAAAAAGGTGATTTCTGCTGGACAAATAAACTATGTCACTAAAATACAGCATATCGCCATTACTTAATCCAGATTCGTTTAAACTATGATTTCTTCTTTTTAAATAAGAGAGATAGATAAAAAGGGGTTCCCTAACTTGAAAAAAATGGTTACTATATGGAGGATTACATGTGGACACACAAAAAACATATCCATAGCTTAAGTTTAAGTTAGGAATAAACTGCCG
Source organism: Niallia circulans NBRC 13626 (assembly GCF_001591585.1). Taxonomy (GTDB): domain Bacteria; phylum Bacillota; class Bacilli; order Bacillales; family Cytobacillaceae; genus Niallia; species Niallia circulans. The sequence goes on along the minus strand of NZ_BCVE01000003.1, from coordinate 288,436 downwards.
TATGAAACAAAGGAGTATAACATGAGAAAACGCAGTATTACTGTCAAGTTATTCGCTGTAACGTCTATATTCTTTTTGGTGTTTTACGCCATGATTATGATATTTCAGTTAGTATTCTTTGACCGTTTTTATCAACATCATAAAACGAAAGAAGCAGCAAGGCACATCCATCAGTTAGCAGAGGGATATGAGCAAAATTCTTGGAGTGAAGCAGAACTGACAAAACAGACCTTGTCCTACATAAAGAAGACAAAAAGTCCGTTGACGATTGTGGACACAGAAGGTTATCAGTTGGTACAAGATCCTTTTAATATCATGTTGGAGACAGGGGATGGCGAAATTGTGGAAGTATCCCTTTCGTTACTCATCACAGATTACGGAAAACAAGTACAAGCATTGAATATTGCAAAGGGAGATAAAGTGATTGTGCAAGGAGAAGTAGATGCTCTAGTTCCTTCAGTCATTTATCCATCTATTATTACGAAGGATAGCTCTAGTGTCGGAGAAAGTCAGGCTGAGAATGAAGTGACCATCAAAGGGAAGGTAAAAAGTATTTCGCTGCCTAAGGGGAAAGTGGCAAGTAGAGGGTTAGGAATTCTCTATGATGCACTATTGGAATGGTTTCCTCTTCAAGAGAAGCAGATAAAGCAGCTTTCCGAAGGAGAAAGCCTGCAGCTAGACTGGGTGGAGTCATGGAGTGGAAAACATTATTTAGTATTAATGGAGCCAATTAAGAAAGACGGAGAAATGCAAATTATGTTCTCTGTCACATCTCTTCAGGAAATCAGAGATACTAATGAATCACTCCGAATATTTTATGTATATATCGGGATTGCTGGCTTTATTCTCATTCTTTTATTGTCGTTGTTCTTCTCTCGTCTTGTTAGTAGACCACTAATTAAGCTAAATGAAATGGCAAAAAAAATGGTGCATCTAGACTTCACATCGCTGAAGCCGATTAAGCAGAAGGATGAGCTGGGGAGTTTGGCGAACAACATGCTAGTTATGGCGCAAAACTTGGATATTGCATTAAATGGTTTGAAAGAAGCCAACGGAAAGCTGAAGGAAGATATGGAAAAACGACTGCAAATGGAGAAGGAGCAACGTGAATTTTTCGAACATGCTTCCCATGAACTGAAGACCCCTCTTAGTATTGTTAAAAGCTTTGCAGAGGGACTGCAAGATGGAATCAGTCCTGATAAACAAGATCACTATATAGAAGTAATTATTGAGGAATCAGAAAAGATGGAAGTGCTGATTAAGAATATGCTGGATTTGGCTAAGTTGGAGAATGGTGCGATCAAACTACGGAAAACATCTTTCTTGCTTAGTGAAATGATTGAGGATTTGGCAAATAAACTATTTTGCATAGCCAAAGAGAAAAATGTGGTAATTGAAATTATGCCGAAGAATGAACAGCATATTTTGGCAGATTATGAGTGGATGGAACGGGTAATGAAAAATCTTCTTATTAATGCAATCCGCCACAGCGAACCTGACTCTGTCATTAGGATTCGTATCGAATTAGATCAGGAAAATGGCAACAGTGTGTTCCAAATCGAAAATACAGGTGCACAGATACCAGAAGAACAGCTGGATAAAATCTGGAAACGTTTCTATCGGGCTGAATCTTCTCGCAGCCGAATGACGGGTGGGACAGGATTAGGATTGGCCATTGTTCAGCAAATACTTAGCCTGCATGGCTTTCATTATGGAGCAGAAAACATACCAGGCGGTGTGCGTTTCTATATTTACTTTTGTTAATGGTAATAATTTCTTATTAGGACACATGAAAGACATATAACCTTGTTAATATCTTTAAATTGGAAGGAAGATTCACGATGGGGAAGAAAGTATTGCTTGTCGAGGATGAAGTGAGAATTCGAGAAGTCGTAGCTGATTATTTTAAAAAGGACGGCTGGGAAGTATATGAAACGGATAATGGCAGCAGTGCAATAGATTGGTTTGATGCTATATATCCTGATTTAGTTATTCTTGATATTATGATGCCGCAAATGGATGGGTTTGCTGTCACCAAGCAGGTTCGCATGAATTCTGGCGTACCCATTATTCTGCTGACAGCGAAATCCAGTGATGATGATAAAATCCATGGCTTTGAACTTGGAGCTGATGATTATGTTACCAAGCCGTTCAGTCCAAAAGTGTTAGTAGCACGCGCTAATTCTTTAATGAAACGGGCAAAAGAGCATTATCTGCCGACTGGCCATATGATAAGCTTCGGTGAGGCAATTGTTAATACAAAGTCTCATCAGCTTCAGCTTGCAGGCCAACAAGTCGAATTGACGCCAAAAGAATATGAATTATTAGTTTTCTTGCTTCAGCATAAAAATAATGTCCTTTCACGGGAAACAATTTTGAATCATGTATGGGGATTCGACTTCGATGGTGATAGTCGAGTTGTGGATACACATATTAAAAAGCTTAGGGCTAAATTAAGCTTTGAATCCCATCATATCCGGACTGTTATTGGAACAGGCTATAAGTTTGAATAAAAGAAAGGAGAGAGAAGATGAATAAGCTTAAACAGTTGTATAGGCATACTGGCGTCCGGTTTGCTTTACAGACTTGTTTTTATTTTGCCATCCTCATTACCTTATTCTTGATGTATGGCTTCCATACGGCCAATACAGGCAACTATATTTATAATGATTTCTAAATGGAGAAGATAATAAAATGAAACTTTTAACTCGTATTGCGCAGCATGCGGTAAGAAAATCAGAACAGATAGCATATCGTACAGAAGGCCAGATGCTGACTTATGGAATGCTCTGGGATAAATCAAGAAGGCTGGCAAGCTTATTACATGCTATTAAGCTTGAGAGGCAGACGCCAATTGTAGTGTATGGACATATGGGAATAGATATGCCGGTATCGTTTCTCGCTTGTGTTCAGGCCGGCCATCCTTATATACCGGTAGATACGTCGATTCCAATCGAACGGGTACGTCTTATTGTCGAAAAGTCCGGTGCTGGAGTGGTAATTAATACGACAACTAGCAAGCTGGATTTTGATGGTGTTATAGTTTTACAAATGCTAGAAATGAATTTGGAACAAATAGAGCATATTGGAGAAGAGTACTGGGTCCAAAGTGATGAGGTTTTTTATATCATTTATACGTCCGGCAGTACTGGAAATCCTAAGGGAGTTCAAATAACTGCAGCGAATCTACAATCCTTTACCGATTGGATGACAGGGGACTTTCCGTTAGGGGAAGGAAAGGTATTCTTGAACCAGGCACCCTTTTCATTCGATTTGTCTGTAATGGACTTTTATCCAGCCTTACAGAGTGGGGGTACCATTCATACGCTGGAGAAAGAAGTAAGCAATAAACCGAAGCTTTTGTTTGAGAACTTAAGTCATTCGTCTATACAAATATGGACCTCGACACCATCCTTTGTGCAAATGTGTTTTCCTAATCCTGATTTTGATCAAAAGATGCTTCCAGAGCTTGAACTATTCCTTTTCTGTGGGGAAGTATTGCCACTTGCTGTAGCCAAGGAGCTGAAGGAGCGTTTCCCAAGAGCGAGAATTTTTAATACCTATGGACCTACAGAAGCAACAGTAGTGGTGACGTCTATTGAAATCACGGAAGAATTGCTTACGAAAGAGAAGGCTCTGCCAGTAGGCTATCCAAAATCGGATATGAGGGTTTTCGTTTTAGATGAATTGGATAATCCGCTCCCAGAAGGAGAAAAAGGTGAACTTATTCTTGCGGGGCCAAGTGTATCAAAAGGATATCTCGGTGAGCCGCAACTGACAGAAAAGGCATTTGGCATGATAAACGGAATGAATGTATATCGTACTGGAGACGCAGGCTTCATTCAAGACGGTGTGGTGTACTGCCAAGGAAGAATGGATTATCAAATCAAGCTGCATGGCTATCGGATGGAACTGGAAGAAATTGAGTTCCACCTGAATCAGTCTGAATATATTAAGAATGCCATTATTATTCCTTATGCACCAAATGAAGAAATTGAATACTTGATTGCGGCAGTTGTTCCAGAGGATCATGATTTTGATAAGGAATTCAAACTGACAGCTGCTATCCGTAAGGATCTTGCTTTGCGCTTGCCAGCATATATGATTCCTCGTAAATTTACGTATCATTCTTCTATTCCCATGACGATAAATGGAAAAGCAGACCGTAAGAAGATGAAGGAAGAGGTACTCGCATGACCCCGTATAGCTCTTTCCTTTTCTTCATAATTCTAGGTATCTTGCTGCTGCCGACGATAATCCTCGGTATAAAGGGCAAGAACCTGCGTTTTTACAATGTATTTGTTTCTATTGTTGTATTGGCCATTATCTTTTCTGGTGGGAATGCAGGCTTTTTCTCGTTAGTAGTTTTCACTATCCTTCAAGTGATATTGGTAAAAGGCTATATTCATTATCGCCAGGAAAAGAATAGTAGTCTCGTATTTTATGTAATAAGCTTTCTATCCATTCTGCCTTTAATTTTATCTAAAGTCTTGCCTATTTTGGCAGTGGATAATTGGGCGAGTTTTCTAGGTATCTCTTATCTGACATTCCGAGCTGTCCAAATTATTATTGAAACAAGAGATGGATTGATTAAAAATCAGCTTTCGATTTATCAGCTTGTTAATTTTATGTTATTTTATCCGACCATTTCATCGGGGCCGATTGACCGTTTCCGTCGATTTGAGAAGGATGAGAATAAGCGTTGGACACCAGAGGAATACAGAGATCTGCTTTATAAAGGGATTAACAAAATCTTCCTTGGTTTTTTGTATAAATTTATAATCGGCTATTGCATTAATGCGTATTTCATCATGAATTTAACTTATATTGCAGATGGTAAGCTTTCTTATCACCTGCTATACATGTACAGCTATAGCCTATACCTATTCTTTGACTTTGCCGGCTATACGGCATTTGCAGTCGGAGTCAGTTATATAATGGGTATCCGGTCACCGGAGAACTTTAATAAGCCATTTATGAGCCGTAATATAAAGGATTTCTGGAATCGATGGCATATGTCTTTGTCATTTTGGTTCCGTGATTATGTGTTTATGCGCTTTGTTTTCTTAATAAAGAAGAAAAAATGGATAAAGAACAATATGCTCGTTTCAAATTTAGGGTATATTCTCCTGTTCCTTTTGATGGGTGTATGGCATGGATTAGAGATTCAATACATCATTTATGGAGCATATCATGCCCTGATGATGAGCGGTTTTAATTTCTTCGAGACTTGGAATAAAAAACATAAACGCTGGCCAACAGGAAAAGCGATGACAGTGGTTTCTATCATTATTACTTTCCATGTCGTTTGTTTCGGTTTTTATCTGTTTTCCGGCAAACCATTTCAATAAAAAGGGGATCTATCTATGAATTTTAAAGAAAAAGTACTACAAGTTATTGCAGAAGTTTGTCAAGATGATGTGGTGAAAGAAGAGCATGATTTGGATTTATTCGATTCAGGATTGATCGATTCATTTGGGACTGTAGAATTACTTGTTAAATTTGAGGAACAACTTGATATCAATGTACCAATTACAGAGTTCGACCGAGATACATGGAATACACCAAATGCTATCGTTGAACGTCTGAATGAGCTGAAATAATGAAGAAGAAATATTTATTTGGACCAATCATTCTTGCATTGGTCCTGTTTGCCGGGGTTGTATTTATACCCACATCATGGCTGGCTAAGCTAGTTCCTGCTGATCGGTTAGAGGAATCTGCAATCAGTTTAGAGCCAAGTATGTTCCAAGGAACATACTTACAAAATGAGATGCTCAAAAGTTCGACCTATGTTCCGATTTATGGCTCTTCGGAGTTGTCACGCTGGGATCCATTTCATCCATCAAATTATTTCGAAATGAATTCCGCCCCATTCACACCTTATTTAATAGGAAAAGGCGGAATGACATCTATTATTCATGATTTAAACTTTGCAACACATGCTGCTCAATTGAAGAACAAGCAAATGGTCATCATAGTATCGCCGCAATGGTTTGTAAAGCATGGGACAGACGAACAGCATTTTGCACCAAATTATTCTGCCCTGCAAGCGTACCAGCTTCCGTTTAATAAGGATGTGGATGAGCAGGTGAAACGAAAATTGATGGAGCGGCTGATGTCATATAATGCGGTCAAGAATGATACGGTACTCTATCAACTTTATGATGCTTATCTAAATGACAAGAAGACAATGTTTAAAATGTTATCCGTTCCTGCAAAGGGGTATATATCCATCCTTAAGAAAAAGGATTTATATTTTACACTTTTGAAAGATAAACCAACCAATCGACATCAGTCAGCTGAAGTGAAGGATAAGACTTGGGAAGAATTACGTGCACAAGCTGATGCCTATGGCAAAAAACGGACACAGCATTCTAAATTTTACATTGATGATAAAGTATATAAGCATAAGAATGATTATATGAAGAGTATGAAAGGAAAGAACAAAGGCCATTCCTATGCTGAATCGCTGGAGTACGATGATTTTCAGCTGATGCTTGATATTCTAAAAAAGGCAGAAGCTGAACCGCTTTTTGTTATCATTCCAGTTAATGGTGCTTATTATGATTACACAGGCTTTCCTAAAAAAGGGCGGCAAGGTTATTACAATCGTATAAAGAAACAGATAAGCGATAACGGCTTTAACTATGCTGATTACTCCGGCCATGAGCACGATCCCTATTTTATGAGGGATACGATTCATATTGGCTGGAAGGGCTGGGTTTATGTAAGTGAGGATATGCAAAGATTCCTTGAATAGCATTAGGACGATTCACGTATGAAGTGGATCGTCTTCTTCTATTTCGACAAAGTGTATTTTGAAATTAAGATGAATGAATGACAATATAGTTCATTTAAGGCCGTCATTTTAAATATTCAAGGAGAATCAAGTGAAAAATAGCGTATAATAGGAGCTTACGGAAATAATAAAAGAATAATCCAAAATAAAAGAGGCTTTGTTATGAGTGGAAAAGGTTTTCATGCATTTAATTTAAGTAATCAAATAGTAAAAGCTCTAGATAGTTTAGAATATAAAAATCCAACAGAGGTTCAAAATAAAGTTATCCCCCTTGTGTTAGAAAAGATTGATCTTGTTGTAAAATCCCAAACTGGAAGTGGTAAGACAGCTTCCTATGGAATTCCTATTTGTGAATTAGTGGAATGGGAAGAGAATAAACCACAAGCGTTAATATTAACACCAACAAGAGAACTTGCTGTTCAAGTCAAAGATGACTTTATTGATATAGGAAGACTGAAGAGGATTAAAGCAACAGCTGTATATGGAAAACAGCCGTTTGCCATCCAAAAAACAGAATTAAAGCAAAAAACACATGTAGTAGTTGGTACTCCAGGTCGCGTATTAGATCATATCGAGAGAGGAACATTGACCTTAGAAAAATTGAACTATCTTGTGATCGATGAAGCGGACGAGATGCTAAACATGGGATTTATTGAACAGGTAGAGGCAATAATCAAGGCTTTACCAAAAAAAAGAGTAACTATGCTGTTTTCAGCAACGTTGCCGGAGGAAGTTAAAGAGCTATCCCAGCGCTATATGAAGACACCTATTGACATTGAAATCAAGGCAAATGGACTGACTACCGATAAAATTGACCATACGCTTATAAGAGTAGAGGAAAAAGAAAAATTCTCTCTTCTTCAAGCTATAACGATTGTAGAGAATCCTGATAGTTGTATTATCTTTTGTCGGACAAAAGATAGGGTGGACATGCTGAGTGATCAATTAACGGACTTAGGATATAACTGTGATCAAATTCATGGCGGGATGGTACAGGAAGATAGACTGGATGTTATGAATGATTTTAAAAGGGGAGAATTCCGCTACTTAATTGCGACAGATGTAGCAGCAAGAGGAATTGATATTGATAATATAACCCATGTGATCAACTATGATATTCCTTTAGAAAAGGAAAGCTATGTTCATCGTACTGGAAGAACTGGACGAGCAGGTAAACAAGGAAGAGCCATTACCTTCATGACACCATTTGAAGAGAAGTTTTTACAGGAGATAGAAGAATATATCGGCTTTAAAATTCCTACAAGGGCTGTTCCTGCAGAGGAGGAAGTTGCCGATAAGCGATCTGACTTTGAGGCAAAAAAGAAGGTTGAGCCGGCGATTAAAAAGGCAAAAAATGAGAAATTAAATAAACATATTATGAAATTATACTTTAATGGCGGTAAAAAAAAGAAGCTTCGAGCAGTGGACTTTGTTGGAACAATTGCAAAAATTGAAGGGGTATCAGCAGAGGATATTGGGATTATTACGATTATGGATACTTTTTCGTATGTAGAGATTTTGAATGATAAAGGACGTGTCGTGCTCGAAAAGATGAAGAATACACCAATTAAGGGTAAATCCTTGAAGGTATATGAAGCAAAGAAGGACTGACAAAGGCTTTAGAACAGTTCGCAGTCAAGATTAATTTTTTTAAAATGGAGCAGACTGAATACGCATAGACTCTTAGGGGAGCTGCGAGATAGTTCGACCCCCCTACCAAGCTCGTCCCATGAAAGCAAAGTGTATTCAGTCTGCGGATGATTACTACTAACTTCTTTCTTAAAATGAATGAAAAACGCGAACAATTGTCCTAATCAAATTTACACAGATTACTAAAGTATTTATACTACTTTTTCTTTTAAAAAGAGGGAAAATATCACACTATAAAAGCCTGGGAAAAATCACCACCTAAATTTCGACAAAAACTTCAAAAAGTAGTTTGACATTCATCTTAATAACCCCTATATTAATAGAATGCAAAAAACTAAACTATCTGAATCTTTTTAAAAAATAGTTTAATTGGAGGTCATCTTATGGAACAACGTCAGCAATGGGGGTCACGCTATGGCTTTATCATGGCGGCTGTAGGCTCTGCAATTGGTTTAGGTAATATTTGGAGGTTTCCAGCGGTTGCTTATGAAAATGGGGGAGGAGCATTTTTCTTACCGTATTTATTTGCGATTATAACAGCAGGTATCCCAATATTAATATTAGAATTCACAATTGGACAAAAATTTCGTGGTTCCGCACCACTTTCTCTATTTCGTTTAAATAAAAAGGCAGAATGGCTGGGGTGGTGGCAGTTGTTAATTGCCTTTGTCATCTGTACGTATTATTCTGTCATTGTCGCATGGGCAATTAAGTTTACTATTTATTCATTTGGGACCCAATGGGGTTCAAATCCGGAAAGTTTCTTTTTCAATGATGTTTTAAAGAGAGCAGATACAGCTGGAACGATTGGCGGTTTAGTTCCTGGTATTGTCATTCCAGTACTTTTTGTATGGGTTGTAGCGTTATTTGTATTGTATCGTGGAGTTTCTAAAGGAATCGAAAAATTAAATAGGATATTCCTTCCTGTTCTTATTGTGATGTTTTTGGTAATCGTTATTCGTGCCTTAACATTAGATGGAGCTGTCCAAGGCTTGAATGCTTTCTTTAAGCCAAACTGGGATATGATTTTGGACGGAAAAGTTTGGATTGCCGCATATGGGCAAATTTTCTTTTCTTTATCGATTGGTTTTGCCATCATGATTACTTATTCTAGCTATCTACCAAAAAAATCAGATATCAATAATAATGCGTTTATTACAGCATTTGCAAATTCTGGATTCGAATTATTAGCGGGGATCGGTGTTTTTGCTGCTCTTGGATTTATGGCTAACCAACAAGGTGTGGAGGTCCAAGATGTAGTCAGCAGTGGAATTGGACTAGCATTTGTGGTTTTCCCAAGCATCATCAATGAATTTCCTAGTATGAACGGATTATTTGGGGTATTATTTTTCCTTTCTCTTGTTTTTGCCGGTTTGACATCCATGATTTCAATCGTGGAAACCTTTATAGCAGGTGTGCAAGAGAAATTTAATGTATCAAGAACAAAAGCAGTATTAACAAGCGGAATTGCTGCAACAGTTATCTCCCTGCTTTTCGCAACAAACGGTGGTTTATATTTACTGGATGTAGTGGACTACTTTATTAATAATTTTGGAATTGTTACGGCAGGATTTGTAGAAGTAATCTTAATTGCATGGTTCTTTAGAGGATTAAACGGATTACAGTCACATACGAATGCTATTTCTGACTTGCGTATTGGTGCATGGTGGAAATTTTGTTTAAGTGTTATAACACCTATTGTTCTAGGCTATATGATGTTTGATAATATTCGCCAAAACTTAAGAGAAAATTATGGAGGATATCCAACAGAACTGATTCTGTCTGCCGGTGTGCTTGTTGTTGTGCTGAGCATTATTATTGGAGTTCTTCTATCTAGAAAAAAATGGAATGCGAATATAGCTCTAGAAAGAAATAAGGAGGTTGCTTGATATGTCAGCTAGTGCAATCACTATGATGATAGTGGGTATGATCATCCTCTGGGGTGGTTTAGCAGCCAGCATCTTTAACGTTGTAAGAGTATCTAAAAAGGCAAAATAATGACTAAAAGGATTGGTCCATCATAGTGGCCAATCCTTTTTAAATAAAGCAATAGTAAAGCTGTTTGGTAAGAAGGGTATATCAATTAGAAATCCAAGCTTGTTTTCGCTGCTCTAGCCTTTGATAAATCAGTGCAACGATCATTGCTGGCAGACTGCAAGCGAGCATACCAAGAAAGGCATATCTTGGTTCTATTTCGTATAAAAAGCCTCCAAGCATGGTGAATACGGCAGTGCTCCAGCTCAGAGCGAGAGCTGAGTATATGCCTTGTGCTTTTGGGATTTGTGCCTGTGGAATATTGTTGATCAAATATTTCATAAAGGCGTAATGTCCCATCGCAAATGAAAAGGCGTGTAAAGCTTGCGTTAGGCAGAAAACAATGACATTAGGAAACGCAAAAATGATTATCCATCGCAGAGAAGAACCAGCTGCTGCTATTGCCAATAACGTACCGACAGAGAATCTACTAAAGTGTTTATCTGCTATGGAAAAAAAGATGATTTCTGCAATGACGGCTATGTTAATGATTACTCCAATGAGATAAATAGGTGCATGTATATCCTGAAGAAAAATATAGCCATAATTATAGTAAGCAGCATGGGCTGCTTGAAGCAAAATGACAATAATAAGTACTAAAATAAAATGTTTGATGCGAAATAGTTGCAGCAAACTTATTTTTTCTGCTGGCTTAACTTGTGGTTTTTTCGCTAAAATTGCAGGTGCATTCATAAAACTAAGACCTACAAAGCTAATAATCCCTAGTAAGAGAGCCCAAAAAATGATCTCATCCCCGAACTTACCTGTAAAAATAGTTAATATGACTCCTACTGAAACAAACCCAATAGATCCCCATTGGCGGCTTCTCCCATAGTGTTTTAATTGTTTATTCTGCACAAGGACACTCGCGGCACTATCTAAAGCTGGCATTAGAGTTGGATAAAATAGATGTAAAATAACCGTTACGATTAATAGACCGGAATAAGAGTTTGTTAGCATATAACCACTAATAGAGACAAGTGTGCCGGCGCCCATTATATTTAATAACGTTTTACTACTAAATTTCTCCGACAAATAAGGAAAGGCAAATAATGTTGACAGCCCTCTAGCGATTAAGCCAAGACTCATAATGAAGCTGGCTTGTGAGACGGAGATTCCCTTTGTATAAATTAACCAGCCAGACCAATAAGGCAGGAATATTCCCCAAGTCATAAAAAAACTAAAAAAACGTGTACTCATCCATCGTTGTGTATTCATTCTTATCCTCCTCATTCATTTGCATGGTATCATAGAAGTAAAGATAAATAATAGGAGATATCTCTTATTTATGGAGGCAGAAGATGCAAATTTACAAAGGAGATAAAAAGCAGCAATTTTTAACAAGGAATTCAATTGCTGATCTATTTTCTTTCCAAGTAGAAGAGTATATAGAAATTCATGAATACCAGCGGGATGAATGGATTATAAAAGAAGGAATGAGACCGGATTATTTATTTTTTGTAATGGAAGGAAAAGCGAAAATATATGTAACACATCAAAATGGAAAGGTATCTTTAATAAATTTCATTAATGCAAATGATTATATTGGCGAAATGGAATTACTGCATGATGTGTATTATACAAAGGGCATACAAGCATCAACTAAAGTTATTTGTTTTGCTCTTCCGTTTTATTATTATCGAACAAAATTGTTGGAGGATGCTAAGTTTTTGCGTGAGCTTACAAGGTTTTTAAGTGAAAAGGCAACAGTAATGGCAGCTAAGTATTCGCAAACCCTTGCTTTTCCCCTTGAAAATAGACTTGCAGACTTTATCTTGCAAACGGCAGACAATGGAATTTATAAGGAGAAACATGTGATTGTTTGTGATTATTTAGGGGTATCCTATCGCCATTTGTTATACATGCTTACAAAATTTTGTGAAAAACAATATTTGCAAAAGAACGGAAGAAATTATCAAATAAAGGATTATCAGTTTTTAAAGAAACTTGCAGAAGCTTTAAAGAATAAATAATCTATAGGAAAGATTTTCTTAAAGAGACAAAGTAATATGGGAAAAACTAGAATTGAAAAACGGGTTGACTAAACTCGACTAAATACGGTACTATTAAAATTAATTGAATAAGACCTCACTTTTTTACAGTGAGGTAGAGGCGCGATATTTAACAGTCTTTAGTGGAGTTTGAGAAGCTATGATGCTAAGGAGAAGGAAATGTCGCCGAAGTTTGTAATATTTCTCCGTATTACATGCTGGGTCTGTAGTTAAGAGCTGCAGGACTGTCTCAATAAACGCCTAGTTTATTGAGTTGTGCTATCTCATTTGGGATAAAGAGAGGACTTTAGGGCTATTACATATACTACGACCTGAGTTGATCTCAGGTCGTTTTTTTTGTTTTAGTAGATTGAAAGAAAAATAGGAGGAGAGACAACATGAGAAACAAATTATTAATGATGATGGTTTTAATGGTCTCAGCCATGCTTTTATTGGCAGGCTGTGGAACAAGCGATAAGCAAGCTTCTGGATCATCAGATGACAATACATTTAGAGTAGGACTGGAAGCGGGATATGCTCCTTTTAACTGGACACAAAACGATGATTCCAATGGGGCTGTTAAAATCAAAGGATCATCAGAATATGCTAGTGGATATGATGTAGAAATTGCTAAAAAAGTGGCTGAAGGTCTCGGAAAAGAATTAGTCATTGTGAAAACAGAATGGGACGGGCTAGTACCAGCGTTAGTTTCAGGGAAAATAGATGCTATTATTGCAGGGATGTCACCAACTGCAGACCGTAAAGAAACTGTTGACTTTTCAGATAGCTATTATAAATCAAATTTAGTAATGGTAGTAAAAAAAGGCAGCAAGTATGAAAAGGCTTCTTCTATTCAGGATTTTAAAGGTGCTAAAGTTACAGCACAGCTAAATACCTTTCACTATTCTGTCATTGACCAAATTGAAGGGGTAGAAAAAAAGACAGCTATGGATAACTTCCCAGCCATGAGGGTTGCTTTAGAGTCTGGTGTTATTGATGGCTACGTATCAGAACGTCCTGAAGCAGTTAGTGCGTCAACTGCAAATGATAAATTTGTAATGGTTGAATTTAAGGAAGGATTTAAAACATCAGAAGAAGACACATCCATTGCTGTAGGGCTGCAAAAGGATAGTGATTTAACAGAGAAGATTAATAAAATCTTAGCAGATATCCCAGAGAAAGAACGTACAAGCTTGATGGATAATGCAATCAAAAATCAACCAGCAGCAGAATAAAAAAGAACAAAACCGGCTGTATATCTTAATACAGGCGGTTTTATACAGTAAGTGAGGAGAAAAAATGAGTCTTGAGTGGATCATTAAAATAATTTCAGAAAACTGGCCGATGTTTCTTCGTGGTGCTGGGTTAACACTTATCATTGCCTTGATAGGGACCATTATTGGAGCTGCTATTGGATTGATTGCGGGGGTTATCCGCACTATTCCAACACCGGAACGCGGCATAAAAAAGTTTATTTTAAAAGTAATTAATATCATCCTGTCTATCTATATTGAATTCTTCCGTGGAACACCAATGATTGTTCAAGCAATGGTTATTTATTATGGTTCTGCGCTAGCATTTGGTATAGACATGAATGTTTTTGCTGCAGCAATCATTGTAGTCTCCATTAATACAGGTGCCTATATGGCAGAAATCGTTCGAGGGGGGATTATTTCTGTTGATAAAGGGCAGTTTGAAGCAGCGCATGCGATTGGAATGAATCATGTGCAGACAATGTGGAACATTGTATTGCCACAGGTCATCCGTAATATTTTACCTGCAACTGGTAACCAATTTGTTATTAATATTAAGGATACCTCTGTATTAAACGTTATTTCTGTTACTGAATTATATTTTGTGACAAAATCAATTTCTGGAAATAATTTTAAGTATTTTGAATCATTCTTCGTAGCGTGTCTAATTTATTTTGTAATGACCTTTATTGTTACGAGAATATTGTTATATATGGAGAGAAAGTTAGAAGGGTCCGATAGCTACACTGTTATCGGAACAGATGCACAACCATTAAGGGGTAAATTAAAATAAGGAAGAAGGTGAATAAGGTTGGACAAAATTATTGATATCAAGCATTTGAATAAATCCTATGGGAAACATGAGGTATTAAGAGATATTGATTTTTCCGTTAATAAAGGTGAAGTGGTTTCGATCATTGGTTCCTCTGGTTCTGGTAAATCAACGCTTCTTCGGTGTATAAATCTATTAGAAAAGCCAAGTGGCGGGGAGATATTCTATCATGGCGAAAATATATTAGATGAAAAACATGATGTTGCGGTCTACCGAAAAAATTTAGGGATGGTATTTCAGCAATTTAACTTATTTAACAATCATAATGTACTGAACAATTGTATAGTAGGCCAAATAAAAGTTTTAAAACGCTCTAAAGAAGAGGCCGAAAAAGTAGCAATGCATTACTTAAATGTTGTGGGAATGGACAAGTATATTAATGCGAAGCCAAAACAATTATCAGGCGGTCAAAAGCAGCGTGTGGCAATCGCAAGAGCCTTATCCATGAATCCTGATGTGATGCTATTTGACGAACCTACATCAGCTCTTGATCCAGAAATGGTAGGAGAAGTACTGAAGGTCATGAAGGAGCTTGCACATTCTGGCTTAACGATGATAGTGGTAACACATGAAATGGAATTTGCAAAAGAAGTATCAAACAGAGTTATCTTCATGGACAAGGGCGTTATTGCGGAAGAAGGAAGTCCGGAACAAATCTTCCACCATCCTGTACAAGAACGTACGCAAGAATTCTTAAAGCGCACCATTGTACAGCCACAAGTCAGCCTATAGTACTTTCATGGAAAGACTTGTTATAGTGGTTCTCTTTTGTAAATTGTAAATCATCTGTTAAAAGAATCGAAAGAAAGCAGTATAATTTTCTAATTTCTTCTATGATGAGAAATAGTTTCCGGTGATTTAGAGAGAAAAATGGTGAAGCATGGCATCAGTAGTGACAAGGTTGATTAGATAACATAACTAGATAAAGAGAAGTCAATGGGCTTCTCTTTTTTTATGGCCATTTATAAATGGAATTATAGTTTCAATGTTATTTTTGTATAATAATTTAATGGTGTTTTTCATATTGGATGAGTCAATTTTATTTTTAAATAAATAGTTAATTATAAATAAGGTTTATAAAAAAATGGAATCTTTAATTATATCAATATACATCAATAAGTCCATTTACCTATATATATAATGGTATAATAGTTATAAATATACATTTTCTAACAAACAAGGAGAGACCTCATTATGCTCTTATTAGGAAAGAAAAAGGAAGAATTATATTTTTCCTCTTTAGGAACCATACAAGTTGATTTTAATTTGCCCAAAGAATTACAAACCCAAATTGAAATGATTGGATTAACAGAGCTAGATGTGAAGCGATTATTTGTTTTGCAGCCAATTATAGAAAGAGAAGCACAGCAACTAGTAGATTCATTTTATGAAACTATTGGGAAGGAACCTTCCTTAATTACAATTATTAATACCTATAGCAATGTTGAAAAACTTGGAAAAACATTATACCACCATATTAAAGAAATATTTTCTGGGAAGGTAAATGAATCTTACGTCATGCAGAGAAAAAGAATTGCCCATGTCCATGTCAAAATCGGATTAGGAACGAAGTGGTATGTTAATGCCTTTCAACAGCTGCTGAATACAATTATAGAAGTTTTCTACAAAGAAATAAAAAATAAAGCGGAATTATTTGAAGCTGTTAGTTCTCTCCAAAAAATCTTTAGTTTAGAACAACAATTGGTATTAGAATCCTATGAATTGAGGGAAGAGTCTCTTCGTAAAGTAAAAGAAGCAGAAAAAGAAAAAATACAGGAAACAATGAAAGAAACCGCTCATGAGTTATCAGCAATTTCGGAAGAAACAAGTGCCTCTTTAAAAGAGCTCATCAGCCAATTTGAAAAAATTCAAATACTCACTAAAGATGGAGGGCAAGCCATTCAAAAGGTAGAAGAATTATCTGAAGACGGAAAAGGGAGAATGAGCCAAGAAAAAGAGTCCGCCAGTTTAATAAGAAATCAGATTCTTGTTCTGCAAGATGAAATCAGGAAAATGAGTATGGTTAGCCAAAGGATTGATAGTATAGTAGACGTAGTAACTTCTATTGCTAATCAAATCAATCTTCTGGCATTAAATGCATCGATTGAATCCGCTCGTGCAGGAGAACAAGGCAAAGGATTTGCAGTTGTAGCAGGGGAAATTAGAAAATTATCGAGTTTAACTAAACAATCTACAGAAGAAATTGGTTCTTTAGTGAAGGATATTTCTCAACAAGTGAAACAAGTGCATATTTCAGTTACCGATTTTAATGAGGATATCGTAAAAAACCAAAAAATCACGGAAGAAACAATCGAGTTTTTTAATCAAATTGTCCATGCGGTTCAGCAATCAAAAGAAAAAACAGAAATAATATTTACCGAGATAAAAAACAGTGATTTAATTGTCAATCAACTTTATCAAGCAACAAATGAAATAACTCATTCAGCTGAAATGTTAGCTAACTAAACAAATAAATGAATTGAATTAGAGAATTATATCAAGAAATTAAAATAAATCATAGGAAAAGATAAACAAGAATTTAACTAGAAGATAACTGGTTGTATGTCGCTGCTTTTATGAGTGAATAAGAAAGGTATTATGTCATAAAGTGTTGAATATAAGGATAACATCTCTTTTATACGAAAGTAGATTTAGCCGATGGCTTTTCGTAGAGAAAAGGATACTATTTTAATTATGGAGGCACTGAATGAAACAACTCTATATGAAGCAAAAGATTTTTAGCCTTAATGAAAAATTTACAGTCAAGGATCAACAGGAAAAAGATGTTTATTATGTGGAAGGAAGCTTTTTTAAAATCCCTAAAACCTTTTCCATAAAGGATGCAAACAATAATGAAATTGCCCTAATTACCAAAAAGGTCTTTAGCTTTTTACCGAAGTTTTATATAGAAATCAATGGGGAAAATGTTTTAACGATTAACAAAGAGTTTTCTTTCTTTAAATCCCGCTATACCATTGATGCTGCTGGCATTGAAGTAAGTGGGAATTGGTGGGATATGGATTTTCGCGTTTTTCAGAATGGGGAAGAAGTCGGCAGGGTAAGCAAAGAGTGGTTTACCTGGGGTGATAGCTATAAAGTG
This sequence comes from Niallia circulans NBRC 13626, assembly GCF_001591585.1. Taxonomy (GTDB): domain Bacteria; phylum Bacillota; class Bacilli; order Bacillales; family Cytobacillaceae; genus Niallia; species Niallia circulans. Next base: position 270,774 of record NZ_BCVE01000003.1, on the reverse strand, counting down.
CAAATACTGAAGGAAGAAATGGAAGCGATACTGATTGCTTTGGTTGTTGCAATTGATTGTGTAAAAGCAGACCAAGCTGCTACATCTTCTGCCTCTGTAGATTAATGAAAAGGGAAGCATAGGGGTGCTTCCTTCTTTTTGTTATAATAATATTTTTAAAGACAAATTAACCAGTGGAGGAATAAAATAATGAACACCTTGCCTAATTGTCCAAAATGCGAATCTGAATATACATATGAAGATGGAACTTTTTTAGTTTGTCCGGAATGTGCACATGAGTGGACATTCAATAGTAATATGGAGGCAAATGATGATAGCAAAGTTATCAAAGATGCAAATGGAAATGTTTTGAATGATGGAGATACCGTTACGGTTATCAAGGATCTTAAAGTAAAAGGGAGTTCATCAGTTTTAAAGCAAGGAACAAAGGTAAAAAGTATTCGCTTAGTAGACGGCGATCATGATATTGATTGTAAAATTGCGGGATTTGGAGCAATGAAATTAAAATCGGAATTTGTGAAGAAAGTATAGACTTTTAAGGCCAAGGCAGTCAAAAGACGGTTCTACTAGAGGGCAATTAATATTATTGTCCCCGGTAGAACCGTCTTTTTGCGCTTATTTCAAAAAAGATAAATTTAATATTGCCACTAAAAATAGATAGGATTATTGATAATAGAGATCTATTTTCATTCACAAAAAGACTTCTGTCATTGCTTCGACCTATCTCTTTATTCCAGTTCATATTTAGTTCATATTTATAATTTATTATCACTTCATAAGATGAAAGAGGGAGGATTTACTTTGAATCAAGTGACTAATAATAAAAAGATTATAGATAGTAGAGAATTGGCTGTGGAAGCGGAAGGGCTGGTAAAGGTATTTGGCGATAACCGTGCTGTTGATGGAGTGGATTTACAGGTTCGCACAGGTTCTATTTATGGGGTGCTGGGTCCTAATGGAGCAGGGAAAACAACTACGATTAGAATGCTCGCAACTTTGTTGAAGGCAGATGCAGGTTCTGCAAAGATTTTCGGCTACGATATAGGAAAGGAGCCACAGCAAGTTCGCCAATTAATTGGTGTAACAGGTCAGTATGCGTCTGTTGATGAATCCCTAAGCGCAACAGAGAATTTAATCATTTTTTCTCGGTTATTAGGTTTAGGGCGGACAGAATCAAAACGTAAAGCAATGGAATTATTAGAAGAGTTTGGCTTAACAGAAGCAGCAAAACGTCCATTGAAAAATTTTTCAGGAGGAATGCGGAGACGACTGGATTTAGCTGCAAGCCTTATTGCACAGCCGCCACTTATTTTTTTAGACGAACCAACTACTGGACTTGATCCACGAACGCGTAATCAAATGTGGGAGACAATCAGGAAATTAGTAAAAGGGGGATCAACAGTACTACTGACAACACAGTACTTGCAAGAGGCAGATGAACTTGCAGATCGAGTTGCGGTCATCGATCATGGAAAAGTGGTCGCAGAAGGTACAGTGAATGAGTTGAAGGGATCTATCGGGACTTCCTCCTTACACTTAAGTATCCAAAACGAACAAAATATGCAGGAAGCTCGCCTGATTGTGGAACGTGTGCTTAACGTTCAATCAGCTGTATCAGCAGAAGGTGGAAAAATTACAGCGCCAATGGCTGATGCGGATAAAGTAACCGATTTGCTTATGACATTAAAGACAGCGGGCATTCCATTGGCTGAATTAAGTGTGCAAAAGCCAACATTAGATGAAGTATTTCTAGCTATTACTGGTTCTAATGCAAATGTAGATAAATCTAGTAAAGGGGAGGGATTAGTATGAGCAGTACTACATTAAAACCAACCAGAGAACAAAAAATTTACAGAAACTCCACTTTTCGTCAAGCAGTGCGAAATTCATTAACAATGGCTTATAGAGGTTTGCTTAAGATAAAGCGTACACCTGAACAATTATCAGATGTTACCTTACAGCCGATTCTTTTTACTCTTATGTTTACGTATATTTTTGGCGGAGCTATTTCTGGCAATGTGCAAAACTATTTACCGGTTATTATTCCGGGAATTCTCGTTCAAACTGTTATTACAACATCAGTGGTAACAGGTGTCCAGCTCAGGGAGGACATGGATAAAGGGGTGTTTGACCGCTTTAAGTCTTTGCCGATTGCCAGAATTGCTCCTTTAGCAGGAGCATTGCTTGCTGATACTATTCGCTATACCATTGCCACAACTCTTACGTTTACGATGGGATATATTATGGGTTATCGACCAGATGGTGGTATAGGCTTTGTGATCTTGGCAGGAATTCTTGTTATTGTTTGTTCTTGGGCGATTAGCTGGATCTTTGCTTTCTTGGGTGTTATTTCACGAACTGCTTCGAGTGTACAAGGAATTTCTATGATTGTCTTGTTTCCATTAACATTTCTGTCCAATGCCTTTGTTCCAGCTGATACTATGCCTAATTTCCTTCAGTGGTTTGTAAAAATTAATCCTATCTCTCACTTAGTTACAGCAGTTAGGGATTTAACAAACGCGGGAACAATTGGCTTGGATTTCACTATCTCTCTTGTTGGAGCAGCAGTAATAGTAGCTATTTTTGCACCGATTACAGTAAGGGCTTATATGAGACGCGCATAAGTTTTTGAAGGATTAAATGGTAGAATAAAGAGAATAATCTATGAAGTAGAACGGCTATGAAATTAGCGGTTCTCCTTATTTTTTTTAAAGGAATGATAATATGGCGAAAATACTAGTCGTAGATGATGATCCACATATTAGAGAATTAATCCGTGTCATTTTAATAAAGGAAGGCTTCTCTATTATGGAGGCAGAAGATGGAGAAGCCGCGATGTCTATACTCGAGCAAGCAAAAATAGATTTAATTATTCTTGATATTATGATGCCGAATATGGATGGCTGGACACTTTGCCGTGAAGTACGAACCTATTACCCAGAGACAATGCCAATCTTGATGTTGACAGCAAAAGGAGAAACAACACAAAAAGTGAGAGGGTTTGAACTAGGAGCGGACGATTACTTAGTAAAGCCTTTTGCTCCTGCTGAGTTAGTTGCTAGGGTGAAGGTACTTCTCAAGCGCTACCAAATTAATGTTTCCAATCAGATTGAGATAGGAAATGTCGTGATTAATCGAGACACCTATAAAATTTCTATTGGAGTTGATGAAATTACATTACCTTTAAAGGAATTTGAATTATTATTTAAGCTTGCAACCCATCAAAAGAAAACTTTTTCGCGAGAACAATTAATTGAAGATATATGGGGCTATGATTATGAGGGGGATGAGCGCACCGTTGATGTTCATATAAAACGTCTGAGGCAGCGATTTGCCCAAGAGGACTGTCCCTTTAAAATAACGACAGTTCGCGGTCTTGGTTATCGATTGGAGGTTAATTAGTGAAGTTCTCACAATGGATGAAAAGAATAGCAGGCATTCTTGCAATTATTATTTTTCTAATGGTATGCTGGTCCTTCTCCTATTGGTTAACAGCATGGTTTTATGAAGCAATCCAAGTATCTCCAAGCGAATTCATCAGACAATTAATTAATTCAATTGCCGGATTCTTTCTCTTTGGATGCATAATAGCAGTTATCTCAAAAATTCCGTGGATTAGATCCAAACAGGATAAACACTTATACCCAATCATTCAAGCAATCAAAATGATAGCAGAAGGAAATTTTAATATTGACCTTTCCTATTATAAAAATCAGTTTAGAGAAGGTGACAATGATCATCCTTATTATCAAATAGTAACAAATATTAGTCATATGGCAGAAAAATTAGGAGAAATGGAGGAAATGCGTCAGGAATTTATCTCCAATGTGTCTCATGAAATTCAGTCTCCCTTAACCTCTATTAGTGGGTTTGCTCATGCTTTGAAAAATGATGATTTGAGTCCAAAAGAACGCAATCACTATTTAGACATCATTGAAATGGAAAGCATCCGCTTGTCCAAATTAAGTGAAAACCTATTAAAACTTACCTCTTTAGAATCAGAGCATTTACCTTTGGAGCAAAAAGAGTACCGATTAGATCGACAGCTTCGTCGAATTATTCTTGCCAATGAACCACAATGGACAGAAAAAGAAATAGATATGGATATCTCTCTTGCGAACATAACAATTATGGCAGATGAAGAAATGCTTGATCAAGTGTGGATTAACTTACTTCATAATAGTATAAAATTCACGCCAAAAGGAGGTACTATAACAGTCGAGGCATTTAAATCGGAGAATAAGGTTATTACTGTTAAAATAAGAGATACAGGAATTGGCATGGAACAGGATTCGCTCATGCATATATTTGAACGCTTTTATAAAGCAGATAAATCAAGAAATCGAAATATAGGAGGAAACGGCCTCGGTCTTTCTATTGTCAAAAAAATCATAGACTTGCATAAAGGCGAAATCCAAGTCAAAAGCCAAATAGGAAAAGGAACAGAGATAATAGTAAAAATAGGAAAGCAGAGGGACGGCTCTACGGAGATCAATTAGCCCGACCTCAGTAGAAACCGTCCCTCATTTTTAAACAAGGAGCGATTAGAATGGTCAATAAGGTTTTCTTAAATGATTTTGCATTAACGGTTTCAAATTTTAAAGAGGAAAAGGTGAAAAGTAAAAAATCAGAGAAGCTGTTAACGGTAGTAAGCTTTGAGTTTAAAGTAAGAGGTGGGGAAGAATACCACGTAGTTACGAAGTTTTTATATGAGAATATATTCGATGTCAGCATTCCTGATAAGTCATTGGAATTTAGAGGGGAAATTAATCAGTATTCCACCTCCTATACCAATTTCTCTGATGAAGACAGTACTAGTGATTTCTCTTTAAAATTAATGGAAGTGGAATAAATTTAGAAGGGGTTTGGCAAAACAGATCACCGTTAAGTGGATAGAGCGATCTGTTTTTTTGCTTCTATAAACGGAAAGGGCGGTTATCTATATGAAATTAAGTATTTTAGATCAAGCACCTGTATTATCTGGGAAGAGCGCGCAGGAGGCACTTAAAGAATCGATGAAGCTTGCTCAATCTGGTGAAAAATTGGGATACACAAGATATTGGATTGCAGAACACCATGATTTCCCTGGTCTTGCTAGTTCTGCCCCAGAAGTGATGCTTGGGTATATCGGAGCCAATACAGAAAAGATAAGAATTGGGGCAGGAGCCATACTATTGCCACACTATAAACCATATAAAGTAGCAGAAACATTTAATATGCTTGCAACGTTATTTCCCAATCGGATTGATCTAGGAATAGGACGGGCACCTGGTGGATCGGCCGAAGCCTCGATAGCTCTTTCTGGGAACTTTTTAGAAAATGTCCGAAATATGCCTAACTCAATTAAAGATCTTCTCCATTTTTTATATAATAATTATCCAACAGATCAGATGTTTTCAAAAATAACAGCACATCCTCTTCCAGATATACCTCCTGTTCCATGGATCCTTGGAACCAGTGAAAAAAGTGCTATTCAAGCAGCAAGTTATGGGACTGCCTATGCATTTGGCCATTTTATGAGTGACAAAGATGGAATCAAGATTGTCAATACATACAGGAATGCATTTCGACAGAGCAGCGGTCTCCAAAAACCACAAGCTATCATAACTGTATCGGTTATCTGCGCTGAAACCTCCGAACTAGCAGAAGAGCTTGCTTTAAGCTGGTTCCTATCAAAAATCCAAACGGATAAAGGTGAAAAAAATAACCGCATTCCTACTATGGAAGAAGCAAGAAATTATTCGTTTACAAGCGATGAGAAAGAAAGAATACAAGAAATGCGCAAAAAGATGATGATTGGAAACCCAAAAGAAGTGAAACAACAATTGGCTGAGCTGCAAGCTGTCTACAGTGCTGATGAAATCATGATTGTAACCATTACTAATAGCTATGAGAGTCGAAGAAAGTCATATGAGCTAATTGCCAAGGAAGTTTGGTGAAAAAGTTTTTTAGATGAAAAGGAAAGGAGGTATTTAAGTGAAGTTAAGTGTACTTGATCAATCTGTAATAAGTAAGAATGGGAATGCAAGCATGACTCTCGCAAATACCATTAAATTGGCAAAACGAACAGAGGAGCTTGGCTACACTCGTTTTTGGGTTGCGGAGCATCATAACTCAAATGGCATCGCTGGTACCTCCCCAGAGATACTTATTTCCAGTATTGCCGCTCAGACAAACAGAATTCGTGTGGGATCAGGCGGTGTTTTACTGCCCCAATATAGTCCTTTTAAAATTGCAGAAGACTTTAAAGTGTTAGAAGCACTTTATCCGAATCGAATGGACTTAGGAATGGGTCGTTCTCCAGGGGGGTCTACCCCAACCCGCTTGGCCCTTACGGATGGGGTTAGAAAAAGCTTAAATGAATTTCCTCGCCAAGTAACAGCACTTCAAGAATTTCTCATAGGTTCTTCGCCTAATCACGAGGTTCAAGCTTATCCTTCTGTTGAAACGCAGCCGGAAATGTGGATGCTCGGTGTCTCACAGCGAGGAGCTAGATTAGCCGCTGAAAAGGGAACTGCTTTTACTTATGGCCACTTTATAAACCCCATTAGCGGAAGTATTGCCATGCAGCATTATAGAGAGAACTTCCAGCCGTCTAGTTTTCTTGCAAATCCGCAGGCAAATGTATGTGTATTTGTTGTTTGTGCACCTTCCCAAGAAGAAGCCGAAGAAATGGCATTAAGTCAAGATCTATGGCTGTTAGCAATCGAAAAAGGGCAAGATACTTTCCTTCTTTCAAAGGAAGAGGCGGAAAGTATAAGGCTTTCGGAAGAAGACAAAGCAATCATAAGAAAAAATCGCAAACGGGCCATCATTGGAACCCCGGGAAAAGTAAAAGAAGAACTGCTCCAATTAAGTAAAGTCTACCAAACCGATGAAATGATGATTATTACGAACATTTATGATTTTGAAGAAAAAATGCAATCCTATACACTGCTGGCAGAAGCAGTTCTTTGAAATTTTCATGTAAACACTTGATAAAATTAGCTATAATAATGAAAAAAGGGGGTGCTTACAGTTGGAGAATCATATACGATTGTCTGATACTACTTCCACTCATGCAAAGCCTATTATTGGAAAGGCGATACTTTGCATGGGGCGAAACAACTAATTTTATCGCTGACTAATATTTTGGCTTTGCACCTTATTTTAGACAAAAATAAAAATAAGGGAGCGGGCAAATTTGAAGTATACAAACGCAATGAATGTTTTACCTGAAAAGCTTATTTTGGAAATTCAAAAATATGTCCAGGGCGAGACTCTATATATTCCAAAACAAGAAAATGCTCATAAGAAGTGGGGAACTTCAAGTGGGGGAAGATTAATGCTGGATCGCAGAAATAATGCGATAAAAGCAGCTTTTGCAAATGGAAGCACCGTTCAAGCATTGGCGAAGGAATATCATCTCTCCACAGAAACAATTAAAAAAATCGTCTATTCACATAAAAATAAAGAATAGCACTGGTGAGTTTTCATCAGTGTTTTTTTATGTAAAAATTGTTTCTTAGTCATCTTTTCCATTTTAGAAATAGAGTGTCTTTACTAAAATAGGAAGAGAGGATAATCCATTAATAGGAGAGAATGATATGACAGAAGCATTTATAAAAAATGAACAATTAAATTTTATCAAAAAGCAAATTTCCAACATTAAAGAAAGTATGAATAAAAGTTTACCTAAAACAGTGTTAGCTGCAGTAATGGAGTTAGCTGAGGCAAAAATTTTCGAGCTTTTTCCCCAAGCAACAAGTGATCAGCAAGAGTTATTGGATATTTCCAAATGGAAAACAAAGGATGAATATGAACAATATATAGAGCGACTTGCTAAGTATGTATTGCCGTTTCCAAAAATTACAGAACAGCAGCTAAAAAAATTATTCCCAAAGCAAAAGAAATTAAGATTACCTGATTTCGCAACAATAGACCTTCATCAATTAACCTATTTAAGCTGGACAGATGGAAAGTCTAATAGAAAATTTGTCATTTATGAATTAGATGGGAAATTAGTAGGGGTGGAAGGGAAGATGACGCCGACTAATAAAAAAAATATTTGTTCCTTCTGCAATAGCTTTGGAGAGGTTGCCTATTTTTCAACGATTACCAAAGACAAGAAACCTAAAAATGCAGATTATTACAAGGCTATCGGAAACCTGATTTGTACAGATAGCAGCGAATGCAATAAGAACATGGACAATACCGCTTATTTGCAAGAATTTTTACTGACCGCAGAGGGTCGATTTTACTGAGAACGTCCTCGGTGGAATCATCCCTCTGCTACCCTGTTGATAAGCTGTGCTAAGGTTATTAATCCTTTTTCTAATTCTTCTAATGAGGCATAGGAGTAGGATATTCGCAGATGCCGGTCATCTGCTTTATCGTATACGATGCCTGGATTGATAAGAATTCCTTCTTTAAGAGAAATCTCAAATAGCTTGCGTGAAGAAATCATTGGTTTTAATTTCAGCCAGATGTAGAATCCGCCATTAGGTACTGTCCATTCAGCAATATCTGAGAAATTTTTCTTTAATAGATTATTTGTAAAATCTCTTCGTAGTCTTAGCTCTGCTCTTACTTCTGTTAAGAAATCCTCGTACCATCCGTTTTGCAGCCATCTTTCTACAGCAAATTGAGATAAACTGCTAGAACCATAGTCTGTCTGCATCTTAATATCGGCTAAATGCCCGATAACTGGTTCAGGTCCTACAATCCAACCAATTCGGAGCCCTGGGCTTAATGTTTTGGACATACTTCCGATATAGAGAACGTTTCCTTGTGTATCAAGTGCTTTTAAGGGCTTGGGCGGAGGAGTGTCTAACCATAAATCTCCGTATACATCATCCTCAATGATAGGTATTGCTTCTGTTTGACTAATTGCTATTAACTCCTTTCGTCTCCTTTCAGACATGACAATGCCAGTTGGATTATGAAAGTTAGGAATTGTATACAGCAGCCCGGCTTGATGCTGTCTTTTTAGCCGTCCAATGGTATGACAGGTAATTCCTTCTTCATCGAGCGGCAGGCCTAATAAGTGCATTCCTGCTGATTGGAAGACATGGATGGAACTTAAATAGGATGGTGTTTCATGAAAGATGGCTGCTCCTCGCTTTAATAGACCAATTGATAGTAATTGAAGTGCTTGGAGCCCGCCTGAAACAATTAAGATCGATTCAGAGGTAGCGACTATTCCCCTCTCTTTTAAATAAGAACTAACCGCTTGTCGCAAAGCTAAACTTCCTTTAGGCTCGGTATATCCAAGTGAAAAGCTTAGATTATCCTTAAGGTGAAAGATTTCTTCCATCCGTGCTTTAGGTAATAGCTTTGGAGAAAGCTCGCCAGTACCAAGTCTAATAATATTCGGATTTGCTTCAGCTTTATTAATTTTTTGGATAATAGAGATGTTCGGTCGATGAATGCTCGATTTAACATAACTAGTCCAATCAGGAGGTGGAGTGGAGGCAAGTAAACTCCATGTATTATTTATTACCTTTGTTCCACTTCCTACTTTTGTTTCAATTAACCCATCAGCAGCTAATTCTTCAAGTGCTGTAACAATGGTGCTCCGGTTGACTTCGAATTGTTTTGCCAAACTTCTTTGGGAAGGGAGTTTCATACCAATCGTCCATTCTCCATGAATTATTTTCTTTTTCAGATAGGTAGTAATTTGTTGGTGTAAGGAAACGGTTGAATCCTTTTGTGGCTTCCATTCCATTTCTGCCATTAATTGTATACTCCCTTTGCTTTTTCTTTTATTTTAACAAAATGGTTGGGGTTGTAACCATCCAATTGGATGGAGACAGATAGCCTATTCTTCGTTATGCTCAATAAAGCAAGGGGGAATAAGGATGGAACCAATATTACATGGAATTTTATTAGCATTTGGGTTAATACTACCATTAGGCGTTCAAAATATATTTATATTTAATCAAGGAGCAACGCATAAAAAATTTAGTTATGTGTTACCGGCCATAATTACGGCTAGTATTTGTGATAGTTTACTTATTTATTTAGCAGTTGCAGGTGTTTCAGTAGTAGTTTTTACCTTTGAATGGGTGAAAACAGTGCTTTTTACTGTTGGCTTCTTTTTCTTAGCGTATATGGGATGGTCTATGTGGAAAACAGCAGCCATGGTGGGGAGCAAGCAAGAACAGCTACTCTTTTCTCCACGCCGCCAAATAGCATTTGCTGCGTCTGTTTCTCTATTAAATCCACATGCTATTCTCGACACAATCGGCGTGATTGGCACAAGCTCCTTAGCCTATACTGGAGAGGAGAAAATCTTGTTTACTGCTGCTTGTATAAGTGTATCTTGGATTTGGTTTTGTTTATTGGCAATAGCAGGGAGAAAGATTGGACAAATCACCGGGCGCGGAAAGCTGATTAAACGCATTAACCAAGTATCAGCAGTTATTATTTGGGCGATGGCACTTTATTTAGGTCTAAATCTAATAATCTTAAAATGACATCCCGCTTTGGGCATTCAGAATGACATCTCCTTTATATTTCGCTATAATGAGAGGGCTGTAAGTGCCCTTCAAATGAAAAAGGGGGTTATGTAATGATTCAATTGCGTAATGTTAGTAAACGTTTTGCGGATGATGAAGTCATTAAGTCTATTTCTTTAGCGATACATAAAGGAGAAATTTTCGGAATTATTGGAGCGAGTGGTGCTGGTAAATCCACGTTGCTGCGGTTAATGAATTTATTAGAAGTTCCGGAAGCAGGAGAAGTGCTAGTGGACGGCCGAGAGCTGACCAGTATTAACTATAAAGAACTTCGACAAGCCCGTCAATCAATTGGGATGATATTTCAACATTTCAATCTTGCTGCAAATAAGACCGTTTATGATAATGTGCTAGTGTCTTTAGAATTGGCTAACTATTCAAGAAAGGACAGACGAAATCGAGTAATAGAGTGTCTCCGATTTGTTGGATTGGATAGCTTTATGGATAAATATCCTGCACAATTAAGCGGAGGTCAGAAGCAGCGTGTAGCGATAGCACGCGCAATTGCGAATAATCCGCAAGTATTATTATGTGATGAACCAACCTCTTCCCTTGATCCAAAAACGACAGGGGAAATCTTGCATGTTCTAGAGGACGTTAATAAGCGTCTAGGTGTAACGATTGTAATCGTCAGTCATGAGATGGAGGTAATCAAAAGCATCTGTAACCGTGTGACAGTTTTGGAAGATGGAGAAATTTATGATACCGTTGCAATCCAGCCAAAAGGAATTCAACAAATAAATAACACCTCCAAAAGGTTAGTAGAACAGCTGAAAAAGGATGGTGAAGTAGACCATGCCTGAGATATTAATTCAATATAGATTGGAAATTTGGCAATCTATTGGGGAGACTTTTATAATGGTAGGCATGTCTATCCTAGCAGCGATTATCATCGGACTGCCAGTCGGAACATTGCTTTTCTTAAGTAGAAAAGGAAAGATGCTCGAAAATCGAATAATTTTTTCTACACTGAACTTAATAGTAAATATTATTCGTTCTTTTCCATTTTTATTATTAGTAGTCTTTCTTATTCCATTTACGAGAATCATCATTGGAACGGCTATGGGTACAGCAGCTGCAACGGTCCCATTATCGATTATTGCCATCGCTCATTATGCTCGTTTAGTGGAGCAATCATTACTAGAAGTGCCAAAAGGCGTAATAGAAGCAGCCATTTCGATGGGAGCATCTGTCAGGGAAGTTATCTTCAAATTTCTTTACGTAGAAGCTCGTTCTGGACTTGTGCTAGGACTAACAACTTCGATTATCAGCTTTATTTCTTATTCAACCATTATGGGAGTTGTTGGCGGCGGCGGTATTGGAGATTTTGCGATTCGTTATGGATATCAACAATTTAAAACAGATTTAATGATTTATATGATTATTATTATGGTCATATTAGTACAGGCTATTCAGTTTACTGGTACAGCAATAGCAAAAGTAATTGATAAAAGATAAATGAGGAGATAAGAAAATGAAAAAAATATTATTTTTAATGATAATAGGCCTATTTCTGTTAGCAGCTTGCGGAAAAGAAAAGGCAGAAACAGATAAAAAGCAAACGAATACCAAGGAAAAAGAAGAAGTAACGCTAAAAGTAGCGTCTTTAATACCACCAATGACGGAAATCCTTGAGTTAGTAAAACCAACATTAGCAGAGGAAGGTATTAACCTTGATGTTAAAGTATTAAGTGATAATGTACAGCCGAATACGGCACTTGCGGCAGGGGAAGTGGATGCAAACTTCTTCCAGCATGTCCCCTACATGGAAGAGTTTAACCGAAGTAATAACGCTGAATTAGTGCCAGTAAAAGCTATTTATTTTGCAAATTATGGTGTTTATTCAAAACAATATGATTCTATGGATGATGTGCCAGAAGGTGCTGTAATCGCAATTGCTAATGATGTATCCAATGTAGACCGTTCTTTGGCATTATTGGCTCAACATGATGTCATTAAGCTAAAAGAGAAAACGGGTCCTTATTACACCAAAGCGGATATTATCGAAAATCCGAAAAACTATAAGTTTGAAGAAGTTGATTTATTAATGCTTGCAAGAATGTATGATGATGCCGATCTAGTCGTGATGACACCAGCTTATGCTTCCCCACTTGGCTTAACACCAAAAAGTGATGCCTTGTTAGTAGAAGGGGTAGAAAATGATTTTGCGATTACATTAGTTGCTCGTAAAGATAATGCAGATTGGGAACCTATTCAAAAGCTAGCGGAAGCAATGACTAGTCCAGAGGTTCGTAAATTTTTAGAGAAAAAATATGACGAAACAGCCATTCCTGCATTTTAAATAAGAGGTTGTCTAAAGACAGTCATATTTCACTGATAAATAGCATATCAATGCCTTATCCTAACTATTTATAAGGATAGGGCTTTCTTTTTGGGGAAATTCTGGCTTTAAAAAAATGAATAATTAGCGTATAATTATAGGTAACTATTTAAAATTTTTTGAAAATAAGTTGGGCTGTAACAAGGTGATGCTTGATCCAGAAAAGATGATAGCTTAAATAATTCCTTGGTTACTTTAATGCATCAAAAAGGGAACGCTTACATTCTTTCTGAAAATAAAAGTATAAGGAAGGTTAAAATGAGCAGACGAGAGACGAAAACAGACGTTATTTTAATTGGTGCCGGGATTATGAGTGCAACTCTAGGAACGCTTTTAAAAGAATTAGACCCAGATTTGAAAATTACAGTGTTTGAAAAATTGGCTAGTGCAGGTGAAGAAAGCTCGAATGAATGGAATAATGCGGGAACAGGCCATGCGGCACTATGCGAATTGAACTACACAGTAGAAAAACCAGATGGCTCTGTAGACATAAGTAAAGCGGTAGAAATTAACGAACAGTTTCAAGTTTCCTTGCAATTTTGGTCTCATCTTGTAAATAATCAAGTATTACATAATCCACAAGATTTTATTAGACCATTGCCACATATGAGTTTAGTGCTAGGGGGAAAAAATGTAGCATTTTTACAAAAACGTTTTGAGGCAATGGTAAGTAATCCGCTATTTAAAGGAATGGAATTTTCAAAGGATCCTGAAAAACTAAAAGAATGGATACCTCTCATTATGCAAGATCGCGAATTAAAAGAGCCGATAGCCGCGACAAAGATTGATTCTGGAACAGATGTGAATTTTGGTGCCTTAACACGCTTGCTGTTTGCTGATTTATTGAAAAAGGGGGTAGAAATTAACTACAAGCACAGTGTAAATGATTTAAAACGAACGAAAGATGGTTTATGGGAAGCAAAGGTACAAAATTTAAATAGTGGCACAATGGAAACACATGCTGCTAAATTCGTCTTTATTGGTGGCGGCGGCGGCAGTTTACATTTACTGCAGAAATCTGGTATTCCTGAAGGTAAACATATGGGTGGGTTCCCAGTCAGTGGTATATTTTTAGTCTGCAAAAATCAAGAAATAATCGAAAAACATCATGCAAAGGTGTATGGTAAAGCAAAGGTCGGAGCACCACCCATGTCTGTTCCCCATTTAGATACACGATTCATCGATAATCAGAAATCATTGCTTTTTGGCCCTTTTGCTGGTTTTTCACCTAAGTTTTTGAAGACAGGCTCCATGTTTGATTTAATTACATCTGTTAAGCCAGATAATTTGTTAACGATGCTGGCAGCTGGTGCAAAAAATATGTCCTTAACAAGTTATTTAATCCAGCAGCTTATGCTTTCAAAAGAAAAGCGAATAGAAGAATTACGTGAATTTATCCCGAATGCCAAAGCGGAGGATTGGGATCTTGTGGTAGCTGGGCAGCGTGTCCAAGTAATAAAGGATACAGAAGCTGGCGGAAAAGGGACACTTCAATTTGGAACAGAGGTTGTAAGTGCGGCAGATGGCTCTATAGCAGCATTGCTTGGTGCCTCACCTGGTGCCTCTACTGCTGTTCACGTTATGCTGAAAGTAATCCAGAAATGTTTTACAGAAAAAATGCCAGAATGGCAGCCGAAATTAAAGGAAATGATCCCATCGTATGGATTATCCCTAAAAGAAAACCCCCAGCTATTGCATGACGTTCATACATTAACAGCAGAAACATTGCGATTGTCTGAAAAAAGCCCTATTCATCACTAATCGAAATTAGATTGTTAATACATTCAACTTATGAGAGAAAAAATTTTTTTCGAACAAGTAATACAAAATCAGATACATTTATTTAAAAAAACTTTCATCATGGGATGGAAGTTTTTCTTTTGGAGGAACCGATAGAAGCTTCGCTATTCCTATGTTTTTTCTATATGTATAGAAAAATGATTTAAATTTTGCGAAATGATTGACAAGCGCTTTCAAAAAATGGTTAACTTTGTTTATACAACAAACAAACTAACTTTCGGCTTACAAATTATTAGCTGGGTAAGTTTGAAAGTTGGAGGGAATTTTGAAAAATTGCAAATTAGAAAAATACTAGTCTATTTAAATCATTATGCATAAGGAGGATTTTTTAAATGAAAATTATCAACCCTGTACTGAAAGGATTTAATCCAGACCCAAGCATTTGCAGAGTCGGTGAAGACTACTATATCGCAGTATCTACCTTTGAGTGGTTTCCAGGAGTACAAATACATCATTCAAAGGATTTGGTGAATTGGGAATTAGTTGCACACCCATTACAAAGAGTTTCTCAACTAGATATGAAAGGAAATCCTAACTCTGGTGGTGTTTGGGCTCCTTGCTTAAGCTATAGCGACGGGAAGTTTTGGCTTATTTATACTGATGTAAAAGTAGTGGATGGCGCTTGGAAAGATTGTCACAATTATTTGGTTACTTCCGAAACGGTAGATGGGGATTGGGGAGAGCCGATTAAATTAAATAGCTCTGGTTTCGATGCTTCCTTGTTTCATGACGCGGATGGCAAGAAATATTTATTAAATATGCTGTGGGATCAGCGTATTGGCCGTCATCCTTTCGGCGGAATTGTTATGCAGGAATACTCTACAAAGCAGAAAAGGCTAATTAATAAGCCACAAATAATTTTTAAAGGCACGGATATTAAATTAACAGAAGCGCCGCATCTTTATCATATTGGTGAATACTATTATTTATTAACAGCAGAAGGCGGAACGAAATATGAGCATGCTGCAACAATTGCACGCTCCAAAAATATAGAAGGACCTTATGAGGTTCATCCGGATAACCCACTTTTAACTTCCTGGCATGATCCTAGAAATCCATTGCAAAAATGTGGGCATGCTTCTATTGTTCACACCCATACGGATGAATGGTATTTAGCTCATTTAACTGGCCGTCCTATTCATCCAGATGATGATTCTATAATCCAACAAAGGGGATATTGTCCTTTAGGAAGGGAAACAGCGATTCAAAAGCTGGAATGGAGAGATGGCTGGCCATATGTAGTTGGCGGAAAAGAAGGGAGCTTGGAAGTAGAAGCTCCAAAGATTCCAGAAACAAAATTTCCTCCAACTTATCCAGTTGTCGATGAATTTGAGGAAGATAAGCTCAATATCAATTTCCAAACATTGCGCATTCCTTTTACAGAGAAATTAGGTTCTTTATCAGAAAGACCTCATCATTTACGCTTATTTGGCCAAGAATCATTAACATCAACCTTTACACAATCTTTTGTTGCTAGACGTTGGCAAAGCCTTCAATTTGAAGCGGAAACAGCCGTAGCTTTTACGCCAGAGAATATACAGCAGGCTGCAGGTTTAGTAAATTACTATAACACTGAAAACTGGACAGCATTGCAAGTGACATATGATGAAAATCTTGGACGCATCCTTGATTTAACGGTTAATGACAACTTTTCTTTCTCTCAACCATTGAAGGAGAAAATAATTGTTCCAACCGAAATAGAATATATTTACTTAAGAGTCACAGTCGAAAATGAATACTACTACTACTCTTACTCATTTGATAAAGTAGAGTGGAATACACTAGATATAGTATTTGAATCAAAAAAACTATCTGATGACTATATTCGCGGTGGCGGTTTCTTTACTGGAGCATTTGTAGGAATGCAATGTCAAGATACAAGTGGTCAAAATATACCAGCAGACTTTAAATATTTCCGCTATCAAGAAAATGAATAATGGTAAAACCCAGGAAATTAGCTCCTGGGTTTTTATTTTTTTCCTTTTCTAGCACATAATATTCTCTTATATATGCGGAAGTAAAATGAAAGTGCTAACATTTCATTTCCCCCTTTAGACGGAAAAACAATATGTTAAGTTGTAAGAGTTTTCATTGTAAGATAAAAGCGTAGTAATCATCATAAATAATTTACTTAAAATAAATTACTCGGAGGTCATTAAAATGAAAAGAATATTATTAGCTTGTTCTTCAGGAATGTCTACTAGTCTATTAGTTTCTAAAATGAAAGACGCTGCAAAGGAAAAAGGCATTGAAGCAGAAATTTGGGCTGTTGCTCAAGATAAAGCACAGACAGATATGGAACGTGCAGATGTCCTTTTAATTGGTCCGCAAATGCGCTTTTTAAAAAAGAAACTAGCTACTCAAGCAGAATCAGTTGGAATTCCATTAGATGTTATTGATCCAGTTGCTTATGGACGAATTGATGGATTGGCTGTTTTAAACAAAGCGTTAGAATTAATCGAGAATAACAAGTAATCGTTTATTTCCAAATGAAAGCATTTACTAAAAGAAGGAAGAGAGGAAAAACCTTATGAATAAATTTATGGAGGTTTTGGAAAATATTCTATTGCCAATTGCTGAGAAATTGAACAACAATCGTTATTTAGCAGCATTACGTGATGGATTTATGGTTGCCTTGCCGCTAATCATTTTTGGATCAATTTTTGTTGTAATTGCAAACTTTCCTTTCCTAGATAAGATGATAAGCGAAGATGCTTATGCAGCTTATCAAAATGCATTAGGTCCAGCATCCGCAGCAACGCTAAGTATTATGGGACTCTTTGTCATAATGGGAATTGGATATAAGCTGACACAGCATTATGGTCTTGAAGCAATTTATGGAGCTGTTGTAGGGGTTGCATCATTCCTTATTTTAAACCCACAAGAATTAGGGGAAGTAACTGGGGTTATCCCAACAGTTATTCTTGGCGCACAAGGTATGTTCTTGGGGATTTTCACAGCATTTATTTCCGCAGAGCTATATCGCTTCTTTGTGAAGAAAAATTGGACGATTAAAATGCCGCCAGGTGTACCGGACTCTGTATCTAGATCCTTTAGTGCATTGATTCCCATTACACTAACATTAACATTCTTTTTAATCATTCGTATTCTTTTCAGCTTTACACCATTTGAAACAGTACAAAACTTTATTTATACAATTATTCAAGAGCCATTAACTGCTCTAGGTAGTAGTCTTCCAGCAACAATCGTAGTGGTATTATTAATTCAATTATTCTGGTTCTTCGGTTTACACGGACAAATTATTATGAACTCTGTCCTTGACCCAATCTGGTATGCATTGAATGACCAAAACTTTACTGCTTTCCAAGCAGGAACAGAGCTTCCAAACGTTATCACAAAACAATTTATGGATACGTTCCTAGTAGGTATGGGTGGTACTGGGATGACATTGGGGGTTGTTATTCTTATCTTCTTAATCGGTAAGAGTAGACAAACAAAAGAACTTGGAAAACTAGGTGGACCAGCTGGAATTTTCAACGTAAATGAACCAATTATCTTTGGTTTACCAATCATTATGAACCCATTAGTTCTTATTCCGTGGTTATTAGCGCCAGTAGTAGTAACAATCATTACGTATTTGACAATGTCAGCAGGTATCGTTCCGAAACCAGCAGGTATCATTGTTCCGTGGACAACACCGATTGGTATTAGTGGATTCTTAGCAACTGGTAATGATTGGAGAGGGGCAGCACTGCAAATCTTTAACTTACTTGTTGTGATGGTGATTTGGTGGCCATTCCTAAAAGTTCTAGACAAAAATTATTATGAAACAGAGAAAAAAGGATAAGCAGTCAGCAAGATAGAAATAAGTTTTACATTAAGAGGAAGGGGATTTACCTTAGTTAACCTTAAGTGTAAACCCCCTTTAGTTTTAGAAATGGAGTGACAGGGATGGAAACAGATAACAAAATGACAGAAATAGCTTTTCAAATAATTCTTTTTGCTGGAAATGGACGTTCATGTGCAATGGAAGCAATACAAGAAGCAAAAGAAGGAAACTTTGAAGAAGCGGATCGATTACTAGAAGAATCAAGTTCCGAACTTGGTAAAGCGCATGGTTTTCAAACGAGACTACTCCAAGAGGAAGCGAGCGGAAATGGTGCGGGCGTGAATGTGATTTTAGTTCATTCTCAAGATCATTTGATGACAGCTATTACTGTTCGTGATTTAGCTACTGAAATAATTGAGATTTATCGTAATAAATAATTTTGGAGGTTTCTTAAAATGACTGTTCAATACAAATTTCCTAAAGGTTTTTGGTGGGGAAGTGCCACATCTGCAACACAGATAGAGGGAGCAGCGAATGAAGCAGGAAAAGGAAAAAACATTTGGGACCATTGGTATGAGGCAGAACCAAATCGCTTTTTTAACAATGTAGGGCCAGAAACTACTTCTAATTTCTACTATCAATATAAAGAGGATATTCAATTGATGAAGGAAATTGGGCATAATTCTTTCCGCTTATCTATTTCTTGGTCTAGATTAATTCCAAACGGACGGGGAGAAGTGAACCCAGAAGCTGTAACTTTTTACAATAATGTAATTAATGAGCTACTAGCTAATGGAATCGAACCATTCGTTACCCTGTATCATTTTGATATGCCACTAGAGATGCAGAAAATCGGTGGCTGGGAAAATCGTGAAGTTGTAGATGCTTACCAAGCCTATGCTTTGCAATCCTTCCAGCTATTCGGTGATCGTGTGAAAAAATGGTTTACGTTCAATGAACCGATTGTTCCGGTAGAAGGTGGATATTTATATGATTTTCATTATCCGAATATCGTAGATTTTAAGAAGGCTGCACAAGTAGCCTATCATACAGTTTTAGCACATGCGAAAGCTGTTCAAGCTTTTCGAGGATGGAATCAAGACAAAGATACAAAAATAGGGATTGTTTTAAATTTAACACCATCCTACCCAAGAAGCCGGAATCCATATGATTTAAAAGCTGCGAATATTTGTGATTTATTCTTTAATAGAAGTTTCTTAGATCCTGCTGTTCTTGGTGAATATCCAGAGGAATTAGTAGAAATATTACGTGAACATGGACAACTACCGAATAGTGAGCAAGGAGATTTAGAACTAATTAAAGAAAATACAGTTGATATTCTTGGTGTCAACTATTATCAGCCCCGCCGAGTAAAGGCAAAAGAGCATTTACCAAATCCTTATAGCCCTTTTATGCCAGAATGGTTCTTTGATCCCTATGAGATGCCAGGCAGAAAAATGAACCCTTATCGCGGCTGGGAAATTTACGAAAAAGGTATTTACGATATCATGGTGAATTTAAAGGAAAACTATGGGAATGTGGAATCCTTTATTTCCGAAAATGGCATGGGAGTACAAGATGAAGAGCGTTTCTTGAAAGATGGTCAAATTCAAGATGATTATCGTATTGAATTTATTGAAGGACATTTACAATGGCTGCATAAGTCTATTGAAGAAGGCTGTAATGTTAAAGGATATCATCTATGGACATTCATGGATAACTGGTCATGGTCCAATGCTTATAAAAATCGCTACGGTTTCATTTCAGTAGATCTAAAAACACAGACAAGAACACCAAAGAAAAGTGCTTACTGGTTTAAAAATGTAGCAGCCAATAATGGATTTTAGGAACAACCGTGAATGTTTCTGATATAATCTTTCTAGATATCAAGATAGGTTCTGATCAAGAGTTAAGATCAGAACCTTTTTGAGTAAAAATGTATATGGATAAAATAGTAAAAAATGAATGGAAGGAGACTTTATTTTGTTAAGCTCCCGAATGAAACAAGTATTAAGTGAATTATTGGCAGCGGATACACCAGTAACAGGTGAATATTTAGCTACTGTTAATCATGTGACAGCGCGAACAACAAGAGAAGATATTAAAAACCTAGATGCTATATTAAATAATCATGGTGCAAAAATAATTTCCGTTATCTCAAAAGGTTACACGTTGGAGATTTGGGATAAAGCTGTATTTCAACAGTATTTACATTCTATATTTGTAGAAAACTCACTTTCTCATACTGGTATCCCTAAAACACCAGAAGACAGAGTAACTTATATTATTATCCGGTTTTATTAAATGATCAATACCTTAAATTAGATGATCTCGCAGATGAACTGTTTGTCAGTAAGTCTACTATTCAACAAGACATTAAGCATGTGAAAGAAAGTCTCCAAAAGTATGACATTATATTAGAAGCACGACCGAATTATGGACTTAAAGCAATTGGGGATGAAATTAAAGTTCGCTTTTGTTTATCAGAGTATGTACTTGACCGTAAAAAACAAACAATCAGTACAATAGATAGTCCTCATCCTTCTATTTTTAATGAAGAGAAAATGGATAATATCCAAGAAATTATTTTAAGACAAATAAAAAAGTATCAAATTACTTTATCGGATATCGCTATTAATAATTTATTGATTCATATTGTAATCGCCCAAAAGCGGATTGTTAGTGGTCATTATGTAGCAATATTTCATGCCGATTTGGATGAAATTGAACAACAAAGGGAATATCATGTAGCAAATGAAATAGTGAAGGAAGTAGAAGATCTATATCAAATTAAGTTTCCACAGGCGGAGATTGCCTATATTGCCATGCATTTACTTGGAACAAAGTTAGTTACCCAGAAAAAGGGTCATATTGATCATGTAATTGAGGATGATATTCTTCAGCTGGTTCATTTTGTTTTGTCCAAAATAGAAGAAAAATTAGACTTAGGCATTGAAAAGGATGAAGAACTTATCTTTGGAATGAGTATGCATTTAAAGCCTGCAGTTAACCGCATTAAATATGGAATGAATATAAGGAACCCCATGTTGCAAGAAATTAAAAATAACTATCCACTTGCCTATGAGGCAGGGATTATTGCAGGACTGGCCATTAAAGAATACACAGGAATCGAAATGGATGAAAATGAAGTTGGTTATTTAGCGCTTCATATTGGTGCAGCAATGGAAAGAACTAAATTACGTTCAGGTCCAAAACGCTGTTTAGTTGTATGTGCTTCTGGGCTTGGAACCGCCCAGTTAATTTATTATCGTCTTAAATCTTATTTTGGCAGTAATTTAGATGTGGTTGGGACGACAGAATATTATATGCTCGATCAATATAATTTAAATGAAGTTGATTTTATCGTTAGTTCTATTCCGTTTAAGGAGAGCTTTGACATTCCAGTCATTGAGGTAAATGCAATATTGAAGGAAAGTGATTTAAAGGCAATTGAAAAATTTATTCTAAACCAAAGTAATCATCAGCCAATCGAATCCTTTTTTCGCCAAGATCTTATTTTTTTAAAGAAAACATTCCATTCCCAAGAAGAGGTTTTAACCTTTTTACATACACAGTTAACGAAGAAAGGTTTAGTGGGAAAACCATTTTTAGACGCGGTATATGAAAGAGAAAAGGTAGCGCCAACCGCTTATGGGAACTTGGTTGCTATCCCGCATCCGATTACGCCCCAAACAGAAAAAACATTTGTATGTGTATGCACCTTAGAAAAACCTATCGATTGGAATAATAACTCGGTTCAGATTATCTTTTTGCTATGTGTAAAAAAGAACAGTCAAGAGGATTTGCAGGAAATGTATGATGTCCTCGGTAAATTTATTGAGGACCACACAAGTGTTCATAAAATATTAAAGGCAAGTATGTATGAGGAATTTATCCGCATAATGAAGGAAGCATGATGGTTAGATAGTAAAGAGCGGGGGTTTACCGATATAGGTATACTCCCGCTTTTTAAGTTAATTCTTATTCTCCTACATCTGCCCACTTATATTCATAAGTTGCTCCGAATGGATTTACAAATACATTCTTTACTTTTGGTGAAATCAATTGTGCTCTTGATGCTTGGTAAACAGGTGCAATTGGAGCATCTTCAAATAATAGCTTTTCAGCTTTTAAGAAGTTATCATAACGAGCAACGTTATCAGTTGCAAGTTTAGTTGCTGTATCGCCAACTAATTGATCATATTCTTTATTAGAATAGCCTGTTTTATTGTTTCCTCCATCTGTAATCCACAAATTCATGTATGTGAATGGATCAAGGAAGTCAGGGCCCCATCTAGAAAGTTGCAGCTCATAATCCATGCTAGAATCTAGATCAAGTCGTTGCTCTTTTGGAACTTGTTTAATTTTAACATTCAAGCCTTCTAAGTTTGTAGATAACTGGTTAGCCACATATTCAACTAAAGTTTTTGTTGTTGCATCATCATCTGCTAAAAACTCTAGCGAAACATTATCTGTACCTAATTCTTTTAAGCCTTTTGCCCAGTAATCTTTTGCTGCTTTTAAATCATAAGTAACAAGATCTCCACTAACTTTGCGGAAGTCCTCACCAGTTTCTGGCATTGGAGTAAAGTCAGCTGGGACAAGTCCATTTGCTACGATAGAACCGTTATTTAAGATTTCATTAACTAAAGCATCCTTGTCAAATGCACGGCTAAGAGCTAAACGAATATTTTTGTTTGCTAAAGCTTCTGATTTTGTTTGGTTAAATTTAAGGAAATACACAAATGTGTCTGCTGAAACATTATAATTCTCATCAGTTGAATACTGGTCAACTAAATCAGATGTAAGATCCATTCGATCGACTGTTCCTTTTTCATATAAACCAAGAGCTGTTTGTGGGTCTTTTACTACTTCAAATGTCAATTTATCCATTTTAACGGTGCTTGCATCCCAATAACTATCATTTTTTGCAAGAACCCATGAAGTACCTGTACTATCCCACTCAGTAATGCTATAAGGCCCGTTTGCTAATAAGTTCTCTGAACTTGTTGCAAATTTATCTCCTTTTTCTTCCACAAACTTTTGGTTTAATGGCAAGAATGTACCAAAAGTAGTTAATGTCTCAAAATAAGGTGTTGGGTTTTCTAATTCTACAACAAGTGTATAATCACCGTCCGCCTTCACACCTAATTGATCAACAGCTAGTTCCCCAGAACTGATAGCAGCAGCATTTTTAATGACACCGTTCATCATATAAGGACCATATTCCGATTTAGTGTCCGGATTAACAGCGCGTTGCCATGCATACACAAAGTCGTTTGCTGTAACTGGGTCACCATTTGACCATTTAGCATCTTCTCTTAATGTAAACGTCCAAGTTAATCCATCATCACTAACTTTGTGATCAGTTGCAATACCTGGTGATGGCTGTGTATCTTTATCTAAACGGTAAAGCCCTTCCATTGTAGCACCAAGATAAACAAATGAAGATTCATCTGTAGCTAAAGCTGGGTCCATTGACGGAATTGCCTCTGGATTTATAAAGTTAAGGACTTTTTCGTCTGATTTACCGTCCTTATCCTTTGAGTCGGTAGAAACGTCGGTATTATCGCCAGAGCATGCAGCTAATACACTTAGCACAAATGCAAACGTGAGAAGTAATAACCAATTTTTTCGTTTCATGAAGTATTCCCCCTGTTTATGTTGTTTAATTCTGAATATTATCTATCTAGTGAACATTCAAAACTATAAAAATTATTATACCTACTAGTAGATGTGGTTGTAAAGTTATTGTTGAATAATTATTGAAAGATTTAGTATATTTAGACCTATTTTGTCTGAAGGATTTTATTTTATAAGAAAAAGAGATTCAGAATTATGGAACGATAAGGTTAGAAAATAATGAATATTCCTTTCTAAAGATATGTGTTGGGGGGATTAAGGAACGATTGTTGTTCTTCTTGCTGTCTTAATCCGTTACGTGATAGAGTTTGAAGGAGTACTGCCTGCTTTTGGGTAGATTATATATAAGGAAGTTGGAAGGAGAGGAATTGAATGGAATATCGCAAAGCGACTAGGGAAGATATTAATCTGCTAATGGAGCTAAGAAAATTCCAGTTAGTAGATGAGGGAATTACTGCAGATAAAGATATTGATAACGAACTAGAAGATTTTTTTCAAAGGAAATTAGCAGAAGGTTCCCTTATTCAATGGCTTGTAATGGAGGAGAATGAAATAATTGCAACAGGAGCTATCGTAATATATGAATTCCCACCTACTTATACGAACAAGAGCGGAAAAAAGGCCTACGTAACTAATATGTATACAAAGAATGCTTATCGCGGAAAAGGAATAGCTACCACTCTACTAACAAAATTAGTTGAGGAAGCTGAAAGCTTAGGTATTAAGAAAATATGGTTGGGTGCTTCGAAGCTTGGTAGACCTGTTTATAAGAAGTTCGGCTTTAAGGAAACGGATGAGTGGATGGAGTTGGAGCTAGAATAATAATGCAGGAGTGGTTAGGGTCATCCTTTTTGTGGACAGACCCTCTTTTTTATTTGGTAAAAGTGATGGGGAGTTTATTTGGTCGATGAGGTATAGTGGAATGGCAGCAGATGGGATAGATATAAGCTCATAATTGTGGTATATCAGCCGAAGCAGAGGTGAAATCAGCCAAAGCGGAGAGAAAATCAGCTAAAGCAGAGGAGGAATCAGCCAAACTGGAGGGAGAATCAGCCAAAGCGGAGGTGAAATCAGCCAAACTGGAGGGAGAATCAGCCAAAGCAGAAGGGAAATCAGCTAAAGCAGAGGTAAAATCAGCTAAAGCCCAAAATACTAGCCAATCTCTCTCTCTTCACCCACCAACGCCTACCTCAACATAACTAAAAAAGAGCCTCCGCAAAAGGGAAGCTCTTTCTCAAAATCTATTAATTACGAATCAGATAATCAAATGCACCTAACGAAGCAGTTGCACCAGAACCCATGGAAATAATGATTTGCTTATAAGCGCTGTCTGTACAATCTCCAGCTGCAAATACACCTGGCAGGCTTGTAGCGCCATGCTTATCAACAAGAATTTCACCCATTCTGTTACGCTCCACTGTGCCTTCTAACCAATCTGTATTAGGAACTAGACCAATTTGGACGAACACTCCTGCAAGCTCGATATGTTTTTCTTCACCGGTTTCGCGTTCAACATAAGTAATACCGTTAACTTTATCAGTACCAGTTATTTCTTTTGTTTGAACATTTTTAAGAACTGTAACATTTGGTAGGCTGTTTAAGCGTTCTTGTAAAACAGAGTCTGCTTTTAATTCCGACATATATTCAAGAACTGTTACGTGTTTCACAATTCCTGCCAAGTCGATAGCAGCTTCAATTCCTGAGTTACCGCCACCGATTACAGCGACGTCTTTTCCAGTAAATAATGGTCCATCACAGTGTGGACAATATGCTACACCTTTGTTCTTAAACTCTGCTTCTCCCGGTACGCCAACATTGCGCCAGCGAGCACCAGTTGATAGAATAACAGATTTACTTTTCAGAACGGCGCCATTTTCCAATTCGATTTCTATTAAGTCTTTTTTCTCTAAACGCTTAGCACGTTGAAGGTTCATAACGTCAATGTTATATTCTTTTACATGCTCTTCCAGACTTGCTGCAAGCTTTGGACCTTCTGTTTGTTTCACACTAATGAAGTTTTCAATAGCTAACGTATCCATGATTTGGCCACCGAAGCGTTCTGCAACGATACCAGTGCGGATTCCTTTACGTGCAGCGTAGATTGCAGCACTTGCACCAGCTGGACCACCGCCAACTACTAATACATCAAATGGTTCTTTATCAGCAAATTCAGAAGCATCAGCTGTGCTGCCCATTTTTGCTAAAATTTCTTCTAATGACATACGACCGCTGCCAAAAGATTCCCCGTTAAGGAAAACGGTAGGAACTGCCATGATATCTTTGCTTTCTACTTCTTCTTTAAAAGCTGCCCCATCAATCATTGTATGTGTGATACCAGGGTTTAAAAGACTCATCACATTCAACGCTTGTACTACATCCGGACAGTTATGGCAAGTTAAGCTAATGTAAGATTCAAAGTGGAATTCACCTTTGATTGCTTTAATTTGATCGATTACTTTTTGATCGACTTTAGGAGCTCTACCACTTACTTGAAGTAAAGCTAATACTAAAGAAGTGAATTCATGTCCTAGAGGGATACCAGCAAAAGTAATTCCAGTATCTTCGCCAACACGATTTACACTAAAACTTGGTGTTCTTTCTAATTCAGCAGTTTCTACTTTGATATGAGCTGACATAGTAGCTAGTTCATCAACTAGGGCTAGCATGTCACGGGATACTTCATCCGATCCCGTGCTAACCTTAAGAACAACATCGCCTTCCATCATTTGCAGATATTGGTTCAGCTGCCCTTTAATTTCATTATCTAGTAACATATAGAGCCACTCCCTTAAATTTTGCCAACAAGGTCTAGGCTTGGCTTAAGTGTAGTGCTGCCTTCTTGCCATTTAGCTGGGCAAACTTCACCTGGATTGTTGCGAACATATTGTGCAGCTTTAATTTTGTTTACTAGTGTGCTTGCGTCACGGCCGATACCGTCTGCATTGATTTCAACCGCCTGGATTTTACCATCTGGATCGATAATGAAAGTTCCGCGATCTGCCAGACCAGCTTCCTCGTTAAGAATGTCAAAATCACGAGAAATTCTTTGTGTTGGGTCACCGATCATTATGTACTCGATTTTGCCGATTGCCTCTGAATGATCGTGCCATGCTTTGTGAGTGAAATGAGTGTCTGTTGAAACAGAGTAAACTTCTACTCCAAGATCCTTCAATGTTGCATATTCGTTTTGTAAGTCTTCTAATTCAGTTGGACATACGAAAGTAAAATCAGCTGGGTAGAAGCAGAAAATACTCCATTTACCTTTTAAGTTTTCTTCTGTTACTTCAATAAATTCACCGTTATGAAATGCCTGAGCTGTAAATGGTGAAACTTCTTTTCCAATAATTGACATAATAAAATTCCTCCTAATATGAATAATTTATTACTAGTTTGGACAAATAATCCAAACTTATGCAAATAATAATTATTACAATTCAACATTTATTATTATATAAACTTAATTATTTTGTCAAGGATAATCTAAAACTTATTAATACTTATTTTAATTTTTATTAATAATAACTCTTGCGTGAATTTGTGAAAAGCAGACAACATAAGTACTGTATTTGCAGTGTTTTTGTTATCGATCTATTAATTTTCATTTATTAAAGATTATTCTCAATTAAGGGGGGGCTCGTTCGCCTATCAATAATATAATCAAGCCTTCTATAAAAATAGGAATACCGTTTTCAAAAAATTAAGAAACAAAACTATGTAAAAGAAGAAGAGGTCTTTTTCATAATTAAAGATTTATTGGAGAAACTACTTTGTATCTAACTTAAATGGGTGGGAAACATTATGATACATAAAAGCATAAATATTATTTTGGTTTTGGTTGGATGCTATCTTTTATACCTTATTGTATTCTGTGTTATCGTGCCTTACTTTTACAAGCCTAAGGAAAACTCTTCTTGGAATCCAGCTGTGAACCTCTCGCAGAACGAAGAGAATGTAGTGTCATCTGATAAAGTAGTATTACTTCAAGACAGGGAAGATTCTGGTTTAGCAAGATTGCAGTTAATAAAGAATGCAAAGAAATCTATTGATTTATCTACTTATGCCATTCAAAAAGGTACATATTCTGATTTGTTTTTTGCTTCTCTATTTGAAGCAGCAGATCGTGGGGTAAAAGTACGTATTTTACTGGATGGAATGGTCAATCAATTTAATAAGGATTTACGTTTGTATAGCTATGCTATTTATCAGCATCCGAATATGGAATTAAAGTATTATGAACCCCTACATTTAGGAAAGCCTTGGACTTGGAATAATCGATTTCATGATAAGCTATTTATTATAGATGAAGAACTTGCGTTAGTTGGCGGTAGAAATATAGGAGATAAATATTTTAGTGCACAAGGATCTAAAGGAGCTTCCAATGATCGCGATGTTCTTGTGTTTACTGAAAAATTAGAAACAAGTGTGTTAAAGCAGATGAATGTTTATTATCAATATGTTTGGGAACACCCTTTTACAAAAAGTTCCGTAAAGAAACTTTCACAAAGGAAGGAAAAGTTAGGGGAGCGAAAGCGAAAAAGAGCCATCCACTTATTAAAACATGCTAAAGAGGTTTACCCATTGTCGTTAGATAAAATGATTAACTGGAAAAAAGATGCATATCCAACGAAAAAAGTTCATTTTCTTTTTAATCCACATCAGCGCTTTAATAAAGATCCTCTTATTTGGAAAGAAATTGTATCACTAAGTGAACAAGCAAAATCCATTTATTTAGAAAGCCCTTATATTGTGCCAACGCAGAAAATGCTGGCATATGTAGATAAAAAGAAAATAGCGGTTGATCATTGGAAGGTCCTAACAAATTCCGTTGCCTCTTCACCGAACTTAGTTGCATTTTCTGGATATTGGGCAAGCAGGAAGGACATTGTTCATTTCGTTGATGAGTTATATGAGTACCAGCCGAAAACGGAATCGCTTCATGGAAAGACGTATATCTTTGATGGGAAAATTAGTTTAATTGGCTCCTATAATCTAGATGCAAGAAGTACTTTTTTAAATACCGAAACAATGGTATTGATTGATAGTGAAGAATTCGCTCACTTTCTTCAAGAGGAATTAAATAAAACGGTAAATGATCAAAGTCTTCAAGTTTTAGAAGATGGGGCTTATAAATCAGATGATAAAGTGAAGGAAACAGAAGCAGGTTTTTGGAAGAAACTGACGGTAAGGGCATTGTCCTTTTTCGTAAAGCTAGTGGACTTTTTAGTGTAGGCTATTTTCTAGAAAATAGCCTCTGTGTTTCACGTGAAACGCAGAGGCATGATTATTATCCTTAATAAAGGACCATATTTCCTGTATTCTTAGCATGGGTTTCTGCCTTTTTTAAAAGCAAGACAGAGGCAGCGGCAAGGATAAGAATAATGGAAAATAAAAGCGAATATTGTCCGACCATTTGCGTAAAACCTTTTCCATTCAGCACAAGATCTCGAAAGATATCTAGTACATAAGTTAGTGGAAAAAGGTAGGCAATTGCTTTCCCCCAAATTGGAAAGGCAAGGATTGGAATACGTACACCAGAGAAGAATTGCATTGGTTCCTCAAAAATGGTAAAAAGGATTCCAGCATCTCGCGAAAAGAGAAAGACAATATTTAAAAATCCCCCCCAAACAATGGCAGATACACTAAGAAGAAATAAGGCAAGTGGGACATTTGCCCAATAAATTTCAGCCGCCTTTCCTGTAACAATAAGCACCAATAGAATGAAGGTAGTGAATAGCCATACGGCTTCAAGCAAATTTCCAGCTGCGCGTGCAAACATGATAGTTAAACGATTTGCAGGTGTAAGAAAGATGAGCTCAAGTGTACCAGCCTGACGCTCATAGCTCATATTCCAAGCGGATTGAACGAGACTCCAGAAGAAAATATATCCTAAGTACCCAGTTAGTAAAAACATAGTGATTTGGTCAACATCCATATAGGCCGATAGCGGACTAGATTTCGTTAGGTTAAAGGGTTTAAAGGAATAATAAGACGTAATAAACAATAAAGCTGGCCATAAGAGTAAGGAAAAATAGATTAACTTGTTATGAAAATTATGTTTATGACTTTTAGCCATTTCTGCTTGTAAAATAGAAAACAACTTCATGCAGATTTCTCCTTTGCTAAGGCTAGAATCGCATCTTCTAATCTTGGCCGCTTAAGCTCCAGCTTTAGGATTGGAACAGATTCATTCATACAAATATTAATAAGGAAAGAAGTGGGATCATATGGTGCATCGACAAGAATCACTGTGCTCTCTGTCAGCCAATTAAACTGAATGCTGCAATCGACTAATGCTTGTTTGAGTTTATTTTGCACATTTGCTGATAGGGAACTTGTTTCCATCCTCAAATGATAGCTTTTTACAACAGATGAAATAATTTTTTCTGGTGTGCCATCTAAAATAATCGATCCCTTTTCAATAATATAGATGCGGTCACAAAGCTCCTCCACTTCTTCGAGGTAATGACTTGTTAATAAGATTCCTTTGTCTTCCTGCTTTGCTAAGTTTTTCACTAATCCTCTCAATTGTTTGGCTACTGGTGCATCCAGGCCAAGCGTTGGTTCATCAAGAAATAAATATTTAGGATCATTAATAAGTCCTCTCGCAATTTGGAGTCTTTGCTTCATCCCTTTAGAATATAGTTCTACTGGAATATCTTTTGCCTCTTTTAATCCAACTTGATCGAGAAGATAGGCGATGCGTTTTTCCAGCTCTAGACCTGATAGTTGATAGAGCTTTCCGAAATAGCGGAGGTTTTCGGATCCAGTCAGCCGCCAATATAGCATTCTTTCTCCGCCAGCAATCATATTAATGTGCTTTTTTACTTTCATTGCCTCTTTTACAGCATCAAAACCATCAATCGTTATTTGTCCCTCTGTTGGATTTAGTAAGGTACTGAGCATTTTAATGGTTGTAGTTTTTCCAGCCCCATTTAAACCGAGCAAGCCAACGATTTCTCCTTCTTTAATAGAGATGTTCAAATCTTTAACAGCACAAACAACTTGCTTTTCTGAACGGAAAAAATTCTTTCTTTTTTTCACTGTGTAATACTTACTAATTCCTTTTGCTTCGATCATCTTTCTCACTCCTTATCCAAAATGCTTTTCTAGTACGTATTTCTCCATTTTTTTCATCAAATATGAGCCTATTGGTAAATAAATTAATCCAAGCGCCGCCATTTTTAGTAATGGAGCCAAAAGCTCATGAAGTGGGGTCCCCTCTATCCAGACCATTCGTAAAGCATCAATCCCATAGGTGAGTGGCATGACTTGGCTGACCCACCTTACTCCCTCTGGTAAAAAGTCGCTGGGAAAAGTGATGCTGCAAACAAGTCCCATAAGGACAAATAAAGTGTTCTGCGTGATATATGTATCTCGAAAGTAGAGCATAAACGATCCTAATACTAATGCCATCGAAAAGGTGGAAAGAATCAAAATGGTAAGAACAATTATGACATGAAGCCAGTTTATTCCTTGTAAATGCAAGCCGAATAGAGAGCCAGCTGCAATAATCACAAGGAATTCCAACATAATTCTAATCAACCCTTGCGCTACATAGCCGAGAAAATATCCCTTTCTAGTCGATGGTGTTAGAAGAAGGGATTCTAGGGTCCCTTCTCGCAGTTCTGTGATAAGTGTCCGACTTGTAATCATTAAAAGAGACACTGAAAAGGAATAAAGTAATCCACCTAAAATGCAGTAGGAAAGATAGTCATCTGTCCCCGCATAAGCAGAGAAACTGGATGATAATTCTCCTTTAAAAACAAAAAAATAGGTAAGATAGGCAAAGACAATAATATAAATGGCGCTTAATATATGACCTAGAAAAAAAGACCAAGGAAAAGCTCTTTTCATCACGAGATAATTTCGCCAAAAAGTAGCAGAAATGCTCAACCACATTTATGTATCCTCCTTTTGACCAAGGGAAGGCTAATCAAAAAACTGATTTAAGTCGACCTTCAGTTGGTCTAATTTTTGCAAATTTGTTTCATAAAACACAAAGTGTCCATGTCTTTCCCCTTTTATTAAGCACGCCTTTTCTAAGATTTTTAGATGCTTAGAAATTGTGGCCTTTGCAAGCCCGGTAGATTCAGATAATTGCAGTGTACAAAAGGGATGCCGGGACATTTGTCTTAATAATTGTAATCTCGTTTTGTCCCCTAATGCAGAGAGAGTAGAAAGCAAGTCTATTGGGACTATATCTTGACTAGCTCCCAGCTGATTAGGAAAGGAGACATGCAAATAAACAATGATGGCAGGAACCTCTAAGCCAACTAAGAGATGTGGAGCGATAAAGCTGGATGGGTATATCGTCAATGTTTCTATCTCTTCATAAGCAAAAATCCAGGTGTCTGCTTTATAAAACCGTATCGATTTTTGATCAAGTTTGAAGCGTGGATGGATAGCGTTGATCGCTTCATAGGGATTTGCTGCTATTGCCTTTTTTAATTCATGAACAGATTTAACTAACCACGGCTCCATTCGGTATAATTCGCGCGCAAAATAATTTTGCTGGTAATCATAGAGCAAATCGCAAAGGAGATTCCGATAATAATTAGGTTTTTTTAAAACCTTTTGTTGATTTGTATTTGCGTCTGTAAAATTGCTTTTACCTAACAGGAAAGCAAGAAATTGCTGTTCTGGCAGTAAACGTAATCGTTCAATGGCTTCCTCAACATGCTTCTCTTCCAATAAAAGATAATCATTCAAATCGAGAAAATTAAGCCATTCATTACTAATTTCCCCAAAAAATTGAATCATTTTCCAATGCTTTTTTGATATTGCTTCTTTTGTTTTTTCTGCCC
Organism: Niallia circulans NBRC 13626; assembly: GCF_001591585.1. Classification (GTDB taxonomy): domain Bacteria; phylum Bacillota; class Bacilli; order Bacillales; family Cytobacillaceae; genus Niallia; species Niallia circulans. Next base: position 237,897 of record NZ_BCVE01000003.1, on the reverse strand, counting down.
AGTCTAGCCTCGTCAGGTGATGAGCTGGATTGTGTAAAACATGTAAACTTGTTAACATTTCACGAAATGGGGAGTAAATGACACGTACATGTTTTTCAATCCAAATGTTTACTTTATCCATGGATCTCTTCCTTTTATTTTGATTCGCTAAAGAGCGAATCAAATTGATAATTTTGCAAAATTATTCAGTATTTTATAGAGAGAGGTTGGATTTGTCAATGGGGAATTATTCTTTACTGTGAAAGCTGGCATTTAGGAAGGGGATGAAAGGCACATAGCCATTATAGAAAGAAAACCCGTACCGAGATTTCGATACGGGTTAAGAAAACAAGAGAGTTCATTACGGTAAAAAAGTATGGATGAGATCCATACATGATTCCAATACTTCTTCTGGAGCTTCGTCTCGCTTATTGAAATTTCTTGCTCGCCAGTTTACGCTCCTTAATTGGTCTGTTAATATATACCCTGTAATATTTAGTCCAGGAGGCAAGGCTACTTCAAACGGCCAATCTCCGCTTCGCGTGCGAATCGGACAGACGATAGCAAGACCTGTTGCGTAATTAAAAGATTCGGGACTTAAAATAATACAAGGGCGATGACCGGCTTGCTCCACCCCTGATTGCGGATTGAAGTCTAAAAAGCCGATATCCCCCTTTTTAGGAACAGCGTTATTCAAATGTATTCCTTCCCTTCTGGTTTGCCAAAGTCATAATCTAAATGTGGATTGGGTCTCCCTTTTATTTTGGCTAGTAGATCATCTAATGTAGGTTTCGTTTTAGCGGGGCGGATCATGATTCCGTCATCACATAATTGAAGTTCTATTTCGGAACCGTTATCTACCCCAATGTTTTTAGCAAGATGAGTAGGAATGCGGACGGCTAAACTATTTCCCCATTTTTGAAGGGTTGTCATATGTTTTCCTCCTTTTTTGTCATGTGAACTTTTATTCTGGTTTCCTTCTTTGTCGTTGTAAACCATTCTATCATCTCGTTTCTACATTGTATATACATATACATATCCAAATCAGTAGAAAAGAATACGATATTTTGCAGAAATGAGTAAAAAGTCCACATTCCCTTCGTCATTTTCTTGTTTCACATAGATTATCGGTCAGGAGCGTAGCGACTGGCTGGCTTGATTTTGCTCCGTCTATCAAAAAGAAAACCCCTACCATAAAATAATATAGGTTTCTATATTTGCATAGCATACAGATCATTCAAACAATCAGAGCAGGTTCCAGCAGTACAATGACTACACCCCATCGCAGTCATTCGAGCAGCTGTTCGAGAAAGGCGTATTTATCCAGAGACTCTCCCTTCGAAATCAACTATCTGCCAAAAAAATTATATATAAATATTACCAATATCTATCAAATCTCTAATACGGGATTGGTTCCAATGCGGAAGAGGTATCTTACATATAGCCAAATTTTAAAAGATAACTAGTAACTTAAACTGCCCATCTTAAAAGGGGAGAGAAGGGGGATGAAGATGTTTACTCTAAGTGATCTCGACAAATTTGCATGGGCCTTTTTCGTCGTTTTGCCTATTGTTAATTTAGTTCATGCTGCCGGGCATCAACTCTTTGTATGGATATTTGGGTTGAAGGGCGATTTAACGATTGGCAGGGGAAAAAGACTGTTTTCTATAGGGTGTATGCATATTCATGTACTTTATTTTGTAGATGCTGCCTGCCACTATAAAGGGATAGAGAAGAAAAAAAGATGGCAGCAGACATTGATTCATGGGGGAGGTGTATTATTTAACTTATTGTCGATTCTAGTCGTTAATTCTTTAATCATTCAGGATGTTCTACCAAAAAGCTCATTTTTCTATCAGTTTGTTTATTTTTCCTTTTATTTTATTTTTTTTGCCGTGCTTCCTTTTAATTATGGAGAAGATTCTCCGAACGATGGCAAATCAATTCTATTGATATGGAAGCAAAAAAAGTAAAGGAGAAAGTTAATGTTTTCGGAATATTTATAGCTTGTTTTGGGTACATGACAATTAACCCTAGGTTCTATCGAAGTGAGAAGGAGGAATAAAGTTATGTTAAATCAAGCAAGGAAAGAAGAATGGAATATTGTAAAAGGAATTGCTCCTAATGTAGATAAGGAAGCATTATTTAATAATAAGAGAAAAGTATTCCTATTTGGATCGCCAAGTTATACGAATATTGGGGATCAAGCTATTGCCTATGCTGAGGAGAAGTTTATTAAAAATTGTTTTCCTTACTATGAATATATTGAAATTATGGACTATGCAACAGAAGAAGGAATAGAGCTAGTCAAAAAGATTATAAGCGAAGATGATATTGTTTGTTTTACAGGTGGAGGAAATCTCGGAAGTTTATACGTAGATATTGAGGAAGATCGTAGAAAAGTAGTTTCATCCTTTAAAGACTACAAAACAATTGTTTTTCCACAATCCGCCTTTTTTGAGGATACAGAGGAAGGTAGAGAAGAGAAGCGGAAAAGCCAAGAGGCATACAATCAAAATCCTAATCTAACTTTAGTGGCAAGAGAGAATCAAACTTTAGATATTTTAAAAGAAACCTTCCAGGCAAATGTTATTTACACTCCAGATATGGTATTATCTCTGTCTATTGAGCCAAGGGAGCTGGAACGTGATGGTGTTCTATTTGTTCTAAGAGCAGATAAGGAGAAGGTGACAGAAGAAAGCTTTGTTTCCGACTTAATGGAGTTATTTGGAAAAACGGAGTCTGTGGAGCGGACAGATACGGTTTTATCAGAGGTTGATGTGATTGATTATGCGGACCGTGAAAAGTACTTCTTAAAAACGCTTGATAAAATTGGTTCCAAAAAGTTAATCATTACAGATCGGTTGCATGCTATGATCTTTTCTATTATCACTAAGACACCTTGTCTAGTGTTCGGAAATAGCTATGGAAAAGCAAAACATTCTTATAATGATTGGCTGCATGAGTTATCCTTTATTGAATATACTGATAACAAAGATCTAAATGACATACCAGCAATGGTAGAAAGACTGCAAAATGCAGAGCCGAATAAGATTGATGTAATGGAAGATTTCCAAGTACTAAAAGACTTTTTTAAAGGATAAGTTCCAATGAACGTGGGGAGATCCAACGGAGGTAAAAGAGGAAAGAATGTCAATATAAAACATTGATATTACTTAAATCTTTGCACTTTGTTGGGTCTTTTTTATTGTGTTTTGTGAAACGTTTCTACTAATAATATTAAATGTATTAATTAGAAAACGCTTGCAAGTTAATTTTTCGTGATATATACTAACTTATATCGAAACGTTTCTATAAAATTCATCTGAAAATGGAGGAAACAAGAATGAATTTCAAAAAGAAATTTGCATTGCTAGGAACCACAGCATTACTTGCAGTAGGATTAATGGCGGGATGTTCTGAGAGTAAAAATGATGCTAGTGACTCAGAAGTACTAACCGTTTGGGGAATGGGAGATGAAGTGAAGCAGCTCCCTAAAATGGCGGAGGAATTTACGAAAGAAACAGGCATTGAAGTAAAAATTCAAGCAATCCCCTGGGCTAGTGCTCATGATAAATTACTGACAGCCGTAGCTTCGAAGGAAGGACCTGATGTCCTTCAAATGGGCACTACTTGGATGCCGGAGTTTCAAGAAGCTGGTGCATTGGCGGATATGGGGCCATTTATTGATAAAAATGATCATTTAAAGCCAGAAAACTTTTTCGAAGGGTCAGTAGAAACAACCAAGTTTGATGATAAGTATTACGGGATTCCATGGGCGGCAGAAACGAGAGTTTTATTCTATCGTACGGATATTTTAGAATCCGTTGGATATAAAGAGGCGCCTAAAACATGGGCAGAGCTTGAAGACGCCGCGAAGAAATTATCAGAACGAGGAGACAATATGTATGGTTTAAATGTCGATTCGAAAGAACAAACACTTGGTTTCATGTTTGCTCGACAAAATGGTTCTGAATTACTGTCAGATAAGGAAGAAGCGCGATTTAACCAAGCGCCGTTTGTAGAAGCAGTGACGTTTTTAAATGATATGATCCAAAAAGGTTATGCGCCTAAACAGGACTTAGGAATGGATGTTTCGCAAACGTTCTCAGGAGATGCTATTGTACCAATGTTTATTAGTGGTCCGTGGATGGTGAAAACAGTCAATGATACAGTGCCGGATATCGAAGGCAAATGGGCAACTGCCGTTCTTCCTGCTGGAAAAGATAATAATGATTCTAGTCTTGGTGGATCGAATTTAACCATATTTGAACATTCGAAGAAAAAAGATCAAGCGGCACAATTTATTGATTTTATGGTCAGCAAGGAAAACCAATTAAAGTGGTTAGAATTAACAAATGCCATGCCAACAGTAAAAGAAGCGTGGAAGGATGAAAAGCTAGCCGGAGATCCATTATATGAAGTATTTGGAGCACAAATGGAAAATTCTCATCCCATGCCATTGATTCCAGAATTTGAAGAAATCGCTCAAAACTATTTGAAGCATTTTGAGAAAATTTATTTAGGTGGAGCAGATGTACAGACAGAGATGGATGCATTTAATGCAGAATCAGAAAAGGTTTTAAGTAAATAAATGAGCAGAAAGGAGTATCTAAAACATTAGAGGAAGCTATCTGAATAAACCGTTCGATTAGAAAAATATCTTTCTAATCTGAATGTGTTAAAAGGAATCTTTCTCTAAAGAGATGCTCCTTTCTATTTAAAGTAAAGGAAGTGCTTTAAAATTGAGAAACTTTACTAGTAAAAGAGCCCCATATTTATTCATTTCTCCTGCATTGCTCTTACTAATGTTGTTTTCCTTAATTCCTATAGTTGTAGCTTTTTTTATTAGTTTTACAGATATCAGCTTAGTTGGATTAGCGGATTGGTCACAGATCAATTTTGTGGGATTAAGTAATTACAAGGAAATCTTAACAGATCCTGTTTTCCTCAAGTCTATTGGAAATACCTTGTTTTATGTAGTGATTGGTGTGCCTTTAGTTATCGCCTGTTCCTTAGGAATCGCGGTTATGATTAACTTCGGGGAAAATAAAATATTTCAATTTTTTCGGTTGATTTTTTATACGCCGTCGATAACAAATGTGGTCGCCGTAGCAGTGGTTTGGAGTTATCTTTATAACCCGAGCTTTGGATTTTTAAACTATTTACTGTCTCTTATCAATGTTTCTCCAGTACCGTGGCTGCAAGATCCGACAATGGCGAAAGTGTCATTAATTATTCTTGCTTTATGGCGAGCAATTGGTACGAATATGATTATTTTTTTAGCGGCTCTTCAAGGTATACCGAAAGAATATTATGAGGCTGCCTCATTAGATGGCGCTAATCGACGTCAACAATTATTTCAAATTACGATACCAATGCTTAAGTTTGCAACTTTCTTTGTAACGATTACGACGATGATTGGCTGGCTCCAGTTTTTCGAAGAACCGTTTATTATGACCAATGGCGGGCCTTTAGATAGTACTACTTCCGTTGCGTTATTTATTTACCGGAACGGGTTCCAATTTAGTAAGTTTGGTTATGCAGCGGCAGGGTCATTTATTTTATTTATTGCGATTATTATCGTTACCTTGATTCAATTCCGCATTCAGCGTAAGAGTGATGAAGAATCATTATAGGAGGAAATAGCTATGCATACATCTCAAAAGCAAATGAGAACTTCAAAGTGGATTGTTGGAATTATTCTTACTGTTGGCGGATTTTTTATGGTCTTACCATTTATTTGGATGCTGCTTTCTTCCCTGAAAACGGATGCAGAAATTATGCAGTTTCCTCCAACTATTTGGCCGCAGGAGATTACTTTTGCTAATTTTAAAGAATTGTTTTTAGCGTTTAACTTTGCTGTGTATTTAAAAAATACATTAATTATCGTCCTATGCTCATTTGGCGGACTAATTTTGAACGCAATGGCAGGATACGGCTTTGCAAAATATAACTTCAAGGGAAAGAATATTCTCTTTTATTTAGTGCTTGCGACAATGATGATACCTGGGCAAGTCACAATGATTCCAGTCTATTTGATTTTAAACGCAATGGGTTTAACAAATACAATGGCAGGGATTGTTCTTCCGGGTCTAGTGGGGGCTTTTGCCATTTTCCTATTCCGTCAGTTTATGTCTACTATATCGAACGAATTATTAGAAGCGGCTCGATTAGATGGTGCGAGTGAATGGAAAATATTTTGGAAAATAATTATGCCTGTTTCACGCCCGGTTATAGCTGTGCAGGGAATATTGACCTTTATCGGTGCGTGGAATTCCTTCTTATGGCCGCTAATTATGGCTAATGATGAAAAGTATTATACATTATCTGTTGGTCTACAGCTTTTAAAAGGACAATATGCAAGCAATTATGCTCTGCAGATGGCTGGTTCTACCTTTATGATTATTCCAATCATTATTGTATTCATGATATTCCAAAAATACATCCTGCAAGGATTCAATGTATCAGGATTGAAGTAAGGAGCATGTAAATGAGACAAGAAGATTTAGTTAAATTAGTGGATGAAATGACAGTAGAGGAAAAGGTAGATCAGCTTCTACAGCTTTCTGCCGATTTTTATACAAAAAAAAGTGAAGAAATGACAGGACCTTTAACTGATTTAGGGTTAACAGAAGAAAATATCAAACAAGCTGGCTCTACATTAGGTTTATCGGGAGCTGAAGAAGCTATTCGTATCCAAAAGGAATATATGAAAAAGCATCGCTTAGGAATTCCAACCTTAATGATGGCTGACATTATCCATGGATTTCGAACGATTTTCCCCATTCCTTTAGGTTTAGGGAGTTCCTGGAGTTTAGAAGCTGCGGAAAAAATGGCGCGAATTTCTGCATTAGAAGCTAGTGTATCTGGTTTACATGTAACCTTTTCACCGATGGTTGACTTAGTGCGCGACCCTAGATGGGGGAGAGTGATGGAATCAACAGGAGAAGATGCTCATTTAAATAGTGAATTTGCGAAAGCGTTAGTGCACGGCTATCAAGGAGAAGACTTGAAAAGCGATACAGAACGACTAGCGGCCTGTGTAAAGCATTTTGCTGCATATGGTGCTCCAGTAGGAGGAAGAGACTATAATACGGTCGATATGTCTGAACGGCAACTAAGGGAAAGCTATTTACCGAGTTACAAAGCTGCTATTGATGCAGGTGCTAAATTAGTAATGACCTCCTTTAATACAGTGGACGGGATTCCCGCAACTGGGAATGAGTGGCTTTTTAGAAAAATATTAAGGGAACAGTTTGGTTTTGATGGGGTAGTAATATCTGATTGGGGAGCAGTGAAGGAATTGATTGCTCATGGCGTAGCTGGAAATGAAAAAAAGGCTGCGGAGCTTGCCATAAAGGCAGGAGTAGATATTGAGATGATGACCACTTGTTATGCTCACTATTTAAAGGAGTTAGTAGAGGAAGAAGTAGTAGACGAAAAACTTTTAAATGAAGCAGTGCTAAGAATTTTAGAATTGAAAAATGATTTAGGGTTATTTGAAAATCCTCATCGCGGAGCAGATGCGGATCGGGAAAAAGAAGTAATACTGTCACAATCTCATCGAAATGCATCCAGAGAAATAGCAGCAAAATCAATTGTATTGCTAGAAAACAATGGAGTCCTGCCGTTATCTGCCAATCAAAAAGTAGCAGTTGTCGGACCGGGAGCAGATTCACAGGATATTTTAGGAGCTTGGTCATGGCAAGGGAAAATGGATGAAGCTGTGTCGTTACTTGAAGGGATGCAAACGAAATCTGCTAATATTCTCTCAGCAGAAGTACCTTGTGATTACTTTGAACTATCAGAAGACATGATTTCAAGTGCACTAAAAGCAGCGAGTCATGCAGAAGTCGTTGTATTAGCTTTAGGGGAACAAGAATGGATGAGTGGAGAGGCGGCCAGCCGAAGTAATATTTCCTTGCCGAAAGAACAGATAAAGCTTTTTAAGCAATTAAAGGATACAGGTAAACCGATAATCGTTACGCTGTATAATGGCCGACCGTTAGATATTAGTGAGCTAGATGGAGCAGCTGCCATTTTAGAAGCGTGGTTCCCTGGTACAGAAGGTGGAAATGCACTGAGTGACATTTTATATGGAGATGTAAACCCAAGTGGACGTTTAAGCATGAGTTTCCCAGAAAATGTGGGGCAAGTGCCAGTTTACTACAATGGAGATAATACAGGTCGTCCTTATGAAGAGAATCCGGACGAAAAATATGTTTCTAAATACTTGGATGTTTCAAATTATGCACGTTATCCATTTGGCTATGGATTAAGCTACAGCGAAGTTGTTTATAACAATTTGCAAGTAGATAAAGAGACCATATCGGAGAATGAAGCCGTGACAGTTACGGTGGAAGTGGAGAATAGAGGCAACTATCCTGTCACAGAAACGGTCCAGCTTTATATTCGTGATCTAGTCGGAGAAGTGGTGCGTCCTGTTAAGGAATTAAAGGACTTTAAGCAAGTTTATTTAGAAAACGGAGAAAAGCAAGTGGTAACATTTATTATTTCGGAGAAGCAGCTTCGATATACCCACAGAAATATGCAATTCATCAGTGATGATGGCGATTTTGAAGTAATGGTTGGTCCAAATAGCATAGAACTTCAATCAAAATGTTTTAAATTAAAAAAGATAAGAGGATAGGGATGAAGATATGAATACTCAAATAGTTACATTGAATGGGAATAATACGACATTTTCATTTCTTCCTAGCGGGGATATATATGAGATTTGTCATAAGGATATAATGGTTAACCAACTCATAGGGAATTTATTAGATGGCAGTGCTAACCAGATCTATTTGCGTGTGTTTAAAAATGGGACAATTCTTTCAACACCATTACTAGGTATTCAATCGGATAGCAAGCTGGCAGTAGGTGAGCGTGTATTAATTTGGAATGGCACCTTTCAAGGAGTATCCTATGAAGTTAAATTTATATTAACTTTACAGGATGTATGGTTCTGGGAAGTTTCTTTACAAGGGAATCAAACAGTAGACTTATTATATGGACAGGATATTGGCATTGCGGCAAAAGGAGCCGTTCAATCAAATGAAGCGTATGTGTCTCAATATATCGATCATTACATCGATTCACAGCACGGATATACAATTTGCTCCAGACAAAATCAGCCGCAAGAGGGTAAATTTCCGTATCTACAACAAGGATGTTTGCAAAAAACAATTGGATTTAGTACAGATGGATACCAATTCTTTGGAAAGTCCTACAAAGAAACAAATATTCCTGAGGCATTACAGAGAGAAAGCCTTCCAACAGAGGTTTATCAGTATGAAATGGCTTATGCGGCCCTGCAAACAGAGAAACGAAATGTACAAGAGAAGCAATCGTTCGTTTTTTATGGTTCTATCTTGGAAAACCATCCAGCAGCCGTAGAGAAACCTTGTTTTACTACGGAACAAATAGAAAAAATTTGGGTAGAAGCAAGCAAGTTGGAACAGGTTACAAAACCAGTAAATAAAATGACGTGTATCGTTAATCAAGTTATCAAAACAGAAAGGTTGACTCCTGAGGAAATAGATGAGTTATTTGGTATTCAACTAGAAAAAGAGATAGTAGATCAAAAACTTTTGTCCTTTTTTACCGATAATCAACGTCATGTTGTATTAAAGGAAAAGGAAGTTCAAATGGAAAGGCCGCATGGTCATATCCTTTTAAGCGGAACTGACTTAGTAGTAGATAAACCGGTAATGGCTACAACGGTCTATATGTATGGAATTTTTAATTCCCAAATTGTTTTAGGGAACACTTCCATGAACAAAATGATGAGCAATAATAGAAATTCACTTAATATAATGAAGAAATCTGGTCAACGGATTTATATAAAAATAAATAATCAGTGGCAGTTATTAGCTATGCCATCTGCATTTGAAATGGGCTTTAATGTTGCTAAATGGTATTACAAGCTTGCGGACGACTTGATTACAGTGACAAATTATACCTCTGTTGAAGAGCATGAGATTAAGCTGAGCATCGAGAGTAAAAAAGGGAAAAAATATGATTTCGTCATTAGTAATCATATTTTAATGAATGATGGAGAGGATTCTGTACCGTTTAAATGGGAACAATCAAATCAAGTCATCACATTTAATGGCACACCAAGTTCAACTGTCGATCAAGGCTATCCAGAGCTAACTTATCATATCCATGTTGAACAACCCTTTACGTTGAAGGATGAAACGGTTTTTGTTTCTCTTAAGGAAGGATCTGACTTCCCGCTAGTCATGTTAGAATTGCTGCAAGAACATACCGTAAACCTTACTATTCAGGGGAATTTGCACAGAGGAAATTATCAGCATCATCAAAAGATCGAAAGTATAGAGACGGAAAGCTATGAACGTTATCTGGATGGATTATTAAATGGTTTTCAGATGAAGCATGAGAATCCGCTCATCCAAGAAGAAGTAGAGAGAATGAATCTGCTTAGTAGATGGTATTCTCATAATATGCTAGTCCATTATCTGTCTCCGCATGGGTTAGAGCAATATGGCGGGGCTGCATGGGGAACAAGGGACGTTTCACAGGGGCCGGTGGAATATTTCTTTGCTGTTAATCGCCCTGAAATTGTCCGTGAGATTTTGAAAAAAGTATATGCAAACCAATTCGAAAATGATGGGAATTGGCCGCAGTGGTTTATGTTTGATCGCTTTGAAAAGATTAAAGCAGATGAAAGTCATGGCGATGTTATTGTATGGCCGTTAAAGGTAGTTGGAGATTATTTAACATTTACAGGCGATACGAGCATATTAGCGGAGTCTATTCCATTTACAGATCGGGATACATTTGCGAAAACAGAAGAGTCTTATCCGTTAATGGAGCATGTTAAGAAGCAAATCCACTATATAGAGGAAAATTTTCTGCCGAATACGTTTTTATCCTGTTATGGAGATGGAGATTGGGATGATACATTACAGCCATATGATAGCAGGTTAAAGAAAAATATGGCTAGCAGCTGGACAGTAGCGCTTACCTACCAGACAATCCGTAATTTAGCGAGAGCGTTAGAGAGCTATGATAATCTGTATGCAGCATACCTTTTTGATTTGGCTAAAAATATTAAAGCGGACTTTAACCGTTTTATTTTAAGCACAGATACTATTCCAGGATTTGTCTATATGGAGGATTCGGATCATGTGGAATTAATGATACATCCAGATGATAAAAAGACAAATATTCAATACCGATTATTACCCATGACAAGAAGTATGATTGCGGAATTAATCACACCGGAGATGGCCGAACATCATTATCAAATTATAAAAGAAAATTTATATTTTCCGGATGGAGTGCGGTTAATGAATCGGCCTGCATCTTATAAAGGCGGCGTAAGCACTAACTTTAAACGTGCGGAACAGGCTGCTAACTTTGGAAGGGAAATTGGTTTGCAATATGTACACGCCCATATTCGTTTTACGGAAGCAATGGCGAAGTTAGGGAAAGCAGAAGAAACATGGAAAGGATTAAATACGATTAATCCAATTGGTCTCAAAGATCGTGTAGAAAATGCAGCTATTCGGCAGAGTAATGTTTATTTCAGCAGTTCTGATGGCGATTTCAAAACGAGGTATGAAGCACAAGAGAATTTTGGTAAACTTAAAAATAGCGGTATTCCTGTAAAAGGCGGCTGGCGTATATACTCCAGCGGGCCAGGAATTTATATTAATCAGTTAATAAGCAATGTGTTAGGGATTCGCCAAACAGCTGCAGAGGTTATTATTGATCCAGTTCTGCCAGAAAGCTTAAATGGTTTAACTGTAACATTTCAATTATTAGATAAGCCTGTAGAGATTAAGTATATACTTAGGTCTAAAGATAGGAAGGCGATCTTTAATGGAAATGTTCTAGAGAACAGACTAGAAGATAATCTTTATCGGCAGGGTGGAATATGCTTAAATAAGGAAGCAATGAAGAAAGTATTACAACAAGAAAATATATTAGAAGTATACTGCTAATAGGAAGGGGTGAAGGCAATGGTAGGGATTAAAGATATAGCTAAGGCAGCTGGTGTTTCTATTTCTACCGTATCCTATGCACTAAATGGCAGTCCAAAGGTAACGGAAGCCACTCGTGCAAGAATAACTGCTATTGCAAATGAGCTCAATTATATTCCTAATATGGCAGCGAGAACATTGAAAAAGCAGGAAACAAAAATTATAGCTGTCTATCTTGCAGATTATGGCGGGAGCTTCTATGGAGAGCTATTAGAAGGAATTAAACGGGGTCTTGCCTATTACAACTACGATATGATTGTTTGCAGTGGGCAGAAGTCCCATCTGTTTCTTCCGGAAAGAATGGTAGATGGGGGTATTATTCTAGATTGGACCTTTAGCACGGATGAAATTATTCAATTTGCTAATCGAGGCCACTCTTTAGTTGTGCTGGATCGAGAAATTAGTTGTCCTAATGTTAGAAAAGTGTTATTGGATAATAAAGGCGGAGCAACGCTTGCGGTGGAAAAAATAATTTCAAGTAATCTGGGAAAAGTTTATTTGGTAACAGGTCCAGAAAAAGCGTTTGATAGCCGGCAGAGGCTGGAGGCAAGTGAACGCGAATTAGCACGCTATGGCGTAGAATATGAGGTTATTCCCTCTGCATTTACGGAGGAATCGGGTTATGCAGCAGCAGAAATCATTCATTCGAAGATGACATGCTCACCGATTACTATTTTTTCTTTTAATGATGAAATGGCTGTAGGGATTTATAAATATTTTAAAGATAAAGATAGAAAGATAGGCACAGATATTTCCCTTATTGGATTTGATAATATAGAAATTGGCTCTTTTCTTAATCCGTCATTAGCGACAATTTCTTATTCCAAACATCGTTGGGGAATGGTTGCAGCGGAAAAAGTGGTTCAGTTGATAAATAATGAAGAAGTCGAGGATGAATGGATAATTACCAGTTTTGTAGAAGGAAAATCATTTATTTCTAATAAAAAGTAGGGGTGGAAAAATGGCTGTCTCTAAAGTGAATTTTCGTTCTGAAGTTTTAGGAAAAGCAACTTCTATGAATATTTATCTACCTGATAAAGGGAATAGCCCCCCTTATTCCTGTTATCTATCTGTTACATGGCTGGTCTGATGATGACGAAGCTTGGTTAACTGCTACATCACTAGAAAGATATGCGTCAGAGTATGAATTTGCGATTGCGATGCCTCAAGTGGATTTAAGTTACTATGCAGATATGGTAAATGGAAATCGCTATTGGACGTTTTTATCGGAAGAATTACCTGCATTAGTGAGAAAGTGGTTTCGTATTTCCGATCAGAAAGAGGCTAGCTTTGTTGCTGGACTATCCATGGGCGGCTATGGAGCAACGAAATTGGCTCTCACTTTTCCCAATCGCTTCAACAGCTTTGCCTCTTTATCAGGAGCAATGGATGCCGTGGAATTGTGGAAGAGGGATAAAGATAGAGACAAAGCATTTGCAGATATTTTTGGATCTATTCAGCAACTGGCTGGCAGTGAAAATGACTTATTCTATCTTTTGGAGAAGCTAAAAGAAGATAGCCAGGTGAAAATGCTGCAAATATGTGGTACAGAAGACTTCCTTTATCAGGATAACTTAAAGTTTAGAGAGAAAGCGCAAAAGAAAATAAGAGATTTTCATTATATTGAAATGCCGGGAGATCATAACTGGGCATTTTGGGATAAAACAATTCAGATTGTATTAAAATGGTTTGATGAGAACTATAAAGAAGCGAATAATTAAAAGAAGGGACTGTCCATTTAGGGATAGTCCCTTTGCTGTTTTCATGAAAGAAGGATGCCTCTTTAGGAAAATTATAAATTCCCCAAAATTCTTGTCCCATGCGCTTCTTTCATTCCTAACTCCGAAGAAAGCAACGGCAGGTTAGCAGATGTTATTCCGCCGCCAGGAATAATAATAATTTTTTCAGCAGCATATTCTATATAACTTTTTAGTGCAGGCAGATTGTTCTCTATTCTGGTTGATAGAGGGCCGCCATGCGTTAAAATACGGTGCACGCCATGGGATGCGAGCCAATCAATTGCTTGCCATTTTAGCTGAGGAGCAATTTCATCAAAGGCCATATGAAAGGTAATCTCCATCCCAGCGGCAGCGTCTATGCATTTCTCCAGCGCTTCTTCATCAATCCAGTTAGCTTTATTCAAGCAGCCGATTACAGCTCCATTTATACCAAGCTCTTTAAAAAGGTGGATATCTTGGCGCATAATATCTATCTCATGCTCGTTATAAATAAAGTTTCCGCCTCTTGGGCGAATGATAGCCATCACCTTTGTATTGGTGTTTCTGCAATAGGAAATCGTTTTTGCCGCAACGCCATAGCTTACTGTTGTTCCTCCAACAGAAAGGTTATCGCATAACTCAATTCGATCTGCCCCTTTTTGGATGGCGCTTGGAACAAGGGTGAAGTTTTCTACACATACTTCTTTTATCATTATTGTCACCTACCAATCTAATTAAGATAGTATCATATATGGACATAAAGGAACGGTATAATAAGTGGCTATTGTTTTCTCTTTCCTAATATGTTAAAGTATTTGGAAAATAAGAGGTGATGGAAATGGTTAAACGCACACTTAGTATCTTTCTTTCACAATTACATCATCATAAACAGTAGTCTTGCTATTTCGATTTAAAAATCGTACATAGGAAGGCTATTTCTCATGAAACCGCATTTGATTAAGTTTTACTACTTAAATCAAGGGCGGTTTTTTATTTTTAAACAGGAGGCTAAAAAAATGAAGAAGATGAATTATCAAAATGTAAAGGGAACACTCGATTATTTGCCAGAAGAGGAAGGAATTAGAAGAACGATCCGCAGAACGATGGAAGATGTATTCATTCAGTATGGCTGCAAGCCGATAGAGACACCAATCCTAAATTATCAAAGCTTGCTTGCTTCTAAATACGCTGGCGGGGCAGAAATATTAGAAGAAATGTATACACTTTCCGATCGGGGGAAAAGAGAGCTGGCGCTGCGATATGATTTAACGATCCCTTTTGCGAAGGTTGTTGCAATGAATCCAACATTAAAAATGCCTTTTAAACGCTACGAGATTGGCAAAGTTTTTCGAGATGGACCAATAAAGACCGGCCGTTACCGGGAGTTCACACAATGTGATGTGGATATTGTAGGTGTTCAATCGCAAGTGGCCGAAGCAGAGCTCATGATGATGGCATTAGATATTTTCAGAAGATTAAAGATGGACGTGACGATTCAATATAATAATCGTAAATTATTAGTTGGATTTCTCCGTCAGTTAAATATTACAGGTCAAATGGTAAACCGTGTGATTTTGATTTTAGATAAAATCGAGAAAATTAGTAAAGAAAAAATAAAAGAAGAACTAAGGGAGGCGGGATTAGACCAAGTGGCGATAGATGCTATAGAATCTTTTTTACAAAAGGACTTGGACGGTATTGTAGAGGAGTATCGACAGTTGGCAGAAAAAGAGGAGATTATCAAACAGGGGTTAGAAGAATGGAATGAATTACAAGCATATTTAAAGCAGCTAGAAATTGAGTCATGTTGTTTGTTTAACCCATTTCTTGCGCGAGGGCTTGAAATTTATACAGGAACGATATATGAAATTTTTTTAACAGATAAAAGCGTAAAGTCAAGCATCGGGAGTGGCGGAAGATATGATAACGCGATAGGAGGCCTAATTGGTTCCCAAGAAACTTATGCAACAGTAGGCATTTCTTTTGGGCTGGATGTCATTTTTGCCGCTCTTTCATTAGAGAATAGCTATTTAGAAGCGGAAAGGCTAGACTACTACATTATTCCAATTGGTCGCCCGATGGAAGCTATATCAGCAGCAAAAGCGCTTCGAGACCACGGTTTTAAAGTGGAATTAGAACTAGGAAAGAAAAAACTGGCAAAAGCTTTAGATAAAGCAAATAAAGAAGGTGTCAAAAAGGTCATTATAATAGGAGAAAACGAGGTAGATGGAAATACGTATAAAGTGAGAGATATGGAAACGGGAGAGGAATGGCTAGAAGCTTTTCAATATTAAGTAGGATGGGGCAGTAGATGGGAGACATTTACTGCCTTTTTATGTTTGTCAGGATTAGAAGCGGTGTCAAAACCCATTTCAAGAAAAAAGGTAAAAGAAAAAACATATCCATATTCCTTTTCATATAAGTTAAAAAAATTACCTTTCCGGTAGCATAGAAAAGCAAATTCTCTAGAAAACTTCATAACAGATTATTTCCACACAAGAGAAGCATACTACAAAAGAAATAATATTTAATAGTAGATATTCGTTGTAATGTTACTTAAATGATGATAACATAAAGTTATGTAACATTATTGGGAGGCAAACCGATGGAATATGTCGATCCTATAAAAGAAATTGAGAGTATTAATGCGATTAAAGAAGTATTAAGAAAACAATCTCAAAGAGACTTGCTCCTTTTTGTATTAGGTATTAATACAGGAATAAGAGTTAGTGATTTACTCGCATTAAAAGTTCGGGATGTAAGAGATGCGTCGGGAATTAAGGAGTTTTTGTATCTTCGTGATTCAGATGAAGTGAAGGCATACTATTTAAATAGTAAAGTGCATACTGAATTGGAGAAATATTTGCAAGAACATGAATTTGAAGAAGATGAATTTCTTTTTAAGTCTCAGAAGAATAATCAACCGATTACTCGTCAACAGGCCTATCGGATTATAAACAAAGCGGCAAAATTAGTTGGAATTTCTGGGAAGATTGGAATGCATACCTTGAGAAAAACATTCGGCTACCATGCCTATCGAAAGGGGATTGCTATTTCTTTATTGATGCATGTATACAATCACACTTCCCGTTCGGAAACATTAAAATATATAGGCATTGAAAAGCACGAAAAGAGATTAGTTAAAGTGGACGTTAATCTTTAATAAAAAACTCCACCAAGTTTGGTGGAGTATAAATGGCCTATAGATAATCATCATCGTTACTAGCGTTCGTATCGATGTCAACATTCGTTAATTCGTTAACGATGTCCTCATGTACTTGCACTTGCAATGTTTCTTGATCTTTCATAAATTTGAATACACCATTATTGAAATCCGTACCATGTTCTTTAAAGAAAATCCCTTCATACATTACCTGCTTTGTATGATTAAAAATTAGACGGTATCCATTTTGTTCTTTTACTAAATATGCACGTACACCTTTTTCATATTGACCTTCAGGGTTTTTCAAAAAACGAGCGACCGAAATGATATGAAGATCAACAAATGGGATTTCACGTAATAACGAATTAATAATCGAACCTTTTGCAATCTGCTCCCAACGACTTTGCGCTGTTTGACCGAGAACAATTTGGGTGATGTTTTTTTCTCTAGCTACTTCTGCGATTACCTTAGAGATTGGTCTTGATTCCTTGTCTTTAATGATAAACGCATCCGCACTATGACGTTCAGCTAACTCTTTCCATCTAGAAATATAGTTTGACTTTTCTGCATCCAGCTCATCAAACGGTTTGGAATCAACCGTTAGAATATAGAGTGGACAATCAAGCATATTAGCTAATTTACAGCCTCGTTGTATAAGACGTTCACCGTTAGGACCGTAATAAACGCAGACGAGAATACTTTCATCCATGCGTTCTTTTCCATTTATCATGATTTTTTTCACCTCAGGTATAGATGTGAATGATTTACACCATTAATAATAAACTATGTATGACTATAACGTATGCTACTTTATGAGTCAATGGATTTCTTAAATTATCCAAATGAACAAATATATTTATATTCTTTTACTAATAGTAAGGTTAGACATCGTTTCCATTATAAATACCTTTTTGACTTAAGTTCATCAAAATAGAACCAATTTAAAGGAGGGAAATTAAAAATGACTTGGTTACATTTTATGATATTGTTTCCATTTATGTTTGCCTTAATTGTGCCTTTTATTTATAAAAGGCTGACGCCGCGAATTCATACTGGCTGGTTTGTACTATTTGTGCCATTTCTTATTTTTATCTACCTGTTGACGTACATTCCAAAAGTGGCAAAAGGAGAGGTGTTTACTTCTGCGGTTAAATGGATACCAGCCTACGGTATTAACTTTATAACCTATTTAGATGGGCTTAGCTTAGTTTTTGGATTGCTGATTGCTGGGATAGGAAGTTTAGTCATTTTATATTCTATTTTCTATTTATCAAAGCATCGCGAGGCGTTGCATAACTTCTATGTATATTTATTGTTATTTATGGGAGCGATGCTTGGGCTAGTATTGTCTGATAATTATTATGTTTTGTATGTTTTTTGGGAAATTACGAGTGTGTCGTCCTTTCTGTTAATTGCTTATTGGTATGAAAGGGACCGTTCTAGATATGGTGCACAGAAGGCAATGTTGATTACTGTTTTTGGCGGACTTGCGATGCTGGCGGGTTTGATTATGCTTTCTATTATGGCAGATACAACCAGCATAAGAGAAACGCTGCTTCAACTTGATTTAATTCAAGGCCATGCTTTATTTATACCAGCAATGATTCTCATTTTGCTAGGGGCATTTACGAAGTCTGCCCAATTTCCGTTTAGTATTTGGCTTCCTGATGCCATGGAAGCACCGACTCCAATCAGTGCTTATTTACATTCGGCAACGATGGTTAAAGCAGGAATTTATTTAGTTGCTCGTCTAACTCCTATTTTTGGCGGGACGATGGAGTGGTTCTGGATTGTTGTAGGAATAGGCATTTTTACTTTACTATATGGCTCCTTTAATGCCGTGAAGCAGACAGATTTAAAAGCATTATTAGCGTATTCAACCATTAGTCAATTAGGATTAATTATGAGTCTGCTTGGCTTGGGTTCTGCTGCAATGTATAAAGGGTTAGCTGTAGAAGAAGCAGGGCTGTATGCAACAGCGATTTTTGCAGCGATTTTTCACTTAGTAAATCATTCCACCTTTAAGGGCTCTTTATTTATGGTCGTAGGAATAATTGACCATGAAACCGGTACTCGGGATTTGCGGAGACTTGGCGGGCTTATTCACTTAATGCCAGTTTCCTTTACCCTTACTGTAATTGGCGGTTTTTCGATGGCTGGTCTTCCACCATTTAATGGTTTCCTAAGTAAAGAAATGTTCTTTACCGCTGTTGTGCAAGCATCGGAAATGGAAATATTTAATCTTCAGCATATTGGAATTTTTATTCCTATTATAGCTTGGATTGCTAGTGTATTAACGTTTGTTTATTGCATGGTATTAATTTTTAAAACATTTAGAGGGAAAAATAAAGCACCAAAACTAGATAAGGTGGTGCATGAGGCACCGATTGGCTTGTTACTCTCGCCTATCATCCTAGGTGCGCTTGTTATTCTTTTCTTCTTTATTCCAAATGTTGTCTCGAAGTTTTTGCTAAAACCAGCATTTGCAGCCGTGCTGCCAACACTTGCGCATACGGTCGAGTCGAAAAAAATTAGTGCTTTCCATGGATTTAATACAGAGCTTTGGATGACGATTGGTGTGGTGGGATTAGGCACGATACTATATTTACTTTTACGAAAATGGTATAAGATTTATCGTTTATATCCACAAGCCTTTACATTAAGTAATTTATATAATCTAGGTTTGGAATATCTGGAGAAATTCTCCAAGTCCATTACTGATTTTTATATGACTGGCTTTTTACGTGATTATTTAGTCTATATATTTGGCTTTATCATTTTAATCATTGGGGGATCCTTGTTCCTATTTAATGGTTTTACATTTGATATGTCACATGATTCACCAATTACTATCTTTGATATGGGAATAGTAATTGCAATGATAGTAAGTTCTGTCACGGTGCTGTTCTCCAAATCGAGAATTACATCTATTGTAGCGGTTGGAGCGCTAGGATTTCTTGTTTCATTTTTCTTTGTTCTTTTTAGAGCTCCAGATTTAGCACTTACGCAATTAGTAGTAGAAACGGTAACTACTGTATTATTCTTGCTGTGCTTCTATCATCTGCCGCAATTAAAGAAAGAAATTAGCAGGGTACCTTTTAAAGTGGTTAATGCCATTATTTCGATTGGCATAGGGCTAGTCGTTACACTGATTGCTCTATCTGCAAATGGAACTCATCTATTTGCTTCTATTTCAAGCTATTATGAAAACTCCTATAAACTGGCCGGCGCAAAAAATATCGTTAACGCCATTTTGGTAGATTTCCGTGGTATTGACACGATGTTAGAGATTCTTGTGCTTACAGTGGCAGGTTTGGGCGTTTATACGTTAATAAAGGTAAGACTAGTGGGAGGAGATAAGAATGAAGGAACCAAATGATATTATCATTCGAAGTGTTGCAAAGGTTGCTGTCGTCATTATCCTCACCTTTGCGATCAACCTTTTTGTCTCTGGACACCATTTTCCAGGTGGCGGATTTATTGGCGGTCTTACCTTTGCGGCAGCGATTATACTGCTTTTTCTTACCTTTGATATTGAATCCGTACGAAAGAACCTTCCTGTTGACTTTAAAGTATTAGCGGGAGTTGGCGTGTTAATCGCTGTTTTGACAGGGGTAGGGGGAATGATATTTGGGGAAGCATTTTTAACCCAAGCCTTTGGATACTTTGATCTGCCGATTTTCGGAAAAACAGAGTTGGCGACTGCAGTCCTTTTCGATGTGGGTGTGGCTCTTGCCGTTATCGGGACCGCCATAACAATTATTATGACAATAGGGGATGATCGATAATGGAGACGTTAATGTCTATTCTTGTAGGTGTCTTATTCTCTATCGGAATCTACCTTATTTTAACAAAGACATTATTACGAATTATTTTAGGGACATCTATTCTTGGTCACGGTGTAAACTTGCTTATTATTACAATGGGTGGATTGAATAAGGGAGGGCCACCTCTCTTAGGTATAACCGATCATACTTTTGCAGATTCTCTGCCTCAGGCATTGCTGCTTACGGCCATTGTCATAAACTTTGCAACAACAGCTTTATTTTTAGTACTAAGCTACAGAGCATATAAAGTACTAGGCACCGATGATACAGATTTATTAAGGGGTAATGAGGATGAATAATATTGTCATTTTGCCGATCATCCTTCCTATCGTATTTGCGATGATCATGGTTATTTTTCGAGATAAAGTTATCCTTCATCGGATATTAAGCTTAGTAGCAGTTTTTTCTGTTTTTATTGTGGCGTGTGTTTTAATTGATCAAATTAAAACAGACGGGATTCAGTCCATTCAATTAGGAGGATGGGAGGCGCCGTTTGGTGTAAGTATGGTTGCCGATATGTTTGCAGCAATTCTTGTTCTCGTTACGAGTGTTATTGGGTTTTGCTGTTTGCTGTACGCATTTCATTCGATTGGGGAACAATTGGAGAAGTATTATTTTTATCCGTTATTCTTGGTTTTGATAACAGGTGTAAACGGTTCTTTCCTTACAGGAGATATATTTAACCTATTTGTTTGTTTTGAAGTAATGCTTGTTGCTTCATATGTCCTGATTTCATTAGGAGGAACAAGGGTTCAGCTAAGAGAATCGATTAAATATATACTGATAAATATTATTTCATCCTTTCTGTTTCTCGTTGCAATTGCTTATTTATACGCCATTACGGGAACGCTAAATTTTGCTCATTTATCTGTCCGTATTGCAGAGGTTGGTCAAGGCGGGCTTATGACGACGGTAGCAATTTTATTCCTAATTGTATTTAGCTTAAAAGCTGGATTGTTTTTATTCTTCTGGCTACCAGGCTCTTATAGTGCACCACCAACAGCGATTTCTGCTATCTTTGCTGCGCTGTTAACCAAGGTAGGAATGTATGCGATTATTCGAGTGTTTACCTTGATTTTTTATCATGAAGTTCACATTACCCATTTATTAATTGGAATTCTCGCAGCTATTACAATGACCCTTGGAGCAATTGGAGCTGTAGCCTATAGAGATATCTATAAAGTGATGACCTATAATGTGGTTATTGGTGTTGGGTTTATTTTAGCGGGTGTTGCTACGTACTCAACAGTGGGGATGACTGGTTCCATCTACTATTTCATTCATGATATGGTGATTAAGGCACTTATCTTTCTACTGGGAGGCACAATTATTCATCTGACTGGAACAAGTAAATTAGATGAGATGAGTGGATTGATTCGTTTGCACCCGCAATTAGGCTGGATGTTCTTTGTTGCAGCTTTATCCTTATCAGGAATTCCTCCACTAAGTGGATTTTTAGGAAAAATATTTATTACAGAGGGTACCTTTACTGCAGGATATTACTGGTTAGGTGCATTTGGACTGATCAGCAGCTTATTTGTCCTTTATTCTATTATGAAAGTATTTATGGCTGTGTTTTGGGGCTATACCGATTTAACACTAGAACAAGAAAAAGGGACCACGAAGGGATTAATGCTGCCAATAGCTTTCCTTACTTTCTTAACCATTGCATTAGGGATAGGGACAGAAGGGATTCATGAATATGTAGATTTGGCAGTTGAAGGCTTGATGGACCCCAATTATTATGTCAAAGCTGTTTTAAGCAATAATTAAGGGAATTTAAGTAGTAAATAGACAGAAAGGGGTGGTATCCATGCCTATGCAGATATTGATCAACTTATTAATCGGTATCATCTGGATGTTTTTACAGGACACATGGAATGTCTTAACATTTTTCACTGGTTACTTGTTCGGTATACTAGTTTTATTTATCTTGCGTCGCTATTTGCCAACTAAATTTTATTTAGAAACATTTTTTGCGGTCGTAAAGTTATTTTTTGTTTTTATTGAGCAGCTGTTTACCTCAAGTGTTGTTGTGATTAGGCAGATAACAAGGCCAAGATTAAATATTTCCCCAGGAATATTTTCGTTAGAAACGGAATTAGAGGGGGAATTGGAAGTCTCCTTACTAGCTCTATTAATGAATTTAACTCCTGGTTCTGTTGTAGTAGAGGTTACTTCCGATAATAAAAAGTTCTTTATTCATGCAATGGATATCCCTGCACAAAAGGAATCCATCTTTCGTTCAAAGGAAAAATTCGAAATGGCCATAAAGAGGGTGACTCGCTATGATTGATCAATTATTGGTTGGATCGTTAATTTTACTGATTATATCTATTCTTGCAACAATATATCGTCTTATCAAAGGACCGTCAGCACCTGATAGAATACAGGCATTAGATAGTTTAGGAATCAATCTAATTGCAGGAGTAGCGATTTTTTCCGTTCTGCTTCGGAATACAGGTTTTTTTGAGGTGATTTTATTAATTGGAATTTTGTCGTTTATTGGAACGATTGCTTTTGCCCGATATATGGAAAGAGGTGTAGTCATTGAGCGAAAACAATCTGATTGAACTCATATCTGTTCTGCTTATATTCTGTGGCGCTATTTTTTGTTTTCTGAGTTCCCTTGGATTAATAAGACTGCCAGATGTATACACAAGATCTCATGCTGCATCCAAAGGTTCTACTATGGGAGTACTCTTTACCCTTGTTGGCACATTTGTCTTTTTTATTATAGAAGGTGTTTTTAGCATTCGCCTGTTCTTGGGAATTTTCTTTGTTTTTTTAACTTCTCCTGTCGCATCCCATGTCATTGTTCGTTCCGCTTATCGCTCAAAAGTTAAGCTTGCGGATATAACGGTACAAGATGATCTGAATGCTGAAATGGATAAAGAAGGGATAGAAACAGTGGAAGTAATTCATAAATAAAGGGAAAAAAAGATATAGAAGGCCAGCGATTTTTAATTGACGAATTTTTGTGGATTCTATATAGTAAGAAAAGATATACCCGTACTGAAACGGGAGAGGTTCATAGCAAATACCCTCTATAAAAAACTATGGATACATGCAATTCACGCCATGTCCATAAAGGACATGGCTTTTTTGTTTGATTCAGCTAGTTTTTCTGCGTAAGGTAAATGCCTCTCTTTTAAGCAGTGTTGGGAAACACCAAACAAGGAGGACTTTTTCATGTCAGGAAGAAAGAACGAAGAAGGATTAACAGATTTAACTTTGTTAGGAAATCAAAATACTCAATATAAAAGTGATTATGCACCAGAGGTATTAGAATCAGTGGATAATCTTCATTCGGATAGAGATTATTTTGTGAAATTTAATTGTCCTGAATTTACAAGTCTTTGCCCAATAACAGGACAGCCTGACTTTGCGACAATGTATATTTCTTATATACCAAATAAGAAAATAGTGGAAAGCAAATCTTTAAAGTTGTATTTATTTAGTTTTCGCAATCATGGAGATTTTCACGAAGATTGTGTCAATATTATTATGAATGATTTAATAAAACTGTTAGATCCAAGATATATTGAAGTATGGGGAAAATTCACTCCAAGAGGCGGAATTTCCATCGACCCATGGTGTAATTATGGAAAACCGGGCACTAAATTTGAAGAGATGGCAGCACATCGATTAATGAACCATGATATGTACCCAGAAAAGGTAGACAATCGATAAGAAAAAAACCAGTCAGCGACTCGTTATGTAGAGTAGTTGACTGGTTTTTCTTTTGGATTAATAAGATTATGGCAAAATATTTCCAGCGGCACGATAAATGCTGTACCATTCTTCTCTTGTTAAATAAACGTCACTTGCTTTTATGCAATCAATTAATCGATCTACATTCATTGTGCCGATTACTGGCTGCATATTGGCAGGGTGACGCAATAACCAGGCAATCGCAATGGTTGTGTTACTTACTTGATATTT
The DNA here is from genome assembly GCF_001591585.1 of Niallia circulans NBRC 13626. Taxonomy (GTDB): domain Bacteria; phylum Bacillota; class Bacilli; order Bacillales; family Cytobacillaceae; genus Niallia; species Niallia circulans. Next base: position 213,248 of record NZ_BCVE01000003.1, on the reverse strand, counting down.
GTCTGCAATTTCATCAATTTGTTGATTTAATTCAGGGAATTTATCGTTGCCAAGAAAAACGCCTTCAAAGAAACCAAATTGGAATGGGGACCAAGGCTGAATCGTTATATCATGTAAGCGACAGAAGTCTAATATGCTGCCATCACGGTTAATGGCTGAGTCGTTTTCCATATTGACATTAATCCCATTAGAAATCATATTCGCATTTGTAATACTTAATTGCAATTGATTAGCCACAATTGGTTGTTTCACATATTTTTGCAATAATTGAATTTGCATTGGATTTTGGTTGGAAACACCAAAATGGCGAACTTTTCCTGATTGCTCCAAAATGTCAAATGCTTCTGCTACTTCTTCTGGTTCCACTAAAGCGTCTGGGCGATGGAGTAGAAGAGTGTCTAAATATTCGGTGTTCAATCTTTGTAAAATACCGTCTACTGATTGCAAAATATGTTCTTTGGAGAAATCGAACATTCCTTTTCTGATCCCGCATTTAGATTGTAGGATAATATTTTCGCGAACAGTTGGTGACATATGTATAGCGTCAGCAAATATTTCCTCACAGTCACCTTTTCCATAAATATCTGCGTGATCAAAGAAGTTAGCACCATGTTCTAAAGCAGTTTGGACAAATCGTTCTGCTTCCTTTTTTTCTAATGAATTTATACGCATACAGCCAACTGCCACTACTGGCACTTCTAAATTACTGCTACCTAGCTTCATAGTTCTCATGATTTCTACTCCTCCTAAACTATATGGAAAGCGCTTTTATTGTTTCCTCATTCATTTTGACATATGAACGGCTTAAACGGCAAATATTATGTACTTTTTATCCCGCTCTTAATCCTCCTCATACTGAAGGGAAATGAAGGAAACAAAGTTAGAATAACTGCCCTGTAAAGATCAAATAAGCGAACTAACCATCAGCAGTATTATGAGGAAAACCAACTGATGAAGGTTTCTTTATAAAAGAAATGAAAGATTTCCTATTTACTATCCCATACAAGTAGACATATAATTATCATAAAAAAGAAAACGCTTACAAGAAAGGTGGGAATAGAATGAAAGGTTTTATAAGGAAAGCGTTTATTATTGTAATACTTATTTTTTTGTTGTTTCCCTTTGGAAGTGAAAAATTTGTATCAGCGGCTTCTACAAATGGGACGATGATGCAATACTTTGAATGGTATTTACCGAATGATGGAAATCATTGGACAAGACTTCAAAATGATGCTGCAAATCTTTCTAGTAAAGGGGTAACGGCAGTTTGGATCCCTCCAGCATATAAAGGAACAAGTCAAAATGATGTTGGATATGGTGCTTATGATTTATATGATTTAGGGGAGTTTAACCAAAAAGGAACGGTCAGGACTAAATATGGTACAAAAGCCCAATTGAAATCGGCAATCGCTGAATTACATAAACAAAACATACATGTATATGGCGATGTAGTAATGAATCATAAAGGAGGAGCTGACTTTACAGAGACTGTAACTGCAGTTGAAGTAGATCCAAATAATCGAAACCGGGAAACATCCGGCGATTATCAAATTTCTGCATGGACAGGCTTTACTTTTCCTGGGAGAGGCAATACGTATTCTCCATTTAAATGGAATTGGTATCATTTCGATGGGACTGATTGGGATGAGAGTAGGAAAATAAATAGAATATATAAATTTCGGGGAACTGGTAAGGCTTGGGATTGGGAAGTCTCAAGTGAGAATGGTAATTATGATTATTTAATGTATGCAGACATTGACTATGAACATCCTGATGTAATCAATGAAATGAAAAAATGGGGAACCTGGTATGCAAAAGAATTAAATTTAGACGGTTTTCGATTAGATGCGGTTAAACATATAAAACATGATTACCTGCGGGACTGGGTAACACATGTAAGAAACCAGACTGGTAAAGAGATGTTTACTGTAGCGGAATATTGGCAGAATGATATTGGGCAGCTAAATAACTATTTAGCAAAGACAAATTATAATCAGTCTGTTTTTGATGCACCTCTCCATTATCATTTTCATTATGCATCTAATAGCAATGGAAATTATGATATGAGGAATATTCTAAAAGGAACTGTAATGGAAAGCAATCCTAGGCTGGCAGTTACTTTAGTGGAAAACCATGATTCCCAGCCAGGACAATCTTTGGAGTCTGTTGTAAGTACATGGTTTAAGCCCTTAGCCTATGCTTTCATTCTAACAAGAGCTGAAGGATATCCATCTGTTTTTTATGGAGATTACTATGGAACGAAAGGGAATAGTAATTATGAGATTCCTTCTTTAAAAACGCAGTTGGATCCGATTCTAACTGCTCGCAAAAACTATGCATATGGTTTGCAACGTGACTATATTGATCATTGGGATATTATCGGATGGACTAGAGAGGGAGAGGCTGCAAGGGATAAATCAGGACTGGCGACGTTAATAACAGATGGTCCTGGAGGATATAAATGGATGGAAGTAGGAAAACAAAATGCTGGAGAAGTCTGGTACGATATTACAGGGAATAGAAAGGAAACAGTCACTATTAATAATGATGGCTGGGGCCAATTCTATGTAAATGGCGGTTCTGTTTCTATTTATGTACAAAAATAATAATAAAGAGAAGAGTTAGCCAATCTTACTGGAGCAACTCTTCTCTTTTTTCGTTCTCTTAATCCTCCATCGTAGAAAGATCGCCTGTTGGAAGACCAAGCTCCCAAGCTTTCAGTACTCGTCTCATAATCTTCCCACTCCGAGTTTTTGGCAGCTTTTCACAGAATTCGATTTCTCTTGGAGCAGCATGAGCAGCCAAGCCGGTTTTTACAAATAATCTTATCTGCTCTTTTAATTCATCCGTTTGCTCATAGCCATCAACCAATGCAATAAAGGCTTTGATAATTTCCCCTCGAATTGGATCCGGTTTACCGATGACGCCAGCTTCTGCCACTGCTGGAAATTCGATTAATTTACTTTCCACTTCAAATGGTCCAACTCTTTCTCCAGCAGTCATAATAACATCATCAACTCGCCCTTGGAACCAGAAATATCCCTCTTCATCCATATAAGCAGAGTCTCCTGAAACATACCATTCATCATGTTGGAAATAGCTATTAAATTTTTCTTGGTTGTTCCATATTGTATGCATCATCGAAGGCCAGCCTTTTTTTATGGCTAAATTCCCCATTTGGTTTGGCGGCAGAATGTTGCCATTGTCATCTAAAATTACTGCTTCAATTCCCGGTAATGGTTTCCCCATTGAACCTAATTTAATATCCATACATGGTAAATTGCATATTAGTTGAGCACCAGTTTCCGTCATCCACCAAGTGTCATGGATACGATGTCCAAACACATCGTATCCCCATCGAATTACCTCGGGATTCAGTGGTTCGCCAACACTTAATATATGACGTAACGAAGAGAGTGTATATTTTTCTGTTACCTCCTCTCCAGCCGCCATTAGCATTCTAAAGGAGGTAGGAGCACTATACCAAACAGTTACTCCAAAAGTTTCGATCGTTTTATACCATACATCAGGACTAAAGCGACCTCCTGCCACAACATTTGTTGAGCCTGTAAGCCATGGCCCAAAAATTCCGTAGGAGGTACCTGTAACCCAGCCAGGATCAGCTGTGCACCAATATACATCCTCCTCTTGTAAATCTAATACCCATTTTGCCGTTTGATAATGTTGGATCATAGCATTGTGAACATGAAGCACACCTTTAGGCTTTCCTGTTGACCCAGAGGTATAGTGAAGGATTAAACCATCCTTGCGATCGACCCATTCTATGTCTAATTCTGTAGATGCTGTTTGAAAGTAATGAAGGAAATCCTTTGTTTTATCGTCTTCTTGGATATTTTCACCGACAATAAAAATAGTTTCGAGAGCAGGTAATTCTGTATGTGGAATTCTATTTACTAGTTCAGGTGTGGTTATAATTACTTTTGCTTCACTATCATAGAGACGGTCTTTCACCGCATCTTCCATAAAGGCTTCGAACAATGGGCCGACAATGGCACCTAGTTTGATTGCTCCAAGTAAAGCAAAATATAACTCTGGGGAACGAGGCATAAAAATAAACACTCGATCTCCCTTGTTTACATTTCCTACATCCTTTAATACATTTCCAGCTTTATTGGAGAATTTCTTTAAGTCTTTAAATGTGTATGTTTCTTTTCTTGATGGATGAAAATAATGGAGGGCTACTTTATTGGCGCGGTAGTTTTCAGCATGACGATCAATAGCTTCATAGGCCAAATTAATTTTTCCAGTCTGATGCCATGAAAAATCCTTTTCTGCTTGATCCCATTTGAAATGTTGGTACAGCTCCTCATAGTTTTCAAGGTTATGTCTGCCTTTTACAGGTGGAAACGCTTCCAATTTCATTAATACATCCCCCTCATTTCAATATTTTTACAACACCATTATAATGGGTAAACACTATATATACAATTTTAATGTTGTAATTAAATAAATATTCCTACGTTGTAGAAAAATAGGGAGAATGTACGGGATAAAAGATTACTATAAAACTCCATCTTATTAGATATAGTAAATTATCAATAAAATTAGTAAATAAGCAAATAAAGATATAACTTGGAACTTAAGAACAGAGTAAAACCTTTTATTAAATTTTTGAGAAGGAAGAGGCTTCTCCTTCCATTCTTCTAAATAATCATTACTTTTTAGAATAACATGATGGAACCGTCTGAAACTGAATGTTACTCCGTCGAAAAAACCGCCCTTAGCAATATACATAAATAGAAAAATAACAATATAAAAGAAAGTTAAATAAAAGACGGCATTAATATAATGAACAAAAGAATATGACGATGAAGAGATAAAAAAAGAATGAATGTAAGAAAGAGATTTATAAGAAATATAGACCATTTTTTATTTTGCATGAAGTTTCACCTTTTTTAATTAAGTTTTTAATCACGAATAAAAGTATTTTACCTTAACTCTAATTGAAAGTACATTTTTAGAAAAAGGGATAGAAATTCAATATTTCAGAAAACCAGTATTTTTATTTACCTTTTACACTAAAAGTTGTAATAGACCACTGTTATGTGAAACAGCACTCGCTAAAAAATTCTAGTATAATAAAATAATCTGCTAATATATGGAGAAAAAGTATATTGGCATATGGATATATTTTACAATAGTGGGGCCTTTTGAAGTATTTTTCCCCTCTTTTTTGATAATAATTTTTAGAATTTTATCAAAAAAGTAAGCGTTGTCTTTATTGTTTTAATGCAGTATAGTACTGTTTTAGTATAACAATATTTGAAATTATCTCTATATTTAGTCTTTACAACTCTACTAGAATAATAGTATACTCTCTTTAGCTTCTTTTTTAGATGTAATTTACAGAATAATATAACAATGGGGGGTCTTTTTTAATGAAGCGCAAATTTACTTGGCTGCTTTCACTGACGTTAGTGTTAAGTGTATTTTTAGCGGCATGTTCTGGTGGCGACGACAAAGGGTCTAAAGGTTCAGATAAGTCAGCAGAAAATAAAGATGTAGAACAAGTATTAAACTTAATTAACGGAGATGCAATTCCATCCATGGATCCATCAATGGCTACGGATGAATACGGTTTCCAATTCTTAGGAGCTACTATGGAAGGTCTTTATCGTTTAGGTAAAGATGCTAAGGTAGAACCAGGTATTGCAGAATCTCACAAAGTATCTAAAGATGGTTTAACTTGGACATTCAAGTTACGTGAAGATGCTAAATGGTCAAACGGAGATCCTGTAACTGCTAACGATTTCGTTTATGCTTGGCAGCGTGCAGTAAATCCTGACACTGGTTCTGAGTACGGTCCATATATGATGGGTGGCGTAATCAAAAACGCTACAGAAATCAATAAAGGCGAAAAGAAAGTAGAAGAACTAGGAGTTAAAGCAGAAGACGACCATACTTTAGTTGTTGAACTTGCTAACCCAACTGCGTATTTTGAATCATTAACAACATTCGGTACATTCTTACCATTAAATCAAAAATTTGTGGAAGAAAAAGGCGATAAATTCGCGACTAGCTCTGACACTCTTTTATCAAACGGTCCATTTGTTTTAGAAAACTGGGAAAGTACTGCGCAAAAGTGGAATCTTGCTAAAAACGACACATACTGGGATGCAGATACAGTTAAGTTAGAAAAAATCAACTATGTAGTAGTAAAAGACGCTCAAACAATGGTTGACCTATATGAAAAAGGCGAAGTTGACCGTGCTTCATTATCATCAGACTTAGTTGACCAATACTCTTCTCATGAAGACTATACAGTTAAAGCTGATAACTCAGTGTTCTATCTAAAAATTAACCAAACAAGAAACAAAGCGCTTGCTAATAAAAACATCCGTGCAGCGATCAGCCGTGCGTTTGATAAAGAGTCATTAGTTAACACTATCCTAAACAATGGTTCTTTAGTTTCTAACGGTTTAATTCCAGCTGATTTCACTCCAATGACAGATGGCAGCGGTGATTTCCGTAAAGTTAGTGGAGATTTAGTAACATATGATACTGCTGCTGCGAAAGAATTCTGGGAAAAAGGCCTAAAAGAATTAGGTACTAAATCTGTAGAAATTGAATTCTTAGGTGGGGATACAGACGTATCGAAAACAATGAATGAATACTTAGCTAATCAGTTACAAACAAACCTACCAGGTTTAAAAGTAACATTGAAACAAGTACCATTTGAACAACGTTTAGACTTAGATAAAAACCAAGATTATGATCTTCAATTAGCTGGTTGGAGTCCTGACTACCTTGATCCATATACTTTCTTAAGCTTATGGGTTACGGATGGCGGAAATAACAAAATGGGTTACTCAAATCCTGAGTACGACAAGTTGTTAGAAGAAACGACAACAACTCTTGCTACAGACAATGAAGCTCGTTACCAAAACTTCTTAAAAGCTGAAAAAATTCTATTTGATGATGCAGCAATCGCTCCTGTATATCAACGTGCTGGCGCATTCCTATCATCACCAAAAATTCAAGGCTTAATTGATAATCCATTTGGACCAACTTATGAATACAAATGGGTATCTATAGGATCTGCAGAATAATTTTGCTTTTATGAAAAATTCGATGCTATGAAATAAGAGGGAGTGTATGCTTTTATAGCATATACTCTCTTGTATTTTTGAGTAGGAAAATTCTGATTATAGCAAAAATAAATTATTATGCTATAATAAACAAAGAAAATTAGGAGGTGCACAGATGGCTCGATATCTTCTTCGACGTTTATGGTATATGTTCATCACGTTATTCATTATCGCGACAGTCTCCTTCTTCCTGATGAAATTCCTTCCGGGAAGTCCGCTGCAGGCAGAAGATAAGTTAAGTGAAGAACAAAAAACAATCATTTTGGAAAAGTATGGACTGAACGATCCTATTCCAGTTCAGTATGTTCGTTATTTAGGAAACCTTGTGCAAGGGGATTTAGGGGTTTCGTTTAAATTTGATAATACCCCTGTTACAAAAATTTTATCATCAAAAATCGGTCCTTCCGCGCTTCTAGGTGGACAGGCATTAGTGTTAGGAACAGTGCTTGGGATTCTTCTAGGCTTGATAGCTTCGATTTATAGGAATGGTCCAATCGATTACACCTCAACAGTTATTGCCGTACTGGGAACATCGGTTCCTTCGTTCGTATTTGCCGGACTATTACAATATTTCTTTGCAGTAAGATGGGATATACTGCCTGTTGCGCTTTGGGGCGGTTTTGAATATACGATTCTACCAACCATTGCACTTGCAATCTCTCCATTAGCGGTTGCGGCGAGGTTTACAAGAACAGAAATGATTGAGGTATTGCATTCAAATTATATAACGACAGCTCGTGCAAAAGGTGTTACAGAAGCAGGAATTATCTTCAAACATGGATTGCGCAATGCACTGATTCCGCTAGTTACCGTTATAGGTCCAATGGCCGTTGGTTTAATGACAGGATCATTGGTTATAGAGAAAATTTTTGCTATTCCTGGAATTGGGGAGCAATTTGTTACATCTGTTACTGTAAATGATTATCCAACAATTATGGGAACAACCTTAATGTTTGCTTTTGGCTTTGTTATTATAATTTTAATCATTGACCTCCTATATGGATTAATTGATCCGAGAATTAGAATTGCAGGAGGAAAAAAATAAAATGGATAAAAAGAATCTTAATCAAATAGATAAAAATTTATTTAGACCTCTTAAGCAAGAAGAGAATACAAGTGAGAAAATTTCTGCACCAAGCAGAACATTTGCTCAGGATGCAAGAAGAACGTTATTAAAAAACAAGCCGGCAATTGTCAGTATATTTATAATACTATTAATAATCGTAATGAGTATTATTGGACCACATATGAATGACTACGGAAACGATGGACAGAACCTTTCCCGTGCGAAGCTTCCTCCTAGAATACCAGTTTTAGAGAATGTTTCTTGGTTAGGCTTAGATGGTACATTATCTGGTAGATATGAAGGTACGAATGTAGAGGATGCAACTGCAAAAGCAATGGCTCGATATAAAAGTACAGATGAGTTTGTTGATATCAAAGTTTTAGAGGAAGGCGACGGCACAAGAAATTCTGCTGCCGTAAGAGCAACCTACCATATTTATGAAGCAAAAGATATGGATGATACGTATTTCTGGTTTGGTACGGATACACTGGGCCGTGACCAATGGACAAGGCTTTGGGAAGGTACTCGCGTATCATTAATCATTGCGTTTGTCGCTGCTATACTCGATTTATTAATCGGTGTAACGTATGGCGGGGTATCTGGATTCTATGGCGGAAGAGTCGATAACGTCTTGCAGCGTATCGCTGAGATATTAGTAGGAATACCAAACTTAGTAATTATTCTATTAATGATGCTGATTCTCCAGCCAGGAATTGTCTCTATTGTTATTGCCTTAGCGATTACAGGATGGATCGGAATGTCTAGGATTGTTCGTGGTGAGGTACTTAAACTTACCAACCAAGAATTTGTACTGGCAGCAAGAACATTAGGAACGACAAATGGTACAATTATTAGAAAACATTTAGTTCCGAATATTACGGGGATAATTATTGTTAATACTATGTTCTCGATTCCTGGAGCTATCTTCTTCGAAGCATTCCTAAGCTTTATCGGACTTGGTATTGTTCCGCCTAATGCTTCATTAGGGGCATTAATTGAACTAGGATTTGCTAATTTACGATTGTACCCATATTTATTAGTTTTCCCAGCGACTGTATTGTCAGTATTAATGATTGCATTCAATATATTAGGTGATGGATTACGTGATGCATTCGATCCTAAAATGCATAAATAAGAGAGTAGGTGTTTATAAATGAGTAAATTATTAGAAGTCAAAGATTTAAGAGTATCATTTAACACCTACAACGGTGAAGTACAAGCTGTTCGCGGTGTGAGCTTTGAATTAAATAAAGGGGAAACATTAGCAATTGTAGGAGAGTCCGGTTCTGGTAAATCCGTTACGTCCAATGCTTTAATGAGACTTCTTCCTGAACCGCAAAGTGTCATCAAAAGTGGAGAAATATTATTTGAAGGCGAAGATCTTGTAAAAAAGTCAAAAAAAGAAATGCAAAAAATTCGCGGAAAAGATATTTCCATGGTGTTTCAAGACCCGATGTCTTCTTTAAACCCAACAATGAAAATTGGTAACCAAATCATGGAAGGCTTAATAAAGCATCAAAATATGAATAAGTCTGATGCAAAAAAGCGTGCCTTAGAATTACTCGAATTAGTTGGTATTCCACAAGCGGAAATCCGCATTAATCAGTTTCCGCATCAATTCTCAGGTGGAATGCGTCAACGTGTGGTTGTAGCGATTGCTCTTGCGTGTAACCCAAAGATTTTAATTGCCGATGAACCAACAACAGCACTTGATGTTACGATTCAGGCACAAATCCTAGAATTGATGAAAGATATTCAAAAGAAAACAGATAGTGCGATTATTTTTATTACACATGACCTTGGTGTTGTGGCGAATGTGGCAGACCGTGTTGCTGTTATGTATGCTGGAAAAATTGTTGAAATTGGCACAGTAGATGATATTTTCTATAATCCAAAGCATCCATATACTTGGGGATTGATTGGATCGATGCCAACCCTAGATAGTACGGATGAAGAGCTTTTCGCTATCCCTGGAAGCCCGCCGAATATGTTAAAGCCTCCAGCAGGAGATGCATTTGCGCCTAGAAATCAATTTGCGCTAGAAATCGATACAGTAATGGAGCCGCCAATGTTTAAAGTTTCTGATACGCATTATGCTGCAACCTGGTTATTGCATGAAGATGCACCAAAGGTTGAGCCGCCAGAAGCTGTTAAGCAAAGAATGCTTGGTTTCTCCAAAACAGGTCGCAAGGACGGTGAAAAACGTTGACTAGAGAAAAATTACTAGAAGTAAAAAACTTGCAAAAACACTTTTCCGCAGGTAGAGATAGAGTCATTAAAGCCGTTGACGGTGTATCCTTTGATATTTTTAAAGGAGAAACTTTTGGTCTGGTTGGAGAATCTGGTTGTGGAAAATCAACAACAGGTAGAACAATCATCCGTCTTTACGATGCAACAGGTGGAGAAGTGAAATTTGAAGGCGAAGATGTGCACGGAAAAAAATCAAAGGCAGAGCTTCGCAAATTTAATCAAAAAATGCAAATGATTTTCCAAGATCCACATTCTTCTCTAAATCCACGCATGACTGTACTTGATATTATTGCAGAAGGAATTGATAATCATAATCTTGCAAAAACACCAGAAGAGCGTCGTCAAAGAGTCGAAGAACTCCTTGAAGTAGTTGGGTTGAATAAAGAGCATGCCACACGCTTCCCGCACGAATTCAGCGGCGGTCAAAGGCAGAGAATTGGGATTGCTCGCGCCCTAGCTGTTGAGCCAGATTTCATTATCTGTGATGAGCCTATTTCTGCACTAGACGTTTCTATTCAAGCACAGGTAGTAAATCTTTTGAAAAAGCTTCAAAAAGAGCGTGGATTGACTTATTTATTTATTGCCCATGATCTTTCCATGGTAAAATATATTAGTGATCGTATTGGTGTTATGTATATGGGGAATATGGTAGAGCTTGCAGAAGCAGATGAATTGTATGAAAACCCAATTCACCCATACACAAAATCATTATTATCCGCAATTCCACTTCCAGATCCACGATATGAACGTGAGCGCAAGAGAATTGCATATGATCCATCTGTACATGATACTAGTGAACCGGCTGAGTTAAGAGAAGTAACTCCAGGTCACTTTGTACGCTGCACAGAGAAAGAACTAGAGAAGTATAAAAAAGAATTAAGCCTTAAGAAAAACTAATTTAACAAAATTTACTCTATTAAAGAAGACCCTTCCAAATAATCCTTGCCAACGTGCAAGGATTTTTTTATTTCCCGAGAAATCATCCTTTACTTATTTTCCCCTATTTTTAAGGAAATAATCTTTCAAAACACAAAAATCGTATGCAAATAAACGATAAAAAGCGACATGGAATAAAATAAATCAATATAACAACTTTTTAGTTTAGTATCCATGTTATGATCGTTAATAAAGTCCACATGAAAAATGGGAGAAAGTCTAAAAAATTTTAAAAAAACTACATGTCTAAGATAAAATAAAGGAAAATAAGAATGGTATAACATTTCCTATAGGAGTTCATCATGATAAATCCAATATTAAAACCGCAATACGATAAAGCGATTCAACAAACAAAAAACCATATATTAAATGATGTTAATAAGTATTTAGAGAAACAAGATCGTCTGCCTGCTTTTGAACAATATATGGATGACCGAAAAGTATTTATAGAGCAAATTTGGCTAAATACTTGGCTTAATACCGCCACTAGTCATGTCAAGTATGCTGAGAAGAAGCAATATCTCACGAATAAGGGATTAGACATTAATGATCTTAATAAAAAGGTTATTAACCGATTATTTAGAAGTGAAATTCGCGAGGTTGAAGTATTCCCTTATGAAGAATGGTTAAGAACAAACCTAGGGGATAATAAAGAAGAATGGGAAAAAAGGTATAAAGAAAGACGAAAAAGCTATTTGCAAAACGTAGAAGAACAGAAAGATCTAGAAGAGAAACGTAAATATAAAATGAAATTCTCTTATTATATTGAGCAATTAATGGAAAAGCATTATGAGGAATTGTTTCTCTATATTCGCTATTTAACAGGAAGCAATATCGCGCTAGAGATAGAACGGAATGGCATTGTTTTATCTTCGATGGAATTAACCTTTGAAGAATATTTATCAAATGAAATGAATATGCCCTATAACCAATTTTACTTTTTGGAAGACCGGACAGAAGCATATGAAAATTTAATTTTTCAGCATTTAATTGATTTTTTGCCGACATGGCTTAAAGATAAATTGCCTACTCGAATAAAAGAAGAATATGAAGACATATTTGACCATTCCTTAAGCAATTCCTTTTTACTAGAAATAAGCACGCCTTTACTGGAAGAAATAACAGAAGAGTTTCTTGAGGATTTGTTTTCTGAGTATGTAATTGATTTGGAAAAATTATTAGATATTCCTTTTGATGTAGAAATTCATAAAGAGATTATGGAAAAAGACCGTCAAAGGAAGGAACAGAAGGAAGCAGAAGATCGAGAGGAGCAAAGACGACGTAAAGAAGAAGAAGCAAGAATGATTGAGGATATATTTGGAAGAGAATATTATCCTCCAACCAATATAGATGTTAAATATATCCTTCATACTGGAGAAACGAATACTGGTAAAACGTTTCAAGCAATTAACCGAATGATGCAAGCTACAAGCGGTTTATATTTAGCTCCATTGAGATTATTAGCATTAGAAATTTATGAGAAGCTAAATCAGCAAGGAGTTCCATGTTCGCTAAAAACAGGGGAAGAAGAGAAGCTTGTTCTAGAGGCTCAACATCAATCGAGTACAGTAGAAATGTTTCACGAAAAGGATTTTTACGAAGTTGTTGTCATTGATGAGGCACAAATGATTGCGGACAGAGAACGAGGATTCTCATGGTATCGTGCTATCACCAAGGCAAATGCAAAAGAGGTCCATATTATTGCAAGTCTGCATGCCAAAAACATGATTTTGCAGTTATTAGGTGATATAGATGTAGAGGTTCATGAATATCGACGGGAGACACCGTTACAGGTAGAAAATGAGTTGTTTCAATTAAGTCATACAAGAAAGGGAGACGCCTTAGTGTGTTTCTCAAGAAGAAGTGTCTTAGAAACAGCCTCTGAATTACAAAGAAAAGGGTGGCAAGTCAGTATAATTTATGGAAGTATGCCACCAGAAGCAAGAAAAAAACAAATGGAGCGTTTTATTAACGGAGAAACGAAAGTTATTGTTTCAACAGATGCAATTGGGATGGGGCTTAATTTACCAATAAGGAGAATTGTCTTCTTAGAGAATGACAAATTTGATGGGATAAGAAGAAGGATGTTAACCTCACAGGAAGTGAAGCAGATTGCAGGTAGAGCAGGAAGAAAGGGAATATATGATATTGGGCGTGTTGCTTTCACCAGTGACCGTAAAAGAATGAAGTATTTATTAGAAAAAAGAGATGAAGACTTGTATAGATTCACAATAGCACCAACAAGTGCTGTTTTAGAAAGATTTCAAAAGTATTCCAATAACCTAGGGCTCTTCTTTTATTTATGGGGACATTTTAGAAGTCCAGAAGGAACAAAAAAGGCCTCGCTAACCGAGGAAATGCAGCTATATGAAATGATTATGGATACAATGGTCGAAGCGAGAATGTCCCTGCATGATTTATTTAGTTTTCTGAAACTACCATTCGCCACAAGTGAAGCCTCATTACGAGCGCAATGGAAAGTAAATATGGAGGCAATTGTGGAAAACAGGGATTTACCAGAACCGAAAATTAAACAAGATAGTCTGGAGGAATTGGAACTCGCTTACAAAGCGATTGGTCTTCACTTATTATTCCTATATAGATTAGAAAGAAGGACAGAAGCTTATTATTGGGAAAAGGTAAGACTGGAATTGAGTGACCAAATAAACGATCAGTTAAAGACAGGGATTAAAGGGAAGAAACGAACGAAGCAATGCAAGAAATGTGGGAAAGAACTAGCAGCTAAATTTAAATTTGCTGTTTGTAATGATTGTTTTTATCAGACGTAAATTAATACACATAAGGGCTTTGAATGTTAGAGAAGGGTGAGAAGCGGTAAATATAGTCATTCTCACCCTTTGTTTTCCACGTTGTAAGCAATGGAAAAGTAAAGTGTTACTCAAGCATCATTTTGCTTACAAAATCATTAGTAGGTAATATAAAGCATAGGCTTGTAAAGTTGAAGCGATAAAAAAAGTAATATAAACTAGATGAATAAGAAGAAAATAGAGCAAATTCCCTTTTCATTTTTATTGTAAATACTATACTATTAAAATAGAAAATAAGTTAAGGAAGGTAATCAAATGGATTCGAAATTTAAGTTTGGCATTCGCTCCAAAATTATCCTTGGTTACATTGTTATCATTCTTTGCTTACTTGTGTCAGTAATTTTACTAAATAATCAAATACGCTCCCTTCAACAGGAACGTAATTCGATTATCAATTACGATTCTCGCATACATGAACTTACATCTTCCATTGAGAAAAGTGTATTAGATATGGAGACAGGTCAGCGTGGCTACATAATCACAGGTAATCAAAGTTACTTAATTCCGTATAATGATGGGAAGGAAAATTGGAAAGAGCAATTTGAGGAATTGTATCAGTTAATGAGTAATAAACCTGTACAGCAGCAGAATTTACTCGAAATAAAGGAAAACATTTTGAATTGGATTAATACGGCTGGTGAGCCAACCATTCAATATAAAGCACAAAATAATACAGAAGCTCTTGATGAATTTTTCAAAGAGGATAATGGACGGGATTATATAAACGAGATTACAGAAAAGTTTACAAATCTTAGAGATACAGAGAAGACTGCGTCGGCCAAGCAGGCAACAAAGCTGGACCAACAAAATAATGCTTTAACAGTAGGACTATTCGGCGTATTAGTCTTGATTTCTCTTGTTGCTATTAGTCTGGCTGGCCAAACCTCTAAATCGATTGTTAGAACAATAAAGGAAGTAACAGAGTCTATTAAAACAATCGCTGCCTCTAAAGGAAATGTCAGTACTCGTATTCATGTCCGGACAAAAGATGAAATAAGAGAGCTGGCAGAAGTGACAAATAGCCTTCTTGATACCGTTGAGCAAAGAGAATGGTTACAATCAAACGTTGCTGATATTGTGATGAAAATTCAAGGGATTCCTTCTATTGAATCATTGGCTAGTGTGTTTATAACAGAAATAGCACAAAAAACAAATGCAAGCTTTGGAGCCTTTTATGTGAAAGATACTCAACAAAAAAAGGAAACCTATCTAAAAACGGCAACATTTGCTGAATCTGGTGATACGATTGCTCGAGATACTTTTCAATTAGGAGAAGGTCTGATTGGTCAAAGTGCCAAAGAACAGCGCGTCTTGCATTATCAAGAAATTCCAAGTGATTATCGCTTAATTGCAACAGGGCTAGGGGATGTTTCTCCACGCAGTATTATCATTGTACCCGTTCTGTTTGAAGGAGAGGCGATTGCTGTACTTGAGCTTGCTACAATGACAGAATTTACAGCCCTTCAACAAAATCTCATTACCGGGGTAGTGGAGACATTTGGACTAACGATTAATAGTATTATGGGTAGAATGGAAATCGTCCGCTTGTTAAATGAATCTAGAGCAATGACGGAAGAGTTACAAGTTCAATCAGAAGAGCTGCAAACACAATCAGAGGAATTACAGTCACAATCAGAAGAACTGCAAATGCAAAAAGAAGAACTGATGGCTACTAATGAACAGCTCGAAGATCGAACAAGAGAAGCAGAAGCGAAGACAAGGGATTTAGAAAAAGCAAAAGAGGAATTAGAAGAGAAAACAGAGTTGGTTATTCAAAATTCTAATTATAAATCAGAGTTTTTAGCTAATATGTCTCATGAATTAAGAACTCCGCTAAATAGCATTCTAATTCTTTCAGAAATGTTAGCGGAGAATGAGTCGAATCACCTATCGGAAGAAGAAATGGAGTTTGCAAATGTTATTCATTCTTCTGGTAAAGATCTTCTTTCGCTTATAAATGATATTCTTGATCTTTCCAAAGTAGAGGCAGGCAAGCTTGATGTTCATTTTGCAGAAGTAAGCATCCATGATATTACTTCACAATTGGAGCGAAGCTTCGCACCTATCGCTAACCAGAAGGAAGTAGAATTTTTAGTAAATAAACAGGAAGGTCTCCAAGATATCGTATTTACAGATGAAAAGAGATTCCAACAAATTATTAAAAATCTATTATCCAATGCCTTTAAATTTACGGAAAGCGGAACAGTTTCCTTAAATATTAAGAAGAGAAACCAGATTAGCCGCAGTATGAGAGAATTAAGCAATGATTGGCTAGATATTTCTGTAACAGACACCGGTATTGGCATACCGAAAGATAAGCATAAATTAATCTTTGAAACATTCCAGCAGGCAGATGGAGCAACTGTACGTAAATATGGAGGTACTGGCTTAGGCCTTTCCATTTGTAGAGAGTTTGCTAGATTGCTAGGTGGCTGGATTTCCTTGAAGAGTGAGGAAGGCAAGGGAAGTACTTTTACCCTCATTATTCCAAGTCTTCCAAATGGAATAGCAGACACTCAGCTCAATATTAGTGAGATGAATGTAGCTGCTACAATGGAAGTGAAAAAGCAAGAAGCTCGACAAGAAATAGATAAAGAAGAACAAAAGCAGGAAGAAGAAAGAAAAACAGAAATCGTGATTTCTAAGGATGAGAATGAGGATGTGTTTAAAGGGAAAAAGGTATTGATTGTAGACGATGATAATCGTAATATCTTTGCTCTTAAAACGACGCTTGAAAAAAGAGGGATGGATGTCCTTGTTGCCTATAACGGAAAGGAATGTTTGGACATTCTGGATAGAACTACAGATTTAGATGTGATACTAATGGATATTATGATGCCGAATATGAATGGTTATGAAACCATGACAATTATCCGCCAAACGCTGAATCTGACAGAGATACCTATTATCGCATTAACGGCAAAGGCGATGAAGAATGACCGTGAAAAATGTTTAGAGGCGGGAGCATCTGATTATATCAGTAAGCCGCTAGATTTGGATCAATTATACTCCGTCTTAAGAGTATGGTTAGCAAAGTAAGGAGGAACGGAGATGGATTATCCATTCCTGAATAATGATCAAGAGGTAGAGAACCAAGATCATGCAGACATCGAAGTAGATCTGCTGCTCGAAGGGATTTTTCGATTATCAGGTTTTGATTTTCGTCAATATAACCGATCTTCTATTACACGCAGAATTTACTATAGAATGAAGATGGATAATATTCCTACGATTACGAGGCTGCTGGAAAGAGTGATTCATGAAGAGGCATTCCTTGAACAACTTCTTAATGATTTTTCAATCAATGTAACAGAAATGTTTAG
The DNA here is from genome assembly GCF_001591585.1 of Niallia circulans NBRC 13626. GTDB lineage: Bacteria > Bacillota > Bacilli > Bacillales > Cytobacillaceae > Niallia > Niallia circulans. The sequence continues at coordinate 195,736 of NZ_BCVE01000003.1, read as the reverse complement.
GAATCCAAGCTTTTTTCGTTCTTTTAGAGCACAAATCATCCCGCATTTACGAAATCTTGAAGAAATTCGGATATGGCATGCTGGTTGTGCTACTGGCGAAGAAGTCTTTTCTATGGCTATTTTATTAGAAGAAGAGGGATTGAAGGATAAGACGGTTATTTATGCAACAGACATGAATGAAACTGTGCTGGAAAAGGCAAGCAAAGGTGCATTTCCTCTCCACAAAATGCAAGCATATACGAAAAATTATATGCTTGCTGGTGGGAAGAATGCTTTCTCGGAATATTATAAAACCGATCATCAATATGCTTACTTTCATTCTGATTTGTTGAAAAATATTATTTTTGCGCAGCATAATCTAGTAACAGATCAATCCTTTAATGAATTTCATGTTATTATTTGTAGAAATGTACTCATTTACTTTAACCCAATGCTTCAAAATCAAGTGCATCATCTATTTTATGAGAGTTTAAGTAAAGATGGGTTTCTAGGTTTAGGGGATAAAGAGACATTAAGTTTTGTTGAAGTAATGCCAAAATATAGAGAACTTGATGATGGCGAAAGACTTTATCAAAAGATTTATTAAGGCTCTTCGAACAGTGCTGCCTCTTTGTTATAAAGAAAAAGGATTTCTCCTATGAAGAGAAATCCTTTTTCTTTTATTATGTAAATAATCAACAATAATATGTCAGTTATTTGCTTTTGCTTGGATCATTAAGACACACATATCATCTGGTTGATTAGACTGCTGTTCTTTTGTAAGTAAATAATCCATTACAGAACTAGTGTGTTCCCATCTTTTGGAGGAAATAGATCGGATTTGTTTTTCTGCCTCGAATTCACAAGGGCCCATCGCTTCTAATACCCCATCCGTATAAAGAATAATTTGGACATCTTTTTCAAAGGAGATCTCCTTTGTATTAATTTCCATTTCGTCAAAAAATCCTACAGCACAAGTACTTTGTTCTAATGCCACAACATCATTTTCATCAACTAGCATATAACCATAAGGATGCCCAGCATTAACATACTTTACTGTTTTCTCCTTTGTGTCGATTACTAGATAAATAGCTGTAAAGTAAAAAGGCAGCCCCTCTTTTTCATTTTTTAGTAAAGTCATATAACGATTTAATTCTTTTATAACAAGGTCAGGCTGTACTAATTGTTTAACGGATTCTCTTAGGACAGAGGAGATAAACATGCATACTAAAGAGGCAGAAATACCGTGCCCCATCATATCTAAAAGGATAATGGCATATTTATCTTCATCTATTTTATGCCAATAATACATATCACCTGCAAGATTAAAAGAAGGCAGGTAAGAAACTTCGATATGCATATGTTCGTCTTGTAAAGGTGAACTTAATAAGCTTCTTTGTACATGTGTGGCTAAGTCTAATTCATACTGAATCTTTTTTTCATGTTGGGTATGCCAATCCAGTTCTGCTTTTAATCGCAATGCAACGCGTATTCTTGCGAGGAGTTCTATTTTATTTAGAGGTTTTGTAATATAATCAACGCCGCCAATATCCAACGCTTCTGCTAGTTTATTTTTATCTTCTAATGCTGTGACAAAGATAATCTGAATATCTTTGAGGTTTTCCACTTTTTTAATGCGTTTACAAGCTTCAATGCCATCAATCTCTGGCATCATAATATCAAGTAATATTAAGTCCACACTATTCCCTGTGGAATTAGGAGCATCAAGTTGTAGATAATGAAATAATTCATTAGCTGAGGTTAGCGAGACACAATCATCGTATCCAGCATTTTTAAGTATTTTTTCCATTACAAATAGATTGACAGTATTGTCATCTACTAAAAGAATAGTCATAATTCTTATAACTCCTTGTCTATTATGATGATAAGAAAACTTATGTATATCTTATTTAATTAACAACCCTCAATTATGTATAATTATAATTATACCGTTATTTATTAGATAATAATAATTATACGTCCTATATAAAGAGAAGAATTAATGGATAAACAAAAAAACATCGAAGCATATGTATTTTTTTGCCTCGATGTTTTTATTGTTTATCTTAATTTTCTCTTAAAGTTAAATATCTTTTTGCTCGCTTTGGATACACTCCTGCTGTAAGAAGCAGAGACCACGATGAATGGCCTTCTAAGCGGCCGATGGAACCATGAAGAATCAGCCCAAGAAATTGCTCCTCAATCGGAAAATTATTTACCTGAAATTGTTTCTTTGTATGAAGATTGGAAAAATAAACGGTGTTTCTATCAATAGTGCTTATTTGAAAGAAATTATCCTCCACCTCTGTGCATTCCTCTAAGAGCTGCCTAACTCTTGATAAATCTTTTTGATAATCCCAATCTGATGCAAAAAATTGTGGATACATTTGTAGATATAATCTATTTAACAAATCTTCACATAACTGTAGTTCATGGAATGTCTGTCCATAAGAAGCTGACATTTTTGTCCACGTCGTTTTTTCTCTGTGATCCAGCCATATGGAAAACTTTTTAAATTCAGATATAAAGTGCTGCATACTATTACGTTCCTGGGAAATTTTTAAAGCATTAGGCAGGTGAATAAGGAGGAGTAACTCGATAAAAGATTTCTTGCATTTATGCCAAGATGCCGGCATGTTATCTTCTAGATAGTCAGTGAGATAACTGGAGAATGTTCGCAGAAATTCATTGCGGAAATAATCAGCAGGATTTTCCTTTTTATATGCTATTAAATCATCTCCATAATATTCATATAGTCCTCGATAACGCATATTAAATTGAGAGCTGATTTCTATTTTCTTTAGTATTTCACTTCTGCTTTGGGTGCCGGTAAGAGGAATCAGTTTAATTCTTGTTTCTGGGGATTTTTCTCGTTCACGGTGGTTTGTGTGGAAGGAAAAGTTCTTCATAAAAGTACAATCAACCTTTCTTTTTCTATTTTATTTTTGGGGATCCAAGAGGATTAATCTAGAAGTTAGTTATATTATAACTGGGATTTTAACCTATGTCACTCTCCTAATTGGCTGTTTTAGTAAAATCAAAGAGATTGGCACAAAATAAAGTATAGAATGGAGAAAGACGAACATTCTTTAAGCTAGTAAGGAAATAAGTAGAGTGGTCATTCGCTCCCTTCCATTTCGTGTTTAATCAAAAAACCCCACCCCTTATACGAAAATTTATGCTAGCATAAATTTTCGTATAAGGGGTGGGGTTACTAATATGTGCTATTTTATTTAATACACTTTATCTCCATTAAAAATAGAGTTTTTCACGATAACATAATCTACATTGCGAATGGCATCTAATTTGTTTCCACCAGCATAAGAGATAGAGGATTGAAGATCTTGTTCCATTTCTGTTAACGTATCTTGTAAGTGACCTTTATGCTCTACATACATTTTTTTTCCTTCCACGTTTTTCTTTTCGCCCTTTTGAAACTCAGAAGCAGAACCGAAATACTCTTTATAAAGCTTTCCATCTTTTTCAATGGTTTCTCCTGGAGATTCTTCATGTCCAGCAAAAAGAGAGCCGATCATAACCATTGTTGCCCCAAAGCGAACGGATTTTGCAATATCCCCATGTGTGCGGATACCGCCGTCTGCAATAATAGGTTTGCTTGCGGCTTTTGCACACCAACGCAATGCAGCTAACTGCCAGCCGCCTGTTCCAAAACCTGTTTTAATTTTGGTGATACAAACTTTACCAGGTCCGATACCTACTTTCGTTGCATCTGCACCAGCATGTTCAAGCTCTCTTACTGCCTCAGGAGTTCCCACGTTACCAGCAATAACAAAGCTATTAGGCAAGTGCTTTTTGATGTGTTTAATCATGGCAATGACTGCGTTAGAATGACCATGAGCAATATCGATTGTAATAAATTCAGGAACCAAGTTTTCATCTGCTAATTGTAATATAAAGTCATACTCTTCCGTTTTTACCCCAACGCTGATAGAAGCAATTAACTCACGGGATTGCATATCACGGATAAAAGCTTTGCGCATTTCTGGCTGGAAACGGTGCATAATATAGAAATAGCCATTTTCAGCTAAGTATACAGCGATTTTTTCGTCAATGATAGTTTGCATATTGGCAGGAACCACGGGAAGTTTAAAAGTGTGACCGCCTAGTGTAACGGTTGTATCACATTCTGAACGACTATCCACAATACATTTAGCGGGAATTAATTGTATATCTTCGTAATCAAACACGTTATCCATTAAATACACTCCTAAATACGAATATTAGGGTCGAATTATTTAAGAAATGTTCGACCATTAGGTACTTTACATTATTTTGATCAGGATGTCAAAGATTTTTCATGGAATGGGAAAATTTTATTAAAACGTTATCATTTTGAAGAGGATTATTACATAAAGGAGTGGGACGCAAAAATGCCTTTTATTAGAAAATAGAAGGCATTTTAAAGTGATGGGATCTGATTTTTCAACGGGAATTCAGCATAGCTAATTTTGGAGGAATAAAAGGGCTTAGTAAGAAAATTTGACTTCCACCTTCGCATCAATTGTCAGCTGTCCGGGTTCAAGATTAGTAGACACTCCTCCAACCTCCGCAAACGACATCTTTGCTAAAGGCATAGGAATACTAGAACCAGATGGGATTTCTATAACCTTTACTGGGATAGGATCGATGGTTATACGCAGAGTTTCAGCAATGGCCCTTGCCTTTGACAAAGCATCTTTAATGGCCCCTTGAAGCGCTCGTTCGTAATGTTCGGAACGACTGCTGACATCAAAGTGAATACTCATGACTTGATTAGCGCCATTTTGTACAGCTGTATCAATAACCTTACCTGCAAGCTGAATGGTTTCGACAAGAATAGATAGCAGATGGGTTACTTTATAACTTTTGAATACTTGTTTATTTTCCACAAAGTCATATTGCGGAAAAATAGTATAGTCTATTGTTTGGATATTGGAGGAGGGGATGCCTAAACCCAAAATGGCTGTAATGACTTGTTGATGTAGACGGGCATTTTCTTGTTGGGCAGTTGTTACATTTTTCGATTCTGTATTAATACCAAGCGTTATTTTACAAATATTTGGTTCCAGCGACAATGTGCTATTTCCATATACCGTTAAACTTCTTTTAGGTGGTAGAAAGGAGGAGGGCTGGTACATGATTATTCACCTCTGTATATTTATTAAAAAACATCTTGCTTTGTAAAAATGCCATCGCAGTATTTATTTCCTCTAATTCTTCAGCAGAAAGGTGGCCTATTCGTTTCTTTAATTTATTTCCATTTTAAGAAAAACGTGATTCATTACCCTTTTTCCCTCATCTGAAAGTGACATAAATTATTTTCTGCGATTTTTTCATCTGTAAATTTCTTAATTAGATTTTTCTCCGTTAATTTTTTCAAATCTCGGCTTGTATTCAGTAGTGATATTTGCAGACAGTCGCTGATTTCACTTTGGATAACGGCTGATTAATGGAAACATATTAAGAATACTATTCTGAATGGGAGTTAAATCATTTGGTCTTAAATCATTGGTTAACGCATGCTTTAGTTGATAAACAGAAGCAGTAAATGTTATAAACTGTTGAAAAAATGGCTCTTCGTTCAAAATGAATCACCTCAAAGGTAAAATAGCACAGAAGTTATCAAATAACAATTATCAATTGATAACCATATGGGAGGGTTTTTATGAACGTATTGATTATCTTTACACATCCAAGCAAGGAAAGCTTAAATGGTGCCCTATTGAAAAATGTGTTAGAAGGATGCAGGGAAAACGGCTTTATAAAAGATATACAGCTTTTAGATTTATATGAAGAAAATTTTAATCCTATCTTATATTTTGATGAAAAGAATAAAAGACGCCATATGCAAAAGAATCTCATGAAAAAAACGTATTTCAATTTGTAGGAATGAAGAAAGAAGGGACGGTTTGCAACATGGAGAGCGCAGGGAACAAAAGAATGCTTATGCCTTCAAGACATAAGCATTCTTTTATTATATTATACTGTTCTATTCCAGAATCGAGCTTCCGCTATACCTGTAATAAAATCATTAATCGTATTTTTAGCAAGATCGAATATCCCTGGTTCATTTATTGTTATGCGGCTTTTTTCTAATGCTGCATAATCATTAATGGAAATACCTAAAGGTTTATAATGATTAAAAGTCATTTCGATAAATTCAATAGCTTTCGTTTCCAGCTTCGTACTGGTGCTAATAAGTAGTGCAGCATCAAATAGGCTTGCATCAGCAGTATCGTATGTGTCCGTTACTTTTAATTCTCCGTCTATCGTACGCAGATGTTTATCCACGATGCTGAAATTCACTTTATTCGCTGCTAAAGCCTGAACCCATTGAAGTAATTGGGCGCTGTCCGGCTCTCCATTTAAAAGAATCGCTACACAACGAGTGTCAGGTTTCTTTATGGTATTTGCCATGCTTAAGGCTGGAGATTTTTTCACTGACTTTACTTCTAGGTTTTCTTGAGGTAATACTGCTCCAATGTTTTTTGCCACTTCTTCAGCAATACTGCGGTCAATTCGATTAAGGAGAGCGACCGCATTGTTTTTCACCGCTTCTGATTTACACTTTCCAAGTTCAAAGCTAAAAGCATCTTTTATATGTTGTTGTTCAAATGGTGCTAAGCTATTATAAAAAAGTTTAGCTTGTGAATAGAAATCAAGGAAACTATCACTGCGACCTCTAACCTTTCTACCATCTACCTTTTCTTGGTAATGCTCATAACCGCCTTGCTCAACAGGTACTGGTTCCGGCTGATTATTATTCAATGCATTCTTATGATAGCTTGTTTGTCCATGGTGAATGGTCATTTGATGCATACCATCCCGTTGGTTATTGTGAAAAGGACAAACTGGTTGGTTAATCGGAATTTGGTGGAAATTGGGTCCGCCAAGTCTAGATAATTGCGTATCTGTATAAGAGAATAGACGTCCCTGTAATAATGGATCATTAGAAAAATCGATTCCAGGAACAACATGCCCAGGATGGAAAGCAACTTGTTCAGTTTCCGCAAAGAAATTATCGACATTACGATTTAAGGTTAACTTTCCTACAATTTTAACAGGAACCTCCTCTTCCGGCCATATTTTTGTAGGATCTAATATATCGAAATCAAAGGCAAATTCGTCTTCTTCAGGAATAAGTTGCAGACCGAGCTCCCATTCAGGATAGTCGCCCTTCTCAATCGCCTCGTATAAGTCCTGACGGTGGAAATCGGGGTTTTTTCCAGCAGCCTTTTGTGCTTCATCCCAAACCTGTGAATGAATTCCAAGCTTTGGTTTCCAATGAAACTTAACAAAATGGGCTTGCCCCTCTTTATTTATAAGGCGGAAGGTATGGACTCCGAAACCTTCCATCATGCGGAGGCTGCGCGGGATAGCACGATCGCTCATTGCCCACATTACCATATGGGCTGATTCATGATTTTGACCAATGAAGTCCCAAAATGTGTCATGTGCACTTGCTCCTTGTGGAATTTCATTATGTGGCTCAGGTTTTACAGCATGCACAAAATCAGGAAATTTAATGGCATCTTGAATGAAGAAGACGGGAATGTTATTGCCAACTAAATCATAATTACCTTCATCTGTATAAAATTTAACGGCAAATCCTCGTACATCGCGAACAGTATCACTAGAACCTCTAGATCCTTGGACAGTAGAAAAACGAACGAATACAGGTGTTGTTTTATTTGGATCGTTTAAGAAGTCAGCTTTCGTATAGGCTTCAAGGGATTCATATAATTGAAAGACGCCATGTGCACCAACTCCTCGGGCATGAACAATGCGCTCAGGAATTCTTTCATGGTCAAAATGAGTCATTTTTTCCCGAAAGTGAAAGTCCTCCATTAAAGTAGGTCCTCTTAATCCTGCTTTTAAGGAGAATTCATCTTCTGCCATTTTTAAGCCTTGATTGGTCGTTAATCCCGCGTTTTGATCATTATTAATGGTGTATTTTTTTAATTGGTCCATTTTTTTATTTACCATTTCAATACCCCCTAAATGATAGTATGTATCAGTTATAATCCGTTATTTTTAATTAATACCCAGCATCCTGTATTTAAAACACGACAAAATAAACAAGCTAAGACTGCATAAAAGAGTCTTAGCTTGTTATTAAATAACTTTGGAGGGATCCTTTTGATTCACAGGCCATTCTCCAGTGAATTCTTCTGTATCGTATTCAAAAAAGTCTTTTAAATTCATGTCTTTATCATCCAGAAATAGTTCATTCGTAACAGCTGTTACAATACGGGGAATGCCATATCTCATGCCAGATAATGCTGAAGCAGATAAACCACAGCTAATGAGGGCAGCATAATTAAACGAGTATATACCGTGAAGTAATGCTTCTCCTTCTGTGTCACGGCTAATGAAAGAAAAGCCATGACTTAAATAAGGATGTGCATCAAGCATAGGAGATGCTATTTCTTCCGGGGCTTTATAACGATCTTTCCAACGGGCAATATGCTTTTCGATTAAACGTAGTTCTGGACGCAATCGTGGATCTGTTAATAAACCTGTGCTAATGATTAAGTAATCAAATAAAAAGGTTCCCTTTGGTGTAGTTACTTCTGCTTGTTCTCCTTTTTTGGCTACTTTCAGCCAAGGAGAACCGAGATGCAAATGAAAACCGGGCCAGGAAGACGCTCGATTAAAAGTATCATTTGTTGGTGGCTGGTTATGCTGGAAAAAATGGGCAATACTAGCGTATTTATCATCATCTGCTAAGGCGGGAAAATGTTCAATCATACCGGATACTTCCATCTGCCTAATCGGATTAATGCGCTGCATTTTATGACGGCGGACATATACATGGGCTTCGGCTACCCCTTGTGATAAAGCGAAGTTAGCATTATCAAATGCAGATGCACCCCCACCTAAAATGGCAACCCTTTTTCCTCTGAAGGAAGGGAAGTCGATGGATGCAGAAGTATGAGTATATAAAGAAGAAGGGAGATTATCGGATATCATGGCTGGGACATGCCATTCTCCTCCCCCTTGGATGCCGGTTGCTAGAATTACCTTTCGAGCGAGTAAGGAGGATGAAACGGTTCTCTTTCTTTTAATATGGAGTCGGTGTATCCCTTTTTCTATGGGTTCAATTAAAGTCAATTTCACTTCGTTTTGAACAGGTAATTGCAGAATGTCACGATACCATCTAAGGTAATTCATCCATTCTCCACGAGGGATTTTGTCGACTTTTTCCCATCCTTCTCTACCAAATTGTGCCTCCCACCAGGAACGAAAGGTTAGTGAAGGGATACCAAGGTCGATGGAAGTTAAATGTTTAGGAGTGCGTAAGGTGACCATACGAGCATAGGTTTCCCATGGTCCTTCAAGTCCTTCTTTATTTTCATCGATAACAAGAATATTTGATACTCTTTCGCGTAAAAGACCAAATGCAATCCCTAATCCTGATTGACCTCCACCAACGATGACCACATCGAAAACATGTCCTTCCGCATGAATTTTTGGACGAACCCAGTTTTGTCCTCCGTAATTAAGATAAGCTAGATCTGTTTGTACTCGATTATTTAAGTCCTCTAAGCTCATATTGAATGCCATCCCCCTTTCACATTTGATGTAAGAACTCCTTACATCGATATACCATGCCAATATATTAACATGTTCTTTTGCATATTGTATGGATAAAATATCTAAATTTTCTAAATTAATTTAGTCAATTCGTTTAAAAAAGATATTCATCAAAAAAACGAATAGTCACAAAAGCCATAATACTTACTAATTAGATTTTGGCTTTTGTTATTATTCGTTTCTTTTACAATCTCTTTCTCATTCCAACGCTTAGTGCTTTATGTTTCCATAAAATCTCCTTAATTAATGGGGCAACTTCTTTTGTGCTTTGAATAAGCACAATGATTTCAGGCAAGCCTTGAGACAGTTTGTCTTTTTTCTTCCGATGAAAAAGATAGTACAGGCAATAACCACAAAAAAAACCGATAATAGCAGCGAGAAGACCGCTAAAGATAGGTCCTAGAATTAATTTAAAACCAATACTGGCACCTATCACAGCCATACCAGTAGCAAAGGCAACGCCAATTTCAAAAGATGAAACATGAATATCGGCAGAAGCCTTTTTTTTCCTGCTGATAGGAGGAATCTCATTCATATATAGGACCATCATTTCTTCTGGCGGAACACCTAGTGCTTCCATTTCAAAAAGTGCACGTTCAATTTCAATAGATGGCTGGAATGTTCCGACAATAATCATCCCTTTACACCTCTTATGCTAAATTTGGAACCGACATATCTGTCTGTTAAACGTTTTTGCTGTGATTCTTTTGCAAGAATATTATGTTGTATACATGTTATATAGGAATGATAAACGGCTCCACCTAAGATGGAAGGCATAAAAAGTAACCAATGTGGGTGTAATATAGCAGTAGAAGAAGCAAAATCGCCAGTAATGGTCAGGATTATAGCTTTATGTGCATGTGATAATAAAATATATACCCACCACCAAAATATTGCATAAAAACCTAAAAATATCCGGTGATTGTACAGTTGGCCCAATCCAGGAAAGAAAAGTGAGTAGAAGACCCCTAAAAGAGGGCTCTTATTTTGCAAATATTGTATTTCAAATGGGAATATCTCCAAGCTGGCTAAATCAGGTGTGGATAATTCAATATACTTATTTAATTGTACGGCAGAGCGGTAACTATCGCCTATTGTTATTAAATAGATCACAATATATCCAATCATCCAATCTAAATGAATAACGGATCTTGCTAATTCTATTTCTCCACAAAAAGAATAAACCATCGCTTCATTAATATTGGCACCAGTATTAATAATTACTTCTAAAACAGTCAGCAATGTTGCACGGGCATACTGATTAAGAAGATAATGACCAAATCCAGGGAAAACAGCAGACCACCAAGCAACAGTACTTGGTTTTTGATACATTAAATAGGTGATACCTGCTGTGCTATATTTTGCTTTTGGAAAGGTTAGTGTTGCGCTCATTTACATACCTACTTACTAATTTTGGAATTATATATATAGGGTGTGAAAATAAGTTAATCCTATACATTGATTTACAAAAAATAGGAGGTGTAATTTTTAGTAGTTAGCGGAATCTCAGGAAACATAGGTGAAGAGGCTTACACCATATAAGTTGACTAGACAAGTTGTTTATATTAAAATGTATATATACTTAAAAATTGCATACTCCAAAGGGGAGTAGCTTACAGTTACGTCGTCAATACGCGATTAAATCGCCGGCTTAACTGGCAACGAGATGTTGTTTGCGAGACCTTTGCCGTTCTTGGTAAAGGGATAAATAGATAGAAATTAGAAGCCTTTACCAAATTAATGGAAAGGCTTTTTATTTTTCTTGCAAATACTAAGGAAGCAAGGAGAATGATAAAGTCTATAAATTAGTATGTCAATTTCAAAACAAATTTTTAGGAGGAATAGAAAAATATGAAGAAAATTTTGTCAGCAATTCTCACGTTAGGTTTAGTTTTATCACCAGTAAGTATAGTATTTCAAGACTCTGTAACAACGGTAGAAGCAAAGTCTTATAAATCTGGGAAACGAAGCTTCAATAACAACAATAATAGTAATACAAATTCTTTTTTCCAAAAGAAAAATAATACAAACGATACGTCAAAATTTAATCAATCAACGACAGCGAAAAAATCTGGTGGCTTCTTCTCAGGTGGAGGTCTAATGAGAGGGTTAATGGTTGGAGGACTTGCCGGTCTGTTGTTTGGCAGCCTTTTTGCTAATATGGGAGCATTTGGGTCTATATTAGGGCTTTTCATTAATATCCTTGCGATTGTATTAGTATTCAATTTAATTAAAAGAATATTTACTTTCTATCGAAACAAAAAAAGAGAGGAAGCAAATAATTGGAGAAATTAATCATTCCAGAACAGGATATTATCAATGCAATCTGCGTCTATGTAGCACGAAAAAAACAAGTGCGACCAGAGGAAGTAGAAGTAGAGCTAATGTATGATGATGATTATGGCTTTTCAGCAGAAGCATATGTACATGATCGAAAACAAGTCCTTATCACTCAAAATATGATTGAAGCACTCAGATTGTGGTTAGATGAATATTTAAATATGGACCCATATATGGGGTTGAAATTAGTGTTAGATGATGAAGAGGGCATTATCGCAATCGCAAAGTAGAGAAAAATAGTAGAGGATATCAGGCTTTATAGACTGGTATCCTCTATTTTTCTGACTAAAATTTAATCAAAGTTCAACTTATAATCGTCTGATTTAATCATTTTTAATTTTTTTGAAAAAATATACAGTAGGAATACATTTAAAAGAAATGGAATAATTAAAAAGGTAGAAACCATAATCGTAATGTTTTTACTAGTCCAACCACCATCGGCTAAGCGCATAAAATTCATGGGCCCGACTAATCCCGATAATCCAAAACCAGCACTATAAGGAGTTCCCTGTATATTTAAATAGCCAGCCAATCCGCCCAACACAGCAGCTGTAATAATCATTGGAATAACAATCTTCGGTTTCATAAAGAAATTACCCATTTGTATTTTAGGGGATCCCAAAACATGTGCTAATGCAGTACCTAAAGAGTTTGCTTTATAGCTTGCAATAGCCAATCCAATACCTGCTGCCACAATGCCAAGGTTTGCTGCTCCAGAGCCAACTCCTGACAGAGATATAACGGTTGCTACACCTACTGTTGAGATAGGAGAAAGAATAATTAAACAGAACAAGACAGCGATAATGATACCCATGAGAATTGGCTGTAAGTTTGTAACATTTTCGATTGCGATGCCAATTAATCCAGTAGTAGATTTCATATATGGTAATAATAAGTACCCAGCCATTCCGGGGATTAATATACATAATGTTGGTAATAGAAGAATAGAATAGGCCTTCAAGCGGTCACCGATAAAACGGACAAATAATACCGCAAGCGCTGCGGTTATACCTGTGTTCAAAACAACCCCTATACCATTTAACGTAAATAACCCTTCCGCTGTTTTTTGAACAACACCACTACCAACCATTGCAGCAATACCAATACTAGCTGTCTGTATAGAGGATAGCTTAAAGGATATTCCTACCATTACACCAATTAGCACGGGCAATAAACTCATAATAAACGCAGTAATATCTAATACGTGCTGAAGCGGAGGAAAGAAAGGAATAAAGAGCTTTAAGATTTCACCAAGCAATGCATTTGGGATTAACGAGACAACAATTCCGATACTCATACCATTTAATAATTTACTGAAAAACTCTTTCACCTTAAACTCCCCATTCTCCTTGAATTTGGAGTTTATTATATGTAATAACTAGATAATCGTCAATGATTATTTTTAATGCTTCAACGCGAAAAAGTATAAAAGTAATAAAATGATTAATGTTTTTAAATCCACTATATAAAATGCAATGAAATGAACTGATTTTTTATACAAATGTAAAATAAATGGTTTGAAAAAATGCAAAATGTAAAAATAAGAAAGAGCTCCTCCTTTTCTAAGGGGAACTCTTTATGAACTGATTATATATTTCAATTTGTTTTTATTAAGAATGGAATTGTTTTTCTCCAATATTGGTTTTCTGAACACCTCGGGAATCCTTATCAAAGTTTCGGAAATACTGTTCGAGCTGTTCCAATGTTTTTCCTTTTGTTTCTGGTAAGAATTTGCTAACAAATGTTATGGCAAATACTCCAAGTACGGTGAAAAGGAAGAAGGAATTAGATAAGCCAATCTTATCGAGAAGAATTGGGAAAATTAAACCAATAAGAAAGTTTGTTATCCATAAGCAAAATACAGAAATACCCATCCCTAACCCTCGAAGTTTTAAAGGGAATATTTCTGCTAACATAAGCCAGGTTACTGGTGAGATAGCCCCTTGTTGAAATGCTAAGAAAGTAACCGTCATACTAAGTACAGCAAAGGGTAGAATAGTTGTTCCGTTTAAAGTGAAGGAGAAAATCCCAATTAGTAGTAAAGTTGTTGTAGTACCGATTAGTCCGATAATTAACATTGGTTTTCTTCCTACACGTCCCAGCAGCCAAATTCCCAGGAAGGTAGCTAATACAGAAATTACTCCATTGGCGATATTGGCAATGAGAGCGACCTCGGTAGAGAATCCAGTGCTTTCTAGTATTTGTGTTCCATAAAACATGATGGTATTTACCCCTGTGATTTGTTGAACGATGGCAATCCCAATACCAAGAAAGACAATTCTTCTAATCCAAGGTACAGCCAAATCTTTAAAGCTAACTTGTTCCACATGTGCTTCTGTTTCCACTGCTTTTTTAATTTGCTGTAGCTCTGCTTTTGCTCGTTTTTCTTTTCTAATATGCAATAATACACGAAAAGCATCTTTGAACCTGCCCTTTGATGCATACCATCTAGGGCTTTCAGGTACAACAAGCATTCCTATCCATAAGACAATAGCAGGTAAGGTTGCAATGACAAGCATGTATCTCCAAGCGTTTCCTGCACCATCCATTGTATTTCCAATAATAGCATTTGTAATATAGGCAAGTAATTGACCGCTTACGATCATTAATTCATTTTGGGTTACCATTTGACCACGTCGTTCAGCAGGAGACATTTCTGCCAAGAAGGTAGGGACAGCTACTGATGCTCCTCCAACAGCGATACCTAGTAAGAAGCGGAAAGTAACCATGATGGGGAAATTCGGTGCGAAAGTACATCCTAATGTTGTAATAAGAAAAACTGCAGCTAAATATAAAATGACTTTTCTTCGTCCATAGCTATCTGCGAGTTTCCCACTGAACATTGCTCCGAATGCTGCTCCAAATAAGAGCGAGCTAGTAACAAGACCTTCAGTAACTGCATTGAGGTTTAGCTGATCTGGACGAGCCATATAGGGTAAGGCCCCATTTATTACACCAGTATCAAATCCAAAAAGAAGACCACCAAATGTAGAGATAATGGCAATGATTTTTAAATTATTTTTTTTATTCGTGTTGGTGTTCCTACTGTCAGGGTTTAATTGGTCACTCATAATATTTACTTTCTCCTCCTCTTATAATAATGCTTTTTTCTAGTGTCCATTATTATCGTTATATTTGAAATGTAAATCGAAGTTCATCTCCTTTGCTAACCTGTCGTTCTATCCCTTTTAAATAAGATTCTTAGACTGCGAAAGGCAATTACTTTACTTGAATAATAAGTGGGATATATTTCATTATTATCTTTTTTAATCGTATATTGTTTTTGCTATGTAAGGGATAGACGTACCAATACATTACCCCGATAAAAATTTTTGAAAACATCTTTATATACAAGGGAAATTTTTTTCACTAGAATTATTATCTTGCAATTTTATTTAGAGCCTATGCTCAAATAAAAGAATAACAATAATGTGTGAGGACCGCTCTTTTTAGGGAAGGCATTTATTTTAAGCCTTTTTTTATAAGAAAGAAGTAAAAATGGAGTGGATTTTCATCAGAAGAATAATAGATAGGAATAATGAGTTAGAAATTAGTGAAAGGGGAGGTGATATCTTAACAAATTAGAAGGGAAATCAGCCAAAGTGGGGGGAGAATCAGCCAAAGCGGGGAGGGAATCAGCCAAAGCGGGGAGGGAATCAGCCAAAGCGGGGAGGGAATCAGCCAAAGTAGGGAGGGAATCAGCCAAAGCGGATAGGAAATCAGCCAAAGCAAGCAGGATCCCCTTTTAGATAGGGGATCATCTGCTTTCTACTAGCTTTGTAGTTGTTTTAATCGGAAGAACTTACCTTTTTTATCCATTAACTCGTCATATGTACCAAATTCACTGCAGCTACCATTTTCAATCACAGCAATTTTATCGGCCTTTTTTATGGTGGATAATCGATGGGCTACGATGAAGGTGGTTCTATTTTTGCATAAAATAGATAATGCTTCTTGAATTTTTGTTTCGGAATGGCTATCAAGGGCAGAGGTAGCTTCATCTAGAATAATTACCTTTGGATTCCGGATAAGTGCCCTGGCAATGGAGACCCTTTGTCTTTGCCCACCAGACAGTTTATCTCCGTGTTCCCCTATTTTTGTATCTAAACCATCGGGCAATTTCTGAATGACTTCCCAAAGATTTGCACCTTTAAGAACTTCCTTTAGGCGTTCTTCTGAGACGCTAGGCATTCCGTAAGTAACATTTTCTCTAATCGTTCCAGAGAAGAGAATAGTTGATTGAGGTACAACTGCCAAATGATTTCGATATGAGCGTAAATCAAGAAAGGCCATATCGTGCCCATCTAATAGGATCTTTCCTTTTGTCGGTTGGATATAGCCAATTAATAAATGAAGAATGGTGGACTTTCCAGAACCAGATTCTCCCACAAAGGCAATTGTTTCTCCTTGTTTTATTTCTAAGTTTAAACTATGGAGAATGTCCCTCTTTTCATTTGTATAGCGGTATGCGACGTTTTGGATAACAAAATGCCCTTTTACTTCCTTTAGTCTTTTTTTATTTTCATGTTTCTCCACTTCACCTGCTGTAAGAACTTCGCCAATAGATTCAACAGATTCCATTCCTTTTGCAATAGTTGGAATTAAAGTAATCATACTAGAAACAGAGTTAACTACTGTTGTAAAGTATGTTTGATACATGACGACTTCACCAGGAGTAATGGTTCCTTTTAATGCAAGAATACCGGTAAATACTAAACAAATAATTTGAAAGAGTTGAAAGCTAGCCCAACTTACAGCTCCAAATAAGGATTGAATCATATCTAAATGAAATCCTTTTGACAAAATTTGCTGGAAACGATTATTTAAACGAGAGACTTCTTGCTTCTCTAAAGCATGTGCTCGAGCAATGGGAACTAATTCAATCATTTCAATGACTCGTGCTGATGTTTCTTCCATTTCTTTTCGGAATTCTGAATTCGAGTGCCTAATTTTTTTTCGAAAGGCTACAATGATAATGGCAGAAATAGGAACAGTTAGAATAAAAAATAAAAAAACAGTTGGACTATTATATAAAGTTATTCCTAGTGCAACAATTAAATTCACAAGTATGTTTAAGCTCGAGACGAATACTTGGGAAGAAAGAGTTTGAACAGCTTCTACATCTCGCATGATTTTTGATTGGAGACGTCCAGACTGCATTTCTTTATGAAAGGGAATGGATAATTCCTGCAATTTTTTGATAAGAGAAGCGCGTAGTCCGGATTCCACGCTGCGAATAGCTATACTATTATATTTCGTATGATAATAATTAGTGAGGATATTTTGTAATACCAGAATCACCATAATGATGGCATTTATATAAATGGTACGAATGCCGCCACCATCTTTTATGGTAGCGGCATTTATTACATTGGCTATTGCAATCGGCATGACCCATGCTGGAATATGTTTAATCGTATAAAAAACAGCAGATAACAATAGTTTTATATAATGTCCTTTGTAGAGATGGATTAGTACTTTGAAAGAGTTCTTTTGGTGGGTGTCATAGCTTTGCTGAACAATTTCCTCTAATGTATCCAAGGTATTCACTCCTTAAAAACGCCTTATAAACGGTGATACATCTCTCTTATATGGGTGATGGCTGGCCCAATTGCGTTTCCTTGTGTTTCTTCTAAAGTAGCATGAAGAAAAGGTCTATCGTATTTTAGATAAGTGAGAATTGGTTCAAAGTTTAGCATTCCCTTACCAACAGGGACGATCTCTATTTTTCCTTTATTCACTGTAAAGTCTTTAAGATGAATCATAGCAATATGATCATGTAACAAGTCTAATGCTTCATTTAGAATAAATTCTCTTTCTGAGACATTATGGACGTTTATTAGATTCGCAATATCTAGAATGATTTTTAAATGAGGAGACTGTACCTCGTCTATGAGACGTTTTGCTAATGGAGCAGAATAGAGAGGGTGGTTAAGCCCAGCTTCGATTCCCACCGTTATTCCAAAGTATTCAGCATATTCTACTAGTTCCAGCACAGAGCTCCTAGCGATTTGATAAGCTTCTTCTGTGAAATTTTCAGGAGTAAAACCTTCGCTTACACTGCCAGTTTCTGTACCAACGAGGCTGGCACGAAAATCTCGAGCAAGCTGTATATGGGTTTTAAAATCATTTAATGCCTTATGGCGCACAGCAAGATTTCGACTCGAAATATTAACATAGCAGCCTAATGTGCTAATTTTTATCCCGTTATTAGCAAAGTAATCGCCAAAAAAACTGGCTATTCCTGGTGATAGACTTTGAAAGGAGGGGACATAATCTGGAAAAGACTTTTTTATCGCAAATTGAATATTGGTAAATTGATAGTCTCTTAACTGCTTACATAATTCCTCGAGGCTTAGTTGGCCTAAATCATGAGCACGAATACCAAGATTAAGTGTTAACATTGGATTCCCTCCTGAATTAATTTTTAAAAAACTTTTTTAAAGGTAGATCACTTCCTTTTATTGCATTACATATCAGCTTGGCAATTGTACCGGCTCCCTGGTCATTGAAATGAGTATCATCTTTTACTCCATTTGGATAATTGCTGGATTCATGGGCCTCAAGGTGGAGAAAAAGGTTCCTGGATAAGTCTGGGCCAAGGGATTGAAACAAGTCTATTGATTTTTTATGAATATCTAGAAGTGTTACATTGTAAGTCTTGGCGAGTTCCCTCATAGCTTGTGGGTATTCACCAAGAGACATATGATCAATAAGCTGATTTCTAAAATGCCTTCGAGAAACGGAAGTAAGTAATACTGGGTGTGCGTTATGCTTATTGGCGGTATGAATAAATGTATGCAAGTTTGTTTGATAGTCTCCGTATGGATCTGTTCCGCGAGCTTGGTCATCTTTTTGGTCGTTATGTCCAAATTGAATAAAGAGATAATCTCCAGGACGAATTGCCTGTTCAATGGCAGTTAGTCGTCCTTCGTTTATAAAAGATTTGGTACTTCTTCCATTTACAGCTCTATTATCAATAATAATTTGGTCTGTGAAAAAGGAGGAAAGTTTTTCTCCCCAACCCGTTTCTGGACGCTTATCTGGTGTTTTTTCTGCGGCGGTAGAATCACCTGCTAGAAATATAGTTATCTTGTCTGACATAATTCCCCCTCCAATATTCACTTTAATGAAATGATTATCATGACAAAGTAGTTTTTAACCAAGCTTCTGCTAAACTCAACCAGCGATGGACATAGGGAGATTCCTCTGCTAATGCCAGCCCATGTTTCCCAGAAGGAAAAATATGATATTCAAAAGGAATGTTAAATTTGGCTAAACTTTCGGCTAACATGATGGTATTTTGAATAGGGACTGATTGATCATCAGCAGTGTGCCACATAAAGGTGGGCGGCATATGTTCGTCGACCAAATGTTCAATCGAATAAGCCTCAACTAAATGGTTAGGCGGATTTTTCCCCAAAAAATGCTCTCGGCTTCCAGAATGCCCATAAGGTTCCGTGAAGGTAACAACTGGATAGCATAATACTAGCGCATTAGCACGATTGTTTATTTTGGTACAAGCAAGACTTGCTAGATGTCCACCAGCAGAAAAGCCAAGCACACCTATTTTATTTTCTAATAAATTCCAATCCTTGGCATTATTTCGTAGTTGACTAAATACTTCTTCTAGTTCCTTTATAATGCTTGTATGATTGATTGTTCCAACAGGATAATAGAGAATTCCAGCATGATAACCAATCGAATGAAGCCATTTTACAATTGGCTGTGCCTCTTTTTCAGATAAATGGTGGTACCCTCCACCTGGACAAACGAGAATGAAGGGTCTTTTTTTATTATCTAAAAGGGAAAGGTGTAATGTCATATGCTGATTTTCTTCTGAACTGTGGTTATAGTTATCATTGATGATTTTCGACATAAGAATGCTCAAATCCGAAATATTGTTTAGCATTATGGTAGCTAATGTCCTTAACTAAGCTTCCAAGCAAGTCCTCGTCCTCTGGGGCTTCACCTCGTTCGACAATTTCTCCGATAAATTCACAGAGCACTCGGCGGAAATATTCATGTCTTGTGTACGATAGAAAGCTTCGTGAGTCTGTTAACATCCCGACAAAGGTGGAAAGGAGACCAGTGTCACTAAGAACGGTTAATTGATGGCGCATCCCAGCTCTCGTATCGTTATACCACCATCCTGAACCTAGCTGAAGCTTTCCAGGTGTGTGTTTTTGATAAGATCCCATTAAAGTAGCTAAAACAAAGAAGTCATTTGGGTTCAGGGAATAAAGAATTGTTTTCGGTAATTTCCCCTCTTTTTCTGCACGGTCTAACAGACGCTGCAAGGGTATGGTAAGAGGGAGATCGTTCACACCATCATATCCAGTATCAGGACCTAATTGGTCAAACATTGCTGAATTCGTATTGCGATATGCATGGATATGAAGCTGCATTGTCCAATTATGCTCATGATAAAAACCGATTAAGCGAGTTAAGGTTTCTGTACGATATGCACTGATTTCATATGGGGATAATGCTTCATTTTTAAGTCTTTTTTGAAAAATCAATTCCAGTGTTTTCTCATCTGCTTCTTCATAGGTCAATATATCCAGTGCATGATCCGATAATTTTCCGCCCATTTGATGGAAATAATCAACACGTGCTTTAAGTGCCTCTATTAATCCTTGATAGGAATTAATCGTAATATGTGATTGTATACTTAGCCTTTCTACCCATTCGATAAATCCATCTTGGTCAATATTTAATGCTTTATCGGGACGGAAAGAGGGAAGTACTTGAAAATGTCGTTCTGTGTTCTTTAAGCGTTCATGGTAATGCAAATCATCAGTCGGGTCATCGGTCGTACAAACTACTTTAACATTTGAATTGATGATAATATTGCGACGCTTAAAGTCAGCGGTAGCCAATTTCTCATTGGCTAAATCCCAAATAAGAGGGGCATTCTCCTCATTCAGTAATAAATCAATGCCAAAGAAACGTTTTAGCTCTAAATGGGTCCATGTATATAAGGGATTACCAATTGTTTTAGGTACTGTGCGTGCCCAAGCTAAAAATTTGTCATAATCAGAGGCATCGCCAGTAATGTGAGTCTCTGGGATACCGTTTGCGCGCATTAATCGCCATTTATAGTGATCACCTGCTAACCAGGCTTCTGTAAGATTTTTAAAGTTTTTATTCTCATAAATTTCTTTCGGATCTAAGTGACAATGATAGTCGATGATAGGCATCTGCTTTGCATGGTCGTGAAATAGTTTTTGAGCGATATCATTTTTTAATAGAAATTGGTCATTTAGAAACATTAGAATCCCTCTTTCGTTATTTTTTTATAATTCGTGTTTAATAGTGCTTTTATTGTCTCAGTGCCCAAAAGCTCAACGATAGATTGCAAAAGGAAACAGAGAGAGCGTCAGCATTACTACTTTCAATGAATGCACCACAGGTTAACACTATGTTTCTATAAATCTTCTCTATCATAGCCTCATTGACCTATCTTTTATAAAGTAACTCCTGTTTTAAATATAGCGATTTCGCGAACACCATTTGCTTCATTACGTGTTTTTTCTCCACTTGCGACCGCTATTACTTTTTCAATAAATTCCTCTAATACTTCATTCATTGGTCGTTCTAGTAAAGGACCGGCATTAAAGTCCATCCAATGCCTTTTATGTTCATAAATGGTAGAATTGGTTGCTACTTTTACGGTTGGAACAAAACTGCCAAAAGGCGTTCCTCGGCCTGTTGTAAATAAAACTAAATGACAATCAGCAGCGGCAAGCGCAGAAGAAGCTACTAGATCATTGCCTGGTGCTTGCAATAGGCTTAGCCCTTTTTTGGAGATTTTCTCTCCATACTGCAGTACATCTACAACCGGTGCTGTTCCAGCCTTTTGTGTACAGCCTAATGATTTATCTTCTAGAGTGGTAATCCCTCCAGCCTTATTTCCTGGGGAAGGATTTTCATAAACAGGCTCCCCATAAGAATGAAAGTAGTGTTTAAAATCATTGATTAAATGGACGATATCTTCGAAAACCTTTTCATTTTCTGCTCTAGCCATAAGCATTTGTTCTGCACCAAACATTTCAGGGACTTCTGTTAGGATAGTGCTGCCCCCTTGGGAAATTAAGAAGTCCGAAAAAGCTCCTAATAGCGGATTAGCCGTAATTCCAGAGAAACCGTCGGAACCGCCACATTTTAGGCCAACATTTAGCTCGGCAATTGGAATAGGTTCTCTCTGATCATTTTTAGCAGCTTCATATATCTCTTCTAATAGTTCTAAGCCTGCTTCTACTTCGTTGCCTACCTCTTGTGCAACTAAGAATTTAACTCTTTTTCCATCATAATCTCCTAGTAACTCTCTAAATTCAGCAACAACGTTATTTTCACAGCCTAATCCAAAAACAAGTACTCCGCCAGCATTCGGGTGGCTCACAGCGTCTATTAATATACTGCGAGTATTTTCATGGTCTTCTCCTAATTGGGAGCAGCCGTAGGGATGCTTTAAAATGGTAATATTATCGAATGTACCTAAGTCAGGATGGAGAGCTTCAAATTCTTTCAGCATATATTCTGCCGTTCCGTTTACACAGCCAACGGTCGGTACAATATATAAGTCATTGCGAATTCCTACTTTTCCATTTGCCCGTCTGTATCCTTGGAAGGTAAGATCCTTTTTAGGGTATTTTACTTGGTGGATATCTTGCTCATACGTATATTCAAGTTCTCCATCTAAATTTGTTTTTACATTATGCGTATGAAGCCAATCCCCCCGCGTAATCTCCGTCAGCGTATGTCCGATAGGATAGCCATATTTGATCACATTGCTAGATTTTTGAATATCAGTTAAGGCTATTTTATGGCCTTGGGGAATATCAGCTTTAGCTGTGATCGAGATGCCATCAAGATAGACTGTTTCCGCTGCGTTAATTGGTCTTAGGGCAACCGCGACATTGTCTCGCTCATTTAGTTTTAATAGAGAAGGAGGCCGCTTTTCGTTATTTAGCTTTTGTAAAACAGCTCGGGCACCGTCTTTTCTAAGCATATGGATATATGCAGTTACTTCTTCCGCAAGGTTAGGAATAGTGGTTAAGTCTGTATCCCATAAATTTTTGTCATTCAAAATAGTAAAAGCGATAGTTTCAGGATTTTCCCAAGCGTTTGAAAAGGCCTCAAGGACTTCATCGCTATCCTTTGGTTTATATTGTGTTCCCCTGTAGGTTAGGAATAAAGCAGCAAGAGAAGCAGTCATATATGGAGGCAATTGCTGCTGTTTTTCTTGGTATTTAATTAGCAGCGGTAATAAGCGTGCTTTATATTTAGAAACACTGTTTAAAGCAATGGATGATAATTCATGGCGGATAAAGGGATTTTTAAAGCGTTCGATTATAGATTTTGCATATGCCTTTAAGTCATCTAAAGGGAGAGGTAATAATGGCATAATTTCTTGCTGCATTAATTGATTAATAAAGACCGCAAAATCTGCATCATTCATCACATCTTCCACAGTTTCAAGACCAGCAAGTAATCCAAGTGGGACCATCGCTGTATGCGGGCCATTTAATAAGTGAACCTTTCGTTCTCGATATGGTGTCATATCATCGGTTACCAGTACATTCAATCCCGCCTTTTCGAGAGGAAATGATTCTTTTAATTCTTGTGGACCTTCAATGACCCATAATAAATAAGGCTCTGCTTTAACCATTAAGTTATCAATATAGCCATGTTCCTCATTAAGCAGATTTGCTGTATCACGTGGATAACCTGGAACAATGCGATCTACTAAGCTGCAGCAGAATATATTTTCAGCATGAATCCAGCTAATAAATTCCTCTTCTAAATTCCATAGACTTGCATATTGTAAGACAATTTCTTTAAGTTGATCACCGTTACGATCGATTAACTCACAAGGAATAATCGTAAATCCTGGTTTTTTTAATTGAAAGCGCTTGAATAGTAAGGCAGTAAGTTTTCCAGGAAAACTAGTTGAAGGTTGATCGATAGAACAATCCCTTTCATCAAATTGTATTCCAGCTTCTGTAGTATTAGAAATAATAAAGGCCAATTCTTCTTGTTCTGCCAATTGTAAATAAGTTTCCCATTCTTCATAAGGATTAATTAATCGATTAGCAGTTGTAATAATTTCACTCGTCTGAACCATTTGACCTTGATAGAACCCCTCAAGCACGACAGTATAAAGGTAATCTTGTTCTTCTAAGGTTGGATTCGAAACATGCTTGGTCGGCTTCACTAACACAGCACTACCGTTGAATAAATGCTGGTTATTCATTTGTTGTAGTTGCCAATTAAGAAATCCTCTCATGAAATTTCCTGATCCAAATTGAATGACCTTTTCTGGAAAAAAAGACAAATTAGGTTTTAATTGCTTTGAAAGCTTTTCCACTATAGTTCCTCCTTTTGCACACGTTAACATTTTATGATAAAGCAAAACAGTTATGACTGTTTTGTTGGAAAACTAAGCGATTCTCTTATAACTAAGAATGTGTCTACTAAGATTTGTGTCTTTTCTAATGTTCCGTTATTCATTAATGCAATGAGCATTTGCATGCCAATTTCGCTGATTTTATCAATAGGCTTATGAATAGTGGTTAGAGCTGGAGTAGAGTATTGCGCAAAAGCTATATCATCAAATCCAATGATTGAGATATCATTTGGCACTTTCCTCTCTTTCGAAAAACAAGCTTTTAACGCACCGATTGCCATATCATCGTTTGCGCAAAATACAAGACTAGGCGGAGTCGGCAGATCTAGCAATTGCTTCATTTTTTCAAAGCCGCTTTCCATACTATAATCCCCATTGACCATAAATTCAGGCTGTACAGGAAGCCGATGTTTCGATAAGCTATTGACAAATCCTTGTTTCCTTTCAGCTGAGGAACGGAAAGAGCTTTTTCCATTAATGTACGCTAAATTCTTATGACCAAGGCTAATCGCCTCATCGATAGCCTGTTCTACACCTTGTTGATCGTTTGCCGAAACATTTGGAATAGAAGGATCATCTAGTCTGCGATTTAGTACAACCAAAGGTATGCCGGTTTGTTGTATATAGTAAATAAATGCATTGTCTGTGTCACTTTGGCTTAGTACGATAATCCCGTCAAATCGTTTGGAAATGATTTTGTCAAAATGGACTAATGTATCAATACCGTTTACTGCAATACTGTAGTTTTCATCTAGCACAGAATTAACACCTTTTATTACATCTACAAGAAAACTTGAACTTGTTCCATGGCTGATACTAGAGAAAAAAACGCCAATTGTGTAAGATTTCTGGTTTACGAGACTTTTAGCATTAAAGTTTGGTACATAATGTAATTCTGCTGCAATTTTTTTAATTTTGTCTTTGGTTGCAGGTTTAATAAGGGGACTATCATTCAGCGCTCTTGACACAGTGGTGTGCGAAACGCCTGCAAGCTTTGCGATATCCTTAATGGTAACCATAGTTCCTCCTGATAATAATGTTAACGTTCACATTTTATAATTCTTCAGGCAGTTTGTCAATCGGTCATTTGCTGCACACGTGAAAAATCCACTCGCAAAAGATAGACTAGATATGCTATTATATGTATATTCTAATCCAAATTATAGAAAATAATCATTTCATAATAGATAAGAAAATGATTATTTTTCGTATTAAAAATTGTTGAATAATTTGATAACGCTTACAATAAAAGTGTGTTAAGAGGAAATAAGGAGTGTGAGGATTTGAAGAAATTAAGGTTGTTTTACAAATTATTTTTCCCCTTTTTTCTATTAGGGATTAGTATTGTAGTTGGCTTTAGTGTATTTATCTATAACTCTACCTATCACTCCGTCGAAGAGGAATTTCTGAAGGACAAACAAAATTATACAAAACAAATTCTTAATAATGTAGAGCAAAAGGTGCGAACGATTGAATATGGATATACGGCATATAGTTCTACTGCAAACTTTGAGACGATTTTTAAGAAGCCGTTATCAGGAAAAGACTTTGATACATATCGTGATATAAAAAAAGAAATCAGTTATATAGAAATGATGGGAATAGAAGGAAGTAAGCATAATTTAATCAGCCTGGCAGAAAATTGGGGAATAATTGACGGCTCTTTAAAGAAATTATCGGAAGAGGAAATTGCTGGGTATAAGGAAAAGTATGTGGAAAAGGCGAAGCAAAGCTTATTTTGGAGACCAACAAGTACTGGAATTGAGATGATTATGACTTTACCTGTTTATCAACGTGATAAATTTGCTTTAGGAATATCTAATATTCCAAGAAGCAGCATTGATGAGATTGTTGATAATGAACAAGATAGTTTAGTAGAAATATATAATAGTAAAAATGAATTACTATATTCAAGTAGACAAAAGGAAAGGCTGTTGTCTCACGAGAATTATGAGAAAATGATAAACGAGGGAGAGAATATCAAAATAGTAGACACAGAGGGTAAAAAGTTTGTGTATGCTCAGTCAGACTATAATCGCTGGATTTATGTTGTACAGATTAACCCAAAAGAAATCTCTAATATGATTAATAATACAAGGATTGGTTTACTCATTGTCTCGACCTTATTGATTATTTTGGTCGGTATCATTTCCTATATGTTAGCAAATTCTTTTTCAAGACCTATCCGCAAATTACAGGAGAAATTAGCAATAGATCATCTAAGTGGGCAGAAGAATGAACTCTCCCTTGTTGCTGATTCTGTTGACAAGATTATTGGTCAGAATGAAACATTAATGGCTAGCTTAACCATGCAAAAACCACAGCTTGAGACGCTGTTTGTCTTAAGCTTATTTAGAAATAGAATAACAACAAATGAAGCTAAGCACAGGTTAAAACAATTTGGCTATTTCTTTAATGATACGCATCATTTTTACACAGGATTAATACAAATTGACAATATGGATAGCCAAAAAATTGTTGAGAAAGATTTATACTTATTGGCTTTAAATAATATTGTCGAAGAAATAGTCCCTGCTAAGGAAAGATTGATACCTATTGTATTAAATGATGAGATGCAAGCAACCATATTTATAACCGATGTAAATGATCATGATTCCAGTCGAAGAATTATGAAGTATTATGAGGAAATACAATCTGCGGCAAAGGAATATTTAAATATCACTATCAGTATAGGGATAAGTCCTGTTTATCAAACATTAATTAGTAGTAAAAAGGCAGTTGATTTAGCAAAAGAAGCGCTGCATTATCGTGTAAATGTAGGACCAGAGTCTATCATTTTTTATGATGATATTGCTCCTCTCTTGAATGATGCTTCTATTTCTAAATATCCTGTAGAATTGCAAAATGAACTTTTAAATACGATTCGCTCAGGAAATGAGGAGGAAGTGCAGGAGACAGTAGATACCTTAATTAACGAAATCTTCCGGATGAATAAAAATCCGGTCAGCTTAGAAGTAACACTTATTCGGTTAATAAATGAGATTATTCAACTTGGGCAGCTGTTAGGTGCAGAGGCGAAGATTTTTGATAGTATAAAGCCGCTTTATTATGAAGCGATTAATGCCTATTATCCTGCTCGAATAAAACAAATGCTAATTGAACATCTTATTACGCCAATTATTATCAGCACACAGGATAAAACGGATAAGGAGTTTCGATCTTTATCTGATAAAATTGTTCAAATCATTCAGACAGAGTATGACCAGGAAATTTCTTTAGACGTTATTGCTGACCGTCTTCATTATAATCCGAATTACTTAAGCAGCGTTTTCAAGAAAGAATATGGAGAAAACTTTGTTGACTATCTAATGGGATTCCGACTGCAAAAGGCTAAATCCCTGCTAGAAGAAACAAATATGCCAATTAAGGAGATTGCCGAAAAACTCCAATATCGAAATTCTCAAAACTTCATCCGTTTTTTTAAAAAGAAAGTAGGCATGACCCCAGGGGATTATCGGAAACAATATAATCATTAATTAAAAAGCGTGCAAGAAAGAGCTTATTCTTGCACGCTTTTTATGAACCGCAATTAAGATAGTCTTGAGCACATCCTGAATTTCTGTGAGAATAAGAGATAACATCATAACCGGTAAGGACAAGCCAGATGAGAAAGGGTTCTCTTTTAAATGTATGAGGATATAAGTTACTAGAATATCGTTTTGTTGACTGGTAAACAAATTGCTGTCAATAAAAGCATCTTTTCTGTAACGTCATCCCTTTACAGAGCCTACCAACGCTCCTTTGACAAAATATTTTTGAACAAATGGGTATGCAATAAGCATTGGTACTGTTGCTATAACAATAACGGCCATCTTAATCGTTTGCGCAGGTGGAATAACGTCAACTGACGAACCTTCTGCTTGCATGCCGCTTGAAACAATAACAATCTGTCGCAATAAAACTTGAATTGGCCATTTCGTAGAATCATTAATATAAAGAATAGCTGTCATATAAGTATTCCAATAGGTAACGGCATAAAACAAAGAAATGGTCGCAATAGATGGTAGTGCCAATGGCAGCATAATCTTCCAAAAGACTCCTAAATCTGTGCAGCCATCCATTTTAGCTGATTCTTCTAAACTATCCGGTAGTGCTTGAAAGAAGTTTCTCATAATAATTAAATTAAACGCATTAATTGCTACAGGCAGTATCAAAGACCAATAAGAATCAATTAATCCAAAGGCTTTAACTACTAAGAAGGTAGGGATCATGCCACCGCTAAATAACATAGAGAATACAACAAGAAAGTTAAGAAATCCTCTTCCATTAAGATATTTACGTGATAAGCCATAGGCCATCAAAGATGTTAGGACCATACTTACTAAAGTACCGACGCCAGTAACGCCAACGGATACCGCTAAAGACTTAAAGAGTGTTGGCGTAGAAAGAATATAACGGTATGCATCTAATGAGAAAGTTTCAGGAATCAGAATAAATCGTTTAGCTACAACTTCTTGTGTAGAAGCAAAGGAACTAGCTATAACATTTACAAAAGGCAGAAAACAAATTAAGGCAATAATGATTAAAATGGTTCCATTAATAATGGAAAAAACCCGTCCTCCTTTTGTTATTTTCTTATTTTTATACACTTTTTCCATATAGATCCTCCTTCTTATTTTGTCTAACTACAACTTACAACTATTGATGATGTTTTATTGCTCGGATTAGGACTGTAAACCGAGCCACAAGCAGTTAAGGAAAGGTCCGTTTTTCATAAAGTTGTTTTCTTTTTCCGCAGCTGGGAATACACTTTGCTATCCGTATGGCGAATATCTGCAGATCCTTTTAGAAGCCTTCATAAAGTCAACACTCTTTGTAGAAAACAGCCTAAGAAATAGATATACTCTCTTACTATAAAGTTACTTTATCAAGAGAAGATAATTACGTATATAATCAATATTTCAGGAAAAGAAAACGCTTGCCGAGTTCGTTTTTTTCGATTGAAGAGGCAGATAATCATTTGAACAAAATGGTAATCATTACATTGGGTGGGGAAGAGGAAACTATTGATAGAATAAGGTTTTGTAAGCGTTATCAAATAATGATTATATACGTAATTATGCTTTTTCCATATGCTTAAGGTATGAATTAAACATCACACCATAAAGTAAGGGGGTAAATAATGGAAAGCGTCATTAAGCCTAATGATCAGACATTACCTGAGTTAACTATGAAGCAGCGAAAGAAGATTAGAAGACAAAAAACTTGGGCTAATATGAGAAAGAACAAACTTCTATATTTAATGATTTTCCCTGGCTTTCTCTATTTTATTATTTTCAAATATTTACCGATGGGCGGATTGATCATTGCTTTTCAAGATTATCAACCGTTTTTAGGGATTGTGGGCAGCCCATGGGTAGGGATGAAGCATTTTATTCGCTTATTTACAGAACCAACCTTTTTTATGCTTTTAAGTAATACACTTATTTTATTTGCTTTAAATATTTTCATTTTCTTTCCCATGCCGATCATCTTAGCGCTTATGCTAAATGAAGTCAAAAACAAATATTTTAAATCTGGTATCCAAACGTTAATTTATATCCCCCATTTTATGTCATGGGTAATTATTGTTTCCATTACATATGTCTTTTTAAATGTTGATGGTGGATTGATTAATGAAATGTTAGCAGCAATGGGCTTTAATAAAGTCAGTTTTTTAACTTCGCCTGATTGGACGCGAACCGTTTATATTGCACAAGTAATTTGGAAAGAATTAGGCTGGTCGACTATCATATATATCGCCGCTATTACAGCTGTAGATACTCAATTATATGAAGCAGCGGAAATGGATGGAGCAGGACGACTGCGCAAAACATGGCATGTAACATTACCGGCCATTCGACCAGTAATTATTACTTTATTAATCTTAAAAATTGGCAGCACGTTAGATTTAGGATTTGAACACATGTATCTCTTATTGAATTCATTAAATAGAAGTGTCGCAGAGATTTTTGACACCTATATTTATACAGCTGGTTTGAAGAATGGACAATTAAGCTTTAGTACGGCTGTTGGTTTATTTAAGGGATTAGTAGGATTAGTTTTAGTTATGCTTTCAAATAAGCTTGCCAAGAAGTTTGGTGAGGATGGGGTTTATTAAAGTTAGGAGAAAGTGAGGAATTGGATGTTAAAATCAGTGGAAAAAATAAATCACATTTTTACAACAATATTAAACTTAGTTTATGTGAATTTCCTCTGGTGGCTCTTTACTTTATTAGGATTGGGGATATTTGGGGCAGGACCAGCAACCTATGCACTAGTTAGTATCATGAGACAGTGGATGAGGGGAAATACCAGTCTCCCTATCTTTTCTTCTTATTGGAAGTATTACAAAGAGTCCTTCAAGGAATCCATAGTTACTAGCTGGATTTATTTACTACTCGGCTATGTGTTAGTAATCGATTTACTCCATGTTACAAACTGGTATCTCAAAGTATGCTTGATGATCATATTCTCGTTATATTTCCTTTCTGCCGTTTATATTTATCCATTAATGGCTCATTATAACTGGAAAGGAATATTCTTTCGCATAAAGATGTCCTTTATCTTTGGTTTTTCTTGCTTGCAATATTCTCTATTATTGTTTGTTGTGATTGGCGCTACCTATTGGACAGCAATCACATTTTTTCCTGGGATTCTCACTTTCTTCGGTATTAGTTTCTTATTTTATATGATTACTTGGACAGCAAATCAAGTGTTTACTAGAATGGAATTACAAAATACAGAAGAAGTAGAAGATACAACCGTCTATCCTACGCTTAACGGACAGTAAGACTTAATTTTTAGCTTATCCAATTCGGGGAAGATAGGTGGGAAAGCATCGATATAGATCCGAATGGTTCCACTAATCAGTGCAAACATTCATTGATGGAACTTTCGCTTTATCAAATTGTAAAGGAGCGTTTAAATGAAAAAACTATCAAAGTTAGCCAGTATTAGTTTAGCAGGTATGTTGTTATTAGCGGGTTGTAGTGGAGGAAAAGAACAATCATCTGGGACGTATGATGAAAATAGTAAGGCTGAAATTACGTGGCTGAATATTCTACATACGGCATCTCCTCCAACAGATACTATTTTAGATAAAATCGAAGAGAAAACGAATGCTGAAATTAAATTTTCGTGGATACCGGACGCTTCAAAGGAAGAAAGAATTAATACTGCATTAGCCTCTGATTCATTAGCCGATATTGTTACTTTAACTATTCTGGAAAATTCCTCTGTCCGTAATGCATTGAAGTCTGGAATGTTTTGGAATGTAGAAGATTATTTAGATGAATTCCCTAATCTAAAGGAAATTTCACAAGATGTACGTGATTCTGCTTCCATAGAAGGGAAGCTCTATGGTATTCCCTTTCAGAAGGATTTAGCACGTAATGGTGTCGTTTTACGTAAAGACTGGCTTGATAATTTAGGTCTTGAAGTTCCGAAGACTGTTGATGAATTAATGGAAGTTTCGAAAGCGTTTACAGAAAATGATCCTGATGGTAATGGGCAGAATGATACAACTGGATTTGTAGATCGGAACGATTTAATATATGGAGCCTTTAAAACATTAAGTTCTTATTTCGGTACACCTAATGTGTGGGAAATGGATGAAAATGGAGACTTCATTCCGGAATTTGAAACGGATGGTTATGTAAAAACAATGGATTATATGAAGGAGCTGTATAGCAATGGCTGGATAAATAAAGACTTTGCCGTTACAGCAAAAACAGACCAGCAGCAAAGCTTTGCACAGGGAAAAGCAGGAATTTATATTGGCGCCCTTTTCGATGCTAAAAACCTGCAAACGATGGCTACAGGCATCCAAGATAATATGGAATTAGCATTAGTGAACGATATGGTATCGGAATCTAATCCTGAACGTGCCATTTGGGCTGCAAATAATGGAATTGGCGGATTATTGGCCTTTCCGCGTTCAGAAGTAAAGGATGAAGCAGAATTAAAGAGAATTCTTAAGTTTGTAAATGATTTACTAGATCCAGAAATTTACACATTAATGACATATGGTTTGGAAGATGTCCATTATAAACTAACAGATGATGATTCATATGAAATTATCAATCAGGATTTATGGACACAGGAAGTGCAGCCATTCGCGGCTTCTAGACCAAAAGAGTCAGGCTATAATTTGAAAGATCCAAACCCAATTAAAGCATTAGCAGATGAAATGATTGCAGACAATGCGAATTATGCCGTGTTAAATCCTGCTTATTCTTTAGAATCTGCAACCAATACATCACAAGGATCAGAATTACAAAAGATTATTACTGATGCCACATACCAGTATATTTTAGGCGAAATAGAACTGGATGGCTTCAAACAGGCTGTAAAGACATGGGGAGATTCTGGCGGAAACACGATTAAAGAGGAATATAAAGCAGCATACGAACAAACGAAATAATTTTGAATAAAGGTGAGGGGAAAGCAGATTTCGGCTAGACACTCACCTTAAAAAATTTAAAAACAAGATTTTTATAAGGCAAGCAACAATCTTCATGAAGAGGCTTTATAAAGAATCTAAATAGGATGGGAGAATATAAGAATGGCAGAAATGAGTTGGTCAGAGAGAACAGCACAATCCATTATGGAAAGACTTCCACGATTATATGAAGATAGAGGCTATAACGGAAAATGGTCTTATGATTATGGAGTTGTTTTAAAAGGGTTTGAAAACCTTTGGAAACGAACAGGCAAGGAGAAATATTTGCATTTTATAAAAGAAAATCTCGATTATTTTGTTCAACCGGATGGAACGATTAAAGGATATGAAGTATCAGAATTTAATATTGACCATATTAACAATGGAAAATTACTATTTCAACTTTTTAAACAAACGGGAGAGGAAAAGTATCGGCAAGCAGCCGATTTATTGAAATCCCAATTAGAGCTGCATCCAAGAACATCAGAAGGTGTTTTTTGGCATAAGCAAATTTATCCGTATCAGATTTGGCTGGATGGCTTATATATGGGGGCGCCATTCTATGCGCAATATCAAATGGAATATCGAGATGGAGAAGGTCTTGACGATATACTTCACCAATTCAAAATCAGTTATCAACACTTATTAGATGAAAAGACAGGGCTTCTTTATCATGCATGGGATGAGAAGAAAGTCCAGCCATGGGCTAATAAAGAGACAGGACTATCAGAGAATTTTTGGGGAAGAGCCATGGGATGGTATGTCATGGCATTAGTAGATACATTAGAAATTATTCCAAAGGATACACCTGATCGCCCTTTTTTAGAAAAAATTCTTAAGAATACATTGGCAGCATTACTAAACTATCAGGATAAGGAAAAGGGTGTTTGGTATCAGGTAGTCGATAAGCAAGGGGAAAAGGGAAATTATTTGGAGGCGTCTGCAAGCAGTATGTACGTATGTTCTATTGCAAAAGGGATACGCCTTGGAGTTCTAGAAAAACAAGAATGGCTGCATCCGTTAAAGAAAGGCTATCAAGGATTATTAGATGAATTTGTTTTGCTGACAAAAGAGGGATGGGTCAATTTAAATAAAAATTGTCAGGTAGCAGGACTTGGCGGAGCTGACAAACGAGACGGAACTTATACCTATTATATTAGTGAACCAATTATTTGCAATGACCAAAAAGGCTTAGGGGCCTTTTTACAGGCATTAGTGGAAGTGGAGGAAGTTATTAACGAATAAGGAGATTATAAAATGAGCGATTATATTATCACTGAATTCGGTGCAGAGAATGATGGGAGTATATGTACAGAGTCGATTCAGAAGGCGATAGATAAGGCATATGAAAATGGAGGAGGCAGAATTGTTATCCCGCCAGGTGAGTTTCTGACAGGTGCGCTTTTTTTAAAGGATCATATTGAACTTCATTTAGCCGCAGGAGCAGTATTGAAATTCTCTGATCAGCAAGCGGACTATTTCGTTGTTACATCTAGATGGGAAGGTGTCGCTAGAGAAGTATATGCTTCATGCTTATACGCAGAAAATAGCCGGCATATTGCGATTACTGGCTTTGGAACCATTGACGGAAATGGAGAGAAATGGTGGCATCTTTTTCGAAATGAGCGAGAGAAGCTGCTTTATCCGCGGCCAAAATTGATTAGCCTAGATGGTTGTGAAAACGTATCGATTAAAGATGTGACCTTAATAAATTCTCCAAGTTGGACGGTTAACCCCATATGCAGTAACAACATTACGATCGATAATATAAAAATCCATAATCCGCAAGATTCACCAAATACAGATGGCATTGATCCAGAATCCTGCATGAATGTTAGAATCAGTAATTGTCATATTGATGTAGGGGACGATTGTATTGCGATTAAGGCAGGAACAGAGGATACGGCAGAGCGAGTAGCTTGTGAAAATATAACGATTACAAATTGTACCATGGTTCATGGACATGGAGGAGTAGTGCTTGGCAGTGAGATGAGCGGTAATATCCGAAATGTCACCATTAGTAACTGTGTCTTTCAAGATACAGATCGTGGCATTCGGCTGAAGTCTAGACGAGGGCGTGGAGGAGTCGTTGAAGATATTCGTGTAAGTAATATCGTAATGGAAGGTGTAATTTGTCCGTTCATTTTAAATTTATATTATTTCTGTGGTCCTAAAGGAAAGGAAAAATACGTATGGGATAAAAATCCTTACCCAGTAACTAATGAGACTCCGATGTTTAGGCGCATTCATTTTGCCAATATAACGGCTAGGAATGTTCATGCTGCAGCCGGATTCATATACGGTTTAGCCGAGCAATATATATCAGAACTAACTTTTAATCAAGTGGATATTTCATTGGCGGTAGATGCGATTCCTGGAAAACCAGCAATGATGGCAGGCATAGAAGATATGAATAACCGGGGCTTTTATGTAGGCTTTGCAAAGGATATTTTATTTAACCGGGTGACGATTGAAAACCATGAAGGTCCAGCTTTTTTTCTAGAAAATTGTGAGGATATCGAGTTAATAAACTGTAAGTCTAAAAATACAAAGAAGGAAGAAGCGCTTTTAAAGGAAGTGAAGGCATAAGTGGAAAAACAGCGAAAAAGGCTAATCGAGTTATTAGGGGATTATCCACATGCAAAGGATAGGAAGGTGCAGCTAATAAGGAGAGAAGAGAAGGATAACTATGTATTAGAAAGCCTCATGCTGCAATTAAATGAGGAGGAATCCGTACCCGCTTATGTTGCTAAACCTCTAAACAAGGAAGGTCCACTGCCTATCGTCCTTTTTAATCATTCACATGGAGGGAATTTCGATCAAGGAAAAGAAGAGCTGTTAATAAGTAACAGTTATTTACAATCTCCCTCTTTTGTCGAGGCTATAACGACTTTAGGATATGCCGTTGGATCCATTGATATGTGGGGATTTAATGAGCGGAAAGGTAAATTAGAGAGTGAATTAGTTAAAGAAATGTTATTAGATGGAAGATCGCTATGGGGGATGCGGATCTTTGATAATATTGCTTTTCTAGATTATCTTGTAGACCGGCCAGATATCGACCAAAACAGAGTAGCGACGATTGGAATGTCAATGGGAGGCCTTATGAGCTGGTGGATGGCAGCACTAGATGAGCGTATAAAAGTAACCGTAGATATAGCCGCACAGGTACATATAGAAACATTAAGGCAGAAACGGGGGCTAGATCATCATGGTTTTTATTATTATGTGCCAGGCTTTTTAAAGCAGTTTTCTACTTTAGCTGTACAATCGTTAATTGTCCCAAGACCGCGCTTGAGTCTTGTTGGAAAAGATGACCGCATGTGTCCGCTGGAAGGCGTAATGCTGCTAGATGAGGAATTAGGAAAAATATATGGAAAATATGATGCAAAAAATCAGTGGAACAGCCAAATTGTAACTGGCGGTCATCAAGAGACAAAGGAAATGAGAAAGCAATGGGAAAACTTTTTGCAGAAGCATTTATGAAAAATGAACTTCAATTTGTCATTGGGAAAGGCAATGATTGTGATTTTACGAGTATTCAAGAAGCCATTATGCATTGTTCCAATATCGAGAGACCTGTTACATTCATCATCCTAGGTGGAGATTACTATGAAAATATCCTTCTTTATCAATCAAATCGCAAGTTGTTTGGAATAGGGACGGTCAGAATTATTGGAAATAAATATGCACGGCAATTGGATGAGTTTGGTTGTGAAATTGGTACTTTTCAAACAGCGACTCTTTTTATCAATGGAGAGAATATCTGGATAGAAAATATCGAAATCATAAATAATTCGGGGCCGGGAGAAATAGTGGGGCAAGCAGTTGCTTTATATAATGAAGGAAACAAAGTTAGCTTTAAAAATTGTTCCATAAAAGGGTACCAAGATACCGTTTGTCTCGGTCCATTGCCAGATGTACAAAAGGATGGAACTCCTTTTACAACTCCAGAAATAAAAAATAATTTTCAGAACAATATAACAACCTTTATCCATTGTTCTATTGAAGGAACCGTTGATTATATATTTGGTGGAGGAGAAGCAAAGTTTGAAGAATGTGAATTGAAATCTCTTAAACGGCCTAACAACCTGCCAGGATATATTACGGCAGCAAGTACTGCAACCGGGAAAAATGGCTTCCTATTTTCTTGTTGCTATTTAACAGCAGATAAGGATGTAACAAATGTCTTTTTAGGGCGGCCGTGGAGACCATACGCCAATGTAACCTTTTCTCAATGTAGAATAGGGACTCATATTCACTCGGATAAATGGGACGATTGGGGAAAGAAGGAGAATCGAGAAACAGTAACATTTCGGGAAATAGAAAATTACTACAGGTAGAGACTAGGAGAAGGGAACGAGGGAAATGAAACGGAAATGGGAAGTAATAATTGGGATGGCAGGAATGGTGTTATGTGTCCTATTTCTAGGAGGATTTTCACTAACAATGACCTCTATGGATACAGAAACATATAAAGAAACAGTGTTTCCTATTCTGCAGGAAGGTGTCTCTTTCGGTGAGATGCAGGATAGTTTAGAAGCCATGAATGTCTTAGCTATATGGTTCGGTATTACACTAGTACTTGTCCTAGCATTTGTTATAGTTGCGACAGCTTTCATCTGGAGAAATCGACATCCGAGATGGGCTGGAGTACTCTATCTCGTTGCTGGATTTTCAACATTGATAGGTACCCAGTTTATTGCTTTTCCTATCGCCTTTCTCTTTTTTTTAGCAGGAACGTTATGTTTGTTGCGAAAAGGAGTTAATGTGAGTCAGAAAGGAGAAGGTTATGTATCGAACCACTATAAAAAATCCTATTTTACGGGGGTTTAATCCAGATCCCAATATTTTAAGAGTAGATGACACTTATTATATTGCTGTTTCCTCTTTTGAATGGCTGCCAGGAGTACGAATCTATCAGTCTAATGATTTAGTAAATTGGGAACACGAAACAGATATTATTACGAATCAAGTTGATTTAAGAGGCAATCCACAAAATGGAAGCATATGGGCTCCGCAAATTAGTTATTCAGAGGGGCTGTTCTACCTAATTTATACAGATGTTAAAAGTACAAAAAGACCATTTAAGGATTGTCATAACTATTTGATTACCGCGCCAAATATAAATGGTCCTTGGTCAAGTCCTGTATATCTAAACAGCAGTGGATTTGACCCATCCTTATTTCATGATAAAGATGGACGTAAATGGCTGTTAAATGAAATTTGGGATTATCGCATGATAACAGGAAATAAATCAGCAGGTATTGTCATGCAGGAATATGATGCTAAGAATCAAACGCTGATTGGACCTGTTTATAAACTATTTGATGGGACAGAATTAGCTAAAACGGAAGCTCCTCATCTCTATTACTATGGAGACTATTACTACTTAATAACGGCAGAAGGAGGGACTGGGAAAGGGCATTCAGTAACTGTCTGCCGCTCAAAGGTAATAACAGGACCCTATGAATTAGATCCAGAATATCCTATGCTTACAGCAAGTGATAAACCTGAGTCATCGCTCCAATGTTCAGGACATGGAAGTATCGTGCAGACGTCCCTTGGAAATTGGTATATGGTTTATTTATGTACTAGACCATTACAAAATAAAGCCGCGATACTAGGAAGAGAAACAGCGATAGAAGAGGTTTATTGGACAGAGGACGGCTGGCTTCGCCTTTCATCTGGTACAAATGGACCCAGCTTGTTGACTGAAATTGTTACGCGCGAACAAGTAATTTTTCAAAACAATACTGATTTCGAGGATGACTTTACAGGCCCTTTAAAAAAAGAGTGGAATACTTTACGTATTTTAGCAGATGACTCTTGGTGTGATTTAACAAGTAGATCTAATTATTTACGTATGTTTGCAGGGGAATCCATTCAGTCCTTGTTCGAGCATCATATTCTTGCCATTCGTCAAAAAGACTTTCACTTTCAGGCCGAAACAAGCGTAGAATTTCACCCTACTACCTTTAATCAAATGGCTGGTCTCATGCTTTATTTAAATGATAGCAATTATCTATATGCTTACGTGACATTTGATGAAGAAAGAGGCCGAGTTCTTCGCTTTATGCGTTGCGAAAATGGACAATTTCAACTAGATCCGGCCATCATAACTATTACTGCAGGAGAAGTGCAGCTAAAGGTTAGTGGAAACGGAGCGAGAGGAAACTTTTACTTTCGTTCAGATGAAGAACATTCTTGGCGAGAAGTAACCAGCAGCCAAGACCTCCTATTTTTGGCAGGGGGATTTACCGGAAATTTCATTGGGATAGCAGTCCACGATATGGATAAAAAAGCAAGTACATACGCTGATTTTGCATACTTCCGTTATGAGGGATTAGATAGTAATTGATTGGATCTACTTCTG
Organism: Niallia circulans NBRC 13626; assembly: GCF_001591585.1. Classification (GTDB taxonomy): domain Bacteria; phylum Bacillota; class Bacilli; order Bacillales; family Cytobacillaceae; genus Niallia; species Niallia circulans. The sequence continues at coordinate 156,589 of NZ_BCVE01000003.1, read as the reverse complement.
TCATTTCCCATAGGAATGTAATAACGAAGCGGATCGGTGCTAGCGCTGTGGATAGCAATTACCATCAATCCTCTTTCCAAAAAAAAACCCTGGACAATTATATGAAGATCGCATAAGAATCTCCATATAATTGTCCAGGGCTTATATTGGTTGGAATACTTGTGTCCCAACCGCTTCATCATTTATTTCCCTAACATAGCATTCACCTTATCTTGATTATTATCGATCCATTCCTGTGCAACTTCTTCCTCATTAGCTCCATCTTCGATTTTAACAATCATTTCTTCAATATCTTCAACAGGCATGCTCCAGTTGCTTAGGAATTCATGAACCTCAGGGGATTTTTCCTTTAGACCATTATTTACAACTACGTGAACTTCTGATGTCTTAAAGAAACCTTTTGGATCTTCCAATACTTTTAAATCATAATCAACAAACATTGGATGTGGGCGCCATCCTAAGAAAAGGACAGGATCGCCACTTTTGATAAACTTAGAGGCTTGTGCCAGCATGCCACCTTCACTAGAAGCAACATATTCTAAATCTAATCCATATTCTTCAATCATTTCCTTAGAAGTGACGGTCATTCCGGCACCTTCTTCAATACCGTACACTTTTCCGCCAAAGAGATTTTCTTTTCCTTTTAAATCTTCGATACTGTCAATGCCCTCTATGTTAGAGGGAATGACCCAGCCAAGCTCCCCTTCTTTATAGCTGACTGCTAAGTCTTCTAATTGATTTTTGTATCGATTCATATAATTTGCATGCATATCAGGCAGCCAAGCATCCATAAATACATCTAAGTCACCGCGGGAAAGTCCTGTATAAACGCCGCCTGCATCTGCATTTTTCTCCTTAACCGTATAGCCCATATCTTCTAATAATAGTTTAGCAACTTTTGTTGGCGGGATGGTACTAGTCCAAGGAGTAACACCGAAAGTAACAGTTTTAGAATCTCCTGACTCGCTACCTCCTGTATTTTGGTTTTGGGAGGAACAGCCAATTAAAAGAGTGAATAGTAATAACATCAAAAAGCTAAGTTTTAATTTTTTCATAAATTCGTATACTTCCTTTCTCCTGTTAATTTGGTAGATTGTTTGTTTTTATGCTTTTTTTCCTAATCCCTGTGTTATTCGATCCAGGATGATGGCGAGAACAACAATCCCAAGTCCACCGGTAAGACCTAATCCAACATTTACACTAGAGATACCGGATAAAACAGTGCTTCCTAGTCCAGGAGAACCAATCATAGATGCAATAACAGCCATGGATAATGCCAACATAATAGTTTGGTTAATTCCAGCCATAATGGTTGGAATAGCATTAGGTAACTGAACTTTTACGAGCAGCTGCCAAGAAGTAGAACCAAAAGCTTTAGCAGCTTCTACGATATCAGCGGGAACTTGTTTAATGGCCAAGCTTGTCATACGGACTGCTGGTGGAGTAGCGAAAACGAAGGTAGAGATAACAGCTGGAACTTCTCCTAAACCAAAGAGTAGAATAGCAGGGATTAAATACACAAAACTAGGTAGTGTTTGCATGAAATCAAGTAATGGTCGGATAATATGATCCAATGTTCGATTTTTAGCAGTGAATATTCCTAAGGGAACCCCAACAACAATGGAGAAAAAGGTTGCTACAATAACAATAGATAGAGTTTGCATAGCACCTGTCCATAGACCTACCGAACCTAAGTAAAGAGCACCAATAATGGTAAAAAGAGCTATTCCTTTTCCCGCAAGGCGCCAAGCTAAAAGTGCTAAAAGGATTGCTATTACTTCAGCAGGGATAAAGGTGAATAAATTGGTGACAGCATTTATAAATATGCTTAACACTCCGCTGAAGGAGTTGAAAAAGTCACCTAAAACCGGCAGCAGCCAATTGTCTACAAATTGATTTGTCCATTTTTCTAATGGAAAGAAGAAGTAGTTCATATGATAGCCTCCTTTTGTTCTTTTCCGAGAATTAGTCCAGACAATATAGAGACTCGAACGATGATTCCTAACAATCTATTATTTTCTGTAACGGCAATAGGGAATTTTGATTCTGCCGCAACTCCAATTAAATCATTTAATGGGGTATCGTATGTAGTAGAATGGAAGTCGTGTTCTAATACGTCTTCAACCCACTTATTTTCCTTATAGGCATTAATGGCAGCATCAATAGTAAGAATGCCTTTTAGCTGTTTATCCTTATCTACTACGAAGATACTGGATAGACCGGCTTCTTCCATTTTTCTTACGGCCATCCTTGGACCATCTTTCCAAGTGGTAATAAGATCGGGCTGTTTCATAATTTGACCAGCAACTAACACTTTCGAACGATCAACATCTTCTACAAATGTCGATACATAGTCATTCGCTGGATTTTCCAAAATTTCTTCAGCTGTCCCTAACTGTACAATCGAGCCATTTTTCATGATGGCAATACGATCACCGAGCTTAAGAGCCTCATCTAAGTCGTGAGTGATAAAAATAATTGTTTTTCCTAGCTTGTTTTGTAAACGGATAAGTTCATCTTGCATTTCTTTGCGAATAAGTGGATCTAAGGCACTGAATGCTTCATCCATTAGAAGAATATCGCTATCATTTGCTAATGCTCTAGCAAGACCTACCCTTTGCTGCATCCCGCCGCTAAGTTGATGAGGGAAACTTGCCTCATAGCCTTTTAGGCCAACATCATGAATGGCTTTAATAGCCTTTTTTGAACGATCACTCTTCGGATGTCCTTGGATTTCTAAACCATATTCAACATTTTCTTGCACAGTTCGATTTGGAAATAACGCAAAATTCTGAAAAACCATGCTGAGCTTTTTACGTCGTATATCAATAAGTTCCTTTTTATTCATGGTAGTAATGTTTTTCCCGTCAATTAGCACTTCACCTGAAGTTGGCTCAATCAGTCGGTTAATAAGACGTATAAGAGTAGATTTTCCACTGCCGGATAATCCCATTATGACAAAGAATTCTCCTTGTTTTACTTGGAAAGAGGCATTATCAACACCAATTGTCATTCCAGTTTCTTTCAGTATTTTTGTTTTATCTTCGCCAGCCTGTAGTCTTTTCAGCCCTTCTTTTGGGTTTCCCCCAAATATTTTTGTAAGATTTTTAATTTCAATTTTAGGCATTAATCACTTCTCCTTCTTTTTTATTTAGGAGAATTTCCGAATATGGATAAATAAATAGGAAATAAAAAATAAAACCGATTATTTTTAGAGGAATAGTAGGAATTAAGCGAGTGTTATGGCAATACATTTAGTGGAACTTTGGGTAAAAATTAGTTTGATATAGTATTACTTGCTTGTTGTTACTCCCAGTATGGCAATGGGACTTATCCATATCCTTCTCCTGTAGAGTCCTTCTTATTATATAAAACAAATAATAGGCAGTGCAAACGTGAAAATATAGCATATCCTGTTTATATCGTTCGTAAAGTTTTTTCTGATTAAATTAAATATACTGAATACTTATAAATACTACCTTATTCACTAAATAACTCTAGATTCTGACTTTTAGTTTATAAAAAGCAAGTACGATCTAAAACGGGCAGTTACTTCTATATTCTAAGTAAAGAGATTGTTTTATTTCACAAAATGTTGTTTAAAAGTTACTAGATAGGATTGAAAAAATTCCAAAAACAAGGTAGTATGTAAATGAGAATGATAATCAATTTAACTAATAAACTGAATGAGTTAATCATATATAGATAGTATAAAACTTTCAATATAGGAGTGAGCGGGTTAATGGATCATACAGAACTATTCGATGTGACGATAATTGGCGGCGGGCCAGCAGGTCTATATTCTGCTTTTTATAGTGGGCTTAGAGAAATGAAGACAAAAGTTATTGAATTTTTACCACAGTTAGGCGGAAAGCTGCATTTATATCCAGAGAAAATGATCTGGGATGTTGGCGGCATCACTCCAATGCCAGGGGAAAGGTTGAGAGAACAGCTTGTCCAACAGGGACTGACCTTTAACCCAGAAGTAGTGACAAATACGAAGATTCATTCTATCTCCAAAAATGAGGAAGGAATTTTCTTGCTGGAAACAGACTCAGGAGAAGTTCATTATTCCAAAACAGTCATTGTGGCGGTAGGAAGCGGAATCGTCACTCCGCAAAAATTAAAAATTGAAGGTGCCGAAAGATTCGAAGTGGCAAACCTAAACTATACGGTAAAATCCTTAATGCATTTTAGAGATAAAGTAGTTGTTCTTTCTGGAGGCGGAAACTCTGCCGTGGATTGGGCTCTTGAACTAGAGCCGATAGCTAAGAAGGTGTATTTAACATGTAGAAAAGATACACTTGCTGGTCATGAGGCAAAAGCGAGAGAATTGCTAGAAAGCAATGTAGAGTGTTTGTTCCATACCTCTATTACTAAACTGATTGCGAATGAAAATCATGATCGTATTGATTCTGTTGAATTAACGAATACACAATCAGAAGAGGTAAAGACTTTAAAAGTAGATGAAGTAGTTATCAATCATGGCTATGAAATGGATTCGTCGCTTTTAAAAAATAGTAAATTAAAAATTGACATGCTTGAAGATTTCTACATAGCAGGTAATGCTAATAGTGAGACATCTGTGCCAGGAATATTTGCTGCTGGAGATATTCTAAAGCATGAAGGTAAAGTCCATTTAATTGCCGGTGCTTTTCAAGACGCAGCTAATGCAGTCAATAAAGCTAAATTATATATTCAGCCAGAGGCAAGTAATAGCGCAATGGTCTCTTCACATAATGAACTATTTGAAGAGAAGAATAAAGAATTAATTAAAAATATGATTCAATGCGATGATTGTTCAGTAATGAAAATACGAGCTTGATTTCAATTGATTGCTACTTGGTCCACATTTTTATTGCATAGTCAAAAGATCTATTGGAGAAGACGGATTTCCGCTTATCCAATAGATCTTTTTTGTTAGATGGGAAAAGTAGCAAGCTTTGGCTGGTTTCTCAATTTTGGCTGAAAAGCATCAAGTTTTGACTGGAACCCAGTGATTTTCACTAAAAGTAATACGAATTATTCTGTTGAGACAGTCATCATTAAAGCATTTATTGGTACTTCTCCCGTTTCTATAGTATAAACAATATTTCCTTCTTCCCATCTCGCCATATACTCTACTTTATCAGCATTTTCCGGATAATTTACTTCTATTCTTCCATTTTCCTGTGGGACGGGCAGAGCATTTTCCTCCAAAAAGTCCACCATTTTTCTTGCGATATCAGTAGTGTCTAACTTATCAGCAGAAATTGATTTAATTTGTAACACCCATCGTCCCTCTTTCCAAAGTAAATACGAACTTCCCGCTGCTCCTTCCTTCATTCCAGTAATTTGATGTCCCAAATCTACCTTCATTTCATCTGGTATTGAATCTAATGAAACCTCGGGAAAAAGCTTCTCTTGTTTGTTTTTATCATGGGATGTTTCTGCTTTAAAAGTAGCAAGCAAATTATCATTTGTATCTAAAGATTCATCATTGATGGAGACAGGTTCTTGCGTTCGATAGAATGATATAGAATATTGGTCTGTTTCATTTTTATTAATTTTAGCTCCCATATATTCAGAATCAGTGATCGGAAATTTCATCGGTAATTTATTATCTTGCATCTTGAGCATAGAGCGAATTTCTTTCATCTGTTCATTGTTTGATGGGGATTTCTCCATATTTTGTTCCTTTTCCGTATTAGCTTTAGCTTGTCCAGCTGCGTCTGCTTTCTCCGCTGTCGACAGATTTGATTGACTTTCGGCTGATCCATTGGAGCAGCCGCTTGCAATAAGTGAAAAGATAAAGAGTGAAGAAAATAGAAATTTTTTCATACATCGTACTCCTTTCTATGCCTTATTAATACTGTATATTCCCTAAAATAAGAAAAAAATGAGTTATATTAAAAATTTAAAAAATTTATGAATAAATTTTCAGGGTGGAAAGTCGCGTTTGTGTAAGAAAAAGTAACTTATATTCATGGTGAATATTGATGAATTGTTAAGTATACATGGAATCCAAATTATTATGGTAAAAAAACTAACAAAAAGAAGATGATTTATTTTATTCCTAATAGAATTGTTAGAAAAAATTTGAAATTTATTCCTTTAAATGTTATAAATGATAACATTATGGTGAAGTTTGTCGGGTATTGATTATTTTTGTCTAGTTCGTTATGATTAATTTCGCAATATAAAAATGATTCGAATAGTCTGACTAGTCAAATTATGATTCGGTAAGCACTTATATTTAATATGTAGTGTCATTTTCTTCCTATTGTCAGAATAATCAAACAAAGTAAAAAGAGGAGAATTAGTATGAAGAAAAAATTAAGTCTTTTAATAACAGCTTCTACATTGGCTGCTGGAATATTGGCTGGGTGTAGTGCTGGTGGTAAAAATGCATCAAAAGAGGATGAATTTAAGGTTGGAGTAAATCTGGAGCTTTCTGGAGCTGTTGCATCATATGGACAATCATTAGAAAGCGGTATTGATTTAGCTATTAAAGAGATTAATGCAGATGGTGGAATAGATGGCAAGAAAATAGTTCCTGTTAAGGTAGATAATAAATCTGATTTAACGGAGGCAACTAATGGTGCATTGAAGCTAATCGACCAAGATAAGGTTTCAGCAATTATAGGTGCGGCTACGAGTGGTGATACAGTAGCACAAGTGCAAATAGCCAATGATAAGCAAACAGTCTTATTAACTCCGTCGGGTACAGCACCAAACGTTACGGTTAATGAGGATGGAAAGCTAAATGAGTATGCATTCCGTACATCCTTTATTGATCCTTTCCAAGGAAATGTGGCTGCAAATTTTGCTATTAATGATTTGAAAATCAAAAATGCTGCCATTTATGCTGATAGTGCAAGTGATTATGCAAAAGGATTAGCTGCAGCATTTAAAGAGACATTTACAGCTGCTGGTGGAAAAATAGTATCAGAAGAATCTTATGTTGCAAAAGATACAGATTTTAGCGCGACATTAACGAGAATTAAAGGGAAGAATCCAGAGTTTGTGTTTATTCCTGGCTATTATGAAGAAGTTGGCTTAATTATTAAGCAAGCGCGCGAAATGGGTATAACAGCTCCTTTTATGGGTGCTGATGGCTGGGATTCTCCAAAATTAATTGATTTAGCAGGAGCAAAGAACTTAAATAATACGTTTATTACAAACCACTATTCTTCGGAAGATCCAGATGAGAAAATTCAAAAGTTTGTTTCAGCATTTAAGGACGAATACGGAAAAAGCCCAGATGCATTTAATGCTTTAGGTTATGATTCTGTTTATCTATTAAAAGATGCTGCTGAAAGAGCAGGAAGTACTGATTCGGATAAGATTAAAGAAGAATTGGCAAAAACAAAAGATTTATCGTTGATCACTGGGATAGTGACAATCGATGAAAATCATAACCCAATCAAATCAGCAACAGTTTTAGAATATCAAGATGGAAAACAAGTATTTAAAACAAAGGTTGATCCAAAATAAGACTTGGTGGATGGGGAGGGAGAGCCTCCCTATTTTCCATGGAAAGAAAATTAGAGATAAAAGAATGATAGAGATAGAGAGTATGAACAAAAACGTTTTTTATAAGAATTAATTAGCAGTAGGCTATGTGAAAAGTTATTGCATTGACGCATGCTTAGCAAAAGGGAGTGAATAAATAGATGGAATGGATACAACAGCTAGTTAACGGCATTTCCTTGGGAAGTATATATGCTCTTATCGCCTTAGGATATACGATGGTATATGGAATCATTAAACTTATTAACTTTGCTCATGGCGATGTATTTATGGTTGGAGCATTTATTGGCTTTTATGCTATTACTGGTTGGGGACTTAGTTTTTTTCCAGCTTTGATTGTTTCCATGATTGCTTGTGCTATCTTTGGGATTATCATTGAAAGAATTGCATATAAACGGTTGAGAAATGCGACAAGAATCGCTGCCCTAATTACAGCAATCGGGGTTTCTTTATTAATCGAGTATGTTTTTATTTATTTTAGAGGTGCGGGCTTAGAAACCTATCCAAGCGTTTTGCCAACAAAGACATTTGATGTGTTTGGTGCACAAATTACAAGTAAGTCCCTAATTATTTTAGGAACGTCGGTTGGATTAATGTTGATTTTGCAATTTATCGTTCATAAAACGAAGACAGGAAAAGCAATGCGGGCGGTTTCTCATGATATAGACGCTGCAAGATTAATGGGGATTAATGTAGACCGGACTATTTCCGCTACTTTTGCCATTGGTTCTGCTTTAGCGGGAGCAGCAGGCGTTATTTTCGGCGCTTATTACACAAAAATTGAACCACTAATGGGAGTTATTCCAGGATTAAAGGCATTCGTTGCAGCTGTTTTAGGGGGAATAGGAATTATTCCAGGAGCGATGATTGGCGGACTTATCTTAGGGGTAGTTGAGACGGTTGTTAGTGCTTTAGGTTTTTCTTTATGGAGAGATGCTGCGGCTTTTATTATTTTAATTTTGATTCTTATCTTTAAACCATCAGGTATTCTTGGTAAGAATACAAAAGAGAAAGTGTAGGTGACTGGAAGGATGAAAAAATCAAAAGCTTTTTGGATATTCCTTATACTGTCCGCACTTATTTACGGCGTAATTCAGTTCCTGATGACTGGCGGCTGGATTGACACTTTATACAGCAATATGATTATTTTAATGGCTATCAATATTATGCTGGCAGTTAGCTTGCATCTTGTCATAGGAATTACCGGACAATTTTCAATTGGTCATGCTGGCTTTTTGGCGGTAGGGGCATACGTATCAGCAATTGCAACGATGAAGTTTCAAATGCCTTTTCCAATTGCTATTTTAGCTGGTGGAATTGTTGCCGCACTAGCTGGACTGTTAGTTGGAATTCCAACCTTGCGATTAAGAGGCGATTATTTAGCCATTGCCACATTAGGATTTGCAGAAATTATTCGGATTTTCTTCTTAAATATCGATTATGTCGGTGGGGCAGCGGGAATGCAGATTACTCATTTGACTACTTGGACAAGTACGTTTATTTGTTTATTTATTACTATTCTAGTCATTGTTAATTTTACTAATTCAAGACATGGCCGTGCAGCCATTGCAATTAGGGAAAATGAAATTGCGGCAGATGCAATGGGAATTAACACAACTTATTATAAGGTTGCCGCTTTTGCACTAGGGTCTTTATTCGCTGGGGTAGCCGGTGCGCTTCAAGCTCATAACTTTTATATTATTAACCCAACTAACTTTGGATTTTTAAAGTCCTTTGATATTTTGATTTACGTGGTCCTTGGAGGATTAGGGAGTTTATCAGGATCTGTTATTGCAGCAAGCTTCTTGACCATTATTTCTACTTATCTTCAAGATTATCCAGAAACGAGAATGATTATATATAGCCTTGTTTTAGTAATCGTCATGCTCTATCGTCCAAAAGGATTAATGGGAACAAAGGAAATTACAGATTTGTTTAAACGCAAAGGAGGTAATTCCAATGACTAAGCAGGAACCTTTATTGCAAATGAAAAATGTAGGTATTTCTTTTGGAGGCTTAAAAGCAGTGTCCGCGATTGATGTAGAGCTCAATCAAGGAGAGTTAATTGGACTAATAGGTCCGAATGGAGCGGGGAAAACGACTACCTTCAACATGTTAACTGGTGTATATGCGCCAACAGAAGGAGAAATTCTTTTTGACGGAAAAAGTTTAAAGGGGTTGCAGCCTTTTCAGGTAACACGTAGAGGGATTAGTAGAACCTTTCAAAATATACGTTTATTTGAAGAACTATCTGTTTTAGATAATGTAAAGGTAGCTTACCATTCTTTGGCTAAGCACTCTATGCTAAGCAGTATTTTGCGGTTCCCTTCCCACTTTAAAGGGGAGAAGGAGATGGAGGAAAAATCAATAGAGTTTCTTAAGATTTTTCAACTCGACCGTTATATGAAGGAAAAAGCGAAAAATCTCCCGTACGGTCAGCAGCGCCGTTTAGAGATAGCAAGAGCTTTAGCGGCGGGTCCTAAATTGTTGCTATTGGATGAACCTGCTGCAGGGATGAATCCTCAGGAAACACATGAACTGATGGAATTGATTGCCTTTATTCGCAAAAAGTTTCAGCTGACCATTTTACTTATAGAGCATGATATGCCTCTTGTTATGGGGATTTGTGAGCGGATTTATGTTTTGGATCATGGGCAATTAATTGCAGAGGGAACACCTGAAGTGATTAGAAATCATCCAAAAGTAATCGAAGCTTATTTAGGAGAGGAGGTTGCTGAATAATGCTTCATATAAAGGATCTAAATGTATACTATGGAAATATTCAGGCATTAAAAGGAGTAACGCTTGATATTAAGGAAGGAGAAATAGTAACGCTTATTGGTGCGAATGGTGCGGGGAAAAGTACATTATTAAAGACATTATCCGGTCTAATCAAGCCCAAAAAGGGTTCTATAGAATATTTAGGCAAGTCTATTGCAGGAAAGCCTGCACAATCGATTGTAAAGGCAGGTATGTCACATGTTCCAGAGGGAAGACGTGTTTTTTCTAATATGACTGTGGAGGAAAATCTTGAACTAGGTGCCTTTTTACGAAAAGATAAACAGGAAATTCAAAAGAATTTACAAAAGGTTTATGAGATTTTTCCGCGGTTATTTGAAAGAAAAAAACAATTAGCTGGTACTTTATCTGGTGGAGAACAACAAATGCTGGCAATGGGAAGAGCTATAATGGCAAAACCGAAATTGCTTCTTTTAGATGAACCCTCCATGGGATTAGCACCGATTATTGTTCGTACCATCTTTCAGGTTATTCAAGAAATTAATGAAGAAGGAACGACGGTTTTATTAGTGGAGCAAAATGCCCATATGGCATTATCGATTGCACATAGAGGATATGTCATTGAAACAGGAAAAGTGGTTTTATCAGGATCTGCACAAGAATTACAGGAAAGTGATGAATTAAAGCAGGCTTATTTGGGTGGGCATTAATAGTAGATTTGGAAGAACTGGTTATTCACTGGAATAACAGTTCTTTTTTATTTCTTGAAGAATCTCCCGGTTGAATTAACATTTCATCGATTTCTCTCTTGCTCTATCATAAATGACAGATACGCTTTTTAAGTGGAAAAGAATTTTGTTAGAATAGTAGTAAATATAGGAGGATAGATGATGAACCCTTTTACAAAAAAAGCAGTGGAGATTATTACAGATATTCCAGAAGGAAAAGTAATGACCTATGGACAAATAGCTGCTGTGGCTGGAAGCCCTCGGGCAGCAAGACAAGTTGTTAGAGTTCTTCATACCTTATCAGAAAAATACCAACTTCCTTGGCATAGAGTGCTTAATAGTAAAGGCTGTATTGGATTAAGCGGTGAACATGGCCAGCTTCAAAGAAGATTGCTAGAAGCAGAGGGAATTGTATTTCAGCAAAACGGATCGCTTAATTTAAGAGAATATGGATATGAACCGCTGAATTTTATCGATGAACAGATTTAATAGTTGTAGACTAATAGAAGATATTGCTAAACTAGCTGAATTTATAAAATGCAGCAAAAAGCCTATTACGACAGCAGCAATAGGCTTTTATCACTTATTAATTTAGAGCTGATCTCATTGTTTGTTGTAAAACTTCGACAGAATGATTAAATTGTTCTGTTTCTTTTTCATTTAATTCTAGCTCCAGTACTTCACGGATTCCTTGGCGGTTAATAATGGCAGGTACACCAATATAGATGTCTTTATGACCATATTCCCCATCTAGGTATGCAGATACTGGTAAAATAGAGTTCTCATTGCCAAGAATAGCTTTTGTAATGCGGACAAGTGACATGCCGATTCCATAATAAGTGGCACCTTTTCGTTCAATAATATGATAAGCTGCATCGCGAACGTTAATGAAAAGCTCATCTAAGTCTTTTTGAGAGTATTTATCATTTTTAGCAAGCTTTGTTTCAATGCTTTCTAATCCAATCGTTGTACTGCTCCATACAGGCAGTTCCGTATCTCCATGCTCACCGATAATAGCAGCATGGATGTTTCGTGTATCAACGTCGAAATACTCACCTAGCATATAGCGGAAACGGGCAGAATCTAATGTGGTTCCAGAACCGATTACGCGTTCCTTCGGAAGACCAGACTCTTTCCAAACCACATAAGTCAGAATATCAACAGGGTTTGTCGCAATTAAATAAATTCCATCAAAACCGCTAGCAGTAATTTCTTTCACAATACTTTTAAAAATAGCTGTATTTTTGGCAACTAAGTCTAAACGAGTTTCTCCTGGTTTTTGAGGTAGACCGGCAGTAATGACAATTAAATCAGCTTCTCCACAGTCTGAATAGTCGCCAGCCCAGACTTTCGTTGGTGCTGGGGCAAATGGGATACCATGATTTAAATCCATTGCTTCCCCTTCAGCTCTTTCTTTGTTGACATCAATCAAAACGAGTTCTTCTGTAATGCCTTGATTAATTAATGAATAAGCATAGCTGCATCCTACAGCACCTGTACCAATTAAAACGACGCGGTTAATATTTTGCTGTTTCATTTTTTTTTGCAACTCCCTTTTTCTAAATAGATTAATAGTTTTAAAGCTATTTATTGCTAAATGGAGAACAAATTCGTTAATCATTTACTGTGTTGTTACTTTTCTCCATAATATCTTAGAGTTCTTTCTTTTGTAAAATGTTATTACTGTTTATATAGTGATTATACACTTAAACTTTGTGAAAAACATCACATAAATATGTCTATTTTGTGAAAGTTTCTAAAAAATCATCGATTACATTTCGCTTATTTTATAAAATTTTCCCTTTTGAAACGAAGGATAAACAGAATAATCAAAAAGTATCGGTGAATAATGATTGACAAAAATTATATTTATTCGGTAATGTAGTAAGTAACTGAATAGGAAAATCCACTAGGGGAGCCTTTTTGGCTGAGACAAGATTATTTGGACCCTTTGAACCTGATCTAGTTCATACTAGCGTAGGAAAGTGGAGTCGGCCCATTGAATATTAGTGTTTTATTTATTCATTATAAAGCCACTCCATTTTTGGAGTGGCTTTTTTGTATAGCAAAGTTACTCCATATTTTCCTTTTCAGCAAAAATTATCAGGAACAAAAGAAGGAGGAAATGGAAATGAGTTTTTCACAAAAATTACGTGCACAGGCTGAACCAATCTTTCAGGCGATTATGGAACATCCATTTGTGCAAGGAATTGGTAAAGGGGATTTAAAGAAAGAGCAGCTTATACATTATGTGAAACAAGACTTTGAATATTTAAATGCTTTTATGAAAATTTATGGATTGGCGATTTCAAAAAGCACGAACAGAAAAGACATGGAGCTATTTAATAACCAAATTTCCTTTGTGCTTCATAGTGAGATACATCCTCATAATAATTTTTGCGAGGTAGCAGGTGTTAAATACGAAGACCTACAAGGATTCCCAGTAGCTCCCTCTGCTCACCATTATATTCGCCATATGCTAACAGTTGCACATCAAGGTGGAATTGCTGATATTATCGCGGTGCTTTTACCTTGCCCATGGACGTATGTAGAAATCGGGAAAAAACTTTTAGAAGAGGTAAACCCAGATAGTAGCCATCCTTTTTATGACTGGATCCATTTTTATGGGGATGGCCCTATGACAGTTACTACTCCGCTTTGTCAGCGATTAGATGAACTTGCTGAAACACTTAATGAAGAACAGAAGGAAAAGTTAATGGAATACTTTTTATTAAGCTGTCAGCTAGAATATAAGTTTTGGGATATGGCATACCATGTGGAGGAGTGGCCAGTAAAGACGTTTGAGGTGTCTATATGAACTGGAAAGTTAAAGAGGTTGTCTTACTAGTAGTGATTGCCGTGGCATGCGGTGTTCTCTATATGGGCTGGTCCACTTTATGGCTCCCTATCTCAGCGCTTGTCGGCCCTGTTGGTGCTAACTTTATGTTTGGCATATGGGTGATAGCCAGCCCGATAGTTGCTTTTATTCTGCAGAAGCCAGGAGCTGCTTTAATAGCAGAGGTAGTAGCAGCTTCGGTCGAGCTCTTGATTGGCAGTCACTTTGGTTTATCAGCCCTTTTGATCGGCGTATTCCAAGGAGTCGGGGCAGAAATAGCATTTGCGATATTCCGTTATAAAAAATATCATGTTTCTGTCTTAATGTTATCTGGAGGGTTGGCTGCTTGTGGAAGCATGCTTTATAGCCTTCTAGCAAATGGTTTTTCCTATTATACGACGACAACACTTATATTAACCTTTGTTATTCAAGTAATAAGTGGTCTTATTTTGGGTGGACTATTAGCAAAGGCAATTGTAGAGGGGCTGGGAAAAACAGGAGTCTTAAAGGGCTATGCGATTTCTAAAGTGAATCGAAAAAAGGAGAGTAATGATGAGTTCATTGTTAGGATGTAACCATCTGTCTGTGCGCTTCTTGGAGGATAAGGAACCTGTCCTCCAAGAAGTGACACTACATATTAATCAAGGAGAAAAAGTATTAATCCTAGGTCCAAGCGGCAGTGGGAAATCTACTATTCTATCTGTTTTAGCGGGCATTATTCCAGAACATATTGAAGCATATGTATCGGGAGAAGTGATTAGGAGAAAAAGCACAGGGGTTCTTTTCCAAAATCCTGATACCCAGTTTTGCATGCAGCATGTTGATGAAGAAATTGCCTTTAGTCTCGAAAATAGAAAGGTACCCAGGGAAGAAATGGATGCTATTATTTTTGAACTTCTTGAAAAGGTAGGACTAACAATAGAGCCACATACTCCTATTGCAAATCTTTCAGGGGGAATGAAACAGCGTCTAGCACTGGCCTGCCTTTTAGCATTGGAGCCAGAGGTGCTTTTTTTAGATGAACCAACAGCACAGCTAGATCCGGCAGGTAGAAAAGAAGTCTTTGAAGTAATGAAAGATACTGCAGCTGGAACTGGGCAAACACTGATAATGGTAGAGCATGTGTTAGATGGCTGTATCGAATGGATGGATCGTGTCATTCTTTTCAATAAAAAAGGGCAAATAATTGCTGACGGCACCCCAGCTATGGTAGTTAAACAATATAAAGCGGAGATGCAAGAGGCAGGTATATGGCTTCCACAAGTTTTTCCACATAAGTGGGAGGATATAATCCAAAATGAAAATCATTCGAGAAGACTAGAATTAATTAAGGCATATGAAAGAAAAAGGACAGCGGCTCTGGAAATAAAACCCGACCCTATTCTGGAAGTGAACAATTTAACAGCAGCTTACCTTAAAGAGAACATTTTAGAAAACATTGAGTTAACCGTAAATAAAGGAGAATGGATTGCTGTTATTGGCAATAATGGTGCGGGAAAAAGCACCTTTTTAAAGCTGCTTGCTCATCTTAAAAAGAGCCAAAAAGGAGACATCCGCTTTCATGGGAAGGATTTGAAAAAGTGGAAAGACAGAGAGCTGTATCAGCACTTAGGGTTTGTATTCCAGAACCCTGAGCTGCAATTTATTACTCAAACGGTTTTTGATGAAATATCATTCTCCGGTCTTCAATATCAATGGGATAAAGCGGCTATTCATAAAAGAACGACAGAGCTTTTGCAGGAATTTGGATTAGAGCCTTATCAAAATCAACATCCTTTCACCCTTAGCTTTGGGCAGAAAAGAAGATTAAGTGTAGCTACGATGCTGTTATTAGATCAAGATATTCTTCTATTAGATGAACCTACCTTTGGGCAAGATGCAAAATCGTCGCATGATTTATTACAGGTTCTTGAAAAAATAAAGAAAGAGGGAACTTCCATTATTATGGTTACACATGATATGGATATAGTGGATCAATTTGCAGACAAAGTCGTTGTCTTACAACAAAAGAAGCTGGCTTTTGCTGGTCAGCCGTATCTACTTTTTTCGAATCAAGAGCTTTGTAAAAGGCTAGCTATTATCCCTCCTATTCATTATCAATTAATCGCTGATTTAAAGGAGGGTGAAGACAATCAAAAGCAACGAGTCTTATCTATCACATCTTAATCCAGCGATGAAATTAATGACCCATATTATATTAATGGTTATTTTAATGACGATTCAAAGCGTATTTTCGACTGCAGCAATTTGGCTGTATGTGTTAATACTTGGTTTAACATTGGGAGGATGGAAGGGGAAATTTCTTGTTAAAGTGCTTCTCCCATATTCTATTTTTTTTATGCTTACGTTTTGGATGTTAGCGGCGTTTGGAAAAGGAGAAACAGTCGTCTGGAAGTGGGCTTGGTTTCAAGTAACCGAAGAAAGTATCAATAGTGGTTTGCTTATTGCCATGCGGATGCTAGCATTTGTGACAATCGGATTGCTTTTTACAACCACCACGAATTTATACGAATTAATGATGAGTCTTATCCATCAATGGAAATTATCTCCGAAATGGGCATATGGAATGATGGCTGGTTTTCGCTGCATACCGATGTTCCAATCAGATCTTGCCCAATTAAAGGAAGCACATCGAATTCGAGGTTATAAACATAGCGGCACCTTTAAGGCATTCTTCCGTTATGCAGTTCCCTTGTTAACACAGGCAATTCGCCGCTCTGAGCAGATGGCGATGGCAATGGAAGTAAGAGGATTTACAGGAGAAAGGGATAGAACATATTTTCAAAAAACGTCTATCACATTATTTGATTATTTATATTTTAGCATGATGATGATGAGTGCTACTTGTCTAGCTGTATTTATATAGGTCTTGGCAGTTCAGGTCCCACATTTATTCATATCTTCTGGAATGTACACCAATTGAAATGAATAAATTGTAGGGGTCTGTTTTTTTTAAATAGGAAAACCTGGACAAATAACTTCTTTCTCCCTAATCTCAAATATTTATTTTAATTGTATTGACACTACCTGTATATACAACTATAATGAAAACGTAATCAACACTTGTATATACATGTATTGATTATGCAATAGGAATTATAATCGATTTAATAAATACAGGATAGTATAGTCAAAAGGGGGAAGAACGATGGGGAAGTATACAGAACAGGCAAAAGAACTTCTTGAGCATGTTGGTGGAAGCGGAAACATTTCTGTAGTGACACACTGTGCGACAAGAATGCGCTTTGTTTTAAATGATCCATCTATGGCTGATATTGACAGCATTGAAAAAATCAAGCTTGTAAAAGGAACTTTTACTCAAGCAGGACAATTCCAAGTTATCATTGGTAATGAAGTTTCATCTTTTTACAATGAGTTTATCGCTATTGCGGGAGTAAGTGATACTTCTAAGGATGAAGCGAAAAAGGCAGCGAAACAAAACATGAATTTTCTGCAAAGAATGATTGCCCATTTAGCAGATATCTTTACTCCGCTCATTCCAGCGATTGTTGTTGGAGGATTAATTCTAGGTTTTCGTAATGTTATTGGCGAAATTAAATTAGTGGAGGACGGAACCAAAACTTTAGTAGAAGTATCACAGTTCTGGGCTGGTACAAATAGCTTTTTATGGTTAATTGGAGAAGCGATATTTCACTTCTTGCCTGTCGGAATTACCTGGGCAGTTGCAAGAAAGATGGGTGCTACTCCCATTCTTGGAATTGTATTAGGGATCACACTCGTGTCGCCGCAATTATTAAATGCTTATGCAGTAGCTGGAGCAGAAGAAATTCCGTTTTGGGATTTTGGGTTTGCAAAAGTAGACATGATTGGGTACCAAGCCCAAGTAATTCCCGCTATTTTAGCAGGTCTATTGCTTTCATTCCTAGAGCTGCGTTTGCGAAAAATTATTCCAAATGCGATTTCGATGATTTTTGTGCCATTCTTTGCCTTAGTACCAACTGTATTAATTGCCCATACCGTATTAGGACCAATTGGATGGACGATTGGTTCTGCCATTTCTGATGTCGTCTATTCTGGACTAACTTCTTCGGTAGGATGGTTATTTGCGGCCATATTTGGCTTTGCTTATGCACCACTTGTTATTACAGGATTACACCATATGACAAATGCAATCGATTTACAATTAATGAGTGTATTTGATGGAACAAATCTATGGCCGATGATTGCTTTATCCAACATTGCCCAAGGATCAGCAGTATTAGCAATGATTTATTTAAATCGTAAAGACGAACAAGAAAAACAAGTATCCGTTCCAGCGGCAATCTCCTGTTACTTAGGCGTTACAGAGCCAGCCATGTTTGGTATTAATTTAAAATATGGCTTCCCATTCTTAGCGGCCATGATTGGTTCGATGGTGGCAGCAGTTATCTCAGTTGGATCAGGAGTTATGGCTCATTCTATTGGGGTAGGAGGATTGCCAGGATTTTTATCTATCAAAGCAGAACATATGACTACATTTTTAATTGCAATGGTGCTCGCAATTGTTATACCGTTTATTCTGACAATTGTTTTCTCTAAGCTTAATATGGGGAAAGTTTCTTTGAAAAGAGTAAGAGGATAAAATTTTAATAAGTAAGAGTCGAAACAGTATCCCTTAGGAGGGATAACTTCGACTCTTTTTTAGTTTGCGTTCCATTATTTGTACATGGAGAGGTTCTCTAAGCTAATAAAAAAGGATCGGACAAAGGTAATCAAATTCTATTGGTCCATAAAATTATACATACTTTTACGGACATTACCCAATAATAGCGTAATTTATTCATTGTTTTGTTTTTATGTTACATTCTGTTATCGGTAACACAGAGAAAGCGATTGCATTAAAACGGTTTCAAATCTACAATAAGAATGTGAGATAAATAAGGAGGGAAAATTTCATGAAGAGTTATAAAAAACTATTAATGTCAGGAGTAGCGTTACTTACTGCATTCTCTTTAACCGCTTGTGGCGGCAATGATACGAAAGAAAGTTCAAAAGGCGGATCTTCTGACGGAAAACAAACATTAACTGTGTCAGTAGATGGAGATGGATATAAAAAATATATTGATAGTATCAAAGGCGATTTTGAATCTAAAAATAATGCTGAAGTAAAAGTTGTCGTAATGGCGATGACAGATCAAGCTGACGCATTAGCGCTAGATGGTCCTGCTGGAACTGGTCCAGATGTATTTATCGCACCATATGACCGTGTTGGTTCAATGGGAAGCCAAGGGCATTTAGCTGAAGTAACAGCACAGCCTGAAGGAATTACAGAAACGGAAGAAAAACTAGTAACGTTTGATGGCAAACAATATGGAACACCATTTGTTATCGAAACTTTAGTAGGGTTCTATAATAAAGATTTAATTAAAGAAATGCCTAAAGATTTCTCAGAGGTAGAAGCATTAACAAAAGATAGCAAGTATGCATTTGAAGCTGAGTCTGGCAAAAACACAGCTTTCTTAGCGAAATGGACGGACTTCTATTTTAGTTATGGATTAGTTGCTGGATATGGTGGATATGCATTTGGAAAAGAAGGAACAGATCCAACTGACATAGGTTTAAACAACCAAGGTACAATCGATGCCATTAAATATGCAAAGACTTGGTATGATCAATGGCCTAAAGGTATGCAGGACGTAACCGGTTCTGGTGACTTTATCACAGAAATGTTTACTACTGGTAAAACAGCTGTAATTATTGATGGTCCATGGATGGCAGCAACTTTTAAAGATAATGGCGTTAATTATGGAGTTGGTGCAATCCCTACATTACCAAACGGTGAAAAATTTGCTGCATTTGGTGGAGGAAAGGCTTGGGTAGCTTCTTCTTATGCGAAAGATCCGGAATTAGCTGCAAAATGGTTAGAGTATGTTGGGAATGCTGATAATTCAACAAAATTCTTTGAAGCTACAAACGAAGTTCCTGCAAACACAATTGCACGTAAAGCGGTACCAGCAGATAATGAATTAGCTCAAGCAGTTATTGCAAACTTTGAAAACGCTTCTCCGATGCCTAATATTCAACAAATGGCTGAAGTATGGGATGGCGGACAATATCTAATGTTTGATGCAGTTTCTGGTGCGAAAACACCTGAACAATCTGCAGAAGATACAGTGAAAAATATTAAAGAATCGATTGATCAAAAATATAAATAAGGTAGCTTAAAGGAAGGGAGATATTCCACTCCCTTTTAGTCGAAATTTCTAATTGTCATAGCTGATAATTAGAAATTTCGTCTTTCCATAACGCAATCGTTTGCATTGAAAACACTTACAAAACAAGTTGGTTTATCAAAAAAAGTTGGGCGAGTGATGATTTTTTTGGTAAATCAATAAATTACCATTATGCAACAATATGCAATTTTATAGAAAGGGGATAGCCCACAATGAGTCAAAATGAAAGAAATCATAAAAAGAAAGCATCCCTGTTATCCATTATTCCTGGGTTAGGTCAGTTTTATAATAAACAAGCATTTAAAGGAATAGTATTTTTTGCTCTCTTCTTAGTTTTTGCAATAGAGATGGCATTAACTGGATTTCAGGCTTTAGAAGGCTTAATAACATTAGGAAGTATACCTCGTGATGATCACTCGTTATTCCTAATGATTAAAGGAACATTACAGTTAATTTTAACTGTTATCTTTCTCTTCTTCTATATATTAAATATTTTTGATGCTCGTAAGATAGGAGCATTAAGAGATAGAGGAGAAAAAATCAATACGAAGACGGTAGATATATTGAAAAATCTTTGGGAGCAAGGATTCCCTTATATCTTTACATTCCCGTCTTATATTTTAATGGCTTTTATCATTATTTTTCCGGTATTAGTGACATTATTTATCGCTTTTACAAACTATGATTTTCAACATATACCGCCATTTAAGCTGATTGATTGGATTGGTTTTGAGAACTTTACCAACATCTTTTTCTTAAGTTCTTATCGCGCAACATTTATGAAAATCCTTGTTTGGACATTAATTTGGACATTTGGGGCAACTACGTTACAAATCGTTCTTGGTGTCGTTGCTGCTGTTGTGCTACATCAGAAGCATGTAAAAGGGAAAGCATTTTTCCGAATTCTTTTCTTATTGCCATGGGCTGTACCAGCATTTATTTCTATCATGGGATTCTCTAATATGTTTAATGACAGTATCGGTGCTATTAACGCACAAGTAATCCCATTGATTAATCATCTTCCGTTCATTGACATACCGGCAATTTCTTGGAAGACAGATGCGGCTTGGACAAAAACAGCACTTATTATGATCCAAGGCTGGCTTGGATTCCCATATATTTTTGTAATGGTAACAGGAGTATTGCAATCTATTTCAGATGATTTATATGAAGCAGCCAACCTTGATGGAGCAACTGCTTTGCAGCAATTCCGCAATATCACACTACCGATGATCCTTTTTGCAACAGCGCCAGTTATGATCACACAGTATACATTTAACTTTAACAACTTCTCTATCATCTACTTGTTTAATGAAGGTGGTCCAGGAAGTATTGGATGGAATGCAGGATCGACAGATATCCTCATTTCGTGGATTTATAAATTAACAACAGGGCAAGCACCGCAATATGCAGTTGCAGCAGCGGTAACATTGATTATTTCCGCAATTGTAATTGCAGTATCACTCATAACATTTAAGAAAACAAATGCTTTTGGCAATGAGGAGATGATGTAGGATGAGCATGAAAGCATCGCGACTTATCAATAGAATATTAACGTACGGTTTTCTTGGAATCCTATCAATAGTAATCATTTACCCATTATTAGTAACGGCATCAAGTGCCTTTCAAGCTACTAATATGGCGGCATTTACTTTGAAATTGAATGCAAACTGGGGACTTGATAATTTCCAAAGACTTTTTAGCGAAACGAATTATTTAAGCTGGTATAAAAATACGATTATTATTGCGGTTGCAGTAATGGTTGTGCAAGTAACATTGGTAACTCTTTCTGGATATGTATTCAGCCGCTATCGCTTTGTTGGAAGAAAATATAGCTTAATTTTCTTCCTCGTTATTCAAATGGTTCCGACAATGGCAGCATTAACGGCTTATTACGTACTAGCGACAGTACTTGGAGCAATTGATTCTTATTGGCTGCTATCATTAATCTATATCGGTGGTGGTATTCCGATGAACGTATGGTTAATGAAAGGGTATTTTGATACCATTCCGCGTGAATTTGACGAAAGTGCAAGAATTGATGGAGCAGGTCATTTAAGAATCTTTGTACAAATTAATTTACCACTGGTGCGCCCAATGCTTGCTGTTCAAGCTTTATGGGCATTTATGACACCATTTAATGATTTCTTATTATCTAAGTTTTTATTACGCTCCAACGAATTATTAACATTGGCGGTTGGGTTACAAACATTAATTTCCAACCCGCGTGAACAAAAGGTAGCGCTATTTGCGGCAGGGGCGGTTCTCGCAGCATTACCAATTGTTGTCTTATTCTTCTTCCTGCAAAAGAACTTTGTATCTGGTTTAACTAGCGGTGGATCAAAAGGCTAATCAATGACCAAGAGAAGAAATGATAGAGACGTCTGCTATTAGTGGGGCGGGCGTCTTTAGGATAGAAAGAAAACAACGAAGAATTTTAAGTAAGAGAGTGGGATTACAATGAAGAAGTCGGAACCATTTTTGATGCAATATTTTAAGTCTATTATTACACCGACAAATGTATTTAAGGGTAAGAATCTATTAACATGGCCGAAAATGATTTTCCTTTTTATTTTCTTAATTGCCTGCATGATGATGCCAACCTCTATTCAAATGGCAAAACTAACAAACTTCCCATTTGAGTTTTTGTTTCCAAAAACAGCTGAATTAATCACAGATGACTTTGCCGATTCATTGTCTTCTAAACAAGTTAAGAACGGCAAGTTAGTGGGAATAGACAGTCAATATACAGAAGAGACAGGCGGAAATGTGATTGCGATTGATAAAGATAATAAATATCAGCTGACTGGAGAAGACCAGACAATTGGTATAAAAGGATATGCAAACGCCATTGTTTTTAAAGAGGACTATGCTGTAGTTGCCGAAGAAAATGGGTTTGGGTTTCAATTGTACTACCCAATGAATGAGGAGAAATATCCTTTCAAAATAGAAAACAAGGAAGATGTCCTGCAATATATCGGAACATTATGGTATGTGCAGAACAAAGCCTTCCTTCTGCCAATCCTGTTACTATTACTGGCTGGTGTTTATACAGCGATGAATGTAGTGCAATTTCTATTTATGTCATTCGTATTATGGCTGACAAAGAAATCCAATATTACCGATATAAGAACCTTTAAAGAGGCAGCAACCATCGTCCTTAATGCAGCAGGACTGCCAACCATATTAGCTGTAATCTATGGATTTATTCAATTTGATGTTGCAACCTTCATCATGATACAAGGACTTGGAACGGTATTAATGATTGCATTTGCATTTTTTAGAACAGGTTTTAAAGAAAAAAGATTAAAGGTAGACTCAGATAAAGCATAGGGAGAGAAGATTATGACAAATAAGCGTCTTTTCGAAATAAACAGCTGGAAGCTAATATCAAATAAGTTGGAAAAAAAAGAAAAGCGACTGCAGGAAAGCCTAACCTCCATTGGAAATGGTTATATGGGGATGCGGGGAAACTTTGAAGAAGGCTACTCTGGGGATTTTCATCAAGGTACGTATATTGCAGGCGTATGGTTTCCTGATAAAACAAGAGTTGGCTGGTGGAAAAATGGCTATCCTCAATATTTTGGTAAAGTGATCAATGCGCTGAACTTCATTGGTGTAGATATTTATGTAGACGGTACCAAAGTAGATTTGTATAAGGAAAACATTACTGATTTTCACCTAGAGCTAGATATGAAGGAAGGCATTTTAAGAAGAAGCTTCATCCTCCACAAAGGAGAAAGTCAAATCCAGTTTAAGTTTGAGCGCTTTTTAAGTATTGTTGCAAAAGAAGTTTGTGCAATAGATATAAAGGTAACAGCGCTAACAGGAGCGCATAAGATTGAATTAGTTCCATATTTAGATGGTGATGTGACTAATGAAGATTCCAACTATGAAGAGAAATTCTGGGAAGAGACTGGCAGAAAAGTAGAAGCTAATGCTGCCAATCTAATAATGAAAACGGTTGATAATCCTTTTGGAACACCAAGATTTGCAGTATCTGCTTCGATGTCAAATACCATAAATCACTTAGAAGTGACTTCTTACAATGAAAAGCCGATGTATGTTGCCAATGCATATAACAATAAGCTTAAACAAGGGGATACACTCCACCTCCAGAAGTATGTAGCAGTTTCGACCTCTCGTGATTGGGAAGAAGAAAGATTAGGGGCTGTTTCTAATCTGTTAGCAAAACAAGCGAGAGAAAAAGGATATGATTCCTTAAAAGAAGAACATATTGCTGCCTGGGCAGCCCGCTGGGAAAAGGCGGATGTTCAAATTGATGGGGATGAAGAAGCGCAGCAAGGAATCCGATTCAATATTTTTCAATTATTCTCTACGTACTATGGGGACGATGCGCGTCTCAATGTAGGGCCAAAAGGTTTTACAGGAGAAAAATATGGGGGAGCAACCTACTGGGATACAGAAGCATATATCGTACCAATGTATTTGGCTGTCGCAGAGCCTAAAGTAACAGAGCAGCTATTACGTTATCGCCGCCAACAGCTGCCAGGTGCGGAGCATAATGCCAAACAGCAGGGACTGAAAGGTGCATTATACCCAATGGTAACTTTCACTGGGGTAGAGTGCCATAATGAATGGGAGATTACCTTTGAAGAAATTCATCGTAACGGTGCCATTGCCCATGCTATTTTTAATTACACAACGTACACAGGTGACGAAACCTATGCATTAAATGAAGGATTAGATGTATTAGTCGGAATCAGCCGCTTTTGGGCAGATCGCGTACATTATTCGAAAAAAAATGATCAATACATGATACATGGAGTAACAGGACCAAATGAATATGAGAATAACGTAAATAACAATTGGTATACGAATAAGATTGCGACGTGGACATTAAGATATACTTTAGAATTACTTGATAAAACAACTTCAAAAAGAAAAACAGATTTAAATATTGGCAAAAGTGAATTAGCAAAATGGCAAGAAATCATTGACAAGATGTATTTCCCAGTAGATGAAGAATTGGGAATCTTTGTTCAGCACGATACATTCCTTGATAAGGATTTACAGACTGTAGATACCCTCTTAAAAGAAGAGAGACCACTTAATCAAAATTGGTCTTGGGATAAAATTTTGCGTTCTTGTTTTATTAAGCAGGCCGATGTTTTACAAGGGATGTACTTCTTAAATCATGAATTTAGCTTAGAAGAGAAAAAGCGCAACTTTGATTTTTATGAGCCAATGACTGTACATGAATCAAGTCTTTCCCCTTGTGTTCATTCTATTTTAGCAGCAGAAATCGGGCTGGAGGAAAAGGCATATGAGATGTATCAGCGCACGGCAAGATTAGATCTTGATAATTATAATAACGATACAGAAGATGGATTGCATATAACTAGTATGTCAGGAAGCTGGCTGGCTATTGTCCACGGTTTTGCTGGAATGCGCACAGCAACAGGAATTCTTTCCTTTGCACCGTTTGTTCCTAAAGGATGGAATAGCTACACCTTTACAATCAATTATCGAAATCGATTAATTCGAGTCACGACGACTTCAGAGGAAGTGAAATTAGAGCTTCTGTCTGGGAATGCGTTAAAGATTCAGTTATATGGAAAAGATATTTTATTAGAAAAAGAGTTTGTTGGAAAGAAGTAGCTAGTTAGCAGAAGGGAGCCGTTGATTGATTGTTATTCTATTGCTAGAGAAAGGCGCTAGAATAAAGGAAGCGCGGCTCCTTTTTCATAGGAGGACGTGAATATGTTAAAAGGAATTATCTTTGATTTAGACGGAGTTATTACAGACACTGCAGAATATCATTATTTAGCGTGGAAGAAAACAGCTGAGGCCATTGCTGTTCCTTTTGATCGTGAGTTTAATGAAGAATTAAAAGGTGTTAGCCGCATGGACTCTTTATATAAAATACTAGATCATGGGGGAATTCGCGGGCAATTTTCCGACGCGCAAGTGGAAGAGCTGGCACATGATAAAAATACCTATTATCAAGAGCTAATTAAAGAAATTACCCCGAATGATTTATTGCCTGGGATAAAAGACTTCTTGGTAGAATGCAAAGAAGCTGGTTTACAACTTGGCCTTGCTTCTGCAAGCAAAAATGGTCCAGTGATATTAGATCGTTTAGAAGTAACAAACTTTTTTGATACCATCGTTGATCCCGGAAAATTAAAAAAAGGGAAGCCTGATCCAGAAATCTTTGTAAAAGCAGCAGAGCAGCTGCAGTTACAAGTGCGTGAATGTGTGGGAGTGGAAGACGCGGAAGCTGGCATTCAAGCAATAAAGGGAGCAAATATGTTTGCAGTTGGTGTTGGCACCCCTGACCGCATGAAATTAGCAGATTGGCAAGTCGGAAGTACAGCAGAAATAACCCTTGAACGCTTAAAGGAAAAGTTAGGGGAATAATAGAGTGGCAAGAGAATGGAGTGTGTGGTGCGCTCTGTTCTTTTTTATTTGGCTGGGGAAAGTACTGTTTTGGGGAGAGGGAGTAAAAGTAGCATTCTAAGAGAGATGAAAGCCAGAAAAAGAGGGGTAGCCGAAAAAAATGGCGTTCATGTGAGCGATAAAAGCCAGAAAAAATGATATTCAACGCATATAAGCCCCAGCCAAGTTAATAACAATAACAAAAAGCGTATTCCCTTGCATAGCACAGGAGGAATGCGCTTTTTAAAAGAAGGCTGGTGTTAGCTTTTTACCTTGAATTGTAAAATGGAAAATGCACCTGGAGACAATGTTAATTCTTTTTCTAGATTCCAAATAATCTCTTTATCATGATAGAGATCTTGAACATTTTTATTATCGATATTTTCAACAGGAATCGTGAAAGTTTGTTCTTGATCTGTGTTATTAATAGAGAAAATAATATGTTCCTCTTTGTATGTTTTTTGGTACATTGTAATATTATTATTATTTGAATCTACGAAAATAAATGATCCTTTGTTACCAAATGCCGGATGGTTTTTACGAAGTGAAATCAATTTTTGAATATGGGCAAATAAGTCAAGATCTTGCTTTTCTTTTTCCCACACCATACACTTTCTGCAGCCTGGATCCTGTGTACCATCCATTCCTATTTCATCGCCGTAGTAGATACAAGGTGTTCCTGTGAAAGATAAAAGGAATAAATAAAGTAGTTTCACTCTATCCTTTCGATTATTTGCAAGTGTCAAAATACGAGGCGTATCATGACTATCTAATAGATTAAAAGATACTTCATTAACACTACTTGGATACATATGAAGGACATTGGTAATCGTATGTTTGAACTCTGTCGAAGTAATCGAATCCTTCGCAAAGAAATTTACAGCACCTGTTGTGAACGGATAATTCATGACAGCATCAAACTGGTCTCCCTGCAGCCAAGGCATAGAGTCATGCCATATTTCTCCAAGAATATACACATCGGGCTTCAATGCTTTCACTTCTGTGCGGAAATCTCTCCAAAATGGATGATCTACTTCATTGGCAACGTCCAGTCTCCAGCCATCGATGCCAAATTCTCTTACCCAATATCGGCCAACTTCTAATAAATATTCTTTTACTTCTGGATGGCTTGTGTTTAGCTTTGGCATAAACGGGGTAAAGGCAAAAGTATCATAGTTTGGAATTGGTGCTGTTTGAATCGGGAATTCACGAATATGGAACCAATCTTTATAGATAGATTCCTCCCCCTTCTCCATGACATCTTGCCATTGAGGGAAGAAATAACCACTGTGATTAAAAACAGCATCTAACATAACTCGAATCCCATGATCATGAAGAACATCTACCATTTTTTGAAACGTCTGTTTATCGCCAAACTGGGGATCGATTTCCATATAGTCAATTGTATCGTATTTATGATTAGAGTAAGCTTTAAATATTGGAGTGAAATAAACACCATTAACGCCTAAATCGACTAAATAGTCTACATGATTGATAACACCTTGAAAATCGCCGCCAAAAAAGTTGGTAGGGGTTGGCTCTGTACTTCCCCATTCGAGTGTATCAGCAGGATTAAGCATAGGATCCCCGTTAGCAAAGCGTTCTGGGAAAATTTGATACCAAACCGTATCTCTTACCCAGTCGGGAGCATAAAAAGAATCCTCTTTATGCACAAAAGGAATACAAAAATAATAGGCAGTATCATCTGTTGGAATTGCTTGGTAAAATCCTTTTTCTGTATAGATGAGTGTCTCGCCTTTAGAAGATAACTCAAATCCATAGCGTAAACGTCGATACTCAGGCTTTATTTCAATAAACCAATAATCATAAAGTTCTGTGCTGCCACTTTTTTTCATGGGAGCTTTTTCGTATTGCCAAGCTTGATTCACAAAAATGTAAGGGTCACCAAAAATAAGCTGAACAGACTCCATTTCTGCTTTTTTCGTCTGCAGACGGATGTGGACCATATCTTCTTTATAAATATAAGAAAAATTATTGCCAGGCCGATGGTAAATCGCTTCTTTTAACATAAAATCTCCCTTTCTACGCAATCGTTTGCATTATTAAATAGTTGAGTATCTAGCAAAAAACAATTATAATATAAAAAGATAAAAGGAAAACGTTTGCACCCCTCTATTATCAACCCATTTTCGTTATTTATCAAGCATATTTATAAAAAAGTTTAGTTTAAATATAATAGTGAATAATTATTTGTTGTAGAATAAATGAAGTAGTATAATAAATCGCTTTCAATAATTAATAATCTAATGGATAGAGAAATTTAAATTTATACTGGGGGAGTTCCATTGGCAACACTTTCAGATGTGGCAAAAAAAGCAAATGTCTCAAAGATGACTGTTTCAAGAGTGTTAAATCATCCCGAGCAGGTAACAGATGAATTAAAACAGCTTGTATATAAAGCAATGGAAGAATTAAATTATGTTCCTAATTATGCGGCAAGAGCATTGGTTAATAATCGAACACAAGTGATTAAATTACTGATTTTAGAAGAAATGGATACGGTTGAACCTTATTATATGAATTTATTAACGGGGATGAGCAGGGAGCTGGATAAGAACCATTATTCCTTACAGCTAGTAACAAGGACATCGCTTAATATAGGAAAGTGTGATGGCATCATTGTTACGGGTATGCGTGAATCTGACTATGCTTTTATTGAAAAATTAACAATTCCGGTTGTATTATTTGGAGAGAATTTGCATGGATTTGATTTTGTCGATGTGGATAACAAAAAAGGGACATACGTTACGACTAAACATATTTTAGACCTAGGATATAAGCAGCTAATTTTTATCGGAATTGATGAGAAAGAGCCTTTTGGGCAGCTTCGTGAGGCAGGGTACGTAGATGCAATTTCTGAGAATGCTATAGAAGGAAAAATTATAAGAGTAGCAAATAGTTCAAGAGCAGCAGAGGCAAAGGTTTCTGAATTCCTATCAAAGAATGATGGTAAATTTGGATTTGTTTGCGCTTCTGACCGCATTGCAACAGGGGTTATTCGAGCAATCCAGAAGGCAGGGAAAAGTGTGCCAGAAGACTACGCAGTAACTGGGTTTGATGGCGTCTTTCTAGATAGAATCTCATCACCGAAAATTACCACAATTAAGCAGCCCTTAATGGAAATGGGAGAGGCTTGTGCACGCATGCTCCTAAAAAAAATTAATGAACGAAACAAAAATCAAGGGAAACATATTTTTGAGCCGAAGCTCATTGTTCGTGAATCGACCATTCTAGAAGAGTAGAGTGATTTAACCATTTTTAGCAATTGTCAATTCGTGTTTTGGCGAGGGCAAACAATAGCAGTGATAATAAGAGGATTGTTCTTTTATGATAAAAAACAGCCGATATGCTCTTTAAAAGAGGCACAATAAAAAATACCCGCTAAGGAGCACGTACACACAGTCACTCGCTTCTACGGGTATTTATCAAGCCATTATTCCATATTGCTGTGTCTCTTAAAGGCTTCCTCAAATCCAATCTCGTTTAGCTCAGCAAAATTTAGACAAATGGTATCAAAGACAATATGCGCACACTGATCAAATAATGAGCCTAAGGGCTGGATAGACTTCATCTCATTTGCCTGCCGATATTTGGTGCTTGCCGGAATGCAGATTGTATGGGTTGCTTCTTCCACAAGTGGAGAGCTGGGATCAGTAGTTAAGACTAACACAGTGCACCCTAGTTTATGAGCCGTTTCAGCCGTCCAAATAACAGACTTTGTTTTCCCAGAACCAGAAATAGCGACTAATATATCTTCAGAAGAAAGAGCAGGAGTAATGGTCTCTCCCACTACATAAACCGTTGCTCCTAAATGCATTAATCTCATGGCAAAGGATTTGGCCATGAGCCCAGATCGTCCTTCTCCCACGACAAAAATTCTTCTTTTTTCTCTAATTAATGCGGCTGTATCAATTAATAAGTTCTCATTGACTTGTGACAAAACGACTTGAATTTCCTGTTGAATAGCTGTAAGCTTACTCATTGGATAATACCTCCTGATTAAATTGTCTTGCTACCTTTGCTGGATCGGCAGCCTTCGTAATAGCGGAGCCAATAATGGCTATATCGATGCCGCTTTTTTGAAGCTGTGGGATAGAATCGATAGTAATTCCGCCTGCCGCTGCAATTGGGGTTAGGCAGAAAGTGCCGGTTTCCCATTCGCTTTTCCCATTTAATTCTTGCTCATCCTTACTTATATGGTAGCAAAAAATAGCATCCTTAATCGTGGCAAGTGATATCATTTGTTCTCTGGACGTGTTTAATAAATCAATCATTACTTTTTTTTGCTTCTTTTTCGCTACTTCCATACATGTCTCAATGGTTACTTTTGGGGCTGTTCCCATAACTGTGATAATATCTGCCCCGGCAGCAAAGCTAATCTCTGCTTCATATTTCGCATTATCCATTGTTTTCGTGTCAGCAAGGATTTTTTTATGAGGAAATGCTTTTCTCATTTGGCGGACGCTGTCTATTCCAAATTCCTTGATTAGAGAGGTCCCAACTTCAATCCAGTCAATATCAGCTTCTACTAACTGGGCTATACGAATTGCTTCAGAAATAGTTAATCGGTCCAAAGCTAATTGAATAATCATTGTCAACCGTCCTTTCTTTCAATACTAAACCGGTTTATTTAAACGGTAAAAATTTTTAATAGATGTATAGAAGCGTTATTCTGCTCATCTCAATAAGTTTAGAAGGAACGCTTCTCAGATAGATCTTTTATATTTTCTTTATTGAGGATTGTCTAACAATTAATTCACAAGGATAAATAATTTTTTCTACTTTAAAATATTCCTTGTTAACTTGTTTTAATAATATTTCCGTAGCCTTTTTTCCCATTTCAAATGCAGGCTGTGCAATCATAGTCATTGGAGGATTAGAAAGATGTGCAAAAGGAAAATTATCAAAAACAATTAGGGATACATCTTCAGGAATACGTAGTTTCTTTTCCTGTAAAAATGCTAAAGTCTCTAAGAACACTAAATCATTACCTGCTAGAATAGCAGTAGGTGGGTTCTTTTTTTGAAATAGGTGATGTAATTCATTCTTCACATTTTCTATTTCTGAGCTAATAATATTGTCTTCGCAAATGTCTATAGAGTTTTCTAGCAAAGCTTTCTTATAGCCTTCAATTCGTTCTTTTCTTGTCGAAATAGTTAATGGCTGTGTCAAAATAGCTATATTCCTGTGCCCATTTTCCAAAAATAATTTAATTGCGTGATAGCTTGATTCTACATTTGTGGATAGAATAAAAGGAGCATCTATTTCCGGAATATCTCGATCCATAAAGACAACGGGATAATCTTCCTCTATCATTTTGGCATAAATATCGGTGTTTTGCCCTGTTGGAAAAATAATCAGACCATCTACCTGTTTGGCACGCAATGTTTCTATATATGTTCGTTCCTTTTTGGGATTGTTATCAGCGTTGCAAATGATTGCCTGATAATCATGTTCGAAACAGTAATCTTCAATAGAACGGCAGATTTCTGTCGAAAATCGATGGACAATATCAGCAACAATAATTCCAATCATAGAAGTTTTCTTTTGTTTTAGGCTCCGTGCAATATAATTGGGATGATACCCTAGTTGTTCAATGGCACTTTTGATTTTTTTCCTTGTGTCTTCTCCCATATATTCATAACGCTTGTTGATATATTGTGAAACGGTGCTTTTAGAGACACCTGCATATTTCGCTACATCCGCCATGGTTACTTTCGCCATTTGTTTTCCTCTCTCGCTACATTAATAGATTCTTTTTTAGTATAAAACAATCTACCGTTACAAGAAAGCGAAAGAGGAAAACGCTTAAAAATTAGTCATGCAATGGTTGCTGTGCTAATTTTTCTATTACCTTCTTTTCCTTTTTTGTAGCAATAATTGTTAAAATAGCTGACAATAATAAGGATATTGCCATGAAATTATAAGAAGCTCCAAAACCACCAGTTAAATCATTTAAATAGCCAACGATATAGGCTCCAGCGAAAGAACCTAATGCTCCCATACTATTGATTAATGCCATTGCCCCGCCAGAGACGTTTCTAGGAAGGATTTCTGGAATAATCGCAAAGAAAGGGCCATAAGGTGCATACATTGCTCCTCCAGCAATAGAAAGGAGAATAAAGGATAACCAGAAATTACTTGTGCCAATTAAATAGGAGCCATAGAAGCAAATTGCTCCAATTAAGAGAAATGGATAGACAAAAAGTTTGCGATTTTGATATTTATCTGAGAAATAAGAAACCGCTAACATTAACACACATGCTAGTACATAAGGAATTGATGCAAGCCAGCCCGTTGTTACAATACTTGCATTTGGGGCTGAATTAATAATAGTAGGAAGCCACATCACAAAACCATATACGCCAATACTCCAAAGTGCATATTGAAGACTAAGCAGGATAACAGTCTTTGACTTAAATGCTTCACGATAGTCCTTAACTGGTTTAAGTTCTTTTTGTTCTTCTAACAAAGCTTGATGAATGGCAGCCTTTTCGTCGCTGTTAAGCCATTTTGCATCTTTCGGATGATCATTGACTAGTTTCCACCATAAAAATGCCCAGATAACGGCAGGTAAACCTTCTAATATAAACATCCATCTCCAACCGAGAGATTCAAGAATATAACCAGATACAATACTCATCCATAAAACGGTTGCCGGATTTCCTAGAATGAGGAAGGTATTTGCGCGAGAACGCTCTGCCTTTGTAAACCAATGACTTAGAAATACTAGCATCGCAGGCATAACAGCACTTTCTACTACCCCTAAGCTAAAGCGTATAACGAATAATATGTTCACATTGGAAATGAGGCCAGTGGCTGTTGCTAAGAAACCCCAAAGGATTAATGACCAAAATATTAGTTTTTTTGCGCTCTTATTCTCTGCGTAATGAGCTCCTGGAATTTGAAAGAAGAAATATCCTAAAAAGAATAACGCGCCAAGCAGAGAAGAGGTAGCCGCAGTAATATTTAAATCCTCTGCCAAGCCGCCAGCAGCTCCAAAACTATAATTTGCTCTGTCTAAATAAGCTAAGCTATAAGTAATAAAAACAATCGGGATAAGACGAATCCATCTTTTTTTAGAAAGGGTATTCATATACGTACACTCCTTTGAGATTGATTGTTTATAAAATGCCTAAGTTCTTGTTTATCCGGATAGCCAGTATTGTCACCAAGCGATTGTACAGCTAATGCACCAATTGCATTTCCTCGCTGCACGGATTCCTCTACAGTAAGACCCTCTAAGAACCCACTTATTACTCCAACAGCAAAACCGTCCCCTGCACCAACTGTATCAATCACCTTTGCTACAGGATAGCCATAGATGGTTCCTTCTTCTGTAGGGGATTTATAATAGGCACCTTGCGCGCCAAGTTTGATGATAACTAATTCCACGCCAGCGTCTAAATAATAGGAACCAATATCAGCAGGTGTTTGATAGCCCGTTAGTTTGATGCCTTCCTCTAATCCTGGTAATACATAGTTCGCTTGTTTTGCGAAGAAATTGATGGTATCTACCATTTCCTTTTCTGAATTCCAAAGATTTGGCCTTAAATTTGGATCAAAAGAAACCTTTTTACGCTCCCTTTTAAAAAACGATAAAGCATGCTGAGCAAAATCTCTAGTTTCCAAGGAAAGTGCTAATGGAATCCCAGTCATATGCAGATGCTTTGCTTTCTGAAAATAATCTTCATCAAAGTCCGCGATAGCTAGATGGCTTGCAGCAGAGCCTTTTCGGAAATATTGGACTTCTGGATCACCTTTGGTTACCCGTGACTTTAATTGAAATCCAGTTGGGAAATATGCATCTGTCATGATTTGTTCTATATGAACTCGATTCTTTTGGAGGTTTTCCGTTATAAATTTTCCAAAGGCATCAGCACCAACTTTACTTACAAAGCTAGCTTTATATCCTAATTTAGCTAAGCCGATTGCTACATTTGTTTCCGCACCTGCCAGTTCCATTGTAAAATGCTGTACCTCATGTAGTGGGCCGCAAGAGTCGGCTATAAACATTGCCATGGCCTCGCCAAATGTAATGACATCAATTGAGTGCATGTGATTTTTCCCTCCCTTGATTTGCATGGACAATCTCTATAAATTTATTAATCTCCAAGCTTGATCTCTCCAAGGAAAACTCCAATGCTCTCGGAATGGCAGCCGGAATCAAATAATCCATTTTTCGCCAAAATGCATTTGGATCAAGTGGTAAGGGATCGGTAAAAAAATGCTTGCCTTGTTTAAATACATGTTTTAAATGAAAATAAAAAATATATGGTTGGAAAATTTGAAATGCTGTCAATGCATCTTCCTCCTGAATTATCCAGTTGCCTATATCAAATGTCATTTTGATTGGCATCTCCAAATTAGAAGCGTTTTCAAAAAAGGATGCTAACGGCTGGATTTTTCCCCCTTCCATTGTTTGATCATTTTCCACTAATAAGGAAAGAGAAGGGTAGTTCTGGATGATGTTCCATAAGGAGTGCAGCTCTGATTTGTTCTCCAAATAATGTCCCAGGGGGAGCTTAACCCATTTTGCTGAGAGAATCCTGCTCTCCTCCAAGATAGTATGAAGTGCTTGCTCGTTTACAGCACCCGCATTGTTCCAAACTGGAATGGGAGCAGAGTAAACGGTAAATAAGTTAGAATGCTGGAGAATAGGCTGTATAAGCTGTAAGGTTGTTAGCAATTCCTCTTCATGTAATAATTCTCTCCTAATTTCAATTCCGGAGGCTTTTGATTTTGCAATGATTGAAATGGCTTGAAGTAAATCTTTCGTTGCAATTTTTTCGTCAAAAAAGGAGTTCAAAGGGATATATATAGCAGACATTTATATCTCACCTTTCATAAAACGATTTAGTAAACCGGTTTAGTGATATTATAAATGGAATGAAAGCGCTTTTCAATAATTAATTCAATAATTAGGGAAAAAGTAGGAGAAGGGGATAATATGAACATTATTGGGGAGGGTATTCGCGAAAAGAGGGGAAGTATTCGCGAAAACACTTGAGAAATTCGCGAAAAAGAAGAGAAAATTCGCGAAAAATACAATTTATCAGCCAAACCCAAAAAAAGGTCTATGTAAAAACACTCTTTTACATAGACCTTTCCGAAATCGAACGATTAACTTTCACTCGTTCCCAAGGTTTTGACTTCCAGCGTCTGAAGGCAAATATTCCTCTAAACCATTCATCTATCCCTTGAGCCAACCAGATACCAAGAAGTCCCAATCCTAATGTAATTCCTAGAGCATAGCTCAGCGTAACGGCAATTCCCCACATGGAGATAATACCAATAATGACAGGGAAGCGAACATCACCGGAGGATTTTAAGGAACTCATTAAGACAATATTCATCGCTCTTCCTGGTTCTGTAAAGACCACTGCCCAGAGAATAGGTAGCCCGATAGCAATAATTTCATAGTTATCTGTAAATAGCTCTAATATTGGCTGGCCGATTAATGCCATTACAAGGGCTGCCGCTAATGAAACGATCATGGCAAGTCTAAGTGTTTTAATGCCTCGTTTCAATGCACGGTCAAACTGCTTCCCGCCAATATAACGTGCAACCAGAAGCTGAGTACCTTCAGCAATTGCTAAAGTAAATAAATAGCAGATCATGGAAATATTACTAATATATACTCTGGCTGCTAAGGAGGCATCTCCTAGAGAAGCAACCATTGCAGTAATCATAAGCTGTGAAAATTGATACGATAAATTTTCTCCCGCAGAAGGAATGCCGATATAGAGCATATCTCGAATATCTTGTTTATTGACTTTGATGAAATCCTTAACGGAAAAGGTTAAAGCAATTCTTTTATAAACAAGATAAAGCAAAACAAGCACAGCAAATGTACGAGCTATAACGATAGTCCATGAAACACCAATGACACCTGTGATAGGTAAACCAAAAACACCAAGAATACTAATGGCATAACCGGATACGCTAATTACATTCATCAAAACACTAACAATCATGGATTCTTTTGTAAAGCCATGACTTCTTAATATGGCACTAAGTGCAAGTGAGAGAGATTCTAAGAAGAGGGACGCACCACATATACGAACAAATATTAATCCATATTCTAATACTTCACCGCGAATATCGAAAAGTTGTAATAAATGTTCACCGAAGATAACAACGAGGGCTGCAATAATTATGCCGAACCAGAAGTTTAAACCAACCGCAGAGCGTGCAAACCTTCTAGCAAGATTAAGCTCATTAGCCCCAAGTTTTTGCCCGATTAGTATCATGGCAGCAATAGACGTTACATTAAAGACTAGAATAAAAATCCCAAGAAGCTGATTGGCAACTCCTACACCTGCAGCTGCGCTGTCAGAATAATGGCTTAGCATTAAGGTAGCAGTTACTCCCATACCCATGTGTAAAGCAAGTTCAATAAACAGTGGCCAAGATATATTAAAAAGAGACTGATTTTGTATTTTATTTGTTGAAACACTCAACAGGTAAAACTCCCCTTTACATTTTAAAAATAGAAAACATAACAATCATTTTATGCTTATTTGGAAGAAAGTAAAGGGAAAGAGAGCATTTTTTTTTAGAAATTTTTCAAAAATCTTGAATATAGTAGTAATTAGCGCTTTTTTTGGAATTATTTATAGGAATAACCCATTATTTACCGTAACATATGCTAAGTATTTTGCCTTTTAACTAAAAAATTATTTGAAATGTAATGAATAGTGTCATGACAAGTGTTATTATAATAGTTAGTTTTTATAATTATACCTATCAGTGGGAACCTAAGGGAAAAATGGGAGGATTACAATGAAAAAGGAAATATCTCAAAGAAAGATTCTTGGTATCGCAGGATTAGGATGGATGTTTGATGCGATGGATGTTGGAATGCTTTCATTTATTATTACTGCTCTCCAAGCAGATTGGGGTTTATCGGGAAAAGAAATGGGCTGGATTGGCAGTATGAATTCGATTGGAATGGCTGTCGGAGCACTTGTTTTTGGATTAATGGCAGATAGAATCGGAAGAAAACATGTATTTATGATTACATTATTACTCTTTTCTATTGGCAGCGGGCTCTCTGCCTTTACTACATCCTTAACTATCTTTCTAATCCTACGTTTTTTCATTGGAATGGGACTTGGTGGGGAACTGCCGGTAGCATCCACACTTGTTTCAGAAAGTGTTCCAAAGGAAAAACGAGGCAGAGTCGTTGTGTTACTTGAAAGCTTTTGGGCATTTGGCTGGTTACTCGCTGCAGTAATCTCCTATTTTGTTATTCCAAAATATGGGTGGCAGGCCGCGCTTATAATAAGCGTTCTCCCAGCATTTTACGCTATATATTTACGTTTGCATCTACCTGATTCACCAAAATTTTTAAAAGTAGAAAAAGAGAAAAAGCTAACGATTAGGGAAAGCTTGCAAGCTGTATGGTCGAAGGAAAATCGGAAGCAAACAGCAACCTTATGGATTTTATGGTTCTGTGTAGTCTTTTCTTATTATGGAATGTTTTTATGGCTTCCGAGTGTCATGGTATCTCAAGGCTTTAGTATGATAAAAAGCTTTGAATATGTATTAATTATGACACTAGCACAATTACCAGGATATGCTTTGGCAGCCTATTTAATTGAAAAAGCAGGAAGAAAGTTTGTACTCGTTCTATTTTTAATTGGGACAGCAGGTAGTGCCTTTATGTTTGGGTTAGCGGGAAGCACAGCGATGCTGCTTACTGCAGGGATTCTTTTATCCTTCTTTAACTTAGGTGCATGGGGAGCTCTTTATGCTTATACACCAGAACAATACTCGACCAAGGTCCGAGGAACTGGAGCAGGAATGGCTGCTGCGATTGGAAGAGTTGGCGGGATCTTAGGACCGTTATTAGTTCCCTACCTAACAGCACAAAAGGTTTCGATTCCCGCTATTTTTACTATTTTTTGTATTGCTGTATTAATCGGAGCAGCAGTAGTTCTGTTTTTTGGAAAAGAGACTAAGAATACCGAAATTATTTAGAGTGGCTCGCCACTCTTTTTTTTGTTAAATATTCTAACAAAAGTTCAATTGTGAAAAAAATTTTACATATAACCTTCATATTGATTTTATTTTTCTTGAATAATAATCACTTTTTATATAAAGGGAAGAGGAAGATTACATTCTGATTTTTATGATAGCGTTTTAATAAAAACTGAAATAAAAAAATTATTTACATATTCAGAATATTGGTGATATTATAGCTACACACTAATTAAACGGTTTAGGAGGAGCATGACATGAAGATCAAAACAAATACAGCACTGAATATTATACTCATATTATGCTCTTAGGATTAAATAATCCCTCTTTATTAAAATGGGAATTGTTTAGTCCAGTTTTTGTTATTTAAAAACAAGGCGCTAAACAGTTTGTAAAACTTGAAGGTGCCTATCCATTATTGGACAGGCTTTTTTGTTTTTATCTAGCTAATAATTATTTTCAAATAGAGGAGTAGAGAATGATGAAGAACAAAGAATATTTTATGGAACGAATGTATAAAGCCTCAGCAGGAATGTCAAATGCAGTCCTTGTAACATTAGGAATGGGATTGTTGTTAGAATCGATCGGAAAAGCATTTGGCTGGGATGTTTTAAGCGGAGTAGCAAAGGTATTGTTAGCACCGGCATTTGGAGCGGGAATTGCCTATCAGTTAGGTGGAAACACATTAGTTATTTTTAGTGCGATGGTCTGTAGTACAATTGGGGGAAATGCGCTGCATGCAACAGATGCTGGAATGGTGCTTGTTTCCGGACAGCCAATCAGTGCAGTATTAGCAGCAGTAGTGGCAACATATGTTGGGAAGTGGATTAACGGAAAAACAATTTTAGATATGGTGGCCATTCCAGCTGCAGCAATTTTAGTTGGAGGAATTGCTGGAGTAGGTTTAGCGGCAGTGACAACTCCAATGCTAGAATGGATTAGTGCCCAAATCACTTCATCGGTTCAAGGCTCACCTTTAGTAGCGCCAATGGTTATCTCGTTAGTATGGAGCATCCTGCTGATGACTCCAGCATCATCAGCAGCTTTAGCAATTGCATTGCAAATGGATCCAGTGTCAAGTGCGGCAGCGTTAATCGGGTGTACGGTACAATTTGTTGGATTTACAGCGATGTCTCTACGTCAAAATGATTTAGGAGGATTTCTTGCACAATCTATCATTACACCAAAAGTACAGTTCCCTAATTTGGTGAAAAACCCGTTGTTAATCATTCCACCTTTTGTAGCAGCTGTCATTTGTGCCCCGATTGCAACATTAGGATTCGGATTCACGGCAACGTATGAATTGGCTGGATTAGGATTGAATTCTTTAATTGCACCAATCAGCATTATGGCCACACAAGGCTTGCATGGATTCTTAATTTATGTGGCAGTAGGTATGGTCCTTCCAATTGTGATTACACTTCCGCTTTATTTCGTGATTCTTCGCGCAGGCTGGGCAAAAGCTGGAGATTTAGCTATGAAAGTACAGTAAAAATTATGAATCGAGGCTTCCGAAAATTAGGAAGCCTCTTTTGATGAAAAGGATAAAAGTAGTGGAGGTGGTAAGAATGAATCAATCGGGTATTACAGTTAATGATTTATTACGACTCCCTGTTTTAAAGGATGCAAAAGTGATAAGTGGGAGGGAAGGGTTAAATAGAAATGTTCAAAATATCGATATTATGGAAGTTCCTGATATCGACGGCTGGTTAAGGGGGGGAGAGTTGCTGCTAACAACAGCTTATTCCATAAGGCATGATCTTTCCTTACTGACAAAGCTTGTGGAGAAATTAGCGCAGGCAAATGCTGCTGCATTAGCGATAAAACCGGAAAGGTATTTACATGAAATGCCAAAAGAGATGATGGAGGTAAGTAATAAATATAACCTTCCCATTATTCAGCTTCCAGTCGGTGTGCCATACATTGATATTACAAATGCTGTCATGGAACAAATTGTAAATAAACATGCTGCTTTACTTAGAAGGTCTGAAGAAATTTATAAGAAGTTAACGACATTGGTTCTTGAAAACAGTGGGATACAAACGGTTGCTGATAATGTATCACAAATGATAGAAGCACCTATTATTCTTTTAGATAAAGCTGGCAAAAAAATTGTTTGCTCCCCAATGGAAGGAAGGATGAACGAATATACGCATATAAAGCAATGGGATATTACAGTAGATAAGGAGCGAGTTGGCAAATTTTTAATTGAAAAAGAGCATTTGGATGAAATGGATAAAATTTGCGTAGAACAGGCACGACTAGTTTTTTCTTTAGAATTAATGAGAAGAAAAACAGCAATGGATACAGAGAATCATTTAAGAGGAAACTTTATTGAAGAACTGCTTGCAGGCATATTTCTCCCTCAAGAAGAAGTGGTGAATAAAGGAAGACAACTTGGATTGGATCCTGAAATAATGTGGGAAATAATCGTGATGGAAAGTGCAAATCTTATGGAGGAAGGTTCACCATTGTTACATGAATTAAGCAGCGTTATAGAATCTGTTAATCTATCCCATGCTAATAAGGTTTACACACAGAAACAAGGAAATCGGCTTGTTATCCTCTCAGCCGCTCCCTATCAACCTATTATGACAACGGAAACAAATCAACTATGGATGGAGAAATTAGTCCCCCTTATTAAGAAATATACCGATTTTCAAGTAGGATTTGGCGGAAGAGCTTTATTATGGGAGATACATTTAAGTTATTTAGAAGCTAGAAATTCACTTTTAATTGGATCAAGTCTTAATAAAGGGAAAAAAATGTACTTTTATGAAGATATTGAGCTATTTAAGTTGTTACTAGACAGTTCCGACTATGTCAATATGGATCCAGTTATTGAAAGGAAAATAGGTAAGTTAATACAATATGATAAAGAAAATGACAGTGATCTTGTCAAAACGCTCTTTTATTACTTGACTTCTAATGGAAGTCTAAAGGAAACAGCAAATCAATTATATATTCATCGTAACTCAGTAAAATATCGCATTGATAGAATAAAAGAAATAGCAGATATTAAATTAGATACTTTCCAAGAGAAGGTTTTATACTATTGTTGTATATTCTTTCATAACTTTAAGGGTTCCTAAAACAGAGGGGTCTATTGTACTCGGAGCACAATAGCCCCCTCTGTTTTTTGTTTTTTTAGGACATTGTGACAAAAAGACAGAAAAGTTAAAATATAAATATTCAGAAAATTTAAATTTGAGGAGTGGGGATATGATTGGTGTCATTCGTGTTTTTACAACGGAGAATAAAGCAGTCTTGGACCATCATGGCAAAATAATTACAGAATTATATGGATTGCCAACCGTAAATCACTGTATACCAGATCAAGCGTTAGGTATTTATGATAATGCTTCAGAAAAAGAAGCAATCCCAAAAATCGTAGAGTTAGGAAAAAAGATGGAAAGGGAAGGAGCAAGGATACTTGTTATTAGCTGTGCAGCAGACCCTGGGATTGAAGAACTAAGAAAAGCAGTATCTATACCAGTAATAGGAGCGGGAAGTGCTGCTGCATTAACAGCTTTTTCTTTAGGAAAACCTGTAGGGATATTAGGG
Source organism: Niallia circulans NBRC 13626 (assembly GCF_001591585.1). Classification (GTDB taxonomy): domain Bacteria; phylum Bacillota; class Bacilli; order Bacillales; family Cytobacillaceae; genus Niallia; species Niallia circulans. Next base: position 114,629 of record NZ_BCVE01000003.1, on the reverse strand, counting down.
ATAACCCAGGATGTTCCAGAAGTTATGAAGAAGATTTTAGGGGAGCTGTTGGTAGGCTTCAAAGTTCCAGAAGGTGTAGAAAATACGACCGATTTACTGAAAGAGGAAGGGAAGGAAAAGGGGCTGAAGGCTGCTAAAGATCTGTTAGATCAAGGAGCCAAGGTAATTGTGTTTGCTTGCACAGGTTTTTCAACAATTGGACTGGCAGACCAATTGCGTAATGAATTGAAAGTTCCTGTTATTGATGCAGTCGAAGCAGAAGGACAGTTTGCAGCACAGTTATACTGACGTTGTCATATGGACAACCAACTAGTTGATAAAAATTTTTCTTTTCATCGTATGACAATCGTTTTGATTTTCTTTGTTACTAAATAAGAGTAACGAAATAATTGGACTTATTTTTAATATTCTTTATTCACTGGCTTGCAATATCAACAACATCGAATGTACCACTTATTTTAGTATGACTCCACTCTTTAATATCAAAATGCTATTTAAAAATAATTTGGAGGCTAGTCTATGAAACAAGTAGAACCAGTAAAAAAACACCCTCGTTTATTTGAACCTGTTTCCCTTATATTTACCATTATTACTGCAGTATTTGGTGCTATTATCGGGATGCAAATTATCGTCTCTTTAGGAGTAACACCCAATACATCTATTATAGGAGCGCTTCTAGCAATGTTGATTGCTAGAATTCCTATTACTATCTTCAAGAAATATAAGTCTATACATAGACAGAATTTAGTACAGACTTCTATATCAGCTGCAACTTTTGGGGCTGCAAATAGTTTGTTAATCCCAATCGGCATTCCCTTTCTAATTGGGGAACCAGATTTAATTATTCCGATGCTCATCGGAGCAGCATTGGCCATGTTTGCAGATGCTGCCATTTTATATAAACTATTTGATTCGAAGCTGTTTCCTGCATCAGGTACATGGGCACCAGGAGTAGCAACAGCACAAGCTATCGTTGCTGGTGATAAGGGAGGAAAACGGGCAGGGCTTCTTGGAATTGGAACACTTATTGGTGTTATCGGCTCGATTTTGCATATTCCGATGTCTGCCTTTGGGGTTGCTTTTATCGGTAACATATGGGCTTTAACTATGTTTGGAATTGGCTTACTATTCCGACAATATTCTATTCCTGTTTTTGGTGTAGATGTAAACGCCCTTTACATCCCACATGGCATTATGATTGGTGCAGGAATTGTGGCGTTAGTCCAAGTTACGCTATTAATCTTTGGAAAAGATAAAAGAAAGCAAAAGGGAAAAAATCAAGAGGTAGCTGCAGCTATGGAAAATGATGTAGACGACTCGAATTATACAACACCTATTTCAGTAGCAAGAAAGACTTTAGGAATTGGCTTTATTGTTTATATTGCGATTGCTTTAATTATTGCTTTAACAGGCGGACTTATTACAGATATGTCATTTGGTATGTTGATTGGATTTCTTATTTTTGCTGCATTTGCCGCATTTGTTCATGAGTTAATCGTTGGTATTGCTGCCATGCATTCAGGGTGGTTTCCAGCCTTTGCGGTTGCCTTTATTACCCTCCTTATCGGTATGATGATTGGTTTTCCGCCTTTAGCACTTGCTTTACTTGCAGGATTCAGTGCCGCGACAGGACCGGCTTTTGCAGATATGGGCTATGACTTTAAAACAGGTCATATTCTACGGGGAAAAGGCGCTGACAAAGAATATGAAATAGATGGAAGAAAACAACAATATATGACGTCATTAGTTGCCTTTGGAGTCGCATTGCTAACAGTGCTAGTCACTTATAAAGGATATTTTGCCAATAATCTTGTTCCACCAATAGATGCTGTCTATGTTTCTACGATTCAGGCAGGCACTTCTATGGAAGTCGCTCGGCAATTATTAATATGGGCTATTCCAGGGGCTATCCTACAAATACTTGGTGGTTCAAGTAGACAGCTAGGAGTAATGTTTGCAACAGGTTTGTTAATTTTAACTCCATATGCAGGCGTTGCAGTATTGGTAGGAATTGCGATTCGTTTAATGTGGGTGAAGAAAAAAGGAAAAGAAGCAGAGACGCCAATGAGTATTTTAGCTGCAGGGTTTATTGCTGGGGATGCACTGTATAGTTTCTTTAACTCTGTATTTAAATTAGGGAAATGAGGAGATGAAACGTGACAATAAAGTTAGATGAACAGATTGTAGAATTTGCTGTATATGGTGGTGCCATACTAGGAGGCGGCGGAGGAGGAAAAATAGAAGATGGACTTCAGATAGGACGCCTTGCTTTAGAGGTTGGTCAGCCTGTCTTAAAAACAGCAGAGGAAATGGCGGATGAAGACTTACTTGTAACGGTTTCGCTAGTTGGTGCTCCAGCAGCTAAAGGGCAGTATGTAAAGCCGGTTCATTATGTCAAAGCAATGGAGCTATTGGCAAGTAAGCTAGATAGACCAATTCAAGGAATTATTACCAATGAAAATGGAGCTGGTACTACAGTAAATGGCTGGTTTCAATCTGCTATGACAGGGTTACCAGTAGTAGATCTGCCTTGTAATGGAAGAGCTCATCCAACTGGCACAATGGGATCATTAAATTTAACAGAGATGCCTACTTATATTTCTCATCAAGCAGCCGTTGGCGGGAAAGGAGATAAGTATGTAGAAATGCTTATCACTGGTTCTCTTGATATAACAGCAAAAGCAGTTCGCCAATTGTCTATTGATGCTGGCGGGTTAGTAGCAGTGGCAAGAAATCCTATCACAGTGGGATACGCAAAGAAAAACGGAGCGAAGGGAGCCATTTCGCAAGCAATTACAGTAGGCAAAGCCTTGCTGTCTAATAAAGGGGAATCTGCTATCGAAGCAGTTGTGTCTGAATTAGGCGGATCTATAGTCACAGAAGGAACAGTAACGGCATGTACTTTAGAAACAATAGGAGGTTTCGATGTAGGAAAAATAACTATTGAAGACTGCTATGATATGACCTTTTGGAACGAGTATATGACAATTGAAAAAAATGGAGTGCGTTTTGGAACCTTTCCAGACCTTATTATGACATTGGATACAAAAACAGCTAGACCTATTGTAACCGCGGAAATGGCAAAAGGTCAGCAAGTAGCTGTTATAACCGTTCCCAAGGAAAAATTACGCTTAAGTAGTACGATGAGTAACCAAAAGTTAATCCAACCAATTGAAAAAATAATAAACAAAAAAATTCTAACTTATCTTTAAAAAGGAGAGATTGATAGAATGGTTTTAAAACAAACTTTAGTAGCATTAGAAACGTTAGATAATGCATTTGTAACAGGAGAAATTGTTGCTGATTTATTTAAAGAATATCCAAATGTACAAACAGATGTTGTAAAAGTAACAGGGGAAAAAGGAAGCACAGATTTTATTAAGATTACCATACCGGGAGCAAAAGGGAAATCTTCTGGTGGAACTGTTCCGACATTAGGTATTATTGGAAGATTAGGGGGCATTGGTGCACGACCAAGCAGAATTGGGTTAGTATCTGATGCTGATGGTGCCGTTGCGGCAATTGCTTCTGCTTTGAAACTAGCAGATATGCAGGTAAAGGGAGATGTACTTGCTGGAGATGTGATTGTTTCCACACATATTTGCCCAGATGCACCAACAAGACCACATGAACCTGTTGACTTTATGGATTCTCCAGTCGATATTTTAACAATGAATAAACATGAAGTAATTCCAGAAATGGACAGTATTATTTCAATTGATACTACAAAAGGAAATAGAGTGATCAATCATAAAGGAATTGCTCTTTCTCCAACAGTAAAAGAAGGCTACATTCTTCGAGTTAGTGAGGACTTACTAAGAATTATGGAAATGACGACAGGGAAATTTCCAGTCACCTTCCCTGTCACTTCACAAGATATAACACCATATGGAAATGATTTATACCATATCAATTCCATTTTGCAGCCATCTGTTGCGACAGACGCACCAGTTATTGGCTTGGCAATAACAGCTCAATCAATCGTCCCAGGGTGTGGCACGGGGGGTAGTCACGAAACAGATATTGCGGATGCCGTTCGTTTTTCTATAGAGGTTGCAAAGGAAATAGCTAATGGAACTTGCGAATTTTATGATAAAGATGAATTTAATAGAATGACAACCTTATATGGTTCCATGAAAGTCCTGCAAACAATGGGGAAAGCTGTTTCTCCTCAGTCTTAACCAAGTAAGAAAAGAGAGGGGGGCATTGCTTCCTCTCTTTCCTTATAGTAGAGGAGAGAATGACTTATAAAAAGGAGTTGTTTATATGAAAAAGCTTGGAATGATTACAATTGGTCAAGCTCCAAGAACGGATGTTGCCCCAATTGTAGAGAAGTGTGTAAACAAAGCGGAACTTATCCAAGTTGGAGTATTAGATGGGATGTCGAAAGATTATATTGAGACAAATCTATATCCTGAAGAAGGCGATTATGTTTTAACCTCCAGACTAGTAACAAATGAGTCGGTAGTTATGTCTCGCGAAAAAATAAAGCCAATTTTACAGGAGAAAATCTATTATTTAGAGAATATGGGAATAAACCAAATATTGCTGTTGTGCACTGGTGTTTTTCCAGGGCTGCAAACAAGGAAAGCTTATTTAATTGAACCTGATCATATCATTCCCCCCACCATTCACGCATTAGTAGGAAATAGAAGACTGGGTGTAATTGTTCCACTTAAGGAACAAATAAAGACGTCTCTTCCTAAATATGCCCCCTTAGGGTTAAAACCTATTTTTAGTGTGGCATCACCATATAATATGAGTATAGAAACTTTTAAGAATGCAGCTAAAGAATTAAAGAAGGAAGCAGATATAATTTTGTTGGATTGTATGGGATATACAGAGAATGCCAGAGAGATGGTAGCAGAAATAGCTAATAAACCAGTCATTCTCTCCAATGCAATCATGGCAAAATTAGTATCAGAAATGATATAGGGAGAGGATAAAAATGAACGAAAAAATGATAGAAACAAGCAAAAATGTTCTTGCTAACTGTTTAGGCATAAAAGAAGGAGAGTTATTTCTCGTTGTCACAGATGAAGCAAAGAAGGAAATAGCTGAATCCATATATGAAGCTGGTAAAGCGTTACACGCTGAAACGATGCTTATTGTTATGCAGGACAGAGAAAAGTCGGGACAAGAGCCACCAGCAACTGTTGCAGCGGCCATGAAAGCAGCAGATGTGGCTGTTTGTGTAACGGCACATTCCTTAACCCATACACAAGCTAGAAAAGAAGCAGTAGAGACAGGAACAAGGCTTGCGACCATGCCAGGAATAACAAAGGATATGTTCTTAGAAGGAGCCATTTCTGCGGATTATGAACAAGTGAGAATTCTTACGGAAGAAATAACGGAGCAGCTTACAAAGGGAAAGCAGGTCAAAATTGAAAAAGACGGTTATTGTTTAGCATTTGATATGACAGAAAGGCAGGGCATCCCAAGTACGGGAATGTACTTACACCCCGGGGAATCGGGTAATCTGCCGTCTGGAGAAGCATATATTGCACCAGTAGAAGGAACTGCAGCTGGTACCATTGTAGTGGATGGCTCTGTGGCTGGAATAGGAAAGCTAAGTACTCCGCTTAAGCTTAAGATAGAAGAAGGTCGCTTAGTGGAGGCAGAAGGAGAAGAAGGAGAGCAATTATTAAAGATATTAGGCAATGGGGAAGGCAGAATGCTCGCAGAATTTGGGATAGGAACAAATGATAAGGCAAGGATCACAGGTGTGGTATTAGAGGATGAAAAAGTATACGGGACCATTCATATAGCTTTTGGTAGCAATGACACGTTTGGTGGAACAGTTTCAGCAGGCGTTCATATAGATGGAGTTGTCACCCAACCTACCGTTTATATAGATGATGCATTATTGATGGAGAAAGGCGTACTGATAAAATAGCAAGGTGGTGACTTGAGTGAGGGAATATTCGAAACGGGAAACGAGAATTGAGTTAGAAGGCTTATCAAAAGAGGAGCATTTACTTAATGAAACGATTGAGGTACTTACTGCTCATGAGTCAGTAAGGGCTTTTCAATCAAAAGATATTCCGGCAAACATTCTTCAAACGATTATAACTGCAGCTAGAAGTGCACCAACCTCTTCAAACTTGCAGGCGTATAGCATTATTGTAATAAAGGATGAAAAAAGGAAATCACGGTTAGCTACCCTTTCTGGCGAACAGTCATTTATCCATGAGGCACCTGTGTTTCTAGTCTTCTGTGCAGATATTTACCGTTTGAAATACGTGACAGAATCACAAGGATATTCTTTTCTAGCCAATACGCTAGAAATGTTTCTTCTTTCCTCAATGGACGCCACCCTTGCTCTGCAAAATGCAGTAGTGGCTGCGGAAGCGTTAGGATTAGGTTGTGTACCTGTTGGTTCTATTCGAAACCATCCCGATGCGGTTGCAGAGGAGCTCGGCCTACCCGCAGGCGTATTTGCTGTTTCGGGATTATCGATAGGCATTGAAAAAGAAGGAACAAGACGAGGCGTAAAGCCGAGATTACCAGAAAAAGTAATGGTTCATCAGGAAAAATATTCAATAGAAAATCTTGACGAGTCATTAGAACAATACGATCATACGATGATTTCTCGTAAAACCTACGATGGCCGTAGAGTCTCCTTAGCTGGAGAACCAGAAAAGCAGGGGAAGGACTACGGATGGAAAGAACATACTGCTAGAAGATGCACAAGGCCAGAAACAATCGCTGCCTCAGCAAGCTTAAGAGAAAATTTGAAGAACGTATTAGAAAGTAGAGGCTTTTCTTTTTAAGGGAGGAATGGATATTGGATGTATTGGAGGCAATAAAAACAAGAAGAAGTTTACGCTCATTTGCAGAACGAGGCGGATTACCTATAGAAGTAGTCGATTCAATTGAACAAAGTATTTTACATAGTCCGTCAGGGAGCAATGCTCAAGAATCTCACTTCCTCATAGTCCAGAACAAAGAGCAGATAAAAAGAATAAAAAGATTTTCCCCAGGTCTATCAGGAGATCCGGCGGCTGTTATTGTGTTGTGCTCCAACCCTGCAGAAGCTCTCCATAAAGGCGGAAAAGATTCGGAAGAAGTATTGCGTTTTGTTAATTTAGGAATAGTCGCTGCCTATATTCTTTTATCTACCCATTCATTAGGTATCGGAAATTGCCCAGTTAGATCCTTTCATAAAAAAGCCATCAAGGAATTGTTGGCGCTTCCACATGAGATGGAGCCAGAGCTTCTCATCAGTTTAGGCTATTCAAAAGAATCTCCAAGAAAGAAAAAAAACAGGGCAAAAGAGGAGGTAATTTCTTTTGACAGATATGGAAACATACAAAAATGAGAAGCTAGTAGAACTTGTTAGAGATTATAGCGGCTATATTCTTACAAGTGCAAAAGGGCTGTATCGAGAGCCTGCTCATTATGGACCACTAAGAATGGTTGGCGCATTGGAACGTACCTTAGTCTTGTTAACAGAACTTGGAATAGAGGATAAGGAAATGGAAGAAGTATTATCCTTCATACGAAAAGAGGGGTGGCGTGCTTTATCAGATCCTTTGGGATATGAGAAAGCATTAGACAAATCGATTGATCAGCTAGTTGAGCTTACCGTGCAAAGTAAGGAGTAGAAGTACTTAAAAAGTGTTTTTGGAGTTTGCAGATAATAGAGACTAGGAAAACGTTATTCAACCGAAGACAAACCCAGCCAATGATACCAAAAATATTATTGGCTGGGTTTTAATTCATTTAAAAAGAAAGATTGTTGTAATTACAGAGAGCCTGAATACAATGTTTTACTTTCGATGAAGCGGTCGCTTCCTTTTCCCCCATTATAGTTTGTTTATTTCCAGCTACTTTTTTAACTCTAATATTGGAATATATTTCTATGTTTTATTTTGTGAATTCAATCACAAAATACTTGCATTAAGAAATATTCGATGTATAATAAAGATGTGAACAGAATGTGAATTCTATCACAATATATGTGATTTTTTTCACTAATCAAGTGAAGGATTTCACATTCAATCTATTACAAAAGGAGTTTTTATACATGAAAGTAGTTGTAATTGGATGTACACATGCTGGGACAGCGGCAGTAAAAACATTAGCAAATGTAAATAAAAATATAGATATAACTGTTTATGAAAAAAATAATAATGTTTCCTTTTTATCTTGTGGAATTGCTTTATATGTTGGCGGTGTTGCCAAAGATGCGAGTCAGTTATTTTATTCTTCACCAGAAGAGTTAAAAGCGCTTGGCGCAACGATGCATATGGAGCATGAAGTCCTAGAAATTGATACAGAAAACAAGCAAGTACGTGTGAAAGACTTACAAACAGGAGAAGAAAAGATTGATCCATATGATAAGTTAGTAATGACTACTGGCTCATGGCCAATAATTCCACCAATTGATGGAATTAATCTGGATAATATTTTGCTTTCTAAAAACTATAATCAAGCAAATGAAATAATTGAGCGCTCTAAGAATGTAAGAAATGTTACCGTAATTGGGGCGGGATATATTGGTGTTGAGTTAGTGGAAGCATTTGCGTTAAATGGAAAAAACGTGACGTTAATTGATAGTGAGGACAGAATTCTAAATAAATATTTAGATAAAGAGTTTACAGATGTGGTTGAGGCAGAATTTGCGGAGCGTAACATTCACTTAGCTTTACAACAAACAGTAACAAAATTTGCAGGTGATGAACGAGGAAAAGTAACAAAGGTTTATACCACAAAAGGAGAATATGAAACAGATTTAGTTATCTTATGTGTGGGCTTTAGACCAAACACAAATCTGTTAAAAGGTAAAGTAGACCTGCTTCCTAATGGTGCTATTAAAATTAATGAATATATGCAGTCAAGTAATCCAGATATTTATGCAGCAGGTGACAGCTGTGCTGTTAATTATAATCCAACTGGAGAAAAAATGTATATCCCCCTTGCAACAAATGCTGTTCGAATGGGAACACTTGTCGGCTATAATATTGCTGGACGACCATTGAAATATATGGGAACACAAGGAACTTCTGGATTGCATATTTTTGGCTTAAATATGGCATCTACCGGATTAACAGAAGTTACGGCTAAATTAAATAATATCCCTTATGAAGTAACAGAAGTAATCGATAATGATCGTCCAGAATTTATGCCGACATTTCATGAAATTCGTTTAAAAGTACTTTTCCATCAAGAGACAAGAGAAATTTTGGGGGCACAATTAATTTCAAAAGCAGATGTGACACAAATGATGAATACATTATCTGTATGTATTCAAACTAAAATGACGATTGATGAATTAGGATTTATCGATTTCTTCTTTCAACCGCATTTTAACAAACCGTGGAATACATTAAATCAAGCTGGATTAGCAGCTATAGCGAAACAAAAAGAACTTGTTAAGCAATAAGCACTAGGTGAAAAGAATCATCTCTTTTTATAAAGGGATGATTCTTTCTTTTTTGGGGGAAAGAAACGTATACTAGAAGAAATATAATAGGAGAGAGAGACGATGATTGATTATATAAACCAGTCAACAGAAGAAATAGCACAAGTACTTTTAGGAAAAAAACTTATTCATAAAACGCCGGCATATACGTATAGTGGTTATATTGTAGAGACGGAAGCCTATGTTGGGATAGAAGATATGGCTTGTCATAGCTATGCAGGAAGACGCACGCCTCGATTGGAATCGATGTATAAGTCAGGTGGAACAATCTATATTTATACGATGCATACCCACCATATGTTAAATATTGTTACAAAAGAAGAGGGAAATCCCCAGGCTGTTCTTATCCGAGCGATTGAACCTTTTGAAGGAATAGAAGGGATGGAAAAGAATCGACAAGCAAATGGAGTAAATGTATGTAATGGACCTGGGAAGCTTACAAAAGCAATGGAAATCACCAAAGCTTTAAATGGTATCTTAATAAATGAAGAATCTTTACGGATTGTAGATGGGAAAGTACCATCCCAAATAATTGAGTCTCCGAGAATTGGGATTCCAAATAAAGAGGAATGGACGCTAAAACCTTTACGATATTATGTAAAAGGGCACCCCTGCGTATCAGGAATGAAAAAAGGCGAGATGCTTTCTGCTGCAGATTATTGGCATTATGGATAATGGATAATTTGTTTAGAAACCGCTTTCTAATAAAAGGCTGATAAGATATGATGGATATAACTATCATAGAAGGGAATTGGTTAAAAGGAGTGAGTGAAATTGTTACCAATAAGACAACAAAAGATACTGCATCAGCTTATGCAGTCAAAGTCTCCGCTTTCCAGTGATTACTTAGCAAATGCCCTGGATGTAACCACGCGAACAATTAGAAGTGATATGAAGGCATTGATTGATACATTAAAAGATAATGGAGCAGAAATAGTACTGACAAGAGGGAAGGGATATGAATTAGTTATTGGAAATTATCATTATTTTAAACCATTTTTAACAAAAATAATGAATGAAAATAACGTAAGTACACCCCTTCCAACGGAACCTGAGGAAAGAGTCGACTATATTCTAAAACGTCTATTATTGGCGGAAGAATACTTAAAAATCGAACAATTTGCTGAGGAGCTTTTTGTAAGTGAATCCTCTATTAAAAATGATCTGAAAGAAGTAAGAAGATTATTAAAAGACTTTAATTTAAATCTAGATAAGAAGCCAAACTATGGTTTGAAAATCAAGGGGCAAGAAGCTAAACTGCGTTATTGTCTTGCGGCATATGTGTTTGACCAGGATCAAACAGATTGGATACTTCCGAATAAAAAACTAGAAGAAATAAGAAACATTATTATCGAACAAGCAGAAAAGGCATCTATTTTTCTATCAGATATTGGCGTAAATAATTTAGCAACGCATATTGCGATTGCCTGTATTCGCATACAAAATGATAATTATGTTTCCATGCCTTTAAAAGAAATGGAGCCTCTTAAAGAAAAAAGAGAATTTACGATTGCCAAAAAGATTGTCTTTTTTCTAGAAAAAACGTTACATGTTACTTTTCCTGAATCAGAAATAGCCTACATAACTATTCATTTATTAGGTGCGAAAATGGTAGTTTACCAGTCTGATAGCAGAGAGAATATGTTAGAAATGATAGAGGAAGACATTTTAGCATTAACAAAAGCGATGCTCCACGAAGTGGAGCAAGAATTGGATCTAGAAATAGCCTATGATGAAGAATTAATTTACGGGTTATGTCTGCACTTAAAGCCTGCTATCAATAGATATAAATACGATTTAACCATAAAGAATCCCCTTCTTGCTGAAATCAAGAAAAATTATCAAATGTCCTTTGATGCTGCTGTTATTATGGGGAAATACTTAAGTAGACATAAGGGATTGGACATTAATGAAGATGAAATAGGTTATTTAGCATTACATATTGGCGCAGCGCTTGAGCGAAAGAAAGCAAAAAACAATGTGAAAAGATGCTTGATTGTCTGTGCTACAGGGGTGGCAAGTGCTCAATTACTGTATCACAAGCTTCAGTCCACCTTTGGCAATAAACTTGAAATTGTAGGAACTGCTAATATGTTTACCATCGATAACTATGATCTAAGTACATTAGACTTCATTGTTAGTACCATTCCTATTAAAAGGGAATTAACCATACCTGTTATTGATGTACATACTATTTTAAGAGAGGAAGACATTAGTAAATTAGAGCATATGGTTGTAGATAGAGTTGAAACTACCTTGCAATATTTTTATCCTGACCTTGGATTTTTTCAACAAGAGTATCAAACGAAAGAGGAAGTATTAGCATTTTTAGCAAGAGAAATTATACAGAAGGGGATTGCGCCAGATCATTTCTTTGAGTTAATCATGGAACGAGAAGAGATTGCTCCAACAAGTTATGGAAACGCCATAGCCATTCCTCATCCTCTAAAACCAATCACCGACAGTACTTTTTTATCTATTTGCACATTAAAAAAACCAATTCAATGGGGCGAAAATAAAGTGCAGCTTATTTTCTTATTAAGTGTACAAAAAAAGTACAAGAAAGATATTCAAAAGCTATATCAGCTGCTAGTCAAAATATCAGGAAATGCCTATATGGTGAATCAGCTATTAAAGGTAAAGTCCTTTGACGAATTCAAAGAATGTATTTTAGCTATTGGACAATAGGAATTTATAGAAGGGAAGGAACTCCGGACTAGAGTTCCTTTTTTTTGAGTCAGCCATTTCCAGTTTAAGGTGGAAAATAAGTGTATGTAAATGTAAGCGCTTATCCAATAGAATGGAAAACAAGAAATGAAACATATCATTTCCATTTAAATTAGGAATGGAGGTTAATCAATGAGTTTTAAAGACAAAGCTACCGAGACCCTTGGAAATGTTGCTTACAAAATAACAAATCAGAAATATATTATGGCCATAAAAAAAGCTTTTGTGACGTTAATGCCTGTCATTATAACAGGGGCGTTTGCCGTTTTAATCGCGAATATGGTGATGGGAACAGAGAGTGGTTTAGCCCATTTTAAAGCATTTGCCTTTTTGGCTGATTACCAGCCAATTATGAAGGCGATCCAATATGCTACCTTGAACTTCCTTACAATTGGGGCCGTTTTTCTTATTGGGATAGAGCTCGGACGGATCAATGGCCATCAGTCGTTATTCCCTGGAATATTAGCATTAATGTCCTATGTTTCTGTTGTTCCAACAACGCTAGAACTGCTTGTTAATGAGAAGAGCCAATTAGTGGTTGATGTTTTAGCAAGGCAGTTTTCTGATCCAAAAAGTTTATTCCTCGGAATGATTATCGCCATTGTATCGGTTGAAATTTATTGCAAGTTATCGAAAGTAGATAAGCTGCAAATTAAGATGCCTGATAGTGTTCCGTCAAATGTTGCGACTTCGTTTTCAGCACTAATTCCTTCTATTTTAACTGTAACGATTGTTGCTACTTTTGGATTTCTTTTTTTCAAAGTTACAGGGATTTATTTATATGAAGCAGTATATAACATTGTACAAAGACCGTTAGAAAGTGTCATGCAAGGACTGCCAGGAATTCTGATTCTTATGTTTGTGGCCCAATTTTTCTGGGTGATTGGTATTCATGGAAATCAAATGGTAAAACCGATAAGAGAACCACTGCTGCTGGCATCTATTACTGTTAATATGACGGCATTCCAAGAGGGAAAGGAAATTCCTAATATTATCACGATGCCGTTTTGGGATGTGTATATGAATATTGGTGGTTCAGGGGTAACCATTGGTTTATTAATAGCAATTTTTATAGTATCTAAACGAGAAGAAATGAGAAGTATTGCAAAACTATCCGCAGGACCTGGTGTGTTCAATATAAATGAGCCAGTTATATTTGGATTACCAGTCATGTTAAATCCAGTTATGGCTATTCCCTTTATTATTACCCCGCTGATTACAGGGACAATCGGTTATATTGCTACAGTAACTGGATTTGCTGCTAAGGCTGTCGTCATGGTTCCTTGGACGACCCCGCCCATTATTAATGCATACCTATCCACGGCCGGAAGTATTGGAGCGGTTATTACCCAGATTATTTGTATTATCGTATCTGTTCTAATTTATTTGCCATTTGTATTGATTGCTAATAAGGCTCCTGCTGTTCCAGAAGACGAGTAATTTAATACGGGAAGGGAGGAAGAGATAAATTTGACAATCGGATTGTATAGGATAGACGCTGTGATTCCTCATTTCTCCTATCCGGCCAATACTTGTGAGATGGTCTATGATGGATTATTAGGAATCATGAATTTAATAGTTATTTGTGAAGAGTAAGGAGGAGAAATAATGGAACAAATGAAAGTTAGTATTCCAGATCATTTTATTTTAGGAGCAGCATCATCTGCGTGGCAAACAGAAGGATGGGCTGGAAAGAAGGACTCTCAAGACTCCTATATGGATATCTGGTATAAAAATAATAAAAATGTTTGGCACAATGGCTACGGACCAGGAATCGCTACAGATTTTTACCATCGATATAAAGAAGATATCAGCATAATGCAGGAAATAGGGTTAACGCATTACCGGACATCGATCAATTGGTCTCGTTTCTTGGTGGATTATGAAAACGCAGTGGTAGATGAGGATTATGCTGGATATGTCGATAATGTTATTAATGAGCTGATAGATAAAGGTGTAGAACCAATGATTTGCTTAGAGCATTATGAATTACCGGCTGCTCTTTTTGAGAAATATGGCGGATGGAACGACAGACATGTTGTGGACTTATTCGTCAAATATGCAGAAAAAGTATTCGAGCGTTACGGGCGTAAAGTGAAGCACTGGTTTACTTTTAATGAACCAATTGTTGTGCAGACCCGTGTATATTTAGATGCAATACGTTATCCATTTGAGCAGAATACCCAAAAGTGGATGCAGTGGAATTATCATAAAGCACTTGCCACTGCTAAGGTTGTTGCCTTGTTTAAAGAAAAGCAGCTGCATGGACAAGGGGCTAAAATTGGGGTTATTTTAAATCCAGAGGTAACATATGCGAGATCTTCGGCTCCGCATGACCAAGATGCCGCCCGTATTTATGATTTATTCTTTAACCGAGTATTTCTAGATCCATCGATTAAAGGAGAATATCCAGCAGAATTAATGGATCTTTTACACAAACACAATATTTTATTTGAACATACAGAAGAAGACTTAACGGTAATAAGAAATAATACCGTTGATTATGTGGGGATTAACTTATATTATCCTCATCGCGTAAAGGCTAGAACAACGGCATGGAACGAAAATACCCCTTTTCATCCAGCTTATTATTATGAAATGTTCGATATGCCAGGCAAAAAAATGAATCCATTCCGAGGCTGGGAAATCTATCCGCAGATTATGTTTGATATGGCAACTCGCTTGAAAGAGGATTATGGCAATATTGAGTGGTTTGTGGCCGAGAATGGAATGGGTGTGGAAAATGAGTTTAAGTATAAAGACGAAAGTGAAGTAATCCAAGATGATTATCGCATTGAGTTTATTAGTGAACATCTTAAATGGTTATTAAAAGCAGTCGAACAGGGAGCAAACTGTAAAGGATATATGCTCTGGGCATTTACGGACAATGTTTCGCCCATGAATGCTTTTAAAAATAGATATGGACTAGTTGAAATTAATTTAGAAGAAAATCGAAACCGAAAATTGAAAAAGTCAGCTTTTTGGTATAAGGAAATCATTAAAGCTCGAGAAATCACCGTAAAAAATGATGATTTTATTAAATAACAGGAGGAATGAAGGATGAAAAGAATAATATTAGCTTGTGCAGCAGGTATGTCTACTTCCATTGTAGTATCAAAAATGAAGGCAGCTATTAAGGCAAGAGGCGAAGAAATTGATGTTTATGCCATTCCAGAAGGAGCAATTGCTGATGAATTAGCAACCTCAAGCGAAGGGGTAATGGCCATTCTTCTAGGACCGCAAGTACGATTTATGAAACAGGCGGCAGAAAGTGCTGCGAAACCATATGGAATTCCAGTGGATGTCATTGATACAAGATTGTACGGTACAGCTAATGGAGAGAAAATACTAGACCATGCATTATCATTAGCTAAAAATTAACCAAGAGAATAGAGGTGGTGAAATTGAATACTTTAGAGGAAATGCAGACAGCAGCTTTTCAAATTATTTCATTTGCTGGGGAAGCAAGAAGTTGTTATGTAGAAGCTATTCAGATTGCAAGAAATGGAAAAATGGACGAAGCGAAGCAAAAAATAGAAGAAGGTGTTCAATTTTACAATCAAATTCATCAAGTCCATGCTTCTCTTATCCAAAGAGAAGCTGCTGGAGAACAACTGCCATTCTCCCTTATTCTCATGCATGCAGAAGATCAAATGCTCACAACCGAAACATTAAAGATTATGGCAAGTGAGATGATAGAAATGTGTGCCATGATTATAGAGAAAAAATCATAAAAATCAACACGAAGCAGACAACATAGATTTTTATAGGGTTAGCGAGCAGAAGAAGTCAAAACCTCAAAGGCTATGTTGCGGCGACCGAAAGTCAGCCGCTTGGAAAGTGAAATGTATTTTAGTCTGCGGGTAATACCTACAAACTATTAAAAACCCAAACGATTGATAAGGAAAATATTAGTAGTATTTTCTTATCAGTCGTTTGGGATTATCCTCTGTTAGAATACTTAGAACCACCTCTTGATTTTCAAATGAATTAAGAAATTTTCCCTTCCTTTATTTTCCCTACTACAGGCTTTTCATAGACTAATTTAATAAAGTATCCATATAAAGCTGCTAGAATTTGTTGGAATAGCATACCAATCACAACGGGAACTGCTACTGCTGGAGGGAAAAAGCTCACAGCGAGAACTGCTCCTGCACTAATATTTCTCATCCCGCCAGAATAGATCATTGCTATTGTTTCTTCTTTGCTTCGTTTTGTAACTACCCCTAATATCCAGGCAAAAAAGTATCCGGATAATGCTATTACAAAAACAGTAAGTGCTACTTGGAGAAACTTTTTATCAATATTTCGTAAGTAAGGGGCTACTACAGAACTATTAATACTAACAACTAGTGCTAACCCAATTTTAGAAAAAGGGGATAGTGTATGATTCCACTTTTTCGCCTTTTCCACTGAAAACTGATTAACCATCATGCCGAAAATAGATGGCAGAACAATCATTCCAAGCAGCCCCTTCATCATCCCCCAAACCTCAAGCTGTACCGTTTCTCCTACAAAAAGGCTCATGCTTAATGGAACAAGGAACGGAGACAGCAAGGTATCGAGCAAGATAATCGCAAGAGTAAGTGCAATGTTTCCTTTATAGAGGCTAACCCAGATAACACTTGTGATTCCAGTTGGAATAACCACAGCTAACGTAAGCCCTGTAATCGTGTAAGGGTCATTTTGGAAAAATAAGTGACCAATCCCAAATGCCCACAAAGGAGTAAGAATATGTAGAATAGCCAGTGTCAAAAGCAAAGAAAGTGGATGGGTGATTGTATATTTCACTGATTTTAAATTAGATGTCAAGCTCCCTATAAAAGTCATCATTGCAAAAATCCACGGAACTAAGAAAGAGACATGATGAAGGATATCTGATAGCAATACCCCAATTAGGACACTAATCGGGGTTAAAAGGGGCATCCACTTCCCAAGAAAAGCATTCATTTTTTCTAACATATACAGGACTCCAGTTCTTGTAAAAATATAAGTTCATTTTAACATAGAAATGCTGGTGGATAAGCTGTAGTCGTGAAAATTTTCAGAATATTGATTTCGGAATAGTCTCCTGTAAAGCCATCATTTATTCGATTGAACTTTTTTCTATAATAATTACCCATTCGCCTAATTTTACATATAGTATAGCAAGAGCAAATTTAGAAGCATGGCATATTCATTGGCAATAGGGAGTTTTAAAGGCTGTTGATCACTTTTTTCTCCATTACAAGAGACCATGTGAAGGGAACGATAAATCAGCTGATTATAACAGGAACGAGAAATTGGTCTATAAAAAATCTATTAAAAATATGAATATTTTAGAACGGAGGGCTGTAATTGTATAAATTAGAGGTTAAGGACAGTAGTAAGGTTTTTCGAAAAAATGGCAAGGAGTTTTTCGCATTAAAGGATACAAATTTGCAGATTCCAGAAGGGAAATTTGTCAGTATTATCGGCCCAAGTGGATGTGGAAAATCAACACTATTTAATATAATTGCAGGATTAATAACACCATCAACAGGTCATGTCTTGTTAGACGGAAGGGACATTGTTGGAAAGAGTGGGCATGTTGGCTATATGCTTCAAAAAGACTTGCTTCTTCCGTGGAGAAATATTCTTCATAATGTGATTTTAGGATTGGAGGTAAAGGGTGTTCCTAAAAAAGAGGCGATCCAAAGAGCATTACCTTTATTAGAGAGATATGGATTGGAAGGGTTTGAAAAGCATTTTCCGGAAGAACTTTCTGGAGGAATGAGGCAGCGTGCGGCTTTGTTGCGAACATTGCTTTATGACCAAGATGTTATTTTACTGGATGAACCTTTTGGCGCCTTAGATGCACAAACACGCTTATTTATGCAGGAATGGCTTTTGCAAATATGGGGAGATTTTAAGAAAACTATTTTGTTTATCACCCATGATATAGATGAAGCCATTTTTTTATCAGATGATATATATATTTTGACGCCAAGACCAGGCACCATTAAGGAGAAGGTATCAATCCAATTACCAAGACCAAGAAATGAACAAACACTACTAGACTCTAAATTTATTCAATTAAAAGAATATGTACTACAAGCACTAAAATCAACAGAAGAAACAAAATAGGGAGGGAGGAATGGAGAGATGGAATCAAAGGATAAAACGAAGGTTCTTTATATAGAGGATGATGAGGTCATTGCCCGAAGAAAAAGGAAATTTACTCGCATTGGGCAATGGAGCTTTGGAATTATATTTCTCCTTGCGTGGGAGCTGCTTTCCAAGTGGAAACTAATTGATTCGTATTATTGGAGCAGTCCATCAACAATATGGAAGACGGGTTATATAGCTTGGACAGAAGGATCTTTATGGAGTGATTTATTATATACCTCTGGTGCGACTATCTTTGGTTTTGGACTAGGAACCTTCTTTGGCGCCCTATTAGGACTTTCCTTTTGGTGGTCTTACTATTATGCACGTATTTCAGAACCTTATTTAATTGCCTTTAATGCAGTACCGAAGCTGGCTCTTGCACCAGTTCTTGTTATTTTATTTGGAATAGGATTTAGCTCCAAGGTAGTTCTTGCCTTTATGATGACTATTATTACAACAGCTCTTGCTGCTTACAGTGGAGTGAAGGCAGTAGATAAAGATTTAGAAAAATTAATGTATTCCCTTGGTGCAAAGAAATGGCATGTTTTCACTAAAGTTGTCATACCAACGACAATGCCGTGGATTGTAAGCAGTTTGAAAATTAACATAGCATTAGCATT
Organism: Niallia circulans NBRC 13626; assembly: GCF_001591585.1. Lineage (GTDB taxonomy): Bacteria > Bacillota > Bacilli > Bacillales > Cytobacillaceae > Niallia > Niallia circulans. Next base: position 95,726 of record NZ_BCVE01000003.1, on the reverse strand, counting down.
GGCTGGTACAATTGTCGGGGAATTTATCAGCTCTAGACAAGGGATTGGCCGAATGATCCTATATGCTGGGCAGATTATGAATATCAATCTTGTCTGGGTGGGCGTAGCTGTGCTGTCTATTCTTTCGATTGTGATGTACTTTGCTACAGTATGGATAGAAAAGCTTCTTTTGCGAGGAAGAAATGCGGAATAAAATATTTTCCCCTTTGAAAAGAACATAAAGAGAAAAATGTTCCATATATATGAAATAGAATATGTATTTCCATTATCCGCAATATACTTCTGGTTCATCTTCATTTTCTTATCTACTACTAAATTTCCCATTCTATTCATATATGAAAAAGGGGGCTTTGCCTTGAAAAAGTGGAGGCTTTTTCTGCTTATGTGTCTTAGTTTTGTCTTAATCCTTGCAGGATGTTCTTCAAAAGAAGAAAAGGGAACGAAGGATGGATTGAGGAAGATTGTTATTTCAGAGCCAGTTCATTTGATCGGCTATCTTCCACTGTATGTTGCCATAGAAGAAGGTTATTTTAAAGAAGAGGGATTGGAAGTAGAAGTCATTACAGCAACAGGAGGTGCCCACGTTACATCCGTTGTTAGTGGTGATGCCTGGGGCGTTATGGGCGGACCAGATTCTGTGCAAATGGCCAATTTAGGAAGCTCTGATCCGATTCAGTCAGTAGTAAACGTCGTTAACCGCGCTAATGTTTATTTGATGGGAAACTCAGAGGAAACGATTGATAGTACAAACGATGAAGAGCTGGCAGCTTACTTAAAAGGAAAAGTTATTGCAGCTGGGCGCTATGGTGGTAGTCCCAATCTTTTAACTAGATGGCTGTTAATGGAGCTAGGTTTAGATCCGGAAAAAGATGTGAAGTTAGAAGAACCAGCTGATGCCAGTGCAGTAGTTTCCCTTGTAGAATCCGGAAATGCCGATATTGCTAATGGTGGAGAACCGCAAATCACAGAAGGAATGAAAAAGGGAGCATGGAAAGAGCCATTCTACAGTTTTGCCAGTTTGGGAGACTATCCTTATTCTGTTGTCAGTGTAAAAAAATCCACAATTGAGAAAGAGCCGGAAGTTGTGGAAAGCTTTGTAAAAGCTGTTTTAAAAGGACTCAAGAAAGTGGAAAAAGACCCGAAACTATCCATGAAAGTGTTAAAAGCAGAATTTCCATCTACATCAGATGAGATTTTACAAGCATCTTTGGATCGTGCTTATGCTGATGAATTATGGAGCAAGGACGGTTACATCTCAGAGGAAGCTGTTGCAAAACCAATGGATGTTGTCGAGAAAACGGGTGTCTATACGGAAGGCTATAAATACGAAGAATTAATCGATATGCAGTTTGTGGATAAATTGTCCAAGAAACAATAAGAATAATTCTTTGCGTCCTAAATGAAATAAGTTAAAATGAAGGTATAAGCATATATGGACTACTAGGGGTGCCAGTTGGTGGCTGAGAGAAAAACAAATTCGTTTTTTAACCCTAACGACCTGATCTGGATCATACCAGCGTAGGGAAGTAGCGGATTCACTCTATTTCTTTTGACTTTAGCAGTCAGGTCTATTTAGATCTGGCTTTTTTAGTTTGTGAAAAGCCGTCGTTTAATAGCCCTGTAAGCCTTTTGGGTCTAGTCAATAGAAGGTTTGCTTAGTCTCCATGCTTAAAACTATTTTGAGTGGAGGAAATAATTACGATGAAAAGAATTAAATTATTGGTGATTATGGCCATGTTTACGGCAATTGGGACATATGGCTCAACCTTAGTATGGTTTCCGGCAGGTATTGCCAAGGCATATCCTGTTCAGCATGCTTTAAATGTAATAGCGGGAGCAATACTTGGACCGGTTCCAGCAGTTATCATTGCTTTTGCTACTTCCTTGTTAAGAAACCTATTAGGAACGGGATCCTTATTAGCATTTCCGGGAAGTATGATAGGTGCACTTTTGGCAGGCTATCTATTTCATAAAACAGCTAAGCCAATCTTTGCAGCTTTAGGTGAATTTATTGGAACAGGCGTCATCGCCTCCTTAGTGGCAGTACCATATGCATCGTTTTTCTTAGGGACAAAAACGGGTGCTCTATTTTATTTGCCATCCTTTGCTGTTAGCAGTTTTGCAGGATCCATCATTGGTGTCATCTTAGTAAGTCGTTTAGTAAAAATAAAATCAATTCAAATGTTAACTCAAAATTAGCAGCATAATAGATGAAGGACCGGTTAGAACATACTTATGGGATAACCGGTCTTTTTGTGGATAAATATATTGATTTTGTGGATGGTATGTGGATAACATAGCTATTTTTTATTGTATTTGTGGAAAACTAAGTAGGAATCAGGTGGTATTTTAGTGGAAGAAAAGATGTTCTGTGGATTTATTGTGGAAAACTAAGCGAGGGAGAAGGCTGGGAAAGGGAAGTTAGAATGAAGAGAATAGAGGAAAAACAGTTGGAACAAAAAAGGATATTTGTTATTACAAATATCCTTTTGATTGCATTCTTCAATAATTCCGCTCAATAACAAAGTGTGCTCTGTCTCCTCGGAAAATAGTTTTGGAATATTCAATGGCAGTTTCATCTTCTGCATAAGCAAAGGTTTCAAGTAGAAAGCAAGGGGATCCTGCAGGAATTTCCAATTTCTTAGAAATAGTGTCATCTGCTAAAACTAATTCTAAGTGCTCTATTGTTTTGCGGATTTTTATATTATACTTCGTTTCCAGCATCTTGTATAAAGACTTTTCGCAAGCAGCGCTATCTAATCCTGGTGCCTTGTGCCAAGGCAGATAAGAGATTTCATATTGTAGTGGAGCATCATTTACATAACGCATGCGTTCTAAGCAGTTAACGGGATCCCCTATATTTTGATTGAATTGCTTGGCTAGAAAATCGGTCGCTTCAATAACCTTCAGCTGAAGCACCTTGATAGACGGGGCTTTCCCTTGCAAAGTAATTTGTTCAGAGAATTGCTCTACTGTACTAGTTAAAGATTGTTTGATTTTATTTTCGGCTACAAAGGTACCTTTCCCTTGTACTCGATAAACATAGCCCTCAACTGTTAGTTGTTGAAGGGCTGTGCGAATCGTTGTTCTGCTGACACCGAATGTGTTACAAAATTCAGCTTCGGTTGGTAATTTAGTATTTGGTTGATATTCGCCGCTTTTAATCATGTCGATAATGGACTCTTTTACAATCGAGTGTAGCGCAGCATCTTTGTTCATTTCTTCCACAATCGTTTCCCTCCATATTGTCCCTGAATATAGAATATCTTTTCTATTCATAATAAGCAAATAAATAACAAATTTGTAATAACAAATAAATTTGTATTGAAACATGTCGTATTTGTTATTACAATATAAATATAAGATGTTACTACTTTCCTAAGAAGGGTGGCTGATAAAAAGACGTACGAAAGGAAACATTTTTTAGAATAAAATATCGGAATAATCTATCAATTAAAAGGGGATGGAATAGTGAATATTTTACTATGTTGTTCAGCCGGAATGTCTACAAGTTTATTAGTTTCAAAGATGGAGCAAAGTGCCAGAAACCAAGGGATAGACTGCAAGATTTGGGCAATAGCAGCCTCAGAAGTGAACAACGAGATAGAGAAAGCTGATGTTATTTTGTTAGGTCCTCAAGTACGATTTCTATTACCACAAGTAAAAAAGGCCGGCGACCAAAGAGGAATTCCAGTTGCAACAATTAATCCACAGGACTATGGATTATGTAATGGTGAAAAAGTGTTAGAACATGCCACAGCTTTAATAAAGGGGGAATAAAGAGATGATGGGATTTATTGAAAAATATATTATGCCTTTTGCATTAAAGCTTGGTAATCAAAGACATTTGCTTGCTATCAGGGATACGTTAATTGGTATGATTGCTATTACCATTGTAGGTTCATTTGCTGTACTTTTTAATAATCTCGGTCAAATTATTCCCCCTTATGGAAAAATGATGGAAGCAATATTCGGAGCTAACTGGTCGACTTTGGGCGGGGACATATGGTTTGGAACATTTGCTTTTCTTTCTGTATTTGCAGTCTTTGGGATTTCCTATAAATTAGCTAGATCCTATGGGGATGAAGGGTTTGAAGCAATGCTTATTTCTGCTGCATGTTTCTTTTTACTTTTGCCCCAAACAGCAAGTGTCACGTTACCAATAGATGAAGCCGCTACTGAAACAGTTGCAGGAGGAGTCTGGGGGCTAGTATCTGTCAATTACTTCAATGCCACTGCCCTTTTTACTGCTATTATCGTAGCGATAATCGCTACAGAAATTTTCTTGCGCTTATCGAAAATCAAGGCTTTAATCATTAAAATGCCAGATGGAGTACCGCCGGCTGTTTCAAAATCCTTTGCTAAATTAGTACCAGGTATGGGAACTATTTTTCTAGTTGGCGTGTTTGGCGTTATCTTCAGAATGATAACAGATGGAAAAGTTCTAAATGATTGGTTAAATACGGTTATTGTCTCTCCATTAACAAATGCAGTTGATTCCCTTCCATTTGCAGTATTAATTGTTTTATTAGTGCATTTATTCTGGATGGTTGGACTTCATGGTCCAAACATATTAGGTGGGATTACGACACCATTATTTGAAAAAACAGGAGCAGAAAACATTGATTTAGCTCAATCAGGAATTCAAGCATTAGGAGAATATCATATTTTAGCTGGATCCTTCCTAGATGCATTTGTTTACTTGGGCGGATCAGGTGCTACTTTAGGATTAATTATTGCGATGATAATTGCAGGGAGAAAACGGTATAAACAAATCATTGGTCTTGGCGGGGCGCCTGGGGTATTCCAAATTAATGAACCAATCCTTTTTGGTTTGCCAATCGTCTTAAACCCTATTTGGTTTATTCCATTTGTAATTGGGCCAGTTATTACAACTGTCATTTCTTATCTTGCTGTGCAGTATGGCATCGTTCCACCGGTAACGGCTAAGATTCCATGGGTTACACCACCGATAATTGGCGGGTACTTAGCGACGGGGGGAAGCTTTTGGGGAGCTGGTTTGGCAGCATTAAATTTACTGATATCAACAGTTGTTTATTTACCATTTGTTTATGCACAAGTAAAAATTGATTCCAAAAATAAAACAGAGCTTACGAAAGATTCGGATTCAGTTAGTCTCTAAAGGAAAGAAGGGTGCAAACATGAATAAGGAAGAATTATACCAACTCTCCTTTCAGCTGATATTACATAGTGGAAATGCGAGAAGCTTTGCGATGGAAGCAATTCAAGACGCGAAAAAAAAGGATTTTGCTGAAGCCAAAAAGAAGATAACAGAGTCGGAAGCAGAACTATCGGAGGCTCATAAAATCCAGACCAAATTACTCCATCTTGAAGCCGGCGGAGATCAATTTATGATTCCAATTATTCTTATTCATGCACAGGATCACTTAATGAATGCAATGACATTGAAGGATCTTGCGGTTGAAATAATTGATTTACGGCAGGAGTGTATGCAACAGACAACGAGAAAGGGGTCGGTAGAATGAGTCGCGGTTTAAAAATTGTAACTATTGGAGGTGGCTCAAGCTATACACCGGAACTAATAGAAGGCTTTATTAAATATCATAACGAGTTACCAGTTAAAGAAATTTGGCTGGTAGATATTGAGGAAGGAAAGGAAAAGTTAGAAATTGTTGGGGAGCTTGCGCGTAGAATGGTAAAGAAAGCGGGAGTTTCTATTGATATTCTTCTTACGCTGGATCGAAAAAAGGCTCTGGAGGGAGCGGATTTTGTTACAACACAATTACGAGTCGGTCAGCTCGCTGCAAGAGCACTTGATGAAAAAATCCCTTTGAAGTATGGAGTCATCGGACAGGAAACAAATGGACCTGGGGGGTTATTTAAAGCTTTTCGAACTATTCCGGTTATTTTAGAAATAGCGAAAGAAATGGAGGAGCTTTGTCCGAATGCCTGGCTCATAAATTTTACAAATCCAGCTGGAATGGTAACAGAAGCAGTTCTTCGCCACAGTCGTATCACAAAAGTTGCTGGCTTGTGTAATGTGCCAATCGGGATGGAACGGGGGGTTGCTGATTTATTAGCAGTTGATCCTGCCAGAGTAAGAATTGATTTTGCAGGGTTAAATCATATGGTTTACGGCCTAGACGTTTATATAGATGGTAAAAGTGTAAAGGAACAGGTCATTAAGTTAATCACAGATCCGGAAAAGGCTATTACGATGCAAAATATTCACGCGATGGGCTGGGAACCCTCGTTTTTAAGAGGATTGAATTTATTTCCTTGCCCTTATCACAACTATTATTATAAAACAGGAGATGTGCTCGCCCAGGAATTAAAGGAAGCAGAAAAGGGGAAAACGCGAGCAGAGGTTGTACAGAAGTTAGAAGAGGGGTTGTTTGAATTATATAAAGACCCAGAATTAGCGATTAAACCCCCTCAGTTAGAAAAGCGCGGAGGAGCTTACTATAGTGACGCTGCTGTACGTTTAATTTGCTCCATTTATACAGATAAATGTGATATTCAAGCGGTGAATACTGCTAATCATGGTGCCATTACAGGAATTCCATATGAATCAGCGGTAGAAGTAAGCTGTATAATTACCAAGGATGGTCCCAAGCCAATAGCAGTTGGAGAACTTCCAGTAGCAGTTCAAGGATTAGTAACCCAAATCAAGTCCTTTGAAAGGGTAGCGATAGAAGCAGCTATTTCCGGTGACTATGATAAAGCATTGCTTGCTATGACCATTAATCCCCTTGTCCCAAGCGATCGAATTGCTAAACTGATCCTAGATGAGATGCTTGAAGCACATAAGGAATATTTACCACAGTTTTTCACGGAAAAGGAAAGTATTCGTATGTAAAAGCGGAGTTATGCTGAATGAAACACATGACTAGCTTTAAAGGAGACGAATCCATGACAAAAATAATCATTAATGCAGATGATTTTGGTTTTAGCCGAGGAGTCAATTATGGAATTGTTGATTCCCATCTTAAGGGAATTGTTACTTCCACAACCATGATGATGAATGCAAAAGCGACAAAGCATGCCATCACTTTAGCAAAGGATACACCTTCTTTAAAGGTTGGCGTCCATCTTGTATTAACATGGGGAAGGCCACTTTTACATGATGTTCCAACACTTGTAGATGAAGCAGGTAATTTTAAAAAGCAGACATTGGTATATGGTGATCCAGAATCTATAAGCTTAGATGATTTAGAAAGAGAATGGACAGCACAAATTGAAAAATACCTTGCTGCCAATCTTACTCCTTCTCATTTAGATAGTCATCATCATGTGCACGGAATAAAAGAATTCTATCCAGTGATAAAAAGGTTATCAGATAAGTATGAGATACCTGTGAGAAATGCAGGTTCTCATTTTACGGATATTCAAATATTAACCGATATTTTTTTTGATGATTTCTATGGTGATGGAATTACAGAGAATTATTTTGAAAAATTAGGAGAGCGTGTGGAACTTGGAAAAAGCATTGAAGTAATGACACATCCCGCTTATATAGATGAGACATTAATGCAAGAATCATCTTATAATATGCAAAGGATAAAAGAAACAAAGATATTAATGGAAACAAGCCTAATAAACGGCTAATTTAATCCTGCATGACAGACCTTTCAAAGGAGTAAATTCTTTTGAGAGGTTTTTTGTTGGGGGAAAGATAAAAGGGAAACAACCTCTAATGCTTTTTACTAGAGAGAACAAGCAAACGAGAAGTGACACTGTTTTGGCCGAAAGAATATAATCTTCTAAAGATTCTTATTGTTGAAAGCGTTATAAACGAGATAAAATAAAGATATAACAAGATTGAACGATTTTAGTAAGCGTTTTGGAGAGGAGTAGATGGATGACAGCTGAGCCGCGAAACCCGTTTAGAAGGGATATGTATGATTCCCTTGAAAGTTTTGTAGATCATGTTAGTGAATTATTAGGATGTCCGATTACGTTGGAGGATCCTCATCATCGTGTGCTAGTATACAGCAGTCATGACGAAGAAACGGATATGGTCAGAATCTCTACCATAATTAGCCGCAGGGTTCCGGAGAGAGTAATCAATCGTTTATGGAAGGATGGAGTGATTCCGCAGCTTCTTCAAAGTAAAAAGCCAATCCGAATTAAAGAGAAAAAGGAAATCGGCCTTGGAAATCGGGTGGCAGTTTCCATTTGGAGAGGGGAGGAGGTAATCGGATATATTTGGGCCATTGAAATGGGTACCCCTCTAACAGAGGAAAAGATGGGGTTTTTAGAGAACGCGGCGTCAGTAGCGCGTCATTTATTGTCACGCTTTGCTAGAAGCAAAACTCCTACTTTACAGGACAATCAAGAATTTTTTTGGAGAATGTTAACTGGGTATGTGAAAGAGACAGATATAGACGAAAAATTAAAGGAAATGGGAATGCCTGCAGCAGCTTGCTTTACGGTGATGATTTTTCCGTTTTCTAAAATGATTACAAAGGAAATAGAAAAGCATATCCTCTATCTATTGAAGGTATCCCAAGATGTAAAAATTTCTTTCTCCACTATTGAAGATAACGAATTAATTATTTTGGCAACTCCCCTTGAGGATAACGGGGATTCTATTGCTTGTTATAAAAAATTTATTAGTAGTTTTCAACAAAACCTAGAAGAAAGATTTTCTATTAAAGAAGTAAGGGGGTCCTTTGGAGGAATTTACAAACAGTATCGAGATATACCAAAGAGTTTCAGAGAAGCGAGGACTGTTTTAGAGGTACGTGAGAAATTCCCTCAGGAAGCAGGGGCATTCGTTCACTACCAAGAGTTAGGTATCTATCAGTTTTTAGATATCCTCTTAGAAAAACGAAGACAAGATGGATCGGAAAATGTTGCCATTCGAAATCTAAAAAAATATGATTCAACCCATCATACAGAATTATTAGCAACCTTAGAAGCTTACTTAGATGAAAGTGAAAATATTCAAAAGACAGCTGCACGTTTGCACATCCATCCTAATACGCTTACTTATCGTTTAAAGCGGATGGTAGAAATCATGGAAGTGGATTTGTCGGTGCCTAGTCAAAAATTTATGATCTACTTAGATTTAAAATTAATGCATTGGCAGAAAGAATAGAAATAGGATTAGAAACCTTTCCTCTTTTCCCTTTGTGTTTTTTCACAAATGAGCGATTTTTGTTTCATTAATTTTAACAAAGATAATTTTCTGAATTCGTCCTATTATAATATTAAGACAACTAACAATTAGTGTTAGTTTTTATAACAAGGGGGAATTCTCATGATTATTGGTATTCCAAAGGAAATTAAAAACAATGAAAATAGGGTCGCAATTACTCCTTCCGGTGTGTCTTATTTAAAGAATGGCGGCCACGAAATTTTAGTAGAACAAAATGCAGGAATCGGCAGTGGCTTTACAGATGTAGAATATGCGGCGGCGGGTGCGCAGATAATTGACTCAGCTGCTCAAGTATGGAATACAGCAGAAATGATTATAAAAGTAAAAGAACCGCTCGCTTCAGAATACCAATATTTCCGCAAAGGACTTATTTTATTTACGTACTTACATTTAGCGGCAGAACAGGAACTAGCAAAGGCGTTAACGGAGAATGGCGTGACTGGAATCGCTTATGAAACAATTGAAGTAAATGGTAAATTACCATTATTGACACCAATGAGTGAGGTTGCAGGAAGAATGGCTGTTCAAATTGGTGCTCAGTTCTTAGAAAAGCCTCATGGAGGAAAGGGAATCTTATTAGCTGGTGTCCCTGGTGTCAAAAAAGGGAATGTAACCATCATTGGCGGTGGAGTTGTGGGAATGAATGCAGCGAAAATCGCCATTGGCTTAGGGGCGAATGTAACGCTGTTAGACTTAAATCCAGAAAGATTAAGAGAGTTAGATAATCAATTTGGTGCAAGCCTAAGTACTGTTATTTCTAACCCAGCAAACATTGAAGAAGCTGTAGTGAATGCAGATTTGGTGATTGGTGCTGTATTAATTCCAGGTGCAAAGGCACCGAAGCTAGTAACAGAAGCGATGGTGAAGAAGATGGCTCCAGGTTCTGTTATTGTGGATGTGGCAATTGATCAAGGTGGGATTTTTGAAACAGTAGATCATATCACTACCCATGATAATCCTACCTATGTGAAGCATGGAGTTGTGCATTATGCTGTAGCAAATATGCCTGGTGCTGTTCCGAGAACATCTACGATTGCCTTAACAAATGTAACAATGCCATATGCACTTCAAATTGCTAATCTAGGCGCAGTAACAGCAATTGAAACGAATTACGCTATTAAACAAGGTGTAAATACTTTTGCTGGACAAATCACCTCTGCTCCAGTAGCGAAAGATCTTGGTTATGAGTATAAATCAGTTCAAGAACTTATTAACAATTTATCAACAACCACTGTTTAATAATTCTATAAGAATAGCCACAACCGTTCCCTCTGAATAAATCAAAGGCGAGCGGTTTTTTTATTTGTTTTTCCTAAGAGTTATAGCAAATTTGGCCTGCTCTCACTAGAAAAAACATGTAATCAGCCAGTCTGTTGTCATATTGGAGAAAAAAATTTCCAAAAAAGTTTATTTAATTGAAACTTTTTTGGAAAAAAATCGTATTAGTATACGGAAAGTGAAGGAATACATCTTGTGGGTAGAGGGAACTACTTTAGAGCAATTATATAGAAGGGAGAAAAAAATGAGCTTAAATGCATTAGAAGTCACAAATCTCACTAAGAGAATTAAAGGCAGGAACATTGTTGATAATGTTAGTTTTTCTGTGGAAAAAGGGGAGATATTTGGGTTATTAGGTCCAAACGGAGCGGGGAAAACAACGATTATCCGCATGATTGTTAATCTAATAAATAGAACGAATGGAAAAGTGGTCATAGATAGCTATAACGTGGATGAGAATTTTTCAGAAGCGATGAGCAGTTTAGGTGCGATCGTAGAAAATCCTGAGTTCTATAAATATATGAGTGGATATAAGAATTTAAAGCATTATGCAAGAATGGCTAAAGAGCCAATTTCGGAAGAACGCTTTAATGAAGTAATTAAACTAGTAGGATTAGAAAATGCCATTCATCAAAAAGTGAAGACCTATTCACTTGGTATGAGACAGCGCCTTGGGGTTGCGCAGGCGTTATTACATAAACCAGCTCTTCTTATTCTAGATGAACCTACAAATGGTTTAGACCCCCAAGGGATTCGCGAATTTCGTGATTATTTGCATTTATTGGCGAGCGAAGGGATTTCTGTTTTAGTATCTTCTCACCTTTTATCGGAAATGCAATTAATGTGTCATCGATTTGCGATTATTGAAAAGGGAAAATTAATTCATATCTCCAATATGGATGAAACGGTTTCGGAAGAAGAAGTAAGTGTAAGGGAAGTAACGTTTGAATTAGACTCGCCGGAAAAAGCGGTTGAACTCCTTCGTAATAGTGAATATGAAGTCGAAGAAAGCTCCGTAAAAGGCAGCGAGTTGATGGCGAAGCTGCCTAAAGATTCAATTCCTCTTGTTAATAAGCTGTTTGTCGAGAACGATGTTGCCGTATACGGCATTTATGTTGTAAAAGCTACATTAGAGGATCGCTTCTTAGAAATAACCAATCAGAAGAGAGAGGAGGAAACAAAATGATTGGATTAGTACAAAATGAACTTATAAAGATTTGGGAAAAGAAAAACAGCTGGATATTTCCGATCATTCTCTTATTTGCCCTTATTGGCGGAAGTTTCTTGGAAACGAAGATAACTCCCCAATATAAAGGAGATGACTGGCGTGCGAAAGTGCAAGCGGAAATAACCGAGCTGGAACAGAAGCTGCCTACAGCTAAGACAGAGGATAGTTTAATAGAAAGTGGAAAAGATTTTGATTGGGATGATACGAAAGAATCGATTGAAATGAAAATCCAAGATTATCAAAATAATTTAAAGCAGGATGTCAGTCCATATTCAACTACTTGGTCCAATATGAATGGAATGGTTATTGGCATGAAGTCTCTAGTAACTTTATTTGTGGTAATTATATGCGCGGGCAGCGTTTCCTCGGAATTCTCTGATGGAACCATTAAGCAATTGCTGATTCGACCGTATAAACGTTGGGCAATCCTTTTATCTAAATATATTGCTTTATTGATATATACTGCCATTTTAGTTGCATTTTTAATGATTGTTGGCTATTTAGTAAGTATTGTTTTCTTTGGAGTAGGAAATTTTGAAGATAAAGTGCTTGTTTTTGGGACAGTTGACCAGATTGTAGCAAGTGGTGGACCGTTCTTTTTGAAAAGCATCCTATATTATTTACCGGGATTATTGTTTGTATTAACTTTATCCTTTATGCTATCGACATTATTTAAAAATCAGGCAATTGCAGTGGGTGCTGGGGTATTTATATTGTTTGTATCCTCAACAATTGGCCAAATTATTCAATCATTAGCTGAAAAGTATGCATGGCTAAAATTGTTAGTGTTCCCACATTTAGACCAAACGATTTTCTTGTTTGAAGATAAAATAATCGAAACAGTAACCATGCCGATGTCTTTAGGTATCTTATTTGTTTACTATGCAATAATCATGATCATCACTTTTTGGTTTTTCAAAAAGAAGGATGTTAGTATTTAATGAATCATCACCCTCTGTTAGTTCCCCATTTTAATGGGTAACTAACAGAGGGTTTTTTTTTTATTATAAAAAATAGACAATCACTTGCGATTGTAGGTAAATTCTTATAAAATGATGTTAGGTTTATTAACAATTAGGTGACATGATTTGTTTCTTTGAAAATAAATGAATGATAGAATTGCTGTTTATAAACATAAAGGGGAATCCATCAATCAATTTTGATTGGGAATTCCTCTATATAACAACATGAATTGTAAAGGTTATACAGTTTGTTTAGCTATTCTGAACAATTCGAAGAAGTTCATGGGCGTGTTCACCCGCAACTTCTGCTAAGTGTTCCCAAATCTCGTCTCTCAAAAGATCAAGTTCCACAATCTTTTTAGCTAAATCGACTGCTTCTTTGGTTATCATCTAAGAAGGCTCCTCTCCATTTACAAAAAATAATACCGATTACCTATTCCTTGGCTGAAAATTAAAAAATATCGTTTATACATTTAGCATTTTAACGGAAAATATAGAAAAAATCATTGAAAATGTAAGGAAATCTTACCTATTTTTTTAATTTTGTGTTAGGAAATATAACAAAAGGTATTTTTCTTTATCTGAAAAGTATTATAATTAAGATAAATGAGAATACTACTTTACTTCATGAGGTGAGATGTAATGGATCATGAACCATCCTATAAGAAAAGAAAGGTCATTACTATTGGTGTTGTAAGTGAACTAACTGGATTAACGGAAAGACAAATTCGATATTATGAACAGCGAAAATTAATTTTTCCGGAGAGACCAGAAAGAGGAAATAGAAAATATTCATTCTCTGATGTAGAAAGACTAATTGAGATTGCTAATAAACGAGAAGAAGGCGTTCGGACACATGAAATTAGACAAGAGATTATGAAAAAAAACAAGGAAGAAGAAGAGCGGAAAGTCAAAAAGCAAATGCTCCGTGGTCAAATCAATGCGAGATTTGGCATCCAGAACGATTAATAAAAAACACTATATGTTATTTTTTTAGTCCATTTGATGTCATAATGGACTTTTTATTTTGGAAAAAATTTTTTTCACTCTTCTGTTTTGTTAATAAAAATTCCTCTATTTTATTTTCCCTTCAATTATTGATAAAATAGCCATATTTCATATAAACTGTAATTTGTTGCTTATGATAAAAATAGCTTTTTAAAATGATTAATAAAGAATGCTAAAAGTACTGATGAGATGAAGCGTCTAATGGAGGATCTTAAGAGTACCTATACTGTTTTAGTTGGAGAGATAGTATGACATATATATCAGTGGAAAAAACATATGACATTATGGAGATCTGCATATTAGCAGGAAGTATTATGCTCCAAAATGGAGCGGAGACCCATCGAGTAGAAGATACAATGACAAGAATAGCAACTGCATATGGCGTGACCGATTCTGACTGCTTTGTAACCCCAACAGGCATTATTTTATCGTTAGAAGGGGTAGAACCGACAAAGACGAAATTAAATCGGATTATTGAGCGGACGACTAATTTAGAAAAGGTAGCTCGAGTAAATGATATTTCACGTAAAATAAGCACAGGAACAGTGAGTATGAAGGAAGCGTACCATTTATTGAAAGATGTGGAAGATGAAAAATGTACGTATTCTGATTCCTTTCAAGTCATCGCAGCTGCCATTGCAAGTGGCTGTTTTTTAATTATGTTTGATGGAGTTTGGGGCGATTTTATCCCTGCATTGCTAGCTGGTGGTTTAGGCTTTTTGTGTTCCTTGTATTTTCATAAGGCTTTGCAAATAAAGTTTTTTGCAGAGCTCTCGGCAGCATTTGTTATTGGACTAGTAGCTTTTTTCTCTGTTTCCATTGGTTTTGGTCAAGAGGTAGATAAGATTATTATCGGCTCTGTAATGCCGCTTGTACCAGGTTTGCTTATTACGAACGCGGTGCGGGATCTAATAGCAGGTCATTTAGTATCTGGTATTTCAAAAGGGGCAGAGGCCTTTTTAACAGCTACAGCAATTGGTTCAGGGATTGCCGTTGCATTTTTTGTTTTTTAAGGAGAGGAATAAGTAATGAATGAATTTTTAGCACAGGCAATAACTAGCTTTGTTGCAACGTTTGGCTTTGGAATTATTTTTCATATTCCTCGGAAATTATTAATTCAATGCGGATTTGTAGGAACAATTGGATGGATGGCATATTGGACAATTGTTCATTTTCATCAAAATGAAGTAATTGCGGCCTTGTCAGGCTCCTTTCTTGTCGCCGTCATAAGTCAAGTGTTCGCCCGAATATATAAATCACCAGTTATTATATTTAGTGTCGCAGGAATCATTCCTTTAGTTCCGGGGGGAACTGCTTATAATGCGATGCGTAATTTTGTCGAGAATAATTATTATGTAGCGGTAAGCTTAGCAGCAAAGGTCTGCTTAATTTCAGGATCTATTGCAATGGGTTTAATGTTTTCGGAAGTAATTAATCAATTAATATTTCGGGCAAACGCTCGGAAAAAGTCACTTGATAAAGGGTAAAGCCCCTTTATCAAGTTTTTTTTAAGCAATAAAGCAAAGTAATTCTATTGTTCTTTTCTAAAAGGGAGGCAGAATCCTTGTGAAACAACACGTTTCTCTTTTGGAACACGTTCCATTATGTGTGAAAAAGTCCTAATTCCCAGCATCCTATTTACTCGGGTCTAGTTAGACGTTAAGGTTGTAAGTGAAGAGACATTCATTTAATCGGTAATTTTGTAAGGGATTGCAGAAATAAGTAGAAAAGGAAGGCGATCTATTATGGGAAAAGGGATTAAAATTGTTACTATCGGCGGTGGGTCAAGCTACACACCTGAATTAGTGGAAGGGTTTATTAAGAGATATGATTCATTACCTGTGCGGGAACTATGGTTAGTAGATATTCCTGAAGGAGAAGAAAAGCTTAATATTGTTGGAAATCTAGCGAAGAGAATGGTGAAGAAAGCGGGTTTACCAATTGAAATTCACTTAACTCTAGACCGAAGAGAAGCGCTTAAGGATGCAGATTTTGTTACAACTCAATTTCGAGTTGGCCTACTAGCTGCACGTGCTAAAGATGAAAGAATCCCTCTAAAGTATAATGTGATTGGGCAAGAAACGAATGGTCCAGGAGGGCTGTTTAAAGGATTAAGAACCATTCCTATCATTTTAGATATTGTAAAGGATATGGAAGAGCTGTGTCCAAACGCTTGGCTCATTAACTTTACAAACCCAGCTGGAATGGTAACAGAAGCTGTTCTTCGTCATAGTAATTGGAAGAAGATTGTCGGGCTATGTAATGTACCGATTTCTATTCAAATGGGTATCGCTAAGCTGTTAGAAGTAGAATCTAGTCGTGTGCATGTTGACTTTGCTGGCTTGAACCATATGGTATTTGGGTTAAATGTATATTTAGATGGGAAGAACATTACGCCAGACTTTTTAGAGAAAATGTCGAAGCATAAAAGTGATACGATGAGGAATATTGCTGCTATTGACTGGGAGCCAGACTTTATTAAAGCATTAGGAGTTATTCCTTGTGGATATCACCGTTATTATTATAAGCAAGCAGAAATGCTGCAAAATGAGTTGGAGGAAGCAGCAGAACAAGGTACACGTGCTGAAGTCGTTCAGCAATTAGAAAAAGAGCTGTTTGAACTTTATAAGGATGAAAACTTAGATAAAAAACCGCCGCAGCTAGAAAAAAGAGGTGGTGCTTATTATAGTGATGCAGCTTGCAGCTTAATTGATTCTATGTACAATGACAGAAGAGATATTCAGCCTGTCAATACAATAAATAATGGAGCTATTGCAAGCATTCCAAATGAATCAGCTGTAGAAATTAGCAGTATTATCACAAAAGACGGACCAAAACCGATTGCGATCGGTGATCTGCCTGTTGCAGTTCGCGGACTTGTTCAACAAATTAAGTCCTTTGAAAGAGTGGCGGCAGAAGCGGCAGTTACAGGAAGTTATCATACCGCATTATTAGCTATGACGATTAATCCGTTGTTGCCGTCAGACAAAGTGGCAAAACAAATTTTGGATGAAATGCTAGAAGCACATAAAGAGCACTTACCGCAATTTTTCAAAGAAGAAGTAATATCTTCATAAGATAAGATTAAATGGCTATGTATTCGGGAATCCCGTAATACATAGCCATTTTTTTATTCCGCTATAGCGGATAGTATTTTGGAAGAATAAGAATTGTCTCCTCGTAAAAACTAAAGAAACTGGCTTGACTAAAAGAAAGAAGGGAAAAAGATGACCAAAATTCTTGATTGCATTATTATAGGCGGTGGCATAGCGGGATTGCAGGCAGCGATTCAATTAGGAAGATATAATCATGATGTGCTGATTATTGATGCAGAGGATGGTCGATCTACGATATGTAAAAGCTACCATAATATTTTAGGATATCCTAATGGAATCAGGGGCTCAGAATTGCGGAGTTTAGGAAGGAAACAGGCAGAAAGCCTTGGGGTAGAGTTTCTTAAGAGTACCGTTACTTCTTTAAAAAAGGAAGAGGGGCATTTTACGGCAGCAACTGAAAAGGGTCTGTTTCAATCTCGGAAAATTCTCCTTGCAACAGGTGTTATGGATAATATTCCCCCATTTGCCGAATTGTACCCTTGTCTGGGAATCAGCGTATACTTATGTCCGGATTGTGATGGATATGAAGTAAAGGATAAAAAAACAATAGTGATTGGAAATGGAAATGTTGGGGCAAATATGGCCCTTACTTTGTTGTATTGGACAAGCGATATTACGTATATTAATCATGGTGGAGAGACTACTTGCGAAAAGCTGGCTAGACAATTAAGTGATAGTGGAATTTCCGTTTATACAGAGAGAATAGATCGAGTATTAGCAGATGATTCCCAAATCAAAGGGTATGTATTGGAAAATGGAAAGATGCTCGAGACAAAGCATAGTTTTATTGCATTTGGCGGGAATAAAGTAAAGTCAGATTTAGCAGTGCCTTTAGGAGTCGAGATAATGGAGAATAATCATATTATCGTGAATGCGCGTACGAAAATGACTAATATAGATGGCGTCTGGGCAGCAGGTGATGTTGTGGCTCATTCGGAACAGGTTACAATCGCAATGGGAGAAGGATCGCAAGCAGCTATATGGATTCATAAAGCTTTACTAAAGGACAGCTGAAAATAATAAAAAGAGGTTTCTCAAATGGAGGCTAATCCACTGAGAGCCTCTTTTTTTACAAACTAGCTCTATATACTCGGTAGCCGATTATATCCCCGTAAGTATAAAGAATATAGGAATGGTCCATCAATTTACCTTCTAATTGGACATTCGTTGGTACGGTTCTATCAATTGCTTCATCTTCCTTTTCCATTCCCGTCATCATATGGGAAAAAACAGAGTGTCCAAGTTTTATTTCTACTTTGGGAAAACCCGCTTCCTTCATTAAATCTATCCATTCTTTTTCTGTATAGACCTTTTCAATGCCATAAACTTCACACATATTCTGATGTTCTATTGCATGGAGACTTCTTTCCGCAGTCATTTCTAATAACAGTAGGATGCCGCCTGGCTTGAGCACTCTTTTAATTTCGGCAAGGGAATTTCTGCAATTAGTGAAAATTAGTACAGATTCTATTAAAATGATGTCAAAGCTGTTGGAAGGAAAGGGCATCTTTTCTAGGCTTCCTTGCACTAATTGAATCGACAGATTTTCTTTTTTAAATCGTTCTTTTGCTCTTTGCACCATTGTAGGATGATAGTCAATACTTGTGACAGCACAGGGGTAGTTCTTTTTTATATAAGCTGAAGTTTGGCCAGTGCCGCAGCCGCCATCAAGTAATGTTGTATGGGTCGTAATTTTTTCTTGTTCCAATAAGAACTTTGTTAATGTTAAGCCACCTGGATGTGCACCGCTCACCCCGAAATAGGCAAGGGCATCTTGATAGGTCGGTTTCATTTTATTCCTCCCAGCAAGTCGATTTCTACTTTCCATACTATATGAAGAATATGGGGCTTTGGTTCTGAAATAATTAATATTCATTTTGGGTAACGATATGATATGGTTTAATTAGAGAAAAATTACCAGTGTTAGGAAAGGAAGTGTATATAGCTATGGCTATTACCAAAACAAATGCAATGCGCATTTTGGATGCCGAAAAGATTTCCTACAGTGTACATACCTATGAAAATAAAGATGGGAAAATGGACGGTATATCCGTTGCGGGTAAGATTGGTAAAGAAATCGAAATGGTGTATAAAACACTTGTGGTGAAAGATACGGGGAATGGAATTTATGTATTTGTTATCCCTGTTGAAGCAGAGCTTGATTTAAAAAAGGCAGCAAAAGTAGTCAATGCAAAAAAGCTAGAAATGATTGCCGTAAAGGATATTCAAAAAACAACTGGTTATATTCGGGGTGGGTGTTCACCAATCGGCATGAAGAAAAAGTATGAGACAATCTTGGATGAGAGTGTGAACAAGCAATCCACGATTATTGTTAGTGGAGGGAAGATTGGTGTTCAAATTGAATTGGCAGTTAACAATTTGATCCAAGTTACAGAAGCAAGAGTAGAAGATGTAATTCATTAAATTTTTAAGAGCAGGGCAGGCCGTTCAACATGTCTTAGTAAAGAGCTATCCTCAAAGGCTCTTTTGCGAAAAGGTAACAGAGGAAGAACCGAAACAAATAAAACATTAAGGCGGCCTTCTTTAATGAAGACTCGCCTATTATCGGATTCATTCTGGATGATCTAATGCATATAATTGCTGGTAGCGGCTGCTTGTAGCTAGCAGTTCTTGATGGCTTCCTCTCAGAACGATCTCTCCTTGATCCATAAAGATAATTTCATCCATCTCTTCTACACCTACAAGATGATGGGTAATCCAGATCATTGTTTTTCCTTCCAATGTTGTAAAGATTGTTTTAAGTAATGCTTTTTCTGTTTTTGGGTCAAGACTGGCATTTGGTTCATCCATAATAACAATAGGAGTCTTTTGGAGCAATATTCTGGCTAGTGCTACTCTTTGTCTCTCTCCGCCAGAAAAACGTTGGCCTGTTTCCTCCATAAAAGTATCCAACCCATTTGGCAAGGATGAAACTAACTCCTCTAATTGAGCCGATTTAATCGCTTTTATTAGTTCTTTATCCGATGCTTCTTCTACCCCTAGTAAAATATTATTTCGTAACGTTGTTGCAAAGAGGTGAGGTGTTTGATTGAGCACAGATATAATCGAAGAAGTGTCTGCATGAAACGAAGCCGATGTCTCTCCATTATAGGTGACTCTTCCTGTTGTTGGCTGGATTACTCCTTGAATCAATTTCAGTAAGGTTGATTTACCAGCACCGCTACGACCGATGATGGCAATTTTTTTCCCTTGTGGAATATCTAAACTAACATTAGATAGGGATGAGGTTTGTTCTTTCTCATACTGATAAGTAATTTGATCAACTTGAATATCGACTATATCGGTGTCTATGATTGGACGAACTCTTTCGTTTTTCTGTTCAGGAACATTCAGTTTATTAAGTCTATCCAACGAGTCTTGGTAGGCTGGCAGCTTTTCAAATGCATCAGAAACGACTAGAAAAGCGTCCAGGATTGGCAAGGCAACTAGAATAATAGCAGCAATTAATGTAACAGGAATAGCGCCATCGATATATTGCTTACTAGACCAGAAAATGAGAGAAAGGATAATCAATGCCGCAACTGCTTGGGAAGCAAAGTTGCGCCAACGAGTAAATTGAACAAGCTTATAGTTGAGTTGCGCAACAATCGCTTCCTCTTTTTCATATTCCTCTATAAAGCCTTTCGACCGACCGCTGATAACCCAGTCGCTAATGCCTAAAATACTATCCGTTAATTTTTGATATAGCCCGTTTCTTCTTTGTTTAAATTCTCTTTGGTTTTTGCGCATGAGCACTAAAGAAAGAATAGGAAAGACGAATAATAATAGACCTAAATAAATTGCCATGAGAATGGCGAAAGGAATATCCAATATTCCAATAGCACATACCACTATAATATATAAAACAGAGGTTGCAAAGGTTGGGAAAATGGTCCGTAAATATATATTTTGCAGTTTTTCAATGTCATCAGAAAGAATCCCTAGCATATCGCCAACTTTAAATCTGCTTTTTAAAAACAAAGCTTGTGGTTCTAAAATTTGATATAGCTTCATCCGCATTTTCGATAAAATGCGCAGAACTGTATGATGACCAGCTAATTTTTCCAAATAGCTAAATACAGCCCGGCTGATACCAAAGGTTCTTACGCCAACAATTGGTACATAAACCATTAATATATTTTCGACTGGAATGGCTGATTTAGAAATAAGAAAGCCAGAAGTAAAGGTGAGCATCGCAGCTGTAAGTAAAGCTAGGACACTCAAGAAAAGAATTAAGACAATTCGGCCACTATTTGCTTTCAGAAATGGAGAAATCCATTTGTTTTCATTCATTTTTAGAGTCATCCTCCTTACTGTTGTAATAGCTTATAATAAAAGCCCTTTGCTGCGACTAGCTCTTCATGTGTGCCTGATTCTACAATAGTGCCTTGATCCATGACGATAATTGAATCCATCTCTTTCATCCAATGAAGACGATGGGTTGCAAGGAATACTAGTTTCTCATTAAATAAAGGTAGCATCGTTTCTTTTAATTCGAACTCCGTTTCAATATCTAAATGAGAGGTTGGCTCATCTAACAGCATGATTTTTCGATTGGTTAAGAATGCTCGTGCCAAAGCAATTCTTTGTTCCTGCCCGCCACTTAAGTTTCTTCCTCCATCTCCTAATAATTCATCTAGACCATTAGGAAAAGTAGTAAAAATGTCGTATAGACCAGTTGCTTTTAATGCTTGGATAATTTCCTCGTCGGCAGCATCTGGCTGGTAAAAGGAGATATTTTCTCGTAATGTCATGCTAAAGATATAAGGAGATTGCGGAATATACGTAGTCAGCTGTCTCCATTCCTCTGTCATAAGGCTAGGTAAAGACACACTATTTACAGAAATGCTCCCCGCACAATGTTGAGAAAAACCGCTTAGGAGGTCAATAAGCGTAGACTTCCCCGCGCCACTTTCACCGACAATGCCAATTTTTTTATAGCCATCAATCATAAAGGAAAGGTCCTTTAAGGTTGCTTTTTCCTCGGGATGATGCTGAAAGGTAACATGGTCAAACGTTAAGGAAGGCTTTGTACCTAAAGAAATAGACTGTCCAGTCATTTTGGCAGATTTTTGGGTTTGGATAATCGTTTGGATTGCATCCCCAGCTTCTTTTCCGTCTAATGTTGCGTGATAATCAGCTCCGACCATTCGAACAGGCAGGAAAAATTCTGGTGCCAAAATAAGAATCATCAAGGCAGGTAATAAAACTAAATCACCATTTATTAAGCGTAATCCTAAGTTTACTGCCACCACTGCAACGGAAAGAGAGGTAAAGAAGTCTAAAGAAAAGGAGGATAAGAAGGCTAATCGCAATGTTTTCATCGTTGCCCCGCGATATTGTTCACTTACCTTTTCGATATTTCCGCTATGCTGTTTGCTTCTACCTAGAAACTTCAGTGTGTCTAGTCCTCTTAAAGAATCCAAAAAGTGATTAGATAAGATTTTGTAGGTGGCAAGCTGTCGATTCATTTGGCTGCTAGCTGCCATGCCCACAAGTATTAGAAATCCGATTAAAATCGGCATTGTAACTGTTAAGATTACACCTGATAGCCAATCATTCCAAAATACATATAGAATAATCATGCCTGGAACTATTCCTGTAGCCAGCATTCTTGGTAGAAAAAGCTCTAAATATGTTCTATATTGACTAATCCCTTCAAGGACAAGTGTAGCAATGTTTCCGCTTCCTTGTTTCTTGGTGTACTTAGGACCTAATTCAAATAGTTTTTGCATTAACTGAAGACGAAGCTCTTTACTCGTTTTTTCAGCAAATGCTGCAGCGATATTTTGTTGGATAGTGTGTAAAAAATGCCTCCCTAAAAAAGCTAATAAGAACAATATGATCTTTACATATTGCTCTTGATAGTTTTCTCCGTTATATAAAGAGGCTATTATTTCTGCAAGCCATTTGGCCTGCAGAATAATAGCAGCTCCTTCCACAATGGTTAATATTCCTATAGTTGCGAGAATCGGCTTGATCCCAGTAAGTTTTAAAAGATTTTTATCCATTAGTATTCTAAATGAGACTTCTCAGTAATACGTTTCCGGAACACAATATAGCTCCAAATCTGATAGCCAAGAACAAATGGCAGAAGCGTTAGGGCTACAATTGTCATCACTTTTAAAGAATAGTGACCGGAAGCTGCATTTTGAATGGTTAAACTATATGCATCACTTATTGAGCTAACCATTACTCTAGGGAATAAGCCGATGAAAATGGAAGCAAAAGATAAGGCGATAATGGCACCAGTCATCCCGAAAGCCCATCCATCCATTTTTCGAGAGATAAAGAATCCCCCAACAACAAAGGCAATAACCCCTAATGAGAAGATAAAGGAAAGGATTAAGCCACGTTCTTGGAAAATATCTGTTTTAATATAAGTTAATTCGGAAAATAACGATAATAAGATACCTAATAAAGGCAAAAGCTTTTGTGCTAAATTTCTTGCTCTTTCTCGTAAGTCTCCAACGGTACGTAAGGTAGTAAATACTAGTCCATGCACAAGGCAAAGGACTAATACTGTAAGCCCGCCGGTTAATGTATAATAGTTTACAACATCAAAGAAGCCAGCCTTTAATTCCATATTTTTATCAATTGGCAGTCCTTGCATAAAACAAGCAAAAACAACGCCAAATAATAAAGGAGGAAGGAAGCTTCCTAAGAAAATACACAGATCCCATGCCTTTTTCCATGCAGGGTGGCTATCTTTTGCACGGAATTCAAATCCTGTTGCCCGAACGATTAACGCTAATAAAACAACTACAAGCGGTGTATAAAATCCGCTGAACATTGTAGCATACCAATGAGGGAAAGCGGCGAACATGGCGCCCCCTGCAGTAATTAACCACACTTCATTTGCATCCCAGTAAGGACCAATAGAATTAATGAGTATTCGTTTTTCCATATCATTTCTTGCTAAAAGCTTTGTTGACATTCCAACTCCAAAATCAAAACCTTCTAAAAAGAAGAATCCAATAAACAAAACAGCGACTAAGATAAACCAAAGAACATTTAACTCAAGCATGGAAACCCTCCTTCGCAAACGGGTCATTCGTTACTTTTGTATCTTCTTTTTCCATCAAATATGGCCCTTTTTTAATAACTTTTACATATAAATAAACCATGATAGCACCTAATATCGCGTAGATGGTACAAAATGCAATAATAGAGAATAATACTTGCCCAGCTGAAACACTTGGGGAAATACTATCTTCTGTTGTCATTAATCCAAAAACAGTCCATGGCTGTCTGCCAATCTCTGTCATAATCCATCCAGAGGTATTAGCGATAAATGGTAAGGAAATTCCTGCAATCATGAAACGGTAGAACCATTTATTAGGTTTAGCAACTAATTTCTTCTTCCAAGCCAGAAATACGCCATATATTCCAAGGAGAATCATTGCTACTCCTGCTGCAACCATGATGCGGAAACTCCAGAAAGTTGTTTTAACTGGAGGGATATAATTGCCATCTCCATATTTCTGCACATACTCTGCTTGCAGATCATTCATTCCTTTTACGCTGCCATCTAAAGTGTTGTAAGATAGGATGCTTAGTAGATAAGGAATTTTTACTTCTCCGCTATTTTGTTTGTTTTCTACATCAATATTGGCAAACACGGTCCATGGTGCTGGATCTTCACTTTCATCCCATAATCCTTCACTAGCAGCCATTTTCATTGGCTGTGTTTCTACTAAAAATTGTGCTTGGGCATGACCGGCAACAAGCGTTAGAAACGTAGCGCTTAATGCAACGGTAATCCCGATTTGAAAGGATTTTTTAAAGAAATCAACATCTTTTTTGCCTAACAATTTAATAGCACTAATTCCACATACTAAAAATGCGCCAGTAGCTAGTGCTCCAAACACAGTATGAGGAAACTCAACAAGAACTTGGCCGTTTGTAATAAGTGCAAAGAAATCATTCATTTCAGCGCGGCCATTATTAATTTCAAATCCCACTGGGCGCTGCATAAAGCTGTTTGCTGCTAAAATCCAGAAGGCAGAAATCGTTGTTCCAAATGCAGTCAACCAAATACATGCTAAATGTACTTTTTTTGATAAACGGTCCCAGCCGAATATCCAAAGTCCAATAAAGGTGCTTTCCATAAAGAAAGCGAGCAATGCCTCAATTGCAAGTGGTGCTCCGAATACATCACCAACAAAGCGAGAATAGTTAGACCAGTTCATACCAAACTGGAATTCTTGAAGAATTCCTGTAACAATACCAATAACAAAATTGATTAAAAATAATTTGCCCCAAAACTTTGCCATTTTTTTGTATTCTTCATTCCCTGTTTTCACATAAAAAGATTCCATGATTGCGATAATAAATACTAAACCAATAGAAATGGGAACAAATAAAAAGTGGAATATGGTCGTTGAAGCAAATTGCAAACGCGATAGAAAAATCATATCCATGAGTTTCTCCTCCTTTTTGTATTTTGAACAGATTTGTGAATCTTCCAGTTCGATAAAGCGATAAAAATCATTGCATAAGATGAAATTCAATTAGATTTAATTGAGGCAGTAGGATAAAAAAACTTGTTAAAAGTGCTTTTCCGTGATGTTCATCCTATGTAATTTAATGTTGGAAAAAGTCGATAAACATTGATATAAAAGGTTTTTAACAAAGTTGATTTTTCCGATCGTCTCCTTTTGGTAAATGATAGGTATATCATAATGAAATTTCGTCAGTTTGCGGTAAAGTTCACTCATTGTTTGAAAAATGTTCACATATCCGTTCACAGAAAAGACAAAATAGAAGATGGTTTAGAAAGAAGGCAGAGAAGGGAAAGAGGACAGCGAAGATAGTTCATTATGGGTTGGTGAAGGTATTAGATAGAAGAGTCGCAAGTAAAAGTCAAAATCCGCAAGTAAGGGCATTCCTATTTCTAACCGGTGTGCCTGCTTATAAAGCAAACAGATAAAATAATTTACAAAAAGACAAGCATCTCTTAAAGTTCTCTTCCTTTTGCTGCTTGTTCTTTCATGTTATGATGATAAAGGAATTAGAAAATTATTGATGAAGCTGAATAAATTATTGAGGGTGTTTAGATGATTAAATGCATAGCAATTGATATGGATGGGACGTTATTAACATCCACACAAGAAATCACGAAAGAAAATCGAGAAGCAATTAAAGAAGCACAAGATAAAGGAGTAGAGGTAGTAATCGCTACTGGACGTGCTTATGAAGAAGCAGGAGACCTTTTAAAAGAGGCAGGGGTTATTACACCGATGATTTGTGCAAATGGAGCAGAAATTAGGACGAATGAGCATATCATCGTCGATACAAATCCATTAAGTAAAGATCTAGCCAGACAAATGGCTGAAATTTTACATAAATATCAAGTATATTATGAAGTCTATACTAATAGAGGAACGTATACACTTGATAAAACAGTAGCACGATCACTGATTATGGATATTTTTACTGTAAGTGGCCATGCGAAGGATATGGAAGAGATTAAAAAAGCGGCCGAGGAAAGACTGAAGGAAATTCATCAATTAGATAGTTATGAAGAATTATTTCAAGATGACGACCAGGTTATTTATAAATTATTAGCATTCCATTTTGATCCGATCGTTTTAGGTAATGTTAGAGAGGAGTTGACTAAACTGGAAGGAGCAGCAATTAGTGCTTCCGGTAAGGAGAACTTAGAAATTACTTCTATTCATGCTCAAAAAGGGATTGCGCTTGAGAAATTTGTGAAGGATCGCAACATTTCTCTTTCTGACACGATGGCAATTGGAGATAATTATAATGATGTTTCCATGTTTCAAATGGCTGGCAGAGCAGTTGCGATGGGGAATGCGGTGGAAGATATTCAACGTCAATGCCACTTTGTGACAGGAACAAATGAAGAAAGTGGAGTGGCTCAAGCAATTAGAAAAGCATTAGAGGAATAAGATGGTCAAAAAAGGTAGATGAACGCGAATAAGTTCATCTACCTTTTTTATTATTATTCCCGAGGTTTTAATCCATAAAGAATAAACTGGATGGTTCGTTCAATTTCTTCATCATCATCCCACTTTATATCAGGAAGAAGGAGGTAACGAGCGATAAAATAACCAAAAATTGATGATACTGTTAGGCGAACGGAGCTAAAAGGAGGAATAGAAATAATCTCTCCTTTTTCTTTATAATTTCCCATAATTTCTTGAAGGCGTTTAAAAATGTTCATAGAGATTTGATTTTTAAATGTCTCTCGTAGATCATCATGAAAAGGGATTTCTTGTATTAAAATTTTAAATAACGCAATATTGTGTTGTAAAAACTCCATTCTGTTTTTTACTACAGCTCGAAGGAAATCTTCAAAGCTATCATGAGAAGCATTTAATACTTTATCAAAATCCTTTATGACTCGTGGTGCAATCAACGTACTTAACAACGGAGAGAGAAGGGTTAATAGTAAATCCTTTTTGGTTTTGTAGTGTCGAAAGATAGTACCTTCTGCAACGCCTGCCATTCTAGCAATTTCACTAGTAGAGGTTGCGGCATAGCCCTTTTCGGAAAATGCTTCAATGGCTGCCATCAGTATTTTTTTCTGTTTATCTGTTATTGACTGTTCTTCTTTTAAAATTAACTCTAATATATTGTCACTATTGTTCATTTATAGGAAACTCCTTATCCATCCAATCTAATTTAATTATAAAGGATTATGGAGAAAAATATAATATCTTAGATACTGCGATATTTTTTCAATACAAAGATATTAATAATCATAAAGATGATGGAATAGCCTAAAAGGATACTAAGAGGTTCTATTATATCCTTGAAACCGTGACCACGAATCATTACCTCACATAAGGCATCTGCTGCGTAATATAACGGAGTCAAGTAAGAAATCCAGCTAATTACCGGAGAAATTGTATCTAAGTTAAAAAGCCCAGAGAAGAAAACTTGTGGGACAATGACAATTGGGATAAATTGAAACATTTGCAATTCATTATGGGCAAAAGAAGATAAGAGTATGCCTAATGTAAGGGCTACTAATGCTAATAATAGCGTAATGAATAATACATATAAAATAGAACCATAATTTTCCATTTTGAGAACATAGACAGAATAAA
Organism: Niallia circulans NBRC 13626; assembly: GCF_001591585.1. Lineage (GTDB taxonomy): Bacteria > Bacillota > Bacilli > Bacillales > Cytobacillaceae > Niallia > Niallia circulans. The sequence goes on along the minus strand of NZ_BCVE01000003.1, from coordinate 67,911 downwards.
CGACAATAATGACCGATTGCACCATTGTAAATAATCCAAAACCGATAATATAAGCAAGAACTAGCTCCCATCTTCTAATAGGACTAGAAAGTAATCGCTCCAACGTTCCTGAAGTTCTTTCCCTTAAAAAAGATACGCCAGCTACTAGAAAAACAAAAAAGAAGGCAAAAATTCCAAGTAAACTAGGCCCAAATGAATCAAATTGTTTCATATCAATAGAACCGTAAAGTAAATCTACATCCAGTACTGCTTTATGAGAAGAAAGATTTTGTATGGCACCTTGTGCTTTTGTAATCGTTGCTTTGGTAATAGAAGGGTCACTTCCTTCTAACATTAATTTTGTTTGGTTGTTTTCACCAAGAAAATAAGCATCAATTTTTCTATCTTTTAATGCAGCTTTTGCCGCAGCCTCGCTATTGTAGATAGATGTTTTCAATTCTTCTTTTTCAAAGGCCGTGCCTATGGAGTCAGGTGTGTCAATTAATCCTATTTTTATTTCATAGTCATCGCCATTAAAAACTAGATGGACTAATGTTTAAATGAGAATAGGAGCTAATATCATTAGCGCTAGTGTTCTTTTATCACGATAAAATTGTTTTAATATGCGTAATACTAAGGCGTTAATTCTCATTTGCTAAACCTCCATAATATAAGAATGCTTCCTCCATTGTTTGGGCATTGCAGCGGTTCATCAAGTTTTTCGGTGTATCAAGAGCAATAAGTTGACCGTTTCTTATCATTCCAAGACGATCACATTTTTCTGCTTCATCCATTACATGAGTAGTTACAATGATGGATGTTCCATTATCTTTAAGCTGGTTAAAAGTCTGCCAAATTGCTTTTCGGAGAATAGGATCAATCCCAACTGTAGGTTCATCTAAAATTAGCAGCTTTGGAGTGTTTAAAAGAGCAATACAGATAGATAGCCTTCTCTTCATTCCTCCAGAATACTGGGATACTGGCTTGGAAAGATGATCTGATAATTCTACTAAATTAGCAACACTATCTATTCTAGATTTTTTCTCTGTTCCTTTTAATCCATACAAGCTAGCGAAAAAATCGAGATTTTCCTTAGCTGTTAAATCTTGATATAATGCATCTGCCTGTGCCATGTAACCGATTTTCCCCATTATAGTTAGATTTGGCATTTCCACATCTAATACAGAAATAGAACCACTATCAGGTAAATCTAATCCAATAATTTCTTTCACAAGTGATGTCTTTCCAGCTCCGGACGGACCAAGTAATCCTAAGATTTCTCCGGGATAAACACTTAAGTCAATTTGGGTTAAAATTTGTTTCTCTCCAAATGCTTTGGAAATATTCTTAACAGAAACAATGGATGGTGTCCCCATATTAAAAACCACCTTTCGAATAAATGAGTGATTACTCACTTTTATCTTATGAAAAAAGTTACACTTTGTAAAGTGAGTAATCACTCATTTTTATAGTTCGCTAGAAATCAATTATTCAATTTGCTATTTATTCGCTATAATAGAAATGAAAAACCTAAAAAGATAGATTCTATTGAGGTGGAAAAATGGCAGATTTTAATGCGAGTGTTATTATTTGTGAGCCCATTGAAGAAGTTTTTGCTTATTTTGCGGACATGGCAAATGCTTCAGAATATATGAATAAAGTGGTATCAACAGAAAAGTTGACAAATGAGCCGATTGGAGTTGGCACAAAATATAAAGAGATAAGAAATGTTCGTGGAAATACAGTACCTGCAGAAATAGAATATCTCACTTTTGATAAAAATATAGGATTTTTGCGTAGAAGTAGTTCAAATGGATTAATAGTTGATTATGCTTATCGCTTTTCGGAGATTCCTGAAGGCACCCAAGTAGAGTTTGAAGGCACTGTACATGTTAAGGGACTAAAAATGCTGCTTATGCGAAAGTTTCTTGTCAAAATGGTGAAATCTGAAGATAATGATCATGTGCAGAATGCGAAAGAAGTATTAGAAGAAAGAGTAGAAAATTTATAAAATATATCTTTTTGATGAAATGCTGAGGAAAAAGACTTTTCCTCAGCATTTTTAATAAAAAATAAATTGACTTTGAATGGGAAAGTTGGTATTGTAAAATTAAATTGTGCGAAATTTAATTTACGAGCAGCAGATAAAACTAACTACTTGTACTCCTTATGTAAAGGAACAGAAAACATAGGAGTAAAAAATTTTAATTCAATAAGTTGTGCGCAATTAAATTTTAAGAAATCAAAAGGGGTAATTTGCTATGAATAACAAAAATCACATTGTATTAGAAGAAGCGGCTAAAAAATTTACAGAAGACACAGCTAATCCACCATATTTATTTGATTTGGAGCCAGCAGAAGGTAGAGTAGCAGTAGATGAAGTACAATCTAGTGAGATAGATAAATTACCAGTGGAGGAAAATGAATTTTTTATTAAAGGTGGACCGGCCAATCAAGTATCAATTAAAATTGTTCGTCCAGAGAACAGCTCTACAACTAAATTGCCAGTGATTTTATATACACATGGTGCAGGATGGGTATTCGGTAATGCACATACACATGATCGCTTAATTCGTGAATTAGCAGTAGGTTCCAACGCTGCCGTTGTATTCACCAATTATAGCCTTTCTCCAGAAGCAAGATATCCGGTTGCGATTGAAGAAATATATACGGTGCTAGAATGGATTGCAGCAAAAGGAGAAGAGTATGCCTTTGATATTAATAAAATTTCTGTAGCAGGTGACAGTGTGGGCGGAAATATGTCCGCAGCGATCACATTAATGGCGAAAGAACGCAAAGGCCCTGCTATTCAAAAACAGCTACTATTTTACCCTGTTACAGACGCATCCTTTGAAACAGATTCTTATAACCAATTTGCAGAAGGGTACTTTTTAAGAAGAGATGGCATGAAATGGTTCTGGGATCAATATACTATTGATCCAAAAGAAAGAGCAGAAATTACAGCATCTCCTTTAAGAGCAACAAAAGATCAATTAGTTGGGCTGCCAGAAGCTTTAATCATTACGGCTGAGGCAGATGTGCTAAGAGATGAAGGAGAAGCTTATGCGAATAAACTTCGTGAAGCGGGAGTAAAGGTAACCTCTGCTCGTTTTGGTGGAATCATTCATGATTTTGTTATGCTAAATGCATTGGCGCATACTGAGGCAGCAAAAGGAGCGCTTTTACTTGCAAATGCTTGGCTGAAAGCTTAATTTAGGCGATTATTCTTTAATAAAAACATACAGGGACAAAACAAAATAGATAATGGGAATAGATGAACAATTTCTAATATAGCGATTTAATAACGATTGCTTTCACCATTTTGGGTATTTATGTAAATAAAAGCCCGAGAGGCGAAAGCAATTTGTTCTATTACTCTACAGACAAACAAGGTACTGGGGAAAAAGAAGAGGGCTATGGCATCTCTATTTCTCGCATAAACAGGTGTTTACCACAAACCTTTTTATAATCGCAAGACGTATGTCTCAATCTTTTTCCCTGTTTTTTCCAAAATTAAAATTTATATGTCCAGTATTTTTCCGTATACAATCGAGCTAAAACTTCTGGGTCCTGATTCTTTATTCCTTCTTGCAGGACTGCTACATATTGTTGTGTTTGAGAAAGGTGGGCTGCGATTGTTTTGATTTTCTGTTCTGCAAAATTTTCCACATCAATTTCAATATCGGGCTGTCCAAGGTCTTCCTCTGTGTTCTTGGAAAATGCTACACAGTAAAGTTTTGGTCGTTTAGAAGCTTCTCTCTTTTCGATGGCCTTTACAACAGCAGCTCCTGTAGCATCGTGGTCCGGATGCACAGAATAACCTGGATAAAAAGTAATCACTAAAGAAGGATTTAATTCATCTAGTAATGCTGTAAACTCATCGACTAATACTTCCTCTTTTAGGAATTCGATTGTTTTATCACGATAGCCGAGCATACGGAGATCTTCTAGACCCATTGCTCTAGCTGCTTCCTTTAATTCATTTCTGCGAATTTCTGGTAAGGATTCTCTTGTTGCAAATGGTGGATTTCCTAAGTTTCTTCCCATTTGTCCAAGGGTTAAGCAAGCGTAAGTAACTGGAACCCCTTCGTGTAAAAATTTTGAAATGGTTCCAGATACACCAAATGCCTCATCATCGGGATGAGGAAAAATAACTAATACTTGTTTTTCTGTTTCCATCTGAGTTCCTCCTTTCATGTAATGAAAAAAGCATGTTCCATTAATTGTTTATTCAAATGGTGTTTCGCTTATTTCTAAGGCTACTGCTAATTTTCCGGTAAAGTCTAAGCCTGCCAATAACAATCTATTTTTATCGTCAATTTCATAGTGGGTGATACCTTCAGCATAAATCCAGCCTATTGCTGTTTTTAAGCCAATTCGATAGGGGCCGTTTCCCGTAATTTTGCCATATTCATAGGCTAGCTGGGCATTGCGGATATAGGCGCCTGAATTGAAGAAGGTTTCATCATTATGGTTGGCATAAGCGCCATTTGTTGTTTCTAAGTGAATATAGATTTTCTTTCCACTAAAACGATCGATTTCGTTTTGCACTTTTTCCATTTGTACAAATTCCACAGAATATCCCTCCTTGCTAATAGTTTATTTAAATAATAAAAAATGGTAAGGGCATACTCTCCTTTTATAATGGCATGGTAAAAGGAGAATATATTGAACTGCTGTTTTTATTTCGCACTAAGCTTTTCTTTTTCGTTACGATATGCTCCATGCATAGTTGGTCCTACATACTCGTTTAATTTAAATCCATTGCTGATAGCTGCTGTAATAAAATCTTTTGCTGTTTGAACAGCTTCTTCTACGGTAGCACCTTTAGCTAGTTCAGCTGTAATAGCAGCAGAGTTTGTGCAGCCTGCCCCATGAGTATACGTTGTATCTATTAGTTCGCTCTCAAAGATAGTAAATTCTTTTCCATCGTATAGAAGATCAATTGCTTTTTCATGTCCTAACTTACTGCCGCCTTTGATGAGAACATATTTAGGTCCAAGTTCGTGAATTTTTGCGGCCGCTTCTTTTAAATCTTCTACTGTTTTAATTGGTTTATCAGTTTGGGCAAGCTGCCAAGCTTCAAAAAGGTTTGGTGTTACCACAGTTGCTCTTGGAACAAGCAATTCACGTAGGGCATCAGCTGTTTCTGGATGAAGAACTTCATCTTCGCCCTTACAAATCATGACAGGATCAATCACAACATTTTTGATATTATTTTCATCAATTAGCTTTGCCGCTGCTTCAATGATTTCGACAGATCCAAGCATTCCTGTTTTCATAGCATCAATTCCCACAGATAACACGGTTTCTAATTGCGCGTTAACTGTATTAATATCCTGGGGAAATACGTTATGGTGCCAATGATTTTTAGGGTCCATTGTTACAATCGTTGTTAAAGCAGTCATACCATAAACACCTAATTCTTGGAATGTCTTTAAATCTGCTTGAATACCTGCACCGCCGCTTGTGTCAGAGCCTGCTAAAGTTAATACTTTCTTCATTTGTTATGCCTCCTATGTAATGGCTATTATTTCAGCGAAAAGTAATTTTGTTTGATTGAATAATTGTAGACCATTTTAATTAATCATACAACTTTTCCGCACCCTTTGCTTAGTCTGCTTTACAAGATGATTTTGCATACCAACGATAAAAAATATGGAAAAGAGCGAAGAGTAGTAAGAGAATTCTGTCTTTGTTTATGGTAACCTTTAAATATAATCTTTACGTTTGAAAGAAAAATGAAAAATCGATATGGAAAAAAGATGAGAGTAGATCGAGAAAGGAATTTATATGAAATTTGAAATAACGGACCGTCCAATTAATTTGCAAGAAGTTATTGATAAGGTTGTAAGAAGAAACGCGGGTGCGATTACTACTTTTATTGGTACGGTAAGGGAAATGACTGCCGGAAAAAAAACATTGTTTTTAACATATGAGGCATATGTGCCAATGGCTGCGAAAAAACTTGCGCAAATAGGGGAAGAGGTAAAGGAGAAGTGGGGAGACATTGATATTGCGATTACCCATCGAATCGGCAAGCTGGAAATCAGTGATGTAGCAGTAGTGATAGCAGTTTCGACTCCACATCGAAAGGATGCCTATACGGCAAATCAATATGCGATAGAAAGAATAAAAGAAATCGTGCCAATTTGGAAGAGGGAACATTGGGAATCTGGTGAAGAGTGGATTGGGAACCAGAATGGTACGAAAAGGTATGAAGATGGCAGACCAAGTGAGGAGGAATTAAATTGATCCAATTACTATTCTTTGCTGGAGTAAAAGAAACGATAGGAAAAGAGGCAATGGAATTGGAATGGCAAGGGCAGACGATTGCACAGGTTAAGGAATATTTATTAAGTGCCTTCCCTTCGCTGTCTCTTCAAGGAGTAATGGTTGCGGTAAACGAGGAATTTGCAATGGATGAAGATACAGTGGAAGAAAACGATACAATTGCCTTTATTCCACCTGTTAGCGGGGGATGAGGAAGGAGTAGGTACAAATGGATCAAAGCAGATATTCACGCCAAGTTTTGTTTTCCCCCATTGGAGCAGAAGGGCAGAGAATAATTGGCAGGAAGCATGTGTTAATTATTGGTGCAGGTGCATTAGGGTCTTCTGTTGCAGAGATGTTATGCAGAAGCGGTATCGGAAGCTTAACCATTATAGATAGAGATTATGTCGAAAAAAGCAACCTTCAGCGGCAGCAGCTATATACAGAAAAGGATGCTGACGAGAAAATACCAAAAGCATTTGCGGCCGAAAATAGACTAAAGGAAATTAATCGAGGCTGCACAGTGAAAGGGATAATTGGTGAGGCAACCGCAGCGTTATTAGATCAGTTAGTTGAGAATATCGACTTAATAATAGATGCTGCGGATAATATGGAAATAAGAATGATAGTAAATGATATGGCTGTTAAGCATGGAATTCCCTGGATTTACGGGGCCTGTGTCGGGAGTTCCGGGATGAGCTACACGATAATACCAGGTGAGACACCCTGTCTTCATTGCTTATTGAAAACGATGCCCATGACTGGTTTAACTTGTGATACAGTAGGAATTATTGCACCAGCTGTACAGGTGGTCGTTTCTCATCAAGTAACAGAGGCGTTGAAGCTTTTAAGGGGAGATAAAGCTGCATTGCGTGGATCCTTTTTAACGTTTGATTTATGGAATAATGAATATCACAATGTGAAAGTGAGCCGTGCAAAGAGAAGTGATTGTCCTACATGTGGAGAAAAACGGTCATATCCTTTTCTTGAAAGGGAGAATCAGACAAAGGTAGCTGTTTTATGTGGAAGAGAAACGGTTCAAATTCGTCCATCTAGTCCAAAAAATATTCCTTTTCAACGATTAACAGAAAGCTTGCAAAAGAAAGGATATAAAGTGCGACAAAATCCGTTTCTCCTATCTGTTCAGCTAGAAAGAAACAGAGTAGTCTTTTTTAAAGATGGAAGAGCATTAATCCATGAAACAAATGATGTTGTCTATGCAAAGAAGCTATATGACCAATTATTAGGATAAAAAAATCCCGCATAAAAGAAGGCGGGATTTCTCTTTATTCTTGTGACCCAACAATTACTAATTTACCTGTATCTAATACTTCCTCGTATTTAGCTGCTTCTGCATCTGTTAAGCCTACTGATTGTAATTTAGAACGCAATTCGTCGCCTCTTTTTCGGAAAACGTTGCTGATAGAATCAAGTAAACCTTGCTCCTTCATTGATACATTTCCAGTTTCCGTTGCATTTGTTAAATCCTCAGAACGGTCTTTATCGTGAGCAAAAATGTAAATATTCTCTTTTTTGTAGCCTTGGTTTTCTAATGCATTAATAATATTGGTTGCTTGTACACCGTTTTCTACTACTTCTACTTTATACATAATGATAGCCTCCTATAATAGTGGAATTTATCTATGTTTTTTATATAGCCTCTTAAAATAGTAATCAAACAATTTTTTAGTTGGTAATTTTTTCATCGCCTGCCATTTGGGAAATACTACATAGACAAATATCCCCACAATCGACAAATTTCCCTATATAATAGAAGGAGACAATAATAGGATCAGGAGGAGTTAAATGGTAAGTAAAAAAGAAAAAGAACGAATCAGCCGGGAGTTAGATGCGGGGAAAAGGGAACAGGCAAGTACAGCATTGGAGTTAAATAGCAGAAGGGGAATTCGCTTTCCTTCTTTTGGTTTATATAGACTAATGAATCGGTTAAATAAAAAAATCATGCTTTTTTTTAGTGTGTTAATCGTGATTTTGATAGTCGGAATAGTAGGGTTATGGAAAGTTGCCTTTCCGCAAGAGTCCGTTCTAAAAACAACGGCTTATTTAGAACAGATGAAAGATTTATCCACTTTAGCTACCTCTCAAGCTTTTATAAAAACAATTCTAGAAAAAGAGGATAATGAAATTTTTGGTAAGGAAATTGAGACGGATTTTCCTGGCACAAAAAGAAAAATATTGTTAGTTGTACCAGGGACACTAACAGCTGGAGTAGACTTATCGATAGTTACGGACGAACAATTACAAGTAGATGAGGATGAGAAAAGCATCCATATTGAGTTACCAAAGGCAGATTTTCTTCAGGATCCTTCCATTGATTTTGAAAAAGTAGAAACATATTCTGTTTCAGGCATTTTTAGAGGAGATGTAAAGTGGGAAGAAGCTTATAGTTTAATGGATGAAGCGAAGGAAACGATGAAGAAAGAGGCTGTAAATCAGGGGATTTTAGTGAAAGCAGAGGAAAATGCTCAAAAAACATTGAAGGAATTCTATGGAAGATTAGGCTATACACTTGAAGTAAGCTTTGCCGAAGAATAAAGGAGGAGATAGTATGGCTGCATCATGGGAGCAATTATTGGAACAGGAGCGTCAGAAGGAGTATTTTATCCAATTGGAAGCCTTCTTAGAAACAGAATACAGAGAATCTACTATTTATCCTAAAAGAGAAGATATTTTTAATAGTTTAACATATACTCCTTATGATAGAGTAAAGGTTGTTATTTTGGGACAGGACCCTTATCATGGTCCGAATCAAGCTCATGGCTTAAGCTTTTCCGTTATGCCAGGAGTAAAAGTTCCACCATCCTTAAAAAACATTTATAAAGAGCTTCATGCTGATCTTGGCTGTCCTATTCCGAACCATGGCTATTTAAAAAACTGGGCAGACCAAGGGGTGCTTCTATTAAATACAGTTTTAACAGTGAGAGCTGGACAAGCGAATTCTCATCGTGGGAAAGGATGGGAAGTATTTACAGACAAAGTAATAAAGATGTTGAATGACAGAGAAGAACCAGTTATTTTTGTGCTATGGGGAAATCCAGCCCAAAAAAAACTTGCTTTTATTGATCAAGACAAGCATGGCACCATTTTATCAACACATCCAAGTCCACTTTCCGCTCACCGCGGCTTTCTAGGAAGCAGACCATTTTCTACTATAAATAGGATGCTTGAAAATAATGGGCAGTCCCCGATCAATTGGTGTATAGATGATTTTTTGTGAAAAGAAGAATATAATAAAGGAAATACGTATGAGGGGTCATTTCTATTAGATAATAGAAGTATCTACTCATTATGTATTTCCTTCTAAGGGATTAGAAAGGGTAGGGAATGGAAAAGAATAAGGTTAATTGTTATAAATGCAAATTCTACTATGTTACATGGGATAGTCAGTTTCCTAAAGGGTGTAAGGCATTCCAATTTAAAGGCAGAACGATGCCATCTGTTGAAGTAAAAAGAGCTTCTGGACAAGAATGCCTGCGATTCCAGGCAAAAGGAGGGATGAAGTGAATATATCAATCCAGCAATTATTAGCTAAAATAGAGGATCAGCTGACAGAAGCAAAAACAAGCAATTCTGACGCGAGAATAAGAGAAAGAGTTTATGCAATTAAATCCTTATGTGAATTGGTTTTAGAACAGGAAAGAAAAGAAGGCGTTACTTATCAGCAGCCTGTTCAGCAACCATCCTTCCAAGCTGTTCAAGCACCAATAAGCATTCCACAACAACCCATACAGACACAAACAAATAAAATTAAAATGGACGAAGGAAATGGTGATTCCTTATTTGATTTTTAAGTACATTTGTTTTACGCACATGAATAGCAACTAAGGAAAAGGATTAAGGAATATCATAACTTTTTACATAGATTAGTTAGCAAAAAGCCTTAAAAAAGGAGATAAAAATGAAAGTTTTCATTATTATTGGAGCAATTAATGCATTGCTATCCGTTGCTTTAGGAGCATTTGGCGCACATGGCTTAGAAGGGAAAATTACAAATAAATACCTTGAAATATGGAAAACAGGTGTTACCTATCAAATGTTTCATAGTACTGGTTTAATTCTAATCGGTTTACTCTTAGGTAAGTTTCCAGAAAGCAGTTTGTTAAACTGGGCAGGCTGGCTGATGCTAATTGGGATTATCCTATTCGCAGGAAGCCTATACATATTGGCTGTTACCCAAATAAAAGTATTAGGAGCTATTACACCACTTGGCGGAGTAGCGTTTATAGCAGCATGGCTCTTAGTGATTATTGCTGCGTGGAAATGGATGTAATAAGAGTATATTAAAAAAGGATAGGTGAGCAGATTATAAAATGTTCAACCTATTCTTTTTTGTTTTCATAAAAAGAGAAACATTATCAATCTTAATAAAGAACAAAAAAAGTACACCACTAAATGAGTGATGCACGGGAAGGCTTTTTGGTTATCTAGGCGGGGATGTTGCTAACCCTGGCATGCCAGCGGCAAAAGGATATTCATACTCTATTTCTTCATCAAATGTAACATAATCGATATAGAGCATTAGAATTAAATAGCGAGTTCCAGATTGTGGGTCACTTAAGATAACATGATCTCGCCCTGCTGCTTCAATAATTCCCTTAAAGATTTTGGCGTTCCATTCTCTGTTGTTTTCGAATGTTGCATAGACAGTAGCAATTTTCCCTTTGTTAAGGCGTAAAATATTCTCGATATAAGATGCTTCTATTGGCAATTGTCCTGGTAATGTAGTAGGTGTTGCAGGTGGCGTAGGTGCAGGTGTGGGCATTCCTTGTTGTATTGGTACTTGTTGTTGAAACCCTTGCTGATTTCCATAGGTAGGAATTTGCCCAGGAAAACTCCTATATCCTTGTGGATAACCATAGTTCCCATAATTTGACTGACTCATTTTCATCCCTCCATTATCTTCTATCCAATCTTCACTACATACTTCCACCATTCGAAGTTGACCACAATTTTAGAAATAAGAAGTAGACGGTGAATGTTGTTTCATTCATAGGTCATCGCTCACTATTTCATCCTATGAGAAAAAGGAATAAGTTATGACAAGGAGAGTTGAATTTATATTTAAATTAATGAGAAAAATTAATAAAAAAATGGAGAAGTTCCCAATCATCTATCATCTAGATTCATTAGGAAATTTTCTCCATCTTTATGTTAGTTTACATGTAAATATTCGGTGATTGCTTCTTGTTTTAGAAGGGTTCCTACAAAGAAAGAACCAAATTCGCCATAACGAGCGCTTACTTCATCAAAACGCATTTCATATACTAACTTTTTGAATTGAAGAACATCATCAGAGAATAAGGTTACTCCCCATTCATAGTCATCGAAACCAACAGATCCTGTTATAATTTGTTTTACTTTCCCTGCATATTGGCGGCCAATCATGCCATGGCTGTGCATTAGGCTTCTACGATCTTCCATAGGAAGCATATACCAGTTATCTTCTCCTTGACGACGTTTATCCATCGGATAGAAGCACACATAGCTGGATTCCGGCAGGATCGGGTATAGTCTAGACTTTACATATGGATTTTCATAAGGATCTTTATCGGAATCGGAAGGCAGGTAATTACTTAATTCTACAACAGAAACATAGGAATGAGCTGGGATCGTAAACTCAGCTAATTTAGTTTTATTAAACTCTGTTTCTAATTTCTGTAATTCTTCCATAGTTGGACGGAGAATCATCATCATGAAGTCTGCTTTTTGCCCAACAATTGTATATAACGCATGGCTGCCGCTATTATTTTCTTGAACAGTATTCCATTTTTCCAATAGACCTAGGAATTCAGTGATGGCTTCTTGTCTTTCCTCGCTAGGTAACATTTTCCATGTAGTCCAATCTACTGTTCGGAAATCATGAAGGCAATACCAGCCATCTAATGTTTTTGCTGCTTCACTCATTTATATGTTCACTCCTTATTAATAACGTTAATACGATTTTAACTATATCATAGTTTCTCCAGATTTTAGTGGAATAACCCTTAGGATAATTGTGAACTTATTGTGACTTCCGGAAAAAGGAAGTTTCAGTTTGGGCAAAAGAGTATAAGGAAGATAAATATAGGGAAATATCAGATTGTATAAATAGAACTATAACTAATGTTTTTTGTCTTCATCTTCTTTTGATTGGTAGATGAGTGAATCTTGCTTTATATGGGATGAAAATAGAAGAAAGTAAGGAAAATTTCTTGAAATTTTATGATGGTAGAGTATCCTATTAAGTGTACATAAAAAGGAGGAAGAAAATTAATGAGTGATTTATTTACAGGTTTAAAGGAAAAAGTAACGGGCCAAAACGTAAAAATCGTTTTCCCAGAAGCTTTAGATGAGCGAATTTTAAAAGCTGCTGGTCGTTTAGCGGAAGATAAAGTGTTAATTCCTGTTTTAATTGGTGACATAGAAGAAATTCAAGCAAAAGCAGACAATCTTGGTGTTTCATTAGAAAATGCAGAAATTTATGATCCAAAGAAGTATGCTCAATTTGATGCACTAGTTGCTTCTTTTGTGGAAAGACGTAAAGGAAAAGTAACGGAAGAAGATGCTCGTAAAATTCTTTTAGATGAAAACTATTTTGGAACAATGCTTGTATATGCTAACGAAGCAAATGGTCTAGTAAGTGGTGCGATTCACTCAACAGCAGATACTGTTCGTCCAGCTTTACAAATCATTAAAACAAAACAAGGTGTGAAAAAGACATCTGGTGTATTTATCATGGTTCGTGAAGAGGAGAAATATGTATTTGCAGACTGTGCAATCAATATTACTCCAGACAGCCAAGATCTTGCAGAAATCGCTGTGGAAAGTGCGAAAACAGCAAGAATGTTTGACATTGATCCACGTGTTGCAATGTTAAGCTTCTCTACAAAAGGCTCTGCAAAATCACCAGAAACGGAAAAAGTAGAAGGTGCATTAGCAGAAGCTAAATTAAGAGATCCGTTATTAGTAATCGACGGTGAATTCCAATTTGATGCTGCATTTGTTCCATCTGTAGCAAAACAAAAAGCTCCAGATTCTCCTATTCAAGGTGATGCAAACGTATTTGTATTCCCTAGCCTAGAAGCTGGTAACATTGGCTATAAAATTGCACAAAGACTAGGGAACTTTGAAGCAGTGGGACCAATCCTTCAAGGATTAAATGCTCCTGTAAACGATCTTTCTCGTGGATGTAACGAAGAAGATGTTTATAAATTAGCTTTAATTACAGCTGGTCAAAGCTTAACAAAATAAATTTAAAAGCAGGCGTCTCCTTAGAATGGGAGGCGTCTTTTTTGTTTATGTTATCTATCTTCATCTTACTCCCACATGTACAAGAAGCTTAATGAAAATTCTAAGTTATACAAAGTATGGATAGTCGCTGTCACTGATTAAGTGGTTTTTCTATTTAGGAGATTGGAGCGAATGAACAAAGCAGATTTAAGTTTATCCCTAAGTAAGGATACGAAAAATATATCAAAAAAGAGAAGATTGCTTTTGAAATAGCTCTAAATTCGCTATAATAAATCATTGTGATGAATAAAGAGGGCTAAATCTTTTTAAAATAGAATAGATGGTTGGTAAAACAGAAGGAGCTAAGTGATGGTTGGCAGTACTAGTTTATTAAAACAAGAAAAATGGAGAATTATTGATCAGTCCACAACAGGTTTACATGTATCCGCGCTCACATCTTTTGGTATGGATGATACCTTATGTTCTTCCGTGGGAAGCGGGATGGCACCAGCCACGGCCAGAACATGGGTCCATGATCGGACAATTGTATTAGGAATTCAAGATACGAGATTACCACATTTGAAAGAGGCATTAACTTTTTTAAAGGAGCAGGGATACCACTATATTGTTCGTAATTCAGGTGGTCTAGCTGTTGTATTAGATAAGGATGTGTTAAATATATCGCTTATTCTCCCAGAGCAGGAGAAACGAATTGATATTAACAGTGGCTATGATACTATGTTCGAATTGATTAAATATATGTTCCGTGATTATGGAAAAACAATTGAAGCAAAAGAGATTGTTGGTTCGTATTGTCCGGGCAGCTATGACTTAAGTATTGATGGAAAAAAATTCGCTGGAATTTCCCAGAGACGCTTAAGAAGCGGAGTTGCTGTGCAAATTTATCTTTGCGTAAATGGAAGTGGACAGGATAGAGCAGGGATTATCAAACAATTTTATTCTTATGGTCTACAAGGAGAGACGACAAAGTTTGAGTATCCTGAAATAAACCCTGAAGTAATGGCATCCTTAGCAGAATTGTTAGGAGTTTCTTTAACGGTTGATCAAGTTATGACCAAATTGTTACTCGCTTTAAAGGATCATGCAGAATTTTTATTTGCAGATCAATTACAAGGAGAAGAACTTTCGCTATTTGAATCTTATTATGATCGGGTCGTGGAAAGAAACGATAAAATCATGCAGCCATTTCGCTAAAACCAAAAAGAGGATAAGGAAGGGGACTTCAAGTAGAGAAAATCCCTTTTCTTATCCTCTATTTATAATCGAGAAATGTGCTGCCAACTATTAATACTCTCTCTTTTTAATAAATGTGGACCGCTGTAGTAGCTTTGGGTGATGGGCTAGCCTTTCCCTACGATAAGTCAACATCAGATCGCTGTCGCTCACTGTGTTTCCTATATCTCAGGAAATGCTGCTCCACCCCACACGCCGCTAAACAGTCCCTTTCCGCTTTAACATAATCCAGCTCCAGCGCCTATCAGCTAGCAAACTTCAGTCTTCTCCCTACGATAAGTCAACATCGACTCACTAGCGTTCGCCGTGTATCCTTTATCTCAGTCGAAGCCCTTCGACGTATAGGATGTACTAGTGTCGACGTCGCCACAGGACGTGGCGATCTTAGTCGACCAGTTTGTACGCTGATAAGCAAGGCGCCTCCGCTTTTTAGTTACTCTGCGACTTTTTCGAGGTTTCCGTTTCGGTCCATTTTAAATTTGGTTGGGCGCTCGTCTTCTTCTAGTAGGACGAGTTTTCGGGCTCTGTTCATAATTTTCATCAGTGTCTCGTAATCTTCTTGCATTGTTTCTGAGTTGTTTTCGATTTGATGGAGCTTGTCTTCTAATTCCTTGTTTCGACTTTTAATGGAAGACATTTCTCTTTTTAATCTTTCATTCTCGCTTTTTAGGATTTCCAACTGGATGGTAGCATTTCGGAAATTTTGTAAGTAGGAAAGAACCATGTCGAAATTTAGTGTGCCAGCTTGGCTATGCTTTACAGATGAATAGGCAGGTGCTTGTTTCGCTTCATATGCTGGTAATGGCTGTGCGTCTTCTTCTGATTGATAGTTTGCAAGCTCTTCTTCTTGTGGACTAGTAACATTTGTTTCTAATGTTTCAGTTGTAATGAATGTTTCCAACGCATCCAAATCCATAGAACCGATTTCTAAATTAGTGGATACGGTAAGTGCTTCAAAATCATCCACTGTTGGCACTGGTGGTGAATATAATAGTTTTTTCTTGCCGCCTTGATCCTTTCCTAACATCCGTTGTCGTTGCTTTCGTTGTTTTTTTGCAAGCTGAAGTGCTTTTTCATATTGATGGCGAACGACTGCGTTCCAGCGGAATCCACAGGCTGCCGAAGTTCTGTTTAGTTTATCCCCAACTTCTTCAAAGGCATTTAACTGTGTGCTCCCTTCTCGCACATGTCTTAAAACTGTTTCTGCTAATAATAGGTCATTTTCTTCTGACCATGCGTCTTGTCTAACTTTCATTGATAACTCAACTCCCAACTTAATCACGATAAATAAATATTTCTAGTCACATCTTTTCCAGAAACTTGGATGTTTATACAAAAGAAATACAAGGATAGTAGATTTTTTTATAGAATAGAAAAAAGGGAAATTAGCGGATAAAGAGGATGAAAAAAACAGCCGGCGATAAACCGACTGTTTTTAAGATAGATAAGGTGGGAAATCTCTATACGTTTTTTTCGCTTAAAGTTCCTTCGTTTCGAATGAAGAATGCTGAAAGAAAAGCAAATATGCTAACAATAAATCCAAATAGGAAGAGATGGTGAATGCCATCCATAAAGGTTGCGCCACTATTTAGCAAAGATCCCATAATCGTTACGCCAATAGCTGTTCCCATGTTTCGGCAAAACATAAAGAAAGAGGTGGATATACCCTTTTCATGGTTTCCAACTAGTGCCTGGGCACCAATCACACCTACTGTACTTAGTAAGCCGAATGCAAGGCCTTGTACGACCATAAGAATAAATACGTACCAGAAGCCATTTGATTCATTTAATAATACTAATAATATTCCTGAAAGCAGCAATAGTGCATTTCCAATAATTAATAGAATGCGATAGCCATATTTTAATATCCATTTCCCTGCAGGAACAGACATGGCCATCCATCCAACCGATAGGCCAAGGAGAGAAACGCCACTCCATAATACAGACAGCCCTGCCTGATTTTGTAGGAATAATGGAATATAGCTCGATGTTCCAAATAAGGCCAATGTTCCAACAAATCCATTAATAAACATCCAAGTGATCGTCTTATTTTTGAAAATGGATAACGGAACAATAGGAGATGCTTGTCTTTTCTCAAAGAAATAAAAGCTAATTAACAGAAGGACACCTACTATAGCATAAAGATAAAGGTAGTTTTCAAGCACTGTAACTAGTAATAAACAAGTTATTCCGATTCCAAATAGCATTGCTCCGATGTAATCCACCTGTGCCTTTTTCGCCTGATAGACTTCTTTATATGGAATTAAAGTTAGTAGTGCAATAATGCATACTGGTAAATTGATATAAAAAATCCATCTCCAACTCATAAATTCTACAAAGAGAGAACCAAGAGTAGGGGCTAATATGGCGGATAGAGCCCACATGCCAGTAAACAATGCTTGGATTTTCCCTCGCTTTTCAATAGAAAAAAGATCCCCGGCAATGATAGCAGGAAATGGCATCATGAATCCGGCTCCCATCCCTTGCAATGCTCTAAAAATAACTAATTGAGTCATAGTGGATGAGATTCCGCATAGCAGAGAACCAATTAAAAAGACAATAATTCCAAAAGCAAACAGTTTTTTTCGTCCGAATAGATCGGAAAGTCTTCCAGCAATTGGTGATAGAATTGTGCTTGCTATCATATAAGCAGCAAAAGACCAAGCGTACAATTCCGTACCGCCAAGTTCTTCTGCAATAATTGGCATAGTTGTATTCATAATAGTCGTATCAATAGAGGCAATAAGCATTGCAAGAACAATGCTGCACATTACTAATATTCTACTTTTGTTCATTGTATAACCTCCCTATATTCAAGAGAAAATTATAACGCATATTGATTAATTAATATAGAGAAGCAAGCTAGTTTACAAAAAATATAATGATAGTAGTAAGGGAATGATACTGTAGGGCCAGTGGATTTTCTCCACAAATTCGTCACTATTTTACAATCTTTTGCATCTTGCATTGCTAGTGGAGAAGGGGTAAAATACCATATAGTAATAAGTGAGAATGTTGTCGAATGAATTTTCGATAACGTTATTGGAGAGCAAGTATAGAAAGGGTTGTCCAAATGGCAAACGAATTTCGTGTTTGCGACGATTGTCAGGCAGTGAATTTAAAAACGTTAATACCTCGTTTAAAGCAAATTGATCCAGATGCTAAAATTGATATAGGCTGTCAATCCTATTGTGGGCCTGGTCGTAAAAAAACATTTGCTTTTGTCAATAATCGTCCACTAGCCGCATTAACAGAAGAAGAGTTAATGGATAAAGTCAATGCGAAGCTGAAAAAGTAATGGAAAGCTGTCAATACTTTAATTTTTTGTGTAAAACAACAATGAAAAAGAACAGAGCCTTAGTAAAACAGAGGAGTTTCCACTGGATAGTTATTTTATGGAGAAAGCCATGATTTTTCCCTTTTAAAATGCCTACAACGGAACCCTCTTTTTCTATCTTTAGAATATGGAATAACTCTAATTACTAGAATGAATAAAAAATAGCCAATGAACGAAAGAGAGTGAGAAAGATGCCATATTCGACGGATAAGCTAAATGAAGAGAAAGTATTTAAAGATCCTGTCCATCGCTACATTCATGTTCGCGACAGAGTGATATGGGACTTGATTGGAACAAAAGAATTTCAGCGACTGAGAAGAATTAAACAGCTGGGCACGACCTATCTTACCTTTCATGGTGCAGAACATAGCAGGTTTAATCACTCTCTAGGAGTATATGAAATTGTTAGAAGAATCATTGATGATGTTTTTGAAGGCCGAGAAGAATGGAACAATGACCAAAGGTTGCTTTCTTTATGTGCCGCTCTACTACATGATTTAGGTCATGGCCCTTTTTCTCATTCTTTTGAAAAAGTGTTTGATCTTGATCATGAAGAATTTACACGCAGAATTATCTTAGGAAAAACAGAAGTCAATAAGGTTTTGACAAAAGTAGAGAAGGACTTTCCTAAAAAGGTTGCAGAAATAATTGCTAAAACCTCCAAGGAAAAACTAGTAGTTAGTTTAATTTCCAGTCAGATAGATGCAGACCGAATGGATTATCTGCTAAGAGATGCATATTTTACAGGGGTTAGCTACGGGAATTTCGATATGGAACGAATTTTGCGTGTAATGCGCCCGCGTGAAGATCAGGCTGTTATTAAAAAAAGCGGAATGCACGCGGTGGAAGACTATATTATGAGCCGTTATCAAATGTACTGGCAGGTCTATTTCCATCCAGTGACAAGAAGTGCGGAAGTAATTCTTACGAAAATTCTACATAGAGCGAAATATTTACACGAGCAATTCTACTCTTTTAAATATCACCCTATTCATTTTTACTCAATTTTTGAAGACGAAACATCGTTAGAAGACTACTTAAAATTGGATGAGGCTATTATTCTCTATTATTTTCAGATGTGGCAAGAAGAAGATGATGCCGTTTTGAAGGATCTCTGCCGCAGGTTTATGAACCGAAATCTTTTTAAATACGTGGAGTTTGATCCAGCTAAAGAGTATAAAAAGCTTCAAGAATTATCTGGTTTATTCCATAAAGTAGGGTTGGATCCGGAGTATTATTTAGTTGTCGATTCTTCGTCAGATCTTCCCTATGATTTTTATCGACCTGGAGAAGAGGAAGAGCGATTACCGATTCATCTATTGATGAAAAACGGAGAAATTAGAGAGCTTTCCAGAGAATCAGAAATTGTTGATAGTATTTCTGGAAAAAGAAGAACCGATCACAAGTTATATTTTCCTAAGGATATTTTAAAGGATGACAGTTCCAAAGGGGAAATAAAAAAACAAATTCGTCAATTGTTGGATATTCAATAGATGTATGTCTTAGGATTAAATGGAGTAGGAGATGACCCAATTTGTTAAAAGATCATGCCAAAGTAATGAAAGCAATTGCTGCTTCGGGCGAAATTATTGGAAGAAAAAAGCTGCAAAAAATGATATATATCGCAAAAAAGCTCGATTTTCCATTTCATGAAAAATATCAGTTTCATTTTTTCGGTCCCTATTCAGAAGAATTAACCTTGCGAATAGAAGAATTATGCAATATGGGTTTTTTGAATGAAGTAAAAGAGAAAAAGGGAGGATATTTCCAATATCGATATACTTTAACCGATAATGGAAAGGAATTTTTGGATCTTAATGAGGTGGAAATGCCTGATTTGTCTCCTTGTCTAGAAGATATGAATGGCCAGAATTCTCGCTTCCTCGAGCTTGTGTCAACCGTTCTTTTCTTTGATAGCCTTCCAAAGGAAGAAGTGAAGGAAAAAGTATTCACATTAAAGGCCAAGCAAAAATATACGGAAGAAGAAATAGAGATTGCATATGCGTATATTGAAAGCCTAAGAGAGAAAAGAAATCATTAAAAAAAGGTCCTGCCATGCAACGATTTGAATTGCTGGACGGGACCTTTTTGAACTCTTTTTACTGATCGCTTAGGCGTTTGCCTGCAACAGCATAATGGTTTGTAGGCATTTCTTCAATAAAGACCACTACTTTTTCCTTTGGTGCGCCTGTTGTCTCCACAACTGCTTCTGTTACTTTCTCTACTAAATTTCTCTTTTGATCCTCAGTTCTACCTTCTAACATTTTTACAGTTACATATGGCATTTGTTCAAATCCTCCTTAGTTTTGATTGTAGTTTTTCATATTTCTTGGAAAAGTGCAAGTTTCTAATCAGCGTATATGCATTTAAATAGAGTCTTATGAAGAGGCAACAAAAGAAAATTTTCCTTTCCAATTTAATATCATGTATAATTTTAAAAGGAAACATTACTAGATAGAGAATATTCATTTTCCATAGAAACTGTGTATAGAGGGGAGCTAATCATTTGTTATTTTCGCAAAATTTGGCGGATTTGCCTTATATTATTATTTCCATTGTAGTAGGTTTTACCTTTCATGAATTCGCACATGCATTTGTAGCCTATAAATTTGGAGATCCCACGGCGCAAAAGCAAGGAAGATTAACGCTAAATCCAATCGCTCATATTGATCTCATAGGGGCAATTTTTATCTTAATCGCAGGATTCGGATGGGCGAAGCCAGTACCGGTTAATCGTCATTATTTTAAACGACCAAAATTAGCTGGAGTATTAGTCACTTTAGCAGGTCCTGTCAGTAACTTAATACTAGCTTTTCTTGGCTTTATCATTATTGCAATATTAATAAAGTTACAAGTACCAGCGGGAAGTAATTTTGATTTATATCCGTTTTTTGAAATTTTTGTTTATATGAACTTATTACTTTTTGCTTTTAATTTGCTTCCTTTGCCCCCTTTAGATGGTTATCGAATTATTGAAGATCTCGTTTCCTCGCGGGTAAGAGCAGCGATGTCCAAGTATGAGGTTTATGGATCTATTTTATTTATTGTATTAATTGTTACAGGTTTATCAAGCTATACGATATTCCCTTGGATTGAAGTGATACGATACTTTTTTCTATCGCTGTTTAATCAATTGTTCTTTTGATTTTGCAGAGGATAAAAGTCGGCTTTATATACACGACAAATAAAAAATCGTCAAGCTATACCAATCCGCGATCATTTATAATAAATCGCAAAAGGAGTATGAACATGGAAGAAAAAAAGAAGAAAACAATAGGCTTTAATATTATTAAAAATGACCCAACCGATGGGCATAAAGGCTTTGGAATTGGCAGTCTTAGTTTAGAAAATGTATCTCCTGTTATTATTGATGTAGAAGAGGGAGAAGCCATCGTTGATATCGGCGCCATGCATGCAAGAAGTGCAGTGGAACGTGGCATCAAATTTTTGAAAACAAAAGAAGAGGTTCCTAATGGTAAGCCTTACTGGTTAGTCTGGGTGACAATTGACCGTAAGCCTGAAGGTCCTTATTATGCTGGTGTAACAGCATGTGAAATGACTGTGGATCGTTCTATTCGCAGGGGTTATAAGTCTCTTCCAGAGCATGTGAATAAGATGGATAAAAGTATGAAAAGACATATTATGGTCGATCATATGGATGAGAAGTCTAAAAAGGTGCTGGCAGATTTTTTGAAAAAACATGATCAGCGACTATGGGATAACTCTGTAGAACAGCTGAAACAAGACTTATCCCCTTCTTAACTATTGAGAAATGAAATTTTCTCTTTAGTAAATTAATTTTTTGAAAATGTTGACAAAAGAAAAGAAAAATCGATAAACTAAAAGGGAATAAAAAATAAAAAGCCCTTTTAAAGGAGATTGTTTTATGAGTGTGAATGTTCTTAACTAACCGTTAATTATATACGGCCTTGAATTTTGTTAAAAAACTGGGGATATACCGGTTTATTTAGCATGGGTATTTCAAGGAAGGTTAAGAATAAGCCTCATAGCAAGCAATAGATGATAAAAAGCTATGGCATATTTGTCATAGTTTTTATTTCTTTATTGCAAAGGATCTCCTAATCCGGCACTTTAAAGCGGATAGGTCTACCCCAAAAAGCTAGTGTGAGCGTTTGTTCACGCTGGCTTTTTCTATTTTTAAGGGCTATTTGAAGAAAAATAGGAGGAATTAAAATGAATCAACAGGCATTTGAAGTATTAGGTTTTTATAAAATTTTAGAAGAGATAGAATCCTATGCCAAAACAAATTTAGCGAAAAAGACAATACGAAAACTGCGGCCGCTGCAGGATAAAGGAAGAATGAAGCAGTCAATCAAGGAAATAGAAGAGGCTATGAAAATCATAGAAATATCTAGTAGTGTGCCGATTCATACACTTGATGAAATGTCTATTTATTTAAGCCAAGCAAAAAAAGGGATTTATATTCGAGCAGATCAATTTCCGTTTGTTATTTCCTTTTTGGAACATTGTACCAAGCTTAAACAATTTATGAAGGATAAGGAATATGCGGCACCAAATGTCTCGCTTTATGTTCAATCCATTCCTGATGTTAGAGAGCTTACAGAGGAAATAGCAAGATGTATTAGACATAGTAATGTGGATGATTATGCTTCTAGTGATCTAGCCTATTTAAGAAGACAGCTGTCCATCCTGACAGATCGAGTAAAAGAAAAAGCGAGTCAATTAGTGAAATCGAAAAAATATACGGGCTATCTTCAGGACAAAATTGTTTCAGAGCGTAACGGTCATTTGACCCTCTCTGTAAAAAGAGAATATCGAACGAAAATCCAAGGTAGTGTACTGGATACATCCGCATCTGGAGCGACGGTATTTATTGAGCCAATTGAACTTGCTGACATGCAAGCAGAAATCGAAACCATGAAGCTAGCAGAAGAATCTGAAGTAGAAAGAATTCTATATGAATTAACGGAGAAGCTCTTGGCTGAGGAAGAGGCCATTAATTTAGCAATAGAAACGATGCACTATTATGATGTTTTATTTGCGAAAGCAAAATATAGCCGAGTAATTGCTGCAAAGCCGCCTTTCTTATCAGAAGATCATACGATTTATTTAAAAGAGGCTCGTCATCCAATGCTTGGAGACAAAGCAGTTCCTTTAACTATTTCATTTGGAGAAGAGCATCGTGCCCTTGTTATTACAGGACCAAATACAGGTGGGAAAACAGTCACATTAAAAACAATTGGTTTATTAACAATGATGGCTCAATCTGGCTTATTAATTCCAGCGAAAGCAGGGAGTAAAATCGCCATTTTTCAACATATATTTGTGGATATAGGCGACGGACAAAGTATTGAACAAAATTTAAGTACATTTAGCTCCAGATTAGTAAATATAATTGATATCTTAAGAACAACCAATGACCGATCCCTTGTATTGCTTGATGAGCTAGGATCAGGGACCGATCCCGGAGAAGGTATGGCTCTTGCTATTGTCATTTTAGAACAACTTTATCAAAAAGGAGCAACCTTATTTGCGACCACTCACTATAGCGAGATGAAAGAATTTGCAGATCAAACAGAAGGCTTTTTAAATGGAACAATGGAATTTGATATCAATACATTGCGACCAACATATAAACTATTACTGGGACAAAGCGGAAGAAGCCAGGCATTTGAAATTGCAAGTAAATTAGGCTTGCACCCTAAGCTCATTGAAAAGGCGCACCAGATAACGTATAAAACATTTCGGAATTTCCATCATGAACAGAATTTAAAGGAGCTGGATTTTCAGCAGCAAATTGTAATCAATAAATACGCGCGAAAGGCAGTAGAGAAAAAAACGACTAATACCCTTCCATCCCGGGAGCCTATTTTTGAGAGAGGAGATAATGTGATTCTTACAGAGACGGATGAAATGGGAATTGTTTATCAAGGTCCTGATGTACAAGGAAGATATATAGTGCAGGTTCGACAGGAAAAAAGAACCGTGAACCAAAAACGATTAAAGCTCTATATAAAAGGAACAGAGCTATATCCGCAAGATTATGATTTCGATATTATTTTTAAATCGAAAGAATATCGGAAAATAAACAAGCAGCAAAAAAGAAAGCATATAGAAGATGTATGGCTTGAGGAGGAATAGGTGATAGAACCGTTGTCTGAGTCCTTTGGGGAGAGGAAGTAAGGGGAAAGGGAGTAGAGGGGAGCTTTACCCTGTTGCACCTAAACAAAAAAGCATACTACACTCAAAAGAGCTGGTAGTATGCTTTATCAAGTTCCTTCTACCACGGTAAAATTCGTTTATACCATGGTACTTTTTCTTTTGCTTTGTCCTTATTTGCTGGTTTTTCCTTAGAGTCTTCTTTTGGTAAATCAGCACAAAATTCTGTTGGTACAGTATCTTTAGTAAAGTACATCATTCTTTTTGTATCACATGCAGCTGATGCGAGTTTGCCGCTCTTAGGATCGATATAAACGCCAACAGTACCTTTAGTTGGTGTAAATCCTTTGATCGGCTCTTTTTTTAAACTATGTTCCATAAACTGAACCCAAACTTTCTTTGCATATGTTTTATCGGCTGCTAACGTTATAGGCTCTCCCTGATCATAGCCTGTCCAAACAGCGGATACTAGCTGTGGAGTATAACCAATCATCCAACTGTCTGATTCAGTGGAGCCAGATTTTCCTGCATAAATTCTTGTGATGTCGTCTTTAATAGTACTTCCTGTTACAGAGGCATAGCCATTAAGAGTAGGGTCAAACATGCCTGTCATCATTTGATTCATCACAAACGTTAAATCCGTATCTAAAATCTTTTCTGGTTTTGTCTTATGTTCATAGAGAATCTGCCCATCATTTGTCTCAATTTTTGTAATGAAAACAGGAGATACCCTATTTCCTCCGTTGGCAAATATACTATAGGCATTTGCCATATCAATCACACGAACATTAGACGTTCCAAGAGCGAGAGATGGAACCTCTTGTAAATCGGTTGTAATGCCGAATTTCTTGCCTGTTTTTACCAATGTATCTTGCCCTAAAAAAAGATGGGTTTTAACCGCATAAACATTATCAGAGACAGCTAGTGCCTGTGCCATGGTAATATTTCCATCGGCATATTGATTGTTAAAATTATGCGGGGTATATGGATCTCTCCCATCATCAAAGCGAAAGGTTGTTTGTTCGCTGCTCATCATCGTAGCCGGTGTAAATCCATGTTCAAGAGCTGCATAATACAATAAAGGCTTGATCGTCGAACCAGGTTGCCGAGTTGCTTGAATTGCTCTGTTAAATGGACTTTCTTCATAATCTTTTCCACCTACCATTGCCTTAACGTGGCCTGTAGCTGGATCCATGGCAACGAAGCCAATTTGTATATTACTATCCTTATTTATCGTCTGGTTAATCGTTTCCTCTGCTATTTTTTGCTGCTCTGTATTCAAGGTTGTATACACTCTTAATCCACCTAATTGAATCGTTTTATCATCTAAATGAAGCTGGTTTTTTAGAATGCTTTTTACAGTATCTTGAAAATAAGGAGCTGTTTCGACACTAGCATTTGGAAATTTTCCTACTAACGACAGTTTTTCCGTTAAAGCTAACTGCTTATCCTCTTCTGTTATATATCCATTTTCAATTAAGGAATTTAGGATGATGCCCTGTCTTTTTTTCGCATTCTCCATCGATGAAAAAGGAGAATATATACTAGGTCCCTTCGGAATACCAGCAAGCATGGTTGCCTCTCCTAATGTTAGTTCGGAGGCCTTTTTTCCAAAGTAGTATTGGCTTGCAGCCTCTGCTCCATATGCTCCATGACCATAATAAATGGTATTGATATAGCCTTCTAGAATTTCATCCTTTGTATAGAATATTTCTAATCGAAGTGTATAAAATGCCTCTGCAATTTTTCGCTTCCACGTCTTTTCATGCTCTAAAAATAAGTTTCGAGCATATTGCTGGGTTATTGTGCTCGCGCCTTGAACTTTTGCCATTGCTCTTATGTCGGCTAAAATAGCACCGCCAATTCGTTTATAGTCAAAGCCGTGATGAGAATAAAAGTTTTTATCTTCAATAGAAACAGTAGAGTCTACTAAATAGGGACTAACATCATCAATGGATACCCAATACCTTTTCTGTCCATTGCTGCTTTCGCCAATAATGCTGCCATCATCTGAATAGTAGATTGTTGACTGAGAAACAGCTAGCGGTGGAGGACCTAGTGTACGAGCATATACATATATACCGATAAAAATCATGCTTGCGGTTATCATGAAAAGAAGTCCTAATATAATCAATAGACGTAAATATTTCCCAGAGTTTTTAAGTTTATTTACAATGACTTCCAAAACATGACACCTCCTAAGTAGAACCTTCTTTGTTCTTTTATCGCATTAATGAAAGATAAATAGATAAAACTAGTATGTGGTAAAGATTGGCGTTTTAAACATTTTTATCATGGAATATAAAAAAAATCTTTGCTTTTCTACGAATATCCACTATACTTTTTTCGTGTTTGTTATTTGTTTGATTGGGAAGTATAAAAAGAAGATTGTACTCACAAGAAATGAAGAAACTAGGAATGTTTAGCATATAAGAAACTTTATACCAATCAAATGAATGGAGGATATGTCAATGGGAATTTGGTTTACAGAGAAGCAGACCGACGATTTTGGAATCACTATGAAAATCAAGCGTACATTACATACAGAACAAACACCGTTTCAAAAGTTAGATATGGTAGAAACAGAAGAATGGGGAAATATGCTATTATTGGACGATATGGTGATGACTTCTGTTAGAGATGAGTTTGTTTACCACGAAATGGTAGCACATATTCCACTGTTTACACATCCCAATCCTGAGTATGTTCTAGTTGTTGGCGGTGGGGACGGCGGGGTTATTCGAGAAGTTTTAAAGCATCCTAGTGTCAAAAAAGCGACGCTTGTTGATATTGATGGTAAAGTAATTGAATATAGTAAGAAGTTTCTACCAGAGATAGCAGGTAAGCTGGATGATCCAAGAGTAGATGTACAAGTAGGCGATGGGTTTATGCATATTGCCAAAAGCGAGAAGAAATACGATGTTATTATGGTTGATTCCACAGAACCAGTGGGTCCAGCTGTTAATCTGTTTACAAAGGGCTTTTATGCAGGAATAGCGAAAGCATTAAAGGACGATGGACTTTTTGTTGCTCAAAGTGACAATCCTTGGTTTAAAGGAGAGCTCATTCGTTCCGTGCAAAGAGATGTAAAGGAAATATTCCCGATAACCAGATTATATATCGCCAATATTCCGACGTATCCAAGTGGCATGTGGGCATTTACAATTGGATCTAAACAGTATGATCCATTAAATGTTCCAGAAAGTCGCTTCCATTCGATAGAGACAAAGTATTATACGAAAGAGTTACACAAAGCAGCCTTCATCTTACCAAAGTTTGTTCAAGATCTCTGTGACGGGGATAACAGCAAATCAAGGGAATGATTGGACTGTCTTTGAATAAAAAGGAGAGATGACTAATGCGTTTTGACGAATCGTATTCAGGAAATGTATTTATTAAAAGTTTTCCAAATTATGAAGAAAGCCAAGTAGTATTGTATGGTATGCCAATGGACTGGACCGTTAGCTTCCGTCCTGGCTCCCGTTTTGGCCCAGCAAGAATTCGAGAGGTTTCTGTTGGGTTAGAAGAATACAGCCCTTATTTGGATAGAGAGCTTGAGGAAGTAAAATATTTTGACGCAGGGGATATTCCTTTACCATTTGGAAATCCACAACGCAGCTTAGATATGATTGAAGAATTTGTGGACAAAGTATTAGGTGATAATAAATTTCCGCTTGGAATGGGAGGAGAGCATTTAGTATCGTGGGGCGTGTTCCAAGCAATGTATAAAAAATATCCGGATTTAGCTATCATACATATGGATGCCCATACAGATCTTCGCGATGAATATGAAGGAGAGCCATTGTCTCATTCCACGCCGATCAAAAAAGTAGCCAATTTAATTGGTCCCAAAAATGTATATTCATTTGGGATTCGTTCTGGAATGAAAGAAGAGTTCCAGTGGGCGAAAGAAGTAGGGATGCATATTTCTAAGTTTGAGGTGCTAGAGCCATTAAAAGAAATCTTGCCAACACTTGCAGGCAGACCTGTATATGTAACCATAGATATTGATGTCTTAGATCCAGCGCATGCCCCTGGAACAGGTACGGTGGATGCAGGAGGAATTACTTCAAAAGAATTATTAGCATCCATTCATGAAATAGCGCGCTCTAATGTTCAGGTAGTTGGAGCGGATTTAGTTGAAGTAGCGCCAATTTACGATCCATCTGAGCAAACAGCGAATACAGCAAGTAAATTAATCCGTGAAATGATTTTAGGGTTTGTAAAATAATATAATTTTAATAAGCTGGGACATAGTTTCCAGCTAGAAATAAAGTCAAACAATTGTACGAAAGATTTCATATGGTTGTTTGGCTTTATTATTAGAAATTTTAAATTCAACCATTAACTTTAGAAAATGACTAGGAAAATATTGTAGCTTTGTAATGTGGTTATTAAGAAACTGAAATAGTGTTCTGCTAGACTATATATGGAGCATTTGGCGTATGCTTGTCCATGAAAAGGAGGGCATCATATTACATAGGGAGAAGGATGAAAATGGGTAAAAGGATTTTTGTTCTACTAGTAGGGGTAATGGTTTTATTTGCGGGCTTTCATTCAGTAAATACGGTACAAGCTGCTAGTAAAAAAACGAAATATGTGACAGCAAGCACTCTTAATATAAGAAGTGGTCCAGGTACTTCTTATAAAGTAGTGATAACCGTTAAGAAAAATCAGGCTGTAACAGTAACCCAAACAAAAGGGTCTTGGGATAAAGTGACAGTTGGAAAGAAAACAGGCTGGGCTTCTAACAAATATTTAACGACAAAAAAGCCAGCAGCAAAGGCAACGACATCTACAAAAACGATGTATGTTACAGCAAGTACGTTAAATGTGAGAAGTGGTACAGGAACCAACTATAAAGTAGTTGCGACAGTCAAAAAAAATCAATCTTTAAAAGTATCACAAACAAAGGGATCTTGGAGCAAGGTAACGGTGGGCAGCAAAACAGGCTGGGCATCAAGTAAATACCTAACAACCAAAAAACCCGCAGAACCAAAAAAATTAGCAGCTGGCCTAAAAACAGTAGGAAAGAATAAACAATTGATTCTTGTTACTTCAAATGGCTATAATATATCCTCTGCTGAGATTCGCACTTTTGAAAAAAATAAAAAGGGTGAATGGATTCCGGTTTTAACGACAACTGGACATATTGGGAAATATGGCTTTACTTCAAATATGAGTGAAGGCGGAAAAAAATCACCCATTGGGAAGTTTACGATCGGAACAGCGTTTGGTACACAAAAAAATCCTGGGACAAAATTACCTTATCGAAAGATAACCAATGATGATGTCTGGGTAGATGATCCGAAATCTAAGCTATATAACACATGGCAGTCGAAAAAGAAAACAAAAGGTCAATGGAAAAGTGCCGAAAATTTGAATGTGCCGGCATACAAATATGGATTTGTTATTGACTATAATACAAAGCGAGTTCCTAATAAAGGAAGCGCAATTTTCTTCCATATTGCAAATAGTTATACGCTAGGCTGTACAGCAACTTCAGAAGCAAACGTTGTGAAGGTTTTAAAATGGCTTGATCCATCTAAAAATCCTGTGATTATCCAAACACCAATCAAGGAACTAAGCAACTATTAAAGCGAAAACCTGCAGATTGTACTGTAGGTTTTTTACATATAGGGTTATGTCAAGAGAGAATATCTTCGTTCTTTTGCGAACCATCTTGCACTTCCCCTTTAAAAAATTTATACTTATAAAGTTACACAGTAAATGAAAAGGAAGTGTTGTCGTTGTCTCAACCATCAGGGCAACAAGTGCCTGTAAAATTACACGTTACAACACATATATATAACGGGAAAAATAAAGAAAGTATTGAGTGGATTGGGTTTGGTCAATACTTAGAAAAAGATACTAGTAAATATATAAAATATGAAGAAATCATAGAAGAAGGTACCATCAAAACAATTATTAAAATCACAGAAAAGGAAGGATTAATCCTTCGAAGTGGAGCAGTCAAAATGCGCCTTCCTTTTCTTATTAATAAACAAAAGGTCGGCAGCTACGAAAGTCCTTACGGCGTATTTCAGCTAGTTACCGATACAAAGAGACTGGCGCTAGAAGTGGAACAGCAAGCAACCACAGGTTCATTAGATATTTTATATGATTTAAAGATGCAAGGAAGCAATAATGGAACCTATCATATGACTATTTCATTTAAGGAGGAGACAGAGTAAAAATGAATATTGTAGATCAAATAAAGGACAAGCTAAAGGAAGAAATTAAACAAAGTGTCATAAAAGCTGGATTAGCAGCAGAAGAACAAATTCCCGAAGTAATATTGGAGTTGCCAAAGGATAAAGCCCATGGTGATTATTCTACAAATATGGCGATGCAATTAGCGAGAGTTGCCAAAAAAGCGCCAAGAATGATTGCAGAGGCGATTATTGAGAATTTCGATCAAACGAAAGCTTCTATTAAAAAAGTTGAAATAGCAGGTCCTGGTTTTATTAATTTTTATATGGATAACAGCTATCTAACGGATTTAATTCCAACTATCCTTAAAGCAGGAGAGCAATATGGACAAACTACAGTTGGAAATAATGAAAAAGTACAAGTGGAGTTTGTTTCAGCTAACCCAACTGGCGACCTTCACTTAGGTCATGCGCGTGGGGCGGCTGTAGGAGATTCTCTTTGCAATATCTTAGATAAAGCTGGCTATGATGTTTCAAGAGAATACTATATTAATGATGCTGGTAACCAAATTAATAACTTAGCATTATCGGTAGAAGCGCGTTATTTCCAAGCATTAGGGATGGAAAAAGAAATGCCGCAAGATGGCTATCATGGAGAAGACATTATCGGAATCGGGAAAAAGCTAGCAGATGAATATGGGGATAAGTATGTCCATGTTTCAGAACAGGAACGTTTTGACTTCTTCCGTGAATACGGTCTGAAGTATGAAATGGCTAAATTAAAACAAGATTTAGAAGATTTCCGTGTGAAATTTGATGTGTGGTTCTCCGAAACATCTCTTTATCAAAATGGAAAGATTGATATAGCGTTAAACAAATTAAAGGAAAATGGCTATATTTTTGAACAGGATGGAGCGACATGGTTACGTTCTACTGATTTTGAAGATGATAAAGACCGTGTGCTTATTAAAAATGACGGCTCTTTTACGTACTTATTGCCAGACATCGCATATCATAAGGATAAATTAGATAGAGGCTTTGAAAAGCTTATTAATATTTGGGGTGCAGACCATCATGGTTACATTCCTCGTATGAAAGCTGCAATCCAAGCATTAGGATATAACAAAGAAGCATTAGAAGTGGAAATTATTCAGCTTGTTCACTTATATAAAAATGGCGAAAAAATGAAGATGAGTAAGCGTACAGGGAAAGCTGTAACAATGAGAGACTTAGTAGAAGAAGTAGGGCTAGATGCAACTCGTTATTTCTTCGCCATGAGAAGTGCGGATACGCATTTAGATTTTGACTTAGATCTCGCTGTATCCCAATCGAATGAAAACCCAGTATATTATGCACAATATGCCCATGCTCGTATTTCAAGTATCTTGAGACAAGGAAAGGAACAAGGAATAGAGCTGACCGATGAGCTGAATGCTGCACTAATTACGGCGGAAAAGGAATTTGACTTATTAAAGAAATTAGGAGAGTTCCCGCAGGCAGTAGGAGAAGCAGCATTAAAGAGAATGCCGCACCGTATTACGAATTATATTTACGATTTGGCATCAACTTTCCATAGCTTCTATAACGCTGAAAAAGTTTTAGATGCAGATAACTTAGAAAGAACAAAAGCACGTTTAGCATTAATCCAAGCAACGCAAATCACATTAAGAAATGCCTTGGCGCTTATTGGCGTATCTGCACCAGAAAAAATGTAATAAATCAAAAGGAGGAAAGCGAAAATAGATGCTTTCCTCCTTTTAATAGTTATTTCTTCAACATTTGCAAGGTATTCGATTTTTTTCTTTTGGTATTAAAAAAGGTAAGGAGAAGAGATTTAACATTTTCCTATTCCTATAATACTCTTCAGTATTTGTAAGATCATATAAGAAATAAATAAAGAGATGATGAAATTGAGTATTATATTAGCATTGCTGGCAGCTTCGATCATCATCAGCATTTTTATTTGGCTTTATACCGCGCGAAGCATTACAACCCACGTCCAGATAGGGCGTGGGGTTAATGATTTCTATATAAGGGTATTTTCACTCGCACTTCTCCGCCGCCCTCTATCGTGTTTCCAAGAGTCAGTTCTCCATTATGGAGATTCACAGCATTTTTTGCGAAGGTCAACCCCATTCCATAATGACCTTTAGACTGACGGGCCTTGTCATCCATGTAAAAAAGTTCTGTTGCTTTTTTTAGCCCGCTTTCCGAAAATCCATTTCCTGTGTCTTTTACCAAAAAGTAAAGAGTATCAGAATCGCATTCCGCATGCACCGAGACAGTCCCATCTTCTGGTGTATAATCAACCGCGTTTGTTAAAATATTCAATAACGCTCTATGTAACAGCTGCCAGTCAATTTCCGCCTCTTTCTTGAGATTTTCTTTTTTAAATGAAATAGTTATTTTCTTATTCCCTTTATAGGCGGATATATCTTTCTGCAGAGTTTCTGTCAGCTTATCTATAAAGGCTTTCTCCAAATGAATAGTTAAGGAATCCTCCGTTCTTGAAAGATAAATAAGCTGAGAAATATATTGTTCAATTTGATTTCCTGCTCCAAGAATATACTTTGTATACTCAGCTTGTTCTTCGTTTTGAATAGATAAGCTGAGTAATTCAGCATTTCCTTTAATAATGGTAATCGGGATTTTGATATCATGTGCCAAAGCACCAATTTGCTCTTTCTTATTTTTTTCTAACCGCCACTGGGCCTCGAGTGATGACCGAAGAGCATCTCTCATTTCAATTAAGGAGTCAATTACATCATCAAATTCCTTAATATGTGTAAATTCGGGGGTGAACTGCAAATTTTGCTCTTTTATATATCGAGTAATTACATTCAGTGTTTCAAAATGTTTTCTTAATCTATTAGCAAAGTACGTTGTTATAATAGAAATGTCTATAATGAGCAAGATTATCAAAATACTGATACTCGTTAATTCATAATTAGGAAGGTATTTTCTTAATAAAGGTGAGCTGAAATCTGCCCGTAATGAATATTGCAAAATACAATACTCATTTTTTCTTTCTATAATCAAATATCCTTTTTGTTTATAATTGACATACGGTTTTTTTTCAAGCTTCTTTTTTACCAGGTTCAGATCTGTTTCTTTAATAGTTCCAGCTGTTTTTTGTTTTGTTTCTTTATCTAGGAGGGCAAATGACATCGTATCAGGAATCACATCAGCAGTTACTTTATCTACATGTTCCAGCTTCGGCGCAAGTTTCTCTGCTTCTTGTTCATTATAATTTGCTGGATGTGAGAAGCCCATATTCATAGCGATGGTATTCATAAATAAATAGAGCAGAGCAAGTACAATCAAACTAATACATAACGCAGCTATATACTTTATCAGTTCTCTAAGAAGTGTTTTTTGGCCATTAAAATTTATTCCCATTTGTACCCGAATCCCCATACCGTTTTGATAGGGTCTGCATTATGCTCTTTACATTTTCTGCGAATCGTTCTGATAAACTCAGTAATTGTTGAATACAAGGCATTCCCCTCAAGTCCATATATCTCCTCGTAAATTTGTTCTCTTGAAAAAGTTCTCCCTTTATGTTGAGCTAAAAATTCAAATATTTTATATTCATTTTTTGTTAAGTTAAGTTTTTGATTATTGATAAATACTTCTTTACTATCAAAATGAAATAAAAAACCAGAGATGACTCTTTTCGATTGATGTTTGTCTCTCCGTTCCCTTCTTAAGTGAGCATTAACTCTAGCACTAAGCTCTCTAACGCCGAACGGCTTTGTAATATAATCATCTCCGCCAGTAATGAGGCCTTTGATTATCGCTTCCTCTTCAGTTTTAGCCGTGAGGAATAATATGGGACAATCCACCAAAGGCCGTATCTGTTTACATAGCTCAAAACCGTCAATGTCCGGCATCATAACATCAAGCAAAATTAAATCATATCCTTGAAATAAATCAGGCGGCTGGCCTTTAACACGATCTAAAGTGTCGACTTTATGCTGATCACGGCGCAAAATATTTTGTATCAGTGCAAGAATATCTTTTTCATCATCGACAGCAAGGATTTTTGCCATTTTCCATCCCCCTCATGCTATTCAAACGTTTTTCTGCCTTCCCATCTGCTAAACCATATTAGACTGGCAATAATTATACATACTGTACCAAAAACAACAATAAATACCGCTGAATTTATTTCATGCATTAATAAAGAATAATTCCCTTTTTCTATAAAATGGAGAACCCCATTTAAACCTGATAATCTAATACTCCAAGCCCAAGGGTTATATTTCCATATCGCATCTCCTAATCCAGTATTCATGAGAGCTGTCAAAAGCAGGCCCGCTCCGCCTATCAGAACAGAAGCACCCATTCCAAACATACAGCTGATAAAAAAATAAATAACATATAGAACGACACTGCCCGCAACCAGCCAGGCAGCACCTGTTATAAAAATATCATAAGGCAAATCCGGCACATTTAAAATAAATGTTAATCCCATTATATAAAGGAAAATCGCTATGCCAATTGAGCAAAGTTCCATGAGAAGAAGCATTAACATTTTACTGGCATAAGCAATAATTTTCGGAGATGTGCCTCCCAGCAACACTTGGAATTTTCCAGCCTGTTCTTCTAAAGATGCGGTCATGCCGCATAAAACCCCTATGAGCAGCGGTAATGCAATAGCAATAGCTTCCATAAAAGATTTATACAAATGAAATTGGCTTTGGTCTCTTCCATAAAAATACAGGATTAACACACCTGAACAAACTATAGGGATAATGAAATGCAGCCACATAAAGGAGGTGTGCCTGTTTTTTTGAAAATCAGCTTGTAAACACCTCAAAAGCAGTCCCACTTTACATCGCCCCCTGCTTTTTTCTTCTGTAATCAATGGAAGGAGCAAATGAACGGCTGGTTAAAAACGCTATTAACAAAAATAATAGTACAGAAATCAATATAGCGGGAGGGACGACCATCCAACTCAACAAAGGATTATTTTTTTCAAGCAACAGACCGTTAGGGTGAATACCTATTGTTGGACACATCATTCGGATTGGCCAGCTCCACGGAATAAACCACCAAAAAGAGCGAGATGCCGGCATTATTCCCAAAACAAATGTTCCTATGAGATTTAACATTACTGCTATTGTAAGACCCCACTTTTTGGCAACAAATAAACAAAGTGGAATTTGCCAAAGGCTTGTTACCCAAAGCAATAAACTTGCGGCAACTGTAGAAAGCGTAACAATGGCAAAATCAGCTAAAACGAATCCCATAAGTAACATAAACACTAAAAATACAATTTGAGATAATAACGAATAAACCATAATAATGACAATCTTAGAATACCATAATCTCCCCAAATCAATAGGCAATGAATATGTGCCATTATAATTAGAGGCTTTTTTTTCTTTTTGATGAGATAACGAGCAAAGTAAAGCAATCATCACTGGCATAAAAATAATAGACCACCAGTTAAAAGTACCGGAAACAAAAAATTGAATGTTCATTAAAAAAGAAAAACCTATATTAAGGAGCGGTACAAAGATAATCATTTTTCTAGAAAAAGTCCGTTTAAACTTCAGGTTTTCGGCCTTCATATAATTTATCATCTTTTTACACCCTCTTTTTCACGGCTTGCCTTTACAACTTCCATAAACAAATGCTCTAAATCATCAGTCTTATTTATTTCGCCCTGGTATCCAAGGTGACCGCCGATGATAATCCCAATATGATCTGCTATTTGCTCTACTTCTGAAAGGATATGACTAGATAAAATCACGGTTATTCCTTCTTGAGGAAAAGAGCGGATAAGGTCTCGGAGCTCCTGAATACCGATTGGATCTAGCCCGTTCGTAGGCTCATCAAGAATTAATAATTTAGGATGATTTAATAAAGCAATAGCAATCCCCAGCCGCTGCCTCATCCCCATAGAAAACTGGCCTGCTCTTTTCTCACCAGTATGCT
The DNA here is from genome assembly GCF_001591585.1 of Niallia circulans NBRC 13626. GTDB lineage: Bacteria > Bacillota > Bacilli > Bacillales > Cytobacillaceae > Niallia > Niallia circulans. Next base: position 31,599 of record NZ_BCVE01000003.1, on the reverse strand, counting down.
GCATATCTACAGTCTTTAGCACACTGTGTATACGCTCTTCAGATAGGCCCAGCAGCGTGGCATGTACTTTTACATTTTCAAATGCTGTTAAATTATCGTAAATGGGCGGAGCTTCTATTAAAGATCCAATATTTTGCAAATCAGAACGATCCCATTTATGTCCGTCGAAGAAAACCTCACCAGAAGTCTTCCGTAAAATTCCTGTCAATATTTTAAGTGTTGTCGATTTCCCAGCTCCATTTGGTCCAAGCAGACCATAAATGCTGTTTTTTTGAACAGTTAGTGAAACATCTGAAACAGCTGTTTCCTTGCCAAACTTTTTTGTAAGACTTTTGGTTTCTAATAGGACTGCACTCATTTCACACTCTCCCTTATTCCTTTTCATTCTTAATCAAAACCGCCCGATAATACTCGTGATTAAACTCAACGATGATTTCATCTTTGGCATCGACGTCTTCGTTTGCACTGTAAACCTTCCCATATCGTAAAGGTTTTTTCTCTCTGATATCATCAGGGTCAAGAGAGATATACGGTTCTTTCAGTTCTTCTTCCGACCATCTCTTTCCGTCGCTATCTACAAAGAAAGTTTTGCCTATTGCCCCTATGACTTTTCCTTTTGTGTCTTCATCAACTTTATCTTTCAGCTGATAAAGTTTTTCGTTGTAGACCACTTGAGCGAATTTTCCCTTAGCAATCAAACTCTCCATTGTTTCAGCTGTTTCGTTTTCGTTACCCTCAGTAAAATGCATTGTTTTTTTTGTTTCTTCAATGGTTTTATCTTTAAACTTTGTTAATGATTGACATGCAGATAACATAAGTAAAACAATAAAACAGCATGAAATGTTTATACATCTTCTTAAAAACATATACACCACCTCAATCTTATGACTTTTCCCCCTGTGCGTGTCTATGTGGGATGTTGATTATTCTAGAATACTTTTATCAAAATTTAATCAAGATACATTTCTAACTGGAAACTCAAAACATTTGGGCTACTGGCAATACGATCGACTTGTCCAAATAAAAAGGGGGATAGATGAGATTCAAATATATTTTCTTTCTCAAAATTTTTGTGTCTTGATCAATAAAGGTTTTTTAATATCCCAATACTTGTTCAATAAATAATCTTTAAGGTTATACAATTTTAATTCTTTAAAAGAAAAATTATGTGGAGTATATAAATGATATCCAAGATTTTCTTTCTGCACTGCCTGTTTCCAAAGTATAAAAAATTCCTGCTGTCCAATTTTCAAGAAATAAAATAGAGAAATGACTGGAATCACCAATAAGGATAGTTTAGACTTTGGATTCCATGACATAAAAAACGTAATTAAAAGTATAGAAAATAGATTATTCAAGAACGGAAGGGGAGGAAAGTGCCGGTAGAAAGAAATAGATTAGACGTGATTACGTCTTGCAGTATTATGGTCAAAAACGATTATTTCCTTAATCAGCTTGCGCTGGAAATCGGAGTCTTACCCGCCGCATTGAGCCGCTTGCTAAATGGAGAAAGTGAAGTGTATTCAGGCTGCGGCTGATCACCACAGACCCTTTTTCTTAAAAATTAATTAAACCCCGAACAATTATACGAATATTTTTTTTAGTGTGTACGTATAATTATTCGGGGTTATATTTGATTGAAATACTTATTATGCTTAATTAATAACCCACTTATCCTTTAAAAATAGCATTCTGCCAATCAGAAAGGAAATAACGATAAAGACTAAATTTGATCCTAGGGTAAGAAGCAAATGCTGATAAATTATTTCCCCGAATATTAACTCTTTTAGAGTGCTAAATACATTAACAAAAGGAATAATAAAATGGTTAGTAGTTAATTCATTTATTCCAGTAGTTGATAAAAGCATCATTGGAAAAATAGTCAGAAGCAGTATCGGCGTGCTATAGCTTTGAGCCTCTTTAATCGTCTTACCAATAATACTAGTAATCATAAGCAATGAAGCAATTAACATAGAGTAAATAATCGTCATAACCAAAGCGAATAAGATAATTAATGCAAAATTATCATGCACAGGAACAGCATTTTTTAAATTTTCCGTAAAAAAGGCAATTTCAAGCACAACTACCAGCAAAGTGATCAAACCAGTTAAAACCCCAATGGTGGTGATAGTTAACCATTTAGAAATAACTAAAGTTGAACGCTTTACGGGAGTCATTAATAATGCTTCCATTGTTTTCTTTTCTTTTTCTCCTGCAAACAGATCCGCAGCGGCAGGAGAAGCTCCGACTCCTAAAGCTAATGATAGGATTAATGGAATAAGCATAGCGACTAAATTAATGGTTGGGTCCTCTGCAGAAATTTCTTGTTGTTTAATAGAGAAAGGCTGTACAATCGAACTTTTGACACCTGCTTCATTTAATCGTTCTGTTACCACCATCTTTTCGTATTCATTTAATGCATTCATAACAATCGAAAGTAACGTAGAAGATTTTTCACTAAAGGAATCTCCAATGAGAACGATATTGGTATTTTCTCCTTGGCTGAGTTTTTCGCTAAAACCATTCTCTATCAGTATGGCAGCCTGTGCATCTCCATCTTTTACCATTTTTTCGGGATTATCAGAATCTATTAATTCAATGTTTGTATAAGCAGCTAAATTAGCTTTCATCTCTTCGTTTATATTTGTTGGAATGGCTAATTGGTAGGTGTCTCCTTCATCACTAGATACTAACTTTTCATAAAAGAGGGTTAAGCCTGTCATCATAATAATCGGTAAGAAAACGGAAAGTAGTAATGTGCGTCTATCGCGAAATGAATCCTTTAATTCTTTTAAAAATAATTTAAATAGCATATGTGTTTCCTCCTCTAACTAATTTACTCATAAAGATGTAGTTTAGGTCCTGGCTGCCTTCCGCTTTGTATAAATCTTCAAGCTTTCCATGATAGACAAGCTCTCCTTTGTGTATCATAGCAACGCTATCACAAAGCAACGCTACTTCTTCCATAATGTGGCTGGAAAATAATATGGTTTTTCCTTCTCTTTTTAATTGATGAACAAGCTGGCGGAATACATTTGAAGCAGTAATATCCAAGCCTGTTGTAGGTTCATCAAAAAGAATAATTTCGGGGTCATGAATAATCGCTCGTGCAATCGCCACTTTTTGTCTCATCCCTTTAGAAAAGCCGCCAACCTTGCGATTTAAATAATCTCTCATTCCAAACATCCTAGAAAGCTCATCGATTCTTACCTTTGTTTCATGTTTTCCTAATCCGTATAGATTAGCAAAGTACTCCAAATTCTCTCTTGCAGTTAATCGCTCATAAAGACCAGTTTCTCCACCGAATAGAACACCAATTTTTTGTTTAATTTCATTTGGGTTTTTCTTTGTATCATATTGATCAACCGTTATAGTTCCTTCTGTTGGTTGAATAAGGGTGGCAATGGAACGTAGAAGCGTCGTCTTGCCTGCTCCATTCTCTCCAAGTAAAGCAATTGTTTCTCCTTTTTTTATGGAAAATGACACGTGTTTCAGGGCTGTTACAGAAGTTTTTTTATCTTGGAATTTTTTAGTTACCGTTTGAATTGTTATCATACTCTTTCACCTCGTATTGGTTTCGTTACATTTATCATAATCGGAGAGCCTCTTTTTTTCTGCCATTATGTCACGAAAATGGCTTTTCATGTCGTGAAAAGGGAAGATACCGCATATAGGAATACTTGTGGGGATGGAAAATGCGGTGAAACCCATCCGAACGTAGAGAAATCATGGTAAAATAAAAAGGGTAATTTCTGTCAGTATTTGTGGGGATGAAGGGAGAAAGAAAAGTTGAGAGTTGGTTTAGTTGATGACCGTATGATTGATCTAGATAAATTAATAGGCATTGTTTCCGGTATTCCTGATGTTGAGATTATCTTCTCAACACTTTCTGCGGAAGAGGCTTATACGGAAATAAAAAAAGAAAGCATTGATTTGTTAATTGCGGATATTGAAATGCCAGGTTTATCGGGATATGAATTAGCGGACATTATTCATTCTCATGCTTTGAATATTTTGGTCATTTTTGTAACAGGTACTAGTGGCTATGCTGTTCATGCCTTTGAACTGAACGTCCATGACTATATTATGAAGCCTTATAATAAGGAGCGGCTTACCCAATCGGTACACCGAGCATTAGAAATGACAAAGTCTACAGAGATTGCTGGAAGACTTTATATTAAGCAAAAGAGTGAAATTCACATTATCCAAAAGAAGGATATTGTTTTTATTGAACGATCTGGAAGGTCAACAACCATTTATACAAAAGCAGAAGCGATCAAAACATATCAAACGTTAAATGAATTAGAGGGAGAACTGAGAGAAAGAGATTTTATTCGCTCCCATCGATCCTTTATTATAAACATTCATTATGTTAAAAATTTTTCTCTTTATGCAAAGAACTCTTATGCTGTAGCATTCGAAGGATTAGAGGAAAAGGCATTGATTACAAAGGAAAAGGTAGATTTTCTTCAGGAAAATTATTTTTAAAGAGGTATATATGATTAATAATAACCATTTTTATTGGCTGCTTATTGCTGTCTATAGCACCATACATAGCAAAATAGTAATCGACCACGTAAGTTTTTCAGTGCAAGCATATTGGATCTTTGCATTCTTTGTGGGAATATGCTTTGTTTTTTCGAAATATTTACATCAAGATAAAGCTGTTATTACTTCCAGCTTAGAAGTTCTCTTCTGGCTTGTACAATCATTGGTTTTGCTTTTGCATATTCAGGTTACTTTCACATACTGGAATATATTATTCCTGCTGTTGTTTGTACTAATAGAAATAGTGCGGTTTATGATTGGAGGAAAAATCTTTTCACTACAACAGGCAAAAGAGTCCTACGAGAAGGAGATAAGCCAATATAATGAACTTTTTCAAGTAGTGCGCAGCGAAAGACATGATTTTTTAAAGCATATTTCAGCTGTGCATTTTATGCTGGAAAAAGAGGGTTCCTCCCATGCTAAGTGTTATTTAGACGAACTGGTAGAAGGATATGAAGAAACAAATCTATCTATAAAAGGGGAAAGTGGATCTGTAGCCTCTGTCTTGCATAGAGTTTATAAGCAGGCGGTTCAGGAAAATATCGCGCTAAAATATGATTTTGATATACCTTTATCGACGTTGCCGATGAAAGAAAAGGATATCGTCGGTTTAGTAGGAAATTTATTGTCTAATAGCTTAGAAGCAAGTCGAGAATGGCAGCAAGAGTATCAACGAGAGGCCCATATTACTATTGGGCTATCCAAAAGAAGTGGGCTTTATTTACTGTCATGCAAAAATGACTGCTTGCCTATTCCAGTTTCCATCTTAGACTCTTTATATAAGAAATTTGGTAAGTCGACGAAGATGGGGAAAGAACGAGGATATGGAACAAGAATCATCCTTGATATCGTGAAGAAGCATTGTGGCTATCTTGATTACACCTATAAGGAAGAATCATTTTTTGTCAAAATAAAAATACCAGTCATAAAAAACAGTAACGATGTTTATGATTGATTGGATATTGGTTGCAAATCCGAAGCAGCTTAGGGGTAGCCCATGGAAAGTGAATGGTATTCCGTCTGCGGAAAATAACTACAAAATAATTCTTTTTTAAAAATAAAGACCCAAACAGTCACAAGAAGTTTTATTTACTTCTTGTGATTGTTTGGGGTTATGTTTAGCTGGAATACTTATATTCCGGGCATGTCTTTACAAAACGTCTAAGGATAGTTCCGTAATGTGTTTATAGAAATGGAGCGAAAAGGCGGGCTATCCATTCTTTTAGCTTACTTCTCATTGTAATGGTATCTAAACCTTCAAGAGATAACTCCTTTGCCTGCTGTAAATCCTCTGTTGTAATCTTGTTCATTCTTTCTATAAAGCCTTGGTCGTAGATACAACAATTTAACTCATGATTTAAAAAGATACTGCGTCTATCAAAATTGGCTGAACCAATAATGATAATTTCATTATCAATATTAATTAATTTACCATGAAAAAAACCATTCATATACTGATAAACACTTGCTCCATGTGCAAGCAATGTACGTAAATAAGGAAAAGAAGCCTCCTTGACCAATAAATGATCAGCCTTATCTGGAATAAGGATAGTAATGGAAATATTTCTATGTAATGCTCTTAGTAACTCGCTTGTTATTTGTTTACTAGGTATAAAATAAGGAGTGGTAATTAAAAGAGAACTTTTGCAGTTTTTTATGACATGACAGACTATTTCTTCTAAGTAAACCCCTTGTGTAGGAATTATTTGATGCCTAGATGCTCCCTTTTTTTGCACAGGAAAATATATTCGATTTTGCAGTAGATTTATCTTTGAAGCTTTTAACCAATCCATTAAAAATTCTCGCTGTAAGTCATCGACCCCTTCGCCAATCAATTTAAGATGATAGTCACGCCACGGGCTCAATTTAATATTGGCATGAATATAATCCTTGCCAATATTAAAGCCGCCCATAAAACCAACTTTACCATCAATAATAGCAATTTTTCTATGGTTTCTAACCTGCAAGGAATAAAATAGATAAGGGAAAGATGGAAGCTGGCAAAAAGCAAACTGAATACCAGCCTTTTTTAATTCTTCCCTAACTTTTCTTCTTATTTTATAACTTCCTAACCAATCTAAAATAAGACGCACTTCCACTCCTTCATGTGCTTTTGATTTTAAAAGATTGAGAAACTCTTTGGAAATACTGTCTGTTTTAATAGTATAAAAAAGAATATGGACATGATCAGTAGCCTCTTCAATTGCTTGAAAGAGGGCTGGAAAAAGCTCCGTTCCGTCCGAGTAAATGTGAAAGTCACTATATCTAAAAGGATGATTTTTTCGATTGATTTTTTGGTGCTGAGCTCTCTTACCTAATTGAAAGTCCAGGTAAAGAAGGAAAATGAGTATGGCAATAATGCTTAGGATAATCAAGAATGTCTTCATTCATAATGCCCTCCTTAGAAGGATAGTATTGCCGATATTCCCTTCCTTTCATACCTTGCTTGGTAATGTCCGTAGAGATTGCTATTCATCAAAATTACAATAAATGATGGGAGAGAAAAGAAAAAATAGAGTATAGACTTGCGCACCCCTTGATAGAATCGTTATCCTAGAAGTAAGAATATTCTACATTTAGTTGGGATGGATTAGCAGTGCGGAAATTATGGATATGGATGGGAATACCTGTATATATGGTGGTGTTTACTTTCCTTTATAAGCATCACTTAGGTTCCATTGGCTTCTTTCTTTTATCCCTTCTGTTTTTTAAACTAGCTAAGAACAAACATTCAAAAATAATGGGAAAAGAGAAGGAAAACTTTTATTTTGAAGAAAAGTTAAATAAACCTTAACTAGAACTAGCATATTCACCTAAAATTTGTTTATAATGGAGAATATGTATTTTTACTATTTTAGTTAAAGCTCTTTTCAAAAGGCATTAAAATAGGTTATAGGATTTATTGCAGAATGATCAACAAAAGCATAGAAAAATAATAAACTCCCGAAAAGTGAAACTTCCACCTGAATTTCAGTCCGAGCTTTCAGGAAAGGGATAAGAGTAGATAAGAAAGGAAGTGCAAAAGAATGAGTGTTGATAAATACACACAAGAAGAACTAAAAGAAATGTCGCTAATTGATGTAGCACATGAAATTATGAATGGTGGTAAAACACCTTATGCGTTTAATGAACTAATGGATGAAGTAGCAAAATTAGTTGGGTTAAGTGAAGAAGAGGTTAATGAAAAAATAGCACAATTATATACAGATGTTAATATTGATGGTCGCTTCTTATCATTAGGAGACAATCGTTGGGGGCTTCGTTTATGGTATCCTGTAGATAAGTCAGAAGAAGATGTCGTAACAGTCACAAAACCGAAGAAGAAGAAAGCGAAAAAAGCTGTCGATGATGACTTCGATGATTTTGATAGCCTAGATGAAGATGACGATTTTGATGACTTTGATGCTGATCTAGATGACGAAGAGCTTCTAGATGAGGATGAGGATTTAGATGAAGAAGATGATGATCTACTAGATGACGATTTGTCAGAAGATGATGATGACTTCGATGAAGATTATGAAATCGATGACGATGACCTTGATGAGGATGACGAGGAAGACGACGACGAATTTGATGACGAGGATGAGGATAAATAATCTCCTAGTCTTGACATTTAGAGTCGTTGCTAGTAAAATCTTTTTTGGGCTCCTTAAAAAGAGGAACGAACTAAAATTCGCTAAATATAGCGCTCCCTTACTTTTAGAAAGTAAGTGGAGCGCTTTTTATTTTTTAGTAAAGAAAGTAAATAGCAATCGTTTCATACCCCTCTAAAAAAATTAGTTAATTCGTCTTAAATAAAGAGGAATTGGAGCAAACTTAAATCAAGGGGGATTATATAATGACAAAATATATTTTTGTAACAGGTGGAGTAGTATCTTCACTAGGAAAAGGTATTACAGCAGCATCACTAGGACGCTTGCTCAAAAATCGTGGTGTAAGTGTAACGATTCAAAAGTTTGACCCGTATATCAATGTGGATCCTGGTACAATGAGTCCATATCAGCATGGAGAAGTGTTTGTAACAGATGATGGTGCAGAAACGGACTTAGACTTAGGACACTATGAGCGTTTTATTGATATCAATTTAACGAAATATAATAATGTGACAACAGGAAAAATCTATTCTACTGTATTAAGAAAAGAACGTAGAGGAGATTATCTTGGCGGTACAGTGCAAGTAATTCCACACATTACCAATGAGATCAAAGAACGAGTATTTAGAGCTGGTCGTGAAACGAATGCAGATGTAGTAATTACAGAAATCGGCGGAACGGTTGGAGACATCGAATCCTTACCATTCTTAGAAGCTATTCGTCAAATTAAAAGTGATATTGGTCGTGACAATGTTATGTATATTCATTGTACATTGGTACCATACATCAAAGCTGCAGGGGAAATGAAAACTAAACCAACACAACATAGTGTAAAAGAGCTGCGCAGCTTAGGAATTCAGCCAAATGTGATTGTAGTAAGAACAGAAAAACCTATTTCTGAAGATATGAAGGATAAAATTGCTTTATTCTGTGATATAGACAATAAATCTGTTATTGAGTGTCGTGATGCAGATACACTTTATACTATTCCATTAGCTCTTCAAGAGCAAAATCTTGATCAAATTGTATGTGATCATTTAAAGCTTAAATGTCAAGAAGCAGATATGACAGAATGGATTGAACTAGTAGATCGCGTTCGTCATCTTTCTAAAACAACAAAAATTGCCCTTGTTGGTAAATATGTTGAATTACAAGATGCTTATATTTCTGTAGTAGAAGCTTTAAAACATGCTGGATATGCATATGATGCTGACATTGAGATCGATTGGATCAATGCAGAGCAGGTAACGAAAGAAAATGTCCAAGAATTATTACAAGATGCAGATGGAATTCTTGTACCAGGAGGATTCGGAGACCGTGGCGTGGAAGGGAAAATCCTTGCAACGCAATATGCACGTGAACAGAAGGTTCCTTTCTTTGGAATTTGCTTAGGTATGCAGGTAGCATCTATCGAATTTGCTCGTAATGTTTTAGGTTGGAATGATGCTCATTCTTCTGAAATTAACGAAGCAACAACGCATCCAGTTATTGACCTTCTGCCAGAACAGAAGGATGTGGAAGATTTAGGTGGAACACTTCGTTTAGGTTTATATCCATGTAAATTAAAAGAAGATACTAGAGCATATGAAGCATATCAAGACGAGGTAATTTATGAGAGACATCGTCATCGTTATGAGTTCAATAATCAATATCGTCAAGAGATGGAAAATGCAGGATTTGTATTCTCAGGAACTAGCCCAGATGGCCGTTTAGTGGAAATTGTTGAATTAAAAGATCATCCTTGGTTTGTTGCTTCTCAATTCCACCCAGAATTTATCTCGAGACCAACTCGCCCGCAACCTCTTTTCCGTGAGTTTGTTGGTGCATCTATCCGCTTAGCAGAAAAATAAAGTTTAGGGCAAACTTAAAAAAGAGGCTATTCCACTTATTTGGAAAAGTCTCTTTTTTGTAATGTTTTCTAACATTTAATGTAATAGTCATTCTTCTTTATAAATCATATTCTTTCAGAATTTCATCGGTTGTAAATTTAATGCCATGATAAATAAAAAGAGCAGCAATTAACGATGGATAGCCATATCGCTTTCCTTCATCGTCAGGCAATAAGCCTTTAGAAAGTCTTAAGTCGATAGAAACATCTGCGAAGTCAATCAGTGATTCGATATCAGGATTGGTAATGGAACAGATGGAAATAAAGGGAACTTGAGCATCGTATAGCTGTTTAGCAAATGTGTTTATTTCTTCCTCTTCATTTGTTCGAGCAAAAAGAATAAACCGATCGTTTGAGGTAATAGATTCAAGCGGTGTATTTGCCCATTCTTCTGTATTTGGCATTGGCTCCATCCCAGTTGTTGCTTCTGCTATTACTCCAGCCATTTCATTTGTGGCATAGAAATAAATCTTCCCGTCACTGACAATGGCTTGTGCTAATAGTCTTGAACTGTCTTCGATTGCTTCCTCTTCTTTCTCATGCAATCTTTTAAATAGCCCACTTAGTTGAGTGGAAAACATTTTAAGCAAGTTTGAAAACCTCCATTTTATTAAATTAAAACAGTAATTTGCTTCATATAGTAGATAATTATAATTAAATTGAAGGAAAAGGTAAAATTTAAGGGGATTAGCAGGAAAAAACGACTAAATAGTAGAAAAAGATAAAGTATGATAAAAACGAGAGAATACATACATATAACTTGACTTAGAAGGGAAGGTTCCTTATGAAAGGGAAAATATTAATTGTTGATGATCAATTCGGCATTAGAATCCTTTTGAATGAAGTTTTTCAAAAGGAAGGCTATAAGACGTTCCAAGCTGCAAATGGGAATCAGGCGTTAGAAATTGTGACAAGAGAATCACCTGATTTAGTGCTGCTTGATATGAAAATTCCAGGAATGGATGGAATTGAAATTTTAAAACGAATGAAAAAGCTTAATCAAGATATTCGTGTGATTATCATGACAGCTTATGGAGAACTTGATATGATTCAAGAAGCGAAGGACCTTGGTGCCTTAACGCATTTTGCTAAACCGTTTGATATTGATGATTTGAGAGAGGCTGTTAAGAAGTACATTAATCATTAATCGCCATATTTTATACATATTTATTAGCCAGATAGTCCTTATATGTTTTCCCTTATCTCTAAAAATGTAGTTTCTGTTTAGAAGCTATTGTTTTTTTGAAATCTAAATCTGTGATGTTTCTTACTAAGCCATTATAGGTCATATTTCCAATGCTTTTTCTATAGTTTATAAGTGGATTTAGAATTAAAGTGCTTTCATTCGTCAAAAAGTATATTAATTTGTGACAAAATAGAAAAAAAAGCTTGAACGATAGCATTTCTTGTTTTATTTTGGTATGATTACAATTGAGTTTTTAAATGGAATGATTCGTTTTATTTTACTTGAGGTATTATATACATATTCAACTTTCCTTTGGGAATTTTAATAAAGATTCTCTTGTAAAAAAGAACAATCATTAAATAAGGAGGAAGAAATATGCCTTTAGTTTCAATGAAAGACATGTTAAACAAAGCAAAAGCAGAAGGCTATGCTGTTGGTCAATTTAACTTAAATAATCTTGAGTTTACTCAAGCAATTCTTCAAGCTGCAGAAGAAGAAAAATCTCCAGTTATTCTTGGGGTTTCTGAAGGTGCTGGCCGTTATATGGGTGGCTTCAAAACTGTTGTTAAAATGGTAGAAGGTTTAATGGAAGACTATAACATCACAGTTCCTGTTGCTATTCATTTAGATCACGGTTCAAGTTTCGAAAAATGTAAAGAAGCTATCGATGCTGGCTTTACATCTGTAATGATCGATGCTTCTCACCATCCATTTGATGAGAACGTTGAGATTACTTCTAAAGTAGTAGAATATGCACATGCTAAAGGTGTTTCTGTAGAAGCAGAACTTGGTACTGTTGGTGGACAAGAAGATGACGTTGTAGCTGAAGGTGTAATTTATGCTGATGCTAACGAATGTGTTGAACTTGTTAAACGTACTGGCATTGACACTTTAGCTCCTGCTTTAGGATCTGTTCACGGTCCTTACAAAGGTGAGCCTAACTTAGGTTTTAAAGAAATGGAAGAAATCGGCAACTTAACTGGTTTACCATTAGTATTACACGGTGGTACTGGTATCCCAACAAAAGATATCACAAAAGCTATTTCTTTAGGAACAGCTAAAATCAACGTTAACACTGAAAACCAAATTGCTTCTGCTAAAGCTGTTCGCGAAACATTAGCTGCTAAACCAGAAGAATATGATCCACGTAAATACTTAGGACCTGCTCGTGATGCGATTAAAGCAACTGTAATCGGCAAAATCAAAGAATTTGGTTCTTCTAATAAAGCATAATTTTATCTAAAGGAAAGAGAGGATATCTTTTAGGGGAAGGCCCTTAAAGGATATCCTCTTTTTTATGGAATATTTCTAAAAAGATGTTTTTGTTAGAGGTAAAAGGAGATACTTGTAAAGAATGGAACAAATAAATACCTCGAAAAATAACTTCCATATTTATATTTCAAAAGGGATACTAGCAAGCAGCTTTCAGTTGATTAGCGAATTACCAAAGATTATCATGACTGGTTTATGGAAAAAGCGTATATGAAAGTTGAAGATTCATAGTACCAGATAAATGCCAATAAATTGGTTCGAGTATCATGATGCCTTATATAGGTAATACTAAAAATGTTTGTACTTTGTTAACACAATAGAATGTAAAGTTCATACATATATACTTTTCCATTGAGTCTTAATATTTGGTATAATAAGTAACAGTAATTCAAACAAGATTCTACATCCAAGCCTCATCTTGATTAACTTATAGCAGAATTCGTACTTTTGCATTGGCTTAGAAGGGAGCTAGAAATGGAAAAACTTATGATTGCAGGTGGATCACCTTTAAAAGGAACGGTTAGAGTTAGTGGTGCAAAAAATAGTGCAGTGGCACTTATACCAGCAACCATTTTAGCTGAATCTCCCGTTACTATTGAGGGACTGCCTGACATTTCAGATGTTCAGATATTAAAAGAGATTATGGAAGAGTTAGGTGGAACGGTATCTATATCAGAGTCTGATATAACAATTGATCCCTCTTCTATGATTTCTATGCCTATGCCGAATGGGAAGGTAAAAAAATTGCGTGCTTCTTATTATTTAATGGGAGCCATGCTAGGACGATTTAAAAAGGCGGTAATTGGCTTACCTGGTGGCTGTCATCTAGGACCAAGACCGATAGATCAGCATATTAAAGGATTTGAAGCACTTGGTGCACAGGTTACAAATGAACAAGGAGCCATTTATCTTCGAGCAGATGAGTTAAGGGGAGCAAGAATTTACTTAGATGTAGTAAGCGTCGGGGCAACAATCAATATTATGCTTGCAGCAGTACGAGCAAAGGGGAAAACCATCATCGAAAATGCTGCTAAAGAACCGGAAATTATTGATGTGGCAACACTTTTAACCAATATGGGAGCGAAAATAAAAGGTGCAGGAACTGATGTAATTCGGATTGAAGGGGTAGATCATCTTCATGGTTGCCGTCACACTATTATTCCGGATCGAATCGAGGCTGGTACTTATATTATAATTGGAGCAGCAGTTGGAGATGGTGTGCTTGTGGATAATGTGATCCCTCAACATTTAGAGTCTCTAATTGCGAAATTAAGAGAGATGGGAGTCTCGATTGAATCAAGTGATGAACAAGTGTTTATCAGCTCCAATAACTCTTTGAAACCAGTAGATATAAAAACACTTGTATATCCTGGGTTTCCAACAGATCTTCAGCAGCCATTCACGTCCCTTTTAACAAAGACAAATGGTACAAGTATGGTTACAGATACAATTTACGGTGCAAGATTTAAACATATTGATGAGCTGCGTCGAATGAATGCCGCAATAAAAGTTGAGGGACGATCTGCCATTATTAATGGCCCTGTTCATTTGCAAGGTGCCAAAGTAAAAGCAAGTGATTTACGTGCTGGTGCATCCTTAGTAATAGCAGGGCTTATGGCAGATGGAGTGACAGAAATTACGGGTCTTGAGCATATTGATAGAGGGTACAGCCATATAGTGGAAAAACTTACTGGTTTAGGCGCGACAATATGGCGAGAAAAGATGACCGAAGAGGAATATGAACAAATAAATAATGGCTAAGCTATAATGAACTAGTAAAGCGCCGTGTTATTCATTAAGAATCATGTGTAGAACCTTTTTCTATTTATTAGCCAATATAGGAGAACAGAGGGAGGAAGTTCCCTCTGTTCTAGATTCATTAAAAACTTTTTGGAAAAAGAATTTGAACGGAAATAAGTCTAATAAACCATTCATACGTAAGATTTTCGCTATAAAAGGGGTGTAGGGACCATCCTTTTAAATTTGCTTTGTGAAAAAATAAATGTCCTCCAAAACGGGAATATTCATTAAGCTTCCTCCATACCTTCCTTTTCGAACGACCCTAAAAAAAGAAGGATGAAAACGAAACTTCATCCATATTCCGCTTCCATTATGGAGTGGACAAGTGTTGGTAAAAAAATTCTTGTTGCACATTTTTCGTAGATGGAGGTAAAATAGAGATTGCTTTTAATTGATTCTCGTTGAAGCTAATAGAAACCTGAAGGATAAAATAAAAACTCCTCTTAAGATAAATTTATATTCAAATCAAGGCTCCTTCCGCTTTATTGAAAGAAAGCCATTCTTATGAAAAAAGTTATAAGAAAATGAAAGTATACGATTTATCGATAGCTGGAGAAGAAGCAGGATTCTTCTTTTCCATCCTTCACTTTAATTATTTCTCGCATCAAAATTTCTCTTCACAAAAAGCGTTCGCCTCAAACAGAAGAAAAACCTTCCCACATTTCGAAATAAATGGTAGGGATAACTGAAAATATAAAAGAGTGGTGTAAAAATGGGATTAAATATATCTAGTTTAGAAAATATGAAATTAAAAGAGCTGTATGAATTAGCTCGCGAATATAAAGTTGCCTATTACAGTAAGTTAACAAAAAAAGAACTGATTTTTTCCATCTTAAAGGCAAGAGCAGAGCAAGAAGGCTATTTCTTCATGGAAGGTGTTCTAGAGATTATTCAGTCAGAAGGATTTGGCTTCTTAAGACCGATTAATTACTCTCCAAGTTCACAGGATATTTATATTTCAGCATCTCAGATTAGAAGATTCGATTTGAGAAATGGAGATAAAGTTTCAGGGAAAGTTCGCCCACCTAAAGAAAACGAAAGGTATTTTGGCTTACTTCAAGTAGAAGCTGTTAATGGAGACGATCCAGAGACAGCAAAAGAAAGAGTTCATTTTCCAGCCTTAACGCCTCTATACCCGAATCGTCAAATACATTTAGAAACAACACAGAGAAATGTATCTACTAGAATAATGGATGTGTTAGCTCCTGTTGGCTTTGGACAACGCGGTCTCATTGTAGCTCCTCCTAAAGCAGGTAAGACAATGCTGATCAAGGAAATAGCAAATAGTATTACAACAAATCATCCAGAGGCAGAGTTGATTGTTTTACTCATTGATGAAAGACCTGAAGAAGTAACAGATATTGAAAGATCTGTAAGTGGAGACGTTGTTAGCTCTACATTTGATGAAGTTCCCGAAAACCATATTAAAGTTGCTGAATTAGTACTAGAAAGAGCAATGCGTCTTGTAGAACATAAACGTGATGTTATTATCTTGATGGATAGTATCACAAGATTAGCTCGTGCCTATAACCTAGTCATTCCTCCAAGTGGAAGAACTTTATCGGGAGGAATTGATCCAGGAGCATTCCATAGACCAAAACGATTCTTTGGTGCTGCACGTAATATCGAAGAAGGCGGTTCTTTAACTATATTGGCTACAGCACTAGTTGATACTGGTTCACGTATGGACGATGTTATTTATGAAGAATTTAAAGGAACAGGTAATATGGAGCTTCATTTAGATCGTGCATTAGCAGAAAGAAGAATATTCCCTGCTATTGATATTAGACGCTCTGGAACACGAAAAGAAGAATTATTGATTCCTAAAGAACATTTAGACAAGCTATGGGCTATTCGTAAGTCAATGTCTGATTCACCAGACTTTGCTGAAAAGTTCTTAAGAAAATTAAGACAAACGAAAAGCAATGAGGATTTCTTTGCCATCCTAGGTGAACAAATGAAAGCAGGAACTGCGAAGCGTTCCTAATCACAGATAAAAGCGATATAAGTGATTTTTAAATTATTTATTTCTATGATTGAAGACTTTCAGTTTTTTTCAATATTTGGTAATTAATGCATGGTTAATAGTGTTGCAAAACAAGAATGTACTTGTTATAATATAATCAATGTGTTTTACAATTACAGTGTCTAAGCACTGTTTTAGAACTCTGTTTCGAAAGTTGCAGGGCGGAAGGAGATGAAAAGGAATGAAAACAGGAATTCATCCAACTTATAACGAAATTACGGTGAAATGTGCTTGTGGTAACGAGTTCAAAACTGGTTCTGTTAAAAAAGAAATCAAAGTTGAAACTTGTTCTGAGTGCCATCCGTTCTATACTGGACGTCAAAAATTTGCTGAAGCTGGCGGACGTGTTGATCGCTTCAACAAAAAATACGGTCTTAAGTAATATGGAATATCAAGAACAGGCAAGAAGTTACTTCTCCTTGCCTGTTTTTTATTTGGACTGATAGTAGGATTTTTAAGAATGAAAGTCATGATATAACTTTTATTCTTAAGTATCTTATGTTATTTTTTTGTCTATTTTTCATGCGAGATGCTAGTAAAAATGATATTTGAAGTGAATCTATTATTTCCATTAGCATGGATAGCTGTTAAAGTATGTAAGAGAGAATATGGATAGTGATTTTCATATCTTGACTATTAATTAGGAAAATATAAATAGAGTAATGGAAGAGACAAGTTGTTTTATCTAGGAAGGAGCGGTTTCATGTATGTAATGAAACATCATGGATGGGTAGAAGTTATTTGTGGAAGTATGTTTTCAGGAAAATCAGAAGAACTCATCCGTCGTGTAAGAAGAGCGCAATTTGCTAAGCAGAAGTTTATAGTGTTTAAACCAAGTATCGATAATCGCTATAGTGAGAAATCTGTCGTTTCTCATAATGGAACTGCAACCAATGCGATTCCTATTAGTAAATCAGCAGACATTTTTGAATATGTTACTTCCGATATAGAGATAGTTGCAATAGATGAAGTGCAGTTTTTTGATGATGAAATTATTGGAGTTATTCAACATTTGGCAAATAGTGGCCATCGAGTGATTTGTGCTGGTCTAGATCAAGACTTTAGAGGCGAGCCATTCGGAAAAATGCCAGAATTAATGGCGATCGCAGAATTAGTGACGAAGCTTCAGGCAGTTTGTGCCGTTTGCGGTTCTCCAGCAAGTAGAACACAAAGATTGATTAATGGTGCCCCAGCTAACTATGAAGATCCTGTAATTTTAGTAGGTGCTTCTGAATCTTATGAACCAAGATGTCGCCATCATCATGAAGTACCTAGAAGTACAGAGAAAGCAAATAAAGATAATACCTCAACAGCTTTATAAGAAAAAGCTCTTGTTAGGAATGGTTGATCCTTCTTAACGGGAGCTTTTTTATTGTTTATAGAGAATATCGAAAACAAGTACAAAACCGTAGAATTGATAAAATCCTGGAATTCGTCTGCTATTCTTAGGTAAAATTCATTATCAACATGAACGATAAACCGTAACGTAATACTGTACGGATTTTGTTTTGCATGTTACTATATAATTAACTTATAAACAGAAAGGGGTTTTTTCATTGGGAAGGCGTTATTGCGTATTGGCCAAGTGGCGAAATTAAGCGGATTATCTACAAGAACGATTGATTACTATACAAGTAATAAATTGCTTCCGGTGACGCGATCTGATTCCAATTATCGCCTGTATTCCGAAGATGTTCTCTATACATTGGAACGAATAAAACTTTTGAAAAAACAACGTATGTCGATTGAAGAAATACGAAAAGTCATTCATTCAATGGAAGACCAAGAAATCGAACCAATGATGGATGAGGTACAGGACGAAATTGCCTGTTTGCATAAAAAACTGGCCTCCTTGGAAGAACGATTGAAAGATGCGCCGCAGGAAGAGAAAAAGAAAGTGTATCGTACACTTGAAACAAAATTATTAGACGTAATGAAATTACTGTCTTTAATGTAACTATTCCTGGAGGTGAATCCCTCGAAACGAGGGAAATAATTGGACATAATAACGATAATCAATTTATTTTTACTAGTGCTATTAATAGCGCTAACAGCTTTCTTTGTTGGTGCAGAATTTGCTGTTGTTAAAATTCGTATGTCAAGAATTGATCAGTTAATAGCAGAAGGAAATAAGAAGGCCATTATGGCGAAGAAAGTAGCAAGTGAGTTAGATTACTATCTTTCTGCCTGTCAATTAGGTATTACCGTAACCGCACTTGGTCTTGGTGCCCTAGGAAAACCGGCAATTGAGCAACTATTGTATCCAGTATTTAATTTACTGAATGCTTCTCCATCTGTTGCCTCAGTTGCTTCCTATGCTATTGCTTTTGCATTGGTAACTTTCTTGCATGTGGTGGTAGGAGAAATGGCCCCGAAAACACTTGCTATTCAATTCGCTGAAAAATTAACCTTATTGCTGGCGCCGCCATTATATTGGTTTGGTAAGGTGATGAAACCTTTTATATGGGCATTGAATGGTTCTGCACAAGTAGTACTTCGTTTAATGGGGATCAAACCTGTTAAGCACGAACAGGCCTATTCTGAAGAAGAATTGAAAATAGTAATGACACAGAGTTATCAAGGTGGAGAAATTGATCAAACAGAGCTTGAATATATGGAAAATGTATTTTCCTTTGATGAAAGAGTAGCGAAGGATATTATGGTTCCTAGAACAGAGTTAGTAACACTAAATAAAGATATGTCCTATGAAGAGATTGTAAAGGTCTTGGATGAGCATAATTATACGCGCTATCCTGTAACAGAGGATGGAGATAAAGATCATATTATTGGTGTAGTGAATGTAAAGAAAATGCTCACACAAATGGCTTGGGGAAGAAATCGTCAATTAGAAGAGTTCGTTCGTGACCTTCCGGTTGTGTTAGAAGTAACAAGATTGCAGGATGCTCTTTTAAAAATGCAGCAGGAGAGAGTGCATATGTTATTGGTTATTGATGAGTATGGTGGTACTTCTGGTATCCTGGCAATGGAAGATATACTAGAGGAACTTGTTGGAGAAATCCGTGATGAGTTTGATGCAGATGAAGTGGCGGACATCCGAGAGTCGGGGAAGGATAAATATTTCATTAATGGCCGTGTATTGCTAGATGAATTAGAAGAACGTTTTGGAATCCCGTTTGAAGAAAGGGAAGAACTTGATACTATTGCAGGCTGGATACAATATCAGCTATTAGATACAGCAAAAATTGGGGATCAAGTAGAACAAGGGGACCGATTATGGACTGTGACCGATATGGATAACTACCAGATCAAAGAGGTTAGCCTTACACAAAACGCTTTTAAAACTATCTAGATGTCAAAACTGCTTTATCGATAACTCATGGAGGTGAATCCCTTTAAAAGAGGGAAATAATTGGACAGTATAATACTATTGAATTTGTTTTTAGTAGCAGTATTTATTATGTTAACAGCGTTTTTCGTTGGGGCGGAATTTGCTATTTTAAAAGTAAGAATGTCACGGCTGGATCAGCTTATTGCCGAGGGAAATAAAAAGGCAATTATTGCAAAAAAAGTAGCGCATGACTTAGATTACTATTTATCTGCCTGTCAGCTTGGGATTACCATTACGGCATTCGTTTTAGGAGCTTTAGGGGAACCAACAGTAGAAAAAATCCTTCATCCTTTGTTTGAGAGGTTCGATGTGCCTAATGCTTTATCAACTGTACTCTCCTATGCAATTGCTTTGTCAGTTGTTTCTTTTTTACATGTTGTAGTCGGAGAATTGGCTCCAAAGACATTGGCTATTCAATATGCTGAAAAAATGACGCTGATGTTTGCTCCTGGCTTATATTGGTTTGGGCAGGTTACAAAGCCGATTATCCATGCTCTAAATGGCTCATCTAGAGCGATCCTCGGATGGTTTGGTATAAAACCGACTGGACATGAAATAGCCCATTCGGAAGAGGAATTAAAGTTGATTGTGACTCAAAGTTATGAGAGTGGCGAAATCAATCAAACAGAATTAGCCTATTTAAAGAATATTTTTGCTTTTGATAATCGAATTCTAAAAGAAATTATGATTCCAAGAGAACAAATTGTGAATGTAGAAATAGAAATGTCATTGGAAGAAATGTTGACTGTCTTGGATACACATGAATATACTCGTTACCCTGTTACAAAGGATGGAACAAAGCTAGTAGGGTATGTAAATACAAAAGAAATGCTGCCAAATGTGGTAGCAGGAAGAGAAACGAAAATGGAAGAATTTATTCATGAGATGCCTATTTTTTTTCAAACGTCACCAATCAAAAATGTTCTTCTTAAAATGCAGCAAGAAAGAGTGCACATGGCTTTAGTGAAAAATGAAAGAGGCGTAATTGTAGGACTCGTTACAATGGAGGACATTCTAGAAGAGATTGTTGGCGAGATACGTGATGAATTTGTAGGAGAAGAAATTCTGAATAAAGGATTCTAATTTTACTAGTTTAATAGAAAAAAGATTAATAACTCTGCTAAATCATTTATTGCTATGCAGGAAATCCATTTCCGATAGTAGTATAAACAATTTAGCAGAGTTTTTTTATGGTTTATGCTTTGCGAAAGGCATAGTACTAATGCTAGAGGCTGCGACATCTAAAGACTTTTCCTGTAAAGATAGCGCTTGTTTTAGCGTACTGAATGTGGAAACTTTCCCCAATTTAATTCCCAAGGCAGCAATCATTTGTGCTGTATCAGGACTAAGTCCAGAAATAGTAGACTCAATACCAATGAAAGAAAGTATTTTTGTTAGTTTCATTAACTCATGCAAAACCATTGTATCAATGGAAGAAATACCTGATAAATCAATGAACAGATGCTCAATGCCTTCCTCTTTGCAGCGTACAGGAACGGTTTCTAATATTAGTTTTGCACGTAAGCTATCAATGTCACCGATTAGGGGAAGAACACCAATCGAATCAGTAATTGGAATAACAGGAACGCTTAATTGCTGGATAAGCTCCTCTTGGGAATGGATTTTTTCTTTGGTAAAAGTATGATACATACTGGTAAATTGATTTGTCAATTGATCAAAAGTAGAGTGATATTTAGTGCTCCATTGTAAAACTAAGGCTGTTGAAACTTCTTTATGCTCAAGGATAAATTGTTCAATTGTATCCCATATTGCCTTTCTTGTAATACTTAATGCCTCTAATACTTCATGAACAGGCGTTGCTAATTCTACCCTGCTTTTAGCAACTTCATTTGCCCATACTTCTAGATTATCAGCAAAGATGCTTTCATCTTCTAGAAATGCACTGATAACAGTCTGAATGGTAAAAGCATGCTGCTTTTTAAGCATTTCTTCAACTGCAGGGGAGGTGTTTTTTGAGTAAATAGACCCTGGTTCTCCATCTTTAATAGCAAACCATGTTTTCGTAATAGAGGGCGCCTTGTCCATCACATATTCGTAAATGGAATGGTTCGTTAGGGACATATTTGTCATTTCCTCTCTTTTTAGTGTTATATCTATTATAATAGATAATGAAAAAATTGGCTCTACATTCTTATGCTTATTTAATTAAGGCGCTATTTTTTAAGTGGAAGAATTTTTTTGAAAAAGAAAAGAAGCGATAAAATGCTATTTTTCATAAGAATTGGTTTTGACGAGAAAAATAGCCTATAATATAATGAATACGTTATGGATAAAAACGAGGTGAATAGTGTGTTTGATCGTCTTCAAGCTGTCGAGGATCGTTATGACAAGCTTAATGAATTATTAAGTGATCCTGAAATTGTGAATGATACAAAAAAACTGCGTGACTATTCGAAGGAACAATCGGATATTCAAGAAACAGTAGAAGTTTATCGTGAATATAAAGAAGTAAAAGAACAGCATGTAGAAGCTAAAGCAATGCTGGAAGAAAAGCTAGATCCAGAAATGCGCGAGATGGTAAAAGAGGAATTAGATGAAACAGCAGCACGTATTGAAGAGTTAGAAGCACGTTTGAAAATATTGTTAATCCCTAAAGATCCTAATGACGATAAAAACGTTATTATGGAAATAAGAGGTGCTGCCGGAGGAGATGAAGCTGCATTATTTGCAGGGGATCTTTTCCGTATGTATAGCCGCTTTGCGGAGGCGCAAGGATGGAAGATGGAAGTCATCGATGCGAGCTCAACAGGTGTTGGCGGCTATAAAGAAATCATCTTTATGATTAACGGAAAAGGGGCATACAGCAAATTAAAGTTTGAAAATGGGGCCCATCGTGTACAGCGGGTGCCGGAAACGGAATCTGGTGGTCGTATCCATACGTCTACTGCAACAGTTGCTTGTTTGCCTGAAGCAGAAGAAGTAGAGATTGAAATCCATGAAAAAGATATTCGTGTAGATACATTTGCTTCTAGTGGTCCTGGAGGGCAAAGTGTTAATACAACGATGTCTGCTGTCCGTTTAACGCATCTTCCAACAGGTACAGTCGTTTCCTGTCAGGATGAAAAATCACAGATAAAAAATAAAGAAAAAGCAATGAAAGTATTACGTGCGCGTGTTTATGATAAATTCCAGCAAGAAGCACAAGCAGAATATGATCAACAACGTAAATCTGCGGTTGGAACAGGGGACCGCTCTGAGCGTATTCGTACGTATAATTTCCCGCAAAACCGTGTGACTGACCATCGTATCGGATTAACTATTCAAAAGTTAGACCAAATTCTTCAAGGAAAAATGGATGATATTATCGATGCCCTCATTTTTGAAGAACAATCTAGTCGTTTGGAAAGTGCTTCCGATGTGTAAGGTATTTGAAGCCCTAAAATGGGCTTCTTCTTTTTTAAAGGAGCATAATAGAGAAGAATATGCAGCGGAGTTATTATTAAGGCATTCTTTACAAGTGAGTAGATCTGAAATGCTTATGAAATTTCGTGAAGACATAGGTGATGAACAATTCAAGGATT
Source organism: Niallia circulans NBRC 13626 (assembly GCF_001591585.1). Lineage (GTDB taxonomy): Bacteria > Bacillota > Bacilli > Bacillales > Cytobacillaceae > Niallia > Niallia circulans. The sequence continues at coordinate 8,395 of NZ_BCVE01000003.1, read as the reverse complement.
TCCAAAAGCTAGTCTACTTGCATGCCAAAGGACAACCAGTCCAATATATTATTGGTCAAGAAGACTTTTATGGCAGAGCTTTTAAGGTGAATAAGGAAGTGCTCATTCCTCGACCAGAAACGGAGGAGCTTGTACAATCTGCGCTTGCACGGATAGATAGACTGTTTGGAAAAGATGCAGCGTTAAAGCTAATAGATGTGGGGACAGGAAGCGGGGCAATTGCTGTGACTATGAAGCTAGAATGTCCATCCTTGCAGGTGGTAGCTAGTGATCTTTATGAAGTTTCATTAGCTGTTGCAAAGCAGAATGCTGGGAATTTAGGGGCAGATCCAATAGAATTTGTACAAGGAGATTTATTGCAGCCATTTATTGCCCAAGGGAAAAGCTTTGACGTTGTACTCTCCAATCCTCCCTATATACCAGAAGGGGATGTCATGACGATGTCTGACGTGGTAACCGAGCACGAGCCGCATAGAGCACTGTTTGCCGGAGAAGATGGGCTCCTTTTGTATAAAAGGCTATGTGAAGAACTACCTCAGGTCGTCAAGGAAAAAGCTATTATTGGCTTTGAAGTAGGTGCGGGCCAGAGCAATGCTGTTGCACAGCTTTTAGAAGCCGCTTTCCCTCAGGCAAAAGTAGAAGTTCAATATGATATCAATGGCAAAGATCGCATGGTATTTGCCGAAGTAGGCTTTTGATTAGTAGGAGAAAAGGCATATGCTATACCCGGTTATACGGTGTAATAGCATATGCTTTTTTTATTTGGGAAGAGTCGTTTTATAAGTTGGAGAGGAGGAGCCGCAAGTGTAAGGTGGGAGAACTGCAAGAAAAAGCAGCAAACGGCAAAATAAATGAAGACAAATTCCCATTCTACAAAAAATTACTCCAAAAAAATGAAATTTACTAGTTTAAGATTCTATTAATCTGCCCACACTGTGTTAGTGAAGGGGCGGTGCTAAAGATGAAAAATAAACCGATGGCAACTATTTATTTATTTGTACTTATTTTATCTACAATGATGAGTTTATATATTCCAAAAAATGAAGTGACAGCAAATAATGAAGTAATTATTCCTAATGATGCGATTCGTCTAAGAATTTTAGCAAATAGTGATAAGGAAAATGATCAGGAGTTAAAAAGAAAAGTAAGAGATGCTGTAAATGAGGAAATTACAAACTGGGTTTCCGAATTAACTTCTAAAGAAGCAGCAAAAGACTTATTGAAGAAAAAATTACCAGAGATTAAACTGATTGCGGAAAGAGTAGTAGAAGAAGAAAAAGCCAATCAAGCTGTAAATGTTACGTTTGATAAAGTGGATTTTCCAACTAAGCTTTATGGTGAGTTCTTATATCCAGCTGGACAATATGATGCCATTTTAATTACTTTAGGAGAAGGTGAAGGGGCAAATTGGTGGTGTGTTCTTTTCCCGCCATTATGCTTCTTGGATTTCTCTAACGGAGTTGCGGTAAGTGATGGATTTGAGGAAGAGAAGAAAGAAGAAAAAGAAGATAAAGCAGTAAAGGAAGAAAAGAAAGAAAAGAAAGAAAAGAAAGAAAAGAAAGAAAAGAAAGAAAAGAAAGAAAAGAAAGAAAAGAAAGAAAAGAAAGAAAAGAAAGAACAAAAAGAACAAACTAAAGCGGAAGAGAAACAAGATCCTGTATTTGTAGAAGGAGAAAAAGAAGAAGAAGTAGAAGTGAAATTCTTTCTTGTGGAGTTATGGGAGAAGATATTTGGATAACAAAATAGTTTTTAAGAGAGATGCTGTTAATAAAGGCATCTTTTTTTATTGAATGTTAGCAAAGTTACTTAAAAAATTTTCCCTAATCACGATTAAATCATTGACATTTTTCGAATAGTTAAGTATTTTGTATATAAACATAAAAGTTTCCTTAGGGAAACAAATTGTCCAAATGGTATGTTTGTTGCGATAAAGAAAAGGGGGCAGGAATAATGTGGAAATTGGTACTAACAGGATTGCTAATGTCGTTTGTTTTTCTAACAGGATGTTCAGCTGAATCAACGGAATCAAAAGAAGATGGTAAGCTTACGATTGTTACTACAATTGCGCAAATTGCAGAGCCTATGTCGGTTATTGGCGGCGATAAAGTAGAAGTGCAAAGCTTGATGGGACCTGGAGTGGATCCTCATTTGTATACAGCGACACAAGGGGATATCCAGAAAATGGATGGGGCGGATATTGTCTTTTATAGCGGGCTGCATCTAGAGGCAAACATGGTAAAGGTTTTTGCAGAAATCGGCAAAACAAAACCAGTTCTTGCGATTGGGGATGGTATCGCAGAAGAGAAGCTTTTGAAGGATGAGGAAGGCGCAATTGATCCCCATATTTGGTTTGATGTTGATTTGTGGAAAGAGGCACTTGATGCTGCAACGACCGAGTTAAAGAAAGCGTCACCTGATGATAGTGACTATTTTGAAAAAAATAAACAGGAATATTTTGCGAAATTAGATTCATTAAAAGAAGAAGCAAGAACACAAATGGAATCATTACCTGAAGATAAGCGGGTATTGGTTACAGCACATGATGCATTTGGCTATTTTGGAAGAATGCTAGATATAGAGGTTGTTGGTTTACAAGGTTTAAGTACGGAAGCTGAAATTGGGTTAACGGATATAGAGGATACTATTGCATTACTAGTAGAGCATCAAGTTCCAGCAGTTTTTGTTGAAAGCAGCATTAACCCAGCCTCCATCAATGCCGTTCTGGAAGGAGCAAAAAAACAAGGGCTTGATATAGAACTTGGAGGAGAATTATTCTCTGATGCTATGGGCGATGCGAAATCGAATGAAGGAACATATATCGGGATGTATGAACATAATGTTTCAACCATCTATCAAGCATTGAGCAGAGGAGTGGAATAAAGATGGAGACAGTACTTACAGTGGAAAATGTGTCCGCTGCTTATCGTAAAAATGAAGTACTATCTGATGTTAGTTTTCAAGTGGAGAAGGGAACTCTGACGAGTATCGTCGGACCAAATGGGGCCGGGAAATCTACTTTGTTAAAAGTAATATTAGAGCTTCACCATGCTATTAGTGGAGAGGTGAACTTTTTTGGTGAAACCTATCAAACAGCCAAATCGAGAATTGGGTATGTACCCCAGCGTGGTTCGGTAGACTGGGACTTTCCAACAAATGCTCTTGATGTAGTAACAATGGGTTTATATGGGCAAATAGGGTGGCTCAAGTGGCCGAAGAAAGAGCATAAACAAAAGGCAATGGCAGCCTTAAAAGAAATGAAGATGGAAGACTATGCAGATCGTCAGATTAGTCAGTTATCAGGTGGACAGCAGCAGCGTGTGTTTCTTGCACGCGCGCTGGCGCAAGAGGCTGATCTTTACTTCTTAGATGAACCGCTTGCTGGAGTAGACGCAACAACGGAAAAGGCGATTATGGAAACCTTAAAGATGTTGAAAGAGCGCGGTAAAACTGTTATGGTCGTCCACCATGATTTGCAGACTGTTGAAGAATATTTTGATCATGTTCTCCTGTTAAATAAAACAGTCATTGCCCATGGTCCTACAAGTGAGACTTTCACAAAAGAAAACATTAGGAAAGCATATGGTGGTACCTTGCACTGGATGGGAGAGAAGAGATAATGTTTAGTTTTCTTTCTTATAATGCGCAATCTGTATTATTCAGTACGTTCTTATTAGGAATGGCAGCAGGTGTTATTGGAAGCTTCGCTTATTGGAAGAGACAAAGCTTAATGAGTGATGCCCTTTCTCATGCTGCGTTACCAGGAGTTGTATTAGGGTTTATAGTACTGGGAGAAAAAAATCTATTTGTCATGATAATTGGAGCAGCGATTACCGCTTTATTAGGTGCATTTCTTATTCAGTGGATCAGAAGCTCAAGTCGTGTGAAAGAAGATGCAGCCATGGGAATTGTATTATCAGTTTTCTTCGGCTTAGGGATTATGCTGTTGTCATTTGCTAATCGAATGCCTGGCGGTAATCAAAGTGGACTGGATAGTTTTATTTTTGGGCAAGCGGCATCTATGGTATCAAGAGATGTCTGGACCATGATGATGGTGGCTATTATTGTACTTTTCTTAACAGTAATTCTTTTTAAAGAGTGGAAAATTTTTTTGTTCGATCCAAGCTTTGCGAAAGGATTAGGTATATCCATAACGGGGATGAATGCACTCTATATGGCAATTCTTGTTTTAGTTATTGTGGTTGGCATTCAAGCGGTCGGCGTCATATTAATGGCAGCCTTATTAATAATTCCAAGTGTAAGTGCTAGATATTGGACAGAATCCTTTAAAGTGATGGTGATTCTTTCCGCCTTGTTTGGAGGAGCCTCCGGAATGATTGGAACATTTTTAAGCACAATTGGAAAAGGATGGCCAACTGGTCCGTTTATCGTAGTAACCGCAGCTGCTATTTTCTTTATCTCCTTATTTTTAGGAGGTAAAAAAGGATTGGCTGTTGTCTATTTTCAACAGAAACGACAAAGGAAGAGCATGGAGTTAGTAAAAATGACGAGGGAGGTAGAACAATAATGAGCTATACAGGTTGGATATTGTTGACTGCCTCATTAGTAGGACTAAGTTGTGGTTTAATTGGCGTTTTGTTGATTTTAAGAAGAATGGCTATGATGGCTGATGCTATTAGCCATACCGTGTTATTGGGGATAGTGTGTGCTTATTTAATAACACGAGAATTAACAGGAATTCATATGTTGATTGGCGCGGTTATTGCTGGCCTTATTACTGCGTTTTTCATTCAGTGGCTGCATTCACGCGGAGTTCAACAAGAAGCTTCGATTGGAATCGTCTTTACTACACTATTTGCGATAGGGGTCATTTTAATTGCAACCAAAGTAGGCAATGCCCATTTAGATGTGAAACATACTTTAATGGGAGAAATTACTTTCATCCCATGGGAAAGAGTAGAAGTCCCCATTCTAGGAAGTGTTCCAGAGGCAGTAGTATTACTTAGCGGCGTGTTATTTGTAATTCTATTGGTCATTATTACATTCTATAAAGAGTGGAAAATTACTTCATTTGATCCTGCACTTGCTGCAAGCCTTGGTATTCCGGTTATCTTTATGCATTATTTATTTATGTCTTTGGTTTCCTTAACAACAGTGGCAGCTTTTGATGCTGTTGGCGCAATTATGGTAGTAGCAATGCTTATTACTCCTGCGGCGGCAGCTTATTTATGGACAGATCGATTATCCTTTCTTTTTCTGTTAAGCAGTGGGTTTGGGATTTTATCGGCGTTTATTGGCTATTATATGGCGGTATGGTTAGATACCTCTATTTCAGGGGCGATGGCTTTTTCTACAGGTATCATTTTTATGATAAGCTTCCTTTGCTCTCCGAGATATGGAGTATTAGCAAAAAGAATGACTAGAAGAAAACACAACCAGAGAACATACAAAATTAGTTAAGAGATTGTCTGTGAAGTACTCTTTTAAAAGAGGGGTTAGAATCTTTTTTAAAGAGAGTACTAGTCGGACAATCTTTTTTTATGTGATTGGCAGCCTCAATCATTAATCATTTCGGATACTCTTCTCTCAAAATTTTAAGCAGCTATCAAAAGAAATAAATTATGCGCTTCCAGTATTTTAATAATAAAAATTAATCAGAAAATTATAGATTTCAAAGCTGGTATTATTGTATAATCGAAGTAAGAATTAAACACAAATGTACAGTGTTAAGATTTTAAACAAAAGTGTTCAAAAAGGGGAGCTTGATGATGGAAGTTGCATTGAGAAATATGTTTCAGTCATTAGCTAAGAATAAGTCCGCCAATAAATTAGCTCGCAAATACGGTTTACGCTTTGGAGCAAAACGATTCGTTTCTGGTGAAACGATAGCAGAGGCAATTTCAAAAGTCAGTGAATTAAACAAATCAGGTAGAGTGGTTACGCTTGATCATTTAGGAGAGTTTGTCTATACGAAAGAAGAAGCAGATGAATCAACGAGAATGTCTTTAAAAACACTAGATGAGATTCATGCATCTAGCGTTCACTCTCATTTATCAGTCAAAATGACATCACTGGGGTTGGATATTGATAAGGAATTATGCTTGAACAACATGCGGAAAATTGTTTCTAGAGCCAACCAATACGGAAACTTTGTCCGTATCGATATGGAAGACTACGCTCATTGTCAAGTAACCATTGATATTTATGAAGAGCTCCGCAAGGAATATGATAATGTTGGTTTGGTCATTCAAGCCTATTTGTATCGAACAGAAGAAGATATGAAACATTTGAATGAATTAAGCGCAAATCTGCGTTTGGTAAAGGGGGCTTATAAAGAGTCACCGGATGTTGCCTTTCCAGAGAAAAAGGACGTAGACGAAAATTATAAAAAAATTATTGAAATGCATATGCTGAATGGAAACTACACAGCTGTTGCCAGCCATGATGAAAAAATAATCCAATTCACTAAAGAGCTTGCCGCAAATCATGGGATTGATAAAGACAAGTTTGAATTTCAAATGCTGTATGGAATATGTGAGGATTTGCAAAATAAGCTAGTGAAAGAAGGGTACAAAGTAAGAGTGTATGTGCCATACGGAAAAGATTGGTTCGGCTATTTTATGAGAAGATTGGCAGAAAGACCAGCAAACGTTTGGTTTATTTTGAAAAACTTATTTAAGTAAGTCGGTAGAATCGAGCTCCCCTTTTTATATATTAAGTTTGCTAGATATCAGGATGAAAAAATATAAACAAAAAAGGAGAAATAAAAGATGACGAATATGACAAGTATCCCACCGTATAAAAATGAACCGTTTACCGATTTTACAAAAATCGAGAACCAGCATGCAATGGAAGCCGCTATTCAAAAAGTAAAAGAGGAATTAGGAAAAACCTTCCCCCTTGTAATTGGCAAAGCCAAAATTATGACAAAAGAAAAAACGGTATCGATTAATCCGGCGAATGTAGATGAAGTCATCGGAGAAGTAAGTAAAGGGAATAAAGAGTATGCAGAAAAGGCCATGCAGGAAGCCTTGCAATCGTTTGAGACATGGAAGAAAGTAAAACCAGCTGAGCGTGCTGAATATTTGTTTAAAGCTGCACAATTAATGAGGGAAAGAAAACATGAGTTTTCCGCATATTTAATCTTAGAGTCAGGGAAGAACTGGGTAGAAGCAGATGCAGATACTGCGGAAGCAATTGACTTCCTTGAGTTTTACGGGAGAGAAATGATTCGTTTAAGTGAGACATCGATCCACCAACCGCTATACCCGACAGCTGGTGAAGTAGATAATAAGATTACCTATATTCCGCTTGGGGTAGGGGTTGTTATTTCTCCATTTAACTTCCCGCTTGCTATTATGGCAGGGACAACAGTTGCTGGAGTCGTATCGGGGAATACCGTTATCTTAAAGCCGTCCGATAATACACCAGTTATTGCTGCTAAGTTTGTAGAATTAATGGAAGAAGTGGGTTTGCCGTCGGGTGTTATTAATTATCTTCCTGGCGATAGTTTGGAAGTAGGAGAATATTTAGTGGAGCATCCTAAAACAAGATTCATTTCCTTCACTGGATCTCGTGCTGTAGGCTGCCGTATCTATGAGCGTGCATCTGTTGTACAGCCTGGCCAAATGTGGTTAAAGCGAATTGTAGCCGAAATGGGTGGGAAAGATGGCATTGTAGTCGATGAAACAGCAGATCTTGATGCAGCAGCAGAAGCGATTGTGGCAGCGGCGTTTGGTTTTCAAGGTCAAAAATGTTCTGCTGGATCTAGAGCAATTATTGTGGAATCTGTGTATGATAAAGTCGTAGAAAAGGTAGTAGCACGAACAAAAAATTTAGCTATTGGCCTACCAGAGACGAATGCAGCAGTAGGGCCAGTGATTGATGAAAAAGCATTAAACAAAATACTAGGCTATATTGAAATTGGCAAAAACGAAGGGAACCTCGCAATAGGTGGGTCTCGTGCAGAAGGAAATGGCTACTATATTGAACCAACTATTTTTATAGATGTTCCCGCAGATGCTCGCATTATGAAAGAGGAAATTTTTGGTCCAATTCTCGCAATCTGTAAGGTGCCTGATTGGAAAACAGGTATTGAAGTATATAACGATACCGAATATGGCTTGACCGGCTCCTTTTTTTCTACTCAAGATGATCGAATCGAGTATGCATTAGAAAATCAGCATTGCGGCAATTTATATATTAATAAGAAATGTACAGGTGCATTAGTAGGAGTGCACCCATTCGGAGGCTTTAACATGTCTGGAACGGACTCCAAAGCAGGAGGATTCGACTATCTGTTACTTTTCACACAAGCTAAACTAAGCACGAAAAAAGTACTGTAATCAGTGTAATTGCTAGCTGTCTTTTGGGGAAATGATGGTAGGCAGAGTAAATCCATAGTCAAAAATAAACCAACTTAATCAAGCTGACTCTA
>NZ_BCVE01000002.1 GCF_001591585.1 Niallia circulans NBRC 13626 | reverse complement strand
TCCACGGCATCAACAAGCGGATCGATTAAAGGGAAGCTTTCAGCAGGCACAGTAGTAACGGTATTATCAGAGAAAAACGGCTGGTCTCAAATCAAGACAAGTAAAGTAGCAGGCTATGTAAGCAGCGAATACTTAACAAGTATATCTACTCCCGATAAAGAAACAGATAAGAACGAAGCGAAACAGCCGGAAGAAACGCCAACTGTAACCGAAAAAATCGTAAATGTTCAAGCAGGTTCTAGTTTGAATTTGCGATCAACACCATCAACAAGTGGCAAGATTCTCAGTAAGCTTCAAGCAGGTACTGTAGTAATCGTACAAGCAGAAGGAAATGGTTGGTCTAAAGTAAAAGTCAATAATCTAGAAGGCTATGTAAGTTCAGAGTATCTATCTAGCAAAGGCAATGGCTCAGCTAATGCAACGATTAATAAAAGTTATGTGAATTATAATCTCACACTAGAAGAAATGACAAATATTCAATTAAGTGTGAATCCACAAACAGATAAAAAATATGACACATATATTAGAGAAGATGCGATTGCTTTTAAAACAGCAGATTCAACAAAGGGTACTGTAATCGGAAATGGCTGGAGATTACGCGGAGGTGCTGGAACCGATTATTCTGTTGTCAGTACCTTGACTAGTGGCCAAGTATTAACGGTTACTTCTAAAATCAAAGGAACAGATGGTTATTACTGGTATAAAGTAAATTATTCACAATCATGGGTTACTGCTAGTAAGGAAGACACTGCTTACTATCTTAACCCAAACAATTTTATTAATAGTGATACACAATCACTGCAATTTCTAAAATTATCTGCAAAAGCAAATGTAGATGATAAAGAAGTAGATAGTAAGATTTTAGCTGGAAAAGGAATCTTAGCAGGAAAAGCTTCTTCTTTTGTAACTGCTGCTAATGCATATGGAATTAATGAGATTTATTTGATATCACATGCACTTTTAGAGACTGGAAATGGAACATCCACTTTAGCGAATGGTGTTCAGGTTAATGGTAAAACTGTGTATAACATGTATGGTATTGGTGCCTATGATGGATCAGCCGTTTCAAGCGGTGCACAATATGCTTATAATGCAGGATGGTTTACGCCAGAGGCAGCCATTATAGGTGGAGCTAAATTTATTGCCCAAGGTTATGTTAATGCAGGACAAGATACTTTATATAAAATGAGATGGAATCCTGATGCAGCTGAGAAAACTGGAAATGCAACGCATCAATATGCTTCCGATATAGGCTGGGCTACTAAACAAGTGGGCCAAATTTATAACTTATATAGTCTGTTAAGTTCCTATACTTTAAACTATGAGATTCCAATATATAAAGTAAATGCAAAATAAAACTGAACGATTTCAGTTAAAAACGGAAATAGATAGCGTGAATTTTCCATTTATATCAATTAGCAGGTAAATCATTGGTCTGGTAATAATAGTGTTTGGAAAGATTGTTTGCAATCTTTCTAAACATTATCCAGATGTTAATATACCCCAATTCAAACTTAATTACTTTCAGAGATTAAAAGAAAGATTCTCATTGTATGGTACCTAACCAGGATTTGATTATAAGAACTGTCTTTTGCAAAAAAATCTGAGATATCTAAAATAATTTGATTTGAAAAACTTTAGGTTTCGCAAATCGAATCTGTATCCAGTAACATACTTTATTGCCTCTTTCTTATTGCAAGAGAAATACTAACATTTGCATCAATTGTTACTTTCACAACTCCTCCATTCCCCTAAGTAATCGTAATAATTCATTCCATTTAAAAAATAACTGTAACAAGAAGTATATTAAACAACAGCTAATTCGGAAAAATATTTATTTGTTCTTCTAACAAATAATAGGAAAACACAAACTCCTTTTTTCCTTCTGCAATCTATCATTTTTTCTCGATAATAGACGGGAATGAACGTTACATAGAATGAAAGTGAACGTAATACAGAACAATTTTAATACGAATATGATTGAAGAACCATATGTAGAAACTACTATCTATTCTCATGAGTTTCCAATATGAAGGTGTGTTTTACTCTTGTTCATGAATAATTTGGGATTCGAAATGAGGAAATAGATGGATCAGAAGTATTTAATAAGCAGTGTGTGGAAGCAAGTTAGGGAATTTATGATTAGTAAGGTAAATAAAAAATGAGAGAATATACCTAATGAAAGAAACACTTAACGTTAAACAGATAGAAAAACGTTAAGTGTTTTCATGGTTAAGGATTTGACAATAAAATCAATAAATAGAAGCTGCTTTAAGCGTTTCTGAATCTATCGCTCTTGAATAGAACTATCGATAGAATAGGGAGAGAAGTCGATATCTGATTTAGAATGAAGAAGAAATTTTGCCAGCTGCTGCCCAATAAATGGTCCCATTGTTAGGCCAGATGCCCCTAAACCATTAGCGAGCGTTATTCCTTCATAATGCTTTACTCTTCCGAATACTGGAAGAAAATCGTTTGTGAATGGGCGGAAACCTACTTTTACTTCACGCCATATCCCTTCTAACAAGCCTGGTGCAAATAGGAGAGCCTTATCAATTATTTCTTTTATTCCTTCAATTGTAACATGGGGAGATAATTCTGTTGTATTTTCGTGTGTTGCCCCAATTACAATCGTATTATCTTCTAAAGTTAATAAGTACTGATCATGCGGGGGCATTACTACAGGCCAGTTGGAAGATTGAATGTCTTTTAATTGGATATGAAGTATTTGCCCTTTTTGTGCTTTTACATCAAAAGCTAAGTGGAGTGGCTCAAGTAATTCATTTGCCCAAACTCCAGCTGCGATAACCACTTCATCTGCATAAATAGATGTATTGTCACTAAGTTTAACCCCTTTAATTGTATTTCCCTCTCTTAACAGGGTACAAGATGAATGGATAAAGCTTGCCCCTAATTGTTTGCTTGCCTCCATGAGGGCATTTCTTAAAGCCCATCCATTTACTCTTGCAGCACCGCTTATATGTAATGCCATATATCCAGGAGCTAATAAGGGGAATAGAGACTGTGCTTCTGAAGATGAAAGAATGTCAATATCCCCAATTTCTGGTGCATCTATTTTTCGTTTTAACGTTCTTTCCTTCATGGCTTCCAATTTAGCTATGTCTGAATGAAGGCTGAGCGCACCAACTTTTTTATAGCCTGTATTTAATGAATGATAGTTATGTAAATCATTAACAAGAGAAGGATAATATTTTGCTCCTTCCCTAGCTAATAGATACCATTTTTTATTTCTACGTTGGGAATTCCATGGGCAAATGATTCCGGCAGCTGCTTTTGTTGCTTGTCCGCGATCTTCCCTATCGATAACAATAACTTCAGCCCCGCGCTTTGCTAATTCAAACGTAGTAGCAGCGCCAAGTATTCCGCCGCCTACGACCACTATTCTTTTCATATAATAATCAATTCCTTTTTAGTTAGTTTCAAGCTGGTTTCAAATGATTTTCTATTTAAGCACAAATTGGAGCAGATAGAAACTTTTTCTATCTACTATTTCATCAAAAGTTAAATTGGATAGATTAATTCCTGATTTAAGACAAAATAATGTCCGTTTAAAAAGCGCAATAATTTTGAAGAAACGCAGCTAAAATAAACAGTTATTACTAATATAACATAGTGCATATATAGATTGAATTCACCATTTTGAAGGCGTTTATCCCATATTGTTAGAATTTTATTTAAATAAAAAAGATAATTAGTCTGTAGTCGCTAATGTGGTGCTTATTGTTTGGAAACGGAGAGAAGAGCGAGAAATGTTAGAAAATGTCGATATAATGTGATGAAATACTACTATTAAGAACGACTTAGTTACAGTATGTTAATTATTAAATCTGCATTTTGATAGGCATTTAATGGAAGAGAATAGGAAATAAGTTTGGAAAAAATGTGAACAAAGGCAGAAAAAAAGGCATTTGAAACACAATTGTAATATTCCTATTACTTAAATGACAAATTATGATGTTATACTTCTATTTGTGGCGAAAGATGTTTTATATAAAGAACTTTCGTCGAAAGCAGGATTATCGTTTGATTTATAGAAGAGAGAATACTATATTAAAAGAGTCTCTCTACCAATTACAACCATAAACATATAGACAATACATAGACAATTAGATTATAAGAATTCTACATTAGATAAGTGCAGGGGGAAAATGGAAATGTTAAAAAAGAAACTAGTGGTACTAAATACAACGATATTACTTGGATTAGGGACTAGCTTAGCCGTACCAGGAATAAATGCTCATGCGAATCAATCACCTAGCATTGTTCAACAAAAGGAATCTTTACAAGGCCAAATTTCAGACGCCCAAATTAAGATCGTAGAAGCACAAGAAGAATTAAAGAAATTAGAAGCACAAATTAAAAGAGTAGATAAGGCAATTGAGGAAAATAAAGCACTTATTGAAGAAACAAAGACAAAGATGGAAACAACAGAAAAAGAAATTGCCTCCCTTGAGAAAAAGATAAAAGAATTAGAAGATAGAATTGAAAAAAGAAATGATGTATTAAAAGAAAGAGCACGTACCTTCCAAGAAAATGGAGGAAGCGTTGATTATATTGAAGTTTTATTCGGTGCTGCTAGCTTTAAGGAGTTTGTTGACCGTGTAGGTGCTGTAGCTACAATCATGGAAGCAGATCAAGATTTAATTGCAAGCAATGAAGCGGATAAAAAAGATTTAGAAACGAAGCAAAACGAAGTAAAAGAAAAGTATGATGAACTGAAAAATACAAAATTAGATCTTGAAGAAATGCAAAAGCAAAATCAAGATAAACAGAAGAAAAATGAGCAAGCAAAAAAAGATTTGAAAGCAAAAGAAGCAGACAATAAAGAACGTAAAGCTGAATTGGAAGAAAAGTATGGCTCATTACAATCTGTAGAACCACAAATTAAAAAGATGATTCAACAAAAAGAACAAGATAACTTAAATCAATTAGTTGCTACAACAGTTGGAACTAGTGATAATGGAAGTTCTAATAATTCTTCTTCCGCAAGTTCTGATAAATCTACATCAGGTTCTAACAAATCAACAAATGGTCCAAAGAAAACGGTAAAAGCTAGTGGAAGTAAATCAAAAGCTATTACAGCAGGATATAAATATATTGGTAATTCTACTTATAAATTTGGTGGAGGAAGAACAGCATCAGATGTAGCAAATGGATTATTTGATTGCTCTGGTTTTGTTAGCTGGGCTTATTCACAGGCTGGATACAGTATTCCTGCAAGCACAGATGCTTTGAAAAACGCTGGGACTCGCGTATCTACAAGTGATATGCAGCCAGGAGATCTAGTATTCTTTAACACATATAAAACGGATGGTCATGTCGGAATTTACATTGGTGGAGGCAAGTTCATCGGTTCTCAAAGCTCTACTGGTGTTGCAATTGCATCTATGGACAGTGGATATTGGAAATCTGTATTTAATGGTAGAGTTGTTCGATTCTAATAGATTGATTTTTTATAAAGCATTACTTGATGAAATTTCATCAAGTAATGCTTTTTATTCTGATTTATTTATATTTAATATATACCCCAGTATTTAAAAGTTATGCATCATTTCCTATTTTTATTACAATATCAGTACGATAATCATAATAAGTTGACCACTATTGGCATCGCTATATTAATGGAGAAGCAGGTATATAAGAAGTAATTCTTGACCAATACAAAATTTTATTATAAAATTTTTAATCGGAATCGTTTTGATTTATGTTGACACTTAACAAGGAAAAGTCTATTATTAAGTGTCATGTATTATAGAAGGAAAGAAATGATAAATATTTATCTGGTGATTAAGTCATAACTTTATATTCGAACAAATAATGTTAATTTTTAAATCGTAATGAGTACGAAATTGACTACTTTTGTACGTACCCATTTCGAGAATGAAATAAATGAAGAATAGATTGCCGCAAATCGTAAAAATTATTAAAGTTAGATAAATGAAGCAATAACAAACAAAGACTTCGATAAAAAGTCGTTTCCTTATTTTTATTCAATACAAAGCACTAACATAACTTACTTATAACACAGTTTAAAGAGGAGCGGTTATAGAGGCGTTAGGGATAAGGAAGATAAATAAATGGAGAGGAGTAATTACTATATGAAACTAGCGACAGTATCAAAAATTACATTTGGATATGAACATGTTCCTGCACTTGAAGATGTATCATTTGAATTAGAATATGGAGAGTTTGTTGGGATTACAGGTCCTAATGGCGCAAGTAAATCTACCTTATTAAAGTTATTATTGGGGCTACTTAAGCCATGGTCAGGGGAAGTGAATATAAGTAAGTTAAATGCGAGTGGAAAAAAATTAACTGTAGGTTACGTTCCCCAACAAATTTCTTCTTTTAACGTTGGCTTCCCAAGCACCGTCATAGAACTTGTTCGATCAGGCAGATATCAACGTAAAAAATGGTATGAAAGATTAAAGGAAGTAGATCATGAAGCAGTGAAGAAATCATTAGAAATGGTTGGAATGTGGGATTACCGTAATAAGAAAATCGGTGAGTTATCTGGAGGGCAAAAGCAAAAGATTGTAATTGCACGTATTCTAGCATCTGAACCTGACTTGCTAGTTTTAGATGAACCGACCACAGGAATGGATGCAGATAGCAGGAAAGGCTTTTATGAATTTATGAAGCATCAAGTAAATGAACATAATAGAACAGTTGTCATGGTAACACATGATCAAGATGAGGTAGAGGATTATTTAGATAAAATTATTCATATTGAGAAAGGAGAAAAAGGCGGATGGAGATGTTTGAGCTTGAATTCATGCAAAGAGCATTTTGGGCAGGTGGGCTCATTGCAATAATTGCACCAATCATTGGAATTTATTTAGTCCTGCGAAGACAAGCATTGATGGCAGATACATTGTCACATATATCATTAGCGGGAGTGGCAATTGGTTTTTTCTTTCAAACGAATGTAACAATTTCTAGTCTTCTCGTTGTAATTGCTGGAGCAATTGGAATTGAATATATGCGACGAGCATACCATACTTATTCAGAAGTATCGATTGCTATTCTTATGGCTGCTGGATTATCGTTCGCTTTATTTCTCATGAGTTTATCTAGTGGCGGAATGACGACAAGCATGGATCAGTATTTATTCGGAAGTATTATTACGATTAGTAAACAACAAGTGATTGTATTAGCAATTGTGACTGGAATTATTCTTCTATTTTTTGTTTTCTTTACGAGAAAGATGTATATTATGACTTTTGATCAAGATACGGCAACAACTAGCGGTATTAATACCAATATGTTATCCATCGCATTTAGTATTTTAACTGGTATTGCTATTTCAGTAATTATCCCAACAATTGGAGTGCTATTGGTTTCTGCCTTGTTAGTATTGCCATCTGCCTTTTCCATCAAATTAGTAAAAGGTTTTAAATGGGTATTTATCGTGGCTATTTTAGTAGCGGCTGTTAGTATCTTTACTGGATTGTTTTCATCTTATCATTTAGGAACGCCTCCTGGTGCAACCATTACTCTATTATTAGTAGTTATTTTACTAGTAGGGTTTTTAAGCCAAAGGATTTATATGATGGTTCGCCGTGCGTCAAGTCAGAAGAATTATAAAAAAGTAGGATGATAAAAAGAGGAGTGCTTTTTAAGTATACTCCTCTTTTTATCTATCCATTAATAACCTTTTTGGTAATCCACTACATTAATTGCTAAACCTTCTTCTTTTAAATAATGATTTGCATTAAAGAGGAAAATGTCTTCTATTACTCTGCTGTTGTAATGTTCTGTAGAGCCCGAAGTATGGGGAGTTATAATAACATTTTCCAAATCCCATAATGGACTTGTCTGCTGCAATGGTTCATTTTCAAAAACATCTAAGCCTGCACCCAAAATTTCTCCGTTTTTTAAAGCAGTGACCAAATCATCCTTTTTGACTATTTCTCCACGTCCAATGTTGATAAAAAAGGCAGAGTTTTTCATGTGTTGAAATTGCTCTTTTTGGAATAGTTGGTATGTATCGTCTGTTAACGGCAGTGTGACTACTACATAATCACAGAGAGGAAGGATTTCGTTTAGCTCTTCAGAAGTATATAACTCATCTACATAATCGGTTCGCTTACGTGAATTTCTTACTCCAATAACATGCATATCAAATGCCTTGGCAATTTTAGCTGTTTCTAGCCCAATTGCTCCTAAACCGATAATACCGATCGTTTTTTTGTGTGCTTCCAATTTAATGTCAGTTCCATCCCATTTTCTTTTAAGCTGATTTCGTACATATGTATGAATATTCCTTGTTAGACCAAGTAAGAGCGCAAAAATTGTTTCTGAAATAGGGTAGCCATGTACGCCATTTGCACTTGTAATGACGATATTCTTTTTTCTTAACTGTTCTAAAGGAAGGGAATTTACTCCTGCACTCCAAGTCTGAATCCATTTGAGCTGGTCGTTTTCCATAATAGTTTTTAAATCAAAACTACTTCTCCAGCCAAGAATGATTTCAGAATCAATCAAATGCTCTTGCCAATCATCTTGCTTTAATGCATGGATGATTTCCCATTCAGAAAATGTGGACCGTATCTTTTTCAAAAGGGAGGAATGGAGAGGGTGGGTAAGTAATAATTTTCTTTTTTTCATTTTGGGAACACTCCTTTGTTTTTGAAATTTATTATTCTATTGTAACAAATAAATTGATAATTGGTACTATTTTGTTATTTGCACAATAAACACACATCAAGGAAAGATGATGGGTGTTTATTTGAAATTCACTTTATATTTTTATGTAATTCTTCTTCTTAGAAATCCACTTATTATATCAATTATCGTTACCCTTACAATAATCCCTCACAGGATGATTCCAACTCGATCCAAATCTCATGTACTGATTGCAAAAATAAGTGGGGTTCCAATTCTTCCTGCACCGATGACACCTAAAATGGCAGCAGAACGAATGTTTATCTTGAACTTCCGGCTGCTAGCAGGCCTTCTGTTGGCCTCCTATCTAGAATTTCCTCTAAATATAATTTTCCTAACATCTCTATGGATTGTGGATCTAATACTAGTATTCCAGCAAATGATCCAGAACCAACTGCTATAATAAATAAAATAGCTATGATAACTTCAGGAAATGTCCGTACGAAGCTTAATGCAAATTTCCCAGTACTTGCGATTGTTTTTCCTTTGCTCCTATTGTTAGCAGTCTAGAAGGCAAAGGGAAATACAAGGAAGTGCTGATATTAAGGTACCTATTATGGCAATCGCTAATGTATCAAGCAGACACGTAAAAAATCCTCGCCATCTGGCAAATATACATATTCCCAATCTGGATAGAAAATGCCTGTGAAGATGGCAATAGAGATTAATGTAAATAATAAACAGCTTTTATCAGGTTTAAGAAAAAGAGGGTTAGAGGAGAAAGAAAAGAAATTATAGGTAGTTAAGGAAGAATGAACTTGTTATAATGAACTTGCTTAATAGAGGAATAAAAAGAAGCTTGATTATACTACTTTATTCAGAGGAATTGGAAATTTAGATACTGGAGATGAAATCTTGAATACAGAAGTAACTATATTATTAACAAGTGATATACATGGAAATGTTTTTCCATTGAATTATGGAAATAATACCCCGGCAGATGTTGGTCTTGGTAAAATTGCTTCTATAATTAGAAATGAAAGAACCAAGAACGAGCATACCATTGTTATTGACAATGGTGATTTAATACAGGGCACACCGTTAACCTATCATTATGTGAATTTTTTAGCAGATAAAAAAAATCCAATGATAACGATATTAAATGAATTAAAGTATGATGCGGCTGTAATTGGCAATCATGAATTTAATTATGGGTTAGATATTTTAAAATCGGCAGTGAAGGAATCGAGATTCCCTTGGCTATGTGCAAATATTGTCGATGTAAAAACAAAAACTCCATTTTTAGGTAGTCCTTATGTAATTAAAAAAATAAATGGTTTTAAAATTGCTATTCTAGGGATAACAACCGATTACATTCCCAATTGGGAAAATCCTCAGAATATTGAAGGACTGCAATTTAATGATGCATTTGACAGTGCAAAAGAATGGGTAGAGCTGATTAAGAAGGAAGAGCAGCCGGATGTTCTTGTTATCTCTTATCATGGAGGATTTGAAAGAGATCCTGAGACTGGTGAACCATCAGAAGTATTGACTAGAGAGAATCAAGGATATACCATTTGTAAACAGATTGACGGGGTAGATGTACTTTTAACAGGTCATCAACATAGAGAATTAACCGGTAATATCAATGGAACAGAAATTATTCAACCAAGCAATAATGGAAAGTATGTAGGAAAAATAACATTAATACTAGATGATAAAGGCGAAGTAATCGAGAAAAGTTCTGAACTATTATCTGTTGCTGAAGTGGAAGCTGAGGAGGATATTCTATTATTACTAAAGGAATATGAAGAGAGGACACAAGAATGGTTAGATACACCTATTGGCCGTATCGATGGGGAAATGTTAGTAAAAGATCCGATGCAAATCCGCTTAAAGGACAACCCGCTTATCGAATTTATTAATAAAGTGCAAATGGATGCAGCGCAAGTGAAAATCAGTAATACTGCACTTTTTAATAACGAATCACCGGGATTTAAGCCAAATGTAACAATGAGAGATATTGTATCCAATTATATTTATCCTAATACATTTAAAGTACTTTTGCTATCTGGAAAGGATATTCGTCACGCGCTCGAACATAGTGCAAAATACTTTGCTTTAAATGACGAAGGAGAGCCGATTGTCAACCCTTCGTTTGTTTACCCTAAGCCCCAGCATTACAACTACGATATGTGGGAAGGAATTGAATACACACTCAATCTAACTAAGCCAATTGGACAGAGAGTTGTTCAGTTAGATTTTGAGGGGGCGCCAATAGACGAGGAAGCTTTATATGAAGTAGTGATGAATAATTATCGAGCAGGAGGCGGCGGGGATTTCTTTATGTTCAAAAATAAGCCTGTTATCCGTGAAATTCAACTTGACGCTTCTGAATTAATAGCTAATTATATTATGGAGAGAAAGATCGTACCTGCGACTTGTAATCATAATTGGAAAGTCATTTGGTAAGAGGAAGATAGTATTTACACTTATAACAATAGCATAAAAGATAAAAACAGCTAAAACGGTAGATAGATGATGGTTATTTAGCTGTTTTTTCTGCTTCTATTTATAGAAAGTTTATTGACAAGCTCTTTTATTTCCTTTTTAATATTGTTAATATTGAAAAAACTAAATAGTGTCAGGGGATGGAGAGCGTTGAGTAAACCGGTAATAGGGATAACAGGTGCATACGTATTTAAAAATAAATTTATGGAAGGCACATATGTGCATCATGATTATCAAAAATCCGTTGCAGCCAATGGAGGATTGCCAGTTATCTTGCCGTTTGTAGAGGAGGACCTGGCAAGAGAAATGGTGGATCTTTGTGATGCTGTGATTTTGAGTGGGGGAGAAGATGTAGATCCGAGTTTATTTGGAGAAGATCCACATCAAAATATTGGAGACACCATTCTTTTGCGTGATAAAGTGGAAATACAAATAATTAAAAGAGCGATGGAAACGAATAAACCAATACTTGCGATTTGTAGAGGCATTCAAATTTTAAATGTTGCGTTAGGAGGAACATTAATACAAGATATTTCTTCGCAAATGAAAGATAGTATTAAACACACTCAATCTGTGAGCCGAAGTTTAGACACCCATTTTGTTTCTATTAAAGAAAAAAGTAAGTTAGCCAATATAATTGGAGAAACAAGAACTAGAGTAAATAGTCTTCATCATCAAGCTATTGATTGCTTAGCAGCCGGCTTAGAAATAGTTGCCACTAGTAGTGATGGAGTTATAGAAGCTGTTGAGCATAAGAGTTATCCTAACTTTTTACTAGGGATTCAATGGCATCCAGAATCAATGGCGTCAACTAATGATAAAATGAATCAGATTTTTATAGAATTCATAAAAAGTGTAAAAAAAAGCAGAGGCTAATACGGTAGAAAAGTTTGTCTAATAAATGTAAAATATTGAGAGATACACAACTAGAAAGCTCAAAACAGAAAAAGATGAAAAAAAAGTTAGTATTAAGTCCTAAAATCAGCTAAAATAGTAGGGTAAGACAATTTTTTCTTTGGAGGTATAACAATGAGCGAAAAAACATTTACAGTAATTGATGAAACTGGTATTCATGCAAGACCAGCAACATTATTAGTTAGCACTGCTAGCAAGTTCAAATCAGATATGCAAATCTCTTTCAAAGGGAAATCTGTGAACTTAAAGTCTATCATGGGCGTAATGTCATTAGGTGTACCTAAAGGTGGAGAAATTACTATTTCTGCAACTGGTGAAGATGAAGTAGAAGCAGTTGATGGTGTAGAAGCTGTCCTTAAAAAAGAAGGATTAGTTGGTTAATTTTTTACCCATGACCCTCTTTTATGAGGGTCTCTCTCCATTTATTTTTTATTATTAAATTAAAGCGGTTACATATTCAGCAGTGAATGGATATGAGATCATTAATTTTATGAACGTAAACATAAAGATTTGACCCTTAATCATAATGGAATCATACATCAAGGTATTTTGAATGATTCCATGAAAGAAAGGTCAAGTCTTTTTATTATTTGGACTTGTTTGCTAAAATGAGCAATGATAAATACGAATGTTCTTGGTTCCTCATTCTGTACAAATTATATGAATTTTTAGTAAAATGTAGAGAAGATAGGGGGATTGGCATGATTGTTAAATTAGAAGAGGTTGGCTTAAAAAGAAATGGTCAGTGGATTTTGAAAAATATTAATTGGGAGATTGAAAAAGGAGAAAATTGGATTCTGTATGGTCTAAATGGGGCCGGAAAGACAGCTTTGTTAAATATGATTTGTGCGTATTATCATCCGACTGTTGGAAAGATGGAAGTATTAGGGAAAGTATTTGGGAAGTCAGAGTTAGGAGGAGCGCTAAGGCGGAATATTGGACTAGTATCCAACCGGCTACAACAAAATTTATATGCATCAGATAGCGCATTTGAAATTGTACTTAGCGGCGCATATGCTTCGATTGGATTATATGAGTCACCAACAGCGGAAATTAGAAACAAGGCAATTGAAATAATGGAGAAGCTAGGCTGCTTGGATTATGCAGATAGACCATATAGTAGTTTATCACAAGGAGAGAGACAAAGAGTACTAATTGGAAGAGCGTTAATGGTAAATCCTGAACTAATTATTTTAGATGAACCAGCTACCGGCTTAGATTTTTTAGCAAGAGAACAATTATTAGATACCATTACTAGTTTGGTATCTGAAAATAGCAGCATCATTTACGTTACGCATCATGTGGAGGAAATATTACCAGTGTTTTCCCATACTTTTCTGTTGAAAAAGGGAGAGGAATTTATCTCAGGATATACAAAGGAAGTATTAACCAGCAAGAATATGAGCAGCTTTTTTTCGTTACCGGTAGAAGTCATTTGGAATAATCAAAGACCACTATTGGCTAGAAGCAGCTCATTAATAAAGAAATAATAAAGGAGAAAGAATTTTGACATATAAAATTGTATTTATTGATATTGATGGTACATTAGTAAATGAAGAGAAACAAATTCCTAATGACGCGAAAGCAGCGATTAAGGAATTAAAGAAGCGGAATATCCCAATTGTTTTAGCAACTGGAAGAGCACCTTATTTCTTTTCCCATATTTTAGATGAGCTTGGTTTATCGTCATATATTTCTTTTAATGGGTCATATGTTGTCCATGGCAAAAAGGAAGTATATAAAAAACCAATCCCGATGAATACCCTAGAATTGCTAGAAAATACTGCCTTAAAAAATAATCATCCTATCGTTTTTCAAGGGAGTAAGGAAGGTTGTGCTAATCATAAAGAGCATGCACATATTATTGAATCCTTCCAATCATTAAAATTAAAGGTACCTTCTTATCGACAAGATTTTTGGAAGGAAGCCGATATTTATCAATGCTTACTTTTTTGTGAGGAAAGCGAAGAAAAGGTATATGAAGAAGCGTTTTCTAATATACATTTTGTTCGTTGGCATCCTTTATCCATGGATGTTATTCCAACAGGTGGATCTAAAGCAGCTGGGATTGCACAAATTTTAAACATTTTAAATATCGATCCAAAGGAAGCAGTAGCATTTGGAGATGGATTAAACGACAAAGAAATGCTTTCGTATGTAGGAATGGGAATAGCTATGGGGAATGCTCATGAAGATATTAAGCCATATGCAAAATTTATTACAAAGCATGTAGATGATGGAGGACTAGCTTACGGATTACAAAAAATAAGCCTCCTTTAACCTATAATTCGTAAGAAGAGGTTTGGAGACAAAAAGATATTGGAGAAGTAGAATTGCATTTTCATGTGTTGCTTAGCACAGAGCACCACCTTGATTCAAAAAGTTTAAATAAATATCCTTTACTCAACTTCAGTTTCCAATATACAGCAATTTTCCTACAGTCTGGATACATATATAAAGAAGCTGCCAAAATATTTATCAGTTTTTTGGCAGCTTTTTAGTACTATCTGCAATAAGGCAGCAATTGCTGACTTTATATCAAAATAAGTTTGATTAGTCCTCCCAATTTTCATAGACAACCACTCCTCCTGATAAATCGATTGTATTACGTTCTCCTTTATACAGAAGTTTGCCATCTTCTTCTACAATTAAATTTTCATAAGTAAACACTTTTTTCCCGTTTGGCAAGGTAATGACTACTTTGTCCCCATATTCTTCTGTTCCTGTTTTCGGCTCACTAGCAAAATATCTATCTGAAAATATATAGCCTCCAAAAATTGTGGTAAGCAGTAAGATAGAGCCTAAAAAATACATCACTTTTTTACCAATATTATTTTTTTTTCCATTTTCCTCATGTTTATCTGTACGTTTCATATGCTTCTCCACAATATCACCTTTTCATTAAGTTTTATTGCTCAAATGGTAACAATGGTATATAGAAAATATTTAGTAGGTATAGATAAAATTCCCCTTAAATTAACATATGAAACAAATTCTTAAAGATGACGAAATATTAATGGAAGATTGATATTTTGGCATATTTATTAAGCTGGAGCTAAATAGGGGTATTAGGTATTTATTTCTGTATGTCAGTTCATACAATATAAGGATAAATTAGATGTTTTTCTAAAAATTCCTGAAACCTTTCTTCGTTTAAGTCGTAAGTATGGTAAGTACTAAAATGAAGGGGGTCTGATTTTAGTGAATACATAGCAAAATTAAATTTTTAGAAAGTGAATGATGTATATGGAATTATTCGGCTTTGATCTTCCGTCCATTTATTTAACTGTTTTAATTGGTTCGGGAATATGTGTCATATTAACCTTATTACTTTCAGACTTATTTGGTGGAGATGTTGGTATATTTAATCCTACTTTAATCCTTGCTTTTTTTACGATATTATCAGCAAGTGGTTATCTTATGGAGAAGTATTCTACTATCAATAGCATCATTATTCTTTCCATTTCAGCAATAATCGCACTTATTATTTCCAGCTGTTTACACCTTTTTGTTTTTATTCCTCTTGCCAATGCAGAAGAATCATTAGTTTATAGCGATGAATCACTTAAGGGAAGAATTGGTAAAGTTATTACAACAATTCCGAAGGACGGTTATGGAGAAATATTGATCGAAAGCATCAGTGGAAATATCTCAAAAACGGCAGCTAGCTTTTATAATGAAGAAATTGGCTTTGGTGAAGAAACGGTTGTAGTAGAGATTAAAGAAAATGTTGCTTATGTTGTTCGCAAGGATGGCATATAGAAAAGCAAACAAAAGGAGGAAAAATAAATGGCCATTGAGATTTATATTGTAATAGGAATTGTAGCATTTTTATTAATCGCACTTATTAGTATTTTTATGGCGAAATATAAAACTGCAGGACCGGATGAAGCATTAATTGTAACAGGTAGTTATTTAGGTTCTAAAAATGTTCATGTTGATGAATCAGGAAATAAAATTAAAATTATTAGAGGGGGAGGGGCATTTATTCTCCCAGTTTTCCAGCAATCCGAACCTCTGAGTTTATTATCTAGTAAATTAGATGTTTCTACACCGGAAGTATATACAGAACAAGGCGTTCCAGTTATGGCAGATGGCACAGCTATTATTAAAATTGGTGGTTCTATTGGTGAAATTGCCACTGCAGCTGAACAGTTTCTAGGAAAATCAAAACAAGATCGTGAAAACGAAGCAAGAGAAGTATTAGAAGGACATTTACGTTCAATTCTAGGTAGTATGACAGTCGAAGAAATTTATAAAAATCGGGATAAATTTTCGCAAGAAGTACAAAGGGTTGCTTCGCATGACTTAGCAAAAATGGGTCTAGTCATTGTATCCTTTACAATTAAAGATGTCAGAGATAAAAACGGATACTTAGAATCGCTTGGTAAACCAAGAATTGCTCAAGTAAAACGAGATGCAGATATTGCAACAGCTGAGGCAGATAAAGAAACAAGAATCAAAAAAGCCGAAGCAGATAAAGATGCTAAAAAGGCAGAGTTAGAAAGAGCAACAGAGATTGCCGAAGCAGAAAAAGAAAACCAAATGAAGATTGCTGATTATAGAAGAGAGCAAGATGTTGCGAAAGCACGTGCTGACCAAGCGTATGATTTAGAAAGTGCTCGATCTAAGCAAGAAGTTACCGAACAAGAAATGCAAATTAAGATCATTGAAAGACAGAAACAAATTGAGTTGGAAGAAAAAGAGATCTTAAGAAGAGAAAAGCAGTATGATTCAGAGGTTAAAAAGAAAGCCGAT
Source organism: Niallia circulans NBRC 13626 (assembly GCF_001591585.1). GTDB lineage: Bacteria > Bacillota > Bacilli > Bacillales > Cytobacillaceae > Niallia > Niallia circulans. The sequence continues at coordinate 381,745 of NZ_BCVE01000002.1, read as the reverse complement.
GCCGATCGTTACGCAATGGAACAGGCTGCTGAAGCGAATAAACGCCGAGAAATTGCCGAAGCAGATGCAAGCCAATATCGTATTGAATCACAAGCAAAAGCGGAAGCAGAAAAAGTGCGGGTAGATGGTTTAGCAAAAGCGGAAGCAGAAAAAGCAAAAGGGGAAACAGAAGCAGAAATTATCCGCTTAAAAGGTTTGGCCGAAGCAGAAGCAAAACGCAAAATTGCTGAAGCATATGCACAATATGGTCAAGCGGCAATCTTGGATATGGTACTTGGTATGTTACCTGAATACGCAAAACAAGTGGCCAGCCCATTAGCTAATATCGATAAGATTACGGTTGTAGATACTGGAAGTGATAGCAGTAACGGTGGCGCAAATAAAGTCACAGGCTATGCAACAAACTTAATGTCAACAATGCAAGAATCACTAAAGGCATCTGCTGGAATCGATGTAAAAGAGTTACTTGAAAATTTATCAGGCAAAGGAAATATTCGTCAGAGTATTAATGAGTTAAACGATAATTTAAGTAATAAATCAGAATAAAGAAAAAGAGACTCATCTGAAATTATTTCAGATGAGTCTTTTGGTTTTATTTTTTTTCTTTTAAATCTTCAATTGAATTAATATCTTTCATATAGCTAGGTACAACAAGACCTAGTTTTGTTCCTTCTAAGTTAGGTCCTAGATCTTCGAATTGACCTTTGTATTTGTTCGCATAGTCTTCATGCGTAATTGGTAACCAACCTGCAATATGTGCATCTAGGCTGCCATCTGCTACACCAGTCCACATCGGACCTGCTTCGACTTGACTTAACGTTACATTATAACCTAAATCTGTTAAAACCTTGCCGATAACATTGGTACTTGCAATTTCACTATCCCATGCTACATATCCAATTTTAATTTTGTCTCCGTCTACCTTGCTCACGCCTTTTGTCCATTCACTAACTTTATCAGCATTATCTTTTATCCATTTTTCAGCTGCTTTTGCTGGATCTTCACCTTCATAAATATCCATCATAACAACACCCATATCATCTGTTGTCCAATGGAAATTATCCAGAACTTGATATGCTTCAGGCATATCTTCTTTTAATCCATTACGTGCAATGGAGTGAATGTTTTCATCTGCACCAAAAGAGCCTTTTGGATCTTCTAAGTATTTTAAATCATATGCAGTGAACATCCAATGTGGAGTCCAGCCAGTTATGATAATTGGTTCTTTTTTATCATACGCTTTTTTTAGCGTAGCAGTCATTGCTGCGCTTGAGCCTTCTACTAATTTCCAATCTTTTAAGTCATAGTCGCTAATCGCCTTACTAGCTGCTTTCATGATACCTGCACCAGGATCGATGCCGATAATTTCATAATCAACTTTTTCACCAATTGTTGCATTCGGATCGTCTGCACTGTTAGAACCACAGGCAGCTAACCCTAAAGTAAGAGTGATTGCTCCTAATAAACTAGTCATTTTTTTCATATTATTTTGCCCCCTTTTTCTTTGTACCCACATTTTGGGTAATTCTATCTAAAATGATCGCAAGTACTACAATAGATATACCAGCTTCAAATCCACGCCCAATTTGAATTTGAGTTACAGCACGATATACATCAGCACCAAGTCCTGGTGCACCAACCATTGCAGCAATAACTACCATTGATAGTGCAAGCATAATACTTTGGTTAATCCCAGCTAGTATTGTTGGCATAGCAAGTGGTAATTCAACCTTTAATAATTTTTGGCTAGTTGTGCTACCGAAGCTTTCTGTCGCTTCTCTAATATCACTAGGAACCTGTTGGATTCCAAGAATAGTCAAACGAATAGTAGGTGGCATAGCAAAAATTACCGATGCTACCACTCCAGGTACGACCCCGATACTAAAGAAGAAGATAGCAGGAATAAGATAAACAAAGGCTGGCATTGTTTGCATAAAGTCTAATATTGGGATAACAATATTGCGGACAGTGTTATTTTGTGAAGCCCATATTCCTAGTGGAACACCAATTATAATGGAGATAAATACAGCAGAGAGAACAAGAGCCAGTGTATCAATCATGGGTTCCCAATAGCCTAAATTATCTACTAGTAGTAATCCGATAAGAGTGAAGATTGCAATCTTCTTATTCGCTAATTTCCATGCGAGTAATGTAAGTAAAATGATTAATAAAATAGGAGGAATAAATCCAAAGAAGCCTACTAAAATATTTACTACAAATTCTAATACTGCAGTGATGCCATCAAATAATACTTCAAAAGTAGTTGTCAGCCAAGCAACAAAGGAATCAATCCAATCTGCAACTGGTAATTTAGGAATTAGATTATTCATTATTCATTCCCCCCAACTAATACTGATTCTTCGGTTGGCGGAGTATTAATAAGTTCGTTGTTACCAGCAAGGGCTCCAATAACTGCACCTCTAACCAGAATCCCTTTTAATCTATTCTGTTCATCTATTACGGCAACTGGAATGATTGCAGTTGATACTTTATCAAAGAGATCAGCTAATAATGTGTCACCTGTAACGGTAATTACATCTTTTTGTAAAATGTTTTCGATGCCTTCATTTTTTTCGGCAGCTGCACGTGCATCATCTGCTGTGATTGCTCCGAGTAATTCTCTTTTCTTATTAACGACATAGATGCTTGAAATTCCTAGTTTCTTCATCATTTGTAATGCGACACGAGGTCCCTTTTCAATCGTTACTGCTTCTGCGCGTTTCATTATATGATTGGCAGTCAATACTTTCGATAAATCTACATCTTCGACAAATCGTTCTACATAATCATTGGATGGATTCATTAATATTTCTTCAGGTGTTCCAACTTGAACAATGGATCCATCTTTCATTAGTGCTATACGATCGCCAATACGAAGTGCTTCATCTAAGTCATGTGTAATAAAGATAATTGTTTTTTCCATATTTGATTGCAAGTCTAATAATTCGTCCTGCATATCTTTTCGAATAAGAGGATCAAGGGCACTAAATGCTTCATCCATTAGAAGAATATCTGGGTCATTTGCTAAAGCGCGAGCAAGACCGACCCTTTGCTGCATTCCACCACTTAATTGGTCTGGATATTGGGATTCATAACCTGATAATCCAACTAATTTAAGTGATTCAAGTGCACGTTCTTTTCTTGTTGCTTTATCAATCCCTTGAATTTCTAATCCATATTCCGCATTTTCCAATATTGTTCGATGAGGGAGTAGAGCGAATTTTTGGAAGACCATACTTATTTTTTCTCTGCGAACTTTACGTAAGTCTTCTTTTGACATTTTTACGATATCTTTGCCATCAATATAAATGTTCCCGATTGTAGGATCAATCAGACGATTAAACATACGTACTAATGTAGATTTACCACTACCGGATAGCCCCATGATTACAAAGATTTCACCAGGATTCACTTCAAAACTAGCCTTGTTTACACCGACTGTTGCTCCTGTTTTTTTGAGGATATCCTTTTTTGATTCACCACTATTTAGTAGTTGAATTGCTTTTTTTGCGTTTTTGCCGAAAATCTTTGTAACATTTTCGACTTTTAATTTTGCCATACTTTCCATTCTTTCACCTCTTTAATTCTAAACGCTCTGTAAAGCGAGCCTACATATATTATAGAAGATAACCAATAGACACTTCAAACTGTATAATCAGTTAAAAAGATTCATTCTGAACGTACAGAAAAAACTGTATGAACTATAGGGCTTATATGCTTAATAATGCGCCCAAATGCTTTGATATACTATCTAGGTTACTACTTTACAATTTTTTTATTCATGTTAATCTATAAACAGAAAAAGTATTTAAGTGCTTGATTATTGATTCACCTTGATTATTGAAATAATCATGATTACAATGTATAAGTAAACATATAATATGGATGTGAATGATAAATGACGGATAGGGAGCAGTTAAATATTGCTCGAGAGAGAGTGATTGATTCCGTAGCTCAAAACATGGATTTATATGGAGTGACTGAATCAATTGGTAGATTATATGGAATGCTATTGTTCCAAGAAAATCCTATGACGCTTGACGAAATGAAAGAAGAGCTAGGGATGAGTAAAACCAGTATGAGTACGTCGGTTAGAACCTTGCTTGAATTGAAAATGGTAGACAAAGTATGGCGAAAAGGTGTTCGAAAAGATTTATATAGAGCAGAAGAAGATTGGTATCAAACATTTATCGATTATTTCACAATTAAATGGCGGTTAGCGATTACTGAAAATATATATGCAATTGAAAAATCAATGAATGAAATAAAAGCTTTAATGAATAAAGAAGGAATTTCTGAAGATGTTATAAAAGATGCAACTAATGACTTAGAGAAAATGAATTATGCACTAGATTATTATGATTGGCTTGAACGTTTTGTAGATAGTTTAGAATCACATGAAATTTTTAATTTCATTCCAAAAAATAAAGAATAAAAAATTATATGAAGGTGCTATCTTCTAAGGGTTTTTTTTAAACTCGGAAGATAGCGCCTTTTGTAGTTTATAAAGAAAAATTTGATATAAGGGAAAAATCAGCAAGAAACGAGATCAATGTAATCCCAAGGATATCTGGTTAAAAAACCTAAAAAATGTGCATTTGTCTATCGCACATTTTTAATTCTTGAATAGGATATATGGAATCAAAAAAAGGAGGTTTTTATTCATGGGTGAAGTTGGAGTAGGTTACGGCGGAGGTTTCGCTCTTTTAGTAGTATTGTTTATTTTATTGGTGATTATTGGTGCTTCTTGGGGTTACGGCGGATTTTATTAATCCGTAACGAAACAGATATTAAAAGGAGGAAATAGAATGTACGGATATGGTTGTGGATATCCCGGCTATGGTTATGGCTATGGTGGTGCAGGTTACGGCGGAGGTTTCGCTTTAATCGTTGTTTTATTCATTCTTTTAATCATTGTGGGTGCAGCTTGCTTTAAATGGTAAAATAACGAAAAATGGAAGGCTGATTCGAAGAGTCAGTCTTCTTTTAATGATATTAAGTAGAGTGAATAAAGTACATATATTTATACAAAATATACTTTTTCGTGCAATGAAACGTGCAGGGTTCCACAGATTATCTTTTGGGGAGCAAATCATTCTTTCTTAATTTTGAGGAGTCATAACTATTTGCTAAAATGAATAGATAAGATATGTATTAGGGGGAAATGGATAGATGGATTCCTTAGTTCAATTAATAAAGTCTGCTAATTATTTTGTTATATTTACTGGTGCTGGGATGTCTACGGAGAGTGGATTGCCTGATTTTCGATCTGCTAATAAGGGATTATGGACTGCTGAAAAAAAACAATACCTTTCCAGTACGAGTGCCCTAAATAATCATGTGCAAGAATTTATTGAGTTTTATCGTAACCGAGTTCAAGGTATTCATGAATTTAAGCCGCATCATGGCTATTACATATTAAGTGATTGGGAAAGAAAAGGCTATGTAAAACAAATCATCACACAGAATGTGGATGGATTTCACGAAGAAGCAGGAAATCAGAAAGTTGCTGAATTGCATGGAACATTAAAAAAGGTTCATTGTGAAATATGTGGAAGGAGCTATCCTAGTGATGAATATTTACATGACAACTATTCATGCAGTTGTGGAGGAATATTAAGACCTTCCATTGTACTTTTTGGAGAAATGCTCCCAGAACAGCCATTTTTGAGAGCGGAAGAGGCGGCCATAAATTCTGATGTCTTCTTAGTTTTAGGATCCTCTTTATCCGTTTCACCAGCAAATCAATTTCCCTTACTTGCAAAGCAAACAGGGGCTAAACTTATTATTATTAATAAAGAGCAAACTCAAATGGATGGCATTGCTGATATTGTCATTCATGAATCAATCGGAAAGGTATTAGAAGAAATTAATCTTAAGCTGTAATGTTCATCAATTGGCTAGGAATAAATAAGATTGATGGATAATCATAAAAAAAGAAAAATAGTACAAAGAAAAGTAGCTGAATACGTTTAAATCCATTGCAAACTTTGATATATCGAGATAATATAAGGGAATGGACTAAATTTGAAACCGTAAAAGAGAGGAAAGTAACATGTCAAAGAATTTTAAACAGGATGTACTATCTCGTCGCACCTTTGCGATTATTTCCCATCCGGATGCTGGAAAAACGACGTTAACGGAAAAGTTATTACTATTCGGCGGAGCAATTAGAGATGCTGGAACAGTAAAAGGGAAGAAAACAGGAAAATATGCGACAAGTGACTGGATGGAGATAGAAAAGCAAAGAGGGATTTCTGTTACATCAAGTGTGATGCAATTTGACTACAAAAATGCACGAGTAAATATTTTGGATACACCGGGACACCAAGACTTTAGTGAAGATACTTATCGTACTCTAACAGCTGTGGATAGTGCTGTGATGATTATTGATTCGGCAAAAGGAATAGAGGAACAAACGTTAAAGTTATTTAAAGTGTGTAAGATGCGAGGTATCCCTATTTTTACATTTATTAATAAATTAGATCGCCAAGGGAAGCCACCTCTTGAATTACTTGCGGAATTAGAAGAAGTAATGGGAATCGAGTCTTATCCAATGAATTGGCCGATTGGAATGGGGAAAGAATTTTTAGGTATATATGATCGTTTTTATAATCGAATTGAGCAGTTCCGTGTAGAAGATAAGGAAAGATATGTTGATCTAAATGAAGATGGTGAGATTGAAGGAGATCATCCAATTAAACAGGATTCTTTATATGATCAAACATTAGAAGAAATTATGCTTTTAAATGAAGCTGGAAATGAGTTTTCTGAGGAGAAAATTAATAATGGTGATTTAACACCTGTATTTTTTGGCAGTGCATTAAGTAATTTTGGGGTACAAACATTTTTAGAAACATATTTGCAATTTGCACCGTCTCCACAAGCTAGAAAATCTACCATTGGAGAGATTGATCCTTTATCAGAAGAGTTTTCGGGGTTCATTTTTAAAATTCAAGCGAATATGAATCCAGCTCACCGTGACCGTATCGCGTTTTTACGTATTTGTTCTGGGAAATTTGAAAGAGGCATGACGGTTAATTTACCTAGAACAGGGAAGCAAGTAAAGTTAGCGCAATCTACACAATTTATGGCAGATGATCGAAGTACAGTTAATGAGGCGGTTAGTGGAGATATTATTGGGTTGTATGATCCAGGTTTTTATCAAATTGGCGATACATTAACGGTTAGCAAGAATGCTTACCAATATGAAAAACTACCTCAATTTACACCTGAGCTTTTTGTGAAGGTAACGGCAAAGAATGTAATGAAACAAAAACATTTCCATAAAGGCATTCAGCAGCTCGTACAAGAAGGTGCAATTCAGTTATATAAGACTGTCAAAACAGAAGATTATTTGCTGGGAGCAGTTGGTCAGCTACAATTTGAAGTATTTGAGCATCGAATGAGAAATGAGTACAATGTAGAAGTAATTATGGAGCATGTAGGTTCAAAAATTGCCCGTTGGTTAGTGGATGAAGAGGTAAATGAAAATCTTTCTAGTGGAAGAAGTCTGCTCGTAGAGGATCGCTACGGCAAAAAAGCATTTTTATTTGAAAATGAATTTGCATTAAGATGGTTCCAAGATAAAAATCCAGAAGTGAAATTATATAATCCGATGGATGAACAAGAATAATTCACTAAAAGAAGAGATTATTACAAAAGTATTCTACCTGTTTTAAATGGAGATTCTTTTGTAATAGTCTCTTTTTTTATGTAATGGAAAATTAGCTCTATGTTGAAATGATGTCAGATTTTCGAACATATGAAAGGGGGAGGAAGGGAGAAGGAACAAGTGTTTATTATCAAAATGTAGCTTTTTGTTATGTTGAAATAATTTTTATTTGATGGAACGTAGATATATACGATCTTTTTTCTGATATAAAAGCTGAGGGATGGTTTTTGTATCGAGTAAAAAAGAAAGTCTTTCGGTATACGAATTACTGATATATAAGGTTTTTGTAAATCTAAATAAAAACGAAAACGTTTAAATTATTTTCATAATTAAAAGTTTTCAAAAAACTATTTGTAATTCTAATAAAAATAGGTATAATAAAAACATGATGTTACAAAAGTTAACAAACAATTGTTAAATGAGTTGGCTTTTTAACTTCTAATAGGACTGATACTAACATTTGATGTAATAAGAGTATTCTTGTAAATATAATAGATTGAATATTCTTTTAATTAGAGTTTGCTAGTATCATAAAAACAAGATATAGGGGGATATATTGTATGAAGAAAAGTTTGTCGCTTACTTTTAGTATTTTATTAGTGCTTGTTCTAGCTTTAGCTGGCTGCTCAAGTAAGTCAGGATCAGATGGGGAAAGTACTAATGGTGCAAAAACAAGTTCTTCTAAAAGTTTACTTGAAACCATTAAAGATAGAGGGACATTAAAAGCAGGTGTTAATGATGCTCTTCCTGGTTTTGGCTACATAGGTTCAGATGGAAAAAATACTGGTTTTGATGTTGATTTTGCAAGAGCAATTGCAGCGGGAGTTCTTGGAGATCCTTCCAAAATTGAGTTTAGACCACTATCAGCTACAGACCGCTTTACGGCTGTTCAATCTGGTGAAGTAGATGTATTAATTCGTAATACAACTTGGACAACAAACCGTGATGCTGAAGTGGGGCTAAGTTTTGCTCCAGTTACTTTCTATGATGGGCAGGGAATAATGGTTCCAAAGGATAGTGGAATCAAAACACTGAAAGATTTAGAGGGTAAAACAATTGGAGTAGAAACGGGAACAACAACCGAATTAAACTTAGCTGATCAGATGAAAGCAGCTGGTGTTAACTATACAGCACAAACATTTGATAATGCAGATGCTGTAATTGCTGCATATGAACAGGGTTCTATTGATGCTTGGACAACAGATAAATCAGGATTAGTTTCTCGCCAGTCTACTTTGCAGGATCCAGATGCTCATATTATTTTAGAAGAAACATTATCAAAAGAACCACTAGCTCCAGCTGTTAAGGATGGAGACGAAAAATGGGCGGATGCAGTATCATGGATTGTATATGCAACCATTCAAGCGGAAGAATTCGGTATTACCTCTAAAAACGTAGATGATTTCTTAACTAGTGAAAACCCAGAGATTAAGCGTCTTTTAGGAGTGGAAGGTAATCTAGGAGAACAGCTAGGCTTAGCCAATGATTTTGCCTACCAAGTAATTAAACAAGTTGGTAACTATGGTGAAATATACGAGCGAAATTTAGGCCCTGACACAGTGTTCAAATTAGAGCGTGCACAAAATGCGTTATATACTGATGGGGGATTATTGTACTCTATTCCATTCCGTTAATAGGTAATAACAGATAAAAATATGGGGGGTCTCAAAAACCAAAGTGTCTAATCTATTTGAGATACCCCCTATTCTTTTAAGTGAGAGGTGAGAAATAGTGGAAATGAAAAAAACAACATCGACTCCTCTTTGGAGAAATAGAAAAGTGGTCCCGATAATTAGTCAAATTATCTTTGTTCTAATTGTAGGAATAGTAATTGCCTTTATGGTGAGAAATGTAATATCAGGTCTTGAACAAATAGGTTTAGTATTAGGATTAGACTACTTAAATTTAAAAGCATCTTTCCCTATAGCAGAATCTATTATTAGTTATACACCTGACGATCCTTATACACGTGCTTTATTAGTAGGATTATTAAATACACTTAAGGTTTCCGTTTTTGGGATTATCCTTGCAACTATTATTGGAGTCATTGTAGGAGTTGCGAGATTATCAAACAACTGGTTAGTCAGTAAAGTGGCAACAGTATATGTTGAAGTTTTTAGAAATACACCATTATTGGTTCAAATTTTCATTTGGAATTTTGCTGTTTTTTTACCAATGCCGAAAATTCAAGATGCTATATCGGTTGGGCCGTTTTATTTTTCAAATAGAGGTGCCTCTATTCCGTGGTTTACCTTACAGGATAATACGCTAATCTGGCTTGTCATTCTAATTTTTTTAATCGCAGGAAGCATAATTTTATTCAAAAAATTAACCAAAGTATCGATAGAATCAGGTAAGTCTACATATCCGTTCATTTCAAGTGTGGGATTAATAGTAATTGGAACGATAATTATCTATATTATTTTAGGAAATGGACCACTTGGTTTTTCTGTTCCTGTATTTAATGGTAATTCATTTGAAGGAGGAACGTCATTATCCATCGGGTTTATGTCTGTTTTAGCTGCCTTAACAATCTATACATCAACCTATATTTCTGAAATTGTTCGTGCAGGAATAATGGGGGTTCCAAAAGGGCAGACAGAAGCTGCTAAAGCGCTTGGATTTAAAAGTCATACAGCACTTCGTTTAATTATTTTTCCGCAAGCAATTAGAATCATTATCCCGCCATTAACAAGCCAATATTTAAATTTAATAAAAAACTCAAGTTTAGCAATGGCTGTAGCATATCAAGATATTGTTGGAATCGGAAATACAATTATTAACCAGACAGGACATACATTAGAAACTTTATTAATTGTTATTTCTGTGTATTTATTATTTAGCTTAACTACATCACTGTTAATGAATATTTTTAATAAAAAATTCCAGCTGGTAGAAAGGTAGGGAGGTAAATGGATAATATACAACTGAATACGGAACCAGTTTTGGAAACGAAAAAATTGAATAAACAAAAGAAATTACAATTATGGCTGAAAAATAACTTATTTAAGGATTGGAAAAATGCTATTTTAACGATTGTCACATTAATGGTTACTATTTCTTTGCTTACGAGAATAGGTAAGTTTTTATTGGCAAGTGAATGGGGAGTTGTTACTGACAATTTAAGGCTCCTCTTTGTCGGACAATTTCCAATAGAAGAAATATGGAGGTTGTGGATATCTCTTCTGTTATTATCAGTGTTTTTAGGTACTACTTGGGGAGCTTGGAGAGGGATTATCGGACATGTTGCCATTAGTCTTAGTATTCTTCTAGTTATATTTGGAGTAATTCCTTATACGGCAATGGAATCAAAAGTATATTTATTTACGAGTGCAGCAGTGATATTCCTTTTTTACTTTATCGGAAAATATGTTCCGAAGTTAAAAATCCCCCTCCTAATATTATGGATTTTATATATACCGATTACTCTTTCTATTATTAATGGGTTTGGTGTACTTGAGCCAGTAAAAACAAATATTTGGGGAGGATTTTTATTAACGCTTGTTATCGCTTCGGTTGCAATTATTTGTTCTTTCCCATTAGGTTTACTCCTAGCAGTGGGGAGACGAAGTAAACTGCCTATAATCAAATATTGCTGTATTCTTTATATAGAATTAATCCGAGGAATGCCGCTGATTATGGTGTTATTTATTGCCCAATTATTGCTGCCGATGTTCCTTGGGGGAATCGAACTAGATAATGTAGTCCGGGCAATGATAGCATTCACTTTATTCAGTGCGGCCTATTTAGCAGAAAATATACGTGGAGGCCTGCAATCAATACCGAGAGGACAATTTGAAGCAGCGCAAGCTCTAGGATTAAATAATTTTAAGGTAATGATTTTTGTCATATTGCCACAGGCTTTAAAAGCAGTTATCCCAGCTATGGTTGGTCAATTTATTTCCATCTTTAAAGATACATCTCTAGTTGCGGTTATTGGATTAGCAGATTTTCTTGGAATGGGAAAAAAAATTGCTGCAAATCCGGAATATTTAGGTAAATATATGGAGTTATATATTGTGATTGCTTTTATATACTTCATCTTCTGTTTCTTAATGTCGCATGTAAGTAAGCATATAGAAAAATCACTTGGTGTAGGGACGAGATAGAAAGGAGAATGAGAGGATGGAAAGTGTCTTTAGTGTAAATAAATTGTCGACGCCTCTAAATGAGAGAGAGGATATTATTAAAGTTACTAAATTGAATAAATGGTATGGAGACCACCATGTATTAAAAGACGTAGATCTTACGGTAAAGCAAGGGGAGGTAATTGTAATTTTAGGACCATCAGGTTCTGGTAAGTCAACCTTTATTCGTACGATAAATGCTTTAGAGGAATTTCAAAAGGGGCATATAACGGTTGATAATATTGCATTAACAGATGATTTGAAAAACATTGAAGAAATTCGGAAAGAAACGGGAATGGTGTTTCAATCATTTAATTTATTCCCTCATATGACTATCCTAAAGAATATCTCTTTAGCACCAATTTGGGTGAGAAAGTGGAAAAAAACAAAGGCAGAACAAATTGCGAAAGAATTACTTGAAAGAGTTGGTATTCCAGAACAAGCAAATAAGTATCCAGGACAATTGTCAGGTGGACAACAGCAACGTGTTGCAATTGCACGAGCATTAGCGATGCAGCCGAAGATTATGCTGTTTGATGAACCTACTTCTGCACTAGATCCTGAAATGGTAAAGGAAGTATTAGATGTTATGAAAACTCTAGCAGAGTCAGGCATGACCATGTTGGTGGTAACACATGAGATGGGTTTTGCAAGACAAGTGGCAGATCGAATCATCCTTTTTGATAAAGGCGAAATTGTAGAAACCGGAAAACCGGAAGAACTATTTGATCATCCGAAGCATGAACGGACAAAAGCGTTTTTATCTCAGATATTATAAAAAGAGCCCTAGGGCTCTTTTTTAGTGTTTATATGAAATATGGATCTCTATAAACAGTATTTTCATCCATTTTTTTATTTTGTAAAAATATAACAATTTATTTTGAATAAAATATCAAGATTTCGCTAAAAATGTAATAGTAGGTATAGAAAAATAGATGGTGATACCAATGAAGGGCCTAAGTAGAATTGAAGCAATCATGTGGAGTATAGCTTTACCTGGTTTTAGTCAGTTATTATTGAAAAAATATTGGAAAGGAACACTATTAGTTATCTTAGAATTTATTATAAATGCGAAAAGTAATTTTAATTTAGCTATTATGCTGAGTTTTTGTGGCAATATCCAAGAGGCAATTGAAATTATCGACTTTCAATGGATATTGTTTTATCCGTGTTTATATATGTTCGCAATGTGGGATGCCTATAAGGAAGTTATGGAATCAGAAAATGAATATGCTTTCTTACCATTTGTGTTTTGCGCATATTTTGTTACCGTAGGTGTTTTTTATTCGACGCAAATGAAGTTATTTGGAGTATTGTTAGGTCCTGTATTTTTGCCCATGGTATTTTTGATACCTGGAATCATTAGTGGGTATGTAGTTAAATATTGCTTAATTTATTTTAGAAAAAAGAAACATTCTTAAAGAGGAAAATGATGATTGACTAAGAAAAAAGGGGAAAGAAATACAGATAGAAAAAAAATATCAGTAAAATTAAAAAATATGCAAAAAACCATTGGCAAATAGTTCAATATTGTATATAATTAATACATATTAATATTTGTATACTACTCAAAGGGGAGTAGCTTTTAGGTTTAATACCTAAAACAAAGTCGTCAGTTCATGGCATATGCCATCGGCTTTGTTGGCATATTAGTGCTTAGCAAGACCTTTGCCTATTTGGCAAAGGTCTTTTTTTGCGCACTTTTGTACATAATAACGAAAGTCGTAGCAAAACCTGCTAATAGGAGTATACAAATAAAAACCTAAAGGGGGAAATTTTATTGGATGCAAGCATGTTACTAGAGTATGGGTGGGTTTTACTGATTCTTGTTGTTTTAGAGGGGTTACTAGCAGCTGATAATGCGGTTGTAATGGCTGTTATGGTTAAGCATTTGCCCGTAGAACAACAAAAAAAGGCACTTTTCTACGGATTATTGGGTGCTTTTGTATTCCGTTTTGCTACTTTATTTATGATTTCTTATTTAGTGGATGTTTGGCAAGTACAAGCGATAGGGGCGCTTTATCTTCTCTTTATTGCAGTGCATAATATTTACGGAAAGTATGCGAAGAAGAATGAAGACGATAAAGACAAGAAGCCGAAGAAACAATCCGGTTTCTGGATGACTGTTTTTAAAGTAGAATTAGCAGACATTGCTTTTGCGATTGATTCCATGTTAGCAGCGGTTGCCCTTGCGATTACATTACCAAAAACAAATTGGTTTACGCTAGGCGGCATTGATGGAGGACAATTCTTAGTTATGTTCCTTGGGGGATTAATTGGATTGATCATTATGCGTTTTGCTGCAAACTGGTTTGTGAAGTTACTTCATTCTCGTCCATCTCTAGAAACAGCAGCATTTTTAATTGTAGGCTGGGTTGGGGTGAAATTAGCAGTATTTACGTTGGCACATCCATCGGTAGGATTCTTAGATGAGCATTTTCCGGAATCGAAAATATGGAAAGGAATCTTCTGGTTCGTGCTAGTAGCTATTGCAGTTGGTGGATATCTCTTCTCCAATAAAGAAGCAGTTAAAGCAAAAGAAAGTAATGCATAAGCATGATGAAAAAGCCATCCATTAGGAATGGCTTTTTCTTTTTGCTCAGGACTTTAGTTCAGCAGATTTAACTTATTGCGTTTTTCCAGATAACTCTGCCTGCGCTTGTTGGACAAGTCTTTTTGTTATTTCTCCCCCAACAGAACCATTAGCACGTGAAACAGTATCAGATCCTAAATTCACACCGAATTCTTGCGCAATTTCATACTTAACACTATCTAAGTATTGTTCAATTCCTGGAACTAATAATTTATTTCGAGAAGCCATTTTTGTTTCCTCCTTATGAATATATAGTACAGTTTATTTATCAATTAATTGTTTCCAAAAAAGTAATGATAAATGATTCTGTATTAATAATATGTGGATTTATTTTTAGTTCATTAGTGGTAAAGTTTGTGTATACGGGAGAAAATAGGATTTATTGTTGTTTATAGGTTAACCTAGCCTATAGGGAAATCTCCATTGCTTCATTAATTAATAGTACTTAAAAATAATCAAGCTAATCTTAAAAGTTTCCTAAACATTTAAGATTAGCTTGAACGTCGAGGGATAGATAACTTATACTGTTTAATATCTATGATAAATAAAGCCATCATTAAATAGGATATATGGGTAGCTTCAAAGAAAGGAATTGTTTTTTAATGGGCAAGAAGTTTAAGTTAGTCCTTCAAAATTTGACTCCTGCGCAGATGATAACCAGTTATTATGGTTTAGCTGTCAGCATATCGGTTTTATTATTAAGTTTACCAGGAGTACATAAAGAAGGAGTAACAGTTTCCTTTATGGATACATTGTTTACTGCTGTAACGGCAGTAAGTGTAACAGGACTTACTGTAATTAATATCGCTGAAACGTATAGTACATTTGGAATAATAATATTAATGTTTGTTCTGCAATTTGGTGGTATTGGAGTAATGGCAATAGGTACATTCTTTTGGATGATTCTTCGTAAGAAGATTGGTTTAAGAGAGAGACAGTTAATAATGATTGACCACAATCAATCTAATCTTTCAGGTCTCGTCAATTTAATAAGAGAAATTATCAAAATCATTCTTATTATTGAAGTATTGGGTGCTATTATACTTTCAATGCAATTTCATAATTATTATCCTACCTGGGGGGATTCGATTTTACATGGAACTTTTGCCTCTGTTAGTGCGACAACCAATGGAGGATTAGATTTAACAGGAGAATCACTTACTCCCTTTAAGGATGATTATTTTGTCCAACTTGTTAATATTATTTTAATTACATTAGGAGCAATTGGATTTCCCGTGCTTATCGAAGTGAAAAATTACCTGTTTCCAAAAGAAGGGAAAAACCATCTAAAGTTTTCTTTATTCACTAAGTTAACAACCATTACTTTCGGTTTTCTTTTACTATTTGGAACGATTATGATTATTGTCTTAGAATGGGGTAATTATTATGCAGGAATGAGCTGGCATCAAATATTCTTCAATGCCTTTTTTCATTCTACCTCCACTCGAAGCGGCGGTTTAGCAACAATGGAATTAAATGAGTATTCTATGACAACTTTGCTTATCTTTTGTTTTCTTATGTTTATTGGTGCTTCCCCAAGTTCAGTTGGAGGAGGTATCAGAACAACAACCTTTGCATTGAATATCTTATTTATTTATCATTATGCAAATGGCAATAGGTATATTAAGATATTTAAACGAGAAATTCATGAAGAGGATATTATAAAATCATTGGTTGTAACGATATTTGCGATTGGTATTTGTCTTGTCGCTGTCATTGCCTTATCTATTTCTGAAAAGGCGTCCCTTATTGTGATTCTTTTCGAAGTTTGTTCTGCATTTGGAACAACTGGACTTTCTTTAGGATTAACACCAGAATTATCTACCTTTGGTAAGTGTGTAATTATGCTGCTTATGTTCATCGGAAGAATAGGGTTAACTTCTTTTATCTATATTATTGGAGGGAAAGAGAAAAAGGATAACTTCCATTATCCAAAAGAACGGATCATTGTTGGATAAGGGTAAGTAAGAAGTGAATGGAGCTGTCTATTTTGACAGCTCCATTTTTTTATGATTGTTTGACAAAAGTAGGAAAGCATATCTTTTTTTTTACATGTGGATAATAATGATGTAAATGGAAAGGAGAGATCATAATGGCTAAGAGAAAAGCTGAAGTTAACAGTGTAGAAAAATACAGCAAGACGCCAAAGAAAAATACGCAGGAAACAGAATTTTCCGCTGAATTTAGTAGGGGCGAAAACCCAATCAAAGGTGCTAATCGTAATGCAAAGCATGGAAGAGAGGGACAATAAATGGCGAAAAAAATAAAAAAACGACAACAGACAGAAGCTTCAAATGTAGAGTTTGGCCAAGAGTTTGGTGATGTTAATGCAAGTAAATTCTATGATACAGGAGCCTTAACAAAGGATAAAACAAAGAGAGCAACTAGAAAAAAATAAAAAATTTCCCATCAGTAAATTTCTTCACTGATGGGAACAAAAAATTATCTATTAGTTTGAAGAGAGCGCTGAACTCTTGAGAATAGCTTTTTTAATTTAGAACTTTTTAATTCAATAATAGGCTGTGTAAAGGAAATAATTATATTGCTTGAAAGCAGTACTGTAATTAAGAATGATACAATTATAATCATCACATATGACCTAGGTGATTCAAAAATATCTGGTAAGTCACTTTGTCTAAAGAGACGGATAAAAAAGCCATGAAGTAAATATACATATAATGTTGATTTTCCGAACTTAGTAAAGAAATATTCCTTTTTTGGTACACAAGCAAAAAAGCAAAAAATCATCAGAAAACTTAATAGATAGAAAAATAATCGAATAGCCATTCCTATAAAATAACCTTCTCCAAGGGCTTCATAAGATTTTGATCCGAATAACCATTGATAATTAACAGTAGGGAATAGGTGAAATCCTATAAAAACAATCGTGAAAATAACAATAGCTAGGATGGTTGCTTTTTTTGTTTTTACTGAAGCAAAATGATCTTTTTTCATATAAAATCCTATTAAGAATAAAGGGAAGAACACAAAGGTTCTCGTTAAGCTTAAATAGCTGGACGTCCAATCGATCATACCAATCGCTAATCCTAGTATAAAGGAAAGTAAGATTCCATGTATAGGCTTTAACTTCACAAACGCTAGTAAAAAGATGTTCCAAAAAAACAAACTAATTAAAAACCATAAGGACCAATGTGGGGTCAACGGTTCAATGGCAAAAGTTGACTTTCCATATAGAAAATAATAAAAAATGCTGTATACAAGTTGGAAGATAAGGTAGGGAATGATTAGTTTTTTTGCATATTTTTTTATATATCCCTTTTCCGCTATCCCTTTGGCAAAAAATCCCGAAATAAGAATAAATGCTGGCATATGGAAAGTGTAAATTACTTTATATAGCGTATAAATATTTTGATTGTCATTTATGAATGATTGGATAAAATGACCGAAGACAACGAAAAAAATCAAAATAAATTTTGCATTATCAAAGTAGTAATCCCGTTGTTTCATAAACTCATCCTTTCATGAACGGAAATATCGTATATTTCATTTCACTAACTATATATAACACAAATTCCATTGTTTTAATCCCCTGTCGTTAATCTGTTAACTAAATAACTTCTGTTTATTACATAATTGCAATGTACGTTAGGCGAAGGAAAAATAAAAATTCTTATTAATAATACGTAAGGTTTAATTTTTTTGACTGAAGTAAAGGGAGAGGTAGATATTAAAATGATTATGGCTACTATCAGAGTTACATTTGTTTCTACATTTGTAAATTAATTTACTTTTTTTCTTTAAATTTTTCAGAAGGAAAGGAAATTCAAGAATAATGTAGAATTATGTAATCACTACGTTTGATAAGGGGGGTATCCATAAAGATGGATAGTATATCCTATTCTGAAGAATATCGACAATTACAAAATAAACTGAGGGAATTGGAAAGAGAGAATACCCTTCTAAAGGAAAAACTAGAAAAATATAGTCTTCTCCGAGATAGGAGATTTATTGCTTTCCAAACGATAAATGTAGGGTTGGTTATATTTGATAGTAATGGAGTTATTCTAGATATTAATAAATATCTTTGTGATTACTTTAACGTGAATATGAATCAAGTAGTTGATAGGAATATAACGCATTTTGTGCAGCAGGAAGAACGTTTGGTGATAAGGGAACATATGGATGCTATAAAAACCAAATCAGGTACTTTTCAAAGCATATTCCCATTAACTATTAATGGGCGAAAACATTATTTTGAAACGCAAACTAGTCGATTGCCCGGTGAGATGGGATTTATTACAATTATTGAAAAGATAACAAAGGAATGTGAAAGAGAAAAAGAGAAAGAAGCGCAAAAGCTTTATAATGATTTTTTTACAGAGGCACTGGATGGTATTGTTCTTTGGAAAGAATCAGGGCAGATTATTGCAGCTAATGAATCAGCTTTAAAAATTTTTGAAAGTTCTGAAGAAAAATTATTAAAATCAAGGATTAGTGATTTTTTTTATAAAAAAGATAAACGGTACATGGATATGATTAAAAATCTCTATTATAAAAAATCTAATCGAGAAGAATTGATGTTTTTGATGCCAAATGGACAGAAAAAAATACTAGAATTTACAACTAAACTTCATTCGGTGGAAGGGTTAAACATGAGTATTTTCCGTAATATCACGGAACGTTATAAAATGGAAGAGGAATTACGTGAAAGTAAGGCGATGTTTGAGAATACATTTGAAGAAGTTTTTGACGGTATTATCATTTGGGATCAAAACTATCAAATAATTGATATGAACAAAGCAGCCGAACGTCTCCTTCATAAAAGTAAAGAGAATTTGATCGGTGTAGATTTAATATCCTTTCTCCCACCTGCAAAAACGATTGGAGAAGATATAAAGCCGAAATTATTAAATGTAGAAAAGGATGGACAAAATAGAGGGCTCTACACGGTAAAGTTTCCTAATAATAGAGAATATACGCAGCTTGAATATCGTAATAAATTTAATATTTATTCAGGACTAAGTATTACTACATTACGTGATATTACCGAAAATACCTTATTGGAAGAACAGCTGAGAAAGTCATCTACTTTAAATGTAGTGGGAGAATTGGCAGCGGGTATAGCTCATGAAATTCGAAATCCAATGACAGCTTTAAAGGGATTTATTCAATTGCTAGAAGATGGAGTTGCCTCACAGGAAAATGAAATGTATTTTTCTGTAATAAAAACGGAGCTTACTAGGATTGAATCCATTATTAATGAATTTTTATTACTTGCTAAACCACAAGCTGTTCAATATGTAAAACGAGATATAAGACAAATTATGAATGATACGATCGAATTGCTGTATGCACAAGCAGTGCTACAAAATGTTCAAATTATAAAAATGTTTACAGAAGATATGCCGACTATATATTGTGAACCAAATCAATTGAAACAGGTATTTATAAACATTATAAAAAATGCAATAGAGGCATTAGAAGACGGCGGGGAAATAGCTGTTTCCATTGAATATAAACAGGATTACTTTCATATAGCAATCTTTGATAATGGAAGAGGAATGGGCAAGGAAATACTTGCAAGAATTGGAGAACCATTTTATACGACCAAAGAAAAAGGAACAGGCTTAGGTTTACTAGTATCCTATCAAATTATTGAAGAGCATCAAGGGAAAGTGACAGTTGAGTCAGAGCCAGGGGTTGGTACGACGTTCCACCTTGTACTTCCAGTGTGCAGAGAAAGCAAGCTAAATGAATGATCATTAGACCTGTTAGGGTGATAAAAAGAAGGGCTTATGTTAGGCCCTTTTTATTTTGGTTGTTTTTCGAATTGTTAAAGGAGTAGAAATCGGAGAAACAGATAAGGATTTGTTTAGTGATCTTTTCTACGGAAAAGATATGCTGAAAAAATATTATACCATATCTTGACATCACCACCTACTTTGATTATTATCTAATTAGATAATAATCAAAGTAGGTGATTGAATGCAATTAGATAAAATGGTTGCATTTTATAAAACAATGGGGGATCCCACCAGAATTAAAATAATCTCCTTATTGGCAAATAAACCATGGAATGGTCAAGCGATATCAGAAAAACTGGGTCTATCTGCCCCAACCATTACGCATCATTTAAAGAAAATGCGTGACATAAATGTTGTGTATGAACGCAGAGATAAAAATACGATTTATTTTTTCTTGAATAAATCAGTCATTTTACAACAAAACGAGTCTTTAAGAAAATTAACAATTGGAATGGAGGAGAGTATTATGACTGTTACTAAAGAGGAACAAGCAAAAATCATTGAGAACTTTTTTACTAAAGAGGGCAGACTTAAAAATATTCCTTCGCAAAGAAAGAAAAAGTTAATAGTGCTCAAATACATGCTTGAGGGGCTGGTTTTTGGCAGGAAATATGAAGAAAAAGAAATAAATGCTTATATCCAGCAATATTTTGATGACTACGCGACAATAAGAAGAGAATTTATTATTAATCACTTTATGTATCGAGAAAATAGTATATATGAACTTAACCCTGAGGAAATGTGGGCGAAGTGAAGAAAAAGGACTGTTTATCATTATCTGATATAAACAGTCCTAGGTTAATATGTATAAAAATCACGTATAATATTCTGGTTTTCGATCAGCAAATATTGGGATGGTTTTACGTACCTCTGTTACTTTATCTAAATTAATCGAAGCTGTTAGAATTTCTTCTTTCTCCCCTGCTTCTGCAATAATTTCTCCCCATGGGTCAATAATCATGCTATGCCCAGCAAAGATATTATTTGCATCATTTCCGACACGATTACAAGCAATTACATAACATTGATTTTCAATGGCTCGTGCAATAAGCAGGCTTCTCCAGTGTGCCAATCTCGGTTCTGGCCATTCAGCTACTACAAAGATGGCTTCAGCTCCTTTTGTTGTATGTGCTCTTATCCACTCTGGAAAACGAATATCGTAGCAGATCATACTGGCAAAGTGTCTATCCTCTAAAGAAAAAAGACCATTAGTTGTCCCGCTCTTTAAATATAAATGTTCATCCATCAGTTGAAAAAGATGAAGTTTATCATACGTATGTACCACATCACCCGATTTATTTATCACAATAAGTGTATTGTAAACACCCTTTTCCTTCTTATTAGCAATTGATCCACCAACAATATGAACGCTATATTTGGTGGCTAATTTACTTAAAAAAGAAATAGTATTTTGAGCTTGTTTATCAGCAATCGCAGCTAATCTTGTTAAATCATAGCCGGTTGACCATAATTCTGGCAGTACAACAATATCACTGTTATCCTTGCAAGCAGCAATTTTTTTCTCTACTTGTTTAAAATTCTCTTCAGGCCTGCCAAATGCGATATCCATTTGAACCAAACTAATCTGAAATTTCAAATGATTCCACCTCTATTCATCTTCGTTAAATTCCGTTATAATGTTAATCAACAAAAAAATTCAATTATTATATTAATTTCGTTATATCATAAAAAAGCGAATTATTAAACGATTATTTCTATTTTAATCACTTAGGGAATGTTTAAAGTCGAAATTTCCTAATAGAAGTTTATCCAATAATAATTGGAAGGTTTTATCATTGAAGAAGGTGTGAGTACATGAAGAAATATGATCAATCTCAATTATTAAAGAATTTACCAGAGCAGTTTTTTGCTTCATTAGTTAGTAAAGTTAACAGCTATATTGAAAAAGGATATGATGTGATTAATTTAGGGCAAGGAAATCCAGACCAACCGACACCTTCTCACATTATCAAGAGCTTGCAGGTGGCTGCCGAACAGCCTGAGAATCATAAATATTCTCCATTTCGAGGATATAAACATTTAAAGGAAGCTATTAGTGAATTTTACAAAAAAGAATACGATGTTGACTTAGATCCTGAATCAGAGGTGGCGATATTATTTGGAGGAAAGGCCGGCCTTGTAGAGATACCTATATGTTTATTAAATCCAGGCGAAACAGTAATGGTTCCAGACCCTGGTTATCCCGACTATTTATCTGGGATTGCTTTAGCAAATGCAGAGACGGTGTTCATGCCATTGCGTGAAGAAAATAATTTTTTACCAAACTACAAGGAAGTGAGAAAGGAAGATTTAGAAAAAGCAAAGTTAATGTTCTTAAATTATCCGAACAATCCTACTGGAGCAATAGCAACAAAGGAATTTTTCGCTGAAACAATTTCTTTAAGTAAACAGCATGATATATGTATTGTGCACGATTTTGCATATGGAGCGATTGGGTTTGATGGAAAAAGGCCGCTTAGCTTTTTACAAGTAGAGGGTGCCAAAGATATTGGTGTAGAAATTTATACTTTGTCTAAGACATTTAATATGGCAGGTTGGCGAGTTGCCTTTGCAGTTGGAAATAGAAGTGTCATTTCCGCTATAAATCTTTATCAAGATCATTTATATGTTAGTTTATTTGGAGCGATTCAAGAAGCTGCCTATACGGCATTAACAGAATCTTTAGAGTGTATTAGAGACATGAATCAGCTTTACGAACAAAGACGAAATATCTTCATAAATGGTCTTAAAAAAATTGGTTGGGAAGTCAATGCTCCTGAAGGTTCATTCTTTGCATGGTTAAAAGTACCAGATGGGTTTACGTCACAAGAATTTAGTGATTATTTATTAGAAACAGTACATATTGCAATGGCTCCAGGCTCGGGCTTTGGTACATTTGGGGAGGGATATGTCCGAGTTGGTTTATTGACAGAAGAAGAGAGATTGCAAGAGGCGGTTGAAAGATTAAAAACACTCTCGATATTTAAGTAATTCCTCGATAATAGATAAGAATTCAGTCGAAAAAAGGCAAAGAATCATGGGAAATAACAATTTCGTATGATTCTTTGCCTTTTGCTCTTAATAGACTAATTTCCAGAAGTGCTGATGATCCTTCATACTAAGATGTTTGCTGATAGGTGAAAGCGACTAGAAAGAAAGCGCTTTCTGTTGTTGTAAGTTGTTTTCGACTCTTTTCAGCAGTATTTTTGTCGAAAAAAAGAAGTGTAATCAAGAGAAAATAAGTCTAAATGCCTATTTTGACTTAGAAAAATGTCTAATATTGCGAATCTATTTACTTTTATTTGTTTTATTGTAATAATTCATCAAGTAAACAATTAATGCATTGTTTGTAAGTAAGGAATTTGATTAGGAGGAAGTAAGGTGTATTGTAGGAAAACAGAATTATTATTTGAAATTCAAGATAAAAGGGAGGTAATGATTAAAACAGCGAAAGAGCGTGGAACAATTGATGAGGAGACCATTAGATTGAGTCAAGAACTCGATAAATTAATCTATGAATATCAGCTTGTCTTTCGCTATGAAAGTGAGAAAAGAAAACAAATAAAACGACAATATAAAAACACGCGAATTTTTTGGTCCAATGCTAACCGATATAAACGGAAAAATTATTCCGAGGTTGTATATAGATAACTAAATGGCGAAGGGTAATGGCAGTGATTACCTTAATGATATTTCATCCAAATCAATGCCCTTCTTTAAAGAAAGATGTGACCTCCCTTAAACTACTTATCCTATTATCCACCAATATTTTGACAAAATAAAAAACGCTTCTTTTGTTCAATAGCTACTATCCTTCTTTTAAGAAGAATAATAGAAGATGAACAGCATTAATGATGCAAGAAGCGAATAGATAAATAATTATTTCATAATAGGTAAGATTATATTTACCTTCGTGCCTTTCTTTTCCCTACTGGATATATGGATTTCACCATCGAATGATTCAACGATTCTTTTACATACAACGAGCCCCAAACCAGTCCCTGTTTCCTTCGAAGTATTAAATGGCTCAAATATTTTCTTTAACTGTTGATTGGACATGCCAATGCCATTATCGGTGATTGTAATGATTACGTTTGACTTAACGGAACGTATGGAAAGTTCTAACTGCCCGCCATTTTCCATCGCTTCAAGAGCGTTTTTGGTTAAATTAAGTAATACTTGTTTCATTTGGTCGGCGATCCCGAGAATATAAATGTCTTGGTCAGATATCTTTTCTGTATATTTTACATTAAATAAATTTGCTTCCGAAACGATAAGCGGATTAAGTTCTGCGATGATTAATTTTAAATTTATTTTTTGCTTATTTTGTGCAGTTGGCTTTCCTAAGATAAGGAATTGACTTACGATTTCATTTATTCGTACAATTTCTTTTTGGATAATAGAAAAATAAAGCTGGTCTTGCTGATCGTGATATTTCTCACTTAATAATTGAATGAGACCTTTGATTCCGGTTAGAGGATTCCTAATTTCATGTGCAGAACTAGCAGCTAAATTGCCGACAAGTTCTAATTTTTGAATTTCGTTTTGCTTTGCTTCTTCTTCTCTTATTTTACGATGATAGTAAAGAATTAAAAGCATATAAACGAAATGGAAAATCACCATAAAAAAAAGAAGGAGCCATATTTTCGATTTTACGATGTTCCAAATATGTGGTTTTTCTAATTCCACAATGATGGTCCAGGGCAGACGATCAATTGGCATGCTTATAACTTCTTTTTTATTGATCGATGCACCATCATTTATATAAAGAATGCGTTCTTTTTGCTCATTCATAATGGCGATATTTTCCTCTGATGATAGCATTTTCGTGATATTTATTAAGTAATCGACACGGAGATAAGCAGTTATAATGGAGTTTAATTGATTATGGTCACTTATAATGGGCATGGCAATACCGATTACTTTCTGACCGTTACTTAATACTTCTTCTCTATTAGAAATTACTAAGTCCTTTGAATGAATAGCTTCCATTATATAATCCTCTTCAGAGATATCGATCGAATCATACGTATCGTTAACACCAGCAATTGTTTTACCTGAACTATCAAGCAGGAATAAACCACCATAAATATGCTCATTCGTAAACACTTTTTTTAATAGGTTATTAATTTCTTCTGCTGAATCGGTATTAGTTTGAATAGAGAGACTTAGAATATTTAAAGAAGAGACGATTTTGTTTATATAAGAGTCCCATTGTCGTTGGTGAATAGAGGCTACCCATTCTGCATGAGCCTTATTTTTTGCTTCTTCTCTATTTACTTGGTAATAAAAGAATAGAATAGCTGTAATAATGATCGGAATAACGACAATTGCAAAATATAAAAGCCTTTTGTGTGTGTTTATTTTCATCAATAGATTCTCCATAGGGTAATTCCAATATATAGATATAATTATAACATGAAATAGAGAAAGCTCAATGAAGGGGGTAGATTTCATCGGGAAATTGACAAAATCCTTAGGGAATAATATAATTTATCTGAATTCGAGATAGTGAATTATATACTAATAAGGGAAGTTTATAAATGGCAAAAAAAGATATCGATCAATCATTAAAGTTATATATTGTATTGTCACGTGCTTATCGGGCAATAAATGAAAATGTGAATAAGGCAATCACGGCAAACGGCTTGAATCCGACAGAGTTTGCAGTGCTGGAATTGCTGTATCATAAAGGCGATCAGCCGCTGCAGCAAATTGGGGGAAAGATTTTATTAGCAAGTGGAAGTATCACGTATGTGGTAGATAAATTAGAGGAAAAAGGATATTTAGTAAGGGTTGCTTGTCCAACTGATAGACGAGTTACATTTGCTCAAATTACTAATAATGGTAAGGAATTAATAGAAAATATTTTCCCAAATCATGAGCAAAGAATTCATGAAATCATGTCTGAATTGACAACAGAAGAAAAAGATACCGCAATTGAATTAATAAAAAGACTTGGATTATCTGTTAGAGATAAATAAGACAAAGTAACTTATAATAAGCGAGTATTTCAGATGGAAGATTTATTTTGTTAGGAATTAAATCTTCCATTATGAATATTCGCTTTTTTGTATTGGTCTTCCTAGTTTTCATGTATAATTAGAGAAGCTAGTTAAAAATGGAGGGATATAAAAAAATGAAGTTTTCGGAATTTACATACAAAAGACCCGATATAAATGAATTTACGATTAAAATGGACGAATTATTAATAGAGTTTAATAAGGCAGAGCATTTAGACCAACAAATGGCAGCAATGGAAAAAATAAATGAGCTTAGAAATGACATTTCCACTATGTTTAATTTGTGCTATATTCGCCATTCTGTTGATACAAATGATGAGTTTTACCAGCAAGAACAAGATTATATCGATGAGATATCACCAAAGGTAGAAGGGCTTATTACAAAGTATTATCAAGCGCTTGTTCAATCAAAATTTAAACCACAATTAGAGGAAAAATGGGGCAAGCAATTATTTGCATTAGCAGAGGCACAATTAAAGGTATTCTCAGAGGATATCGTTGAATTACTTCAGCAAGAAAATAAACTTTCTACTGAATATACTAAGCTTGTTGCCTCAGCCAAGATTTTGTTTGAAGGGGAAGAAAGAACACTGGCACAATTACAGCCATTTACAGAATCAAAAAATCGCGAAACAAGAAAGGCAGCAAGTGAAGCTCGGTTCGCTTTTTTCCGTGAACATGAAGAGCAGTTAGATAGAATATACGATGATATGGTAAAGGTTCGTACAGAAATTGCTAATAAGCTAGGCTATAAAAACTTCGTCGAATTAGGTTATTATCGTATGTACCGCACAGATTATAATGCAGATATGGTTGCGGCCTTTAGAAAACAAGTAGAAGACTATATCGTCCCACTAGCAACTAAATTAAAAGAAAGACAAAGAGAAAGAATAGGAGTTGACTCCTTAAAGTTTTATGATGAACCATTCGAATTTGTAACTGGAAATGCAGCTCCTAAAGGCGATCCAGAATGGATCGTTGAAAATGGGCAAAAGATGTATAATGAATTATCAAAAGAAACAGGCGATTTCTTCTCTTATATGAGAGAAACAGAATTAATGGATTTGGTCGCTAAAAAGGGAAAAGCCGGTGGTGGCTATTGTACTTTTATCGAAAATTATAAAGCACCATTTATTTTCTCAAACTTTAATGGCACTTCAGGCGATATTGATGTCTTAACCCATGAAGCAGGTCATGCATTTCAAGTGTATTCTAGCGGCGGCTTTGCTATCCCAGAATACTATTGGCCAACATATGAAGCAGCAGAAATTCATTCCATGAGTATGGAGTTCTTCACATGGCCATGGATGGATTTATTCTTTAAAGAAGATGTAGAAAAATATAAGTTTTCTCATTTAAGTTCTGCTCTGCTATTCCTTCCGTATGGAGTATCAGTTGATGAATTTCAGCATTGGGTTTACGAAAACCCAACGGCTACTCCATCAGAAAGGAAGCAAGCATGGAGAAATATAGAAAGAAAATATAGTCCTCATCTTGATTATGATGGAAATGAATATTTGGAAAATGGCGGTTTCTGGCAAAAACAAGGACATATTTATAATTCCCCATTCTATTATATTGATTATACATTAGCACAAATATGTGCCTTCCAATTTTGGAAACGTTCAAGAGAGAATAAAGAAGAAGCTTGGGAAGATTATGTAAAGCTTTGCGGCTTGGGAGGCAGTATGCCATTTACAGAATTAGTCAAAGCAGCTAATTTAATTTCTCCTTTTGAAGAAGGCTGTGTGGAATCTGTAGTAGGGGAAATCGATGAATGGTTAAATTCAGTAGATGACCGTAATCTATAAAATTAAAAAACCGTGGGAATAATTCCTCCCACGGTTTTAGTTATTTATTTATGATAATGTTTTAGAGAGAACTGGTTTTATTTTAATTTGGTCATCCTCTAGAACAGCTGTTAATTCTGTTACAGATGAATCATCAAGAATAACATCTGCCAGTTGATCTTCTAAATGTTCTTGAATCACCCTTCTTAAAGGACGAGCTCCGAAGCTTGGATGGGTACCGAGTTCCACAATTTTTTCTTTTGCAGCGTCCTCCACATGTAACGTAATATTCTGTTCTTGCAAGTTTTGTGCAAGTTCTTCTATCAATAAATCAGTAATGCGAAGTAAGTGTTCTTTTTCAAGTGTTTTAAATTCAATAATCGCATCAAAGCGGTTAAGGAATTCTGGTTTAAAGAAGTTTCCTAATGTTTGTAATAAATTACTTTCTTCAATGGCATCATTATTTCCAAAGCCAACCACTTTATGCTTATGACCAACACTAGCATTACTTGTCATGATAATAACAGAATCTTTGAAGCTTACCGTACGTCCTTGACTATCTGTTAAACGTCCATCTTCTAAAATTTGCAGGAAGATAGATTGGATATCAGGATGTGCTTTTTCGATTTCATCTAGCAGGATAATGCTATATGGATTTCTTCTTACTTTTTCCGTTAATTGTCCTGCTTCTTCATGACCGACATAGCCTGGAGGAGAACCAATTATTTTACTAATACTATGTTTCTCCATATATTCACTCATGTCTAATCGAATCATGCTGTCTTTAGTGCCAAATAATTCTTCTGCAAGTGTTTTGGTAAGTTCCGTTTTTCCGACCCCGGTTGGACCGACAAATAGGAAGCTTCCAATTGGTCTTGTTTTCGATTTTAGTCCCGCTCTACTACGCTTAATAGCTTTAGCCACTTTTCGAACTGCCTCGTCCTGGCCAATCACCTTTACAGCTAATCGTTCACTTAAAAACTTCATTTTTTGTTGTTCATCTTCTTGTAGTTTTCCAACAGGAATACCTGTTTTCTTTTCGATAAGTTGTTGAATAAGAGCCACATCGACAATCGGTTTTTCTTCGATATTTGGTTCGTTTATAGCTTTTTCAAGCTGTTGCTCTTCTTTACGTAATTCAGCTGCTTTTTCGTAATTTTCTTCTTTTAATGCTTGTTCCTTTTCTTTTGCTATCATAGTAAGACGATTTTCAATTTCTTCTGTGTTTTGATAAGTAGAAGAAAGATTCATTTTAGAACCAGCTTCATCCATTAAATCAATTGCTTTATCTGGTAAAAAGCGATCTTGGATGTAACGGTGAGAGAGCTCTGCACATGCTTTAATTGCATCCTCAGTATAAGTAACTTCATGGAACTTTTCATACTTATCCTTTATACCATTTAAGATGGAAAGAGTAGCCTCAACAGATGGTTCACTTACCTGTACCGGCTGGAATCTTCGCTCTAAAGCAGCATCTTTTTCGATTTGACGGTATTCTTTTAAGGTAGTTGCCCCAATGATATGCAATTCGCCACGAGCCAGTGCTGGTTTTAGAATATTACCTGCATCCATTGAGCCTTCTGCAGAGCCTGCACCAACTAACTGATGAATTTCATCGATAAAGACGATTACATTCTTTCGAGCTTGGACTTCTTGAATTACTTGCTTCATTTTTTCTTCAAATTGTCCACGAATTCCAGTATTCGATACAAGGGAAGCAACATCCAATAAATAAATTTCTTTATTTTGTAATTTTTTTGGAACATTACCTTCTATAATTTTTAATGCTAAGCCTTCCGCTATTGCTGTTTTTCCGACACCAGGTTCACCGATTAGCACGGGATTGTTTTTATTTCTCCGATTTAGAATTTCAATAACTCGTTCGATTTCATTTTCTCTGCCGATAACGGGATCAATCAAACCAGCATTCGCCATTTGATTTAAGTTTTTCCCATGTTTGTCAAGAATACCGGCTTTTCTATGATTGTTAGTAAAAGGAGCTTCCTTTGAAGCACTAGCTCCCCCTAATGGATTTGATTGGTTAAATGATTGAAATAACTCATCAAAAGGGGAAGGTTGGAAAAACATTGGGCCGCTTTGTGCTGTCATTTTTTGCTTTTCTTTTTGATAACATGCATGACAAAGGTTCATAGTGGTTTCCATATTGTTTAAAACAAATCGTAAACTGATTGTTGCATTATTTTGTTGGCACATTTCACATTTCATTATAAATATCCTCCTTTTGAATTTGACTAATATTGACCTTTTGTAATTATGATTATACTTTGACCTTTTTTGACTTTCAAGTATTTTGCCTCAAAATAAAATTTGGAAATTTTTAGTATGATTAAACCTCCTTTGTATCTATACCAATTTTCCTATTTTAAAAGGGTTAAACGTCATGGATAAAATAAATTTTTAATAGGCTAAAATGCTCGTCATTGTTTGTCCATTTCTACATATAGTTGATGTAGGGAGGGAAATATGTGAAAAATAAATGGAGTGCTGCAATTCAGCTTGCAGCAGTTTATGTAGGCACAGTTGTTGGTGCTGGTTTTGCAACAGGGAGAGAAATAGTAGTGTTCTTTTCACAATATGGATTTGTCGGTTTTTTAGGGATACTTTTAAGCGGGATTATTTTTGCATATTTCGGAGCAAAATTAATGAGGATATCTGTCAAAATCAAGGCATCTTCCTATCAAGAATTTACCATTTACTTGTTTGGTAACATTGTTGGAAACATGATTAACTTTCTATTATTATTGATGCTTTTAGGTGTTTGTGCAGTGATGTTCTCAGGAGCAGGTGCTGTATTTGAAGAGCAGCTTGGGCTGAATAAAAGCATTGGTGTCATCTTTACTATTATTCTTTCCTTACTTGTTATGAGGGTTGGTACAAAGGGATTGTTTGCTGTAAATACTTTTGTTGTACCCATTATGATCACGTTCAGTTTTATTTTATTTCTACTTTCTTTATCTTTGCCTGGATTTGTTGATGAGATATTTCAGATGGAGAATATTTCATGGAAAACGATAAGTTCTCCATTTTCGTATACGGCTTTGAATTTAGCTTTGGCCATAGCGGTTCTAGTACCTGCTGCTTCTGAAATTGGCGATGAAGAAGTGGCTAAATGGGGAGGGATATTAGGAGGAATCGCTTTAATGCTTATACTAATATCTAGTCATTTTTCTCTTATTATGCTATCAGATATTTATCGGTATTCCATTCCGATGGCTGTTATTATGAAAAATTTAGCCCCGCAGCTTTCATGGGTATATATTTTAGTCATTTATGGAGAAATTTTTAGTTCTGTTATTGGGAATATCTATGGGTTAGAGAGGCAGCTGCGCAGTTTTATTCCTTTACCAAGCATGGTTATAATTGGAGGAATTATTTTAGTTTCTTATCTAATTAGTTACGTGCAATATGGTACGCTATTATCCTTTTTATATCCTATATTTGGATATATAAGTTTAGTCTTCTTACTATTCTTATGGATAAAGCCTATACCAAAGTGATGAATAGCAGCACAAGAAGTATCCTATTGTTTAAGAAGTAGGAATACTTCTTGTCAGTATATAATAATTACTAATTAATTAAAGCTTGTAGAGGAGATGGAATACGTCCACCACGATTAATTAGTTTATCAGAGCTATATGGATTGACACCCATAACTGGTGCACGACCTAATAATCCGCCGAATTCAACGATTTCTCCTTCTTTTTTTCCTGGAACAGGAATAACACGAACAGCTGTTGTTTTTTTATTAATCATCCCAATGGCTGCTTCATCGGCAATTATGGCAGATAAAGTAGCAGCTGTAGCATCTCCAGTAAGAGCAATCATGTCAAGACCGACAGAGCAGACGCATGTCATCGCCTCTAATTTAGACAGGGTTAGGCTATTGTCTAAAATTCCTTTAATCATACCATTGTCTTCGCTCACGGGAATAAAGGCTCCACTTAATCCGCCGACATAGCTGCTTGCCATTGCACCACCTTTTTTTACTGCATCATTCATTAACGCAAGGGCAGCAATAGTGCCATGTGTTCCAACTCGTTCTAAGCCGATTTCTTCTAATATCTCTGCAACACTATCGTTAATAGCATTTGTTGGAGCAAGGGATAGATCCATAATACCGAACGGTACGTTTAATCGTTCTGCAACGACACGACCTATTAATTCACCAGCACGAGTAATTTTAAAGGTTGTTTTTTTGATGATTTCTGATACTTCGCCTAAATCTGCTTCAGGGTATTTTTTTAGTGCACTTAAAACGACTCCAGGACCACTAACCCCTACATTGATAACGACTTCTCCTTCACCAGCTCCATGGAAAGCACCTGCCATGAAGGGATTATCCTCCACAGGATTACAGAAGACAACTAGCTTAGCACAAGCTAAACCATTTGTGTCTTTCGTATTTTCTGCTGCTTTTTTGATGATTTCTCCCATTTGTTTGACAGCATCCATATTAATTCCTGTTCTTGTGGTAGCAACAGATACAGAAGCACAAACACGGTCCGTCACAGAAAGTGCTTCTGGGAGAGCATCTAATAATGTTTGATCTCCTTTAGAAATGCCTTTATGAACAAGAGCAGAATATCCACCAATAAAATCTACATTTAAATCTTTTGCAGCTTTATCTAGGGTTTTTGCAAGCATTACGGCCTGTTCTACTGTACTATTTCCGAGTATTTCTGCAATAGGAGTGATGGAAATACGCTTATTAATAATGGGAATTCCATATTCTTTTTCTACCGCATTTGCCACTTCTGTCAATTTGCTTGCATAAGTTGTAATTTTTTTGTATACAGAATCATTTAATTTTTGAAAATCAGAATCAGCACAATCATAAAGACTGATTCCCATTGTCACAGTACGAATATCAAGATTCTCCATCTGTACCATGTTGATTGTTTCCATCATTTCATTTAATGCAATTTTCATTATTGGACCCTCTTTTCTTAAACGCGGTGCATAGATTGGAAGATTTCTTCTAATTGGATATTTATTTTTAAATGAAGCTGCTGGCTTAGTTCGTCAAACTGTTTTGTTAAGTTATCTAAGTTTTCTTTATCCGTGATATCTACGAGCATCATCATCGTAAAGAAATCTTGGAGAATGGTTTGACTTATATCTAGGATATTAATGTGATTATTAGAAAGGATTGTGGTAACCTTGCTGATAATCCCGATTTGATCTTTTCCAATTACGCTGACAACTGCGCGACGTTGTTGAACCATCATTTCACCTCATAATTCGCTATTGTTTTACATCTTAAATAAAAGAGTAGGTAAGAATGTATGAAAAAAACAGATTGGAGACACCAATCTGTTTCAAAGGATAAGAAGAACCAGGACACGATAACTTTAAGTATGTATTGGTTGATCTTCTGTCCTTTTACCTGAGATTGTGAATCCTTCGGTGCCGTTTTTAACAGAACGGTCTCTCCAGAAGCTGCTCCTGTTATAGTTTGATCCATAACATTCATAGCATGCAATTATTTAAGAAATATAATGTGATGTTAACAGTTTTTGTTCAAGTGGTCAACAGAATATTTGCAAACATAGTGTCACTTAGATAGGGAGAGAATAGTCATGAAACGTTAAGAAAGCAATGGATAAAAAACAAAATACTGTTCATGATAAAACGGAAGGGATGGAGGTGAGAAAAGTGTCAAAAGCGCAGAGAGAAAAGGAAAGAGAATGGACTGTACGTAAACAAAAACAAAAACCGCATGGAAAAGTAAAAACGAAAAAGGAATTAGCAGAAGAGTAATTTCTTCCTTATAATATAGAGATAGGTAAAGCGCATACAAAAAAGAAGTCAATAAGTGGGG
This sequence comes from Niallia circulans NBRC 13626, assembly GCF_001591585.1. Lineage (GTDB taxonomy): Bacteria > Bacillota > Bacilli > Bacillales > Cytobacillaceae > Niallia > Niallia circulans. The sequence continues at coordinate 347,930 of NZ_BCVE01000002.1, read as the reverse complement.
AAATTCCCAATCTGACTTCTTTTTTCTGTTTCTTGTTTATTTAATGATACGATAATTTTTATGGTTAACAACGGTTCTTTGCTCAAGTTCTAAATCACGGTAATTATTCATATAAGTCAAATCGACAATAACTGAATTTTCATTTACCTTTTCAACAATGCCTTGCAAGCCTCTAAATTCAATAATATTTCCAACCTCAGCTATTTTCACGCACAATCTCTCCTTATCATTCCAAAATTTATATAAATTCTGAATATAGTTTTCACTACTTAGAACTTATTCGTAAACATATAGGTATATAAACTTACTAAATATATACTATGAAAATATGAATAAAATGTGTGTTATTTCCTTTTATAAGTGCTTGTTACTAAATAATTATTTCTATACCTCATTAATAAATAAAGGGAAATGCTGGTTTATCGAAAAATTATGTATTTTGATGCGAAAAGAAAGTGGTATGAGGAACCAGTTTCTAGAATAACCGATATTCGACTATCCTTGATGATTAAAATGCATACACTTTTCTGATATTAGATGATATTATAACATAATTAGTAGAATTATACATAATAATATCAAAAATAGTGACATAAAAAGGAATTATGCAGAATTCTTTACTTAAAGTAAAAAAGTAATTTAAAATATGGTCAAAAAATGAAGGAAAGGTTAATTGGTGAAGAGGATGAATAAAGAAATAGCGGAAGAAGTTTTAGACAAGTTAATGAAAAGAGAAATAGAAAGCTATCGAGTAAAAAAAGAGGATTTTCTTACATTCCGTGCAGAATTAGTAAAGAGGGAAGATTTTAAACATTTTAAAGGAATTGCGGAAATAGGAGGAGATGTTACGTATAAATATATGGATGAACCGAGAAGTTAAAGGGTTGAAATTAATTCGCTCTCTATAATATATAGTGAATACAAGAAAACCTCGCTTTTCATAAGCGGGGTTTATCAATAGAGGTCACCGTAAATTAATTACGGTGTCTCTTTGTTCTCTATTCGGGAAAGTTCCTTTAGTCCCCTGATAATCTGCTGCTTAGCTTCCTTGTTTCCTGTGCCTTCAAAGCCATATTCATATTGATTTCCGATTTTTTTCTTCCACGATATATGACCAGGCATTACTATTTCTCTTCTATTTAGATGGAATTGAAGCTGCAAAAGTAATCGTGTATCATCAGCTGGTAAGTCATATTCTGTTCGGAAACGTAACCCGTTGGGGCTTATATTATTTATAAAAGCATGACCTTTTCTAGAAAGAGTAGCTTCGTCAACTTTTACAGTAAATGTAGCATCTATAAAATCAGTTAATTGATATCGAAAAGATTCATTCCGGTTGTATCTCATAATTTCCCTCTCTTTTGTCCATGATCCAGTTAAATCATTAATGCTTGGAGAGTAATGGCATTAAACTGGAAAATGCTCTAGTTTCTAAGTCTAGAAAAAGTAATCACTTTTACATAGAATTAATGTAACTCGGAAGTTTTAATAATATTTAAGCTTGTTTAAGGAGATAATGCAATATATTTTCATTTTAAAATGTTTCTATGTAAATCCTTGTCTGAATTGCAAGAAGTACAGTTTCTTTTTTTAGATAATGTTAAATGCAGCTAATTGAATAAAAGTTAACTTTTTGGGGATTTTATAAACAGGAATTAATCATCCAAATTTGGACTAATTCCCCTAAAATTCCCCATAAAGTTAACTATTTTTTGTCGTTTAGTAAATTTTGATTGTCTATATAACAAAGAAATGCTATTCTTTCATTTGAGATGTCTTTTTCAAAAAACTTAAATTACCTGCCTATTTTGAACACTATTCTACTTGTTCTCATCTTTTTAGAAGATGCTATAAATGGTTGTAAAGAAAGTTTGTGTACATAGACAATTAATTTTTTTCGACAAAATACATAGCTTTCAGTTTACAATTGTAATATATAAATTATATATTATTTATGATAAACAATTGTTGGTTTATATTAAGGTTGTTTAAGTTTGAAAAGTTTAGCTTATGTTAACATCTTATAACTTAATCGATAAAGGAGAATGATTTTATTATGGTAGAAAAACAATTTAAAGTTATTGCAGATACAGGAATTCATGCTAGACCGGCGACTCTTTTAGTACAAGCTGCTAGCAAGTTTGACTCAGATATTCAATTAGAATATAAAGAGAAAAAAGTGAATCTTAAATCGATTATGGGTGTTATGTCATTAGGTATTGCTCAAGGTGCTGATATTAAAATTATTGCTGAAGGTAACGACGAACAGGAAGCAATTAATGGATTACAAGAAACTTTAAATAAAGAAGGTTTAGCAGAATAATGAGTTTTTTACAAGGAATTGCTGCATCTAGTGGAATAGCCATTGCTAAAGCTTATCGCCTAGTTGAACCAGATCTTTCTTTTGAAAAGACTAGTGTGGAAAATGTAGAAAGTGAAATTTCTCGTTTTCAAGAAGCTTTAAATAAAGCGAAATCAGAATTAGAAGCTATTCGTGAAAAAGCTAATAAAGAGCTTGGTGCGGATAAAGCTGCTATTTTTGAAGCGCATTTATTAGTATTAAGTGATCCAGAATTAATTGCACCTATTGAAGACAAAATTAAAACAGACCTAGTGAACGCAGAATTTGCATTAAAAGAAACAACAGACATGTTTATTACGATGTTTGAATCAATGGATAACGAGTATATGCAAGAAAGAGCTGCAGATATTCGCGATGTAACAAAGCGTGTAATGTCTCACCTTTTAGGCGTACATTTAGCAAATCCAAGTATGATTTCTGAAGAAGTAGTTGTAGTTGCAGAAGATTTAACACCATCTGATACTGCACAACTTAACCGCCAATTTGTTAAGGGATTCACAACAGATATTGGTGGAAGAACATCTCACTCTGCCATCATGGCTCGTTCTTTAGAAATTCCTGCTGTTGTAGGGACAAAAAAAGCAACAGAAGAAATTAATAATGGCGATTTAGTCATTGTTGATGGATTAAAAGGAGAAATCCATGTTAATCCAACACCTGAAGTAGTCGAAAGCTATAAAAAAGTTGCCGAGCAATATGAACAGCAAAAAGCAGAGTGGGCTAAACTAGTTAATGAACAAACAGTAAGCTCTGACGGTGTTCACGTTGAACTTGCTGCAAATATCGGTACACCTAATGATTTAGAAGGGGTAACGAATAACGGTGCAGAAGCTGTCGGTTTATATCGTACAGAATTCTTATACATGGGAAGAGATCAGCTTCCAACAGAAGATGAGCAATTTGAGTCTTATAAAGCTGTTCTTGAAGGCATGAAAGGAAAGCCAGTTGTTGTTCGTACATTAGATATTGGTGGAGATAAAGAATTACCTTATCTAGATCTGCCAAAAGAAATGAACCCATTCTTAGGTTTCCGTGCAATTCGTCTTTGCCTGGAGGAGAAAGATATTTTCCGTACGCAATTAAGAGCATTGCTGCGTGCAAGCTCATATGGAAATCTAAAAATTATGTTCCCAATGATTGCTACATTAAATGAATTCCGTGCAGCTAAATCTCTTTTAGAAGAAGAGAAAGCTAATTTAGTGTCTGAAGGCGTTAAAGTTGCAGACAAAATCGAACTAGGAATCATGGTGGAAATTCCTTCTACAGCAGTGCTTGCAGATCAGTTTGCGAAAGAAGTTGACTTCTTCAGTATTGGAACAAATGATTTAATCCAATATACAATGGCTGCAGACCGTATGAACGAACGCGTTTCATACCTTTACCAACCATACAATCCTTCTATTCTGCGTCTTGTTAAAATGGTTATTGATGCAGCACATAAAGAAGGTAAATGGGCAGGTATGTGTGGAGAGATGGCAGGAGATGAAACAGCTATTCCTTTATTATTAGGATTAGGCTTAGATGAATTCTCTATGAGTGCTACATCTATCTTAAAAGCAAGATCACAAATTCTAAATCTTTCTAAAGCAGAAATGGAAGAATTAGCAGCAAAAGCATTACAAATGTCTACAACGGAAGAAGTTATGGAAGCAGTAAAAGCAGCTGCGAAACTTTCTTAAAAAAACAGGTTTATCCTTAAAAATAGTGGGTATAAATAAAAATAGCATAAGCTCTTTTTACAAGTTAGCTTAACGCTATTCTCATTTTCCCCTTATTTGAACTGACTAGATGATTCTAGTCAGTTTTTTTTTTGCTTATCTTTAAAGTTTCAACCATACATGAAAAGGAAAGATGGAGGCAAAATACAACTATTCCATTGTTTTTTGAGACAGGTTTATAAAAATTAAATAATGGGAAGGGGTTTTAAATAGAAGTATGCCGCTATACATATGAACAAAGAACAGTTTATTTGTTCCATTTCATTAAGGTGTAATAAGACGGAATCATAAGGAGTTGAATAAAGTCACGTGGAATTTTATCAAAAGGATAAAGAAGCAGTATTAAAAGATTTGCAGTCATCTGAACAAGGACTATCAACAGACAAAGTAAAAGAAAGCTTGGAAAAAGAGGGTTACAATGAGCTACAAGATAAAGAAAAAATACCAACTTGGAAGCTCTTTTTAGAAACGTTTAAAGACCCAATGGTTATTGTCTTATTACTAGTAATTATTATCCAATTAATCATGGGGAAATTTGTTGAATCTCTTATTATTTTTTTAGTGTTATTGCTAAATTCTGTTATTAGTGTGATTCAAACAAAAAAGGCAGAAAGTTCTTTAGATGCTTTACGTAATATGAGCGCACCGGAGGCAAAAGTAAGGCGAGATAATACCAATATCACAATTCCTGCACGGGAGTTAGTTCCAGGAGATATCGTCTTTCTAGAAGCTGGTGATTTTATCCCAGCAGATGGACGTATTTTAGAAAGTGGTTCTCTGAAAGTAAATGAAGGAATGTTAACAGGGGAATCAGAAGCTATTGAAAAACAAGATAAAGTAATAGTTGAGGAAGCTGCACTTGGCGACCGGATTAATATGGTATACAGTAGTTCACTAGTCGTTTATGGCCGAGGGACCTTTGTTGTAACCGGTACAGGGGAAAAAACGGAAATTGGTAAAATTGCTGATATGCTTAATAAGGCAGAGGAAAAACAAACACCATTACAACAGAAGCTTGCCGAATTTAGTAAAAAATTAGGAGTAGGAATTCTTCTCTTATCTATTCTTATTTTTGCTATTCAAGCATTAAGAATATGGTTAGGAGATGAAAATGTTGATGTTACAACTTCTATTCTTAATGCGTTACTATTTGCAGTAGCCGTTGCCGTAGCGGCTATTCCAGAAGCTTTATCATCTATTGTAACCATTGTCTTGTCGGTTGGAACTAATAAAATGGCAAAACAGAGTGCTATTATACGAAAGTTGCCTGCAGTCGAGACGCTTGGTTCTACCAGTGTGATATGTACAGATAAAACTGGAACATTGACACAAAATAAAATGACCGTAACCGATTATTTTATACCGGAAGGAGTAAGAGAACATTTACCACCAGATCCTTCTCAATGGAATCATTCGGAAACTTTTTTGCTGAATATAGCTGTATTATGTAATGATTCGTACATTAATAAAGAAAATAGAGAAGTGGGAGATCCCACAGAAGTGGCGCTTATTAACTTCTATAATGATGGTAAAAGAAATTATGAACAAATTCGCTCAAGATATCCTAGAGAAGCAGAATTACCGTTTGATTCGGATCGCAAACTAATGTCTACGATTCATACCATTGATAATAAACGTTTCATGCTTGTAAAAGGTGGCCCAGATGTTATGTTTAACCGGGCGACAAAAATATTAGTAAATGAAAGGGAAGAGCCATTTACAAACGATTGGTTAAAGAAGTTGCAGGAGGCTAATGAGGATTTTTCCAATCAAGCATTAAGAGTTCTTGCATATGGATATAAGCATGTGCCCGAAGATAAGAGAACTATTACGGAAGAAGATGAATCGGATCTCATCCTTGTTGGTTTAACGGCGATGATGGATCCACCACGTGAAGCTGTTTACGGATCGATTGAGCAAACAAAAGATGCGGGGATTCGTACAGTAATGATTACAGGAGATCATAAAACCACAGCACAAGCCATTGGCCGTAAAATCGGATTAATGGAGAATAATGATATTGCTTTAACAGGCCAAGAATTAGATGCATTATCAGATGAAGAACTGAATCAAAAATTAGAACAAATATCTGTATATGCACGTGTTTCTCCAGAAAATAAAATCCGCATTGTGCGAGCTTGGCAAAAGAAAAATCGAATTGTTGCGATGACAGGTGATGGAGTCAATGATGCGCCAGCACTAAAACAGGCAGACATTGGTATTGCAATGGGAAGCGGGACAGATGTTGCTAAAGATTCAGCTGATATGATTCTTACGGATGATAACTTTGTTTCGATTGTAAATGCTGTAGGAGTAGGAAGAACTGTTTTTGACAATATCAAAAAATCAATTGGCTATTTGTTTGCAGGAAACTTCGGTGCTATTATAGCCATTTTGTTTGCGGTTATTGCAGGATGGGCAAATCCCTTTACAGCATTACAATTATTATTTATAAACTTGGTAAACGACTCCTTACCAGCCATTGCTCTTGGAATGGAAAAGTCAGAGCCTGGTGTTATGAAGCGAAAGCCGCGAGACGTGAAAGAAGGAATTTTTGCAGGTGGGACGCTTCGAGCGGTCGTTGTAAGAGGGGTATTAATTGGTATTGCGGTTATTATCTCTCATTATATTGGTTTACAGCATTCAGATGAATTAGGAGTAGCGATGGCCTTCACCACGTTAATCCTTTCTCGTTCCTTGCAAACCTTTGCTGCACGTTCTAGCACCCAAACAATCTTTGGTGTGGGCCTATTCTCTAATAAATATGTATTAGGAGCAGTTGGTATTTGTTTCTTGCTTTATTTAGTTACCATCCTGCCTTTTGCTAGAGAAGTATTCGCCATTCCTGATTCCTTTGGCTTAAACGAATGGTTAATTGCAGCTGGGTTGGCCATCGGAGCAGTAATAGCAATGGAAATAATGAAAATGCTTCTTGTGCGGGTATTACGTAATAAGTAAAAGAAAAAACTACCTAGTATTATGCGATCGGTTTAGAAAGATTGGGATATTGGGTAGTTTTTTTCTATTAGCAGTTTTCAATATTCTATAGAAGAATTATACCTGCTTTCATGATACTATTAGAAAAAGAAAGTTATTTGCCAAAAAAGGGAGAGGATCGGATGTTGGCGAAAGAAACAACTATAATTGGTTTTATTGGTACTGGTGTAATGGGGAAAAGTATGGCAAGCCATTTATTGCATGCAGGGTATCCTGTTATGGTGTATAACCGCACGAAAGCAAAGGCAGACGAACTAGTAGCTGCTGGAGCAGAATGGGCAGACAGTCCCCATGAAATTGCTTTAAAAGCAAATGTCATTATTACGATTATTGGTTATCCGAAAGATGTAGAGGAAATATATTTAGGAGAACTAGGATTAATTAACAATGCCAAAGAAAATACATATTTAATCGATATGACCACCTCAACTCCTAGTCTTGCCAAGAAAATATACGAAGAGGCGAAAAAGAAAAATATATATGCAGTTGATGCCCCTGTAAGTGGTGGAGATGTAGGGGCAAGAGAAGGAAAGCTATCCATTATGGTAGGTGGGGAAGAAGCAGTTTTCCAACAGCTTCTGCCTCTATTCGAGATACTTGGCACTAATATTGTCTATCAAGGACCTGCAGGTTCTGGTCAACATACGAAAATGTGTAATCAAATTGCCATTGCTTCTACAATGATTGGTGTAAGTGAAGCCATCGTTTATGCTCAAAAAGCTGGACTAGACCCTGAAAAGGTATTGCAAAGTATCTCAAGCGGAGCTGCTGGGAGCTTTTCCTTAAGTAATCTAGCACCTAGAATGATAAAAGGGGATTTTGAACCTGGATTTTATATCAAGCATTTTATAAAAGATATGAGAATTGCTCTTAAAGAAGCAGAGGAAATGCAAATGGAAACACCAGGATTATCTCTTGCGGAAACATTATACAGCCGCCTGTCAGCGAAAGGAGAAGATGAGAGCGGAACACAAGCTTTATATAAATATTGGGATTGAAAAAACAGCTTCTAATCGGTGAAAGCCAAGATTAGAAGCTGTTTTTTTATTTTGCTAGATGTATTTTTACATATTCCTCAAAACGATTGCATGCATCTTCCAATGTTTCCATAGAATAGGCAAAGGAAATTCGAAAATATCCTTCTCCTAATTCAGAAAAGGCACTTCCAGGAACAACCGCTAGATTTACTTTATCGACTAGATCAAGGCAAAAATCAAAAGAATTCAATTTAGCTGTTGGCACTTTTATGAAAAAGTAAAACGCCCCATCTGGCATGACTACATCCAATCCAATAGAGGACAAGCGATCATACACATATTTTCTTCTTCTTTGATAATCTTCTCTCAAAGGTGCTGCATCATTAATACCAATAGTTAAAGCTTCTAATGCCGCTCTTTGCGAGATTGAAGAGGCACAAGTTACATTATATTGATGGACTTTAATGATTTGTTGACAAAGATAAGAAGGAGCAAATAATAGACCAACTCTCCATCCAGTCATGCTATGTGATTTAGATAGACCATTAATCACAATAGTTTGTTCGCGTAGATATTGAGCAATGGATACATGCTCTTGATCATATAGTAATTCACTGTATATTTCATCTGCTAAAATAAAGATATCTTTTCCTTTAATCAGGGCTGCAATCTCCTTGATTTCTTCTTTTGTTAGGCTGACACCTGTTGGATTTGACGGATAGGGTAAGACGATACATCTTGTTTTTTCCGTGATATATTTTTTTATGACGTCAGCTGTAAAACGGAAAGAAGTATGACGAATATCAGCATGCACAGGAATCGCACCACATAAACGAATAATTGGTTCATATCCAGGATATACAGGTCCTGGCAGGATTACCTCCACTCCACCGTCGAGAATTGTTCGAAATGTCACATCAATAGCTTCGCTAGCTCCCACGGTAACAATCACTTCTGTGGAAGGATCATAAGAAAGATTATATTTTTTATTTACAAAATGGGATGCCGCTTCCCGTAACGCAAGGTCTCCAGCATTATGTGTATAAGAAGTATAGTTTTCATCAATGGAAGTTTTTGCTGCCTCTTTAATATGTAGTGGGGTGGGAAAATCAGGCTGGCCGATGGTTAAAGAAACCATTCCTTTTTTTCCAGCAACCATATTAGCGAACTTTCTAATACCAGAAATCTCAATATTTTTAACTTTTTTATTGATTAAATGTTCCATATCAAGTCTCCTAACGTAACGTATTCTATAATGATATCAAAAGCTATGATTGTTTTAAATACATAAAACAAAATAAAAAGAGCAGGGGATAGAAGAATATATCCCTGCTCCAAGCTTGCTCTAATATCTATTTAATTAGTAACCATAATCCCAATCAACGCCTTCTTCCATTAATAAAAGTTGTTCATGGTTTGATTGATTCAGATGATTTTCTAAAAGCAGTTTCCCATTGTCCATTTTATCTGTTTTTTTCCATGTGTCTAAATCGACATTTTCTAGAAAAGTTACCGTTAAGTCATCGTGAAAAAGAATTGCAGTACCCTTCATTGTGTACTCGTCCTCTCTTTAATTAATTAAATAATATTCGGTTTTCTTCCTTCACAACTTACACTATTAGCGTATTCTAATAGCATAAAATCGTCTAGGTGTTTGTTTGACATTTCACAAATTAGAAAAAAACAAATAAACATTTTATGAACTTTTAAAGACAAGGAGCAGGAAGGTTTCTCTTTTGTTTAATAATTGTAAAGCTAGCAGTCATTTCATAAAAAAGGTTGTTTAGAAAATAAATACCATTTATCATATTAGTGGGGAGGGGAAAATAAATGGTAACAACTATACAAATAGAAGAAAAGGAAAATCATCCTCAATATGCAGGATTTTGGATTCGTTTTGGAGCATGGGCAATTGATAGTATCATTTTAGGCATTCCATTATTATTTTTTTCCAATATCATTTTTGCTTTATTTATTAGTTCAATGGAAATACCGGATGAATTATTGATGGATCCAGCCAGTATAAATGCATTATCTGATTCTGAAATTTTATCTCTATTAGGCTCATTAATGACCGCTTTTTTGGGAACGATGGCAGTATGTATGTTTATTAGTCTTTTTTATTATTCACTGCTTCATTCCTCTAAATGGCAAGCGACGATTGGAAAGAAATTATTAGGTTTAAAGGTAGAGGATTTGAAAGGAAATAAGCTTTCTTTCTGGAGAAGTCTAGGAAGATACATCGTATCAAGTCTCCTTTCAGGGATTTTATTAATTGGCTTTATTTTGGCAGCGTTCACGGAGAAAAAACAAGCGTTACATGATTTAATTGTAGGTTCCATTGTTGTAAAAAAATAATTCATAAACCTGTGGGCTTATCCATAATGTGAGTAAGACGACAGCATTATGGATAAGCCAAATGGTTCTTAAGGAGAACAAACAGGAGTATGTTGTTTTATCCCTACATACCCGCTATTTGAGAGGAGAGCTTAATAGATGGAACCGATAACTAATAAAACAGAAATAAAAAAAAGAGGGCTGGCATTATATTTTTCTTTGCCTATAATCTCATGGGCCCTTTATGATGCGGCCAATACTATTTTTTCGTCTAATATTAACACTATCTTTTTTCCTATGTATTTACAAGATATGATTGGCTCAAATGAAGTTAATAAACAGATTGCTTCGACTTTTATTTCATATGCGAATGCATTAGCTAGCTTTCTGTTAGTTATCTTTACACCATTATTTGGCGTTATGATGGACAGAACTGGAAGAAAGAAAAAATATATTGTTATATTAACATTATTAACCGTATTTGGAACCATAGCTATGGGTTTTTTCTCTTTTATCCCGTCTACACAAATGATATTTGGGATTCCGATATCTTTATCACTTGTTATCCTCTTTTTTGTTTTATCTAAATTTACTTATCATTCTAGCTTAGTGTTCTATGATACGATGATTTCTGATTTAGGAACAAAGGAACAGATTCCATTAATCTCAGGTTTTGGTGTAGCCATCGGTTATATTGGAACACTGATTGGATTAACTGTTTATCTCTTTATAGATAAAGGGGCATATAATCAATCCTTTATTCCAACTGGTATTCTTTTTTTACTTTTATCCTTGCCATTATTTTTTTTCATTAAAGATACACCAAAAGAAAATATCCAAAAACAATCTGTTCTTTCTGGATATCGAGAAATAATAGAAACTTTTAAACAAATGAAAAGTTATCGGAAAATTTTCACCTTTATGCTTGCTTACTTTTTTCTAAATGATGCATTAGCTACTACTATTGCGACGATGTCTGCATATGCCAATGCGGTTATTGGATTAGATACTGGTAAATTTATTGTTCTTTATCTTGTGTCAACCATTGCAAGTATTATTGGTTCCTTTGTTTTTGGATATATAACGAAAAGTGTTGGTGCATACAGAGCTGTTCGTTATGTGGGGATATTGTTAGTTATTGCGATTATTATTGCAACGCTTGCTAAGAATGAAGGGTTATTCTGGGTAGCTGGCAGTTTATTTGGAGTAGCGCTTGGAAGTATGTGGGTAACAACAAGATCATATATCGTTGAAATTACGCCGGAAGAGAAAAGAGGACAATTTTTTGGTTTATTTGCTTTTTCTGGAAAAGTATCATCTATTATCGGTCCTATAATATATGGGACGATTACATTTGTTTTTGCTGAGTATGGTAATATGGCAAGTAGATTTGCACTAGGTTCCTTAATCATTCTAACTATTATCGGTTTAATTATTCATGCACGTATAAAGGAAGAATGATATTGAAAAAACTTTTCTTCTTTCCAATAGAAGAGGAAAACTAAGCTGTTCATGAAAGCTAACGATAGAAAATATTCTTTGAGAGGATTGGAATATTTTCATATTGTTCTTTCATGAACAGCATTTTTTTTAGCCATTTACTAGTAAAAATCGTGGAGACTGAAATACTATCGGATGGTGAACAGCTTTTCGTCTTTCGAATTTAGGGAAATTACCGAGTCCTACTTTAAGAGTGGATAAAAAGTCCGATATAAAAGATAGGTATAAATAATTTGATGTAGTCTGGCTAAATAAGTGAATTTTTAGGCGAGCGAAAGGACAAACAGAAATGAAAAATGATAAAGGGATACTTTTAGAAACGGGAACAAATGAATTAGAAATTGTAGAATTCAGCGTAGGAAAGAATCATTTTGGAATCAATGTGATTAAGGTTAAAGAAATCATTAATCCAGTACCTATCACACCAATCCCACACGCACACCCATATATAGAAGGGATTATGGAGTTAAGGGGAGAAGTATTAACTGTTGTTAATCTTGCAAATGTATTAGGTTATCCTCCTTCTGATACTCCTGAAAAGGACAAGTATATTGTTTCTGAATTTAATAAAACAAAAATAATTTTCCATGTTCATAATGTAACACAAATTCATCGTATATCATGGGAAAACATTGAAAAACCATCTGAGACATACTATGGAACGGAAAGTCAGATTATCGGGGTAGTCAAATTAAATGGAGAAATGATTTTATTATTAGATTTTGAAAAAATCGTTGTTGATATTAATCCGGAGTCGGGAATCAATGTTCAACAAGTAAAAAAATTAGGTGAAAGAAAAAGAAGTGACAAGAAACTAATTGTTGTGGAAGATTCTGCCCTTTTAAGAAAATTATTAGAAGACACTTTAAATGCTGCTGGATTCCAGGATATCACCTTTTTCGAAAATGGGCGTGAAGCATTAGACTATTTAACGAAAGCTATAGAGAACGGTCATCCAGTAGAAGAAGCTGCTCAGTTAATGATTACCGATATAGAAATGCCTCAAATGGATGGACATCATTTAACAAAAGTAGTGAAAGACAATCCTGACTTAGCAGCATTGCCAGTTGTTATATTTTCTTCGTTAATTACAGATGATTTAAGACATAAGGGCCAGGTAGTAGGAGCGAATGATCAAGTAAGTAAACCTGAGATTAATGAATTAATTCATATTATCGATAACATCATTTTATAAAATGTTTTTGATGTATGGTGTGGCCTTTTAGTTTAGAGACGGTTACCTGTATACTATAGATTCCCAATACTGGTCTTTGTTGATTCATATTACTTTGCATTTCTATTCTTCATTTATGAAAAATAACATTTTGTAGAAGGAAGCTTTATGAGATGCACAATTAAAACGAGACTCAACATAACTAAATAGAGGATCTTTCTGCGGGAAAGAAGCGGATTCTGCTTAATTTGTCTTTAAGAACTACTTAAAAGACCTGGGGCATAAGTGTCCCTACCAAATATAAGCCCAACCAATTATACAAAGAAGTTGGGTTTGTGATGATCACCCGCAGCCTCAATATTGTTCGGTAAGGGTTATCTAATAGTAATTTTCTGAAACAGCCTTTTAGGACGAAAAACAGCCACCCCAGCATTCGAACGTTCATGTGATGGGGTGGCTGTTTCTTTAGTTGAAATGCTTATTCTAGCCACATTCTTGTATTATAATAAGGCTGCTTATTTTCTTTTAATTGATAGAATCGAGGGGATTACCGTTTTCATTCAAGATTAATAGCTTTCACCAAGTTTTTTAAAAACAGGTTTTTGGTATTTCTTTTTGCGGATTGAATGATTTGGTGGTGTCTCTTCTTTTAATCCAGTATAGGTGGATAAAAGCTTTTTAGATTGTGTTAAGGAAAGAGTTGATTTGGGATTTCGAATACTTTGATTGAGAGATCCTAAATGTGGCAATTCCTCAAAATCCTTTTTAGTCGGAGGCAAATGAAATGTATAGTTTTCACACGCAATCAATAAATCTGATTGTTGTTGACTATATTTTGGATTATTTGAGAAGTGTAGACCGATTTTCTTTGCTTTTCCTTCTGCTAATAGTTTATGTAAACTGTCATGTTTTAATTTATATAAAAACTTTGGGTTTGGAGCAGTCTTTGCATGACGGTTTACAACTGAGATTGCTTGTAGAAGATTTACAACAGTAGGTTGTATTGGCGGCGGATATTGTTGCTGCTTATTCAATTGTTTTAACTCTCCTTTCTATTGTTTAGTACAAGTTATTATACTATTTTTACGAAAGAAAGGAAATAAAAAAAAATAGCTTGTCTGTCAAGTGTGCTCCTGAAGCAAGATTAAGATAAACTTTATTTTAAGAATAGACATAATTTTTTATCTATTTGAGTACAGAAATGGATTCACATGCCGATAATAGTAGTAAAAGAAGACGTTGGTGTATTGTGTATATCTTTTAAGAACAAATTAATATATTGCTGCATGTAAGGAATGAGATGGATGGACAAATATAACAAGAATAGCACAAGTAAGAAAATGATCGCTCAATCCAAATCAAATATAGAGAATATTATTTTTGAAATTATTTTTATGTATATTAAAGATATGGTCTTTATTATGAAAGTCGAGAAAGGGGAAGTTTTTCGCTATATTTTTGTGAATGAAGCTGCATACTTGTTTGCTAAATTACCACTCAACTTTATAGGGAAAAAAATCCAAGATGTTAATTCTGCCTACATAGCGGCTAGATTACAAAAGGAATATTCTACAGTATGTAAGATGAAGGGAAATCATAGTTATACAGATGAAATCAAGCTTGAAGATGGAAATATTATCTATGCAGAATCTGTTTTAACGCCTATAAAGGATGATCAAGATGAAGTAAAATATATTGTTTCTATTACGAGAGATATTACAGAATCCATCAAGGAAAAACATTTATTACTTGAAAGTGAACAACGATTTCGTTCATTAGTAGAGAATAACTTAGATGCTGTTCTCACAGTCAATTTAGATGGAGTTATACAGGAGGTGAATCCTGCTGGATTGAAATTAATTGGTTTTAGTGACGAAGCTAAAACGATTTTTTCGCTTTATGATCTAATAGATAGGGAGAATACAGTTTTTTATGGAAGTTTTAGAAAATGTAAACTGACAAATACATCACAATCAATCGATTGTAAATTAATGAGCACAAAGGGAACAGAATTATCTGTACATTCAAAATTCGTACCTATTATAGTGAATCGAACCATTAAGGGGATTTATGTCATCTTAAGAGATATTTCAGAAAGGAGGAAGACGGAAGAAAAGATTCAGTTTATGTCTTTTCATGATCAGCTGACAGGACTTTATAATAGACGAGCTCTAATGGAGGATATAAATCTTGAAATAAAAAGAGCGGAAACAGAGCAAGCTGCTTTCGCCTTAATGACCATTGATTTAGACAGATTTAAATATATCAATGATACATTTGGTCATATTGTAGGTGATCAAATTCTTGTAAAAGTAGCGGAACGCTTATTAGAGTTTAATAATTACAAATGTCATGTGTATCGTCAAGGAGGAGATGAATTTAATATTCTCCTTTCGCAGACGAATAGACAAGAAGCAGCAAGCAATGCTCAGCAAATCCTTTCAACCTTTGCTAATTCTTTCTATCTAGATTCTCAGGAATATTATATAAGTCCCAGTATTGGAATTAGCATGTATCCACAGGATGGAGAAGATATTGAAACATTGATAAAAAATGCTGATGAGGCACTTTTTCGAGTAAAAGAAAGAGGCAAAGCACACTATCAATTTTATCGTTCTGATATGACAACAGCTTTAACTAATATAGTATCAATTGAAACAAAATTACGAAAAGCTATTCAAAGGAATGAACTGAAATTGTATTATCAGCCGCAAATTGATTTGAATGATTATACTTTCAATAGCTTTGAAGCACTATTACGGTGGGAGAGTCCATCGTTAGGCTTGGTTGCTCCAAATGACTTTATACCGCTTGCTGAGGATACGGGTCTCATTATATCGATTGGGAATTGGGTTATTGAAACGGCGTGTGAGCAGATAAAGATTTGGAAAACACTTTACAACCTAGATACCAGAATCGCTGTGAATATTTCTCCTAAGCAATTTCAACAACCTAATTTTGTAGAAGTAATTCGAGATGCTATCCAAAAATATAACATCCAGCCATTCCTCTTAGAAGTGGAAATTACAGAAGGGGTTATGGAGAATATTAAAGAAGCAGTTCCTATTTTGCGGAATTTAAAGGAATTGGGTGTTATTATTTCTGTTGATGATTTTGGAACGGGCTATTCTTCTCTTAGCTATATAAAGCAATTTCCCATCGATGTGTTAAAAATTGACCAGTCTTTTATTAAAGATGCTGTGATAAATGCCAAGGATGCTGCCATTACAACTACAATTATTCACTTAGGTCAAAATTTAGGAATGGAAGTAATTGCAGAAGGTGTCGAGAATAAAGATCAAGAAGATTTTTTAAAAAAGGCAAATTGTCAGAAAGCACAAGGTTATTATTATTCAAAGCCATTGACTTGTGAAGACGCAGAACAATTTCTTAGGCAATTTTAAACATGATTGATAAGAGTAAATCATAAACATACAGGAGGGAAGGATAATTGAAAATTTGCCATTATAATTTAAGTGTTTAAAAAGTGTGAAGTCTTGATTTTATAGGGAATAAGAGGGTGGAGAGTAAGGCAGCCTGAATACAAATTCCTAGGGTTAGCGCGATCAAGAACTCATATGAAGAGCAGCGTTCGCCTACATAGAAAGTGAAGTGTATTCAAGCTGCTGATTAGCTGTTAGCAAATACTAAAGGGAATGCAGCCAGCCACTTAGAGATATTCAGCTTTGATCCATACAAAGTGTAAAAAACTTTTTGGCTTTAGCGATAACTAATTGCTCTTGACTTTAAAGCATGCCAGGAGTTAATAAAGTTTTTTTTATTTACTTTGACGTTTTTCTTACCAGATAAGGGATCATTTAAGTAAACATGCTCTTTACTGAACCCGACTAAAACAACTGCATGTAAATCCAATGGTGTTTTAATTGTTCTTCCATTATGTTCCCATGATTCCCATCTATCGGGTAAACGATAATCCCCAGTCGTCCACACGACAATTGGATAACCATTCTCAACATGTTTTTCTAAGTCATGAAAAGAAGAATTTGTTAAATTAACTGCTCTTTCAGGTAAATATTTGTTAACAAGATCTTCCATTGGTCTATCAAATACAGCGTAACCAGCCTTTTTTCCAGTCATATCTCCAACAAAGCCAATAGAAGGATCTCCCCATTTAATAATATTTCCGTTTTTTCGGACTAATGGATCTGAGTCCTTCTCTATGTCTTTAAAAAGGTCCATTTTCGTTACTTTAACACCAGCATAATTTAAGACCATTGCTAAACTTGTTACCTCACATCCATATCGTAATTCTGGATTTTGTTTTATCAATGGAACATCTAACAGTATTTTATTAGAAGAGCTTGATACTTGACTTACTATTTCGTTTTTTTGTCTTGGATGGTCATCAATATGGAAGTATTCCCAAACTTGCTCCGAACTAAAAAAGGGAGCGAGCAAAAGTAATAGTTTCAACAACTTCATATTACTACCTCTTTCTTGCCAACTCCTAATGTTATCATACGATATTATCATCGAAATATGAGGGCATATTATTACCAAGAAGGCTAAATTAAGTTGATTCAAGTTTAGGGATTGTTTAGAAAATAGAAAGAATTTTCTATCATTATTTCGATAGCTAGGTGTTTATATGATATAATTAAGTTTATTTAATTTCTTAAAATAAAGTGAAGAACCTTTGCTTACTAATTAATAAATCCATTTAAGATAAAGACTTTTTACTTTTTGGAAGGCGTCGATTTGCCAAATTCTTAATTATGATATGCAAAGGAGCTTGCTTTTCTTATTAGGGAGGCGATCAAAATATGGATGCTTTGGATATTTTGACTGATTTAGAAAATGTCATCCCTTATTTTCAAGCTATTTTTAGCGCTGATGAACATCAGGTTATTGGATATGA
Organism: Niallia circulans NBRC 13626; assembly: GCF_001591585.1. Lineage (GTDB taxonomy): Bacteria > Bacillota > Bacilli > Bacillales > Cytobacillaceae > Niallia > Niallia circulans. The sequence goes on along the minus strand of NZ_BCVE01000002.1, from coordinate 329,986 downwards.
AGTATTAGGTAGATACAATGGGCAAAATGGAGTGGAAAGTCTTGGCGATTTTTTTGTAGATGAAGGAATTCCAGATGAATATAAGCTTGAAGTAGATCAAGTTATTTTGACAAAAGCTTTGGATAAAGCTTTATCCCTTGATGAGGACGTATTGCTCTTTATCAATAGAGATGCTGAAATGCTGATGAAGGATGATGGAGAATCATTTTTAGATACTTTATTGGAGTACGAAGAGAAAGGCATCAAGCTGAATCGGATCGTTCTAGAGCTGTCTGAAAGAAATTATCAAGGACAATTTGATCATTTAGATCATTTATTAATTTACTATCGAACATATGGTATAAAGATTGCGATTGATAAAATGGGAAGCGATAGCAGTTATCTTGATCGCCTAAGTGATTTAGGGCCTGACATTTTGAAGATTGATTTATTGGCTTTGCGGTCTACGTCCACCTCGCACACTTATCAAGATGTATTGTATTCATTATCTATGCTTGCTCGAAAAATTGGTGCTACTTTATTATTTGAAAATATTGAGATGGTTTATCAGCTTCAATTTGCTTGGAAAAATGGAGGAAGATTTTATCAAGGGTATTACTTACATTATCCAGAGGAGAATTTCGTTGAACGTAATATTAGAAAGGAAACATTGAGAAATATGTTTCATGAATTTATCCTTTCAGAAAAGAAGAAATTATCGACGATCTATGACTTAACAGAAGAGTTTCAAGGTCAATTACAAGCACTGCTTGTCAAATACAAGAAATATTCTACCTATGAGGAGTTATTAAAATTATTGTCTGCCGAGTTAACGGATGCTGCTTTTCGAATGTATGTTTGTGATGAAGATGGGTTTCAGAAATCTGCCAATATCATTAAATATGAGAATGATTGGCTTATACAACCCGAATATGCACATAAAAATTGGAGTTGGAGACCATATTTTTTAGAAAATATTATGAAGATGCGAACTGAAAAACGAGGGATATTATCCGATCTATATAGTGATATTGAAACCGGTGAAACGGTTAGAACGTATTCTTATCCGTTAAATTCAAAAGAATATTTATTTATTGATTTGTCCTATAATTATCTTGATCGAATGAAATTATTGCTTCCTTAACAACAAGCTGAAGAGATTTTCTCTTCAGCTTGTTTTATTAGGAATAGAAAGGGTATGGAATAGTAATGAAATGGAATCAGCGTAATTAGAGAAGGGAAGGATTTGATGAAAAAAAGCTTCTTTATCTTATTGATTATTTCTATGTGGAGTGTTTTTCCGTATTCCATTGACGCCGCCAGCCATTTGACAAGTCGAGAGGAAGTATTCGCTTTTGTAGAAAAGGCATTCCGGGCACAAGTATCATTAAGTAAAGAAGCAAGAGAAATGGAGGAGATAGAAGAAATCCTAACGCCTTATTTTTCAGACAAACTAATTTATTTATTTCTTAATGAAAACTTGACTGGAGAACAAGGGAACTTTTTTACATATGGTAATGAATTTGGTAAATATTATCTACCTTTTTATCAATTATCAGAACAAACCTTTGTAGAACAAGAAGAGAATAGTATACTCCTATATGAATATTATGAACCAATTGTTATTGGAGAAAAAGTATATGAAGGTTCTTATGAAGGGATTTTGATAAGAAAATGGAATAATAAATGGCTTATAACCAATATGCTTTCAGATAAAGAGGTAAGGTCCATTTTAAAGAGTAAAGAAAAAAACTATAGTACATTAGTGTATATGCCGTTATTTTCCATTGATAATCAAGTTACTTATATAAAGAATAATAAAAACTATAATGATTTAAACACAAATCATCTCTAATATTATCATTGTAAAGTTTATGGCGCACATTAGGTGCTGTGCGCCATAATAAGTATTAAGAAAGATTCAAAGCTTCCTTTAGCTTTTCCAAATCAAATCCATAAATGACCGTTCCATCAATTACGAATGTTGGAGTGGAAAAAGATTGATATTTCTTTATTAAGTCTTTTTTGGCACGAGGGTCCTTTTGAATATCTCTCATTTCGAAATCAAAACCATGTTCTTTTAAGAATAGCTTTGAATATTCGCAAGGGGGACAATCTGGTTGAGTAAACAATGTGATTTGACGCATAATGTTCCTCCTACTTTTATCTTTAACTAATCATACAAAGAAAGTTATTATCATGCAATTCTTTTGAGTGATAAAAGAAGTTCTTGTCATCATTTTAGCTAGAAATTATACTCCTAAGGAAAGTGTGTATGTTAATTTGTCAAATGGTAAGAATATTCAGAGGAAATAAATAATAAAAAAACACCGAGTTTTTTTCAGTTTTACTTGGACAAACTCTCGACAATCTTTTATTCTGTTAGTATTGGCATTTTACACAAGAGGCGAATTGTACTAAATTAAACGAAGAAAGTGTATAGAAACATGCTAATAGTGAAACCTATGCTTAATAAAGGTTTGTTTGAAAGGAGAGAGAGCATGTCACAATTACAAGGCATATTAACAAGATTGAAAAATCTACAAGAGCAGGCAACTGGGGGAGAACCAACTCAACGTTTCTTTGAGGTAAATGGAGAGAGAAAGTGTCAAGTAACATTCCATCCAAAAACAGAGACGTTTGAACTAGAAGTATATAATGACAAGGAAAAACCAAAAAGATATCAATTTGATAATGTTGATATGATTACAATTGAGATTTTTGATTTAATTCAGTAATCTTATTTAAAAAAACCTTCAGCAAGGTGGAATAGTCCATTTTGCTGAAGGTTTTTTTTACTTCTAGTATTAATAGTCCTGCTAACGGCTAGTAAATCAGGAGAATTCAATATAAGGATAAAAACCTGCTGAACATTGAAGATTTTTCCTACATGAAAAAAAACATGGGAAACCATACTAATGGTTGAGGTGATAAATATGATGCCGACAGTTATTTGTCCAGAATGTTCAAAAGAAGAAAAACTAGAGAATGTCTTAACTGCTCAATCTAATCAAAATGTAATCTTTCAATGCCCACATTGTCAACTGCTTGTAAGGAATATAAAAACGAGTAAGGGTTAAAAGAGCATAATGCCGAGAACTATGATAAAATGAGGTATAAATATATTTTGTGAGGAGTTTTCGGCTATGATAAGTATGCACAGCGAAGAGTTTTTAAACATTACTTTAAAGGACTTATTAATTCCATCTGAACGAGTAGCACATGTGCAGATAGGAAATAGTTTAGAACACGCTCTGCTTGTCTTAACAAAAAGTGGATACTCAGCAATACCAGTATTAGATGCTCATTATAAACTCCATGGCTTAGTCAGCACTCCGCTCATCATGGATAGCATATTAGGCTTAGAAAGAATTGAGTTTGAGAAGCTTGAAGAAATAAAAGTAGAAACAATTATGAATAAGGTAATACCAAGAGTGAAGAGCAATAGTTCTGTATTACATACGATAAAATATTTAGTAGACCATCCTTTTATTTGCGTGGAAACAGAAGATGGCTATTTTGATGGAATTTTAACAAGAAGAGCAATATTAATGCGACTTAATATTTATTTGCATCAAATCAATCAAAATGAACGCTAAACGTATTATACCTTCATCTACGGCTGCCGCTCTTGTCTGCCTCTTCATTAGAGATGTATCCCTCTTTTGATAACAATTTTTATTTTATGAGGATAATGTTATGTCAACAATTTCTGAATTACAACTATTAACTGTACTTTCACAGGAAATGAATATGCGCAAAGCAGCAGAGAGATTATTTGTCACCCAGCCAGCCCTTTCTCAAAGGCTGCAAAATATTGAGAAAGACTGGGGAACCCCGTTATTTATTAGGTCGCAAAGAGGCCTCTCTCTTACTGCCGCAGGAGAATTAGTAACGAAATTTGCAAGGGAAACTTTAAAAAAAGAAGAAGAAGTAAAAGAATCCATTCATGCATTTAAAGAAGAGGTATATGGAACATTAAAAATCGCTGTCGCTAGTATAGTAGGACAAAATTGGCTTCCAGAAGTTTTAAAACGATTTGTCGAGCGCTACCCACAAGCAAAAGTATCATTAGTAACTGGTTGGAGCAGCGATATGATGAAATCAGTTTCAGAGGATAATATGCATATCGGTATCATAAGAGGGGTATCTGATTGGAAAGGGATAAAAATGCATTTATTCGATGATCCACTTTATTTAGTGGATCGAGAAATTGCTAAGTTAGAAGATATTGCCTTAACTGATCGACCGTTTATCCAATTTAAAAGTGATTCTAACTATTACGAAGAAATACAAGTTTGGTGGCATCAGAATTTGCAAATGCCTCCTAAGAATACTATTGTTGTAGATCAAATTGAAACGTGTAAACAGCTTTCTTTTAATGGCATTGGATATAGTATCTTACCTTCCATTGCCTTAAGAAAAGCTGATGAGGCACTATCAAGAATACCATTATTTAATGATAATAATAAACCTATTACAAGAGGGACTTGGTTAATTGGCTATGAGGCAAATTTTCAATTAAAGCAAGTTCAAGCGTTCTTAGAGATTGTCAATGAATACCTTGAAGAAGAAAAAGTGAAAGCAATTAATCCTTAATATTATAATAATTATTGCTTGTTTTCATAACTTTTGTTTGGTAAAGTAATTTTTATATTGTAATTTATACATAACTGGAGGTAAAGAAATGAAAATGATGGATGCAAATGAAATTATTTCATTTATTCAAAATAGTACAAAATCTACACCTGTTAAGGTATATGTAAAAGGGGATTTATCAGCTGTTGAATTTGGTGAGAATATCCAAACCTTTATCAGCGGCAATTCTGGGGTGATTTTTGGAGAATGGACAGACATTCAAAGTGTAATTGAAGCTAATAAGGATAAAGTAACGGATTATGTAATTGAAAATGATCGCAGAAATTCCGCTATTCCTTTATTAGATTTAAAAAATATAAAAGCTCGTATTGAGCCAGGTGCAATTATTCGTGATCAAGTTGATATTGGTGATAACGCTGTTATTATGATGGGTGCTGTTATTAATATTGGTGCTGTTATCGGCGAAGGTACAATGATTGATATGGGAGTTATAATGGGTGGACGAGCTACTGTAGGTAAAAACTGTCATATTGGAGCAGGTGCAGTATTAGCTGGTGTAATTGAGCCTCCTTCTGCTAAACCAGTTATTATCGAAGATGATGTATTGGTTGGTGCAAATGCAGTTATTGTAGAGGGTGTAACTGTAGGAAAAGGTTCTGTAGTTGCTGCAGGAGCTATAGTATTAGAAGATGTTCCCGCGAATACATTAGTAGCAGGAGCACCTGCACGAGTGGTAAAAGAAATTGATGATAAAACAAAATCAAAAACAGAAATTATGCAAGAGTTACGTCAATTATAATTTTGATGAAAAGCGTGGAGAAACTTCCGCGCTTTTCTTGTAGGTAACCTAAAGGCTATGTAAAACGATATAATGAACAAAAGGAAAAGTAGGGGAGCTAGATGGGGAATACGATAGATTTAGTTACTATTCGCAGACAACTGCATAGAATTCCAGAACTTGGATTTAAAGAATTTAAAACACAGCAATATTTACTACAGATGATTCATAGCGTCGCAGATGAACGTGTAGAAGTGAAAACATGGAAGACTGGAATCATCGTAAAGGTCAATGGACTTAATCCAACAAAAACGATTGGCTATCGTGCTGATATGGATGGATTACCGATTGTGGAAGAAACAGCATTATCTTTCGTATCAGAGCATCCGACTGAAATGCATGCTTGCGGTCATGATTTTCATATGACGATCGCATTAGGTGTGCTGATAAATATTATTAATAATCCAATTAACGATGATGTGGTATTTATCTTTCAACCTGCAGAAGAGGGACCAGGAGGGGCTGAACCGATGTTGAAAAGTGAGGAGCTCCAAGCATGGAAGCCAGATATGATAATAGCACTTCATGTTGCTCCTGAATATCCTGTAGGGACGATTGCGATTAAGCCTGGCTTATTATTTGCGAATACATCAGAACTCTTTATTGATTTAAAAGGGAAAGGGGGACATGCAGCCTATCCTCACTTAACAAATGATATGGTCGTTGCTGCATGTACATTGGTATCCCAGCTCCAGTCAATCGTGTCTAGAAATATAAATCCACTAGAAAGTGCTGTTGTAACGATTGGGAAAATCACAGGCGGTACGGTTCAAAATGTTATCGCCGAAACAGCAAGGCTAGAAGGAACGATGCGTACGCTTTCTAGTGAAGCAATGGAAAAAGTGAAAAATCGCGTCCAATCTTTAGTAAAAGGAACTGAAATCGCCTATGACTGTGAATGCACCATTGATTTCGGAAGTGGTTATTATCAAGTGGATAATAATGAGCTATTAACAAAAGAGTTTATGAATTTTATTATAGAGGAAACAGAAGCAACATTATTTGAGTGTAAAGAAGCCATGACAGGGGAAGATTTCGGCTATATGTTAAAGGAAATCCCAGGATTTATGTTTTGGCTTGGAGTAGACTCTCCCTTTGGATTACATCATAGCAAGCTCAATCCAAAAGAGGATGCCTTACAGGTGGCTGTAAATATATTAACAGCGTATTTAACCAAAAAAGGCAATTAAGAATATTTAGAGGAACTCTGTTTATATAAAAGAGAAGGCTTACTGCGTAATGGAGCAGTAAGCCTTGTTTTAACTCTTTTTATCTACTATAAGCGGAGTTTCTGGAAGTTTAATACCATTTTCATCAAGCGCGATCTTTACTTCTTGTCTGATTAATCGCTCGACCCCCCATTGCTCCATATTGATGGTTTTGGCCAGTATTCTAATAGTGATAGTATTTGATTCCATGTTTTGTATCCCAATCACATCTGGTCCATCCGTAATTACTGGATTTTCTTTGGCGATACGTTCACATAAGGCTTTAAAATTTCTAATGTTTTCGGTAGATCATTATGTACAGAAATATCTATATCTACTAAAGCTTGCATTTCTCCCCGAGAGTGGTTACTTAGCTGTGTGATTTCACGATTAGGGATAAAGTGCAGAGTTCCATCAGCAGCTCTAATTTGTGTTGTTCGCAGCCCTACTTGTTCAACAGTACCTGAAAAATCTCCTATTGATACAAGTTCACCCACTTCTAATTGTTTTTCTAATAATAAAAAGAATCCTGACACTAGGTCGCTTACTAAACCTTGTGCACCAAAACCAACTGCTAATCCAATAATACCAGCTCCAGCTAATATGGCCGTTGCGTCAATTCCTAGTAATTGAAGAATGGTAATAATGAGTATAAAAAATAATACATAAGTAATTACATTATTCGTTAAGCTTTCTAAAGTGAAGGCTCTGCCTCGGGAGATAGAATGCTTTTGAATATAAGTTTCGAATAATTTATTTATTACTTTCTTAGCCATCTTCTTGATGAAAATATAACTTAACAAGATCAAGAGAATTTTTATAGTTACATAGGAAGTGTCTAGAAGGAAATCCCCCCATTCAATATTTCGAATATTCGTTTTAACTTCATCCACATACATCATTAGAAATTGTACTCCTTTTATTAAAAAATAAGTTTTTTCTTTTTATTCCCTTTAAAGTATTTGATAAACTAAGAGGTGAAGCTATTCTATTGAGCTTCGTATAAGTTAGTTACTTTAATAGGTTTGCAAATAGGATATTCTGTTTATCTGAAAGCGGGGAGACATGATTCACTAACTTTTTATGCAAATGTATATATAGGGATAGAAGGAAAGAAGGTAACGAATCATTGAAAATAGGTGAGCAACTTCCAAACTGGAACACTCCGACCATATGGGTTAACGGAGAAACAAAGCTTACAGATGAAATAAGAGATAAGCTGATTTTAATTCATTTTTGGTCTGTAAGTTGTTATTTTTGTAAAAAGGCTATGCCCGAATTAAACCAATATAGGGAGTTATATAAGGATAATCTTGTAATAATATCTGTGCATTTCCCGCGAACAGAGCGAGATTTAGATATTGATTTAATAAAACAGACTGCCGAGACGTATAGTATGACACAATCTATTTATGTAGATCATGACTTTCAGCTAGCCAAGACGTTTTCGAATGAATATGTTCCCTCCTACTATTTATTTGATAGGGAAAGAAAGCTGCGGTACTACCAGGCGGGCGGTACTAATTTAAAAATGTTAAATACACGTATCAACCGTGTCATAAATAATCAACAATAACTGGTTGGGAAACATCATTAGCTTTTGTATGTTAATCAAGTGATTTAATGTTATAATAGGGACGATTTATTTAGGTGAAATTTTTATGATTGTTGGAGGATTTTATTGTGAAAAGAGCTTTTGCGGTTATTGGCCTCGGAAGATTTGGTGGTAGTATTTGCAGGGAATTAACCGAGCTAGGTATGGATGTAATGGTCATTGATAAAAGTGAAGAAAAAGTAAATGAATACGCAAATCTAGTTTCACATGCAGTGGTAGGTAATGCAGTAGATGAAACAGTATTGAAAGGTCTCGGAATCCGTAATTTTGACCATGTTATTGTTGCAATTGGGGAAGATATCCAAGCAAGTATTTTAACAACTTTAATGCTGAAGGAATTAGGAGTGCAAAATATAACGGTAAAAGCCCAAAATGATTATCATGAGAAAGTACTAAGTAAAATAGGGGCAGATGCAGTTGTTCATCCTGAAAGGGATATGGGCAAGAGAATAGCCCATAATATTGTCTCTAACAATGTCCTAGATTATTTAGAGCTATCGGATGAGCATAGTATTGTGGAAATTAAAGCAAGTCATAAATTAGATGGTCGCTCGATCATTGATTTAGATATTCGTGCCAGATATGGAATTACTATTGTTGCCATAAAAAGAGGGAAGGAAATTATCGTTTCTCCTCAAGCATCAGAATCAATCAGAGAAAAGGATATCTTGATCGTAATTGGAGCTGACTCGGATATTAACCGTTTTGAGAACAAGGTTATGTCTTAACAAGAAAAAGGAGCTATTTGTTCGTTATCGAACGAATAGCTCCTTTTTACTTATTTATACTTCCATAATAATAGGAAGGATCATTGGGCGACGTTTTGTTTTTTCATATAGGAATGGAGAAATAGTATCAATTATTTCATTCTTTATTTCTGACCATTGTGTCGTTTTGCGCTCCATTACTTTATTTAAATGTTTACTTATTAATGTTTGTGCATCATTGATTAAATCACCAGACTCGCGCATATACACAAATCCTCTTGAAATAAGATCAGGTCCAGCGGCAATTCTAAAATCAGTCATATTAATACTTACCACGACAACCACTAAGCCTTCTTCTGAAAGAATTCGACGATCGCGTAAAACGATATTACCAATATCGCCAATTCCGCTTCCATCAATATATACATTTCCAGATGGAATTTTACCAGCGACCTGTGCTGTATCGCTTGAAAGTGCTAATACTTCACCATTATCCATAATAAAGCAGTTCTCTTCTTTTACACCACAATCAACAGCAGTTTGTGCGTGTGTTTTTTGCATTCTAAACTCTCCATGAATTGGCATAAAGAATTTAGGTTTAATTAATCGAAGCATTAACATTTGCTCTTGTTGACCGCCATGACCAGAAGTATGAATATTGTTAAGTGGTCCATGAATTACTTCCGCACCTGCTCGGTAAAGTTGATTAATTGTTTTATTAACACTTAATGTATTACCTGGTACTGGATTGGAAGAGAATACCACAGTGTCACCAGGGATAATTTGGATTTGTCTATGTGTACCATTAGCAATTCTTGATAGAGCTGCCATTGGTTCACCTTGGCTTCCTGTACAAAGTATGACCACTTGATTAGCCGGCAGTCGGTTAATTTGTTGCGGGTCAACAAAGGTTTCTTTTGGTGCTTTTATAAAGCCAAGTTCTAAACCGATGTTAATAGCTGCTTCCATACTGCGTCCAAAAACAGCTATTTTGCGGCCAAACTCTACGGCTGCATCTGTTACTTGCTGTAAACGATAAATATTGGAAGCGAAAGTAGCGAAAATCAATCTACCGTCGGCTTTGATAAAAGTATCATGGATGCTTTTTCCGACTTTTTTTTCAGACATAGTAAAATTAGGTACTTCACTATTTGTACTATCAGATAATAAGCACAAAACGCCTTCTTTCCCTATTTCAGCCATTTTTGTTAAATTGGCAGGTTCCCCAACTGGAGTAAAGTCAAATTTAAAATCTCCAGTGTGTACAATGTTCCCAGGTGGTGTTTTGACAACAATCCCATAGGAGTCAGGTATACTATGAGTAGTTCTAAAGAAAGAAACAGATGTTTTTCTAAATTTAATAATATCGTCTTCTTGAATTTCGTGCATCGTTGTTTGTCGCAATAAACCATGCTCTTCTAGCTTGTTACGAACAAGTGCTAATGCCAGTTTGCCTCCGTAAAGAGGGATATTAACTTGTCTTAAAAGGTAAGGAATACCACCAATATGATCTTCGTGACCATGCGTGATAAATAAGCCTTTAATTTTGTCTGCGTTCTTCTCTAAAAAAGTATAATCAGGAATAACATAGTCAATTCCTAAAAGCTCGTCCTCAGGAAATTTAATCCCAGCATCAATTAAAATAATTTCATCTTGAAACTGGACACCATACGTATTTTTACCGATTTCCCCTAATCCTCCTAGGGCAAATACAGCAGTTTGATCATTTTTTACAAATTTCATTATTCAATCTCCAATACTGTAAAGTCTTCGTTTTGTTGTTCATATTCTAAGAATGCACCTTCTACGCTAGTAATAAACTCGATATTATATGGTTTTTCTGCTAATTTTGTTCGAACATCTCTTTCTGATACACCTTTTACGAAAATAGTTCTAGTATTTTCTCTTACTGGTACCTCTGTTTTTAAATCTTGAAAATATACTTTAAATATCATTGTAAATCGCTCCTTAATCATTTGTTTCTGAAATTTATTATATAAAAAAACAACATGGTTTTCATGTTTTTTCTTTTAATAGCCATTATATTAGAAAGGTTCTTTTCTCAGTAAATTCATATAAAAATGAGGAATGAAAAAAGATATTTACCCTCTATATATTATTATGAAACATAATAATATTACATAACTTTTATGTATGATCATTCTAATGAAATCGTTATTAAAACAAAAGGTCAGACTCAGTACCACAATGCTTGGTTTGTATAGCGGTATAATAACCACTATATTTAACTAAGCGTGGTATAGGCCGGACCATAAAAATACCCTTCAATTTTTTAAGCTATTGTTTTTTTGCGAAGTAAATCTTTCCACTGTTTTAAAAGCTTTTTTCTTAGCTTCTTTAACATAGTGGATCATCTCCTTAACTCTATTTTAAACCATTCTTGGACAAAGTAAAGTCATCTTCTCATTTTATATTTCTTTTTGTAAAAAATAGTTTATTAGATGGTGTTTTTTCAATCCGATTATTCAAAATGGAAGGCGATTTTACATTATTTTAGCTACGGAAGAATGGTTTACTCCTTTTATTTGGCCCTATTCCATTTGCGGTTCTGTATGAGAGTGTTTAGGAAGCTCCATCTTCCATCTTTAGTGTGAAGCCAATGGAAAGAAAGTTTTTTGACACGATGAGCATTCCTTGTATTTGCTATGAAAACAGCCTTTTATATAAATAGTATATGAATATTTTTGTAGGATTCTCATGGATAATGTTGGTAATTGTAAAATAGGCTGAATGGAAAGTGAGCAATTGCAGCGGGGTAAAGCCTTATTTAGTATGAAACAGGGGCGAAATAAGAGAAAGAAGAAGAGGCTCGAATAATGATGATCGAACCATTTCTTAGATACAAAATTTATCTTTCAACAGGTATTGCATTATCAATAGGAAGAAAAGGATCTTTTTCATTGATATGATCATAAAACATCACACCATTAAGATGATCAATTTCATGTTGGAATACAATTGCTGGTAATCCTTTAAGGCGTAATTTAATTTCTTTTCCGTCTAAATCGATCCCTTTCAAAGTAATTCTTGCATACCTTGGAACGAAACCTGGAATGGTTTCATCGACAGAAAGGCAGCCTTCGCCAGTTGTTAAATAAGCTTTTTCTATGGAATGGCTAATGATTTTAGGATTGAATAAAGCGTAGCTGTATTGCTTGTCATTTTCATCTTTAACATGCACAGCAATCATTCTTTTGGAAACATTTATTTGCGGAGCAGCTAAGCCTACTCCGCCTCTTAAACCATACTTTTCTGCTAATTCGGGGTTTTGGCTATTTATTAAATATTCCATCATGCTTTTTAGAATGCTTTTGTCTTCTTCGCTTGGTGGCATGGTAACTTCACTTGCCACTTGTCTCAGTGTTGGATGACCGTCGCGAATAATATCTGTCATTGTTATCAAAATAATCACTTCCTTGTATCTAACGGTTTATAAAAGTAGTCTAACAGAGATAGAATAAAAAGTTAATAAATGAGAATAGTACTTTATGCAAGAAGATAATTAGATATACCTATAATATATTATAGGACAAGCTAATATGTTTATAATATAAAAATATTTCTAAAGTAATCAGCGCTGCCTGTTAAAAAAATCAGCAACTGATAATTATGCAGGGAAGAATTGTGTTTTTATCAAATTTTTTAAAGAATCAAGATGGATACGAAGAAGGGAACCATTATTGTCAAAGTACAGAAGAATCGATATAGTAATAAGAAAGTGAGGAGGAAAGAAATGAAACGAAGTGTTTTAATTAGTACAATTATGCTTTTTACGATAATTGCTGCTGGGTGCAATTTTAATTCTCCAAGTGAGAAAATGTATGAAAAACTAGAAGAAGTAGTTAAGATTGAAAGTGGTTTTGAAGAACAGCAAGAGCCTCTTGTCAAATTAGAAAAGAAGGAACAAGATATTTATTCTAAAATAATTAGTCTTGGATTAGAGGACATGGATGAAATTACAAAATTATCGGACGAAGCTCTAGAATCTATTTCTAAAAGAAAAGAATATATGGATAAAGAAGCAGACAGTATAAAACAGTCACAAAAAAAGTTTGAAACAATAGCGACAGACATAGAAGAATTAGATAAAAAGGAAGAGAAATCATTAAAGAATAAGGCAGATGATCTTTACCAAACAATGATGGCCCGTTATGAAGAACATGATAAATTATACGCAAATTACATAGAAGGGCTTAATAGTGATAAAAAGCTTTATGAAATGTTTAAAGATGAAGACGTGAATATGGACGATTTAGAAAAACAAGTAAAAAAGATCAATGATACGTATGAGACGGTTTATAAAAATAACCAAACATTTAATGAATTAACGAAGAAATATAATGATTTGAAAGTAGATTTCTATAAAGAAGCCGGCATAAAAATCAAAATGAATGAAGAGGAAGAAGAGAAAAAGTAATACTTATTATTTGATTATTACCTTTATCCTATTAAAATTTTTATAAGTTACAAAATAGAGAGGACAAACGGGGCATGAATTTTGTTTCTTTGGACACACTTTGTTTTGTGGCTTTTTTTTGTAGGATACTATTTTAAAATGTAGGAGGTGCTTTGTATCATGCAGTATTCAAAACATACAAAGAGTTCATATAGACAAGGAATGATTTTTCGACACTCAGGGAAGTTATTATAAAACAGTTGTAAATAGTGTTTTCTGTATGATACAGATGTTGTGTTGTAAATAATACAGATGTATTAATTTTGTGTAAAAAAATAATAAAAACTTCGAGCTTAAAGATTGACGGATAATATTTAAGTATATTAAATTTATAAATGTATTGAACAGTTGTATTAATATTTACATATAAATAATTGATACAGTCTATACGGAAACCGAATTAATTTTATAAGACGTTTTTTCTTGCGTATTTTGTGGAAAACTGTTTAAGTATGGTTTTTTTTGTTGCTTAGAGCGATATGCTTTAAGGAATAGAAAGCGTTACCCAACTAAGTGTTTACCACGTTGAAACACATTGTAAACATCTATTTGTTTTACAGAAAAAAGTCTTTTAATATGAAAGGAAAGGGTGGCTTTAATGGCTTCTAAAACAAAGAAGGCACAATTTGATGTGCAAGCACAGCTTGAACAAGTGGCAAACCAATTTCAAACACTTCAGATTTTAAATGAAGAGGGTGAAGTTGTAAACGAATCTGCAATGCCTGATTTAAGTGATGAGCAATTACAAGAATTAATGACTCGTATGGTTTATACTCGTATTCTTGATCAACGCTCTATTTCATTAAACAGACAAGGTCGCCTAGGTTTCTATGCACCTACTGCAGGACAAGAAGCTTCGCAATTGGCTTCACAATTCGCATTAGAAAAAGAAGATTTTATTCTTCCAGGATATCGTGATGTTCCGCAAATTATTTGGCATGGACTTCCTTTATCTCAAGCATTCTTATTCTCACGTGGTCACTTCCAAGGAAACCAAATTCCTGAAGGTGTAAACGTAATTTCTCCACAAATCATTATTGGTGCACAATACATCCAAACTGCTGGTGTAGCATTAGGAATGAAAAAACGTGGTGCTAAAGCTGTTGCGATCACTTATACAGGTGATGGTGGAGCTTCACAAGGTGATTTTTACGAAGGAATTAACTTTGCTGGTGCATTTAAAGCTCCTGCAATTTTCGTTGTACAAAACAACCGTTTTGCAATTTCTACTCCAGTTGAGAAACAATCTGCTGCGAAAACAATTGCTCAAAAAGCAGTTGCTGCAGGTATCCCTGGAATTCAAGTAGATGGTATGGATCCATTAGCAGTTTACGCTGCTGTACGTGAAGCTCGTGAAAGAGCAATCAACGGTGAAGGTCCAACATTAATTGAAACTTTAACTTACCGTTATGGTCCACATACAATGGCTGGGGATGACCCAACTCGTTACCGTACTGCTGATCTTGATAGCGAATGGGAAAAGAAAGACCCATTAGTACGTTTCCGTAAATTCCTTGAAAACAAAGGTATTTGGAATGAAGAGAAAGAAAACGCAGTAATCGAACGTGCTAAAGAAGAAATTAAAGAGGCAATCAAAATTGCTGATGAAGCTCCAAAACAAAAAGTTACTGACTTAATGAACATCATGTATGAAGAGTTACCAGTTAACTTAAAAGAACAATATGAAATTTATGCAGCAAAGGAGTCGAAGTAAGCCATGGCGCAAATGACTATGATTCAAGCAATCACTGATGCGTTACGCACAGAATTACGTAATGATCCAAATGTATTAGTATTTGGAGAAGACGTAGGTGTAAACGGCGGTGTATTCCGTGCGACAGAAGGTCTTCAAAAAGAATTCGGTGAAGATCGTGTATTTGATACTCCATTAGCTGAATCTGGAATTGGCGGATTAGCAATCGGTTTAGGACTTCAAGGTTACCGTCCAGTACCGGAAATTCAATTCTTTGGTTTCGTTTATGAAGTAATGGATAGTATTTCTGGACAAATGGCTCGTATGCGTTATCGTTCAGGTGGTCGCTACAATGCACCGGTAACTATTCGTTCCCCATTTGGTGGTGGAGTTCATACTCCTGAACTTCATGCCGACAGCTTAGAAGGATTAATGGCACAACAACCTGGTCTTAAAGTTGTTATCCCATCAACTCCTTATGATGCTAAAGGTTTATTAATTTCTGCTATTCGTGATAACGATCCTGTTATTTTCTTAGAGCATATGAAATTATACCGTTCATTCCGTCAAGAAGTTCCAGAAGAAGAGTATACTATTCCTCTTGGAAAAGCGGATGTAAAACGTGAAGGTAAAGACCTTTCTATCATTACTTATGGAGCAATGGTTCAAGAGTCTATTAAAGCAGCAGAAGAATTAGAAAAAGAAGGATACTCAGTGGAAGTAGTTGACTTACGTACTGTTAGCCCACTTGATATCGAAACAATCATTGGATCTGTTGAAAAAACAGGTAGAGCTGTGGTAGTTCAAGAAGCACAAAAACAAGCTGGTATTGCAGCTAATGTTGTTGCTGAAATCAATGATCGTGCAATTCTAAGCTTAGAAGCTCCAGTTCTACGTGTAACTGCACCAGATACTGTTTTTGCATTCACACAAGCTGAAACTGTATGGCTTCCAAACTTTAAAGATATTATTGAAACAGCTAAAAAAGTTCTAACTTTCTAATTAAAACCGAATAATATTCGCACAAGAATTAGAAGATAAGTTAGTTAAAAGAAGAAAATTTTTTCATAAGATATTAGGAGGTTGTCACATTGGCTTTTCAATTTAGATTACCTGACATCGGTGAAGGTATTCACGAGGGCGAAATCGTAAAATGGTTTGTTAAACCAGGCGATAAAGTTCAAGAAGATGATGTATTATGTGAAGTTCAAAATGATAAAGCAGTAGTAGAAATTCCTTCCCCAGTTGAAGGTACTGTAGAAGAAGTGAAAGTTGAAGAAGGAACAGTTGCAGTTGTAGGAGATATCTTAATTACATTTGATGCTCCTGGATATGAAAACCTTCAGTTCAAAGGTGATCATGGTGATGAAGCTCCAGCTGCTGCTGAAGAAGCAAAACCTGAAGCTGTTGAAGAAAGCAAAGGACAAGAGACAGAAGTTGATCCAAGCAGACGTATTATCGCAATGCCTTCTGTACGTAAATATGCTCGTGACAAAGGCGTAGAAATTCAACTTGTTTCTGGTACTGGTAAAAACGGACGTATTTCTAAAGAAGATATTGATGCTTACTTAAATGGTGGTGCAACACCTGCTAGCCAACCAGCTGCAGAAGCTGCTCCAGCAGAAACAGCAGCGGAAGCTCCTAAGCCGCTTGCTATTCCAGAAGGTGACTTCCCAGAAACTCGTGAGAAAATGAGCGGAATCAGAAAAGCTATTGCTAAAGCAATGGTAAATTCTAAGCACACTGCTCCTCACGTAACATTAATGGATGAAGTAGAAGTGTCTAAATTAGTTGCACACCGTAAGAAATATAAAGAAGTTGCAGCTGCAAAAGGTATCAAATTAACTTTCTTACCTTATGTAGTAAAAGCTTTAACAAGTGCATTAAAAGAATTCCCAGCTTTAAACACATCATTAGATGATGCTACAAGCGAAATCGTTCATAAGCATTACTACAATATCGGTATTGCTGCTGATACAGAAAAAGGTTTATTAGTTCCTGTTGTTAAAAATGCTGATCGTAAAGGTATCTTTAACATCTCTAACGAAATTAATGAACTTGCTGTTAAAGCAAGAGATGGTAAATTAGCTCCAGCTGAAATGAAAGGTGCTTCTTGCACAATTTCTAACATTGGATCTGCTGGTGGACAATGGTTTACTCCAGTAATCAACCATCCTGAAGTTGCTATTTTAGGTATTGGTCGTATTGCTGAGAAAGCTATCGTTAAAGATGGAGAAATTGTTGCTGCTCCTGTATTAGCACTTTCTTTAAGCTTTGACCACAGAATGATTGACGGAGCTACTGCTCAAAATGCAATGAATCATATTAAACGTTTATTGAACGATCCAGAACTATTGTTAATGGAGGCGTAAAAACATGGTAGTTGGAGATTTTCCTATTGAAACAGATACTATAGTCATTGGTGCGGGTCCTGGTGGATATGTTGCAGCAATTCGTGCAGCACAATTAGGACAAAAAGTTACAATTGTTGAGAAAAACGTATTAGGTGGAGTTTGCTTAAACGTTGGATGTATTCCTTCAAAAGCTTTAATCTCTGCTGGACACCGTTACGAGCATGCTGCACATTCTGCAGACATGGGTATTACAACTGAAAACGTAACAGTTGACTTCTCTAAAGTTCAAGCTTGGAAAGACAGTGTTGTTAAAAAGCTTACTGGTGGAGTTGAAGGTCTATTAAAAGGGAACAAAGTTGATATTGTATACGGTGAAGCATATTTCGTAGATGCTAACACTTTAAAAGTAATGGATGAAAAATCATCTCAAACTTATACTTTTAAAAATGCAATTATCGCAACTGGATCTCGTCCAATCGAAATTCCTACTTTCAAATTCTCTAAACGTGTTCTTGACTCAACTGGTGCACTTGCACTTCAAGAAGTTCCAGAGAAAATTGTAGTAATCGGTGGAGGATACGTGGGTACTGAGTTAGGTGGAGCTTATGCTAACTTTGGTACACAAGTAACAATCCTTGAAGGTGCAGATGAAATTCTTGGTGGTTTCGAAAAACAAATGTCTTCATTAGTTACTCGCAACCTTAAGAAAAAAGGTGCTGAAATCATTACAAAAGCAATGGCTAAAGGTGTGGAAGAAACAGACACTGGAGTTGTTGTTAAATATGAAGTTAAAGGCGAAGAAAAATCAGTGGAAGCTGATTATGTATTCGTAATGGTTGGTAGAAAACCTAATACAGACGAACTTGGTTTAGAACAAGTTGGTATTGAATTAGGCGAACGCGGAATCATTAAAACAGATAAGCAATGCCGTACAACTGTAAGCAATATCTTTGCTATCGGTGATGTTATTTCTGGTCCTCCATTAGCGCATAAAGCTTCTTATGAAGGTAAAATTGCTGCTGAGGTTATTGCTGGACATAATTCAGAAATCGACTATTTAGGAATTCCTGCAGTTGTATTCTCTGAGCCAGAATTAGCAACAGTTGGTCACACAGAAGCTTCAGCTAAAGAAGCTGGTATCGAAGTGAAAGCTGCTAAATTCCCATTTGCAGCAAACGGTCGTGCATTAGCACTTAATGATGCTGAAGGTTTCTTGAAGCTTGTTACACGTAAAGAAGATGGTCTTGTAATCGGTGCGCAAATCGCTGGTCCAAGTGCATCTGATATGATCGCTGAATTAGGCTTAGCAATCGAAGCTGGTATGACAGCTGAAGATTTAGCTATGACTATCCATGCTCATCCAACTTTAGGTGAGGTAACAATGGAAGCAGCGGAAGTTGCAATTGGCAGCCCAATTCATATCTTACGCTAATTATAAAAGGAAGTCCTCGATTGAGGGCTTCTTTTTTTTGTTTTAAAAGCGATTCGGGAAGATTTTTCCCTATGTCTAATCTAGTTTTAGTAGAGAAAATTAGCTAGTAGAATTTAGTCCTATTACTGTTTTTTGAAATGAAATAAATATAAAATAAAACAAAAGATTGGTACATATACTAGTATTAATTGTTAATGGAGGAAGGGTGGTGTTTTTCTTGAAGATTTATACAGCAATTTTATTTCAGCTAATGATTTGGAGTGGATTTTCCATTATTGAATGGTTATCAAGATATGATTTAATTTTATATAAGGTGTTTATGTTTGGTGTGTTCTTTTATTTAGCGATTATCATAGGAAATACAATCATAAAATCAACAAGAAAAACAATGCTGGCCACGATGATTAGTTTATCCATTTACGGTTCTTTTCATTTAATTATGACCATTATCTCCGTTGTCTAAATCATATAAACATAACATGATGATTTATTTTAAATATATTCTTTCTTGAGAAGAGAAGAAGAAAATCAGCTCTTTCTTTCCTGCTCTTGCGAAAAGGAAAGACTTTCTATTTATTATGAAAAATCCTCCTATACATATATAAATTCAGCACCAAAAATGCCTTATTCTAAAAATATAGGCATTTTTTAATACAATAAATTCTTATGTAGCTATAATCTCCGCTGTTTTGTTGATTATTTTCCAAAAAAGCTACTAAAAGCGGTAAAAATCGATAGAATTAATAAGAAAAATACAAGAAAACTAAAAATAAATGGAATTGGATGGAAAATAGTTTTCGATTGCACAGGTGATTCGAATGTAATTTCTAAAGGGTATGCCTCAACGGAAGTTGGCAGCAGCCTTTTTTGTTCAGCAAATGGAATGGGACCACCGAAACGGAATGACTGTTCTAATTGTTCAGGTTTTTGTGCCACATAATTTTTAAAAATAAATGGAGAAACTAGGCTAATTAGTAAACTGATAATCATTATAACAATATATTTTTTCAAAAAGGAAAACTCCAATCTTTTTATATACAAGAAACAAATGCTGTCTTTTCATTTATCTCCAAATTAAAGACAGGAATACCCTAAATATGGCATCCCTGCTCTCCGAAATTTATTTATCTTATTGCACGATGCTCTTTAATAACACGAAGCTTTTTGAAATCGTAATCCTCAGGCCCCTGAACAGGCAATCCTGCTTCCATATTTCTTTTTATATAAGCAAGGTTATCTTCTGTAATAATTTCGCCAGGAATGAAAATTGGGATTCCTGGAGGGTATACCATAATAAATTCTGCAATTACTCTTCCAACTGAATCATCAAAATCGATTAATTCTGTCTCTGAATAGAAAGCATCTCTCGGCGTTAGTGCGAGTAAAGGGATGTTTGGCAGCATCACTCGTGCTTCTACTTTTGAAGCCTTATCTTTTCGTTCTACTGCAAGAGCTTTTAAGGCGTCAATTAAAATGTTGGCCTCTTTTTCAGAATCTCCTGGTGTAATAATGCACAAAATATTATACAAATCGGACATTTCTACTTCAATGCGATAATTTTTCCGAAGCCATTCTTCCGCATCGTGGCCAGTTAAACCAAGGTCTTTAACAGATATAATCAGTTTTGTTGGGTCATAATCAAAAGCAGAATCAGATTCCAGAATTTCTTCACCCACACAATATAGATGTTCTATGTCATTAATCTGTCTTCGAATGTATTGTGCAAGATTAATCGTTTTATCAATCAGTTCTTTTCCTTCTGTTGCAAGACGCTTTCTGGCAACGTCTAAAGATGCTAGAAGCAAATAGGAAGTACTAGTCGTTGTCAGCATACTTAAAATAGATTGTACACGTTTATAGCTAATCAGGTCGCCTCTCATATTTAAAATGGAGCTTTGTGTCATCGACCCACCGAGTTTGTGTACACTTGTTGCGGCGATATCTGCTCCGGCTTGCATAGCCGACATTGGCAAATCCTCGTGGAAATGAATGTGAACTCCATGTGCTTCATCTACAAGAACAGGGATATCATAGGAATGCGCCAAATCTACAATCGTTTTTAAATCAGCAGATATGCCAAAATAAGTAGGATTAATCACTAAAAGCCCTTTAGCATCTGGATGAAGATCTAAAGCATGTTGAACAGACTCGATGGTGATTCCATGAGAAATACCAAGATTTTTATCTACTTCAGGGTGGATAAAAATTGGGATTGCACCTGCAAATATAATGGCAGACATAACAGATTTATGGACATTTCTAGGAACAATAATTTTATCTCCTGGGCCACAAACACTCATGATCATCGTCATGATAGCACCACTTGTGCCTTGAACGGAAAAGAAAGTATGATCTGCTCCAAATGCTTCAGCAGCAAGCTGCTGTGCATGTTTAATCATCCCTTTTGGATAATGAAGATCATCAAGAGGACCAATATTAATAAGGTCTATCGAAAGAGCGTTTTCTCCGATAAAGTTTCTAAATTCTGGATCCATTCCATTCCCTTTTTTATGGCCGGGTATATGAAATTGAATAGGATCCTTTTTAGCATGTTCCAATAATCCGTGGTATAACGGTGTTTCGTGTTGTGACAATTTATTACCACACCTCTTTATTTAGTATTTTTATGCAATTTTAAGCGAACTTTATTTAAATTTCTTATGTACATTTAAAAATTTTATTGTACATCGCTGCCGCTGTTTTGTCTTTAATTTCATTACTCTTAACAAGTTTTACCCTAATCTCTAAATATAAAAATCAGAAAACAAAAGAATTATAGCATTTTTTATTTTCTTTGCATACAATTAGTTTTCACTATAGGAAAAAGAATTATTTTTTATTCCTATTTTTTCTTTTTACAGTTTATCTAACAAAGGAAAAGAACAGGAATAAGGATCCATATTTTACTTTCTTAGCTACTTAAATTACAATAGTTTTTATCTGAAAAACTTCAATATAATAGGATGTGGAAATATGGATTATCAATACCCAATCGATATTGATTGGTCAACGGATGAAATTATTACAGTCATTAAATTTTTTGAATGCATTGAGAAAGCATATGAAAAAGGGGTAGAGAAGGCAGAATTAATGGAGCAATACCGCGCCTTTAAAAAAATTGTCCCGGGAAAAGCGCAAGAAAAGAAAGTTTGTGATGAATTTGAAGAAGTAAGTGGCTATTCAACTTATCGAACAATCAAAAAGGCGAAAGAATCTGCAGATGATATTCGAATAAAGATGGCATAGGCAAGGAATATTGAATTTTATTGCTTATAACTTTCTGCTAGAAGATAATAATAAAAAAACTGTAAACAAACCACAGATTTTAGTTTGCTTACAGTCTAAGAGGCTGTAGATATCGGCCTCTTTTTTTAGCTAATCCCAATCTAATACTCCAATGATAATTTATAAAGGGGAAGCAATGTATCATAAGTTTTTTCGATTAATGCAAGCAGTTCCTCTCCATTTGATAGAATAGAATCTCCAGCAGCAATTCTCTGACCAACTAAAAATTCGGCTTTTTTCACATCACGGAATCTTGTTAAAGCTGCCTCTAAATTTGTTTCTCCAATTTTAACTGCATCCTTTTGCATATGGTCCATGGAAAGAACATAATCTTGTGGTAAAGTGGACTGCAAAAGCTTGTAATTTGCCAAAAAACCTTCAGCGATTTCTTTCTTTTTTGGAAGTTCATATATATATGCTAACCATATAAAAAGATGGTCATCAAATAAGCCGACTTGGAAATGTGGATGCTGTTTGTAGCCTCGTTTATTATTTGCGATGGCAAGCCAAGTATCCTTTGGCGGGTTAACTGTTCGTCTTGCATGCTTTGCGATATGTAGGAACATTTCCATGCCAAGCTTTCCAGAAAGCTGTTCAGTAAGCTGTGTGCCAATTTCACGAAACTTTGGCTGAATTCTTTCCTGGATCGCTTCCATTCGAGCATCTAGTCCATCAATTGTAAAGGTATCAAAATCTTTTTGTGTAAAACCAGTGAATGACATTATTTCTTATCTCCTTTTTAGTTTATCTCTACTGTTTACGGGTAAATACTGTATATAAAATCAAGTAAGCTATTTAGTCACTTAAATGTAGCTTCATCTTAGCTAGCCTTTTCGCAAATATTGTAGCATACATAAATAATATTATGAAGGAATTTGGATTGCGCTGGGTTATAGCACAAAAAAGGAGCAAGCTAATTAGTTTCCACATAATATATATGAAATCAACAGAAATGCAAGTCGATGAAAGGGGTGTTCTGTCAGTGAAACAATTGATGAATTTAGCGAAGAAAATGGAAGTGGAAAAGGAAAAAAAGGCTGTTCTTCGTCTAGAAATGGATTATGAATTGGCTACCTTATTCGATGCAATGAATGAAAAGGATGAAAAACAAAAAAAATTAAGTAAGCAAAAATTAGAAAGAATTAGACAGGAACTTCTAAGACTTAAAGCATTATAACTAATGAATAAGCTGATAGGTAATCATGCAGCTGACTCTATAGGAAGCAACCTTTCATTCCTATAAAGTCAGCTGCATGATTTTGCATACCATATGATTTCACAATAACTAATATATCAAGCTGTTTTCAATAGGCAAATGTGCTTTAGAAATACTGCGCAGTTTGAATGTGGATTGTAACTGCAGTGAAGAAAAGGATTGGAAAGGAAAATATGTTTATGCTTGGGCTCCTAGTAATAGACTTTAAGAAACAAAATTCATAAGTTATCCAAAAAAACTGTATTCATAGAATTTTCTTGTTTTATGATACTATATAGAAGAAGGATAGATTTTTTTAGAAGTATGTTTAGGGATAATCTAAGTTAAAATATAGGAAACGATGAAAAAAGAAAGTAAAGAAGGGTTGAGAAGATGACAAATTGGCTGGAAATCGATAAATATGCGAAAGAATGGATAAAAGAGGCAGGGGCAAGAATTATCAAGTCATTTTCGTCTGAGCTCATTATCCAAACGAAATCAAATAAAAATGACTTGGTTACCCAAATAGATAAGGGGACAGAAGAATTTTTGATTAATAAGATCAATAAAGTTTTTCCTTCCCATCGTATTTTAGGCGAAGAAGGATTAAGTGAAGAACTAGAAGATTTGAAAGGGATAGTCTGGATTATTGATCCTATTGATGGAACGATGAATTTTGTCCATATGCAGCGGGATTTTGCCATCTCTATCGGCATTTATGAAGATGGAGTAGGAAAGATTGGATTAATATATGATGTAGTAGCAGACGAGCTATATCATGTTCGAAAGGGAAATGGTGTTTTTATGAATGACATAAGGCTATTACCTTTAAAAGATACGGCTGTGGATGAGGCTATTATCGGATTAAATGCTACGTGGGTAACGAAAAATAAGCGGATTGATCCGACTATCCTAGAACCACTTGTAAAAGAGTCAAGGGGAACGAGGTCATTTGGATCTGCCTGTTTAGAATTAGCGTACATAGCAGCCGGAAGAATGGATGCTTATTTAACTTTAAGATTATCGCCCTGGGATTATGCAGCAGGTAAGATAATGGTAGAAGAACTAGGCGGCAAGGTAACAACTTTAAGAAACGAACCACTTGATTTATTAACGCAGCAATCTTTCTTTGCATCCAAACCTGGATTGCATGATGAAATACTACAAAAATATTTAAAAGAAGGAAATTGGTAATAGTTGTTAAAGTTATTTTTCGGTTACATGTAGCATTTTCTTTTTCTTATTGGATTTTAAGAACCAAATTCCACAAAAGAGGCAAAAACAAATTATACTGCCAGCTAACGTTTTTTCTAAAATACATATTCCAATGCTGATAAAACTAGATGTACCGTAAACGTTATAGTAAAAATATGGATAATTATCAAAATTCATGTTTATCTTCCTTTATTATGGTCTATATTTATCATAAATAATAGCATATGATAGTAAAGAAATCCCACAGCGAATGTTGTGGGTATTTTTTAACTGTGTCTCCTCTATCATACTATGGTATGGAATGGAAAGAACAGCGATAATGTAAATAAATTGTTATATTTAAGCGTAAATTGATGCTAAAATAAATTATTTTGTAATAATAACGTTTACATTTGTTATTTTTATAAAAGGTTTTAGGTTTCTGTGAAATTATGTGATATAATGACTCAGTTATAATATTATTAAAAAAATAAATTAATCCAGATAGACATATTTAGGTAGGAGTGAAATTTTTGAAAATTAGAGAAGATATTCGTAATATTGCTATTATTGCTCACGTTGACCATGGTAAAACTACATTGGTTGACCAGCTGTTAAAACAATCCGGCACATTCCGTACAAATGAACATGTGGAAGAACGTGCAATGGATTCCAACGATTTAGAAAGAGAACGTGGAATAACAATATTAGCGAAAAATACTGCTATTCAATATAAAGATAAACGTATTAATATCCTAGACACACCAGGACATGCTGACTTTGGTGGAGAAGTAGAGCGTATTATGAAAATGGTTGATGGTGTTCTACTAGTTGTTGATGCATATGAAGGTTGTATGCCTCAAACACGTTTCGTTTTAAAAAAAGCTTTAGAGCAAAACTTAACTCCAATTGTTGTTGTTAACAAAATTGACCGTGACTTTGCTCGTCCTGCTGAGGTTATTGATGAAGTATTAGATTTATTTATTGAGTTAGATGCAACAGAAGAACAATTAGAATTCCCTGTTATCTACGCATCGGCTATTAATGGTACTGCTAGCACAAATCCTGAAAAACAAGATGAAAACATGCAATCATTATATGATGCGATTGTTGATCATATTCCTGCACCAGTTGATAATCGTGAAGAGCCTTTACAATTCCAAGTAGCTCTTTTAGATTACAACGATTATGTTGGAAGAATCGGTATCGGCCGTGTATTCCGCGGTACGATGAAGGTTGGACAGCAAGTAGCGTTAATGAAATTAGATGGAACAGTTAAGCAGTTCCGTGTAACCAAAATCTTTGGTTTCTTCGGATTGAAGCGTCAAGAAATCGAAGAAGCATATGCTGGGGATTTAATCGCAGTATCAGGAATGGAAGATATTAACGTTGGTGAGACAGTATGTCCGTTTGAACACCAAGAGGCACTTCCAGTTTTACGTATTGATGAACCAACTCTGCAAATGACATTCTTAGTTAACAACTCTCCTTTCGCAGGTAAAGAAGGTAAATATTTAACTTCAAGAAAAATTGAAGAAAGATTGCGTGCACAATTAGAAACAGATGTAAGTTTACGTGTTGAAAATACAGATTCACCAGATGCATGGACAGTATCAGGACGTGGGGAGCTTCATTTATCTATCTTGATAGAAAATATGCGTCGTGAAGGTTACGAGCTTCAAGTGTCAAAACCTGAAGTTATCGTTAAAACAATTGATGGTGTTCGTTGTGAGCCAATTGAACGTGTACAAATTGATGTACCTGAAGAGCATACAGGTGCAGTTATGGAATCTATTGGTGCTCGTAAAGGTGAAATGTTAGATATGATTAACAATGGTAATGGACAAGTTCGTTTAATCTTTAACGTACCTGCTCGTGGACTAATTGGTTATACCACTGAATTCTTAACATTAACACGCGGTTATGGTATCATCAACCATACATTTGATAGCTATCAACCAATGGCATCAGGTCAAGTTGGTGGACGTCGTCAAGGTGTATTAGTAAGCATGGAGTCTGGAAAATCATCTACTTATGGAATTATGCAAGTAGAAGACCGTGGAATTATCTTTGTAGAAGCTGGAACAGAAATTTACGAAGGAATGATTGTTGGGGAGCATACTCGTGAAAATGACATTACTGTTAATATCACAAAAGTAAAACAAGCAACAAACATCCGTTCAGCAAACAAAGACCAAACGGCAACAATGAAAAAACCAAGAATTATGACTTTAGAGGAATCTTTAGAATACTTGAACGAAGATGAGTATTGTGAAGTAACTCCTGAATCTATTCGCTTACGCAAAAAAATCTTAAATAAAGCAGAACGTGAAAGAGCTGGCAAGAAGAAAAAATCTGCTGAATAATAAAAGATAAGGAAGTCATCTATTGATGGCTTCTTTTTTTTGTATTCAGTAGAGTGGAGGTGTGGAATATGACTGAGAATGCAAGCAAGGAAAACTAAAGTGAGTGTGAACAAAGAAGAGTCCTCAATGACTGTAAGCAAGTTGGAAGAATGGGGTTCATTATTTTGAATTGTGAGAGAGGGAAACAGAGTTCATGGAGGAAATGAACACCATTTTTGCATTGGGAGAGAAGAAGAATGGTGTTCATCGAGGAAATGAAAGCCACATTCAGCATTGGGAGTGTAGAAAATGGTGTTCATCGAGGGAATGAAAGCCACATTCAGTATGGGGAGAGAAGAAGAATGGTGTTCATCGAGGAAATGAAAGCTACATTCAGCATGGAGAGTGTAGAAAATGGTGTTCATCGAGGGAATGAAAGCCACATTCAGTATGGGGAGAGCAGAAAATGGCGTTCATCAAGGAAATGGAGGACAAAGAAATCAGAGTAAAAGGTCATGGAGACCATCTCTCGTAGCTCTCATAAGTTAAACCCAATCTCCAATCGTAATAGAAGCACATATTTCAAAAATAAATTAGGTGTTTTCTTCAACCCATCTCTAATTTATAATTAGTAAATAAAGGAAAGGGAGGAACAGAATGAAAATTTTTCAATTTAATAAAGAATATGGTAAGCAAATCACTCAATATAATTCCTATTTTATTATGAGTCGTATAGTGGAAACTAAGAAAGAAGCTCATATTGGATGTATGTATCTTGAAGAAAATGGGATTATTGGTTTACATCAAGCTGTAATACCACAACTTCTGTTAATCGTTAGCGGCGTAGGCTATGTTCGAGGAGAAAAGAATGAATGGTTTCAAGTTAGAAGTGGAGATGCGGTATACTGGGATAAAAAGGAATGGCATGAAACGAAAACAGATCTAGGGTTAACAGCCATTGTTATTGAAAGTGAAGAGATAATGCCAGCATTAATGATGCGTTTAAAAGAGAAGAACATATAAAAAAGAAGACCTTAGGTAAAAGATCTTCTTTTTATTTAAAATGCTTGTCTACTTACCAATCATCTTCTTGAGTTTTGTTTTGATAAAGAACAAAGTTACCCGAATCGATTCTTTTTTTTGTGTTTTTGGCGATTCTATCGTCACACTCATTACACATATACGTATGAATTGGGCGATTTCGTAGTCGTTTTGCCTGAAAGGAGTTTTCGTCTATATCTTCAATTTTATCACATATCACACATTTAACTTTCAATACTTGCACCTCTAATCATAAAATAGATTATAGGCACATTATAATATATAATCATATAGAAAATCGAATTTTAATCTCTTATATGATTATTTGATTGTTCATCTTGGTCATTTTTCAACTCTTTTTCTTCTTTATCATTCAATTTTTCATCTGGTTTTTTGAGATCTCTATCTGGCTCATTTCGAATCATATCCGCTGGTACCTCTGGGATAAGTCTGCCGCTAATATCAGCTAATTCATTGAATATGCCTTGAATAGGCTTTCCGTTTTGAATATCTTCCCCAATTTCTTTCAGTCTTGCATTAATGTCAGGGTCGGCAATGACAACAGCATTAGCGCCATCAGGATCGTTTTTTAAACTCTCGGCTACCGCATATTTTATTGAACCAACCTCAGAACGATCTAAGTCTGCGTTGATATCAATTCCTACGAGCGCATATTTACCGATTACTACCGCTGTTGCATCATTAACATTATCAATGCTTGTTGCAAGAGCTACGAGCCTTTTGGCGATATCCTGTCCAGTCTTACGGTCAACCCTTTGGTTGGTAGAATTTTTTACATTTGTAACTTGAGGGCTGTTTTCTCTATTCTCAGATTGCTGGTTATTTTCTGCGTTATTATTTGTACATCCTGCAAGAAGAAAAAGGACTGCGATGAAGAAAAACCATTTTTTCATAAAATTCCCTCCTTTAATATTGAAGAACTACATTTAAAAGTGTACATTTCCCTGATTTGTAGGTGGAAATGAGCATTTTTATGATTTTTTACACTTCCTCTTTCTTTATTGTGCAAAATATCTTCTATCTTTATGCGGTAAAACATATATTTTACCAAGGTTCTTTCCGTTACACGGATAAGTGCAGCAATATATGACGTTTTAGAGCAGGGGGCATCGGTTTGAGTAAAATTTACGTATTGGATACAAATGTCTTGTTACAAGATCCTTATTCTATTTTTTCTTTTAGTGACAATGATGTAGTAATTCCAGCAGTAGCTTTAGAAGAGGTAGACAGCAAAAAACGGTACATGGATGAAATCGGAAGGAACGCAAGGCAAATATCTAGATTGATCGATAACTTAAGAGAGTCAGGAAAGTTGCACGATAAAATTCCATTGGAGAATGGTGGAACTTTACGGATAGAATTAAATCACCGTTCTTTTCACGAACTCCAAGAAATATTTGTAGAAAAAACAAATGATAATCGCATATTAGCAGTCGCAAAAAATTTATCAATAGAAGAAAGTAAAAAAGAAAATGGACGAACCGTTATTCTTGTTAGTAAAGATACACTTGTCCGTGTAAAAGCAGATGCAATTGGTTTGAAGAGTGAGGATTTTTTAAGTGATCGAGTAGTAGAAAATGAACATTTATATACTGGTTTTATGGATGTACAAGTAACCATAGATGTGTTGAATAACTTTTATGAAAATGGTCAACTCCCGATTACGGAAATTGGGAATGGCAATTACTATCCAAATCAGTTTCTTATTTTAAAGGATGTATTGGGATCTTCCTCTTCTGCATTAGCAATTGTGGATTCATCGCGGAAGTTTGTTAAAAAGCTAGTGTTCGATCATGAGCATATTTGGGGAATCCGTCCAAGAAATGTGCAGCAAACGATGGCAATTGAAATGCTATTAAAAAAAGATATGCCATTAGTGACATTAATAGGAAAAGCAGGTACAGGGAAAACACTATTGGCATTAGCATCTGGATTAATGCAGACAGAAGATTTTGGAGACTACAAAAAACTATTAGTGGCAAGACCGATTGTACCGATGGGGAAGGATTTAGGTTTTCTACCTGGAGAAAAGGAAGAAAAATTACGTCCGTGGATGCAGCCTATTTTTGATAATCTTGAGTATTTGTTTAATACAAAGAAACCAGGAGAGTTAGAAGCAATTCTGGCTGGAATGGGATCTATTGAAGTGGAGGCATTAACGTACATTAGAGGAAGAAGTATTCCAGACCAGTTTATTATTATTGATGAGGCCCAAAACCTAACGAAGCATGAAGTGAAAACAATTTTAACAAGGGTTGGAGAAGGTAGTAAGATTGTTTTGATGGGAGATCCTGAACAAATTGATCATCCCTATTTAGATGCTTTTAATAATGGATTAAGCTATGTAGTAGAACGTTTTAAAGACCAGCCGCTAGCAGGTCATGTAAAACTAGTTAAAGGGGAAAGATCTTCTTTAGCGCAGCTTGCCGCAGATTTATTATAATTTACAGTAAAACATTGTTACGCCATCTGCCAATAGCTAGATGGCGTATGTATGGATGAATACAATTATGTAATTTTAAATGCTCTGATATTTTTGATAGGGGTTTGATCTGGGCCTTTTGTTTGATCAAAAATATGTACAGGACCATCTTCTGTAAGCGGTTTTCCTTTTACGCAAAATAATAAGAAGATCGAATCGATTTTTTCTAAAGGAATCGCATATTCTGCCTCTTCTGTTGTGATTAAAAGAGTTGTTGCCTCTTCCTGCGGTTCTGCATTTTTTATAAAGGGAGCTAAAGCCATATAGAAGGTACCGGTTAGCATTTCCACTTTTTTATAGGTTTTTGTGGATTGCTCTGGGGCTTTGGCTCCCTCTGTAATCTCTTGATCCCAGTGTTTGGAGGCTTCTTTTGTATACGCTTCTAATTCGTCCTTTACTTCAACTGGGGCAAATACCGTATCAGCTGATTGTTTTCGATCATCAAAGATCCAGACAGTAGGATCAATAGTAATCGGAAAATTTACCAACCCAGAAACTTGAATAATACTATCCATTTTATATCTCCTCCGTAAACGTGTTCTTTGTTATGTATAAAAAATTCTGCAAATTAGTAGCTGCTTCTAAAAGAAAATATTTTATATCGGCTAAATTTTAATTGGCAGATTAAAACAGTTGTTACGTTAAGTATAGCTTTTTCTTGTCTTTCTGTCATTTGAGATGATAGAATGTAAACTTTTAAATTTTTTAAAAGGGATTGTTCTTGCAATTTTTCTAGGTTGAGTTTAAACTTTATAGATAGGATAATCGCTCGGAAACGGGGGGATAGGATTGACTTCTGAAATGATTATTAATCATAAAGAAAAAGCAAATGAGTTATTGAAAGCAGATGCTGAAAAAATATTAAAACTAATTAAAGTTCAGATGGATAATTTAACAATGCCACAATGCCCTCTATATGAAGAGGTTTTGGATACGCAAATGTATGGATTGTCTAAAGAGATAGATTTTGCTATTCGATTAGGTTTAGTAGAAGAACAGGTTGGTAAGAAAATTTTAGATGAATTGGAAAAAGAGCTATCGATTTTGCACGAAGCATCTATAAGAAAATAAAAAGTAAACTCAAACAAAAGCATGTATTGTTTGAGTTTTTTTAGTGGCTATGTGTATTATTTGTAAATAAGGGAAGTACATACGAACAAAAGCGCTTGATCTCATAAGCTTGTAGTGACTTATTAATGGACCGTAAGCAGCGATAAAAATAAGTAATTTGTTATGATAATTAGCAAAAATAACAGAAGACGGCCCAATATTTTAAGAGAATGAAAATTAGAAGTTTATCCTTTTCAGCAGGAAAAAGATAAGACATAACGAATACTCTAAATGAGGAGATTGAATAAGGGATGCGGTTGAATGATAAAGAAGATATTAAAATCGTATGATTATACATTAATTATAGCAATGGTACTTTTAATTCTATTTGGATTGATTATGATTTATAGTGCCAGCATGGTTTCGGCAGTCCAATATTATGGAGAAGACAGCAGTGATTTTTTTTATAAAAGACAACTAAAATATATTATCATTGCCTTGATTGCTTTTGTGATAGTAGCTATTTTTCCATATAAGGCATTGTTAAGCAATAAAATATTAGTACCAATGGTATTTGGCTCAATTATTTTTTTAGGTGGAATCTTTTTATTCGGTAGTGTTTTTGGAAATGCGCAAAGCTGGTATAAAGTTGGAACAGCTAGTCTTCAGCCAGCTGAGTTTGTTAAATTGGCTGTGATTATTTATTTATCAGCAATTTACTCTAAAAAGCAGGCGTATATAAATGAGTTTAATCGGGGAGTTGTTCCCCCGCTAGCATATTTGGTTATTGTTTGTGCATTGATTATTCTTCAGCCAGATTTTGGTACGGCAGCGATTATTTTTATGATTGGTGCTACGGTTATTTTATGTTCAGGAATGAACTGGAAAAACTTGTCCAAGTTAGTGCTGATTGGCTTGGCGTTTCTATTATTACTTGTTTTAATCCTCCAGCTAGCAGGAAAAAGCATTTTCACTGAAAAGCAAATGGCGAGAATCTTTGTTTTTCTGGATTCCCCTTTTGCTGAAGATGTTGTACAAGAATCTGGTTACCATATGAGTAACTCTCTTATTGCTATTGGATCTGGTGGTCTAAAAGGGCTAGGTTTGGGTCAAGGTGTTCAAAAACTGGGTTACTTAACAGATGGTCACACTGATTTTATTATGGCAGTAATTGCTGAAGAATTGGGGATTTTTGGTGTAGGCTTTGTAGTGGTAGGACTAAGCTATATTGTTTTAAGAGGGATTTATACAGGACTAAAGTGTAAAGATCCATTTGGAAGCTTATTAGCAATCGGTATTTCCAGTATGATAGGAATCCAAGCTTTTATCAATATTGGAGGAGTTTCTGGATTAATACCATTAACAGGTGTCCCGTTACCTTTTATTAGTTACGGGGGATCGTCTTTATTACAATTGTCCATAGGTATGGGGATTCTTGTTAATGTTTCTATGTTCGTTAAATATGAAAGAGTTTATAAGCATAAAGAAGAGAATGTTGCAGAAATAGCAGTGAAAAAGCAGCCTACTTCAGGTTTTGTACGGCCAAACCGTCATTTTTAATCAATTAGATAATAATGGCTGGGATATAAGTTTTCCAGCTGAAGAAAAACCAAAATCATTTACGAAGATATTAAAGTATTTCGTATCAGGATTTTGGTTTTTTATCTTTTTTATAGATGAATGCTATTGGAAAGAGGTTGATTCATTTGCTTCCTTGCTAAAAAAGGCTATAATATATAGAGTGTCTTTTTGTTTGTAAAACGCTTTCGAATATGATGTGAGGAATGTTAAAGTTTACCAATAATGTGACAACTGAAGTTTTTAGCGTAAAAAGAGAGAAATATTCATGAAAATATGGTTTAATAGCAAAAGAGTCTTTTTTAACATTGCTATGATGTTTAAATGTGAATAATGACACAATGAAACGAACGGTATTTTATATAGTATGATATCTTTTTCTATGTAATGAAAGGGGAGGCATGATCAAATGGCTAATTCTCGCGTTTATCCTGAGGCCAAATTGACGAATCAACAATCAGAAACAAGTGCGTGGAAGGATTTTCTCGCATTAATTAAAATAGGAATCGTAAATTCAAATTTAATCACTGTATTTACTGGAATCTGGCTTGCAATAGTTTTCACAGATGCAAAGTTTTTAGAGCGAATTGATACAGTATTATATACACTAATCGGATCAGGCTTAATTATGGCAGGTTCCTGTGTATTAAATAATTTTATCGATCGTGATATTGATCCATTAATGGAAAGAACGAAGACAAGACCGACAGTAACAGGAAAAGTGAAGCCTGCAAAAGTTGCTGTTTTAGGTTTTAGTTTTCTCTTCATTGGTACTTTATTCTTATTATTAACGACAATAACTGCAACTGTCATTGCTTTAATCGGGGCATTTAGCTATGTCGTTGTCTATACTATGTGGACAAAGCGTCGACTAGTATCTAACACCGTAATAGGAAGCTTTTCAGGAGCATTTCCACCACTAATTGGATGGGCTGCCATTGATCCTGGCCTTCATGTTATTGCTTGGAGCTTGTTTTTAATTATGTTTGTTTGGCAGCCGCCACATTTTTATTCTTTAGCAATTCGAAGAGCAGAAGAGTACCGAGCAGCAGGAATCCCAATGCTCCCTGTTGTTAAAGGTTTTGAGGTAGCAAAAAGGCATACGTATATATGGATTATTGCTTTATTTCCACTGCCATTTTTGTTATACCAAATCGGTATTCCATTTTTAATATTAGCAACATTATTAAATATCGGTTGGGTTATTACTGGAATACGTGCAAGTAAAAAGCAAGATGAATACAAATGGGCAACAGCAATGTTCATTTATTCTATTCAATATTTAACAATATTATTTGTCTCAATGGTAGTATTTACATTATTCTAAAAAGGATTTGTTTTTAGGGGAGAACATTCCAGGAGAATAATGGTTGATTTCTTATTGGTTAAAGCTTGATGCTTTTTCCAATAAGAAACATTAATATCCTGAAATTCGGAGGAGTCTGAATACATATAGACGTCGGTGGGATTAGTGAGACAGAGGAGATCAAGCAAAGCTCACTTTCATAGAAAGATCGAGGGTGTGCATTCAAGGTTGCTTTGGTCACCTACACTAAATTTGTGAACCAGTCTTATGGAAAAAAGGAACTTTGGGAGTTTGTTAAACAAAGAGGTAAATACTTTATGGAGTGGGTAGCTAAATGGAATTTACATTACCGATATTGCCGACAATAAGTACTACGTTTATTATTTTAAGTGCCATTTTTGTAGCGATTGGTTGGGGATTAATTAAGCAGAAAAAAAGACAACAACACCAGACTGTCATGTTATTTGCAGCGATTTTTGCGGTAATCTTTTTCATCATTTATGCATCAAGAACGATTTTTATTGGTAACACTTCTTTTGGAGGACCAGATGATATTAAGATTTACTATACTATATTTCTTATTTTTCATATCACCTTGGCAACAATAGGTGCTGTATTAGGAATCATTATGTTATATACAGGTTATAAGCAGCAATATGCAAAGCACCGAAAGTTAGGACCGATCACAAGTATTATTTGGTTTATTACAGCTATTACAGGAACAGCAGTTTATTTACTACTCTATGTTTTTTATCATGGAGGAGAAACGACATCTGTTATTAAAGCAATATTAGGTTTTTAAAATCAAAATGTAAAAAATGCTTCTAAAAAATAGAAGCATTTTTTATTTGCTATCTAAGAGAGAAATGGGTGGTTTTAAATGTAACTTTATTTACATAATTGAAAAACTACTTATTCTATTAAAATTATTTAAAGTAAGTTATACT
This sequence comes from Niallia circulans NBRC 13626, assembly GCF_001591585.1. Classification (GTDB taxonomy): domain Bacteria; phylum Bacillota; class Bacilli; order Bacillales; family Cytobacillaceae; genus Niallia; species Niallia circulans. The sequence continues at coordinate 294,640 of NZ_BCVE01000002.1, read as the reverse complement.
ATTTAGTAAGAAAGCCACATATATTAATAGAAACAATGCTAGAGAGGGGGGAATCCTCTGAAAATTTTATTAAGAACTGTCATAATTATTGCAGTATTATCAGCGATTGGAATCTATTTTAGTATAACTGATGATAATAATCAGCCAGATGTATTAGTTGAAAATGGTGATCATCCTAAAAAAGTAGAGGATAATCTCAAAGAAGCAAGTGAAAATACGCAAATTTTACCAACTCCTAAAGAAGGGTTAGGGAGTTTAATCGGTAAGAGTACAAGTGAACTTAAAAAGAAGTATGGGGAGCCAGCGAGAATTGATCCTTCCGCTTATGAATATGACTGGTGGATATTCAATAAGGATGACTCTAAGTATTTTCAAGCTGGAATTCTTGATGACAAAGTAGTTACCATTTATGCAATTGGAAGCTCAGTGAATATTACGCCTTATAAAATTGGACAAGAAGTTGGAGATATTTATACAATGACTCCCATTGAAACCAATATTAGCTTTAACTACGAAAATTCTTCCTACCGTTTTGAATTATCGGAGGATGAAATAAATAACCGCCCTCTCATTCAAATCGGTGATTATTATGCACAGCTATACTTTGATAAATTTAATGGTACTTTATCAAGTATTCGGTATATGGATGCTCGAACGTTACTTCATTTAAGACCATACGAGTTAGTTTATCGGGGAGAATTATTAGAGACAGAGAGTAATGGGAAGAATAATGAAGCAATACAAGAAGGAAACGAACGACAAATTCTAGATATGACGAATGTATTAAGAAAAAGATTCAAGCTCAATACAGTAGAATGGGATCAGCCTACTGCGGAAGTAGCATTAGGGCATAGTAAGGATATGTTTGATACGGAAAACTTTTCTCATACATCTGAGAAGTATGGTGATCTTGAGGATCGTTTAAAAGCAGGGGATGTCTTTTATCAAGTTGCTGGGGAGAATATCGCAGCAGGGTATTCAGATGCTCCCGCGGTAATGGAAGGTTGGCTAAATAGCAAAGGTCATCGTGAATGTTTATTAAATGAGAAATTTACTCATCTTGGAGTAGGAGTATTTGATAAATACTATACCCAAAATTTTATCGAAAAATGGTAAGAGCAGAAAGACAATCAGTCGACAAACTCAGCGGAGGAGTGGTCGGCTGTTTTTTTTACCTGAGTTATTGCATGGCGGGGATAATTACATTGCAGGTTTGATTATCTTCAACCAATCTTGTTAGTCATAGGGCTTTGAGAGAGAATTTAAAGAGAAAGGCACATTTTTTTAAAAGCCATCATAAAGTAATATAGGCAGATGTATCAAATTAGAGGTGAAATAATGATGGCTGATAAAAAACTTCATCCTTCTGTAGAAGAATTTAAAGCATTTGTAAGAGCAAACCCAAAAATATTGAAAGAGGCAAGAAGTGGGAATGTGACATTACAGGAATTATATGAGGATTGGTATTTATTAGGTCCGAACGATACTAGATGGGATGGTTTATTAGAAGGAAGTGCTGTGTCCACCCAAAAGGAAGAAGAGGCATCAGGTAATCGGACTGTCTGGATGTCAAATATTGTTGATACATTAAAAAATATGGACCAAAATCAAATCCAAGGATATTTGGCAAACTTAAACCAAGCTTTAGGTACGTTGCAAGGTGTTATCTCTCAATTCGCTCCAAATAGTGGTTCTAGTGGATCATCTGCGCCAACTGAACAAAAACCTTCTGGACCATTTTCTTTTAGGAAAGATTAAATAGGAGGACTATATGAGACAGAATATTAAAGAATATATTGCGCAGAATGCAGAATTGCAACAGTTTATTCGAGAACAGCCACAATGGTATAGAGAATTAAGCAGAAATCCAAATCAGTTAGAAGTCTTTGAGATTGCTTCCCTTCATTATTATAAAAAAACCATCCCAGATCACGTGGAAAAGTTTTCAAATGGTGTACAAATGGCGTCTATGATGGTTAGCATGTTTCAGGCAATGAATGCACAATCCTAAGTCTTTAAAATTCAATAAATACTCCGAGTAAAACAAACAGGAATGGTAATACTAACCGAAAATAAAACATTATTAAAATTACCAGGAGTGTTTATGTTGAAAAAAATCCGATTGATTTGTATTCCTGCTTTTCTCTTTTTAACAGGGTGCCACAATGATATCCCTGATCCAAAAGTAAAACCTCATAAGGAAGCAGTAAATGTTGTAATCTCATCAAATATGGCTGTACAAGCCTCTATTACTTCTAGCGATACGGAAAAGATGGTTGTGCATCATTTAGTGAAGGGAAATAAAGTATTTGTAGAATGCAGAGTAAAAGACTATTCATTCAGAGAAGATAGTCAGGGGAAATTAGGCAAAATACTTTTAGAAGTTGATGGCCAGAAGTATGAATATTCTTCTGCAGCCTTTGTAATCGAAGGGTTGAAAGCAGGAAACCATACAATTAATCTTTCTGTTATAGATGCAGTAAATAAGACAACAAAATACCAAAAGGCATTTCAAGTAATGATTAAAAGTTAGATAAAAAAGGAAATCACAAACCTTTTCTTTCTAGTGTCTTTCATGTAGAATAAGAAATGGAGGTGAGCGAATACGTGCTTGCGACAACTGAAATACTCCTTATTCAAGAGGAAGCAGAAGAGATTGCTGAAATGATATTAGAATCAGATGTTGCAGAACAATACCGTATTTGTTTGGCCAATATACAATCAAACAAGGAAACACAGCGGAAAATTCATTCTTTTAACAAAATGAAAGAGCTATATGAAGAAGTTCAGCGTTTTGGAAAATATCATCCTGAATATAAAAAAGTGATGATGGAAATAAGACAGCTTAAACGCGAGATGGATTTAGATGATAATGTAGCAGCATTTAAAATAGCTGAGAATGGTTTACAAAAGCTTTTAGATGATGTTAGCGTTATTATTGGGCGTTCTGTTTCTACTTTCATTAAAGTACCAACAGGTAATCCATTTTTTGATGAACTTTCTGGCTGCTCCGGAGGTTGTGGTAGTGGTGGAAGCTGTAGTTGTTCTGCATAATATACTTAAAAGCAATGATCCAGATGATCATTGCTTTTCTATTTTCTTTTCCTATGCTATTATGATAAATAATGGTATTTAAAGGGGTTAAATTATGCTAGGGCAACGACAAGGGATCATTGTTTGGTTATTTTCACTAAAACAAGCAAAAATGTTAAGAAGATATGGGAATGTTCATTTTATTTCCAAAAGGTTAAAATATGTTGTGCTCTACACAAACCAAAGTGACGTGGAAAGCATAATGGAAAAAATAAATGCTCATTCTTTTGTTAAAAAGGTAGAACCTTCCTATAAACCATTTTTAAAAATGGAATTTGAAAATTTGCGGCCAGATAAAGCGAAAGAATATGATTATAAAATGGGAATTTAATAGCTTGCTTAAAAGATATTAAAAACAGTATGTATGGAAGCTTAGTTAGAAGTATTATTTCTGCGACTAAGTCATCATACATACTGTTTTTTCTTTTATAGAATCCCATATAAATTGAGAAGGGAAGTAAAAAAAAGCCTGCAGGCAAATACCTGCAGGCTCCTTCCACATCCTTACTATTCATAAGGAAAGAAGGTAAAGGGAGAGGAGAAACCGGAGGAAAACTTAGGGGAAACGTAAGTCTTCTCCGCGGTTGGCAACAACATCCTCGAATAGATGCTGTTAATTACATTATCCCCAACCATGGAACACTTATACCTAATCAAAATATTTTTTTTGGATAAAGTAAGATAGTCTCCTTTTTTAGTTAATAGGTGGAATAAAACTATTCATGGTATGAATAGTAAAAAATCTTTAAAATGTTGGCTCGGTATAAGGTTTATGGTAGGATAGGGAAGGTAAAAGCAGTTAAAGTAAAATTAGGGTTGTGGTGATTGAAATGAGAGTTGTCTCCGGTAAGAATAAGGGGATTCCATTGAAGGCAGTGCCTGGTAACTCGACTAGACCTACTACAGATAAAGTCAAAGAAGCCATCTTTAACATGATAGGCCCATACTTTCAAGGAGGAGAAGGCCTTGATTTATTTGCTGGTAGTGGTGGACTAGGTATTGAAGCTTTAAGTAGAGGATTGGATCTTGTTATTTTTGTAGACAAAGAAGGAAAAGCGATACATACTATTAAAGAAAATCTTTCTATATGCAAATTAAATAGTCAAGCAGAGGTATATCGCAATAATGCGGATCGTGCTTTAAAAGCATTACAAAAAAGAGAAAAAAGATTCGATTATATTTTTTTAGATCCGCCATATAAAAAGCAGCAGTTAGAAAAAATCCTAACATTTATTGATGAAGCAGGTCTCTTAAAGGAAGACGGAGTTATTGTTTGTGAACACGGTTCGGAAATTTCTTTGCCTGAGGCAGTTAGCAGACTTCAACAAGTGAAACATGAAAAATACGGAATAATTGCGGTTTCTATTTATTCCTTACAAAATGGTATGGAGGACTAAGAAATGGCTAGTATAGCAGTTTGCCCAGGTAGTTTTGATCCGATAACGTATGGTCATATTGATATTATTAAACGATCAGCAAAGGTATTTGACCATGTATACATATGTGTATTAAATAATTCTGCCAAAAAACCTTTTTTTTCAGTAGAGGAAAGATTAGAGTTAATTAGAGAAGTAACAAAAGATATTAAAAATGTTTCTGCGTCGTCCTATGAAGGACTTTTGATTGATTATGCAAAAAGTGTAAAAGCGAATGCAATTATTAGAGGATTACGAGCTGTATCAGATTTTGAATACGAAATGCAGATTACCTCTATGAACCGAGTTCTATCAGATGATATTGAGACATTCTTTATTATGACAAATAATCAATATTCTTTCTTAAGTTCAAGTATAGTGAAAGAAGTCAGCAAGTATGATGGAGACATTTCGGAGCTTGTCCCAAAGATTGTTCATGATGCGTTAAGAGCAAAGTTTCATAAAAATCGTCCCTAACGCTTACTCTCCAGTAATATGAATAAAAAGGACTTATTGCCCAAAAAAGATTTTTAACATCTTTTTGGCAATAAGTCCTTTTTATACTTCTTCTCTTGGAGATAATCTTTTTACTAAGATAAAACAATAAATCATTAGGGAAATAATCGTGACAATTGGACCCCATGTGCTAATATTTTCAAATATTTGTTGCAAGAAAGCTCCCTCTTGGTTTAATCCTGGAATCGCAATCGTTGGAGCATCTTTTGCCAAAAAGTTTTTGTTAAAGAAATCCCACGCGATAAATGTATAAATTCCAGAGAAGATTGCTTGCATTATTCTTGCTATAAAAAAAGGTTTAAAACGAATATCTGTCTGTGCTAGAATACTTGCAACCTGTGCTTGTACACTCAAACCACTAAAGCCGAGGATACAGCTAGTCAGGATTGCTTGATGCATAAGGGTGGAAGTTTCTACATCACTTGTTAATTGACTTCCTAATGTAATTTCAAATATCCCAGCAATGAATGGAATCGCTAATTCGCCAGAAAAAGTGAATAGCTGGAAAACGGCTTCTAACAATTTAGCAGCAAAAGAAGTAATATGTAAGTGAAATAGTAATCGATTAATAACAGAAAAAAGAATAATGAAGCCGCCGACCATTAATAACGATTGAATCGAAGAAGTTACAGCATCTCCCATTAATTTGCCAAGTGGACGCTTGTCTTTTAACCGAGTATGATGTAATTCCCGTAACGCTCTTTTGATGGAGGCTTTTTCAGTTGCCTCCTGTTTCTTTATTTCTGTGTCCTTGCCATGAAATCTCATAAATAGTCCTACTGTAAAGTTGGCTAAATAATGAGAAAAGGCAAGAAGCAGTCCTAGTTTGGGACTATGAAAAAAAGAAGCTGAAACTGCACCAATAATAAACATCGGATTAGAAGCGTTAGAAAAAGAAACGAGTCTTTCTGCTTCTGTTCTTGTTAATTGTTTTTCTTCACGCATTCTTGCTGTTAATTTTGCACCAGTAGGAAAGCCTGATACCATGCCCATTGCCCAAACGAATCCACCTACACCTGGAACTTTAAAGAGAGGTCGCATAATGGGTTCCAATAAAACACCAATAAAACGAACTACACCAAAACCGATTAAAATTTCGGATAAAATAAGGAAAGGAAGAAGTGAAGGAAAAACAATCGTCCACCATGTGTTTAGTCCATTTTTGGAAGCGTCAACTGCAACTCCTGGAAAAGAAATTAGAGCAAGAGCTAATAGGGATGCAGATAAAGCGAGTACGATTGTCTTAAATTTTGAGCGTAACAAATTATATTGCTCCCCCTTCAAATAGAAAATAGTAGGTAAGTATTCTTATTTATAGAAGAAAGGCTGTTTAAGAAACTTTTTAGTAAAAAAGAATACTTGTACACAAACAGCCTGAAGAATATCCCTCTACCAATCAATATACTCATAACATAAAAAAAAAGACCATAAGAATATATAGATTATTATTTTGAAAAGAATAGGTGGGACAATATGGAACGCCCAAAAATTGGATTAGCGTTAGGGTCAGGTGGAGCGAGAGGATTTGCACATATTGGGGTCATAAAAATACTAAGAGAAGAGAATATCCCAATAGATTATATTGCTGGCAGCAGTATAGGGGCTATAATTGGCTGTTTATATGGAGCAGGATCCGATATTGAGCGGTTATACACTTTATCCAAGTTCTTTAAAAGAAAATACTATTTGGATTTTACTGTCCCTAAAATGGGGTTTATCGCAGGGAACCGTGTAAAGGAGTTAATTCATTTGTTTACCTATGGAAAAAATTTAGAGGAGTTGGATATCCCTGTTGCCATTGTTGCGACTGATTTATTAACGGCAGAAAAAGTAGTTTTCACAAAAGGGCCAATTGCTGATGCTGTTCGGGCTAGTATTTCTATTCCAGGTATATTTGTTCCAGAAAAAATTGACGGGCGATTGCTTGTAGACGGAGGAGTAATCGATCGTGTTCCCGTCTCAGTTGTGAAGGAAATGGGAGCAGATATTGTAATTGCTGTCGATGTCGCAAAAGTGAACATTCATACAGATATTTCTAACATTTATGATGTAATTATGCGTTCATTAGATATCATGCAAATGGAACTAGTAGAATCACGCGAGGTTGCAAGTAATGTGATGATTAAGCCGCCTGTTGAAATGTTTAATAGTAAGGCATTTACTGATTTGGAGAAAATTATTGAAATAGGGGAAACAGAAACGAGAAAATATATAGAAGGGATTAAAAAGGAAATCAGAAAGAGAAGAAAGAATGAAAAAAAGTAATTATAGAGTAACAAATAAAGATTAAAGGTTCTCGCTTAATACAGTGGAGTGCCTTTAATCTTTAAGCTGTTTATTAAGAACTTCAACTAATAAAAACTAGTCCTAACAAAGGAATTATTTCATGATAGGAGGTTTGGTGTAATCCATCTCTAATAGTTGATGCTGAACAAGATTAGGAACACCTAAAGCATAAATCTGCGAAGCGCGAATATCCAATGCGATTTTTTCTTTATCAAAAGCAGAAAGCTTGCTGATAATTGGCAGCTGAAACTGCTTCTTTTTTTCTTTTAAATAGAGACGGCCATTTACAGTTGTTCCAAGTAAACGAATATAATTTGGCTTCAATGAAGAACTCATTTCTGCCTTTTTGGTATTTGTTAAAATATGTACGCAAATTCTTTGCAGCCTTGTCCATGTATATCTTTTCGTCTTTACTAAACGAATAAAATCGTGAAAAGAGGATGCTGTTTTTACATATTTAAGGAAGCGATACTCTAAACCTTCCTCCATCTCATATATGGCAGCTAACTCTTCTGCTGTTGACTGAAGGAGACGGAATTTTAAATAGTGCCAGTAATTCTCCCAAGTATGGTAAGTGAGGTATGTTTCCTTATACTGCTGTAGTAATTGATAACTACTTGCGGGGAGGAAGGGTTTTATTTTTCTTATGTCTCCTTTATCATGCAATAGTTCTTCGCGAATGCTTGTTGCGCTAGCTATTGTATCCGAAGTAAATGTTTTGTCATGATAGTCTGCTTTCATGCGGGCAACTGTGCAAATCTCCATGGGATACTTATTGGTATGCACTGCCTTATAGTATTCATATCCCAAGATGTTATTTGGCATACTAAGATTTAGCGCGGTGTGATCATCACTAGTTGTTAATTCTTTTATCGCCAATGATTTAGCTTTCGGATAGCTCATTCCTTGTTTCATAAACCCCTTAACAAGTAAATCCTCTTCCATTCCTTTTCCTTGCAGCAGGGTAAAAGTCTGCTGAAAAGCATCGATGCTGCCTGATTCACTGCCAAAACATAAGAAATCACAACTTAAGCTTTGCAAAATATCAACAGCGCCAGAAGCAAATACGGCAGCATGCTGTGTGGCAAAAGCATAGGGAAGCTCCACAATAAGATCTACTCCACTTTCCAAAGCCATTTCTGCTCGAGCCCACTTAGAAACAAGGGCAGGTTCTCCTCTTTGCAGAAAAGGACCGCTCATAACAGCAGCCACAATATCCGCCTGTGTTAGTTCTTTCGCTTTTTGGATATGATACAAATGACCATTATGAAATGGATTATATTCTACTACTACTCCAACTGCTTTCATCACATTCTCCCTAACTATATTCTTTATGGTTGTATTAATAAAAGTTTATCCTAAAAATAGTGGTTATAAAAGAGAAACCTATATGGATCTGCCTGTTTTAGTATATAAAAGATTCCTTGTAAATTTATATGTGAGAAACAGTAAAAGAATAGGACTAAATGCTGGTTTCAAAGATGCAATATAATCCTGGGTTTTAATAGTGCTGTCTACTTTCTAATATAGTTTCTATTCTACGAATTTTTGAAGTAAAGCTTTGCTAAAATAGCTTAAATGGAAGCAAGGGGGAGAGAAATCAAGATCATTTTAGGAAGTTTTGGTTGCAATTCTGATGAATATGGGTAGAATAGAAAAGAAATCACGAAATATGATCGTGATTCAGGACATATCTCTTATTATTTACTGTAAAGAAAAAATATTGACAAATAATTATATGAAAGCTATAATTACCTTTGTTGCCTTGGGGTGATATATATGAAATGGACGTTAAGCCAGTTACAAAAATTTCGAAGTAAGGGATTGCCAATTGATGAAACAATAAATATGGATGAGATCAAAGAAACAGATCCGACCATAAGAAAAGTATCTCCTATTCATATAACAGGACGTACGGATATTGATTCAACGAAAGTGACTTTTCATTTAAATATAAAAGGATCGCTCGTGCTACCTTGCTCTCGTACTTTAGTAGACGTGGATTATCCAATTAATGTTGAAACAACAGAAACCTTCCTATTAAAAGTTTCGGAATATGAAACAGACGAAGAGGAAGTTCATCAGGTAAAAGGGGATGTAATTGACTTAAAGCCAATTATAGCAGAAATACTTTTACTTGAGGTACCGATGCAAGTCTTCTGTGAAGATGTAACAGAAGAGGGAGCTCCACAATCAGGAAATGATTGGGAAGTAATCCAAGAGCAAGATTTACAGGAGAAGAAAGTTGATCCTCGTCTTGCAGGACTTGCTAAGTTTTTTGAAAATGAGTAAATTAACTCATATTTAATTATGCAAAAGAAAAATGTGAGATTGGAAATATCTTTTCTCATTACTTTCTTAATACTCTTTAAGGAGGTGGGACGAATGGCTGTACCTTTTAGAAGAACATCTAAAACTGCAAAGAGAAAACGTCGTACACATTTTAAATTACAAGTGCCTGGTATGGTAGAATGCCCTAACTGTGGTGAAATGAAACTTGCTCACCGTGTATGCAGCGCTTGCGGAACATACAAAGGGAAAGAAGTTGTAAGCAACTAATTATCTTTTTTGTTGATTAAAAGCACAAGAACTTAAGTTCTTGTGCTTTTTTTCATATTATAGCTATTATTACAAAAATAGCTGAAGTAAAATAAAAGGAAGTTTTGAAAGTTAGAAGAAATACATAATATGAGGTGATAAGCAATGATTGTCATAAGTTCTTGTTTAGCAGGTCTGAAAGTTCGGTATAATGGGACGGATTGTTTAGATACCAACATAGAAGAGTTTATAAAAAAAGAAAACATAAGAACGGTTTGTCCGGAATTATTGGGAGGCTTCTCTACTCCGAGGGAACCAGCTGAGATAGTCGGAGGGGATGGTTATGATGTTCTTGATGGAAAAGCATTTGTTAAAGATGCTAAAGGGAATGATGTGACGCAAATGTATATCGAAGGGGCTAATAAAACCTTAGTTTTTATTAAAGACTTGGAGGCGGAAATGGTAGTCTTAAAAGAAAATAGTCCTTCTTGTGGTAGTGGTAGTATATATACAGGGAACTTTGATGGCACAAAAATGGGCGGTGTGGGTGTAACCACTGCGCTTTTAAGAAGAAACGGTATCAAAGTGGTGTCAGAAGACGAATTATTTTCTTAACTAGGTCTATAAGTAGCAAATTTTCTTTTTGCATGCTGCTAATTTTTCTTTTTGTAATATGAATAAATCAGTCTATCTTTTCTAGTAGATGCATATGTATGAATAAAAAACACTAGGAGGGTATACTGATGACAACAACGAGACAAGATGCTTGGTCAAAAGATGAAGATATTTTACTTGCTGAAATTGTTCTTCGTCATATTAGAGAAGGCGGTACACAGCTTCAAGCATTTGAAGAAGTGGGGAAATTATTATCAAGAACAAGTGCAGCATGTGGATTTCGCTGGAATTCATATGTACGCAAACAATATAAATCTGGTATCGAACTTGCCAAAAAACAAAGAAAGCAATTGAAAAAGACAAATGTAGCAGAAGAGTTTTCTCAAGAAGAAGTAACTGCTGTTCAGCCTGCTATATCTCCAGCTCCTATACAGAATCAATTTGATGAAATGATGTTATATTTAAAAGATTTATATGATAAAGCAACTAAGTGGGAGCAAGAAAATATTGACTCTTCCACCGTTAAAGAGAAAACGAAGGTATTAGAGGAAAAGCTAGCTATATTAAAGAAGGAAAATGAAGCGTTGCAAAGTGAATTAGACTCCATGGAAGGCGCTTATAAAGCATTAGTGGAGCTGATGGAAAAAGCAAGGCAAATGGTGGTTTTTAAAGATGAGGATAAACTTCCCAAGGTGTAAGTAAAGTTTTTCTTTAGCTAAAATGCTAATGGGATCTATATCTATAATAACATGGTCAAATAAATATGCTATATTGCAGGAGGAATCCTGTCAGTTAGGAAGCATCCGCTCGACTCCTGTATATAAAAAGGTGAGGCAGAGGAGAATCATTGGATTCACTTGACTTACAAGGAGAATCTGGGCGGCTGCTTTATATAAGTCAATTAAAATCTCTAATCTTCCAGATGCAAAAGAAAACAAAATCAATTTTTTGGTGTTTTAATCTATCCAATGAGTATAATACCGCATCCTCCCCATTAAGTTGTAACATTCTTCTCTAATTTTATTCCTTTCTATATTATTAAACCTTAAAAAACTCTTTTATAGATTATCTTTCAAAACTATTTGATTGCACTCGTCTTTTAGCTTTTCTTTCGTTTTTGAGGCAAGCATCATATTTTATTTTTTTTCTATTCCTGTGATTTTCGTACTACAAACATTTCAGAAAATGTTAATATATAACTAACGATAACTTGAAACGATAAAGGAGCTTCTAATGGAAATTGCAATTATTGGAGCTGGGGCAATTGGCTTATTATGTGCATACCAGTTAAAGGAAAAGCATGATGTCACCTTATATGTTCGGTCAAAGCAGCAATACGAGCGAATCCTAGAGAAAGGAATATATTATAAAGCAAATGACGAAAAGAAAAATCGAACAGTACGCGTACGGTTTTTTAAAGAGTGGAATGGACAAGAAGAGTTGACGATCGTCGCAGTAAAGCAATATCAACTAGCGTCCATTTACGAGAAGATGGAAAAAATGGGCGATAAAATAAAAGCAATGTGCTTTTTGCAAAATGGAATGGGACACATAGAGACAATTAGGAATTCGCGAGTTGCTAATATATTGATAGGTATTGTCGAACATGGAGCGATGAAAGAAGATGAGCAAACAGTAATTCATACTGGTGTAGGAGCAATAAAAATAGCTTGTATAAAAGGAAAAATGGACGATATAGTTACCACGCTCACAACAGCTACTAATAAAGACTTTTTATTTATAATGGAACATAAATATGAAATAATGCTGCAAAAAAAATTAGTCGTAAATTGTATTGTAAATAGTTTAACTAGTATTTTGCTGGTGCCAAATGGTCTTTTGCTGGAAAACGCTTATTATTCTCAATTGATGACTATGTTGATGAATGAGGTATTAGAGGTTTTAACGATAACCGAATCTGAAAAAAAAATCTATCGAGAGTATTGTATGGAAGTCGTAGGAAAAACAGCTTTAAATAAATCTTCGATGCTAAAGGACATGGAGGCGGGAAGACCTACGGAAATAGATGCCATCTTAGGATACATAATAGAAGAAGCAAAAAAGAAAAAACAGAGTGTGCCTATTGCAAATGCGGTTTATCTGATGATTAAGGGAAAAGAACGAGAAAGAGAGGTGTTTATCCATGATTAATCTAACTTCACATCTCATTAGTTTTCTCGTGGTTTTTCCAATCTTTACATTGTTTATTGTTTTTGTTATTAGTAAGTTGATTACAAAAAAGCATCGTCTATCTATACATCTAGCACTAGATATTAGTACCATCTTTTTTATTGTTTCTGTCCATTTTCTTATACAATCTATCTGGCATACTTCGGTCTTATTGTATATTGTGATATTTATCTTGTTGATTGGCATGTTATTTGTTATTGTTCATTGGAAGTTTAAAGAGGAAATACAATACAAAAAAGTATTTAAAGGAATTTGGCGTGTAAGCTTTCTTCTTTTTTTCCTTTTATATATTGTATTGCTCGTTTATGGTCTTTTCCTATCTATATGGAGAACACTTGGAATGGTATAATAGTTGATTACAATAAAATAACTTAAATGTTTAGCAAGTCAGTGCTACTTAGAATGAATAGGTGGACTCAATCTGGAAGATGCTAATAAGAAGATAAATCGAAAAGATAAAGGCTTATAAGCAACTTTTTTTCTTTTATAGTAAAGGGATGCTATACTTTTCTATGTAGCGAAATAAAATGAATGCTTTTTATAAGCAGCTGGATGATAAGCTCGTGGTTGGACTCCCACTATAGAAAGAGTCTTTAATAAGGAGAAAATACATATATAGGAAAACTCGAATTGGAGAAAGGAAGTACATAGATGGAGATGATGAATCTCTCTTTGCCTGTGGCAAATAAATTCGTAACAGATTATTTAGAACAAAAGAATAGTGCGGAAGACTTTTTTCATTATTCTTATCTTGATAATGGTAGCTATGAGAAGAGAGTTAAAGAATTAGAAACGAGAACTTTTATGAGGAATGATCTTGCAGATTATATCGAAGATTACATGAAAAAGTTCCCTCAAGGGGAAAAGGTGAGGCAATCCCTTTCTAAATTAAGAAAGGAAAACAGTGTAGTTGTTATAGGTGGACAACAAGCGGGTGTTTTAACAGGTCCATTATACTCTATTCATAAAGTAATTAGTATTATCCTGTTAGCTGAACAAAAAGAAGAAGAATTAGGTATTCCGGTTGTACCAGTGTTCTGGGTAGCGGGAGAAGACCATGATTATTTAGAAATTAATCATATTTATACACCAGGTAAGGAAAAAATGAAGAAGGCAGTTTATCCACAAAGAGTGTTGGATAAAAGAATGGCTTCCGATATATTGCTGGAAAAAGAGGTCTGTATAGAATGGCTGGAAAAAATCGTCGAATCCTATGGTGAAACAGATCATTCTAAGCCTTTATTGCAACTTTTGCACAATGCTGTCCATGAATCCACTACGATTGTTGACTTCTTTAGCTATATTACAATGAGTTTATTCCAAGATTATGGATTACTATTGGTTGATTCTGGTGATAAAGAGATTCGCAAGTTGGAGAAAGAAATTTTCCTTAAACAAATTAATGAATTTCAAAAATTAGCAGATTCCGTTTCAGAACAACAAAAGTTAGTACAGGAGAAGGGATATTCGCTTGTGATTGAAATGGCAGAAAATCCTGTTAACTTGTTTTATTATGATGAATTAGAGCAAGAAAGAGTATTGCTGCAATACGATGAAATAGAAAATTGTTTTATCGGGAAAGATAGAACAGTATCCTTTACTATGGAACAGTTAATAGAGATTGCGAGTGAATTCCCTCAAAAGCTAAGCAATAATGTCGTAACGAGACCAATAACGCAAGACTTATTATTTCCTACGTTAGCATTTATTGGCGGACCTGGAGAGATTGCGTACTGGGCGGAACTTAAAAAGGCTTTTGAACACTTAGGAATTAAAATGCCGCCAGTTATTCCTCGCTTAAATATTACGCTCTTAGAGAGAAGCGTGGAAGCAGACATAGAGGAACTAAAATTATCAATAAAGGATGTTCTTGTTAATGGAACTTCTGAAAGATGTGCGGAATTTTTAAAGTCTGTCTCAAATGAACGGATTGAACAGATACTTAATGAAATAAAAGAGGTAATTAAAACGAAATATGATCAAGTGGAAGAGGAAATGAAGGCAGAGTATAAAGGTTTGCTGCCGTTATTAGAAAAAAATGAAGATTTTTTAGTAAGCCAGCTTGAATTTTTGCAGAACAAAGTTGATGCTGCCGTAAAATTAAAGCATGAAGTACTGGTAAATAAATTTAACCGTATTGAACAAAATTTAAAGCCAGAAGGGTCTCCCCAAGAAAGAGTCTGGAATATCACCTATTTCTTAAATAAATATGGAATGGATTTTATTCAAGATGTAATGGAATTGCCGATGGCCTTTGATGGAACACATAAGGTTATTAAATTATAAGGAAGAAAAGAATGATTACCCCCTAATTATAGGACGGTTCAGACTGTCGACAAACTCCTAATTCAGTAATTAGGAGTTTGTTTTAGTTTATACATATACATTTTTTTAAATAAGAATTGATTTCCGTTGCAGGGGTACGCTTTCCGTGGGTCTCGCGCTGAGCCGCTTCGGCCTAAAGGCCTGCAGAATCTCAGACTGTCTCGCAGATCCCACAGAGTCTCACCCCTTCCATTCCAATCAATGCATAATAATTCCATTTGCATTTCCTAAATTCCTTTTGTCAACAAGCTGTACCGTCCTAATTATAGGACGGTTTTTTTATTGTTATAACGCATTTTCATTCCCTCCTTTAGTTTTGTCTTTTAGAAAATAAACAGCCAATTCTCAAAAAGTAGTGATAAAGAACCCCGTTTATTCTTTTCAAAATTATTATTTTTGTTGCAGGAAATATACAAAATAGATAGAATTAAAATTAATAGTGGAGGAAAGTGGGGGAATGTGGTACATTGAGGTTAGAAAGTGGGGGACAAGGGTATGTTTATGGGTGAATATCATCATAATGTTGATGCAAAAGGACGTATCATTGTTCCTGCGAAGTTTAGAGAGAACTTAGGTGAAACCTTTATTCTAACCCGTGGCCTCGATCGATGTCTTTTC
The DNA here is from genome assembly GCF_001591585.1 of Niallia circulans NBRC 13626. Classification (GTDB taxonomy): domain Bacteria; phylum Bacillota; class Bacilli; order Bacillales; family Cytobacillaceae; genus Niallia; species Niallia circulans. The sequence goes on along the minus strand of NZ_BCVE01000002.1, from coordinate 279,044 downwards.
GGTTACCCACTTAATGAATGGGAGATAATTGAAGACAAGCTCAAGCAATTACCTTTAACCAAAAAAGATGCTAGAGCATTTACCCGATTTTTCTTCTCCGGAGCAACAGAATGTGAAATTGATAAACAAGGTCGCATTAATATTGCCTCCCCCTTATTTCAATATGCACAGTTAGAGAAGGAATGTGTTATTCTCGGTGTTTCTAATCGTATTGAAATATGGGATAAACAAGAGTGGGAAAATTATTTTTCCGAATCAGAGGATTCTTTTGCAGAAATTGCAGAAAATATGATTGGGTTTGATATTTAATTTTTTCACTATGTACATAATAAATACTACCTACAAGAAAAATTTATAGACAGGTGTGGATTCATGTTTAATCATACAACAGTATTACTGAATGAAGCTGTCGATGCTCTCGATATTAAGCCAGATGGAATTTATGTGGATTGTACTTTAGGTGGAGCAGGGCACAGCGAATTAATTCTTTCCAAATTATCAGGCAGTGGAAGGTTAATTGCATTTGATCAAGATGAAGTAGCAATAAAAAATGCACAAGTAAAATTAGCCCCATATAAGGACAGATTGACGATTGTCAAAAGTAACTTCCGCTATTTAAAAGAAGAAATTCACAACTTAGGGATTACACATGTAGATGGAATTCTTTATGACTTAGGTGTATCTTCCCCGCAATTGGATACTCCTGAGCGTGGATTTAGTTATCACCATGATGCACCACTTGATATGCGTATGGATAATGAAGCGGATGTTACTGCATATGATGTTGTTAATTCTTGGTCTTATGAATCACTAGTTAAAATTTTCTTTCGTTATGGAGAGGAGAAATTCTCTAAACAAATAGCAAGGAAAATTGAGGCAGCAAGAGAAAATCGCCCAATAGAAACGACTGGAGAGTTGGTTGAATTAATTAAGGAAGCTATTCCAGCGCCAGCTAGACGAAAAGGCGGTCATCCTGCAAAAAGAGTTTTTCAAGCAATACGAATTGCAGTTAATGATGAACTTGGCGTATTTGAAGCTTCGTTAGAGCAAGCCATTACGTTACTAAATCCAGGCGGAAGAATCAGCGTTATCACCTTCCATTCCCTTGAAGACAGAATTTGTAAGTCGACATTTAAAAAGATGAGTGATCTGCCGCCATTGCCGCCAGGACTACCGGTTATTCCAGATGAGTTTAAACCAGAATTGAAATTAATTACTAGAAAGCCGATTATCCCATCTGAAGAAGAATTAGAATTTAATAACAGAGCAAGATCAGCGAAACTACGTGTTGCAGAAAAACAATAACCAAAGGGTGCAGGAGGTAATTAAATGAGCAACTTAGCAAGAAAAATGCAGCAGGATCAATATCAACAACAAGAAGAAAAGCAGTCGGTTAAAAAGGTTATTAAACAGACTAAATCATTATTATCTCCTGGAGAGAAGATTTTAGGAATTGCCTTTGTAGTCATTATTTGTATTGGCGGCGTAAAAATTGTAAGCAATCAATCGGAGATTTATCAAGTAAATAAAGATATTCAAGTAGCGGAAAGCTCCATTAATTCGCTTGAAAAGTCAAACAAAGAATTAGATACACAAGTAAAGGATTTAAGCAGCTTTGAACGCTTACGCAAAGTAGCAGGGAAATTAGGTTTAGATTTTAGTAAAGACAATGTAAAGGTTGTGCATTAAGCAATGATCCGAAAACAACCTAATATTAATTTTGGAGCAGCCATCCTTTTTGTTTTCTTTTGTCTGCTCTTTTTTGTTTTAGTTATTCGGTTTGTCTATATTCAGGCGACAGGAGAAGTGTCAGGAGTAGAGATAGCTGCGCAAGCAGAAAAAAAACATAACACTTCCCGTGTGCTAGAGGCTTCAAGAGGAAGTATATTAGATCGCAATGGGGACGTAATTGCAGAGGATGCAGTTTCCTATAAGCTAGTTGCTGTAACAGATGAATCATTGAGTAAGAATCTGGATAAAAATGTTCATGTTGCGGATCCCGAATTGACAGCTAGAGAATTAGCAAAATATATCGATTTAAAAGAATCGGAGATTTATAGAATTTTAACCAAAAAGGGCGCAAAACAAGTGGAATTTGGGGAGGCCGGAAAAGATCTTTCCTATGAGACGAAAAAGAAAATTGAAGATTTAAAGCTTCCTGGTATTCAAATTGTCGAAGGGAAAAAGCGTTTTTATCCGAATGGAATCTTTGCTTCCCATGTTATCGGCTATTTAGAAGAGGATGAAGGTAAGGAAACAGGCAGATTAGGTATTGAAGAAAGTTTAAATAAAATGCTGACAGGTACAAATGGCAGTATGCAGTATAGTAAAGATTTTTGGGGCTATATTTTGCCAAACAGTAAGGATAAAATCGTGCCTGCTCAAAATGGCAAGAATGTTTATTTGACACTTGATAAGAAAATCCAATCCTTTTTAGAAGATACGCTGAATAAGGTAAATGCAGAATATAATCCTGTAAAAATGATTGCGATTGTAGCTAATCCGAAAACAGGAGAAATATTAGCGATGAGTCAAAGACCATCCTTTGATCCCGAAACAAGAGAAGGTATTACAGCTTCCTGGCATAATGAAGCAATTGAAACCAATTATGAACCAGGATCCACTATGAAAATATTTACTTTAGCTGCAGCGGTGGAAGAAGGAGTATTCAATCCAAACGACTATTATCAGTCAGGCAGATATGAAGGAATAGGAGATCATAATAATGGAGCTGGTTGGGGAAAGATTTCTTATTTAGAAGGAGTTCAGCGATCTTCCAATGTAGCGTTCGCGAAACTTGCCAAGGAAAAAATCGGCTTTGAGACATTCAGAGAGTATTTAACAAAATTCGGCCTTGATCAGCCAACTGGAATCGACCTACCAAGAGAAGCAAATAGCTCGATTGTATTTAATTGGCCAATAGAAAAAATTACAACTGCTTTTGGTCAAGGTACAGCTTTAACACCAATTCAGCAAATTCAAGCGGCAACAGCTATTGCCAATGATGGAAAAATGGTGAAGCCGTACGTTATTGAACAGATTAAAGATCCAAATACAGGGAAAATCATCAAAAAAGGCGAGACGCAAGTGGCAGGAACACCAATCTCTGCAAAAACAGCCAAAGAAGTCCGCGATATTCTTGAAACAGTTATTACGAGTAAAAAAGGGACGGGTTACAAAAAATTCAATATTGATGGATATGATGTTGCCGGTAAAACAGGAACCGCACAAATTCCTAAAAGCGGCGGCGGTTATTTAGAAGGTAAAAATGATTACATTTTTTCTTTTTTAGGTATGGCTCCGAAGGATGATCCTGAATTAATAATGTATGTTGCTGTTCAGCAGCCAGAGCTAAAGGAAACGGAAACTGGGTCTGAACCAGTCGCTGAAATTTTCACTTCAGTCATGAAGAGCAGTCTGCAGTATATGGATATAGTACCAACAAAAGAAGTAATTTCGAAGCCGATTGAAATCCCCAATTTAAGTGGAATGACTGCAGAAGAGGCGAAGAAAATTCTAGAGGATAAAGGGCTGAATGCCGTTATTATCGGAGACGGCAAGACAGTGGAAGAACAGCTTCCAGTCAAAGGAGATACTTATCTAAAAGGCGAGAAAGTAATCTTAAAGACGGATGGTAAAGAAACAGTTCCTAATATGAAGGGCTGGTCATTACGCGATGTTTTAAAAGTAGTGGACCTCAATAAGCTGAAACTTGAAAGTTCCGGCAGTGGATATGTGTCCTCTCAGAGTATAAAAGCAGGGTCTAAGGTTAAAGAAAACGATAAGGTATCGGTTAAGTTAAAAGAACCAGAGTAAGAGAGAGCTTCACTACATTTTTGAGATGTAGTGAAGCTTTTTTGTTGGAGATGGACGCGGTATTGTATACTAGAAATAAGCGTTCGTTTGTAATGCTTCAGTAAAATAGGAGGGTGAAAAATTGTATAAGAAAAGAAGGGAACCACTGGAATTAGCTTTATTAAAATCATTAAATAGCCGAATGGAATTATCTAATGAATTGAAGACAAAGTACTTAAATCAAGGGAAAGGCTGGGAAGGAGAGAGGAAGTTTGATAAGTATTTAAAGGATTTAGCCCCAAATAGTATTATATTAAATGATTTATTATTACAATCACACCAGACGACATTTCAAATCGACTCCTTATTGATAGAAGGAGATGCACTTCATCTCTATGAAATTAAGAACTATGAAGGTGACTTTTATTATGAAAATGATCGATTCTATAAGAAAAACAATAAAGTAGAAATCAATAATCCTATTACTCAATTAAAACGAACCGATTCATTATTAAGACAATTAGTTCACCAGCTTGGTTACTCCATTACAATTATTCCACACGTTGTTTTTATAAACCCCGAATTTATCTTATATCAAGCTCCACTTCATTTGCCTTGCATTTATCCTAACCAATTAAATCGTTATGTTAAATTATTAGAAAAAAATAAATCACAAGTAAAAAAACAGCATGCGGTCTTTGCTGAAAAGTTGATCGCTCTTCATATGGATGAATCACCTTATCGAAGAATGCCAAGTTATACCTATGAAGAACTTAAGAAAGGAATCCTTTGCGATAAATGTAACTCACTGTTCATTTCAACAGAAAGTGCAATGATCAAATGTGATGTATGTGGATATACAGAAAGCTTGGAGTTAGCTGTTTTACGAAGTGTTAAAGAATTTAAGCTGCTTTTTCCAGAAAGAAAGATAACGACAAAAGAAATACATGACTGGTGTCTGATATCGGGAGGAATGCGAAGGATTAAGAGAATATTAGATAAGCATTATAGGCTTATTGGTGTACATCAGTGGGCGTATTATGAGTGAAAGACAGTATTCAACAAGGGGATGAACACCAAAATAACCAGAAGAAGCAGGAAAAGTGCTTTCATCAAAGGAATGAACACCAAAATAACTAGAAGAAGCAGGAAAAGTGGTTTTCATCAAAGGAATGAACACCAAAATAACCAGAAGAAGCAGGAAAAGTGGTTTTCATCAAAGGGATGAACACCAAAATAACTAGAAGAAGCAGGAAAAGTGGTTTTCATCAAAGGGATGAACACCAAAATAACCAGAAGAAGCAGGAAAAGTGGTTTTCATAAAGGAGATGAACACCAAAATAATCAGAAGAAGTAGGAAAAGTGATTTTCATAAAGGAGATGAACACCAAAATAACCGGAAGAAGCAGGAAAAGTGCTTTCAGCAAAAAAATTCCTCACAAAATCCCCTCCCTCCTTACAAACCAACTAACCAATACTCCCCGTTCTATTCCGATTCGTACAAGCATATATTTCAATTGAGTTAGTATAAAGGAGGTTCCATCTGTATGCGGGTTTCAAACGTAACCGTTCGGAAGCGATTGTTGATAGCGCTTGTTGCTGGGATAGTTATTTTTCTAATAATTGATACAAGATTAGCGTATGTTCAATTTTTTCTAGGGGACGAGCTTACAACGAAAGCGAAAAATTTATGGAGTAGACAAATTGCTTTTGAGCCACAACGAGGAGAGATCTTGGATCGCAATGGAATAGCGCTTGCCACTAATGTCAGTGCGCCAACGGTTTATATAGTACCACGCCAAATTAAAGATCCAGCCGACACCGCTGAAAAGCTTGCAGAAGTATTAGAAGCAGATAAGGAATCTGTTTATAAGCAGATTATTCAAAGGGAGATGAGTGTTCGCTTAAAAGAAGGCAGGAAAATCACGCATGAAAAAGCCAAAAAAGTTCGTGCACTTGATATAGACGGTGTATATATTGGTGAAGATTCAAAGCGATCTTATCCTTTTGGAAATTATTTATCCCATGTATTAGGGTTTGCTGGTATTGATAATCAAGGGCTAATAGGTTTAGAGCTGGAATATGATGATGAGTTGAAGGGAAAGAAGGGATCTGTTCAATATTATTCGGATGCGAAAGGGCAGAGAATGAATGATATGGCTGATGCCTATGAAGCTCCGGTAAATGGGAATGATTTAGTCCTTACTATTGATACAAAAATTCAAACGATTGTAGAAAGAGAATTGGATATAGCTCAACAAACCTATGATCCTGAATCGATTATCGCACTTGCGATGAACCCAAAAACTGGCGAGGTTTTGGCAATGTCAAGTCGACCAGGCTTTAATCCATCTGATTTTCAAAATGTGGATTCCACTGTTTATAATCGTAATTTACCGATCTGGAGTTCGTATGAACCAGGATCTACCTTTAAAATTATTACATTGGCAGCAGCTTTAGAAGAAGGAAAAGTGGACTTAGATAAGGACACTTTTTATGATAAAGGGTATGCAGAAGTGGGTGGAGCAAAACTTAAATGCTGGAAGCGAGGAGGACATGGCTCGCAAACGTTTTTAGAGGTCGTTCAAAATTCTTGTAACCCTGGTTTTGTAGAATTAGGGGAACGTCTTGGCAAAGATAAGCTGTTTCAATATATTCGTGATTTTGGATTTGGGCAAAAAACAGGAATTGATTTACAAGGGGAATCAAAAGGGATTTTGTTTAACATGGACAGAGTAGGCCCGGTGGAGCAAGCGACTACAGCATTTGGTCAAGGTGTCGCCGTAACACCAATTCAGCAAGTTACGGCACTATCTGCCGCAATTAATGGAGGTACTTTATATACTCCTTATGTAGCAAAAGAATTGATTGATCCATCTACAGGTGAAGTAGTTATGGAGAAAAAACCTGTTGCAAAGAGAAAGGTAGTTTCTGAAGAAACATCTAAAGAAGTGAGACGGGCATTAGAAAATGTTGTGGCAAAGGGATCTGGAGGAAAGGCCTTTGTGGAAGGCTATCGAGTTGGTGGAAAAACTGGGACGGCTCAAAAAGCTTCTGGTGGAAGATATTTAGAAAATAACTATATTCTTTCCTTTATCGGCTTTGCACCTGCTGATGATCCTGAATTAGTTGTGTACGTGGCAGTAGATAACCCAAAAGGAACGGTGCAATTCGGTAGTGCGGTTGCTGCTCCAATTGTTGGTGCGATTATGGGAGATAGTTTGAGAGCCCTTGGTGTGGAACCGCGTAAAGATCAAATTGACAAAGTATATAAATATCCGGAAAATCCATTAATAGAAGTGCCAGACCTTGTTGGGCATACGAAAAAAGATATTAGTGAAATGTTTATTAATCTTAAAATTGATTCAAGCGGAAGCGGGGATACGGTGATTAAGCAGTCTCCAGAACCTGGAACAAAAGTGAAGGAAGGATCAACCATTTTGATTCAGTTTAATTAATTGGATAAGAGGCGGCCGAATAATACGTGCCGCTTCTCTTTCCCCTATAAAAAAAGCCTCTAGATCCTGTTAATACTGGAATCGAGCTCGTATGTACATAATTAAAATTTTCCTCTATCTTAAATTATTCTTCTAATATAAATTCTCCAACAATAAGGTACAACATAGATAAATTTTTTTTAATCATGTAAAATAATATACGCTAAGAAAATTGTATAATCTATATGGCTGGTTCATTATTTAGTATATAATTAATATTTATGAGCAATCAAAGATTACATATAGAGCTAGAGAAAAGAGGAATCAAAAAGCGATGCAATTAAAAAAACTTATTGAGAGTTTACAGCCATACACTTCTTATACCGGAGAAGATGTGGAAATAAAATCAATAGAGAATGATAATCGCAAAGTATCAGATGGCAGTCTTTTTATTTGTATAAAAGGATATACAGTGGATGGTCATGATTTTGCCCAAAAAGCATACGAATCTGGGGCAGTCGCTGTCATAGCAGAAAGAAGTTTATCCTTGCCTATTCCAGTTATCATTGTAAAAGATACAAAAAGAGCTAGTAGTGTGCTTGCAGATGTATTTTATCAAAAGCCGACCCAAAAGCTTCAGCTTATTGGGATAACAGGTACAAATGGAAAGACAACAACTAGCCATTTAATAGATGCTATATTAAAAGAGGCGCATAAAAAAACAGGAATCATCGGTACGATGTATACCAAAATCGGTGAGGAAATACAAGAAACAAAAAATACAACTCCAGAAGCTGTGACACTTCAGAAGCTGTTTCATCAAATGGTGGAACAAAAAGTTGATACAGCTGTTATGGAAGTATCTTCCCATGCCCTTGTAGAAGGCAGAGTATTTGGCTGTGATTATGATATTGCTGTTTTTACCAATCTTAGTCAAGATCATTTAGATTATCATGGTACGATGGAAGAATATAAAAAAGCGAAAGGATTGCTTTTTACAAGACTAGGAAATGCCTTTTCGTCTGAAAAGCCGAAATTTGCTATTCTAAATAAAGATGATGCAGCAGCAAATGAGTATGAAACCATTACAGCGGCTCATATTCTAACATATGGAATTGATACAGAAGCTGATATAATGGCAAAAAATATAAAAATCACGGCAGCAGGTACATCATTCGATTTACATTCTCCGCTTGGCATACATTCTGTCCAGTTGAAAATGGTTGGAAAATTTAACGTGTATAATACACTAGCAAGCATTGGTGCTGCAATTGCAAGTAATATTCCAATGGAAGTGACCATCAATGCACTTGAAAAGGTAGCAGGAGTCGCAGGGAGATTTGAAACGGTTAATGCCGGCCAAGATTTTTCAGTGATCGTTGATTATTCACATACACCTGATAGTTTGCAAAACGCTTTGCAAACGGTAAAAGAATTTGCTAAGAATAACATATATGTAATCGTTGGCTGTGGGGGAGATAGAGACAAGACGAAGCGTCCTTTAATGGCGAAAATTGCTTGTGAGGAAGCGAGCTATGCTATCCTAACCTCCGATAATCCTAGAAGTGAAGATCCGCTTGCCATATTAAAAGATATGGAGCAAGGAGTTAAGGGAGAACAGAATTATACAATAATCTCTGATCGCAAAGAGGCTATTGCCTTTGCTGTTGATCAAGCCCAGCCTGATGATGTTATTCTAATTGCAGGGAAAGGCCATGAAACGTATCAAATTATTGGTTCTAAAGTGTTAGATTTTGATGACCGTTTAGTTGCAAAAGAAGCGATAGAGGAGAGAAAAAATGACACTGTCCTATAAATTAATCCTCCAGGCTATACCTGAAGCAAAAGGGTTTGTGAAAGAAGATTTGCGTTTTCAAACCGTGTCATTCTTAGCAGAGTGCGAACAGCCAAAAGGACTGTTTATTCCATTATATAAAGATAACTCTGGTGATTTGAGTGCTGCTATAACAAATGGAGCAATTGGAGCGATTTGGGAAGAGGGGATGGAACTCCCAACCTATACACCTAATCATTTTCCAATTTTTTATACAAAAGATTTAAAGGAAGGCATATTAAAAATGAGCAAAATTTACGAGCAACAATTACAAGCACAAGAAAAAACAACTAAATTTATTTTTTTGCAAGAAAACAGTCTGAATTCCCATATAGAAACATATGATATAGCGGTAATTAGAGAGCATGTATTAAATACAAACAATCAAGTGAAAGGAGGGAATTAAAATGCAGGAGAAAGTTATCTTTTTTACGATTCTATTAGGTTTTTTAATAACGGTATTAATTTCTCCCTTTTTTATTCCCTTCTTGCGAAGATTAAAATTCGGACAAAGCATTAGAGAAGAAGGACCGAAATCTCATCAGAAAAAAACGGGAACGCCAACTATGGGGGGCTTAATGATTATTTTCTCCATTGTGGTAACGACTTTGGTAATGATTAATAAATTTTCAGAGCCGACGATTAAGACGTATTTATTACTTTTAGTATTAGTCGGGTTTGGATTGTTAGGCTTTTTAGATGACTTTATAAAAGTAGTGATGAAGCGTAATTTAGGATTAACTTCTAGACAAAAGCTATTAGGGCAGATTGTTATTTCGCTTATTTTTTACTTTGTTTTACGCGAAAACGAATTTTCTACTGCTATTTCGATTCCTTTTGTAGATAAACCACTAGAATTAGGTTGGTTCTATGCACTATTTATTATTTTTTGGTTAGTTGGATTTTCTAATGCGGTGAATTTAACAGATGGCTTGGACGGATTAGTTTCTGGGACTTCTGCTGTGGCGTTTGGAGCGTTTGCTGTCCTTGCATGGAGTCAATCACAGTTTGAAATTAGTATTTTCTCGGTAGCCATTGTGGGCGCAGTTTTAGGATTCTTAGTATTCAATGCCCATCCAGCAAAAGTATTTATGGGAGATACTGGTTCACTTGCACTTGGAGGTGCTATTGCAGCGATTGCTATCTTAACAAAGACAGAAATCTTGTTAATATTAATAGGTGGAGTATTTGTTATTGAGACACTTTCAGTCATTCTTCAAGTAATATCTTTTAAATCAACAGGAAGAAGAATTTTCCGTATGAGTCCATTACATCACCATTATGAACTAGTTGGCTGGTCTGAATGGCGAGTAGTTGTGACATTTTGGACGGTAGGATTATTATTCGCCGCTCTAGGAATTTATATTGAGGTGTGGTTATAATGAAGCAGATTAACGATTTTCATCATAAAAAAATACTAGTATTAGGCCTTGCTAAAAGTGGAGTAAGCGCAGCTCAATTACTACATAATTTAGGGGCCTTTGTAACAGTAAATGATAGTAAGCCATTGGATGAAAATCCGGAAGCGCAAGGTTTATTAGAACAAGGAATAACGGTTATCTGCGGAAGCCATCCTATTGAGTTACTGGAGGAAGGTTTCCAGCTGATCGTAAAAAACCCTGGCATTCCTTACTTTAATCCAATGATTAAAAGGGCGGTGGAGCGCGGCATTCCTGTCATCACAGAGGTAGAACTAGCATATAGAGTTTCCGAAGCCCCATTCCTTGCGATCACTGGGTCAAATGGGAAAACAACGACCACAACCTTATTGTTTGATATGTTAGAAGTTGATAAGAAAAAGCCACTGATAGCTGGGAATATTGGAACAGTTGCTTCTAATGTAGCCCAAGTTGCAGAGGAAGATAATAAAATAGTGATTGAATTATCCTCCTTTCAATTAATGGGAATTGAAAAATTCAAGCCGAAAATTGCGATCATTACAAATATTTATGAGGCACATTTAGATTATCATGGGACACGGGAAGAATATGCGAAGGCAAAAGGAAACATTACGAGAAACCAAGATGAAAGTGACTATTTAATTGTGAACGTCGAACAAGAGATTGTCATGGATATCGCGAACAGCAGCAATGCAACGATTATTCCTTTTTCTGCAAAACGTGAACTTGAGTATGGGGCCTATGTAAAAGATAATATTATTTATTTTAATGATCAAAAAATTATGGCATTGTCAGATATAATGTATTTAAGTGCATTAAATTTAGAAAACATCCTTTCATCTGTTGCAGCAGCAAAATTATCAGGTGTAACAAATGAAAGTATTTTTGCAGTATTAAGTACCTTTAAAGGGGTTAAGCATCGTCTGCAATTTATTAAAGAAGTTAATGGACGGAAATTCTATAATGACTCGAAAGCAACAAATATTCTGGCAACACAAAATGCCCTTGCAGCCTTTAATGAACCGGTTATTCTGCTAGCTGGTGGACTGGACCGTGGAAATGAATTTGATGAACTCATTCCATCTCTTAAAAATGTAAAAGCTATGATTACTTTTGGACAAACTGCTGGAAAAGTGGAGAAGGCAGGCAAGCTTGCAGGAATAAAAACCATTAAACGCGTCGATAATGTGGACAAAGCAGTACCTGCTGCCTATGACTTATCAGAAAGCGGAGATGTTATTCTTCTTTCCCCAGCATGTGCAAGCTGGGATCAATATAAAACTTTTGAAGTCAGAGGAGACATTTTTATCAATGCGGTGCATATGCTTAAATAAGGGCTTGTCTGTAAGTAGGCGTTGAAAGAAAACTTGAGATCTATATGGATAGAAATAAAAAAGTATCCATATAAAATACTTACTTTAAAGTAAGCTCTGTAAATGATAACAAGGTTAGTAGAAAAAGGATGCAGGTTCCATTTCATCTAAATTGGGGTGGAAGGAACAATCTTCCCTTTTTCCTGTTTTAACTGATGATTTACAGAGCTTTCTTTTTTTTATCCGATTCCTCAGTAGTATACAAAGAAATCTGGATATAAATCGCTTTTCTTTGTTGCAAGCCCTTAATCTTGCAGGTTCGAGGTGTTAATGGTGCCATCAAAAAAAACGACTCCAGATATAATTTTAATGATTATTACATTTACATTGCTAGCTATAGGGTTAATCATGGTGTATAGTGCTAGTGCTGTTATGGCGGAACGAAATTTAGGTGATTCTTTTTTCTTTGCTAAAAGGCAAATGCTTTTTGCAGGGGTCGGAATTGCAGCAATGTTATTTATTATGAATCTAGATTATTGGATATGGAGATCCTGGGCTAAACCGATTATTATAGTTTGTTTTATTTTACTTGTCGTTGTTTTAATTCCTGGAGTGGGGTTAGTTCGAAATGGTTCACAAAGCTGGATTGGAGTAGGAGCTTTTTCCATTCAGCCCTCTGAATTTATGAAAATAGCAATGATTCTTTTCTTAGGAAAATTTCTATCGGAAAATCAAAAGCATATAACCTCCTTTAAAAAAGGGTTACTTCCCTCATTAGGTCTGGTATTCCTTGCCTTCGGAATGATTATGCTTCAGCCGGATTTAGGTACTGGGACAGTTATGGTTGGTACAAGTATTGTCATGATTTTCATTGCTGGTGCTCGCATTCGCCATTTTGTTATATTAGGTCTTATTGGAGTAGCTGGTTTTATCGGACTGGTTGCATCAGCCCCTTATAGGATTAAAAGGATAACATCCTTTCTGGATCCGTGGTCAGATCCATTAGGAAGCGGATTTCAAATAATCCAATCTTTATATGCAATTGGTCCAGGCGGTTTATTCGGTTTAGGCCTTGGGGAAAGCAGACAAAAATTCTTCTACTTGCCTGAGCCCCAGACAGATTTCATTTTTGCGATTCTGTCAGAAGAATTAGGCTTTATCGGCGGCTCTCTGATTTTATTATTATTTGCACTTTTACTTTGGAGAGGCATAAGAATTGCATTAGGAGCTCAAGATTTATTTGGAAGCTTTGTGGCAGTCGGGATCATTTCCATGGTTGCAATTCAAGTTATGATTAACATTGGGGTGGTAACAGGGCTAATGCCGGTTACAGGGATTACACTTCCGTTTTTAAGCTATGGCGGCTCATCGCTGACACTTATGTTAATAGCGATAGGCATCCTTCTAAATGTAAGCCGATTTTCGCGGTATTAAATGCAGCCTCTTATCCTTAATAGGCGAGGAAGCCTCATAATTGGATATTTTTATAGAATTTATAGAAACCTAGTGAAGTGAGTGCATTCTCATTTACTAGGTTTTTTATGTGGAAAGCTAAAGATTGTTTATCGTAGTAGTTTCTGCCTTAAAAAGGGAAGGAGTGTTATAGAATACAAAAAATTTATTTTTTTCACACATATGATAAATCTTTTTCAAACATGACAATATGACTTGTAGGAAGACGAAATGTATTACATTTCATTATCATTTTCAAGATATTCATAAAGCAAGTTTAAAATATAGTACAATAAGGTATCTATTATTTGGGAGATGACGGCAAAGCTAAAAAATATCTTAAAAAATAGCAGAAGATTATTTCTGTTTTATGTTATTTGAAGCTATAATGTAAAAGAGAAGAAAACAACGTTTTTTTCAGGAAAAAGTAGAGATGAGAAGTATTTTGAGGTGGAAAGAATGAAAATAGTAGTAAGCGGCGGAGGAACAGGGGGACATATATACCCTGCATTAGCATTGATTCGCGAAATAAAAAGAGAAGTGAAGGATGCTGAATTTCTTTATATCGGAACAGAGCAAGGGCTAGAAAGTAAATTAGTTAGAAGAGAAGATATTCCATTTAAAACAATACATATCACAGGGTTTAAACGAAAACTTTCCCCGGAAAATGTGAAAACAGTTTGGAGATTTATTGCAGGTGTACAAAAAAGTAAAGCGATTTTAAAAGAATTTGAAGCAGACGTTGTCATCGGAACAGGCGGATATGTTTGTGGCCCGGTTGTATATGCGGCAGCTAAGCTTGGAATACCGACTATTATTCATGAACAAAATAGTGTTCCAGGGTTGACCAATAAGTTTTTAAGTAGATATGTCGATAAAATAGCGATTTGTTTTGAAGAAGCTGCTTCTTTTTTTCCAGATGAAAAAGTTGTGATGACTGGGAATCCAAGGGCATCCGAAGTGTTAAACCAGGATGGAATAAAAGGTCGCTTATCAGTCGGATTAAAATTAAAAGAACCCGCTGTTCTTATTGTTGGCGGGAGCAGAGGAGCAAGACCGATAAATGATGCTGTAATTGCGGCTTTACCACAATTAGGGGAAAAAGCTTATCAAGTTCTTTATGTAACAGGAGAGGTACATTACGAAGCGGTAAAGAAAGAAGTAGAGCGTGTCGGCAATCCGGAAAATGTTATTATTAAGCCATTTGTCCATAATATGCCTGAAGTATTAACGAGTATTGATTTAACTGTTGCAAGAGCCGGCGCAACAACATTAAGTGAGTTAACCTCGCTTGGTATTCCGAGCATTCTTGTGCCAAGTCCTTATGTAACGAATAATCATCAAGAAAAAAATGCACATGCATTAACAAGTAACGGAGCAGCCAAAATGCTCCTTGAACGTGATATGAATGGCCAAAAATTGATAGAAGAAATGGATACTATCATGCTAAATCCTGTTTTGCTGAAGGAGATGAAAGAGGCTTCCAAAAAATTAGGTATTCCTGATGCGGCAATGAGGCTGTATAATGTCATGAAGGAAGTAATCAATAACAAGAAAAAATAAGATAGCAAATAGAAAATGTGTTTGTTAAAAAAAGGTGGACAACCTATTGTATTGTTATGTACTATTTCCTTATTTAATAATATCGGGGTGATTTTTTGGAAAAAGGGAAGGTAGTTTCTTTAGAAGATAGAATTCCAAAATTAAAAGAGCAGAGACGAAGAAAAGCGAATCGCCGCCTTATTTTCCTTCTCCTTCTATTCTTCCTAATCATCGTTTGCGTTATATACTTCCAATCACCTTTAAGTCATGTGAAAAACATCGAAATTACGGGGAATCGTTTATATTCTTTTGAAGACTTGGAGAAAATGAGCGGAATTAACAGCAAAACAAATATTTGGACAATCAAAAAAGATAAGCTCACAGAGAAATTAAAAGACTCAGGTGGAATTAAATCTGCTAAGATTTCTATTGTTTTTCCAAATACTGTTCATATAGACGTAAAAGAGTACAGGAAGATTGCTTACTTTGAAGTAAAGAATGAATTTATTCCACTTCTTGAAAATGGGGAGATGCTGCAGGATAGAGCAATGACCAATAGTCCCTATGATGCTCCTATTATTAAGGATATGAAGAGCGATGATAAAGTAATCAAAAAAATAGGGGAAGAACTAAATAAACTGTCAGCAGAAGTGTATAATGCGATTTCTGAAGTAAGGTATACTCCTAGGAATACAGATAAGTGGCGTGTTACTGTATATATGAATGATGGGAATCAGGTATTAGCTTCTTTATCCTCTTTTTCTGATAAGATGCAGCATTATCCATCCATCATTTCCCAGTTGAATACAGATAAAAAAGGCGTTATTGATTTAGAGGTAGGTTCCTATTTTAAAGCTTTTGATTCGGAAGGGGAAAAGAAGAGTGAAGAATAATAAAAGAAGAAGAAATGTTATCTTCTCCTTAGTTTTTCTTGTACTTGGATTTATGATTTCTTTTTCCTATCAAAATACAAAAAAAGATGAAGGTAAAGGACTGAACGAGAGCCAATTTGAAAGAGATTTGGATTTGCGCAATGAGCTAATCGAGCAGGAAGAAAAGAATAATGAGTTATATAAGGAGTTAAAGGGAAACCAAAGGGAATTGGTTCAATTAGAGAAGAAGCTTTCTAATGAAGCAGAGACTTATTATAACTTGGCAGAAGATGCGGAAAAATACCGGATATATTTAGGAAAGGTTGCAGTAAAAGGGGAAGGGGTACAAATTGCTTTGGAAGATGGTGAGTATAATCCAAAGGAAGATAATGTCAATAATTATTTGGTACATGAGCATCATGTATTTAAAGTGATTAACGAGCTGTATATTGCTGGTGCAGAAGCGATTAGTATCAATGGACAAAGACTAGCACATAATTCTTATATCATTTGTAATGGTCCCGTAATTGAAATAGATGGTTACCAGCACCCGGCCCCTTTTGTTATTACGGCAATTGGCGATAGCGATGTGTTAGAAGGCGCAATAAATATCAATGGTGGCGTAAAGGATTTGTTAGTAAATGATAATGTAAGATTTACGCTTGAGAAAAAAAGAATGATACAAATGGATCCTTTAAATGTTAATTAACGATAAGTATGATTTAGAAAGTATGATGCGCTTTGAATAAGAAATTTATAACCATGACGGGAATTACGCTTATTGCTGGATTTATGATAGCAGTTCAATTTCAGACAATAAAAGAACCTGCTGTCCGAGACACGAGAGATACTTGGGAGTTAAGAGAAGATCTTATCCAAGAGAAAAAAATAGAGTTAAAGCTAATAGATGAGATACGTTCGACTAATGGAAAGATAGAAGAATATGAGAATGAAACCCCAAGAAGCAAAGAAGCGGTATTGAAAGAGACTTTGGCAGAATTAAAGCAGGAAGCGGGCTTAACAGAAGTAACGGGAAAGGGAATTATCTTAAAGATTGAGCCTGTCAGTACAGAAATTCTTTTAGGTGAAGATCCCGGAGTAGTTACCTCTGAATTATTACAACGGTTAGTAAATGAATTAAACTTATATGGTGCTGAGGAGATAGCGATAAATGATAATCGTTATGTAAATACAACGGTTATCCGTGAAATTAACAATGTGTTAAAAATGGATGGGAACCCCCTGAATCAGCTGCCAATTGAAATAAAAGTGATAGCGAAGGATGCTGACACTGCTGAAAAACTATTTAATTACATGAAGGTTTCCAAGTCAGCAGATGAATTTTTCTTATCTAATCTGTTATTGAATGTCGTGATGCCAAAAGAACCGATCAACATTCCAGCATATAGTAACCCCATAAATATCCATCATATGAAGCCTGTAAGTACAAGTAAAGGAGGAGATTCTTAATGTGGCTTCCTATATTTGGGTTGATTGTTGGGATAGTATTGGGATTATTAACCGATATAAAAGTGCCAGACGAATATGCTAACTATTTATCAATCGCTGTTCTCGCTGCACTGGATACTTTATTTGGAGGAATTCGTGCTCATCTGCAAAATATATTCGACGAGAAAGTATTTGTAACTGGGTTCTTCTTTAATATTGCTCTTGCAGCAAGTTTAGCTTTTCTAGGTGTACATCTTGGTGTAGACTTATACTTAGCGGCTATTTTTGCATTTGGTGTTCGACTATTTCAAAATATAGCTGTCATCCGCAGTATTATCTTAAAGAAATCAAATGCGCATTCTCTTGAAAAAAATGAAAAAAGTTGACAGAGAAAAAAGGGAATATATTAGTTTTGGCGAATAATTTAAATATTAATAGATATAGTGGAAGTGAATTACGATATTTCCTTGTGGAATAAGTAATTAGTCCTATTTGTAGTAAAAAAGACCAAAATTGTGTTGACACTTTGCAAAAACTTAGTGAAAATATGGTGTTGCCTGGTATACAATAGAATAGTTGTGAAGATTAGATTATTTTATGTATATCAAATAAACTATGTAAATAGCAGACATTACTTCTGATAAAAAAGTTGAATTTTTGACTGTATGACATAACTTGTTGTTCACATTATTTAAAATGCAAAAGGAGGTGCCCGAGAATGAACAGCAATGAACTTTATGTAAGTCTAGACATCGGTACATCCAGCATAAAAGTAATCATTGGAGAAATGATTAACGAATCTTTAAATATTATTGGTGTAGGCATCGTCCCATCAGAAGGTTTAAAAAAAGGTTCAATTGTGGATATAGATGAAACCGTTCATTCTATTCGACAAGCAATTGAGCAGGCCGAACGAATGGTTGGGATGGAGATAAAGCAAGTAGTTGTTGGCGTTTCGGGAAATCATGTAAATCTGCAAACCTCACGTGGAGTAGTTGCAGTTTCAAGTGAAAATCGCGAAATTACAATTGAAGATGTAATTAGGGTAAAGGATGCTGCACAGGTAGTTTCCATTCCCCCAGAAAAAGAGATTATTGATATAATTCCTAAACAATTTATTGTAGATGGATTAGATGAGATTACTGATCCGCGAGGAATGATTGGTGTAAGATTGGAAATGGAAGGTACTATTATTACTGGAAGTAAAACCATTTTACATAACACCTTAAGATGTGTGGAAAGAGCAGGTCTTGAAATTCAAGATATCTCCTTGCAGCCACTTGCCGCAGGATCTTTTGCGCTTTCAAAAGATGAGAAAGACTTAGGAGTGGCGTTAGTAGATATAGGCGGAGGATCTACTACTATTGCTGTATTTGAAAATGGATTCCTTAAAGCCACCAGCATTATTCCTGTAGGTGGAGATCATATTACCAAAGATTTATCCATTGGTCTTCGAACTACAACAGAAGATGCAGAGAAAATAAAAATAAAGTATGGTTATGCTTTTTATGATCATGCTTCTGAAGAGGAAGTATTCAGCGTTCCTATTATCGGAAGCGATCAGCATCAGCAATTTAATCAATTGGAGATTTCTGATATTATAGAAGCAAGATTAGAAGAAATCTTTGAACTTGTTGGTCATGAACTAGCGAGACTAGGAGTATACGATCTTCCAGGAGGATTCGTATTAACTGGAGGAGTAGCTAGTACGAAGGGAATTTTAGAATTAGCGCAAGATATTTTCCAAAGCCGAGTTAGAATTGCTATTCCTGATTATATCGGAGTAAGAGAGCCACAATATACTACTGCAGTTGGTTTAATTAAATTCTCCTATAAAAATAGTAAACTTCAAGGGGGAAATATTCATAACCCTGTTACTGTTCCTGCTGAAACAAGGGAAAAAGTTCAAAAAACAGCATCCCAAAAACCAGCTTATGAGAAAAAACAAGTGGAAAAAGAACCCTCAAAGTTTAAGAAATTTATGGGATATTTCTTTGATTAATGAAATGTCTTTAATAGGACAAGCATAATTTTGATAAAAAGAACTTCGAGAAGGCTGAGAGTCGTTTAGGGTCAGTCTAGGTATTAAAATGGTATGTTACTCCATATCACCAAGACTTGAGATGCGGACAGTTCGATACTGCTGAATATCGACGAATTAGGAGGATTTGTCATGTTGGAATTTGATACAAATATAGATTCACTAGCTGTAATAAAGGTTATAGGAGTAGGTGGCGGTGGAAATAACGCTGTTAACCGAATGATTGAGCATGGGCTACAAGGGGTAGAGTTTATTGCTGTGAATACAGATGCACAGGCATTAAATTTATCTAAAGCAGAAATCAAGATGCAAATTGGCGGAAAACTTACAAGAGGATTAGGCGCGGGTGCAAATCCTGAAGTAGGGAAAAAGGCTGCTGAGGAAAGCAAAGAACAAATAGAAGAAGCATTAAAAGGAGCAGATATGGTCTTTGTTACGGCAGGAATGGGTGGCGGAACTGGGACAGGTGCTGCACCAGTTATTGCTCAAATCGCCCACGACCTAGGCGCATTAACAGTAGGGGTAGTTACAAGACCATTTACTTTTGAAGGAAGAAAAAGATCCACACATGCTGCAAGCGGAATTACAGCATTGAAGGATGCTGTGGATACATTGATCGTTATTCCAAACGACCGCTTACTTGAAATCGTAGATAAATCAACTCCGATGCTTGAAGCGTTTAGAGAAGCGGATAATGTATTACGCCAAGGTGTACAAGGTATCTCTGACTTAATCGCAACACCAGGTCTGATTAACTTAGATTTCGCTGATGTGAAAACAATTATGGTGAATAAAGGTTCTGCACTTATGGGCATAGGTGTTGCAGCAGGGGAAAACCGTGCAGCTGAAGCAGCGAAAAAAGCAATTTCTTCGCCACTGCTGGAGACTTCCATTGATGGAGCACAAGGAATATTAATGAATATCACTGGTGGTACGAATTTAAGCTTGTATGAAGTACAAGAGGCAGCCGATATTGTGGCATCCGCTTCCGATCAAGATGTAAATATGATTTTCGGATCCATTATCAATGATGATTTGAAAGATGAAATTGTTGTTACGGTGATTGCTACTGGCTTTAACCAAGATTTATCGCAGCTGCAGCCAGATAGACCTGGATTTGGCGGTTTAAAGCCAAATAACAATAATACAAACCCTATTAATAATCAGGTTAACAATAGAGAAGTAAAACGCGAAGAGCCGCATGTGCAAAAGGAACAACAACCAAGAAGCAATGCACAACAACCAGAGGATGCTTTAGATATCCCGACATTCTTAAGAAATAGAAACCGCAGAAGGTAATTATTTCTATAGCAAAAACCTTTCCATTTTTTCATAATGGAAAGGTTTTTTTGTTTTCTCTTTCAAAAATGAAGCAATCTCCCCTTTTATTTATAGTAAACCTCATCGCTTCTTTTATTTTTATTCCTTAGAATTAGTAAAAAAACTGATAATATTTCGCTAGAACTTAAAGTTTTTAACAGAGGAGATATAGTGACAAAAACCGTTAGAAATAGAGCAAATTTCTGATATTTTGATTACAGAAAGTGACAGAATTTCAAGAACAAGTACGTTATACTTTTTCGTAACAGATTAGTAGAGAGAAGATTTACTTCTTTTGTTGCTTTTATAAAAGAGAGGAGGAGTTACATGCTTGGCCATTTATTTAGATGTGATATGGCTATTAAATTTACTGTTTGACAGTTTATTACTATATTTAACAGGCATTCTATTAAAGAAAAAAATCATCCATTGGCGAATATTGCTTGGAGGGCTAATTGGTTCCCTTATTATCCTTTTTTCGATAACGCCGCTCAGTCCCTATTCTAATCATCCCATATCGAAGCTTCTGTTTTCTATTGTGATGGTGGCAACGGCTTTTGGATATAAGCGATTTCGTACCTATATCCAAGCTTTAATGATATTTTACTTAGCTACTTTCTTAATCGGAGGAACATTGATAGGTGCTCATTATTTTATCCAGTTTGATTTCGATCTTTCTTCTTCTGTCCTTCTTGCTAGTATTAAAGGGTTTGGTGATCCGATAAGTTGGCTTTTTGTTTTGTTAGGATTTCCGATTGTTTGGTACTTTTCGAGAAGAAATCTGGAAGGGATGGAAGTGACAAAAATCCAATATGAACAAATAATCGACGTTATTTTTCAAATAGGGGGAAAAGAATTTTCTATCAAGGGTCTGGTGGATAGTGGTAATCAAGTATATGATCCCATTTCCCGCCTTCCAGTAATGTTTGTATCTTTGAAAAATATAGAAAAGGATATGCCAGCAGAAATAATTCGTCTCACGGAGCAGCCAGAAGCCATTATCTATGGCAGTCAACCAATCGCACCAGAATGGGAAAGCAAGATGCGAATTATTCCATATAAGGTAGTTGGCAAGGACCACCAGTTACTTATTGCCGTGAAACCGGATACTTTGTTTTTAAAAAAAGAGCAGGAAGTAATTGTTGTGGAAAAGGGATTAATCTCGTTTACCAGTCAAGTTCTATCTGCTGAGGGCATATTTGATTGTATTGTTCATCCGAAAATGCTTTTAGGAAAAAAATCAATCGAAGAAAAGGTTAGTTAATATATTATACTCACGAAAATCATCGTTTAGAAGGAGGAAATGCACATGAGTAAATGGAAGCTTCGCTTATCTTATTATTGGTACAAATTACTGATGAAACTTGGATTGAAAACAGACGAAGTATTTTATATTGGTGGAAGTGAAGCACTGCCTCCTCCGTTAACGAAAGAAGAAGAGGAAATCCTTTTAGAAAAACTCCCAAAAGGAGACCAAGCAGCTCGTTCGATGCTGATAGAGAGAAATTTACGCCTTGTTGTTTATATCGCAAGAAAGTTTGAAAATACTGGGATTAACATCGAAGATTTAATCAGCATTGGCACAATTGGATTAATTAAGGCGGTTAATACGTTTAATCCGGAGAAAAAAATAAAACTGGCAACATATGCTTCTAGATGTATTGAAAATGAAATATTGATGTATTTGCGCAGAAATAATAAAATCCGTTCAGAGGTTTCATTTGATGAGCCATTAAATATTGATTGGGATGGAAATGAACTTCTTCTCTCCGATGTAATGGGGACAGAGGATGATATTATAACGAAAGATTTAGATGCAAGTGTAGATAAAAAGCTATTAGTAAAAGCGCTTCACCAATTGTCTAAAAGAGAGAAACAAATTATGGAATTACGGTTTGGTTTAGGAACGGGAGAAGAAAAAACGCAAAAAGATGTAGCGGATATGCTTGGGATATCCCAATCGTATATTTCTCGATTAGAGAAAAGGATTATTAAAAGACTACAAAAAGAATTTAATAAAATGGTCTAAAAAAATTTTTCGTTTGAAAAGCCTTGTCCCACATAATTTCAGTTAAAATTAGCGTAAATTGGAAATTTAACAAAAATTCATCCCATGCATATTTTTCCTTCTCGGGGAGATACTGTTTTTTGTACAGCAGCTCCTGTGAGGAGGGAAATAGATTGACTCGAAATAAAGTAGAAATTTGCGGTGTGGATACATCAAAGCTTCCAGTGTTAAAAAACGAAGAAATGAGATTGCTCTTCAAGCAAATGCATGAGGGAGATACATCCGCAAGGGAAAGTCTCGTAAATGGGAATCTCCGCCTCGTATTAAGTGTTATACAGCGATTTAATAATCGAGGAGAATTCGTGGATGACTTATTTCAAGTGGGTTGTATTGGTCTAATGAAATCTATCGATAATTTTGATTTAAGTCAAAATGTTAAGTTTTCCACCTATGCTGTTCCGATGATTATTGGAGAGATTCGTCGTTATTTACGCGACAATAATCCAATTAGGGTTTCCAGATCTCTGAGAGACATTGCTTATAAGGCACTACAGGTCAGAGAAAGGTTGATGAACAAAACATCAAAAGAACCAACAGCTGAGGAAATTGCCAAAGAGTTAGACATTCCACATGAGGATATTGTCTTTGCATTAGATGCTATTCAAGATCCAGTATCGCTTTTTGAACCAATCTATAATGATGGTGGAGATCCGATCTATGTAATGGATCAATTAAGTGATGAAAAGAACAAGGATATACAGTGGGTGGAAGAATTAGCATTAAAAGAAGGAATGCGCCGATTAAATGATCGAGAAAAGTTGATTTTGCGAAAGCGGTTTTTTCAAGGTAAAACACAAATGGAAGTGGCAGATGAGATCGGCATCTCACAAGCGCAAGTCTCAAGATTGGAAAAAGCTGCTATTAAACAAATGAATAAAAACATTCAAAGCTAAATAGGAAATAAAACAGGTTAGACTTCTTAAAGTAGGTACTTTAATGATTGTCTAGCCTTTTCTATTGGTATAAAATTTTACTATATATAGCTCTAGTGAGGGAAAATAAAAGGGAGAGGAATGGCAGGGAAGAAAAGAGTGAATTTCATAAATGCAAGCTTATTTCTAAAGAAAAATATGTTTTTCTGTGACCAATGATAGCTCCATATGGTAAACTAAAACAAAAAGATGGAGTTAGATAATGGAACCTTTTATTTTAAGAAATAAGCAGTTTTTCAATCTTGATTTATGGGAGCGGAAGTTTCCTAATTTAATAGCTGGTTTCACAACAAAAAATGGTGGGAAAAGTATAGGCGATTATGCAAGTTTAAATATGGCGTTTCATGTAAATGATCAAAAGGATACAGTGGTTGCAAACCGTAATGAACTAGCGCAAAAATTATCTTTCCCATTAGAGCAATGGGTTGGTGCTGTGCAAACACATCAGGTTAATATTGTGGAAGTAACACAAGCGCATTTAGGTATGGGTGCAAGCGATTATGATAGTGCGTTAAAAGATACGGATGGTTTGTTTACTTTTGAAAAAAATATATTATTAACTTTATGTTTTGCGGATTGTGTTCCATTATATTTTATTCATCCAGCTACAAAAGCGGTAGGTATCGCTCATGCTGGATGGCAAGGAACCGTAAAAGGTATTGCCGGGGAAATGATGAAAGTCTTTGCTTCTCATAAGATTCCAAGAGAAGAAGTGCTCGCTGTTGTTGGTCCTTCTATCTCAGCGCGCCATTATGTCGTGGATGATCGTGTCATCAATGAAGTGGAAAAGGCGATACAATCGCAACAAAAGCCATTTACGACTATTTCTCCAGGACAATACAGACTGAATTTACAAGAAGCAAACAAGCAGATATTGTTAGAAAGTGGTATGCTTGAAAGTAATATTCATCTAACTGACTATTGTACTTACGAAGATGATGCTTATTTTTTCTCTCACAGAAGAGATAAAGGGAAAACTGGGAGAATGATGAGTTATATTGGATGGAGAGAGGAAGACGGAAATTAAATGTTAGTGAAAGATAATCTTAATGAAATAAAACAAGAAATAGCAGGGGCATGTAAAAAAGTGAATCGTCAGCCAGAAGAGGTTACGATAATTGCTGTCACAAAATATGTTACAATAGAGCGAGCAAAAGAAGCACTCGATGCTGGGATTGTTCATTTAGGGGAAAATCGTGAAGAAGGATTATTAGCAAAGTATGACGTTCTACAAGACAAGCCTATATGGCATTTTATCGGATCATTGCAGACGAGAAAAGTAAAAGGTATTATAGATTATGTAGACTATATTCACTCATTGGATCGGCTTTCTTTAGCAAAAGAAATACATAAAAGAGCAAAGCGAACCATAAAGTGTTTTGTACAGGTTAATGTTTCGAACGAAGAGTCAAAGCATGGAATGAAGCCAGAGGAAGTTATCGATTTTGTTAAACAGTTGTCCGAATATCCACATATTCAGGTAGTTGGATTAATGACGATGGCACCATTTACAGATGATAAAGAATTCTTGCGTGAATGCTTTCGAAAATTAAAAAGCATTCAGGAAGATGTAAAAGGACTACAATTACCATATGCTCCATGTACAGAGCTTTCTATGGGAATGTCGAATGATTATTCTATTGCGATCGAAGAGGGAGCAACGATGATAAGAATTGGAACTGCTTTAGTAGGAAGCGAGAAATAGGAGGCGAGTGAAATGAGCATAAAATCAAAAATTAAAACGTTCTTCTTTTTAGAAGATGAAGATTATGAAGAAGGTCAAGTAAACTATCAAGAAGAACCAAACGAGCCGGCAAGAAATTATAAGCAGCCTGTACAGCACACTCACAGTCAGCATAACCATAACCATCATATTCAGCAGCAACAGCCGAAAAACAGTCAAAATGTTGTGAGCTTACAAAGTGTACAGAAGTCATCGAAGGTATTTTTAGTGGAACCTCGTGTATACGCAGAAGCACAAGATATTGCTGATCAATTAAAAAATCGCCGTGCAGTTGTTGTGAATTTACAGCGTATTGAAAAAGATCAAGGGAAACGTATTGTTGATTTTTTAAGTGGAACTGTCTATGCAATTGGCGGCGATATCCAGAAAATCGGTACGGATATATTCCTGTGTACGCCGGATAACGTAGAAGTTTCAGGGAATATTTCGCAAATCCTGCAAGATGCAGAATACGAAAATACGAGGTGGTAAAATCGAATGACGTTCATTATAAGTATTTTAGCTAATGCTTTAACCATATATTCTTACGCGCTTATTGTATATATATTAATGTCATGGATTCCGAATGCTCGCGAAACATCTATAGGTATTTTTCTGGCAAAAATCTGTGAACCATATTTAGAGATGTTTAGAAGATTTATTCCGCCTCTTGGCATGATCGATATTTCGCCAATTGTTGCAATCTTCGTATTGAATCTAGCAGGAAGAGGGATTGGACAATTATTTTATTGGTTCTAAGTAATTTTATAAAGGTCAATACTGAACAAAGGTAGAAAGAGGCAGGGACAAAACAAAATATATAATGCATAAAGACGAACAATCTCTAATTAAGTAGTAAAACCAATTCGTTCCATTGCGCTACAGACCCTCGCTTTCCGCGGGGAGCAACCTAAGCCTCCTCGGCTAAAGCCTGTGGGGTCTTAGGTTTTGCTCTGCTTTCCACAGGAGTCGAGGGTCCTCCGCTCCATTCCACTCCGTTTTTAAAGGTTGTTTCGTTCCATTATTTTTTAAAAAAAGAAAATATAATTATTAGGAAAAACGGAGCAGACTGAATACACGTAGACTCCTATGGGATCTGCGAGAAAGTCCGAGACCCTGCAGGCGAAGCCGAAGCGGCTCGGCGCTCGCCCCATGGAAAGCGAAGTGTATTCAGTCTGCGGTGACTAACCATAAAACCCATTCAGAATGAAAAAAACAAACAATTATACGAGAATTTGATTAGCATCTCCATATAATTGTTCGGTTTTATATTTGGTTGGAATACTTTTGTCCCAGCCCTTTTTCTATGCCAAAAAGGAGTTACAAAGATGTCAATTTATCAACATTTTCGTCCGGAAGAAAGAGAATTTATCGATCAAGTGCAAAATTGGCAAAGTTATGTCGCGAATACTTATGCACCGAAATTGACTGATTTTTTGGATCCGCGTGAACAGAAAGTTCTTCGGATGATTATCGGAGAAAATCAGGAAGTGAAATATGCATTTTTTGGCGGCCATGAACAAGCGGAAAGAAAAAGAGCTATCCTATACCCTGAATATTATCAACCGATGGAAGCGGATTTTAATTTGTCCTTATTAGAAGTGAATTATCCCAAGAAATTCATCACAATAGAGCATCCGCATGTTTTAGGAAGTTTAATGTCTCTTGGATTAAATAGAAGTAAATTCGGAGATATATTCGTTCTTGACGGGGATATTCAATTTGTCGTTGCTAGTGAGGTTGAGGATTATGTGAGACTTCAACTTGATTCTATCGGAAAAGCAAAGGTAACACTTGCTGCTGTATCTTTAGAAAACATAATTTTAACAGAAGAACATTGGACAGAGATGACAACGACTATTACTTCTCTTCGGCTTGACGCCATTGTTGCTGCTATTTATAATTTTTCAAGAGAAAAAGCAAAGACCTATATTACTCAAGGCTTAGTCAAAGTAAATTTCACTTTAAATGAAAATGTCTCTTTTATGTGTGAAGAAGGAGATGTCTTCTCAGTGCGCGGAGCAGGTAGGGCCATGATTAAATCTATTGAAGGTAAAACAAAAAAAGATAAATGGAGAATTGTAGTAGGTAAATTGAAGTGAAAAATCAGAAATGAAGGAGTTCCCATAATTTCTATTTCAGACAAAAAACATAGTTTTTTTATCGAGTATATATGATACAATATTTTTTAGCAGCATTATTTTTCATGTTTCTTCTTATTTTTTAAAAATAATGCAGGAAATCCGGTAATACTGTCGAAATAAGGATGATACATAAGAAATTGAAGTTTGGGAGGTGGCTTTATGCCATTAACGCCGTTAGATATTCATAATAAGGAATTTGCCAAAGGCTTCCGTGGTTACGATGAAGACGAAGTAAATGAATTTCTTGATCAGGTAATTAAAGATTATGAAAATATTATCCGCGAGAAAAAAGAACTAGAAGAAAGATTAAACGAGTTAACTGACCGTATCGGCCACTATAATAATATTGAAGAAACATTAAATAAATCAATTGTTGTAGCACAAGAGGCTGCTGAGGAAGTTAAACGTAATGCACAAAAAGAAGCAAAACTAATTATTAAAGAAGCGGAAAAGAATGCGGATCGAATTGTGAACGAATCATTATCAAAGGCAAGAAAGATTGCGCTAGAGATTGAAGAATTGAAAAAGCAATCAAAAGTATTCCGTACACGTTTCAAAATGCTGATTGAAGCACAATTAGATATGTTAAACAACGATGATTGGGATCATTTATTAGAATACGAATTAGATGCATCAGAGTTAAATTCTACAAAATAAAGACCATTGCCTTGACGATAAGGTAGATTTGCAATATAATTTTTCACAAATATATATATTCATGTAGCGTTGATAGGGAAAGTAGATTGCCGAAAAACTTATGATTAGCGAATCAGGGATGGTGGGAGCCTGATATAAGTTGGAAATTGAAAATCACCCTGGAGTCTTTTTCTGAAAAAGTTAAGTAAGAAAAAGCGGTTCATTGCCGTTAAAAAATGTCTAAGTGGATAAAAGAAACTTTTATCTATAAGGGTGGTACCGCGGGAACCTAATGATCGACCTTCTCGTCCCTTTCATGGGGATGAGAAGGTTTTTTGCTGTCTATACTGAATTTATAGAATATTGGTTAGATGGAAGTATACATGAAAAAAGAGAATTAAGTTGGAGGAAGAAAATGGAATATAAAGATACGTTGCTTATGCCAAAAACAGCATTTCCGATGAGAGGAAACTTGCCTAATCGTGAGCCTGAAATTCAAGCGAAATGGAAAGAAATGAACATTTACGAAAAAGTGCAGGAACGTACTCAAGGTCGCCCAATGTTTGTTTTGCATGATGGACCTCCATATGCGAATGGGGATATCCATATTGGACATGCGCTTAATAAAATTTTAAAAGATTTTATTGTACGTTATAAATCAATGACTGGCTTTCAAGCACCATATGTGCCAGGATGGGATACACATGGTCTGCCAATCGAACAAGCTTTAACCAATAAAGGAGTTAAACGTAAAGAAATGACGATTGCCGAGTTCCGTAAGCTATGTGAAGAATATGCATTAGGGCAAATCGACAGTCAACGAGAACAATTTAAACGCTTAGGGGTTCGCGGAGATTGGGAAAATCCTTATATTACTTTAAAGCCTGAATATGAAGCACAGCAAATTAAAGTGTTTGGAGAAATGGCGAAAAAAGGCTATATTTATAAAGGTAAAAAGCCGGTATATTGGTCTCCAACAAGTGAATCAGCTCTTGCTGAAGCTGAAATTGAATATAAAGACAAAAAGTCTGCCTCCATTTATGTTGGGTTTAAAGTAAAGGATGGCAAAGGGATTCTAGCAGAGGATGTACAAATCGTTATTTGGACAACTACTCCATGGACAATTCCGGCTAACTTGGGTATATCTGTTCACCCTACTTTAACGTATGTTGTAGTAGAAGAAAAAGGCAGCAAATACTTAGTTGCACAAGACTTATTGGAAAGTGTCAAAACAGAAATTGGCTGGGAAGAAGCAAAAGTTGTTCAAGAAGTGAAAGGGGCAGACCTAGAGTACATTCTAGCTGCACATCCAATCTACGGCCGTGATTCTTTAGTAATGTTAGGAGAACATGTAACAACAGATGCGGGTACTGGATGTGTTCATACTGCTCCTGGACATGGGGAAGATGACTTCTTAGTTGGTCAAAAATACGGATTAGAAGTTCTTTGTCCTGTTGATGATAAAGGGGTAATGACAGAAGAAGCACCTGGATTTGAAGGATTATTCTATGATAAAGCGAATAAGCCGATTACAGAAAAACTTGAAGAGGCTGGTGCATTATTAAAGCTGCAATTTATCACTCACTCCTATCCACATGACTGGAGAACGAAAAAACCAGTTATTTTCCGTGCTACTGCACAATGGTTTGCTTCTATTAAAGACTTTAGAAACGAACTATTAGATGCAGTAAAAGAAACAAAGTGGGTTCCAGCATGGGGCGAAACAAGATTATTTAATATGGTTCGGGATCGTGGAGACTGGTGTATTTCAAGACAACGTGCATGGGGTGTGCCAATTCCAGTGTTCTATGCAGAAAACGGTGACAGCATCATTACAGATGAAACAATTGAGCATATTTCTAATTTATTTAGAGAAAATGGTTCAAATATTTGGTTTGAAAAGTCTGCGAAGGAATTATTGCCAGAAGGATTTACACATCCTGGAAGCCCTAATGGAGAATTTACGAAAGAAACAGATATTATGGATGTATGGTTCGACTCTGGTTCTTCTCACCAAGCTGTATTGCTAGAAAGAGATGATTTACAACGTCCTGCTGACTTATATTTAGAAGGTTCTGACCAATATCGCGGCTGGTTTAACTCCTCTTTATCTACAAGTGTAGCGGTAACTGGGAAAGCACCTTATAAAGCTGTTTTAAGTCATGGCTTTGTTTTAGACGGAGAAGGCCGTAAAATGAGTAAATCACTAGGAAATGTAATGATTCCTGCAAAAGTTATGAATCAATTAGGTGCAGATATTTTACGACTATGGGTAGCTTCTGTAGACTTCCAAGCAGATGTACGTGTATCTGATGCAATTTTAAAACAAGTAACAGAAGGATATCGTAAAATTAGAAATACATTCCGTTTCTTATTAGGAAATCTTGCTGATTTCAATCCAGAAACAGATGGACTTTCCTATGATGAATTACGTGAAGTTGATCAGTTTATACTGATTAAATTAAATAAATTGATTAAAAACGTAACAGAATCCTATGATAAATACGAATTCTCTACGATTTATCATAATATTAATAATTTCTGTACACTGGACTTAAGTGCATTCTATCTTGATTTTTCAAAAGATGTACTGTACATTGAAGCAGCAAATAATAAAGAAAGAAGAGCGATTCAAACCGTTCTTTACGAAAGCTTAATCAGCTTAACAAAATTAGTTGCACCAATCTTACCGCATACTGCGGATGAGGTTTGGGATCATATCTCTTCTGTACAAGAAGAAAGTGTACAGCTAACTGATTTCCCAGAATACACAACATTTGAAAATAGTGATGTGTTAGAAGAAAAATGGAATAAATTCTTGGTTGTACGGGATGATGTGCTGAAAGCATTAGAAGAAGCTCGTAATCAAAAAGTGATCGGTAAATCACTTGCTGCGAAAGTAACATTGTATGTTAATGAAGAAGTAAATACCCTTCTAAATTCCATTCAAGAAAACTTACAGCAATTATTTATCGTATCAGGTTTCGAAATTTCTGGTGAATACAATAACGCACCTGAAGAAGCTCTAAAACTTGAAAATGCGGCCATTGTCGTTACAAAAGCAGCTGGTGAAACATGTGAAAGATGCTGGACTGTAACAACAGATGTCGGTAAAGTGGAAGCACATCCAACACTATGTGAAAGATGCGCACATGTAGTAGAAGAAAATTATTAAAAACTTTATAGGAGACTGGAATATAAACTTTCCAGTAGCTGAAGTTAACTCCCAAACAAGGATTCGAAAAAATATTTCGAATCACTTGTTTGGTTTTTTTTATAAAAGGAAAAAAGTTTTGGAAAAGCCTTTTATTGGGAAAGAGAAAACAGAAAAGTGATTACATAGTGTAAAAAACATACCTGGCTATTATCATAAAGCGGAGGGAATTTTTTATACATGAGAAAAGAAGTGAAATACTTCCACCTCCGTTAATAGTTGTTATGCCTGTTAAATCTTTAATCGGTTTTTGTCTCCTTCAATGGAAATGCTAAAAATAATTAAAGAAACGGAGGTAATGGAATTGAATTCAACTATTGAAAAGCTTTATACAGAACTCCGTATGACACAAATTGAATTAGTAACAACGTTAAGCATAAAAAGAGATTCAAAAATAAACAAATATATTGAAGACGAACTAAAAGATGTAGAAGAAACGATGCAAAAATTAGAAAATGGCAATTTTGGAATGTGTGAAATGTCTGGTGAATTGCTGCCATTTGATTTGTTAGAGATGGTTCCGATAATTAGGACAAAGAACGATATAAACAGCATTCAATCCTATTATCGAAAGTCAATCCACTGATTAAAACACTACTTCAAATGGAAATATGCGGCCAAGCTATCGTTTTCATCTAGTTTATGCTAAAATGCTAAAGGAGACTCGAGAATTGGAGGAAACTTTAGTGTTTTATTACATAATTGCAGCTATTATTATTATTATTGATCAATGGACAAAATGGTTAGTTGTAAAAAATATGGAGCTGGGGGAAAGCATCGAAGTAATAAAAGATTTTTTCTACCTAACATCTCATCGTAATAGTGGAGCCGCATGGGGCATGCTGGAAAACCAAATGGTATTTTTCTATATTATCACCGTCGTTGTTGTGATTGGGTTAATTTATTTGATTCAAACTGGTACAAAAGGAAAAATGCTATACGGCGTCGCACTGGGTCTAATTTTAGGTGGTGCGCTTGGTAATTTTATTGACCGTGCCAGACATCAATATGTAGTCGACTTTATCAATACGTATATCTTCAATTATGATTTCCCTATATTTAATATTGCAGACTCATCTTTAGTAATTGGTGTTATTTTATTAATCCTAGTGATGCTGAGGGAGGATCGAGACGCAAAGAAGGAGAAGAAACATGGAAAAAAAGGAACATATCATTCAAAGTGAGCAAGTAAATGAACGAATCGACAAGATTGTTTCCACAATTAATGCAGATTGGTCAAGAACGCAGGTTCAACAATGGATAAAAGACGGTCATGTGACTGTTAACGGACAAACCGTTAAAACAAAGTATAAAGGTGTTTTAAACGATGTAGTAGCTATTGAAGTACCGGAAGCAGTTGAGCTAGATGTAGAGGCAGAGGAAATGGATTTGGATATTTATTATGAAGATCAAGATGTTATCGTAGTAAATAAACCAAAAGGAATGGTTGTACATCCAGCACCTGGCCATGTAACAGGAACATTAGTGAATGGTCTAATGGCCCATTGTAAAGATCTTTCTGGAATTAATGGGGTGATGAGACCTGGAATTGTTCACCGAA
The DNA here is from genome assembly GCF_001591585.1 of Niallia circulans NBRC 13626. Taxonomy (GTDB): domain Bacteria; phylum Bacillota; class Bacilli; order Bacillales; family Cytobacillaceae; genus Niallia; species Niallia circulans. The sequence goes on along the minus strand of NZ_BCVE01000002.1, from coordinate 246,311 downwards.
TCGATAAAGATACGTCTGGACTGCTGATGGTTGCTAAAAATGATGCTGCTCATGAAAGTCTAGTGAATCAATTAGTAGCAAAAACTGTAACGAGAAAATATAAGGCATTAGTACATGGTTCTATTCCCCATGATTATGGGACAATTGAGGCACCGATTGGTCGTGACACGAAAGACAGACAAAGTATGGCTGTTGTAGATAAGGGGAAACATGCGGTTACTCATTTTCATGTACTAGAAAGAATAGCGGAATACACTTATATTGAATGCCAATTAGAGACGGGACGCACCCACCAAATTCGTGTGCATATGAAGTATATTGGCTATCCGCTTGTGGGAGATCCTAAATATGGACCAAGAAAAACACTAGATATTGGCGGTCAAGCACTTCATGCTGGCTTACTAGGATTTGAGCATCCACGAACTGGAGAATATTTAGAGTTCGAAGCACCTTTACCTAAAGAATATGAACAGCTTTTAGATACTTTACGAAATAATCGTTGACAAGCGCTCTATCATATATTAAGATAACTTTAGTTGAATAAGTCCTTTAAATCAATCCTGTGAGGTTGAGAAGGTAACGGATTCTAGCTATTTTTAGTAATAGCTATCTTAGTATACGTATATCCTCTCATCCAAAAGGGTGAGAGGATATTTTTTTTAGATTGAATCACAGCATGGATGGTGATCAAAATGTCGAAAAAGGCACTTGTACTAGACGATCAAGCAATTAGACGAGCATTAACAAGAATCGCTCATGAAATTATTGAAAAGAATAAAGGGATAGAAGATTGTATTCTAGTTGGCATTCGGACAAGAGGTATTTATATTGCAAATCGTCTTGCCGAAAAAATTGCCCAAATAGAAGGAAAGCCAATCGAAGTTGGCGAATTGGATATTACGTTATATCGAGATGATTTAACGAAGAAAACAAAGAATGAAGAACCATTAGTAAAAGGATCAGATATTCCAACAGATATCCAAGGCTTAAAAGTCATTCTGGTAGATGATGTATTATATACAGGAAGAACTGTTCGTGCCGGAATGGATGCACTGATGGATATGGGTAGACCAGCATCCATACAGCTTGCGGTTCTAGTGGACAGAGGTCATCGAGAACTTCCAATAAGAGCTGATTATGTAGGGAAAAACATTCCTACTTCCAGTTCAGAAAAAATTGTAGTTGAGCTTGATGAAGTCGATGGTCATGATGAAGTAAATATATTTGAAAATTAAATAGATCCCTTTTAAAAGCAGTCCTGTGAGGCTGAAAAGGGGAGTTTTTTCCTAAGGTTTCTTTAAACCTGCTTAAAACCCCTTTTTTGCTGCGCAGAAAAGGGGTTTTATTTGTTCAATAGGGGATATTAATAACTAATTTATACTCAATTTTTTTAACAGAAAGAGGAGACAGAAATGAACGAAACAAAACCCTTATTAGGAATTAATGATAAACCAAGTGCCCTTCAATGGATTACCTTAAGCTTACAGCATTTATTCGCCATGTTTGGCGCAACTGTTTTAGTACCATTCTTAATTGAATTGAGTCCAGCGGTTGCTTTAGTCTCAAGTGGAATAGGTACGCTCGCATTCTTAATCATTACACAATTTAAAGTACCTGCGTACTTAGGTTCCTCTTTTGCTTTTATCGCACCAGTTATCGCGGCGAAGACAATGCCGGGCGGCGGACCAGGCGCAGCCATGATCGGAACCTTTATTGCCGGAATTGTTTATGGAATTGTTGCCTTAACGATTAAAAAAGCAGGATATCGTTGGATTATGAATATCTTACCGCCAATCGTTGTCGGACCTGTAATCATGGTCATTGGATTAGCGCTTGCTACAACAGCGGTTGGACAATCGATGTTTATGAATTATGGAGCTAAGAATCAAGAATACAGCTTACTTTATATCTCTGTTGCACTAGTAACGTTACTTGCAACCATCCTTTTCACGATGTTTGGCAAAGGAGTATTCAGCTTTATCCCAATATTAGCAGGTATCGTAATCGGCTATGTCTATGCCTTGCTTGTAGGAGTGGTTAACTTTCATGGAGTCTTGGATGCCAAATGGTTTGCAATGCCAGATTTTATCTTCCCATTCGTAGATTATCCTGTAACGATAAACCTTGCACTACTTACAATCTTTGTTCCAGTGGCAATCGTCACACTAACAGAGCATATCGGTCATCAGCTTGTATTAAGTAAAGTAGTTGGAAAAGATTATATAAAAGATCCTGGCCTTCACAGAAGTATTTTAGGAGATGGAACTGCAACGATTATCTCTGCTTTAATGGGGGGACCTGCAAAAACAACTTATGGAGAAAATATTGGGGTTTTAGCAATAACGAGAGTGTATAGTGTATATGTTTTAGGTGGAGCAGCAGTATTAGCAATAGGTTTTGGGTTTATCGGAAAAATCGCGGCCCTTATACAGTCTATCCCAACACCAGTAATGGGAGGCGTATCTATCCTTCTATTCGGAATCATCGCATCATCTGGATTAAGAATTATTGTAGAAGCAAAACTTGATTTCAATAAAAACCGCAATTTAGTTATTGCATCTGTCATCCTTGTAACTGGAATTGGCGGATTCTCGATTCATATGGGTGAACACTTTAAATTAGAGGGAATGGCTTTTGCTGCAATCCTTGGAATTATTTTAAACCTAGTATTACCTGGTAGAGAAAAAGCAAAAGAAGATTTGTTCGAAGATTCAATCGCAGTAGATGAAACTAAATAAGAACACCTTTTAAACAAGTACAGAGAGACTTATAAGGGTGCCAAAAACGATGCATGGATTATAGCCGCAGGTTTACTTTGCCTAAATCTATGCAAAAGTGAAATTTTTGACGCCCTAACGAGTATGTTAGGGCGTTTTTTTTGCGAAGTGAAGTTATTAAAAGCAGCAAATAACGGGAGGTAGTATCATGGAAAACTTATTAACGACGACTGAGTTAACCGTTACAGAGATTCAGGAAATCTTAAGAGATGCACAAAAATTTGCAGATGGAGAAATATGGCGGCCGGCAAATCAATGTTTTATAGCAAATCTTTTTTTCGAAGCTAGCACGAGAACAAAAAGCAGCTTTGAAGTAGCGGAAAGAAAGTTAGGACTTGAAGTGATTCCATTTGAAACGACAACCTCAAGTGTTGTGAAAGGAGAAACACTATATGATACTGTTCGAACGCTGGAATCAATAGGAGTAAATGCTGTAGTCATAAGGCACGAAAATGACCGCTACTTTGATGAGTTAGTCGGAAGAGTAAATATACCAGTCCTTAATGCAGGAGATGGCTGTGGTCATCACCCTACTCAATCATTGCTTGACCTTCTAACGATACAGCAGGAATTCCAACGCTTCAACGGCTTAAAAGTAAGTATTATCGGTGATATCAGCCATAGCCGTGTTGCAAGATCTAATGCAGATGCTCTGACAAGGCTAGGGGCAGAGGTTGTTTTTTCCGGACCAAGAGAATGGTTTGATGAAACAGTCTTACAAGATGCAAATTATGAAGATATTGATACAGCGATTGAAACATCCGATGTAGTGATGCTGCTGCGTGTCCAACATGAAAGGCACGGTGACGAAAGAGCTGCTTTTGACAAAGAAAGCTACCATAAGCTTTATGGACTAACAATAGAAAGAGAAAGAAAAATGAAGCAAGGAAGCATTATCATGCATCCTGCCCCAGTAAACAGAGATGTTGAAATTGCCGATGAGCTTGTGGAATGCGAACGCTCCAGAATTTTTAAGCAAATGGAAAATGGTGTATTTATCCGCATGAGTGTACTAAAAAGATCATTAGAAAATATCGGAGGGAGAAATGAACATGTCAATACTTATCAAAAATGGCCAGTTGCTTAATACTACAGGGGAATTAGAACAGAACGACATCTTGATTGAAAATGGAGCAATTAAGATGATTGCAAAGGAAATCAAAGCAATTGCAGATGAAGTGATTGATGCAGCTGGAAAAGTTGTTGCTCCAGGCTTTATTGACCTACATGTTCATTTAAGAGAGCCAGGCGGCGAACAGAAAGAAACAATTGCAACAGGGACAATGGCAGCAGCACGCGGCGGATTCACAACGATTGCGAATATGCCAAACACTAGACCTGTGCCTGACACTGTCGAAAATCTACATAAATTAAATGAAAGAATTAAAAATACAGCAAATGTAAATGTTTTACCGTATGCCTCCATTACCATTAGGCAATTAGGGACGGAGCTTACTGATTTTAAGGCGCTTAAAGAATTAGGGGCATTTGCCTTTACAGATGATGGCGTGGGAATTCAAGAAGCTGGCCAAATGCTTGAAGCAATGAAGCAAGCTGCTGCATTGGATATGGCGATTGTCGCTCACTGTGAAGACAACAGCCTCATTAATAATGGTTGTGTCCATGAAGGGGAATTTTCGAAGGCGAACGGTGTAAATGGGATACCAAGTGTTTGTGAATCAGTCCAAATTGCAAGAGATATTCTTTTAGCAGAAGCAACAGGCTGTCATTATCATGTTTGCCATATCAGTACAAAAGAATCTGTACGTGTTGTAAGAGATGCGAAAAAAGCTGGAATAAGAGTGACTGCAGAGGTATCACCACACCACTTACTATTAGCAGATACAGATATTCCTTCCCTTGATACGAATTATAAAATGAATCCTCCTTTAAGAGGAACAGAGGATCGTGCTGCTCTAATCGAAGGGCTGCTAGATGGAACAATTGATTTTATTGCAACAGATCATGCACCACATACAGCAGAAGAAAAAGCACAATCGATGCAGCTTGCACCATTTGGAATTGTTGGTTTAGAAACAGCATTTCCGCTCCTTTATACGAACTTTGTAAAAACAGGGGTCATGACGCTGCAACAGTTAATGGATTATCTAACGGTAAAACCAGCTCAAAGCTTTAAATTGGATATGGGAACATTAGAAGCAGGAAAGAAAGCGGATATCGTAATACTTGATTTAGAAGAGACAAATAAAATTGATCCTGAAACATTTTTATCAAAAGGAAGAAATACCCCATTTGCTGGTTGGGAATGTCAGGGTTGGCCAGTTGCAACAATCGTTAGTGGAAAGATTGCTTGGAGAAAGGAAAGTGTACACGCATGAAAAAACAACTAATTCTTGAAGATGGCACAGTATTTATCGGAAAAGGCTTCGGTGCCGATACAGAAAAATTTGGTGAAATAGTATTTAACACAGGTATGACAGGCTATCAGGAAATTCTATCCGATCCATCCTACTGTGGACAAATTGTCACACTTACGTATCCTTTAGTGGGGAATTATGGCATTAATAGAGATGATTTTGAATCGATAACGCCTGCCATCCATGGATTTATTGTCAAAGAAGTGTGTGATTTCCCTTCAAACTGGCGAAATGAACTATCATTAGACGAATATTTTAAACAAAAGAAAATTCCCGGAATTGCAGGAATAGATACGAGAAAATTAACCCGTATTATCCGTCAATATGGAACGTTAAAAGGCGCCATTTGCAGCATCGAAGAAAATGCTGAGGATGTAATTGCAAAATTAAAAGATATTACATTAAGTGCAGAACAAGTAAAGCAAGTTTCAACAAAGAAACCTTATCCAAGTCCTGGCCGTGGAAGCCGCGTTGTTTTAGTAGATTATGGCATGAAGCATGGTATTTTACGAGAATTAAATAAACGAGATTGTGATGTAATCGTTGTTCCTTATAACACTACAGCAGAAGACATTCTAAATTTAAGTCCAGATGGTGTGATGTTATCTAACGGACCTGGGGATCCAAAGGACGTACCAGAGTCCATTGAAGCAATTAAAGGAATTATTGGGAAAGTACCGTTGTTTGGAATCTGTCTAGGTCATCAATTGTTCGCACTTGCAAGTGGGGCAAACACGGAGAAAATGAAGTTTGGTCATAGAGGATCAAACCACCCAGTGAAGGATTTATTAACAGGGAAGGTTTCGCTGACATCGCAAAACCATGGCTATACAGTAGAGGAAGAATCTATTAAACATACAAACTTAGAAATAACACATATTGCTTTAAATGATGGAACAATTGAAGGCCTACAGCATAAAGAATATCCAGCATTTACCGTGCAATATCATCCAGAAGCTTCACCTGGACCAGAGGATGCCAACTATTTATTCGATCGTTTTATGGAAATGATACAATCTCACAAACAGGAAGGTGCCGCATATGTCAAAGCGTAAAGATATTAAAAGTATATTAGTAATCGGATCAGGACCAATCATCATTGGGCAGGCAGCAGAATTTGACTATGCAGGAGCGCAAGCATGTATCGCCTTAAAGGAAGAAGGCTATCGTGTTATTCTAGTAAACTCCAACCCTGCAACCATTATGACAGATACAGAAATGGCAGATAAAGTGTATATCGAACCATTAACACTTGAATTTGTCAGCAGAATTATCCGCAAAGAGCGACCAGATGCTATTCTTCCAACATTAGGGGGGCAAACTGGCTTGAACCTTGCTGTTGAGCTTTCCGATGCTGGTGTGTTGGAGGAATGTGGAGTTGAAGTACTAGGAACGAAGCTAGCTGCCATTCAGCAGGCAGAGGACCGCGACCTTTTCCGTAATTTGATGAATGAATTAGGTGAACCTGTACCAGCTAGTGATATTATCCACAATATGGAGGAAGCAAAAGCTTTTGTGGAGAAAATTGGTTATCCGGTTATCGTCAGACCTGCTTTTACACTAGGAGGAACTGGTGGAGGGATTTGCCATAATGACGAAGAATTAGAAGAAATCGTAACAAGCGGCTTAAAAAATAGCCCAGTTACACAATGTTTATTAGAAAAAAGCATCGCGGGCTTTAAAGAAATTGAATACGAAGTAATGCGTGATAGCAATGATAATGCCATAGTAGTGTGTAATATGGAAAATATCGATCCAGTAGGGATCCATACGGGTGACAGTATTGTCGTGGCACCAAGCCAAACATTAAGCGACCGTGAATATCAATTACTAAGAAATACATCTTTAAAAATTATCCGTGCCTTAAAAATTGAAGGCGGCTGTAACGTGCAGCTTGCCTTAGATCCAGATAGCTTTCAATACTATATTATCGAAGTAAACCCAAGAGTAAGTCGTTCATCTGCCCTTGCTAGTAAAGCAACTGGCTATCCAATTGCAAAGCTGGCGGCAAAAATTGCAGTAGGCTTAACATTGGATGAGATGATGAATCCTGTAACGGGGAAAACTTATGCAAGCTTTGAGCCAGCCCTTGATTATGTAGTAAGTAAAATCCCACGCTTTCCTTTCGATAAGTTTGAATCAGCAAAACGTAATTTAGGGACCCAAATGAAAGCGACTGGAGAAGTAATGGCAATTGGCCGTACTTTTGAAGAATCTTTACTAAAAGCGATCCGCTCTCTAGAAGCAAAAGTATATCATTTCTCTCTAAATGCAGCAGATGAAACAAGTGATGAATTACTCGAGAAACGAATAAGAGTTGCCGGTGATGAAAGATTGTTTTATATAGCAGAGGCACTTAATCGGGGCATAAGCATAGAAACCATTCATGAGTGGAGTAAAATTGATCTCTTCTTCCTGTTTAAACTGGAAGGCATTATTAAGTTCGAGAAAGAGTTAATTAACCATCCGTTTGATGAGGAATATGTAAAAGAAGCAAAAGAAAAAGGATTCGCTGATATTCAGCTTGCAAAGCTTTGGAACACAACAGAGTTCGAAGTATATAACTGGAGAAAAGAGAAAGGTATTGTACCTGTCTATAAAATGGTCGATACATGTGCTGCTGAATTTGAATCAGAAACTCCATACTACTACGGAACATATGAAGAGGAAAATGAATCAATTGTCACAGATAAGAAAAGCATTGTAGTCCTTGGTTCTGGACCAATTCGTATCGGACAAGGAATTGAGTTTGACTATGCAACGGTTCATTCTGTTTGGGCAATCAAGGAAGCAGGATATGAAGCGATAATCATCAATAACAATCCAGAGACTGTTTCAACAGACTTTAGTATTTCAGATAAACTTTACTTTGAGCCACTTACAATTGAAGATGTCATGCATATCATTGATTTAGAAAAGCCAGAGGGAGTAGTGGTTCAGTTTGGCGGACAGACAGCCATCAACTTAGCTGGTCCATTAGCAGAGCGTGGCATCAAAATTTTAGGAACATCTCTTGAAGACTTAGATCGCGCTGAGGACCGTGATAAGTTTGAACAAAGTCTTCAAGACTTGGGTATACCACAGCCAGATGGAAAAACAGCGTTAACAGTTGAAGAAGCAATTGTCGTTGCACAATCAATTGGCTACCCAGTACTTGTAAGACCATCTTATGTATTAGGTGGAAGAGCGATGCAGATCGTTTATAAAGAAGAAGAGCTGATTCCTTATATGGAAAATGCGGTTAAAGCAAGTCCAGGACAGCCAATCTTAATTGATCGTTATTTAACAGGGAAAGAAATTGAAGTGGATGCAATCTGTGATGGCACTGATGTAGTAATTCCAGGAATTATGGAGCATATTGAGCGAGCAGGAGTACACTCAGGCGATTCGATCGCAGTCTATCCGCCACAAAGCTTATCTGCAGAAATCAAGCAAACATTAGTAGATTATACAACAAGGCTGGCAAAAGGGTTAAAAATCGTTGGTTTGCTGAATATCCAGTATGTTGTATCCAAAGGAGAAGTTTTTGTACTAGAAGTAAATCCTCGCTCTAGTAGAACAGTACCTTTCTTAAGTAAAATTACGAATGTGCCAATGGCGAAAATAGCTACAAAAGTTATTTTGGGTACTTCCTTAAAAGAACAAGGCTATCAATCCGGCTTAGTAGCAGAGAAGTCTGGTGTTTATGTGAAAGTTCCAGTATTCTCCTTTGCAAAATTACGAAGAGTAGATATTACCTTAGGTCCTGAGATGAAGTCAACAGGAGAAGTAATGGGCAAAGACATCACTCTTGAAAAGGCTCTTTATAAAGGGTTAATTGCTTCAGGAATGAAGATTAAAACATTCGGAACTGTTCTGATGACAATTGGCGATAAAGATAAGGAAGAGGCTTTACAGCTTGCAAACAGATTTACGAATATCGGCTATAGCTTAATGGCAACAAGTGGAACAGCAGCTTTCCTTGAAAGCAATGACATTCCAGTAAAAGTGGTTGGCAAAATCGGTGGAGAAGGCCATACATTAATTGATGTCATCAGCAATGGAGAAGCACAATTTGTCATTAATACCTTTTCCAAAGGCAGTCAGCCAGCAAGAGATGGATTCCGTATCAGACGTGAATCTGTCGAAAATGGGATTCCATGTTTAACTTCTTTAGACACAGCAGAGGCGATCCTTCGAGTAGTTGAATCCATGACATTTTCTACAGAGGCAATGGAGCCAAGTAAAAAGCAACTGGAGGCATTGTTAGTATGATCAAAAACGAAATTTGTACAGTAGTTGAACAGAAGGAAATAGCGGAGAATATTATGGAGCTCACCTTAACAGGTGAGCTTGTCTCTGAAATGAACGAGCCAGGTCAATTTGTTCATATCAAAGTAAGTGATCATTCTGCACCGTTATTAAGACGTCCAATTAGTATTTGCCACATTGATCCGGAAAGAAAAACATTTACGATGATCTACCGCGCTGAAGGAGCGGGCACAAAGCTTCTTGCCAAAAAACAAGCGGGAGAAGCTATTGATATCCTCGGTCCTTTAGGAAATGGTTTCCCAGTTGAAGAAAGCAAGTCAGGGCAGACAGCTTTATTAATTGGTGGAGGAATTGGAGTGCCGCCATTATATGAATTAGCCAATCGTCTAGTTGCCAAAGGAGTAAAGGTAGTGGCTGTATTAGGCTTTCAAACAGAATCCGTTGCTTTTTATGAAGAAAAGTTTGCGAAACTGGGGGATACGTATATCGCTACAGTAGACGGTAGTTATGGTGCACAAGGATTTGTAACAGACGTTATTTTTCAAGAAAAACTAGAATTTGACGTATTATACTCCTGTGGACCAACACCAATGCTTAAAAATCTAGAAAAAACATTTCCAGATAAAAAGGTGTTCATTTCTCTAGAGGAAAGAATGGGATGTGGGATAGGTGCATGTTTTGCTTGTGTATGTCATACAGCAGACGATCCAACAGGTTTTAGTTATAAAAAGGTATGTACAGATGGACCAGTATTTAGAACAGGGGAGGTTGTCCTATGAACCGACTTCAGGTAAAGCTTCCTGGATTAGAGCTTAAAAACCCTATTATGCCTGCCTCTGGCTGTTTTGGATTTGGACGGGAATACAGTAACTTATATGATTTAAGCAAGCTTGGTGCCATCATGATTAAAGCGACAACAGTAGAGCCTCGTTTTGGCAATCCTACACCAAGGGTCGCAGAAACTACTTCTGGGATGCTTAATGCCATCGGTCTGCAAAATCCCGGTCTTATAAAAGTAGTTGGGGAAGAATTGCCATGGCTAAGTCAGTTTGATGTACCAATTATTGCAAATGTTGCTGGATCCGTTGAAGAGGATTATGTTGCGGTTGCGAAAGAAATTTCCAGAGCTTCGAATGTCGCCGCATTAGAACTAAACATTTCTTGTCCAAATGTAAAAACAGGGGGAATTGCTTTTGGAACAATCCCTGAGGTTGCAAAGGAATTGACGAAAAAGGTAAAGGAAGTATCAGAGGTTCCGGTATATGTAAAGCTATCTCCCAATGTAACAAATATTGTGGAAATGGCAAAAGCAGTGGAAGCAGGAGGAGCAGATGGGATTACCATGATTAATACGCTTGTTGGCATGCGCCTGGACTTAAAGACAGGTCAGCCGGTTTTAGCAAACAAAACAGGGGGGTTATCAGGCCCAGCTGTTAAACCTGTAGCAATTCGAATGATCTACGAAGTAAGTCAAGCGGTAAATCTGCCGATTATCGGAATGGGCGGTGTTGCGTCGGCTGAGGATGTCCTAGAGTTTTTCTATGCTGGTGCAAGTGCAGTTGCAGTCGGCACAGCAAACTTTGTGGACCCATTCATCTGCCCAAAAATAATCGAAGACTTACCTGAGTTATTAGATAAATACGGATTTGAACATATTTCAGAAGTAACTGGAAGGAGCTGGGGAAAGCATGAACAATTCGCTTATCATCGCGCTTGATTTTGCAACAAAGGAAGAGGTACATTCCTTTTTGAAAAAATTTAATGGGGAATCTTTATTTTTAAAGGTAGGAATGGAACTTTTTTATAAAGAAGGTCCAAGTATTATCAAGGAATTAAAAGAGCAAAATCATCAAATTTTCCTCGACTTAAAATTACATGATATCCCTAATACTGTTGGTAGTGCGATGAAAAATATTGCTAGCTTAGGCGTTGATTTAGTAAATGTCCATGCAGCTGGTGGAGTGGACATGATGGCTCGTGCAGTGGAAGGACTTGAAGCGGGGACACCATCTGGAATGAAGCGAGCGAAATGTATTGGAGTAACTCAGCTAACAAGTACGTCTGAAGCAAGCATGCAAAAAGAGCAGTTAATTCAAGTTCCTTTATTGGAGTCTGTTTTACATTATGCATCGATTACGAAAGAGGCTGGACTGGATGGCGTTGTTTGCTCCACATTGGAAGCTGGGGCCATTCGTGAACAATTAGGAGAATCGTTTCTCACTGTAACACCTGGCATTCGTTTAAAAACAGATGAAGTACAGGATCAAGTGCGCGTTGCAACACCTCAAGTTGCCCGTGAGAATGGTGTATCAGCAATTGTTGTTGGTCGTTCGATTACAAGAGCAGAAAATCCATATAAAAGTTATACGTTATTTAAATCAGAGTGGGAGGGTATCACGCTATGAAACATGAAATTGCCGAACAATTGCTAGAGATTAAAGCCGTATTTTTACAGCCAAATGATCCATTTACTTGGTCTTCAGGATTAAAATCTCCAATCTATTGCGATAATCGCTTAACTTTGTCCTATCCTAAAGTGCGAAAAAATATTGCATCAGGGTTAGCTGGTTTAATTAAGGAGAAATTCCCTGAAACAGAAGTTGTGGCGGGAACAGCGACAGCCGGCATTCCTCACGCTGCTTGGGTAAGTGACCTTCTAGATTTGCCAATGGTATATGTGCGCTCTAAAGCAAAAGCGCATGGAAAGGGAAATCAGATTGAAGGAAAAGTGGAAAAGGGCCAAAAAGTAGTAGTAGTCGAGGATTTAATTTCTACTGGTGGAAGTGTTATCACAGCTGTTAATAGTTTACGAGAAGCAGGCTGTGAGGTGCTTGGAGTGGTTGCTATTTTTACATACGAATTACCAAAGGGGAAAGAATTACTTGGGGAGGCTGAGATTACAGCCTACTCATTAACAGACTATACGAGCTTATTAGATGTAGCACAGAAAAAAGGCTATATTCAAGAAGGAGATTTGGCAAGCTTAAATGCTTGGAAGGAAAGTCCGGAGAATTGGGGATAGATTAAGGAGTGAACAGCACTTTTATGTAAAGTGCTGTTTTTTAGTTTGAGTAAAAAAGTTAGTTATTGTTTGGGATTTGGTGAGAAGAATTGTTCATAAGAGGGATGAACGCCGAAATAGGAGCAGGAGGCAAGAAAAGTTGCGTTCATAAGAAGGGTGAACGCCGAAATTAGTGCGGCGGGCAAGAGAAGTGGTGTTCATAAGAAGGATGAAAACGGAAGACCAAGGATCGGAGACAAATCAGCTCTTCAAGCTATTATCATCATAAAAAACCAAAGTCACATGCATAATTAAACAAAAACGAGAGGCAGCTAAAGACCTCTCGTTTCAAACTATTTAGCTTTTTTTCAAGCGAATAACCGTTTCTTCATCTGGTGTAACATAAACAGTTTGCTGGTTATCATAAATTACAAAACCAGGCTTTGCGCCACTTGGCTTTTTCACATGACGTACTAATGTGAAGTCAACGGGAACAGAACTAGATTGGCGTGCTTTGCTAAAATAAGCTGCTAACTTTGCTGCTTGCATGATTGTTTCCTCGGAAGGCTCTTTGCTGCGAATAACAACATGGGATCCAGGAATATCCTTTGTATGCAGCCAAATTTCATCTCTAGCTGCTACTTTGTTTGTTAAATAATCATTTTGTTTATTATTCTTTCCGACGATAATTTCTGTACCCTCGGACGAAACATAGTAGTCTAAGACAGGCTTTACATTTTGCTGTTTCTTATTTTGCTTTTTCTGTCTTTCTCTAAGGTAACCTTCTTCCACTAACTCTTCCCGAATTTCCTGAATATCTTTTGGAGAGGCAGCAAGAATTTGCTGGTATAGTGTTTCAAAGTATTCATATTCTTGTTCTGCTAGTTTAATTTGTTCCTTGATAATATCAATCGAATTTTTCGCTTTTTGATATCTTGTGAAATATTTTTGCGCATTTTCAGAAGGAGACAGTCTTGGGCTAAGCGGAATCTTAACGGTTTTACTATCTTCATCATAATAATTGATTACTTCTACTTCTGACATGCCCTTTTTAACCGCATAAAGGTTTGCAGTCAAAAGTTCACCAAGTAATTGATATTGTTCCGCATTTTCAGCTTCCGATAAAGAACGTTCTAGTTTTTTTATTTTCTTTTTGTTTTTATCTCGTTCATTTACAATAAATCGTTCTAAATCATTGCTTTGCTGTTTCACTCGATCTCGTTCTGCTTTTCCGAAATAATAGCGATCAAGCATTTTACTTAATGTAGGAAAGGACTTCACGTTTCCTTTGACATGCTCCATTGATAGGCAGTAAAAATATTCTTTCTCTGGAGTATCCATGATAGAAGGAGCATAATTGCCTTTTTTTATTGGCTCCATTACCATAAGAAATGCTTTTGGTAAAGTTTCACGGTTTGCAAGACCAGCCAGATAGACCATTTCTTTAGCAATTAGTGGAGATAATCCAGCAAACTGCTGGACAAGCTGTTTGTCCAGTTTGCCGCTATTAAAATCAATAGCCCGCAGTACATCTTCCTCTGATGCTGTATAAGGATCTTGTTTTTCTTGTTTTGGCGGAGCTAAATACTCATAACCGGGAAGAATAGCTCTATGACTATTAACAGCATACGAAATATGTTTAATGCTATCTAGAATGGTATTTTTATCGCGGTCAACCAAAATGATATTGCTGTGTCTACCCATTATCTCGATCATCAGTTTTTTATAGGAAGTATCGCCAATTTCATTTCTTCCCCTAATTTCTAAAACAATGATCCGTTCATTGTCTATTTGATAAATATCTTCTATAAAATAACCTTCTAAATGCTTGCGGAGAAGCATGCAGAACATTGGTGGTTCTTTAGGATTTTCATAATTTTCTTCCGTAATTTGAATGCGGGCATAGCTAGGATGAGCCGATAATAGCAATTTTTGATTTTTTCCATTAGCTCGAATGGATAAAATAATTTCATTGGTAAAAGGCTGTTGAACTTTATTAATTCGGCCTCCTAGTAAAAGCTCTTTTAATTCAAGAGACATTGCGCGTGTAAATAAACCATCAAATGACATAACTAACGACCTCATTTATAATAATTTCCCTCTTTACTCTATCTTTATTGAGGAAGAAATACAAGGATTTGGGTTGAAAATGCTTGTGATTTTGCTATAGATGCAAGAATAACGAGAAGTGGAGGCAGCCTTCGCAAAATTTTAATTTGTAAAAAATAGATGAGATCTAGGCATATGGTATTTTTTCTCATAGTAAATAGGAATTAAATCTCTATCCTTAGCATTTTTTCGGCCAAGCTTGAATATGATTCTCTTAGAGTGGTGTTGGGACAACTATGTATGTTAGTAAGTTGCTAACTTTTGTTCAAAACAGCTACGAATTTCTTCGCTGCTACTATAGCGAACGGTGAATGAAAAAGGGGGAAGTGAGATGGCCGGATGAACTATCATGAAATGAACGAAAAAGAAGTAGAACAAACATTGAATACTGATTTTTCGGCTGGGTTATCAGATGAAGAAGCGGAAAAGCGACGAAAGAACTTTGGATACAATGAATTAGAGGAAGGAGAAAAGCAATCACTCCTGCTTATTTTCTTCAGTCAATTTAAGGATTTTATGGTACTCGTTCTTTTAGCTGCCACGCTTATTTCAGGTTTATTAGGCGAATATATTGATGCAATTGCGATAATTGCAATCATCATTCTCAATAGTTTTCTTGGATTTTTTCAAGAGATAAGAGCAGAAAAATCTTTATCTGCTTTAAAAGAATTATCACAGCCTCATGTTCAGGCACTACGGAATGGAGAATGGATTAGTCTATTATCGAAAGAGTTAGTTCCTGGAGATGTCATAAAATTCGCGAGCGGGGATCGAATTGGAGCAGATGTCAGAATTATTGAATCAAGAAGCCTGGAAGTGGAGGAATCTGCTTTAACCGGAGAATCTGTGCCAGTTCCTAAAACAGTATCTGCAATCAAAAATAACAATCTAGCACTTGGTGATATGGAAAATATGGGCTTTATGGGAACGATGGTATCCCGTGGAAGTGGTGTCGGGGTTGTTATTGGGACAGGGATGAAAACAGCAATGGGGCAAATTGCTGATTTGCTGCAAAATGCAGATTCGGTTACCACCCCGCTGCAAAGACGTTTAGAGCAGCTAGGGAAAATTCTCATTGTCACAGCATTACTATTAACCGTATTAGTTGTGGTGATTGGGGTTCTTCAAGGGAATGATTTATATACAATGGTACTAGCAGGTGTATCATTAGCGGTAGCCGCGATTCCAGAAGGCTTGCCAGCGATTGTAACCATTGCTCTATCTCTTGGTGTTCAGAAAATGATTCGCAAAAATGCCATTGTCAGAAAGCTGCCTGCTGTCGAAACTCTTGGCTGTGCTTCAGTCATTTGTTCTGATAAAACCGGAACATTAACGCAAAATAAAATGACAGTAACAAAAACTTGGATCGGCGGAAAAACATATACGGTAGATGGAACTGGATATGAGCCGCAAGGACAATACTATGTAGGCGAACAATTAATAAATCCAGCAAAGGATAAGGCATTACAACAGCTTTTAACCTTTGGAATGCTTTGTAATCACGCCGAGATTCTGCAAAAAGATGGCGATTATGTTTTAAATGGGGATCCGACGGAAGGAGCAATTTTAGTTGCAGGGATGAAAGCAGGATTCACGCGTGCTCAATTATTAAATCAATTTGCGATTGTCAATGAATTCCCTTTTGATTCTACAAGAAAAATGATGAGTGTTGTGGTAAAAGATCCAACTGGACGTCAATTTGTTGTTACTAAAGGTGCACCCGATGTCTTAATTGGTCAGAGTAAATCAATTCTTTTTGAAAATCGTTCACAAGCTTTAGGAAATAATGAAAAGCAAGTAGTTCAAGAAGCGATCAATGGCTTAGCTTCCCAGGCGCTTCGTACCATTGCAATTGGCTATAAGGAAATTTCACCAAACACTCTTATTATGCATGAAGGAGAAGCAGAAAAGGACTTGATTTTCATTGGTCTGCAAGGAATTATTGATCCGCCAAGACCAGAAGTAAAACAAGCTGTAAAAGAATGTAAAGAAGCTGGTATTAAAACAGTAATGATTACAGGAGACCATGTTATTACTGCAAATGCTATTGCGAAACAGCTAGGCATTGCCAATAATCGCTCTAAAGTAATGGAAGGGAAAGAGCTTTCAGATTTAAGTTTAAAAGAATTAGAGGATATCGTAGAAGATGTTGCTGTCTTTGCACGAGTTTCCCCAGAGCATAAATTGAAGATTGTTCAAGCATTTCAAAATAGAGGGCATGTAGTTGCGATGACTGGTGACGGAGTAAATGACGCTCCAGCGATAAAGAAAGCAGACATCGGCATTGCGATGGGAATCACAGGGACGGATGTTGCGAAGGAAGCATCTTCTTTAGTATTAATGGATGATAATTTTGCGAGTATAAAATCTGCTATTGTAGAAGGAAGAAATATTTATGAAAACATTCGTAAATTCATCCGTTATTTACTTGCCTCAAATGTTGGGGAAATACTGGTGATGTTATTTGCGATGCTGTTAGCACTTCCTTTGCCGCTTGTTCCTATTCAAATTTTATGGGTGAATTTAGTAACAGACGGATTACCAGCGATGGCCTTAGGCTTAGATAGACCGGAAGATAATGTTATGAAAAGAGGACCACGCAGTCCGAATGAAGGTGTATTTTCTAGAGGGCTTGGATGGAAGGTTATTTCTCGCGGGTTCCTTATCGGTATTTCGACTATTTTAGCTTTTATGTTTGCCTATAACAATAATCCAGAAAATCTTGAATATGCCCAAACGGTTGCTTTTATAACATTAGTACTTGCCCAGTTAATTCATGTATTTGACTGCCGCAGTGAAAAATCCATTCTTTCAAGAAATCCGTTTGGCAATATGTATCTAGTCTGGGCTGTGATTTCTTCCTTAGTATTGGCGCTTGCTGTTATTTACGTGCCAGGCTTGCAAGAAATCTTCCATACACTGCCAATAGCAATGAAAGATTGGCCAATGATCATCGGATTCGCCTCTGTACCAACTTTTTTACTCGCAGGATCATTTTTATTAAGTAAATCAAAATAAAATATGTTATAATCCAAAAGGTAGTAGAGACCACTCTATTACCTTTTATTTATTTGATGCTGTTTTTAATGCTGATTTCTAAAAGGTTAGTAACCATATAATGTATAATGAGAAATGATCGAATAATAAAGCAGCGTGAATACACGAAGACGGCAGGGGATTGTCAGATCCTTGAGGCAAAGCTGAAGAGGCATAAGCGTAAGCCTGCGGAAAGTGAAGTGCACTCTTGCTGGAGGTTAGCAGCGATTAAACTTTGTGGAAAAAGCACAAGCAAACATTAATTCGCACATTTTTTAGAAAACGGATGTGTCAGTATAATGAAAAGTATGACTGGATTTGGAAGAGCAACAAAACAATATCACCATGCAACACTTCATATCGAAATAAAATCGGTCAATCACAGGTTTAGCGATCAGATTATTCGGATGCCCAAGCAATTTCTATATTTGGAAGATCAAATAAAGAAAATTATTTCAAACTATATACATAGAGGTAGAATCGAAGTATTTGTAACATTAGAGGATGAAGACAAAAAAGGTCAAGAAATTATAGTGGATTGGCCATTGCTTGATCAATACTATCAATTGCTTCACCAATTAAAAGACAAATATTCTATCAAAGAGTCCATCTCGCTTCGTGATTTATTAAATCAAGAAGAGTGTTTTCAGATAGTAGAACGAGAGCTTGATATGGAAGAACTATCAGAAGTGTTGCTTATTACAATGGAAGAAGCGGTTGTCCAGTTAAATAAGATGCGCACTATTGAAGGAGTGGAATTATCCAAAGACTTAGAAAGCAATCTTAAGCAGATAGAAAAGCTAGTTGCGAAGTTACAGTCGTTGGCACCAGAAGTGATTGCACAATACCGTGAAAAGCTCAAGACAAGAATAGAAAGCTATTTAACGGAACCGATTGATGAAGCACGCCTTATTACAGAAGTGGCGATTTTTGCAGATAAAGCAGATATTAATGAGGAATTGGTTAGATTACATAGTCATATTAGACAGTTTTACCAAATCATGGAAGAAAGTAACCCGATTGGAAGAAAGCTCGATTTCTTACTTCAAGAAATGAACAGAGAGGTTAACACCATTGGATCCAAAGCTAATTCAGCAGATATTGGAGCAAATGTGGTGGAAATGAAAAGCTGTTTAGAAAAAATGAAAGAGCAAATTCAAAATATTGAATAAAAGGGTTTAGAATAAATCTTCCTAGTTAAAACTAAAAATAATAAGATTGGAGAAGACGAATGTCCATAAAATTAATCAATATTGGTTTTGGAAATATAGTTTCTGCAAATAGAATTATCTCTATTGTCAGTCCAGAATCTGCTCCCATTAAACGTATTATCCAAGATGCTAGGGATAGAGGATCCTTAATAGATGCAACATATGGTCGAAGAACGAGAGCTGTTATTGTGATGGACAGTGACCATGTTGTTCTTTCAGCAGTTCAACCAGAAACAGTTGCACACCGTTTAAACGATCGTGATGAGATCATAGAGGAAGGGTAGGAGAAAAATTTGGTAGAAAAGGGACTTTTAATCGTTTTGTCTGGACCTTCTGGTGTAGGGAAAGGAACAGTGAGAAAGGAAATCTTCTCACAAAAAAATACATCCTTTGAATATTCTATTTCCATGACCACAAGATCACCGCGTGCTGGTGAGGTAGATGGAGTAGATTATTTCTTTAAATCAAGAGAAGAATTTGAGGATTTAATTGAACAAGGAAAGTTACTAGAATATGCAGAGTTTGTTGGAAACTACTATGGTACACCTGTTGATTACGTTAGAGAAACGACATTAAAAGGCAAAGACGTCTTTTTGGAAATTGAAGTAGAGGGCGCGAAGCAGGTTCGCGAAAAGTTTCCAGATGGATTATTTATTTTCTTGAGTCCGCCAAGTTTATCAGAGTTGAAAAATCGTATTGTGACAAGAGGTACCGAGTCAGAAGAGATTATTAACAACCGCATGAATGTGGCAAGAGAAGAAATAGAAATGATGCACTTATATGATTATGTCGTAGAAAATGATACAGTAGAGAATGCTTGTGAAAAAATAAAAGCAATCATTGTTGCGGAGCATTGTCGCAGAGAAAGAGTAGAACCAAAATACAAAAAAATGCTGGAGGCCAATTAATCTATGTTATATCCATCTATTGATAAATTAATGACAAAAATCGATTCAAAATATTCATTAGTATCTGTTGCTGCAAAAAGAGCAAGAAAACTACAAACTAATGCGAAACCACAATTAGCAAAATATGTTTCTCATAAAAATGTAGGGAAAGCATTAGAAGAAATCAACAAAGATCAATTAACTTATCGTGTAAATACACCCAATGGTGCAAGCGAGGAATAATTAAATTTTTATCATATAGTACGAAATAAAAGGCTTAAGTAAAAGGAATGATTCCATTTACTAAGTCTTTTTTCATGGACATAATGATTATTTAATTATATGCTAACAATAATAAAAAAAATACAAATCTTACATATGGCTGAAGTTTAAGGATATTAATTCTAACAAAGTGGGAGAATTTCTGCTTAGGATTGCTCGCATTTTTTATTAGCAACTTGCTTCGCCAATTCATTAGAACTTATTCATAAACAAACAATATATCTCACTCTTAACGAACAAAAAAGATTCATATTGTCTGACAGCTACAAATGGTTCAATTAATCCGGTCGCAGAGGGTTTATCTGGCTGATAATACGATTACTATATCATAAACTTTAGAATAGAATGAAAGGAAGGAGGCACATGATGTTGAATGGCAAGAAGATTCTTCTGTGTGTAACAGGGGGCATTGCGGTATATAAGGTATGTGCTTTAACTAGTAAATTAACGCAAAAGGGAGCAGATGTAAAGGTTATTATGTCGGAATCAGCAATGGAATTTGTGAATCCATTAACCTTTAAAGCCCTCTCTAAAAACGAAGTATATACAGACACCTTTGATGAAAAAGATCCAAAAGTGATTGCACATATTGATTTGGCTGATTGGGCTGATTTAATTTTAGTAGCCCCAGCAACGGCTAATGTAATTGGAAAGATTGCAAACGGTATTGCGGATAATATGATTACAACAACCTTACTTGCAGCAACAAGCGATGTTTGGATTGCGCCAGCGATGAATGTACATATGTATGATCATCCTGCCGTTATTAAAAATATTAACACGCTTCATGACTATGGTTATCGCTTTATTAACCCAGGCGAAGGTTATTTAGCATGCGGCTATGTAGGCAAAGGAAGATTGGAAGAACCGGAAATGATTGTTCAGCATATGGAGGATTATTTTTCCAATAATAACAAGGACAAGATCCTAACTGGAACAACCGTACTCGTGACTGCTGGACCAACGCGCGAAAAAATTGATCCTGTTCGTTTTATTTCCAACCACTCTTCTGGAAAAATGGGATATAGTATTGCCAAAAAAGCTATGGCCTATGGGGCAGATGTTATTTTAATATCTGGACCTACAAATCTAACTCCACCAAAAGGTGCTCAGGTTATTTCAGTGGAAAGTGCGGAAGAGATGTATAACGCTGTAATGACATACAGAGAAGAGGCTGACATTATTATTAAAACAGCTGCGGTAAGTGACTATAAGCCTACGATTGTTTATGACCACAAAGTGAAAAAGCAAAGTGGTCCAGAAACAATTGAATTCACGCGGACCCAAGATATTTTATCCGAACTTGGAAAAAGAAAAGAACAGCAGATTCTCATTGGCTTTGCAGCGGAAACACAAAATATGGCTGAATATGCAATGGATAAATTAAAACGGAAAAATGCAGATATGATTGTGGCTAATAATGTAAATAGACAAGATTCTGGCTTTGGAACCGATACAAATCTTGTGACTATGTATAAGAGAGATGGAACTTCAATCGAATTACCGCTTCTTTCTAAGGATGAGGTAGCGGAAAAAATATTGGAACAAGCAATGCAGATGAAGGAAGCTGTTCAAAAATGACGGTAGCCAAAGTAATTGTCGATGTACCGGCAAAACAAACGGACAGACCCTTTGATTATCTAATTCCGAAAGAATTAGAAGACGTTATTCAACCAGGGATGCGCGTAATTGTTCCATTTGGTCCTAGAAAGGTACAAGGCTTTGTGGAAAGCATAGAAGAATCCTCAAGCTTTAAATCATTAAAAAAAATTATAGAACCGATGGACTTAGTGCCCGTTTTAAATAAAGAACTTTTATCTCTTGCTGACTGGTTGTCTCATTCTACGCTCTGTTATAAGATTTCTGCTTTTCAAGCGATGTTACCACCGGCTTTAAAAGCTAAATATGAGCGTAAAGTAAAAAAGGTATCTAGGGAAGAAGAGAAGATGGCTGAAGGGGTAGCCGCTCTTTTTACTAAAACGGAAGAAGTGGTTTGGGAGGAAGCGTTAAAGAATGTATCTCTTTCTTCCTTACAAAAGGAAGTGAAGAAAGGAACAATCGAGGTTTCCTATGAGGTACAATCAAGAGGCAAGAAGAAGAAGGTAAAGCATATTTATCCTCTTCTAAATAGGGAAGAATTACTTCATTATGAAGAATCGCTGAATAAAAACGCTAAAAAACAAAAAGAATTATTGGTTTATTTTAGTGAGCATCCAGACCCAATCGAACAAAAGCAACTACTTACGAAATTGAGTATTTCAACAGCTGTAATAAAAGGACTAGTCGAAAAAGGGCTTCTTGCAGAAATGGAAAAAGAAGTATACCGCGATCCTTATCAAGAGCGGGAGTTTGAAAGAACATTTGCCTTGCCTTTAACCGATGATCAGGCGAAAGTGGTGGCGCCGATTCATCAGGCGGTAGAACAAAATCAGCATGATGTTTTTCTGTTGTATGGTGTAACCGGTAGTGGGAAAACAGAGGTATATTTACAATCCATTGATAAAGTGTTGGCAAAGGGAGAAGAAGCAATTGTCCTTGTTCCGGAAATAGCGCTGACACCACAGATGGTCAATCGCTTTAAAGGCCGCTTTGGCGATCAGGTTGCCGTTCTCCATAGTGGGTTATCGGTGGGAGAAAAATATGATGAGTGGCGGAAAATCCAAAGAAATGAAGTAAAGGTGGTAGTTGGAGCGAGATCTGCTATCTTTGCGCCATTTACAAATCTCGGGCTTATCATTATTGATGAAGAGCATGAAATGACATATAAGCAAGAGGAGAATCCTCGCTATCATGCTAAAGATGTCGCGATCGAGAGAGGGAAAAAGCATGGATGTCCGATTATTTTGGGTAGTGCCACGCCATCTTTAGAAAGCTTTGCAAGAGCCCAAAAAGGTGTATATACTTTATTGTCTCTTCCTAATCGCATGAATAATCAAGCACTCCCGAAAGTGGAAATTATTGATATGCGAGAAGAATTGAGAAATGGCAATCGCTCTATGTTTTCCGAAGTATTGCTGGAAAAACTGAAAGATCGCCTAGAAAAAAAAGAACAAACCGTATTGTTTTTAAATAAACGGGGACATTCCTCCTTCGTCATGTGCCGTGATTGCGGTTATGTCGTGAAATGTCCAAATTGTGATATTAGCTTGACCTATCACCGCTTTCAAAATCAGATGAAGTGTCACTATTGTGGATATGAAACGTATACCCCTACTACTTGTCCAGAATGCAGCAGTGAGCATATTCGATATTTTGGAACAGGGACGCAAAAAGTAGAGGAAGAGCTGACAAAAATCCTCCCAGAAGCAAGGGTTATTCGCATGGATGTCGATACAACTAGTCGAAAAGGAGCCCACGAAAAGCTGCTGCAAAAATTTCAAGAGGGAGAAGCAGATATTTTATTGGGAACACAAATGATTGCCAAAGGACTAGATTTTCCAAGAATTACGCTAGTTGGTGTACTGTCAGCTGATACAATGCTTCATTTGCCAGATTTCCGCTCATCGGAGAAGACCTTTCAATTACTGACACAAGTAAGCGGCAGAGCAGGCAGGCATGAATTGCAAGGAGAAGTTATTTTTCAAACCTATACTCCTGAGCATTATAGTATTGAGCTTGCGAGCGAACAGGATTATGACCGTTTTTATGAAACAGAGATGATGATTCGCAGACAACATGCTTATCCTCCTTACTATTTTCTTACGATGATTACAATTAGTCATGAAGAGCTAATGAAAGTAGTTGGAGTTGCGGAAAAAATCACCCAGATTGTCCGAAATAGATTATCACCGCAAACAGTTATTTTAGGACCAGTCGCATCACCAATCGCAAGAATAAAAAATAAATATCGCTATCAATGCCTAATAAAGTATAAACAAGAACCAAACTTGGAAGAAGTTTTAAAATCAATTTTAGATCATTACCAAACAGAAATAAGCACAAACGGCCTGCAGATTTCGATTGATGTTAATCCGTTTATATTGATGTAATATTCTGTTTGCCTATTCGAACAGTTTGTTCAGATTAAAACTATAAAGACCATAGTAATAAAAAACATGGGTAAGGTCTCCGGCGATGACCTTACCCATGTTTTTATTTCGTTAATTATTTTCTTTCTCCAAATAATAAATGCCAATCTGTATATTTTGCTTATGATTTCCAAAATGTTCCCCGAATAAAGTCAACCCACCAACTCTTTCGGATTCCTCTTCAACTGCAATTCTTAGAGTGAGGAAAGAAGAGCTCTCGAGCTGTAATTCATTAATCGTTACGCTGGAAAAGGGTTCGCCATCAATGCCTGTATCTATTTTATTCACCCTGATTGTTTTTAGCAAACCGTACTGACTGAATTTATCATTCCACCATTTCGGTGTATACCGTCCTCTCACATCAGAAAAATTACCAGGAACCGTGTATGTGCCGAGCTTAACATTATTTAAATAAAATGTTATGTCGCTCGGCCAAACATTATTGGAAAGTGGGAATTCAGAAGCAAGCTCCAAACTGATTTCTACCATTTCTGGAATTTCATTTGGTCCAAGTAAGTTAGGGATTTTATACTCTACAAACCCCTGAGACAACCACAATAGCTGGGCGTCCACTCTTTGGCTGTCCATAAAATATTTCGGATCATCCGCTTTTCCGATTATTTCTTTTTCTGTTGCAATCCCGCAAGTAGGCTTTACAGAAAAATCTGTATAATGACCAATTTTTAAATCAGTTTCGTGGAGTTGATATTCTTTAAATATTTTTCTTGGAAAATGAATTTCAATATTGTCTATCGCTAAATAAACAATTTTCTGCAGTCCTGATTTTCCAGGGATTCGTTCCGATTTAACAATTCCTGCTTCTTCTAGTTTTTGAATATGACGGGTAACGATGGCGGCGCTTATGCCTAATTGTTTTGCTAAATCAGATATATTCATGTTGTTTTTTGCGAGAATTTCTATGATCTCTATTCTTGTTTCACTAGCAAGTGCTTGATAAATGTGAAAATAATCCTTTGAAATTTGTATTTGCATAGCAATCTCCTTTAACTTTATGGTTAAAAAGTAGCTTGTCTGTTTATTTTATCATCCACAGTGTTTAACTTCAATAGAAAACACTGGAAATATTGTTTGAATAAGATTGACAACGCTTTCTTATGTTGTTAAATTAATAGTGTAATAAGAATATTGGTAATAACTTTAACTTTTTAGTTAAAGAATTTCGTTAAGTAATGAGTTAAATAAAAGGAGGAATTAATGTGGGGGCAAAGAGCAAGCTTTGGAAGTATGTTGGTGTGATTGGACTCTCAATCGGTATTTTAGCAGGCTGTGGAGATTCGGAAACAAGTAGCAGTGCCAAAAATGAAATTACGTTTTGGAATCCGTTCACTGGTCCAGATGGGAAAAATATGCAGGCGATGGTAAATGAATATAATAAAACGAATCCTGAGTACAAAATCAAAAACGTCTCTTTAAAAGAAGGAGATATGTATACGAAAATCCCAACAATCGTAAACTCTAAAAAGAATATTCCTGATTTAACGATTGTCCATGCAGAACGAATTAAACAGTTTAAAGATAATGATATGTTAACTTCTTATAATGACTTGCTTGCTGATTTTCCGGAAATTAAAGCAGATAACTATGTAGCAGAAGCTTGGAAGATTGGAGAACTAGATTCAGAGCGTTATAGTATCCCGTTAGATATTCATACTTTCGGACTTTACTACAACAAAGATTTAGTTGATAAGTATTTGCCGACAGCATTGGATGACAATATCGTTACATTTGATGAAATTAAACAAGTTGGCGAGAAAGCCCA
Organism: Niallia circulans NBRC 13626; assembly: GCF_001591585.1. Classification (GTDB taxonomy): domain Bacteria; phylum Bacillota; class Bacilli; order Bacillales; family Cytobacillaceae; genus Niallia; species Niallia circulans. Next base: position 220,571 of record NZ_BCVE01000002.1, on the reverse strand, counting down.
AAAAGATAAAATCAGAGCATTAGGGGTAACATGGCTAAAGCCTAATTTCTTGTCCTTGTATGCACAAAATGGTGGTGAGTTAACAGAAGATGGCATTCAACCAACTTTAGTAAACCAAGCAGCGAAAGATACTTTTAATCTATGGAGAGATTATGTAAAGGCAGGTTATACAACAAAGGATGGAGAAGATCCAACTCAAATGTTCTTAACTGGAAAAGTTGTTTTTCTTCCTGAAGGAATTTGGATGCAAAACCAAATTAAAGAATCAAAGGTAAATTGGGGATTAACTAATGCGCCTCAATTATCAGATGATTTATCGAAAGCGGTCAACTGGTCTTCTTCTCACCAATTTGTCATGCTGAAAGATGACTCACGTACGGAGGAAAAAGAAAAAGCTGTTGTGAAGTTTTTAGACTGGGTTCGTGATAATTCAATGGAATGGGCAAAATCGGGACAAAATCCAGCAACGCTTGCGCTTTTAGAAAATGAGGAATATAAAGCAATGCCACAATCATTCTTCTTGGCAACACCTGAACAACAAGCAACATTAAAAATCTTTGACTATAAATACAATGGTTATGTTTCAGAATTATTAGATTCTAAAGCTGGGGATGTCGTATTCTCCAAAACAGAAACAGATAAAGCATTAGAAGATATGGAAAAAGAAATATCTGCTAAGGTAGAAAAAGATAATTCGAATTAATGTTTGCCAAAAAGTAAGAGCGCTTACTTATAGCTGGTGATTGGAGAAGCCGCTGACTGTTTAAAAAGGTAGTTGTTTACTATTGAGACATATTATTATGCAATTCTTGATGAACTTTATACCAAACAGCTAAATAAATAAAAAAGCAAGCAGCCTAAATATAGTAACAAAAGTGCAGCAGGGAATCGAGGTATTTAGGCTGTATGCTTAATCTAGATAAGATGAAAATCTTATTCTAATAGAAGCGAGAGGAAAGGAAGTAGGCGTATGGAAACTGTTCCCGCTACGAAAAATGTAAAACAAATGAAAATAAAAAACTCCAGGAATACATCCTTTGCACCATGGCTATTTTTAGCCCCTCATTTGATCATTTTTGGAGTGTTTTTTCTTATTCCAATCTTTTTTGGAGTTTATATTTCTTTTACAGAATGGGATTTAATTAGTTCGCCAATTTTTGTTGGATTGGATAATTATAAAGAATTATTACTTCAACCAGACTCCGTCTTTTATGAACAACTTCATAATGGGTTGAAAAATACCTTTTTATTTGTTCTATTTACTGTCCCATTTTGTATTATTGTACCTCTGCTTCTTGCAGCAGCTTTGAACACAAAACCAGTTCTGTGGAAAGTATTTCAGTCATTATTCTATTTACCATCGTTGTTTGCAATTTCCGCTGTCATTATTATATGGGGGCTTATGTTTAATGTAACATATGGTCCAATTAATAATATTTTCAATCTGGAAACCGTTTGGACTGGTACTCAGCCTTATGCGTGGATTGCGCTAGTAGCCGTAACAGTTTGGTGGACGATTGGAGGAAATATGATCATTTACCAAGCGGCATTGAATGGTATTCCGAAAGATTATTATGAAGCGGCAGATATTGATGGAGCTTCTTCTTTTCAGAAGTTTATGAAAATTACCCTTCCAAGCATTAGAGGTCAGATTCTTTATACGGTTGTTATCACAACCATTGCTCAATTTAACGTCTATGGGCAGCCGTTGATGTTAACAGGTGGCGGCCCAACAGATTCAACAAGGGTGTTATTAATGGATATTCAGCAAAATGCCTTTGGTTCAGGTCAATCGATTGCGGGGATCTCGTCTGCGATGGCGGTTATTCTTGGACTTTGTATAATGGTTGTTGCATCATTACAATTCTTTTTCTTAAGAGAGAAGAAGAATTAATTAAAGGAGGAAGAGTATGAGCAGTAAAAGAATCAATCCACTACCTAAAATAATCGGGTTTGCCTTTTTGCTTATCATGGCTGTGATTTGGATTATTCCTTTATTATGGGGAGTTGTAACCTCCTTTAAATCAGAGATAGAACTACAAACAGTGGGCTTTAAATTTCTTCCAATTGAATGGGTACTGACAAATTACACTACTTTATTAGTTGATAATACAAGTACACCATTGGTTCGTTGGTTTACAAATTCAGTTGTTATTTCTGTGTCACACACATTATTAGTATTAATTGTGGTGACATTATCAGCCTTCGCTTTTAGCAGATTGAATTTTAGAGGGAAACACGGTTTGTTTGCCTTTTTAATGGCAACGATGATGTTTCCTGGTGTAGTAAATCTTATTCCTCTTTATAAAATCATCGACGTTCTCGGCTGGGTGAATTCTCCGATTGCGATGATTGTTCCAGGTGCAGCAGGTGTATTTAATATCTTTTTAGTTAGACAATTTATGAATAATATTCCTCTAGAATTTGATGAAGCTGCTCGTATGGATGGGGCTAGTGATTTTCAAATTTTAGGAAAAGTAATCTTGCCTTTGATCAAACCGGTTCTCCTTGTTGTTGCCTTATTTTCCTTTACGGGATCATGGAATGATTTTTTATGGCCATCGATTGTTTTTAATGATATTGAAAAAATGCCGATCACACCGGGTCTGCAGCTATTGCAGGGGATGTATCAAGCACAGCCAACCTTATTAATGGCAGGCGCATTGGTTGCGATAATTCCCACTTTTATCTTGTACCTATTCGCACAGAAATACTTCTTGGAATCAATGTCCTTATCAGCTGGAGTGAAAGGATAATGAATAGAAAACTAGAAAGGAATTTAGTGAGAATAGTAGGCGTTTGGCAAATCATCGATGGTCTTATTACGATCCTGTTATATGGAACACTAAAAAAGGTCGAAGGTGCAAGGCTTGCGGAGGACTCGGCTTTTGTCTATATGAAAGCGATGGAATCTTATGTTGGAAGTGTCTATATATTCATTGGCATGTTTGGCGCCTTATTAATTGGTCTGGGGTTAATAAATTTAGTCTGTGCCAAGAAATATATGATAGATGATCAAGTTCATGTAAAGGTTGCCGTATGGCTGTTTGTATGTGGAGCATTATCCTATATCATCATGGATATTATCAGTCTAGTTTTATGTATGTCAGCGGGTATTTTAGTTTTAGCAAAAAATAAATCTATTCGAAAAATAAATAGGACAACAAATAATCGAGTCGGAGGTATAAATTAATGAATGTACTTCATCCAAATCCTCAGTTTCGCAGAGCGGAATGGGTTTCTTTAGATGGAAAATGGAAATTTGCGTTTGATGATAAAAAAGTGGGAGACAAAGAGAGATGGTATGACTCTTTTCCAGAAAGCCAAACCATCAATGTGCCGTTTACTTATGAGACGAAAGCAAGCGGCATCAATCAGCAAGAACATCATGAAACAGTATGGTATGAAAGAACAATCGTAATTGATGATACAAAGAAGCATCCAATTGTCCATTTTGAAGGAGTAGATTATGAGGCTTTTATCTATGTAAACGGGAATCTTGCCACGATCCATCAAGGAGGTTACCATGGTTTTTCTGTGGATGTAACTGACTTTGTAACAACTGGAGAGAATAAACTAACTGTTAAAGTCAAAGATTCAAAGGATTGTGCACAACCGAGAGGAAAACAACGCTGGCATGATGAAAATTTTGGCTGCTGGTATGTTCAGACAACGGGAATATGGAAATCCGTTTGGTTGGAATATGTAAATGAATCCTACTTAAATCATGCGAAAATTACACCATTATTTGATGCCCAACAAGTAGCGATTGAAGTAGAAACAAAAGGAATTCCGCTAACGGCAGATGGCTATAAAATAGTGGCATCCATCCAATTTGACGATAAAGTAATCAATGAATTAACAGCTAATATAATTGATAATGCAGCGTCCCTTACTGGAAGTTTATTAGAAAGACTGGATCCATGGACAATGAAAGTATGGAGTCCAGAAAACCCTAATTTATATGATTTGACGCTTAAATTGTACCACCATGATGAATTACTGGATGAAATTCAATCTTATTTTGGTATGCGCAAGATATCTATTGAAGGAAATAGAATTCTTCTTAATAATAGAGAGTTATATCAACGCTTAATTTTGGATCAAGGCTACTGGGAAGAATCAGATTTAACACCACCAAGTGTTGCAGCGTTGGAAGAAGATATCGATAAAATATTAGCATTGGGATATAACGGAGTTCGTAAGCATCAAAAAGTAGAAGACAGTAGATTTCTATATTTAGCAGATAAGAAAGGGCTTCTTGTCTGGCTGGAAGTTGGTTCGACGTATGGCTTTAGTGACAAAGCAGTCCGCAATTTTACCCATGAATGGCTGGAAATTGTGAAGCAAAATTACAACCATCCGAGTGTGATTACATGGGTGCCATTTAATGAATCGTGGGGCATTGGCGATATCCATCATGATAAGCAGCAACAAGCTTTTACGGAAAGTATCTATCATTTAACTAAAGCATATGATTGTAATCGCCCTGTTATCACAAATGACGGCTGGGAACATACTATTTCTGATATTATCACATTGCATGACTATGAGGAGTATGGAGCGCTGCTTGCTAGTAGATATAAAGACAGCGACAAGTTAATGTCTAATTGTATCCAGTTCAATAAAGGTTTCTATGCTTTTGCAGAGGGTTATCCGTATAAAGGTCAGCCAATCCTTATTTCTGAGTTTGGCGGAATTGCTTTTCAAACAGAGGAAGGTTGGGGCTATGGGAATCAAGTGAAGGATGAAGAAGCGTTCTTTAAACGTTTTGAAGACATTCACCATGCAGTTCAGGATTTAGAATACGTATGTGGTTATTGTTATACACAACTAACCGATGTCCAACAAGAAGTAAATGGCTTGCTTACAATCGATCGGAAGCCAAAAGTTTCTGTTGAGAAAGTAAGACAAGTAAATACCCGAAGATTATAATCATAGGAGTGTATAAGATGACGAGACAAGAATATCCCCGCCCGCAGTTCGTGCGTGACCAGTGGATTAACTTAAATGGAACTTGGCAATTTCAGTTTGATGATAAGAATGTAGGGGAACAGGAGCAATATTTTAATAAAGAAACACTGGATAAAGAAATACAAGTACCGTTTGTTTACCAATCTAAGTTAAGTGGAATTGGGGAAAGAACCATTCATGAATATGTTTGGTATAAGAAAGAAGTAGTGATTCCTAAATACGCAGATAAACGAACAATCTTGCATTTTGGTGCGGTAGATTACTATTGCAAGGTATACGTGAACGGAAAATTTGTGGGAGACCATGAAGGCGGGCATACTTCATTCTCATTTGATATTTCGAATTATTTATTAGACGAAAACCAAAGTATTACTGTTAAAGTCTACGATCCTATCAAAGATGAAACCATTCCACGAGGGAAGCAGTTCTGGGAAGAGGAACCAAGGGCGATTTGGTATACGAATTCTACAGGGATTTGGCAGACGGTCTGGGTGGAACAAGTAAATAATGATTATCTGGAAAAAGTTCGATTTACTCCTGATCTAGACCGCGGTGTCGTCTGGATGGATTTTGTTTTAAATAAAGAAGCAGAAATATCAAGAGCGAATTATTATGTGAAATACAAAATAAGTTTTAAGAACATTTTAATTGCGGAAGATCAAATTAAAATGAATAATCTTGCAGAAAAACGTGCGGTTGATATTATTCAAAATAAAATTTTTCGCACCAATTTTCACGATAGCGGCTATACTTGGTCACCAGAACACCCTAATTTATTTGACGTATCTATCGAACTTTATGATGAAAAAGGAATCGTTTTAGATAAAGTGCAATCTTATTTCGGCTATCGAAAAGTTCATACAGAAAATGGTATGGTTTATTTAAACAATAAACCATACTATCAAAAACTGGTCCTTGATCAAGGTTATTGGCCAGAGGGACTTTTGACAGCTCCGGAAGCAGAAGATTTAAAAAAAGATATAGAATTAGCGAAAGAAATGGGATTCAATGGATGCAGAAAGCATCAAAAAACAGAAGATCCTCTCTTCATGTATTATGCAGATACATTAGGTTTTCTAGTGTGGGGAGAATGTGCATCAGCTCCTGTTTATACAAAAGAAGCAGCAACAAGATTAATGAAGGAATGGATGGAAATAGTCGACCGTGACTATAATCACCCTTCTATCGTTACTTGGGTTCCCTTAAATGAAAGCTGGGGTATTCCGGATATTCATCATGATAAAAAACAACAGCATTTCTCTACAACCATGTATCACATGCTCCATGCCATTGATGATACACGTCTGGTTATCTCTAATGATGGCTGGGAAGCAACAGTTACAGATATTTGTGCGATTCATAATTACGGTCATGGAAATGCTGATGAAAAAGCAAAGTATCAATACTTCAAAGAGTCTATATCTTCTGTTGAAAATTTACTTACACATGCTCATAGCAAATGGGAAGTGTATGCTGAGAACCACTCCCACCAAGGAGAACCAATTCTGTTAACAGAATTCGGGGGCATTGCCTTTAAGATGGGGGAACAAAGCGGTTGGGGCTACACTTCTGTCGAAACTGCGGATGATTATATAACAGAATACCGCAAAATCATGGAAGCAATCTTTCAATCGAAGGGACTATGGGGCTATTGCTATACGCAGCTGACAGATGTTGAGCAAGAAATTAATGGGATTTTAACGTATAATCGTATTCCAAAATGTGATTTATCCAAAATCAAAGAATTGAATAATCTCTTCTTTCCCGAGCGATTGGCTACTAACGGGAAGAGGATGAATGGAGGCATAAACTAAATAAATAATCTGTAAAGGCAAACAATCTCAAAGTTAGTTATTAGATAATAGTTACTTTCTAACACGGATTTTTTATCGTTTTAAATATAGCCATGTTTAAAAACTAATTTGTTCCAAACTATACTTATCAACAGTAATATGTTAAAATGTTCAAGGCTCATGACAGCGAAAATGATGGATGGTTTCAAGTTATCCTGAGTTTCCTGACATGGGTTTTTATTTTGTCCGCCCAAAAATAAAGCAACGTACGAATTAATTTCCAAAAGGAATACATAGCTATTTAGTAGCAGGGTTTGATAAAATACAAAAAGGAATGAGTTTTAGCATAGGCTGTTTGTCTGAACAATGATGGCAAGACCGTCTTCGATTAATAAGAGCAAGCCTTTAATCGACTATCTCTCTTAATGTTTGGAGGAAATAATGTGGCAGTAAAACAAATTGTAATGTACCCGGATCCGGTGTTAGAAACACCATGCGCGGAAGTTACAGTCTTTGATAAAAAATTAGCAAAATTATTAAACGATATGTATGATACAATGATTGAATTTGACGGAGTTGGACTAGCTGCTCCGCAAATTGGTATATCAAAGCGCATTGCTGTAGTAGATATTGATGATGATATGGGTACACTGGAATTAATTAATCCCAAATTATTAGAAGTGAATGGCTCTCAAGTTGGTCCCGAAGGATGTTTAAGTTTCCCGGGATTATTCGGAGACGTCGAAAGGCCATTGTCTATTAAAGTAGAGGCGCAAAATAGAAAAGGAAAAAAATATATAATAGAAGCTGAAGAATATTTAGCAAGAGCGATTTTACATGAAATGGACCATTTAGATGGAGTACTATTTACATCAAAGGTAATTCGCTATCTAGAGGAAGATGAGCTAGAAGGAGTGGAAGCAAATGACTAAAGTTGTATTTATGGGTACCCCGGATTTTTCTGTTCCTGTATTACAAAGATTATTAGAAGAAAAGTATGAAGTAATTGCGGTTGTGACACAGCCTGATCGTCCTGTGGGCAGAAAAAAGGTGTTAACCCCGCCGCCAGTAAAGGTAGAAGCTCTAAAACATGATATCCCTGTCTATCAACCAGAGAAGATTCGTCAATCAGACGAGCTGAAAGCTATTATCTCTTTGAACCCGGATATTATTGTGACTGCTGCGTTCGGTCAAATTTTGCCAAAAGAGCTATTAGATGCACCAAAATTCGGCTGTGTGAATGTTCATGCATCCTTGCTTCCTGAATTAAGAGGCGGAGCGCCAATTCACTACAGTATTTTACAAGGGAAAGAAAAAACCGGTATTACCATTATGTATATGGCGGAGAAGCTAGATGCTGGTGATATTATTTCAGTGGCGGAAGTGGAAATTGAAGAAGAAGATACAGTAGGAACACTTCATGATAAATTAAGTCGTGTTGGAAGTGATTTATTAGCAGAAACTTTGCCTAAACTGTTAGCAGGAGAAATTACGCCGATTCCGCAAAAGGATGAGGAGGCAACATTTGCTCCAAATTTGAAGCGGGCGGACGAACTAATTGACTGGTCTGTTTCTGGAGAAGAAATTTATAATAAAATTCGTGGTTTAAATCCTTGGCCAGTAGCTTTTACTCTTTATCAAGGGAAAGTGATGAAAGTATGGGCTGGTAAGAAAGTGGCGAAAAAGAGAGATGCCTCTCCTGGAACAATTGTCGACATAACAGATCATGGCCCAATTGTGGCAACAGGTAATGACACATACATTCAATTAACAGAAGTACAACCAGCGGGCAAGAAGAAAATGGACATCAGCCAATTCTTACGCGGGGCTGGCAGTAAAATGCAAGTAAATGAGATATTAGGAGTTACGAATGAAGAAAACTAGAAAAAATGTGCGAGAAGCAGCATTAGATATTTTGGAAACCATTCAAAAAAATCAAGCGTATAGTAACTTATTGCTAAATACGACGATTAAGAAAAATGAGATTCCTTCTAAAGATATCGGTTTGTTAACAGAAATTGTTTATGGAACGCTGCAAAGAAAAATGACTCTGGAATTTTATCTGCGTCCTTTCCTTAATAAAGGAAAGAAAATAGAGGAATGGGTTTATATTCTTCTGCAGATGACTGTCTATCAAATCGTTTATTTAGATCGTATTCCAGATCATGCTGCAATAAATGAAGCGGTAGAAATTGCTAAAAAGAGAGGCCACAAAGGAATAAGCGGCTTTGTAAATGCTGTACTAAGAAATATGCTAAGACAAGGATTGCCATCCTTTAATGAGATTAAAGATGAAATAGAACGACTTTCCATTGAAACAAGTCATCCTAGTTGGCTTGTAAAAAGATGGGTCGAGCAGCTTGGTGTAGAAGAAGCGAAAAAAATGTGCGAAATCAATCTAACTGCACCGATGCAAACAGCAAGGGTTAATACAACAAAGGTTTCTGTAACGGAATGTATAGAACTTTTAACAGAAGAAGGATTTCAAGTAGAAGCAAGTGAGGTAATCCCAGAAGGGATTAAAGTTTTAAAGGGAAATATCGCTCATTCATCTGCTTTTGAAAAAGGGCTGCTGACGATTCAAGATGAAAGCTCGATGATTGTTGCTTATGCACTAGATTTAGACAAACCATATTCCGTATTGGATGCTTGTGCAGCTCCAGGTGGTAAATCTACTCATATTGCAGAGAAGATGAATAAGGACGGCAACATTCTTTCTATTGATCTTCATGATCATAAAGTAAAGTTGATTAAGCAAAATGCAGATCGCTTAGATTTACCAACGATTGAAACAAAGGCAATGGATTCAAGAAAGCTGGACAGCAGCTTGGAGAAAGAAAGCTTTGATCGAATTCTGTTAGATGCACCATGTTCAGGGTTTGGTGTAATGAGAAGAAAGCCAGATATGAAATATACAAAAACAGAAGCTGATGTAGATCGGCTGCAGAAAATTCAATTGGATTTACTAGCTTCTGTTTCCCCGCTTTTAAAAAAAGGTGGAATATTAGTATATAGTACATGTACCATTGATACAGCAGAGAATGAAGAAGTGGTGGAGAAATTCTTAGCTGTTAATACGCAGTTTGAGAGAGATAGAACATTGGCGGATCGTCTGCCACAAGATGTAAAGAATTACGCAGAAGGAAATGAATTACAGATATTACCGCAATATTTTGGCTCAGATGGCTTTTATATTGCAGCATTAAGAAAGAAGGTGCAATGATGGAACAAGTAAAAACATCATCAAGAAGAAGACAAAAGGCAGAACCAGCAATTCCCTCGATATACTCAATGGAATTGCAAGCACTAAAGGATTGGCTGACAGCGCATAATGAAAAGGCGTTTCGTGCGGATCAAATTTTTGAATGGCTATATAAAAAGAGAGTAACCTCTTTTGAAGATATGTCTAACTTATCGAAAAATTTACGTTTAATGCTTCAGGAAAATTTTACAATTACAACATTAAATACGCTTATTCAGCAAACATCAAATGATGGGACAATTAAATTTTTATTTGAATTACATGATGGCTATTCCATTGAAACAGTTTTAATGCGTCATGATTATGGTAATTCTGTTTGTGTAACAACCCAAGTCGGCTGTCGAATCGGCTGTACTTTCTGTGCTTCTACATTAGGTGGATTAAAAAGAAATTTAGAAGCAGGAGAAATCGTTGCACAAGTCGTAAAAGTACAACAGGCATTAGATGAATTGGGCGAACGTGTAAGTTCAGTTGTTATTATGGGAATTGGGGAACCATTTGATAACTTTACTAGTATGTTAAGTTTCCTAAAAATTATTAACCATGAACAAGCATTAAATATTGGAGCAAGACATATCACTGTGTCAACCAGTGGGATTATCCCGAAAATTTATGAATTTGCGGATCAAAATATGCAAATTAATTTTGCGGTTTCCCTGCACGCGCCAAACACAGAGTTAAGAAGCAGACTAATGCCAATTAACAGAGCGTATAAATTACCTGATTTAATTGAAGCTATCCGCTACTATGTGGATAAAACAGGTAGACGTGTAAGTTTTGAGTATGGTTTATTTGGCAACGTAAATGATCAAGTAGAGCATGCGGAAGAGTTAGCTGAGCTTGTGAAAGGAATCAAGTGTCACGTAAACTTAATTCCTGTTAACTATGTACCAGAAAGAGATTATGTAAGAACACCGAAGGATCAAATCTTTTTATTTGAAAAAACATTAAAGAAACATGGAGTAAATGTAACAATCCGCCGTGAGCAAGGTTCAGATATCGATGCTGCATGTGGACAGCTTCGTGCGAAGGAGAGAAAAGAAGAGACGAGGTGATCACCTTTGAGTCAAATTTTTATGACTGATAAGGGGAAAGTTAGACAACATAATGAGGATAGTGGAGCAATTATTAGAAATAAAAGCGGTCAACGCCTTGCCATCGTAGCTGATGGCATGGGTGGACACCGTGCAGGTGATGTTGCAAGCTCACTCACTGTTGAGAAACTGGCAGAACTTTGGACAATGGTAGAGGAAATTAAAACAGCAGATGAGGCAGAAAACTGGTTGGAATCCAATATTTTAGAGGTCAATCAATATGTTTTCGATTATGCTTCCACCCATCCAGAATGTGAAGGCATGGGTACCACCATTATAGGGGTAATCAGTACAGAAAATTTTTCGACGATTGCTCATGTGGGAGACAGCAGATGCTATCTTTATAATGAAGATGGCTTTAAACAAATTACAGAAGATCATTCCTTAGTAAATGAATTAGTTCGTATGGGCCAGATATCGAAAGAGGATGCAGAGCATCATCCCAGAAAAAATGTCGTCTTGAGAGCACTTGGAACAGATGCGCAGTTAAATATTGATGTGATGACCATTATGTTTGAAGAAGGAGACATCATATTTATTTGTTCTGATGGACTATCTAACAAAGTAACGGATCAACAAATTAAAGAGATTCTTGAAAAAGAGATTACATTAGAAGAGAAGGCTTCTACGTTAATCGAAACTGCCAATATAAATGGTGGAGAAGATAATATTACGGTCGTTATTTTGGAGTATGGGGATGGTCATCAAGCAGGTGAAGGGCAATGATGATTGGAAAAAGAATAAGTGGCCGTTATAAAGTCTTAGAGATGATTGGCGGAGGTGGAATGGCAAATGTCTACCTTGCGCATGACATGATTTTAGATCGAGATGTAGCAGTGAAGATGCTAAGACTCGATTATGTCAATGATGAGGAGTTTATTAAACGATTTCATCGCGAAGCGCAATCTGCTACAAGCTTAGCTCATCCGAATGTCGTCAATATATATGATGTTGGAGAAGAAGGAGACATCTATTATATTGTTATGGAATATGTGGAAGGCGATACACTGAAACAATACATACATAAAAATTCACCACTTTCTGTAGAGACAGTTATCGCAATTATGCAGCAAATAACATCTGCAATCGCGCATGCGCATCAAAATAATATTATCCATCGCGATATAAAACCGCATAATATTTTAATAGATAAAGAAGGAAAAGTAAAAGTAACCGATTTTGGAATTGCAATGGCATTAAGTGCGACAAGCATCACGCAAACAAATTCTGTGTTAGGTTCTGTTCATTATTTATCTCCTGAACAAGCTCGTGGTGGAATGGCTAATAAAAAATCTGACATTTATTCTCTTGGGATTGTAATGTTTGAATTATTAACAGGGAGATTGCCTTTTTCTGGCGAATCAGCTGTTTCGATTGCTTTAAAACATTTGCAGTCTGAAACGCCTAGTGTTAGAAGATGGAACGAAGCCATCCCGCAAAGCGTGGAGAATATCGTCTTAAAAGCTACTGCGAAAGATCCTTTTTATCGATATAATAGTATGGAAGAAATGTCAGAGGATTTGCAAACAGCTTTAGATTTAGAGAGAATAGACGAACCCAAGTTTGCAATACCCGTTGATGACGAAGCTACAAAAGCAATTCCGGTCATTACAAATGATGGTTTATATAAAAATTTTGATGAGACGATTGTTCATACAAATGAAAAAGAAGATCAAGGAAACACATTGGTAAAGGAAGCTCCAGTAAAGAAAGAGAAAAAGAAGAAAGCTAAGAAAAAGGGAAAGAAAATTGCTGCCATTATTATTTCAACCTTTATCGCCTTGCTATTAATAATGGGACTAGTAATATTTTTTCTGCCAGATTTACTTGCTCCAGAAGATATAGTGGTTCCTGATGTCACTGGTTTAGAATTAGATAAAGCAAAGACAACGCTAGAAGAAAAAGGCTTTGTAGTGTCTGATACTATTACCTTAAATAGTGATGATGTAGAAAAAGGTCATGTTATTAAAACAAGTCCTAGTGCAGGCAGCGCGCGAAGAGAAGGGACAGAAATTACGATCTATGAAAGTCTTGGAAAAGAGACGGTCGTGTTAAGTGATTATGTAGGAAGAAAATATGATGATGTTGTTAAACTATTAGAATCAGAAGGATTCGATTTTAAAGATATTGATCCTATCGAAGTTTTTGATGATAGTGAACCAGGAACAATATTAGAACAAAATATTAAGCCAAAAGAGGAAGTAGTACCAAGTGAAACTTCATTAGAATTTACAATAAGTAAAGGTGCACAGTTAATTAGTGTCAAAGATTTATCAGATTATACGAAAAAAGAAGTAAATGACTATGTGGACGATGCTGGTTTAACGGTAACTTTTAAGGAAGAATATAGTGACACAGTGGAAAAAGGTCTAGTCATTTCCCAAACGCCTGAACCTCGTACTAATTTGAAAAAAGGTGCTGGAATTACTGTTGTTCTTTCTAAAGGAAAAAAAGAAGTACAACCGAAAGAAGTAATGAGAGAAATATCGATTCCATATGAACCGACTGAAATGACTGCCGATGGGAAGCCAGTCGAACAAACAGTAAGAATATATATTGGTGATTTTAATAATAGTATGACAGAACCAGCTGAAACATTTACGATTACTGAAAATACTAAAAAGACAATCTATCTGCAAATTCCTGAAGGGCAAAAAGGATATTATCGAGTGCAGATTGACAGTGTAGTCATCCTTGATGAAGAGGTTCCTTATCCTAACTAGTAATTGGTTTGAATTTAGCAAGAGAGGGAATGCTCTTTAAGTAGGTATTTTCTAATAAGCTGTCGGTTTTAAAATAGTTTTTAGAAACATACTAGAACTTTTATTAGTGAGCGAAAGTAAGTAAGGAGCGTTATATTTATGCCTAAAGGCAAAATTATTAAAGCGTTAAGTGGATTTTATTATGTATTAAGTGAGGGTCAATTAATACAGTGTCGCGGTAGAGGTGTATTTCGAAAAAACAAGATAACCCCTTTAGTAGGCGATGAAGTCGTTTTTCAAGCAGAGAATGAAACAGATGGCTATATTTTAGAAGTGAACGAAAGAAAAAATGAATTAGTAAGACCGCCGATTGCCAATGTGGATCAAGCCATTCTTGTCTTTTCTAGTGTGGAGCCAGATTTTAGCACCGCGCTATTGGATCGTTTTCTCGTATTAATTGAATACAATAGAATTGACCCAGTAATCTGTATAACAAAAATGGATTTAGCAAGTAGTGAGGAGGTTGAAAAAATGAAGGAGTACGCAGCGCAATATGAAGCTGTAGGGTATCCTGTCATTTTAACCTCTTCTGAAACCGAAGCGGGCATAGAACAGCTATTGCCTTATTTAAAGGATAAGATTTCGGTATTTGCCGGACAATCGGGAGTAGGAAAGTCTTCTTTGTTAAATGTAATTAGACCTGATTTAGACTTAAAGACAAATGAAATTTCTGCCAGTTTAGGAAGAGGAAAGCATACAACAAGACATGTAGAGCTTATCTCAATTGGAGATGGACTTGTCGCAGATACACCAGGTTTTAGTTCACTGGAGTTTCTAGAAATTGAAGGAGAAGATTTGAATTATTGTTTTCCTGAAATAGAAAAAACAAGCGAAAACTGTAAGTTTAGGGGCTGTCTTCATCTTTCAGAACCAAAATGCGCAGTGAAAGAAGCGGTAGAAAATAATCAAATTCCAACTTATCGTTATGAGCACTACAAAGATTTCTTACAAGAAATTAGAGATCGAAAACCGAAGTATTAGTTGCTGAATTGTTAAAAAAACAGCGTTTTATGAATAGGAGAGAATTCTATATTCCATTTGCATGAGCTTGGACAGAGATGTGGAGACCGGGCATATGCACCTAAAAGCGATAGAATTCTTGGAATTACACTTAGATAGACTTTTACTTATTTTGTATTTGCAGCCTTAAAGCAGATTCTTTCTATATAGCCGTTTGGACTTTTATCTGGATTGATTAGTAATCAACGTAGATAAAGAAAACAAAGGCATATAAAAAAGGATCTGTATTTTTGTATAGAAAAGTAATAAGAGGAGGAGAAACATGATTGTTCATATTATGGCTGGAGGACCAAAGCAGTATATTCCTCAGTTAGATAACTATCCGAAAGATATTTGCTGGATTGGTGTGGATAGAGGGGTTATGTATTTAATCGAAAGATCCCTGCCGATTTATGCAGCTTTTGGTGACTTTGATTCTATTTCGGAAACAGAACTGCAGGCGATGGAAGAAAAAACAGGTATTATTAAACGTTTTAAGCCAGAAAAAGACGAAACAGACATGGAACTTGCTCTTTTATGGGCTATTAAAGAAGGTGCAACGACGATTCGGTTATTTGGTGCGACAGGGGGGAGACTCGACCATACAATAGCTAATCTTCACCTGCTATTACGAGAAGCGCTAGACAATAAGAAGATTCAACTAGAAATAATCGATAAACAAAACAGCGTATCTGTTGTACAAGCAGGGTCTTATACGGTAAAAAAACTGGAGGAATATAAATATATTTCATTTTTCCCATATAGTACAAAGATTGTAGGTCTATCTTTAGAAGGTTTTAAATACCCTTTAGTAAGGAGAAATCTTCCTGCTAGCAGCACATTGTGCATTAGTAATGAACTAATTCGAGAAACTGGTACTTTTTCCTTTGATGAAGGCATATTAATGGTAATAAGAAGTTGTGATTAAAATCTGATAAATGATGGTACTAATTTATTTAATCTGAATAGGATATGGAAGTGCTAGCGATGTTTATTGATTAAGGAGGGACAGTATTCATGAGATTCTATACCATTAAATTGCCGAAATTTTTAGGAGGACTTGTCCGAGCAATGTTAGGAACCTTCAAAAAGGACTAACGAAAGATTCTGCGAATTTTTTTAGTAAAGACAACCTTTCACTATGAGGCGGGGATCTTCGAAGACTCACTTATGTATACGCTTTTGAATGTTGTTTGGAGACAAAATAAAAAAGGACATGTGACATGTCCTTTTTTATTGCGATCTGATTAAACGCGTTCTACTTTACCAGATCTTAATGCTCTAGCAGAAACCCAAACACGTTTAGGTTTACCGTCTACTAAAATACGAACCTTTTGAAGGTTAGCTCCCCAAGTACGTTTGTTAGCGTTCATTGCATGGGAACGAGCATTACCTGTAGTTGTTTTTCTTCCAGTGATAACACATTTACGTGGCATGTATATTTCCCTCCTTATTACAGAAACCCATTAAAATGAGTTTGAAAAGTCATAGATAGCAATTTACTTATAGTCTGCTAAATAATCCTCGTTACAGATACCTTAATAATTTATCATACAACTTAAATGAATGCAATAGTTGGATGAAAAGCTTTCAAGAAAATTTCCTTGACATGTATTTCTTTACTGAACAGATCAGTTTATCTCAAGACTTTATGGGAATAGTAAAACAAGTAGCTGTTTTCTGAATTTATCCCAATGCTTTAATAGAAGTGTTATTTTGTTATATAATAATAATAAGCTTTTTAACTATAGCTTTCAAAAAAGTTTTGGTTATAGTAAAATGTCAGTAGTCAAGGAGCAATTCCAAAGGGGGAAAACTCATGTCCATTGAACTAAAAACGAATTTCGGACAAATTGATATATCTACAGAAGTTATCGCTACAATCGCAGGTGGAGCAGCAGTAGACTGCTACGGTATCGTTGGAATGGCGTCGAAAAATCAAATTAAAGACGGTTTAACAGATATTTTGCGAAAAGAAAACTTTACACGTGGTGTAATCGTTCGAAAAGTTGAAGAAGAAGTACATATTGATATGTATATCATTGTAAGTTACGGAACGAAAATCTCCGAGGTTGCGCACAATGTTCAATCAAAAGTAAAATACACACTCAATAAGACAGTTGGACTTGCCGTTGACTCGGTTAATATTTACGTTCAGGGAGTTCGTGTGACGAACCCGTAGTAGAGGAGGAAACACAGTGTCAATTACAGTTTTAGAAGGAAAGCGATTTGCCGAAATGGTAATACAAGGAGCAAACCATTTGTCCTCTAATGCTAAATATGTAGATGCGTTAAATGTCTTTCCAGTGCCAGATGGAGATACAGGAACGAATATGAATTTATCGATGACTTCAGGTGCAAAGGAAGTTCAAAAGAATATTCAATCACATATCGGTAAAGTTGGAACCTCATTATCGCGAGGTTTATTAATGGGAGCCAGAGGGAATTCAGGGGTTATTCTTTCTCAATTATTTCGAGGGTTTTCTAAGCATATTGAGCAAAAAGAGACGATAACTGGAAAAGAATTTGCGGATGCCTTACAATTCGGTGTGGAAACAGCATATAAAGCAGTAATGAAGCCGGTAGAAGGAACGATTCTTACAGTTGCAAAAGATGCTGCAAAGAAAGCGGTTCAATCTGCCGAAAAAAATGATGATATCATTGTTATCATGGAGGATACAGTAAAAGAAGCAAGAGCTTCTTTAAACAGAACACCTGAACTTCTGCCTGTGTTAAAAGAAGTAGGCGTCGTTGATAGTGGTGGGCAAGGTCTAGTATTTGTATATGAAGGGTTTCTTGCAGAGCTAAAGGGTGAAAAACTTCCAGACGCTGTGCAAAATGTTGTTTCTATGAATGAATTGGTAAATGCAGAACATCATAAAAATGTTCACAGTTATATCAATACAGAGGATATTGAATTTGGCTACTGCACAGAATTTATGGTTCGTTTAGAGCAAGAAAAGTTAGGGAATAAGCCGTTTTCAGAAGATGACTTCAGACAAGCGTTAAGCAAATATGGAGATTCATTACTTGTAATTGCGGATGATGAAATTGTGAAAATTCATATTCACTCCAATCAGCCTGGTGAAGTATTAACATTTGGACAAAAATACGGTAATTTGGTAAAAATGAAGATTGAAAATATGCGTGAACAGCATAGCAGCTTAGTGGATGCAGCAGAAAAAGAGGAAGTAAATAATGCTCATTCCCTGGAAGAACAAAAAGAGTATGGGATTGTAACAGTTTCGATGGGAAGCGGAATTGCAGATCTTTTCAGAAGTATCGGTGCTCATTATGTTATTGAGGGCGGTCAAACAATGAATCCAAGCACGGAAGATATTGTTAATGCTGTACAACATATCAATGCGAAAAAGGTCTTTATTTTACCAAATAATAAAAATATTATTATGGCAGCAGAACAAGCAGCTGACGTATTAGAACAAGAGGTTGTGGTTATCTCTTCTAAAACGGTTCCTCAAGGAATGTCAGCTTTACTTGCTTTTAATCCTTCTAGTGATTTAGCAACAAATGAGAAGAATATGAAAGCGGCGCTTGAACATGTGAAAACTGGTCAAATTACGTATGCAGTCAGAGATACAAGTATTGATGGGTTAGAGATTGAAACAGGCGACTTTATGGGACTTGCAGAAGGAAAAATCATTGTAAAAAGCAAAGATAAAACAGAATCTGCAATGGAACTTATAAAATCCATGATTGATGAGGATTCAGAAATTGTAACGATAATTAAGGGAGAAGAAGCGACGGAAGAAGAGCTTGAAACGCTTGTATCTTTTATTGAAGACAATTTTGAAGATGTGGAAGTAGAAGTTCATGATGGAAAACAACCACTGTATTCCTTTATTTTTTCTATTGAATAATAGTATTTTAAAAGGGTGTGCCTGTATATATGGAGGCATGCCCTTTTTGTGTTTTAAAGGGGATAGTGGATGGAATGGGAGGGTCCTTCTGCTGATTGTTCCCTTTTTTGAGGAGGAATAGATGCAATGGGTAACAGAGAGGAAGTGTCAGTGCTAATTAAAGTATAGTGAAGAGAAAAAAGGAACAGATGCACGATAACAAAAGTTATGCAGGAAGAAAACTTCGATATATCCCCTCAACCCTTCACACTTTCCTAATCAAAATTAGCTATTTTCTATCGAAGAATAAGAATTAGAACCATATATTAATATAGTATGATATTATATAGTGTAATCAATTTATACCCAGTATTATGTTAAAGAAATATCATTTTGACTTTTGGCCATTTAAGGAGAGACAAATCCATGAAATTTAAAAGCGTTTTTGATATTATTGGTCCAGTCATGATTGGTCCATCCAGTTCCCATACAGCAGGTGCGGCAAGGATTGGCAGAGTGGCGCGTAACCTTTTTGAAAGAGAACCAAAATGGATAAACATTCATTTTTATGGTTCATTTGCTGAAACATATAAAGGCCATGGAACAGATGTAGCGATAATTGGGGGAATTCTTGATTTTGATACCTTTGATGAGCGAATTAAAGACTCCTTAGAAATTGCAGAACAGCATGGAATCCAAGTAAACTTTCATATAGAAGAAGCGATCCCCGAACATCCTAATACAGCAAAAATTCATTTGGGGGATGAAGACGGAGAAATGGAGCTAGTTGGTATTTCTATTGGCGGCGGGAAAATAGAAATCACCGAGTTAAATGGCTTCCAATTAAAGCTTTCTGGTCATCATCCTGCGATATTAGTTGTTCATAATGACCGATTTGGTGCAATTGCGAAAGTGGCCAATGTATTGGCTAAATACGAAATTAATATTGGTCATATGGAAGTTAGTCGTAAAGAAAAAGGAAAACTGGCTTTAATGACAATTGAGGTCGATCAAAATATAGAAGAATCCATTTTAAAAGAGCTTGAAGAGTTAGATTCAATTGAAAAAGTTACAACAATCGTGGAATAAAGGGAGGGGTAAATATGTTTCGTAATGTAGCAGAATTGGTAGAAATAGCAACGACTAGAAATTTACCGATTTCCGAAATAATGATAGAACAAGAAATGCAAGTAACAGGAAAAACAAGACAAGAAATTATTGGTCAAATGGAAACGAATCTTCAGGTAATGGAGCAAGCTGTTGAAAGAGGGTTAAATGGAGTTGTATCCCATTCTGGATTAACTGGTGGAGATGCGGTGCTTCTCCAAAACTATATTAAGAAAGGTCAATTTCTTTCCGGAGAGATCATTCTAGACGCAGTAAGTAAAGCTGTTGCGACAAATGAAGTAAATGCTGCTATGGGAATGATATGTGCAACACCAACAGCAGGTTCAGCAGGAGTAGTACCTGGTACGTTATTTGCTGTACAAAATAAACTGAATCCTACAAGAGAGCAAATGATTGCATTCCTTTTCACGTCTGGTGCATTTGGTTTTGTTGTGGCAAATAATGCCTCCATCTCAGGTGCTGCAGGGGGATGCCAAGCGGAAGTTGGCTCGGCTGCTGGAATGGCTGCAGCGGCAATTGTAGAAATGGCAGGAGGAACACCAGAACAATCAGCACATGCGATGGCTATCACGTTAAAGAATATGCTCGGTCTTGTTTGTGATCCAGTTGCCGGTTTAGTAGAAGTTCCTTGTGTAAAACGAAATGCAATGGGAGCAGCGAATGCGATGATTGCTGCTGATATGGCTTTGGCAGGTATTAAAAGTCGTATACCATGTGATGAAGTAATTGATAGCATGTATCGCATTGGTCAGGCAATGCCTACAGCGCTTAAAGAAACAGCACGGGGAGGGTTGGCAGCAACACCGACAGGCCGCAGGTTAGAAGCCGAAATCTTTGGTAGTGCAGCTGCCGCAAATAAGTGAATGAGTCTTTACAACTATCCGTCGAACATTTAAAAGGGGTTGGACCCGAAACAAAAAAACAGTTAGAAGAAATGAATATTCATAAGATTAATGATTTGCTAGAATATTTTCCTTATCGCTATGAGGATTATCGTCTGAAAAACCTCGAAGAAATAAAGCATGAAGAAAAAGTGACGGTAGAAGGGAAGGTTCATAGTGAACCCTCCCTTATTTTTTATGGAAGAAAGAAATCTAGATTAACAATAAAGCTATTAGTCGAACAGTACTTAATTACGGTTGTATTTTTTAACCAGCCCTATTTAAAAAGTAAATTAGCTGTGCAAGAATTGATTACGGTAACAGGGAAATGGGATCAGCACCGCCAAACCATAACAGCAAACCATTTGCAAATTGGCAGTAATCAAAAGGGGCATTTATTCGAACCAGTCTATGCTGTAAAAGGGAATATGACCGTAAAAAATTTACGTAAATATATATCCACTGCTTTAAATCAATATGGAGAATTAATCGAAGAGAATTTTCCTTCTTCAATGTTAACGAAATATCGTTTGCTGCCCCGGAAGGAAGCACTCAAGATTATCCATTTTCCTGAAAAGAGAGAGGATTTAACGCAAGCTAGAAGACGTTTTGTGTATGAGGAATTTCTTTTGTTTCAATTAAAAATGAGTGCCTTAAGAAAATACGAAAGAGAACATTCTGGTGGTAAAAGCCAGCAATATTCCCTTGAAAAACTAACCACTTTCATCGAGGCACTTCCTTTTCCGTTGACAAATGCTCAAAAAAGGGTAGTAAACGAAATTCTCACAGATATGAAAGCAGAGGTGCGAATGAATCGTTTACTGCAAGGGGATGTAGGATCAGGAAAAACAATTGTTGCTGCGATTGTGTTATATGCTTCGATCCTTTCTGGCAACCAAGGTGCGCTAATGGCACCGACAGAAATCCTGGCAGAGCAACATGCAGATTCATTGCATCAGATTTTTTCAGAATTTGGAGTAGTATGTGGTTTGTTAACAAGTTCTGTTAAAGGTAAAAAAAGAAAAGAATTACTAGCCCAATTAAAAGAAGGAAAAATCGATATTTTGATAGGGACACATGCATTGATCCAAGATGATGTAGTATTCAAATCATTAGGATTAGTCATTACTGATGAACAGCACCGCTTTGGTGTGGAACAAAGAAGAGTACTGCGGGAGAAGGGGGAAAATCCAGATGTTCTGTTTATGACGGCGACCCCAATTCCACGAACACTTGCCATCACGGTATTTGGTGAGATGGATGTCAGTATTATCGATGAAATGCCAGCAGGGCGAAAAAATATCGAAACATATTGGGTAAAGCATGATATGTTAACAAGAATCCTGCAGTTTATGGAAAAAGAACTTCATCAAGGAAGACAAGCATATGTAATTTGTCCGTTAATCGAGGAATCCGAAAAGCTGGATGTTCAAAATGCAATCGATGTGCATGCAATGTTATCTACCTTTTTCCAAGGCAGATACAATGTTGGGCTTATGCACGGAAAACTGCATCCAGAAGAGAAAGATAATATGATGAAACAGTTCAGCCAAAATGAAATCCAAGTGCTTGTAAGTACAACGGTTGTTGAAGTCGGAGTTAATGTACCAAATGCGACATTTATGCTCGTATATGATGCAGAACGTTTTGGGTTATCACAGCTTCATCAGCTTAGAGGAAGAGTAGGGCGAGGGGATGCTCAGTCTTACTGTGTATTAATCGCAGATCCCAAAACAGATGTTGGAAAAGAACGAATGAAAATTATGACGGAAACGAGCGATGGGTTCGTGTTAAGTGAAAAGGATCTAGAATTAAGAGGACCAGGAGATTTTTTTGGGAAAAAACAAAGTGGTCTACCTGAATTCAAAATGGGTGATATGATACACGATTATCGCATCTTGGAAACAGCCAGAAATGACGCTGCTATCCTAATCGAGTCAACTGCATTCTGGCAAAATGATGACTACAAAGCGCTAAGAGATACTTTAAAAGAAACAGGGGTCCTTAACGGAGAAAAGCTAGATTAATCACAAGATATTTTCTAGTAAATAAAACAAGTGTAAGTATTTTGACTTGCTTTTTTATATAGAGAGAAGAAGCCTAAACTAGCTTGAATACACTACAGACAACATAGTAATAGTAAAGCCCCTTATCGTAGAGCCGAAAAGATAGGGCAGGGGATTCATGCTCAAGGTTTACGTTTTTATTCACCAGTAGTTAGAACAAAACTTCGGCTTGCAATCCCATTGTATAAATTATATACTACTATTAGTACCTAGTCTTAATAGTGCGGTGGTGTGAATAAATGAAGAGGAACAAAAGAGAACGTCAAGAGCTTTTAGTGGAGACAATCAAGGAAACTCCATTTATTACAGACGAGGAATTGGCGGAAAAATTCTCTGTTAGTGTACAGACGATAAGACTAGATCGGTTAGAACTATCCATTCCAGAGCTTAGAGAGCGCATTAAAAATGTCGCCAAACAATCACTTGAAGACGAAGTGAAAGCATTGCCTATCGAAGAAGTCATTGGTGAAATAATCGATATGGAATTAGATAGTTCAGCTATATCTATCTTTGAAGTGAAAGAAGAGCATGTTTTTAAAAGAAATGGCATTGCAAGGGGACATCATCTTTTTGCACAAGCGAATTCTCTTGCAGTTGCCCTGATTAACGATGAGCTAGCATTAACAGCAAAAGCAAATATTCATTTTACGAGATCGGTTAAATTAGGTGAACGAATTATTGCCAAAGCAAAAGTAAAGCATATAGATAGTATGACCGGCAGAACAACAGTAGAAGTGAATAGTTATGTGAACACAGAATTAGTTTTTAAAGGCGAATTTGATATGTACCGTGCCAAAAGATAAAGGAGTAATCAATATGATGAAAATTGCAATGGATGCAATGGGGGGAGACAATGCCCCAAAGGAAATAGTTATTGGTGCCCAAAAAGCAATTGAAACTTTTTCAGACCTAGAGATACTTCTTGTTGGGGATGAAAAACAGATTCAATCTTTTCTAACCAATAAAGAACGAATTGATATTTTACATACAGAAGAGCAAATTTTAGCAACAGATGAACCAGTAAGAGCAGTACGCCGGAAAAAAACAGCTAGTATGGTCCTTGGTGCTACAGAAGTAAAAGAGGGAAGAGCAGATGCGTTCATATCAGCAGGAAATACAGGTGCCTTAATGGCAACTGGATTATTCGTTGTTGGTAGAATGGAGGGAATTGACCGTCCAGCATTAGCACCAACCTTGCCGACGATCAGTGGAGAAGGCTTCCTTTTACTTGATGTTGGTGCAAATGTAGACGCTAAGCCTGAAAACTTAGTTCAATATGCCATGATGGGAAGCATCTATTCCGAAAAAGTAAGAGGAGTTGCTAAACCAAGAGTCGGCTTATTGAACATTGGAACAGAAGAGAAAAAGGGGAATGAGTTAACAAAGAAAACCTTTGAACTTCTCCAAAGCACCAATATTCATTTCATCGGAAATGTGGAAGCACGTGATTTGCTTGATGGAGTATGTGATGTTGCTGTGACAGATGGTTTTACAGGAAATATGATTTTAAAAACGGTCGAGGGAACAGCGATGTCTATGTTTAAAATGATTAAGGCCGAGTTAATGAGCAGCTTTACTTCCAAAATGGCTGCTGCCGTCTTGAAGCCTAATCTAAAGCAGATTAAAAATAAGTTAGATTATTCAGAGTATGGCGGAGCTGCTTTATTCGGTTTAAATGCCCCTGTTATCAAGGCTCATGGTTCGTCTGATAGTCAAGCGATATTTAGTGCAATCAGACAAACTAGAGAGTTTGTGCAATCAGGTGTAGTCGCTCAAATAAAGAATGCAATGGAGAGCTATGTAGAATAAATTGAGACAGATATGGTGAATTCCACTTCTAATGGGAAGAAAAGGAGAGTAAAAATAAATGAGTAAAATTGCTTTTGTTTTTCCAGGTCAAGGCTCACAAGCAGTCGGAATGGGAAAAGATTTATTTGAACAATTTGAACCGGCAGCAAATGTATTTAAAAAAGCGGATCAAAAATTAAACTTTTCTTTAACAGACTTAATTTTTGAAGGGCCAAAGGAAGAGCTTACGCTTACCCATAATACACAGCCAGCTTTACTTACAACAAGCATCGCTATTTTAGAACACTTTAAGCAGTTTAATATACAGCCAGATTTTGTTGCTGGCCATAGTTTAGGTGAGTATTCAGCGTTAGTGGCAGCAGGTGTGCTGTCTTTTGAAGAGGCTGTATTTGCAGTTCGCAAGCGTGGAGAATATATGCAAGAAGCAGTTCCAGCAGGCGAAGGAGCAATGGCCGCTGTGCTAGGGTTAGAAAGAGAGAAATTAACTGCGGTCACACAAGAGATTTCAGATGCAGGCAATTCTGTACAGTTGGCTAATCTTAATTGTCCTGGACAAATTGTGATCTCAGGCACTACAAAGGGTGTTGAATTAGCGGGAGAAAAAGCGAAGGAAGCAGGCGCAAAGCGTGCAATCCCTCTGGAAGTAAGTGGTCCATTCCATTCAGAGTTAATGAAACCTGCAGCGGAAAAATTTGCTTCCGTATTAGACGGATTGCAATTAACAGATGCAAAAATTCCGGTCATTGCTAATGTAACGGCAGCTCCAATTCAAGATCATGCAGAAATAAAAGCAAAGCTAGTGGAGCAATTGTATTCATCTGTCCTTTGGGAAGATTCCGTTCGCAAAATGCTTGATTTAGGAGTAGATACATTTATTGAAATTGGACCTGGCAAAGTTCTTTCCGGTTTAATCAAGAAAATTGATCGAAAAGCAAAAGTATATGCTGTAAACGATATGGAAACAAGTAGTAAAGTTGCAGAAGAATTAAAGGGGGATATGTAAGTGAAATTAGCTGGTAAAGTTGCTGTTGTCACTGGAGCATCTCGAGGAATTGGTAAATCGATTGCACTTGAGTTAGCAAAGCAAGGTGCGGATGTTGTTGTTAACTATGCAGGAAGTGTAGATCGTGCCAATGAAGTAGTGAAGGAAATCGAAGCTTTAGGAAGAAAAGCAATGAGCATTCAATGTGATGTATCCGATAGTGCTGCTGTAAATGCGATGATGAAAGAAGTGTTAGACGCGTTTGGCAGTCTGGATATTTTGGTGAATAATGCTGGAATTACAAGAGATAATTTATTAATGCGTATGAAGGATTCAGAGTGGGACGATGTTATTAATACCAATCTTAAAGGTGTGTTCCTCTGCACGAAAGCAGTAACAAGACCAATGATGAAGCAAAGAAAAGGGAGAATAATAAACATTACTTCCATTGTTGGTGTGACAGGAAACCCTGGTCAAGCTAATTATGTTGCAGCAAAAGCAGGGGTGATTGGTTTTACAAAAACAACTGCGAAAGAACTTGCTCAGCGTAATATTACGGTAAATGCGATTGCTCCTGGATTTATTACAACAGATATGACGGATAAACTGACAGAAGAAGTGAAAAATGGCATGCTTACGCAAATTCCCTTAGGTCAATTTGGTAAACCAGAAGATATTGCTAATGCTGTTGTCTTTTTAGCTTCTGATGAGAGCAGCTATATTACAGGGCAAACATTGCATATTGATGGTGGAATGTATATGTAATCTTTCCTAAACAAAGGGAAAAATGCGAATAGTAAGAGAATAAACATCAGATAAAGTTCTCATTTATTATTTCGTTAAAATACTCTATAATGCATTTGAGGGGAGGTGAAATAAATGGCAGATGTATTAGAGCGTGTAACAAAAATCGTTGTAGATCGTCTTGGCGTAGAAGAATCAGAAGTAACTTTAGAGGCTTCTTTCAAAGATGATTTAGGCGCTGACTCTCTTGATGTAGTTGAACTTGTTATGGAATTAGAAGATGAGTTTGATATGGAAATTTCTGACGACGATGCTGAAAAGATTTCTACAGTTGGTGATGCTGTGAATTACATAAGTAATCGCTAATCAGTGTTTA
Organism: Niallia circulans NBRC 13626; assembly: GCF_001591585.1. Taxonomy (GTDB): domain Bacteria; phylum Bacillota; class Bacilli; order Bacillales; family Cytobacillaceae; genus Niallia; species Niallia circulans. Next base: position 193,844 of record NZ_BCVE01000002.1, on the reverse strand, counting down.
AAAGCTCCGTTGCAACGGGGCTTTTAATTTTGTATATTAGCGGTGATTTATGTATATTCTATGACTGAGGAAATATCAGGAAAATCCATTATGAAAATGGCCCTAAGAATAGATGACAATATCTGTTTGTTTGATGTATACTAATAACTAAATACTTATTATTATAGGCGAAATATGAGTTATTGGACGGACAGATATGGATTCGTTCAAAAGAATAACAAATACAGCGTTTATTGACGCATAAAAGGATAGAAATAGTTTTTCTTATGTGAAGTGGGGTTAGCCCCCTAGTGGTAGCCCGATTTCTGTAATAGAAAAGGCTTGGAGAGAAAAAACTTTCCAAGTTTCTTTGCGTTTTTTATCTTTTTTACTTAAACTTGAAATGAATTGTAAACTTAGTGCTAAGGTGGATGCAAAATGCGAGGCAATCGAAAAGACAAAAGAACTGTTCGACCAAATGAGAAAAAAATGAAGGAACTCCAAGAAAAATTGGGGATTCATTTTACGAATGAAAAACTATTGAAGCAGGCTTTTACCCATTCATCATATGTGAATGAGCATCGAAGAAAACCACATGAAGATAACGAAAGATTAGAATTTCTTGGGGATGCCGTTCTAGAATTAACGGTATCTAAATTTCTCTTCAACAAATTTCCGATGATGAGCGAAGGAGAGCTGACTAAATTGCGGGCTGCAATCGTGTGTGAACCATCGCTTGTTTCCTTTGCTAATGAACTTTCCTTTGGCAAGTATGTGCTCTTAGGCAAAGGAGAGGAAATGACTGGGGGAAGAACTAGACCAGCGCTGCTTGCTGATGTATTTGAAGCGTTTATTGGTGCTTTATATTTAGACCAAGGATTGGATTCAGTGGTAGCATTTTTAGAGGAAGTTATTTTCCCGAAAATTAATAACGGTGCTTTTTCTCATGTGATGGATTTTAAAAGTCAACTACAAGAATATGTACAAAGAGATGCTGTTGGAACAATCGAGTATAAAATATTGCTTGAAAAAGGACCCGCACACAATAGAGAGTTTATTTCACAAGTCTTTTTAAATAATCGAGAACTTGGAACAGGTATGGGTCGTTCCAAGAAAGAAGCAGAGCAGCAAGCTGCCCAAAAATCATTATTAATGCTAAAGGCGGAAAGTGAAAACTAAATGCTCAAAAAAACGAACGAAGAAAAACAACTAGAGGAAAACAAGGAAGAATCGGGGTGAGGTCATGTTCTTAAAACGGTTAGATGTTATCGGTTTTAAGTCATTTGCAGATCGGATTTCTGTCGATTTTGTGCCAGGTGTGACGGCAGTAGTAGGACCAAACGGAAGTGGGAAGAGTAATATTACGGATGCAATTCGTTGGGTACTTGGAGAACAATCTGCAAAGTCCTTGCGTGGAAGTAAGATGGAGGATGTTATCTTTTCAGGTAGTGACTCAAGAAAAGCGGTTAACTTTGCAGAAGTGACGTTAACTTTAGAAAATGAAGATCATTTCCTGCCATTGGATTTCCATGAAGTAAGTGTAACGAGGCGTGTATATCGATCAGGAGATAGTGAATTTTTAATTAATAAACAATCTTGTCGTCTAAAAGATATTATTGATTTATTTATGGACTCAGGGCTTGGGCGCGAAGCATTTTCGATTATTAGTCAGGGAAAAGTCGAAGAAATCTTAAATAGTAAGGCAGAGGATCGCCGGTCTATCTTTGAAGAAGCAGCAGGCGTATTGAAATATAAAACTCGTAAGAAAAAGGCAGAAGGAAAGCTTGTAGAAACACAAGATAACCTAAACCGTGTAAATGACATACTACATGAATTAGAAAGTCAGGTTGAGCCACTAAAGATTCAAAGCTCAATGGCTAAGGAATATTTACATCATCGAGAGAATCTTGAATCGATTGAAGTGGCCTTAATGGTTCATGATATTGAAGAAGCGCATGAGCGATTTGAAGCTATTTCAAAGCAATTAGAAACATATAAACAAGAAGAGCTAAAGCTATCCTCTATGCTGCAAAATAAGGAAGCGAAGATGGAGGAAGTGAAAAATGAAGTAGCCGCTTTAGATGAATCGATTGATGATCTTCAACAAGTACTTCTTTTAGTGAGTGAAGAATTAGAAAAATTAGAAGGTCGAAAAGAAGTATTAAAAGAACGAAAGAAGAATGCAACACAAAATCGTGATCAGCTTGAAAAGAGCAAGGTGGAGCTGCAAGAAAGAGTAGAAACTCTTGTGCTGCAAAAAGAAACGCAAGAAAAGCTTGTTCATGAATTGCAAGCAGAGTCGAAAGCGATTGAAGAAACTTTAAAAGCTAATGAAAAAAATCTTGCTCTTTTTAATGAGAACCTAGAAGAAAAAATTGAGATGCTAAAAAGCGACTATATTGAGATAGTGAGTAATCAAGCAGCGGCAAAAAATGAATTGAATTCGGTTATTCAACAACTAGAAAATCATGAAAAAAGGACATCGCAGCTTGATGAAGAAAATGCTAACTTCACAAATGAGCGTATGCAAATTCAAGAAAAAAAGACTAAGTTTACGGAGAAATTGAAGGAACTATCTGATGAACTGGAGAAATGGTCTAAACACTGGCAGGAAAAGCAAAGTCATTTTCAAGGAATAGAAGCAAAGGTTCAACAAGTAGAGAAGGCGCTTTATCAATCTTATCAATATGCACAGCAGGCGAAATCACGTAAAGAAATGCTTGAGGAATTAGAAGATGACTATTCTGGATTTTTCCACGGAGTAAAGGAAGTACTTAAAGCTAGAGGGAAATCCTTACAAGGGATTAGAGGTGCAGTTGCAGAATTAATGCAAGTACCAAAGGAATATAGTGTGAGCTTAGAGATTGCATTAGGTGGATCGATGCAGCATATTGTGGTGGAAACAGAACAAAATGGACGGGAAGCAATCGCTTTTTTAAAGAAGAATGGGTTTGGACGAGCTACGTTTTTACCAATGAATGTTATTAAGGGAAAAACGCTTGCTGATTCCCAACTACGATTAATTCAAGGGCATCCATCCTTTATTGGGGTTGCTGCAGATTTGATTAATTATGACAGTCAATATCGGGAAATTATCCGTAGTTTATTAGGAAATGTTGTGATTACGAAGGATTTAAAGGGCGCCAATGAGATGGCGAAAATTCTTCAATATCGTTCCCGTTTTGTAACGTTAGAAGGGGAGATAGTTAATCCTGGTGGGTCGATGACTGGTGGAGCGATGAAGCAGAAACAAGCTTCAATCATCACCAGAAAAGGAGAATTAGAAGAGCTTAGGAAAAAGATTTTTGAAATGGATAAAACATCTTTAAAGCTTGAGGAACAGCTGAAAAAAGGAAAAGCAGCATTGCAAGCAGAAGAATCATCGATAGAAGAAGCGCGCTTAAAGGTGGAAGATCTTCGTTTCCAAATTCAGACATGGAAAGATGACTTAAAAGAGGTGGAATTCGAAGAAAGAGCAATGAATGATAAATTGTCTCTATATGACCGCAATAAGGCCGATTCACATCAAGAGCAAGAGCTTCTGCAGCAAAGAAGAACTGTTTTGCAAGAAAAACTGGAACAGCAAAGTAAAAAGTTATCTGAATTAGATAAAGAGATTGCTTTAGTTACCGAGCAAAAAAATAAACAAACAGTTTCCAAAGAATCAGTCGTAAATACAATTAGTGATTTACGAATTCAGTCGGCAGCTAAAAAGGAACAGCTCCGCCATGAAAAGGACAAGTTAGCAGCTATCATTCAAGAACATGAATCAACAGAAGAAAAGTGGGAGCTTGTCAAAGAGGACTTACGCTTGCTTTCTTCTGAAATGAGTAATTCTCATTCAGGGGAAGCGACATTAGAAGAAGCAGCAGAACAAAAACTGCAAGAAAAACAAGAAACGATCCAGCTTATTTCTTTACGCAGAGAGGAAAGATTGCAAAAACAAATGCGCTTAGAAGAGCTGGAGCTGGAAACAAAGGAGCAGCGCAGGCTTCATAGAGGGATTGTTCAAGCACTAAAGGATGAAGAAGTTAAATTAAACCGTGTAGACGTGGAATTAGATACACGATTAACGAATCTACGCGAGGAATATTTATTAACGTATGAAGGGGCTAAGCTTGATTATCCTTTAACATTAGAAGTCGAAGAAGCCCGTAAAAAGGTAAAGCTCATTAAATTAGCTATGGAAGAACTAGGAACTGTAAATCTTGGGGCCATAGAGGAATATGAGCGAATCTCGGAAAGATACGAATTCCTGCTCGAACAAAAAACAGATTTAGAAGAAGCGAAGGATACCCTTTACCAAGTAATCGATGAAATGGATGAGGAAATGAAAAATCGATTTGAGCAGACATTTGAAGGGATAAAGGCTCATTTTGAAACGGTATTCCAAAGTTTATTTGGTGGAGGAAGTGCTGATTTAGTATTAACAAATCCAGAAGATCTTTTAAATACAGGAGTAGAGATTGTAGCCCAGCCACCAGGGAAAAAACTTCAAAATTTAAGTCTTTTATCTGGGGGAGAAAGAGCGCTAACAGCCATCGCTTTATTATTCTCCATTCTAAAAGTAAGACCAGTTCCTTTCTGTATTTTGGATGAGGTGGAAGCGGCATTGGATGAAGCAAATGTATTCCGATTTAGTTCCTATTTAAAACGTTATAGCCATGAAACACAATTTATTGTTATTACTCACCGCAAAGGGACAATGGAAGAAGCAGATGTTCTTTATGGGGTAACTATGCAAGAGTCAGGTGTTTCAAAGCTAGTTTCCGTTCGATTAAGTGAAACAAAGGAATTAGTTGCAAATGGATAATTTTTTTATAGTTAGTTAGAAGCTTAATTCGCTTTAATAAACATTTCTAATTTCACTTCCGAGGCCTGTTGCTCTGTCAAGATAGAGGCCTTGGAAACTTTTAATGTTTACGATAAGCAGTTTACATGTACATAACCATATTTTTTAATGAAAGAAGGGATAATAATGAGCTTTTTTAAAAAGTTAAAAGAAAAAATGTCTCAGCAGACTACAACCGTAACGGAGAAGTTTAAAGAAGGCTTATCGAAAACAAGAAATAACTTTTCCGAAAAAGTAAATGAACTTGTGTCACGTTATCGAAAAGTAGACGAAGATTTCTTCGAAGAGCTGGAAGAAATCTTAATTGGAGCAGATGTTGGTTTCGAAACAGTCATGGAACTAATTGATGAGCTAAAAAAAGAAGTGAAAAGAAAAAATATTCAAGATCCAAAAGAAGTACAAGATGTAATTTCCGAAAAGTTAGTTGCTATTTATCAGAATGGGGAAGACCAATCCTCTACGATTAATATGCAAGCAGAAGGCTTAACTGTGATCTTGTTTGTTGGCGTAAATGGAGTAGGGAAAACTACGACAATCGGTAAGCTTGCTCATAAGTATAAAGAGGAAGGGAAAAAAGTTTTGCTTGCTGCAGGTGATACCTTCCGTGCTGGAGCAATCGAACAGTTGGAAGTATGGGGAGAGCGTGTCGGTGTGGATGTCATTAAACATACAGAAGGCTCTGATCCAGCAGCAGTTATGTTTGATGCTGTACAGGCTGCTAAGTCTCGTCAAGCAGATATTCTTCTTTGTGATACAGCTGGAAGATTGCAGAATAAAGTGAATTTAATGAAGGAATTAGAAAAAGTTAAGCGAGTAATTGAACGAGAGGTCCCAGGTGCACCACATGAAGTTTTACTCGTGCTAGATGCCACAACTGGGCAAAATGCTTTAGTACAGGCTAAAACATTTAAAGAAACAACAAATGTAAGTGGCATTGTACTAACAAAATTAGATGGAACAGCAAAAGGTGGAATTGTGTTAGCAATTCGAAACGAACTACATATTCCAGTTAAATTTGTTGGATTAGGTGAAAAAATGGACGATCTCCAAAGCTTCGATCCAGAAAAATATGTCTATGGATTATTTTCAAACTTAGTAGAGCAAAGTGAAGAGTAAAAGAGAGTTAGGTGGAAAGATGTCGTAAAGGAAGCTTACGACATCTTTTTTTAACTGAATGTTAAATTATTGCAAAAACGTAATAAAAATAAGGATAAGAATAATAATAAAAGTAATATCTTTTTTTGGAGGGAAAACGTTTGATTATTCAAAGCGTTGTATTGCTTATTCTTATTGGAGGCGTTGTCTTAACAGTAAAGGGTCATCTTGTTCAGCATCATGCTTATGCTCAACTAGGTGATTCCTTACCAGCCAAAAAATTGAAAGGAGCAGAAGGAGAAAATTTCCTTACGCTAGAAGAAGAAAATCTTTTTTTAAGCAGCTTATCTGGCCTGCGCATGAAAATAATTGGTGCCATTCTAATAGCAATACCAACTAGTATCCTTATCCTTTTCCATTTAAACTAGCTTGTGTTCAAAGTTAGTTGAATTGCCTTTAAAGATTGAATGAAGGCGAAATGAGTATTTTACAAAAAAATACTAGCACCGATAATTATAGAACAATATTAAAATCAAACTTCTGTTAAAAGGTTACAGAAGTTTTTTTAAATGCTTCCCAAAAATAGTTTCTAATACATAAAACATTTGCAACAGTCTCTTCGTCTAATGAAGGAGAGACATTTATTTTGTAATATTCAAAAATATATATGTATAAAAAGTTTGTATTAGTGTAAAATTACATTATAATATTTTTGTCATTTACTGTAGGGAGGAAACAACTGTCAATCGTTTATTAATTAGAACCAAAAAATAGAAAATGGGGGAAACATAGTTTGCGAAAAGTAAAGAAAGTGATAATTATATGTTTTATCTTGTTCTTGGCCACTACTTTTATTGTCAAAGAAGCAAATGCTGCTTCTACTGACACAATAAAAATCACAACAGAAGCTGGATTAGCTGGTAAGGTAATGGATGGAAGAGGATTTCAATTAAAAGTTACAATGGAAAATACAGGAGAAGACTTTAAAGGAGATTTATTAATTCCCTATTCTCCAAGCTATGAAGCTGGAGGACAAACATTAGTTTCTGTCGATATCCCGGCAAATAGTAAGAAGACCTATATGGTCACAATCCCTGGGATTTCTTCTGATACAGATTATGCTAACAAAAAGATGAAATTATATCGCGGAAGCTGGCAGAATGGAGATGAAGTAACTTTTACTGGAGTAAAAGAAGTAAGGGTAAATCTTATCCCTGAACAGACTTTAGGTATTCTTACTGATCAATATGATAAATTTAAAGATTTAAGAAAGCTGCCTAGTAATTCCATTTATACAACGGAAATGATCAAAGAAGAAATACCTGATCAGGCATTAGCGCTTGAAACAATGAGCTATCTGCTGGTTGATCAATTTTCACTGAGTGAATTAACGGATGAGCAGCAGCAAGCAATAAAAAAATGGATTGAAAATGGAGGTATTTTGATTACTGGTGCACAACCAAATGGAAAGCAAGCATACGGTCATTTAGAAACATCGATGCCGCTAGCACTTGGCAAAAAAGAACCTTTTTCCTTGACGGTTCTAGACACAAAAAATAAACAGCAAGCGAAAATAGATGGTTATCAATCTACCTTAATAGAGGGCGCAGAAGCAATTGTTTTACATAATGACCAGCCGATTATTGCGAAAAAGGAGCTCGGTGAAGGAAAAATTATTCAAGCTTCCTTTTCACTTAGTGATTCCAGTTTTCTTGGCTGGTCCGGATTTAATAGTTGGATAGAAAAAATACTATTAGCTGAAAGTTCGCAGCATGCCAATAATTCTCAATATAACAGTAACCCAATTGGTGATCTCTATAATAGTTTTGTGCAAGCAAATGAATATTTCGAGAGCTCCACTATTTCCACTAGTATATTATTAATTATTTTGACAGGTTATTTGCTTGTTATTGTGCCGATTTTATACGTTGTGTTAAAAAGAATCGACAAACGGGAGCATGCTTGGTGGATTATACCGAGCTTATCGATTCTTTTATCGATTGCGGTGTTCCTAACGGGTGCAAAGGATAAAATAAGAAATCCGCAATTTAATGAAATGGGTGTCTATCAATATAGCAATAACTATTTATCTGGATATCAAGCTACAACTCTTTTATCGAATAAATCTGGTGATTTTACATTTATGTATGATAAAAATTTGTATACTCCTATTCCTTTTACTGGATATGGAGAATTACAAACGAAGGCCGTTACAAAGGAAAAAATTAAAAAGAATGAAGTGATTTTTCCGGATGTAGAGTATTGGTCCAGTCGTACTATGTACGGCAAGTCCAGTATCCCAGTAGAAGGTGGATTCAGTCATAAGTTTGAAACAACAGAAAAAGAGATTACTGGTTCCATAACAAATCATTTTCCATATGATTTCTCCAACCTATTTATATGGTCGGGAACGGAAAAAATCGAATTAGGTTCTCTTGCTGCTGGAGAAACAAAAAAAATTAAGGTTTCTCGTAAGCATAAGTATTTTTCTAAACCATCTGATTCGAATCAAGGTTCCTATGTTTATGATTACAATGGAAATGATTTAAATGAATATAGAGAATTAGTTGCTTCAGGCTTGGTGTTGAATACGGAGTATTTTCAGACTGTGACAACTGGAGATCCATTATTAATTGGAATTACAAATGAGGATATCATCAAGGTTGGTTTAACAAGTGGAAAGGTAACGAAGAACAGCACTAATTTAATAATGGAGCCTCTTACAATAGCCAATAATTTTCCTGGGCCTTTTACCTTGAATGAAGGAGATATGTACCAGAAACTAGCAGTAATTAAAGGAACTGTCTATAATCAAAATTTCCAAGAAAATGATTTTACGTTAGAAGATGGGGAGTATCTCTATACACTTGGAATTCCGAAATCTTATGAAGATAGCTCGATTGCTTTTGAATCTATTACGATACAAGCAAGCGGAACTCCAGGTGTGAAATACAGTATTTATAATAAACGCACAGGAAATTATGAAGAAGTAAAAAATCTTTTCAAATTGGAGAAACAAAAGATTGCCGACTATTTGGATGAAAATAGAAAAATTACGCTGAAGGTGAATAAAGCAACAAATGGAGACCCATACATGCAATTGCCAACTGTTAAGGTGAAAGGAGAGATAAAAGAATGATAGAAATTAAAGGTCTTTCCAAGAAGTATGGGAAGTTTACAGCACTTGAACCATTAGATTTACAAATTGAAGCTGGATGTGTGTTTGGGTTTGTCGGCCAGAACGGAGCTGGTAAATCTACGACCTTCTCCATTCTTGCTACCTTATTAGCACCTACTTCTGGAACAGCAACGATAAATGGTGCAGATATCATCAAACAGCCGAAAGAGGTAAGAAAACAGTTAGGGTATATGCCTGATTTCTTTGGTGTTTATGATCAGTTAAAAGCAGAAGAATACTTAGATTTTTATGGTGCTAGCTATGGAATTTCGGCTGCACAAAGAGAAAAGTTAATTCCGCAGCTGTTAGAGCTAGTAAACCTTTCTCATAAGAGAAAAGAATATGTTGATCTTTTGTCGCGAGGGATGAAACAGAGACTTTGTCTTGCCAGAAGTTTAATTCATGATCCAGCAGTTCTTATTCTAGATGAGCCTGCATCTGGATTGGATCCACGTGCACGAATAGAAATGCGGGAGATTTTAAAAGAATTAAAGAATATGGGAAAGACCATTCTGATTTCTTCACATATCTTGCCAGAACTAGCAGAAATGTGTGATGTCATTGGTATTTTGGATCAAGGAAAATTAGTAGCGCAAGGAACGGTTTCAGCTATTCAACAGCAATTACAGAGTGAAAAAATCATTAATGTCAAAACATTTGATGTACAAAAAACGATTGCATTTTTGGAAGAAAGTCCACGAATTACAAAGATAGAAGTGCTGGAAGATGGCAAAGCAATTCAGTTCCTCTTTAAAGGTGGAGATAAAGAGCAGCTAGAATTATTAAAAACAGCGATTCAAAAAGAAATTCCGATTATTAGTTTTTCAGAGATGGAGAGCAATTTAGAGGATGTCTTTATGGAGATTACAAAGGAGGTTGAATTCTCTTGAAAGCTTATTTCATGAATCCAGTATTAAATAAAGAGCTAAAGCTACGTTTTCGTTCAGGAAAAACATTTGTCGGAATTCTGTTTTATCTGCTTGCGCTTACCTTGCTGATGGTTGCTTTAATGTATGTACTCAGAACCTCGAGCCCAAATGGATTTTTTAAACCACAGGAAAGTCGCTTGATGTTTATGTTTTTGGCGTTTGTTCAATTAGGATTAGTTTTATTTATTACACCAGGACTGACAGGTGGGGTAATTAGTAGTGAAAGGGAAAGACAAACCTTAAGTATTCTTTTAACAACCACCCAAAGCAGCTTTACGATTATTCTCGGCAAATTGCTTTCGTCCATTTCGTACTTAGTACTATTAATTTTAGCAAGTCTTCCGATATATAGTTTTGTGTTTTTATATGGTGGGATTTCGCCAACGCAGTTAACACAAGTATTTTTCTTCAGCTTATTTACGATGCTTGTCATTGGCAGCTTTGGTGTTTTATTTTCAACCCTTATACGCAAAACAATTGTTAGTATGGTGACAACCTATAGTGTTGCGTTATTTATTGTGGCTGGAACGGCAGTTATTTCTCTTATCCTTTTTCAAATAGCGAATATTCATGCTTCTGCGACTCCGGCAAAAGTTCCATCTGTATACTTTAGTGCCATGTTTAATCCTGGTATTGTGCTTGCAGATATATTTGAACCAACTGTTTCGGAACAAATTAAAGAATTGACAGGCATTAAGTTTCCGATTTGGTCTGCCCACCTTATTACTTATTGTATTGTGATTGCACTGTCACTAACAATTAGTGTTCGTAATTTACGTGCCAATATGAAAAAGGGAAGTTGATAAGTCTATGGAAAATCTTCAGCAGTATAAGGAATTGCTCAAACCAGTAAGAAAATCTATTGTGAGAGAGTTGCTTGCAAAAGAGCTATGCCTATTACTAGCACTTATAGGAGGAGGATTTCTCCTCCTTTCCATAATGGCGTATCTTTTTATTCTGCCTTTTTTATTATACTATCTCTTCGCCGTGCTGGGTCTTGGTGTTTCCATTTCTCTCATCCGTTTATGGAGAAAATGGCCAACAGAAAAACAAGCGGTAAAACTATATAATCAGTTTGTTGCCGATGATTATGCAACGACGGCCTTTTCCTATCTACATAGTGAAGGTGCGGTCGAACAAGTAGTTGTAAAGCAAGCGATAGCGCAAATGACAGAGAAACAACTAGCTGTATTAAGCCGAAAGAAAAGATATATTTATCCGAAATTTATTCTTTCAGGAATGGTATGTTTCATCATTTGTCTACTGTTACAGTTTTTTCCATCAGCTAATATGGAAGCTGCCAAGAAAAAAGAGAATGAGATAAAAACAATCGCTAAAGCGGAAAAGGAATTAGAAAAAGCGATAAAAAAAGAAACAGATAAACAGGTGAGAAAAGAGCTAAGACAAATCCAAAAGCAATTAGAAAAGAAGGACACGGTCGAAAAAACCTTTGCAGAATTGGAAAAACAGGCGAAAGAGCTCCAGCTGCAAAAGAGAAAGATTCAAGAGAAAAGCAAGGAACGCCAACAGACAGAATCCATGCTGAATGAGGCAGGTTTGAAATCTCTCGCTAAGGCTATCTCAGAGAAAGATAAGGAAGGAGTACAGAAAGAATTACAAAAAGCAAACGAACAATATAAACAATTAACAGATCAACAAAAAGATGCTCTCAATCAATTGACAGGTGCAAATAAGCAATTATCAGAAGAACAGCTTCAACAGCTATTAAAACAAATGGATGAATTGCTGAATAATGAGGAATTGCTGCAACAATTAGAAACTGTGCAAGCAGAACTTGACCAGGTAGGGAAAAAGCTGGAGGATGAAAGTCTAGCAAATGGAATAACAATCCCTAAGTCTCGTACGGTTGCCAATGGCTCAAGTAATAATGAAACAACTTCTTCAGGAGAAACAACTACCAGTAGTCAGCAAGGGCAGAATGATAAGGACAACTCAACAAATGGAAATAATGGTTCTTCCAGCTCGGGTAATGGTGCAGGTAATAGCAATGGATCAGGATCAGGCTCAGGAAATGGCTCCGGTTCAGGCAATGGTGCTGGTGGATCAGGGAATGGGAATGGCCCAGGAGCTGGATTCGGAAGCGGAAGCAGAGAATTATTAACAGTACCGGAAAAAACAGATGGAAAAGATAATGTCGAAGTGGATTCAGGTAAATTAGGCAATGGCAAGCAAGGTCAGATGACAGAAGGGGAAGGTCCCGTTCTAAAAGGGAATATTCGTCCGTATGAACAGGTATTTTCAGAATATGAAGCTTCTTACAGGGAAAGTACTTCAAGATATAAATTGCCAAATGACTTAGAAAATATTGTAAAGAACTATTTTACTGATATCAAACCAAATGAAAAGTAGGGGAAAAGATGGAAAAAGAACTAGTGGAACAGGATTTTATCCAAGCAGAGGCTTTGCTTAAAAAGGTGAAAGAGGAGATTGGCAAATTCATTGTCGGACAGGAAAAAATTACTGATGAGGTACTTTGGAGTATGCTGGCAGGTGGACATGTACTTTTAGAAGGACTTCCAGGTCTTGGAAAGACGATGATGATTCGCACTATTTCGGAAGTCATGGACTTATCCTTCGCGCGAATTCAGTTTACGCCAGATTTAATGCCAGCAGATATTACTGGTACGATGGTGCTGCAGCCTGATAATAAAGGAAAACAACAATTTCATTTTCATGAAGGACCTTTATTTAAGCATATTGTTCTTGCAGATGAAATTAACCGTGCAACACCGAAAACGCAAAGTGCTTTATTGGAAGCGATGGGGGAGAAAACAGTCACCATTATGGGGGAAACGAAAAAATTAGCAGCGCCATTTTTTGTATTGGCAACACAAAATCCCCTTGATATGGAGGGAACTTATCCATTGCCGGAAGCTCAGTTAGATCGGTTTCTATGTAAATTGCATGTTACTTATCCGTCAAAAGAAGAACTAAAAGCCATTATTAAAAAGACTACTGGAACGGAGTCAACTGTATTAACGCGTGTTGCCTCTGTAGAGGATATTCTTCATTTACAAAGTCTTGTCAAACAAATTCTCGTTGCGGATGATATTTTAGATATTGCTGTCAATATTGTTTCTGCCACTCATCCTGGTTCGGAGGATGCGACAGAATTAGGAAATAAGTATATTCAGGCAGGGAGCGGTCCGAGGGGACTGCAGTCCTTAGTAAACATGGCAAAAGCAAGAGCATTAGCTTCTGGAAGATTGCATGTCTCCATGGCAGATTTGCGTTATGCGGCACTACCAGTGTTTAGACATCGAATTTTGCTTAATTTTGAAGGGGAAATTGCGGGCATTACGACTGATCAAATTATGGAAGATATTTTGGAAAAAACATTACGCATTGAAGCAGGGAAGGGACGATGAAGAACTATCATTCCTTATTAGCAAGAATGAACCGAAAAAGACTGCAAGTTTCGACGAAGGGTGCAGGAATGCAGAATGGTCGAAGAAAATCTCATATTCACGGAACCTCCTTGGATTTTGCTGATTATAAAATCTATCATCCTGGTGATGATATTCGCCAAATCGATTGGAATGTATATGGCCGAACTAATAAGCCATATATTAAAAGATTTCAAGATGAAAAGGAGATATCAGTTAGTATCTTCCTTGATGGGACTGCCTCAATGAAACAAATACCTTCCAAGTGGGAGCTAGCAAGAGAATTAGCAGCAGGCTTAGCTTATATCACATTATCCCATGAAGATAGACTGAGTTTTTCTGTTGTTTCTACAAAGCATTCCTTTCATCGCAAAGGTTCAGTTCATAATAAACGAACCTTTTATGAGATTGTTGATGTAAAGGAGCAGACGATTAATGAAAGCTTCACACAATCATTAAGCAGTTCTATAAAAGCGCCGACACAAATGATTATTTTGATAACAGACGGTTTAGAAGCTTTGCCATTATTTGAGGAAAGTTTTAAACGATTAAAATACCGCAATCAGCAAATATGGCTGATTCAATTACTAAGTGAGAGCGAGATTCATCCGAATCTATCTGGTGACATACAATTAGTCGATAGTGAAAATGGAAAAACCGTGGATGTAAGTCTAAATAGCTCGATTAAAACACTTTATAGAAAAAGACTCGATCAGCATAATCAAGAACTAGAAGTTCTTTGTGCTACAAATGGTATCCGTTATTGCCAAATCAGCGATAAACTGGATATCCAAACGATTATTTTACGAGAACTGGCGTTTGCTGGATTGGTTCAATAATTCTTTTTCATTACGAGCCAAAAGGAGAGACAAAATGCATTTAGCACAACCCTATTATTTTTTGCTGCTAATTTTTATTGGATTATTCATCCTAATATATTTTTTTCGCAAAAAATATACAAAACAAACTATCCCCTCCAATTTACTTTGGGAGGAAGTTCTTAAGGAAATGAGGGCATCCTCCTGGTTTCATAAATGGCAAAATAATGTTCTATTCTGGCTGCAGCTTCTATGCTTGCTACTCTTGATGTTTGCATTAGTAGGACCATATTTTGCTAAAGAAACGATGAAAGGGGAGCAAATCATATTCTTATTTGATACCTCGGCTTCGATGGCCGCGAATGGTAGTAGCTCTAACCGTTTAGAAGATAGTAAAAAAGAAGCACTCGAAATGATGAAAGGTCTTCAGAAAAATCAAGCCGTTACGATTTTAGAGGTAAATGATCGTCCTCAAATACTTCTGCATAATGAGTCAGAGCGAGATAAAATAAGTGCCGCAATCAAAGGGCTAGAACTTTCCTATACACATGAAGACTGGCAAAGTGCAACAGAGCTGACGGCAAGTCTAGCGAAAGAGGGTAAAACGGCCATTCATATTTTTTCGGATGGGGTAGAGAAGGAAAGAATAAAAAATATCGATTCTTTTTATGTAAAAGTACATAATCAAGAGCAGGAAAAAGCAGAAAATGTTTCAATTTTATCTTTTGGTGTATCAAAAAATGCCGATAAAATAGCGGGAATTGCGATGGTGGAAAACCAAACAGATTCCCAAAAAACAATACCTTTTCAAGTTGAAAGTGAAAAAACAGTGCTTTATCAACAAGATATTGAATTAGAGCCAAAGGAAAGAAAAGTAATTGCGATAAACGATCTTCCTGAGAAATCTTATTACAGTGCCCAACTTAATGTAACAGATGATTTTTTAGTTGATAATATGCAAACCGCTGTATTAAATAAACAGGCAACAACTATGTATACTGATAATGAAATGAATCCTTTTTTGGTAAAAGGATTTGAGGCGATCGGTCTTCAAGTTATCCAAATGGAGAATAAAGAAGATTTTCTCACAAAACAGGATGGTATTTTCCTATTATCTGGTTCTGCGTTACCCGAACATATCGAAGGCCCATTTGTTTTCTTCTTTACAGGTGGAAAAAAAGAAGAAGTGCAAACAGTGATAGAACCAAGTGAGGATGAACTACTTTTACATGTCGATATGAAGGATGTTTTTATCACAAGTGCAACGAAGCAGACAATGAAAACGATGAAACCCATTGTTAAAAGTGGAGAACTGCCGTTAATTCAAAAAGGTGAATGGAATAATCAGCCCGCTATAGCTATTCAATTTGACTTAAAAGATAGTGATTGGCCATTACATCCAAGTTTTCCGATCTTTTTATATAATATGTATCAATGGCTTTCTTCTCAATCCAATTATGTTGGTGATTTTCAGCCATTAGAATCGCGGACCATTCATTTAACAAGCAAAGAAACAGAGTGGGATATTTATAATGAAAGCGACCAATTAGTGAGAACCTTCTCATTGGATGATGGTTTCCAAGCACCAAAGCTGCCTGGTGTTTATCAATTGACAAATGGCTCTGAAATTCTTTATTTTTCAGTAAATCTAGATGATCGAGAGAAGACGACTGCTACGCAAAAGTCGTTTGTTCTAAATGAAGATAAACTAATAGGCAATGAAATGACAAAAACGCAGAATGATTGGTTATGGTATATTTTATGTTTGCTTGCGCTGATCACTTTATGTATGGAATGGGAGGTGTATCGACGTGCAGATAGAGTTTAAATACCCATTCATTCTATTAATTTTTCTTCCTATTGTCTTTCTTCTTTATCGGTACTGGAAACAATCAAGGATGATGTCAAATAGAAAAGAAAGACAAGTTATTCTCTTTTTAAGAAGCTTGATTTTTTCTCTATTAATTCTTGCGCTTGCCATTCCACAAATAGTTCTGCCGCAAAAAGAAAACCAAGTTGTTTTTCTGATGGATCGCAGTGCAAGTGTACAAGATGCAGGAGAGCAGCAGCTTGAATGGCTGGAAAAAAGCTTGCGATATAAAAAAGAAAAAGATCTCTATAGTGTTCTTTCCTTCGGAGAAAAAACAACTATAGAGCAAATGATGGGCAAAGATGAACTTCGTTTTCCGAAATGGAATGAGGAGTTAGGCAAAGACCACACAAATATTGAAGGGGCGCTTAACCTTGCCAGCAGTGTTTTTTCCAATAATAGCGGCGGTAGGATTATACTGTTTACCGACGGGAACGAAACGATGGGAAATCTTACTGAAGCGGCAAAATTATTAAAAAACCGCTCCATTGAATTAGACACTGTGCTGCTTGAGCCCTCTTTATATGAAGATACTGCTGTTACAGATGTAGAAGTGCCGTCCACTTTATTTGAAGGGGAACAAGCAAATGTTTCTGTAACAATTGAAAGTAATAAGGCGAAAACGGGATTACTACATTTTTATGAAAATAATCATAAAATTGTCTCAAAGTCTATCAAAGTGAAAGAAGGTACAAATGTAATCCCTATTCAGTTTCCTGTAAAACAGACTGGCTTGGTAACATATAAAGCAGAAGTTGAACTTATGAATGATGCCTATGCTGAAAATAACAAGCTTCAGGTTGTCAATACGGTTAAAACCATTCCGAAAATTTTAGTAGTGCAAAATAGTCCCAATGAAGCATTTGTTCAAGCATTAGAAGCTGCTGGGTATAAAGTAGAGGTTCGTTCCTCTATTCAGCTTCCTACTGTGCTTTCTGGCTATTTAAACTATCAGTCGATTATTTTTAATAATATTGCAGCAACAGATATTACGGAAAAGCAAATGAGTCTTATTGAAAAAAGCGTTAAAGACTTTGGTGTCGGTTTTCTCATGACGGGTGGAGAAAACAGTTTCGGGTTAGGAGGATATTTTCAAACCCCTATCGAAAAATTATTGCCTGTTGATATGGATATAAAAGGGAAAAAGGAAATGCCCTCACTGGCATTAATGATTGTTTTGGACCGTTCGGGAAGCATGGACGGATCGAAATTTTCGTTAGCAAAAGAAGCAGCAGCTCGGACTGTAGAATTGCTTCAAGAGACTGATACATTAGGATTTATAGCTTTTGATGATAAACCGTGGGTTATTGTAGAACCTGAACCTTTGAAAAATAAAGAGGAAGTTGTAGAGAAGATTCGTTCTGTCCCAGTTGGCGGCGGAACCGAAATTTATGGGTCATTACTGGAAGCCTATGAGCAAATCAGTGATTTAGATGTAAAAAGAAAACATATTATTTTGCTAACAGATGGACAATCTGCAACGAATAATAATTATGAAGAGTTAATTAATAATGGCAGCAAGAAAAACGTTACAATTTCAACAGTGGCTTTGGGGGCGGATGCAGATCGGAATTTATTAGAAGAATTAGCGGAAATGGGAGCTGGACGTTTTTATGATGTACAGGATTCTTCGGTAATTCCTTCGATTCTATCAAGAGAAACTGTTATGGCGACAAGAACTTATATTGAGGATAATCCGTTTTATCCTCAAATAAAGTCTGGCTACGGATGGGATTCCTTGTTTAGTAAAGGGGTACCAAAAATGAATGCCTATATCGCAACAACGCCAAAATCAGAAAGCACCGTTCCAATTGAGAGTACAAAAAAAGATCCTGTTCTAGCGGAATGGCAATACGGTTTAGGTAAGGCAATAGCTTTCACTTCTGATGTAAATGGTATGTGGGCAGGAGATTGGGCGCGTTGGAACCAATGGAGTAGTTTTATGACAAAAATGGTCGCAAATACCCTGCCACAGTACGATTCGGAAGCATATTCTTTATCCGTTGAAAAAGCGAAAGACCGAACCTATCTATCGATAACCGCTGATCATTTATCGATGCTTCCGATTGAAACAACCATTATTTCCGAAAGAGGAGATACGGTGGAAGGAAATACAAAAATGATTGCTCCAGGAAAATATGAAGTGGATGTTGACGATGATCCAGGTCTTTATTTTATTCATGTTAAACAAACAGATGAGGACGGAAACGTTACTGTTTACCAATCAGGATTTACCGTTCCCTATTCAGACGAATATTTAATTACCGGAGCAAATAAAGAAAAGCTTGCTGAGCTTCTGGCGATAACTAACGGATCTCAGCTGGAGAAAGAATCACAAGCGTTTCGTCCGTTAAAGGATCCAGTTAAACAAAAGCAGGAAATTACCGAAATCTTGCTGCTGATTAGCTTCCTGCTTCTATTTTTCGAAATTGCTATTAGAAGACTTGGATTACCAGTGAAATTTTTCCCTGTCTTTGAAAAGAGAAAAAGAGGTAAGCGTCAAAAGAATCGAATATCTTCTATAGAGAAGAAAAAAAGTGGAGCACCTAAAGAAAGACCAGTTGCTTTAAAGAAAGATGTTTCAAGCAGAGAACCGAAACAAAAGCAAGAAAAACCGCGAGAGAAGATAAAGACGGAAAAGGTAGACAGCGAAAATCATTTGGAACAATTATTACAAATGAAGCGGAAGAAAAAGCGATGAATCAGATTGGTATGAAACTGCAGACAAACTTTATTGATTGTCTGCAGTTTTTTGAGGTGGAAAAGGTAATAGAGAAGTACCATCTGTGACCGAGCAAGGGGCAAGAAGTCAAGTCCGAAATAATGTGTTAAATTCCTTAACTACAATGTTACAACTTAATTTAGATTCTTTTAATTCTAGGGTATAATAAACTAATATTGTAATATTTTGGAATAGAGGAAATGGTCAAAAAAAAGGAGAGAGACATGAGCAACAAACTACTATAGTTTATTTGGAGTTATCTAACTTATTCCTTCGAAGAGGCTATTGATGGAGCAGATTTGATAGCGGAAGTAAAAATAATGGTAGAACTACTGCAAAAAAACACCGTAACGGCTACACATGAACTAGGAAATGCAATTGGTATAGGCGATTTATATAGTGTAGTTAATAAAAACAAACTAATGTATGGGATAGAAAACAGAACTGAAATGCACCACAAACTGCTGATAAAACAGATGCAAAAGAGGCTACGAGATCATTGAAATTCTAGAATTATGAATCTAGCAATTTTTTAGAAATATTAATTTTAATATTCAAAGATAGAGTCCTCCAGAAAAGAGATATATGAAACGTTTGATTAGGCAGCTTTTATAAGGTGTCTTTTTTCTGGCTCATAATAGCCTTTAAGGTAATCACGTCGGTCGGCAGAACGTTCATAAGAATTGGCATTTAGATAGAGGTCACGCTCTTTTTCCATAAGTTCATTTAATACTAAAACGATAGAAGATTTCGTAATCGCTTCTATATCAAAATTAATTACGGATTCTTTTTACACAATTATATGGACTTAATCGGGAAAGAGGAGAAAAAGGTAACAGAGAAGCTTAGTAAAACCTATGTGTATTTTATGTCAAAAAAACTTATCTCATTTATAGATGCTCAGTAAGACAATTACCAGTTTGTACAACGATAACCAAGTCGCTTCCGCTTTTCGATTTGTCCGGCTCCGAGTGTCCAGGGGCTGATGGGCTTCCCGCCGCTTCCCTACGATAAGTCAACATCAGTTCACTGTCTTTCGCTGTGTTTCCTTTATCTCAGTAAGACACCTACCAGTTTGTACAACGATAACCAAGGCGCTTCCGCTTTTCGATTTGTAAAGATATTTTCTTGACATCTTTTTTGGGGGTGTGTAAAATAGTCGATGTAAAGGCTTTTGACTTAACACGGGGGTATTATTCGATGCTTGAGAAAACAACGAGAATGAATTATTTATTTGATTTTTATCAGTCGTTGTTAACACCGAAGCAACGAAGCTATATGTCTCTTTACTATTTGGATGATTACTCTCTTGGGGAGATTGCTGCGGAGTACAATGTAAGCCGGCAAGCGGTGTATGACAACATTAAACGTACGGAAGCAATGCTAGAAGAATATGAGAATAAGTTAGTGTTACTTCAGAAATTTCAGGAACGTCAAGTTCTTTTTGAAAAGATGAAAAAAATGCTAGAACATGATACCTTATCTATATCTGCGTTGCGAGAAGCAGTAGAGGAACTAGAGAAATTAGATTAAGGAGGCTGACGTATGGCATTTGAAGGTTTAGCTGACCGACTGCAGAACACGATGCAAAAAATCCGCGGAAAAGGGAAAGTAAATGAAGCGGATGTTAAAGAAATGATGCGTGAAGTTCGTCTTGCACTCCTTGAAGCGGACGTTAACTTTAAAGTGGTAAAAGACTTTGTCAAAAAAGTAAGTGAGCGTGCAGTTGGACAGGAAGTGCTAAAAAGCTTAACTCCTGGACAACAAGTTATTAAAGTAGTAAAAGAAGAACTTACTGAATTAATGGGTGGAGAAGAAAGTAAAATTGGCGTTAGTAAGCGCCCTCCAACTGTTGTTATGATGGTCGGACTACAAGGGGCAGGTAAAACAACAACTACTGGTAAGCTTGCGAATTTATTGCGTAAAAAACATAATCGTAATCCGTTATTGGTAGCTGCAGATATTTATCGTCCTGCTGCGATTAAGCAATTGCAAACTTTAGGAAAGCAGCTTGATTTTCCGGTATTTTCACTAGGAGATCAAGTTAGTCCAGTTGAAATTGCAAAACAAGCAATTGAAAAAGCAAAAGAAGATCATCATGATTATGTTTTAATTGATACAGCTGGTCGCCTTCATGTAGACGAAGCACTAATGGATGAATTAAAGCAGATCAAAGAACTTGCAAACCCAGAAGAAATATTACTCGTTGTCGATGCAATGACAGGGCAGGATGCTGTTAACGTAGCTGGCAGTTTTAACGAGCAGTTAGGATTAACGGGAGTTGTTTTAACAAAACTTGATGGGGATACACGCGGGGGAGCAGCACTTTCTATTCGTTCTGTTACAAATACACCAATTAAATTTGTTGGTTTGGGAGAAAAAATGGATGCGCTTGAAGCGTTTCACCCTGAGAGAATGGCTTCCAGAATCTTAGGAATGGGCGATGTCCTAAGCTTAATCGAAAAAGCACAAATTAATGTAGATGAAGAAAAAGCAAGAGAGTTAGAAAAGAAAATGAAGTCTGATTCATTTACCTTTGATGATTTTCTTGATTCCTTAAGCCAAGTTAGAAGTATGGGGCCGCTGGACGAATTATTAAAAATGATGCCAGGTGCGAACAAAATCAAAGGCTTAAATAATATGAAGGTGGATGAAAAGCAAATTGCCCATGTTGAGGCAATCATTAAGTCCATGACAAAGCAAGAAAAAGAGCATCCTGAAATTATCAATTCTGGCAGAAGAAAGCGTATTGCGAAAGGAAGCGGAAGAACGGTTCCAGAAGTAAATCGACTTTTAAAACAGTTTGATGATATGAAAAAAATGATGAAGCAAATGACCAATATGGGTCAAAAAGGCAAGAAAAAAGGTAAATTTAAATTACCATTTAACCCTTTTTAACAGCGATTATTTGTAAAAAAGAGGATCTGTTTGTCCATTGGAATGGCGCGGAGACTGCCTGTGAGAGGGCTTAAATAAAGATTTTTAACACTGACAAGAAAAAACACTTTACAAAGTGTTGGAGTATCTGATAATATACTATCTTGTGTGAAACTATTCGGAGGTGCAATATTAAATGGCAGTAAAAATTCGTTTAAAAAGAATGGGAGCAAAAAAATCTCCTTTTTATCGTATCGTAGTAGCAGATTCTCGTTCACCACGTGATGGACGTTTCATTGAAACAGTAGGAACTTACAATCCAGTAGCAAACCCTGCTATCGTGGAAATCAACGAAGATAAAGCTCTACAATGGTTACAAAATGGTGCAAAACCATCTGATACAGTACGTAACCTATTCTCTAACCAAGGTATTATGGAGAAATTCCACAATATCAAAAACGGTAAATAATATTTGATGCAATGAAAGAGCTTATAGAAACGATTGTTAAGCCCCTTGTTGATTTTCCAGAGGAAGTTGCTGTAACTGTAACAGAAGAGGATAATCGTATCACTTACTTGCTTTCTGTCAACGAGAATGACATTGGAAAGGTAATAGGGAAGCAAGGGCGAGTTGCTAGAGCAATTCGAACGATTGTTTATGCAGCAGGATCATTACAACAAAAGAAAATTATTGTTGATATTAGAGATTAAATGAAAAGGAAGGAGGGGGAACCCTCCTTCCTTTATTTTTTAGGGGAAATAGTAGCCTTGGCTGATAAAATGGAAATTTGGCTGAAAAGAGAGCGTGTTTGGCTGATAAATCGGAAATTCGGCTGATATGAAAGCAGGATTGGGTGATAAATCGAGATTTTGGGCTGATGATCGCACTATAAATAGCTAATATAACTTCATTACCCTAAAAGGCAGAAACAAACGGCAACTTTTCTGAAAAATAGTTGTAATTACGTTCGGAAAATTGATTCCCCCCTTTGTTTTTAGACGAAAACAGTAATCTGTGTTACTTTGTTAGTAGTAAGGACTAAAGTTGTCATCTGTTAGGAGGAAGTGAATGAAGATTCTTCAGTCTGTAACAGTAAAACAAGTATTAACCGAAACTACCAAAAAGTCGATTTCCGATCGATATAGGCAAGAAATACAGCAGTTAGAAAAAGAAATACAGCAGCTTCAATTTGAAGAAAGAAAACAATTGAAAAATAATCCTTCTATTTCGGAAATAAAAACTTTTTTTCGTAAGGAAGTTACAAATAAATTAGAGAAACAAAAAACGATAGAGTTTCAATTAAAGCAATTACATATACTACCGTTAGGGACAGAGATTAAAGAACAGGAAGTAATGGGACTTGTTGATGTTCAAGTGGGACAGGCTTGGGAAAGTACTAAGAAGACGATTGTTGTCAAAGATGGAATAGTGGTTGATATTCGATAGAGGTGAAGGTAATGGAAAAATGGTTTAATGTTGGAAAAGTTGTGAATACCCATGGGATAAGAGGAGAAATCCGCGTCATTTCTCGTACTGATTTTCCAGAAGAACGATATAAAATTGGAAACACCATTTATTTTTTTCAAAACGATAAAGCAAATCCCCTAGAACTGAAAATTAAAAGTCATCGTGAGCATAAGAACTTCAATCTACTTACATTTGAAGGCTATGATAATGTAAATGATGTAGAATTTATGAAGGGTGGTCTCCTGAAGGTTCCAGAGAGTTTTTTAGGTGAGCTTGCGGAGAATGAATATTACTTCCATGAAATTATTGGCTGTAAAGTAGTGACAGTTGAAGGAGAAGAACTTGGAGAAATCACAGAAATTTTAACACCAGGTGCAAATGATGTTTGGGTGGTAAAGGGTAAAGATAAGAGTGAAATTTTAATTCCTTATATTGAAGAGGTAGTCATGAAAGTAGATGTAGAAGAAAAAGTAGTTGTCATAGAGCCGATGGAAGGGCTGTTGTCTTAATGAAAATTGACGTATTGACTTTATTTCCTGAGATGTTTGAAGGCGTCCTTCATAGCTCCATTTTAAAAAAAGCACAAGAAGCGGAAAAAGTAGCTTATAAGATCGTCAATTTTCGCGATTATGCCGATAATAAACATCAAACCGTTGATGATTATCCATATGGAGGAGGTGCGGGAATGGTGTTGAAGCCACAGCCTATATTTGACGCTGTGGACGCTCTAAAACCAAAAGATAACAGAAAGCCTCGTGTCATCTTGATGTGCCCTCAAGGCGAAAGATACAGTCAAGCAAAAGCAGAGGAATTAGCACAAGAAGAGCATTTGATTTTCATTTGCGGACATTATGAAGGCTATGATGAGAGAATTAGAGAACATTTAGTGACAGATGAAATCTCCATTGGTGATTATGTCCTTACAGGCGGCGAATTAGGGGCTATGGTCGTTATTGATAGTGTAGTACGTTTATTACCAGGCGTGCTTGGAAAAGAAGCATCCCATGTTAATGACTCTTTTAGCACTGGTTTGTTGGAGCATCCTCATTACACTCGTCCAGCCGATTTCCGAGGAATGAAGGTACCAGACACGCTGCTTTCTGGAAATCATGCACATATTGATGAATGGAGAGAAAGGGAATCCTTCCGAAGAACGATTGAAAGACGACCAGATTTACTCGAAAATTATCCGCTGACTGAGAAGCAGAAAAAGTTGGTAAAAGAGCTAACAAATCAGCATCATCCAAGCTAATGGGGGATGGAATTGTTGATGATTTGATGAAGGAATCTATTAAGGAGCAAGGTAATACTATTATTTTCAGAAAAAATATTGCTGTTATGCTCCTTTTATGTTAAGATAACACTTGTGACTTAAACAGATGAATTTCTGTGAAGGGTCTTATAACGATGTTCCGCTGCAAGTGGTCTCTATCTATGAGTGCAAGAGCGTCTGTTGGAAGGAGTTGAAAACGATGCAAAAATTAATAGAAGAAATTACAAAAGAACAACTTCGTTCTGATCTTCCTGCGTTCCGTCCTGGTGACACTGTACGTGTACATGTGAAAGTTGTTGAGGGTACTCGTGAGCGTATTCAGTTATTTGAAGGTGTTGTAATTAAGCGTCGTGGTGGTGGAATCAGCGAAACTTTTACAGTACGTAAAGTTTCTTACGGAGTTGGCGTTGAGCGTACATTCCCTGTTCACACACCTAAAATTGCGAAGCTAGAAGTTATCCGTCGCGGTAAAGTACGCCGTGCGAAACTTTACTACCTACGTAACCTGCGTGGTAAAAAAGCTCGTATTAAAGAAATTCGATAATTGTTACCAAAAAAGAGCCTGTTCTTGTAACAAGCTCTTTTTTATATCCTTAAATGCTGCTTATAGAAAACTCGCATATTAGAAATAATAGTCCTATAATTCATCCAAAAATGAGGGGGATGCTGAGAAAGGAAAATGAAGTGGTCTTTTAATGGAATCACAACTTAGCAAATCTATTTCTAATCTTTATGCTAATAATTGGAGTAATCTGGAACAAAAGTCCAACTGCAATCTTTCCAATTTTACTTCATCCGGAAATTCCGCTAAAATATTATCATGGTAGAGAACTTTTAACCATACATAAAAAAATACCTATATTGTTCAGTTAAGGATTGGTGAAAGGTATGGCAACTGAAAAGAAGAAGAAAAATGAAATTTGGGAATGGAGTAAAGCATTAATAATTGCTGTTTTACTTGCTGTTGTTATTCGCTATTTTTTATTTGCTCCAATTGTAGTTGATGGTGAGTCCATGCAGTCTACATTGCTAGATCAAGATCGAATGATTGTCAATAAGATAAATTACAAAGTAAGTGAACCGAAGCGTTTTGATATTGTTGTGTTCCACGCTCCAGAAGGTAAGGACTATATAAAAAGAGTAATTGGTCTACCCGGAGATACAATTGAATATCGCGATGATGTTTTATATGTGAACGGACAAGCTTATGAAGAACCTTATTTAGAACATAATAAAGAAGGCGTAATAGGCCCTCTAACAGAAGACTTTACAGCAACTGTGCCAAAAGGAGAATTATTTGTGATGGGAGATAACCGTCGCAATAGTAAAGACAGTCGTCATATCGGTACAATTGGCTTTGATAAAATTATTGGTACTACGAGTGTGGTATATTGGCCAATAGCTGATTGGAAAATAGTAGAATAATGTTAGTGGGAGAAATAGAGGTGCATGCATGACTATACAATGGTTTCCAGGGCATATGGCAAAAGCCAGAAGGCAAGTAACGGAAAAATTAAAGCTAGTTGATATTATTTTTGAATTAGTGGATGCGAGAATTCCGCAATCTTCACGAAATCCAATGATTGATGAAATTATCCAGCATAAGCCAAGAATTGTTTTGTTAAATAAAGCAGATATGGCAGATAAAGAACGAACGAAAGAATGGATTCGTTATTTTCAAAGTCAAGGAATAAGAGCACTTGCGATTAACTCTCAAGCAGGTGTTGGAATGAAAGAAATTACTGCTTTAGCAAAAGAAGTACTAGCAGAAAAATTTGATCGGATGAAAGCGAAAGGGATTAGACCTCGAGCGATTCGAGCGATGATTGTTGGAATTCCTAATGCAGGTAAATCTACTTTAATTAATCGGTTGGCAAAGAAAAACATTGCCAAAACGGGGAATACACCTGGTGTGACGAAAGCGCAGCAATGGATTAAAGTAGGGAAAGAACTGGAGTTATTAGATACACCAGGAATACTATGGCCGAAATTTGAAGATCAGGAAGTAGGCTTAAAGCTTGCATTAACAGGTGCGATAAAGGATACAATTTTGAATTTGCAGGACATTGCTATATTCGGACTTCGTTTTTTGGAAAAAGAGTATCCGCAACGTTTAAAAGAAAGGTACCAATTAGAAATAATTCCAGAAGATACAGTAGAGCTGTTTGATCGTATCGGTGAGATAAGAGGAGCTCTGTCGGGTGGCGGTATCGTTAACTATGATAAAGTAACGGAACTAATTATTCGTGACATTAGAGGTGAAAAGTTTGGTCCGCTAACTTTTGAAAGAGCAGACGAAATGTAAGGGAAAAACTGCAAGGAGAAGTGGCTAAAAACAGACACTTCTCTTTTTTATGTAATATATATTTACCTATAAATGATTAGGTCCAGCGCTTTGAATCATATGGGAGATAAGAAATGATATGAAGCATCCCACACGGAATAATAGGACCATTTATAGGACCGGTCTCTTGGAAGGGAATGTGATCGGGGCTATAAAAAAGGAAGCGATTGAACCGATATAACTACTGAGGTGTAAACAATGAAATTAGCAACAATGAAAGATATCAAAGAGGCGCTAGAAGCAATAAGGGAAGTAAATGACCCATTTATCCTTGAATTAGAAAAAGACGAGAGGAAAGGGGCTCAGAAGCTTTTAGAAGCGTGGAAGAAGCGGATAGAGAAGGAAGAAAAGCTCCATCATCACTTTCTATCAATGAACCACTATGAACAAATTATCAGAAAGCAAGGTTATACATATATAGCAGGAATCGATGAGGTTGGCAGAGGACCGCTTGCAGGGCCTGTTGTTACAGCAGCTGTCATCCTGCCAGAAGATTTCTATTTACCAGGTATCGATGACTCAAAAAAATTATCTGAGAAAAAAAGAGAATTATTTTACGAGATAATCCAAAAAGAAGCAATTGCCATTGGCGTGGGAATTATTTCACCTGCTGAAATTGATCGTATAAATATTTATCAAGCAGCAAAAAAAGGGATGCTTCTAGCAATTAATGAACTTTCACAAACGCCAGACTACTTACTAATTGACGCAATGAAATTAACGACACCATATCCAAGTCAATCTCTTATTAAAGGAGACAGTAAAAGTGTCTCTATTGCTGCAGCAAGTATAATAGCAAAAGTGACAAGAGATCGTATGATGAAAGAGCTGCATCAAGAATATCCAGAATACCATTTTGCGACAAACATGGGCTATGGGACACAGGAACATTTAGCTGCTCTTAAAGAGTACGGAATTACTATTCATCATCGTAAAAGTTTTTCCCCTGTAAAAGAGATGGTAGAAAATAACTAGCTGAATCTGTAAGGAAGGAGGAAGAGAAAGATGAATGTGAACCATATTGTCCAAACTTTATTTCAAGAAAACCTTATGAGTAATAAAAGTCTGGAATTACGAGATGGACAACTAGTTTATGGGAAATTAACGAAACTTTTTCCTCAACAAATGGCAGAGGTACAAATAGGCTCACAAAAAATGCTTGCAAACCTAACGATTCCGTTAACTCTTGATAAAAGTTATTGGTTTCAAGTTTCCATTACAGATAACAAACCAGTTCTAAAAGTATTGCCGCAGTCATCAGAAGTTCCAGCTGCAAAGGGGAATATCAATGGATTACTTCAGCAGCTGCATCTTACCGATACGAAAGAAAATAAACTGCTTCTTCATTTTTTACTATCTAATAATCTACCAATTTCGAAAGAAGCGATAAGATCTATAGGTGAATGGCTGCCAAAATCAATAGGGAAACAGGAGCTTGCTACTATCGGTCTTATGATGGAAAGAGAGCTCCCTCTGACAAAGGAAGTATTTGCAAGTATTTCCGCCTTGCAATCCAATAAAGGAGTTAGTGTGCTGCTAAATGAACTTCAGCAGCAGTTGTCTACCTATCATATTAAAGAACCAAAGGTAGCGGATGTCCTTTCGGGGATTAGTGAGAGTGGAAAGGTTGCTCAAGATAATATCGTTGCTTCACTAAAAGCTGTTCTGCATAAAATGGGCTATTCGTTTGAAGCGGGATTGTTACAGCATACGCAAATAGAGGAGCAAACAACTAAAGAAATATTAAAACCATTGCTGCTAGGATTGATGGGAAAAGATATCCCTGATGTTGTGAAAGAAACTGCAGGTCAATTAATTGATAAAGTGACAGGGTATCAGCTTATCAGTCAGCAAACAGGTCCAATGATGCAAATGATAACAGAAATTCCTCTTCGTTTTTTTAATCAACAAGTGGATGTGACAATGCAATATAATGGCAGAAAAACAGCAGATGGAAAAGTCGATAGTAATTATTGTCGCATTCTTTTTTACTTAGAACTGGCTAATTTAAAAGATACAGTTATTGATATCCATATTCAAAATAGAATCATGAACATGATTATATTAAATGATCAGTCAACAAAAATAATGCCCTTAATTAAACAGGCAGAGGAGCCCTTAAAAGAAAAACTACGGGAATTAGATTATACCTTACTGTCTATTCATGTGAAAGACTTGTCAAAAGAAAACAAACCCATATGGAGTTCCCAACAAGCAGTGAAAGGAAATGCCTACAGAGGGGTGGATATAAAAATATGAATAAACACCATTCTTTAAAAAGGAAAGAAGCAATAGCATTAACTTATGAACAGCAAAAACACGCTTCCCCTACCGTTATTGCAAAAGGCAAAGGCGTGATCGCAGAACAAATTCTGGAACGTGCCAAAAAAGAGAACATTCCAATTCAAGAAGATCCCTCTCTTGTAGAGCTTTTAAGTAAATTAAATATAAATGAACAAATTCCTGAAGATTTATACATGACAGTGGCAGAAGTGTTTGCATTTATTTATGCTTTAGAGAAGGAAGTAACGGAAAAAGAGGGGGAAAAAGCAAAATAAGAAAGAAAAAATATTTTTAATTGTAAAATATTTAAAGATAAAAGCCTTTTTTATAGACAAAGAAAGGTTTTTTCCTTTAAAATGAAAGCGTAAACATATTTTTGTCTTTTCTAAATACATAAAATAATCGTAATTTGCTCTCGAAAAGAATATTAATACAGTGATAACGATACTTATGTTTTGGAAAAAACAAATGAATGGATGGGAAAAGTTATTCATTCACGAAAGTCATCATGCAGTTGTCTCCAATTTTACACAAAAAGGGAAAATAAGGGGTGTGGAAGCTTGAATATTCATGAATATCAGGGGAAAGAGATTTTAGAATTAAATGGCGTCGCAGTACCAAAAGGAAAAGTAGCTTTTACAGTAGAAGAGGCAGTGCGAGCTGCAGAAACATTAAATAGTGATGTATGGGTAGTGAAAGCGCAAATTCATGCAGGTGGTCGCGGTAAGGCTGGAGGAGTAAAAGTTGCCAAAAGCTTAGATGAAGTACAAACATATGCTTCTGACATTCTAGGGAGCACATTAGTAACTCACCAAACAGGTCCCGAAGGAAAAGTTGTAAAACGATTATTAATTGAAGAAGGTTGCCGAATCAAGAAGGAATATTACATAGGTTTTGTTGTGGATCGAGCAACATCTAGAATCGTATTGATGGCTTCTGAAGAAGGCGGTACAGAAATTGAGGAAATTGCAGAAAAGTACCCAGAGAAGATTGTAAAAGAAGTTATTGATCCAGTGACTGGCTTAACACCATTTCAAGCACGTCGAGTTGCTTTCTCTATTAACATTCCGAGCAAGCAAGTTAATAAAGCGGTTGCCTTTATGACTGGATTATATAAAGTATTTGTTGAAAAAGACTGCTCTATTGCTGAAATTAATCCCTTAGTTTTAACGGAAGATGGAAATATTATTGCATTGGATGCAAAATTAAATTTTGATTCAAATGCATTGTATAGACATAAAGATATTGTTGCCTATAGAGATTTAGATGAAGAAAACGAAAAAGAATTAGAAGCTTCTAAATATGATTTAAGCTATATTGCCTTAAATGGAAATATTGGCTGTATGGTCAATGGTGCTGGACTTGCTATGGCAACAATGGATATTGTTAAGCATTATGGCGGAGAACCGGCCAATTTCTTAGATGTTGGGGGCGGTGCGACAGCAGAAAAAGTAACGGAAGCATTTAAAATCATTCTATCTGATTCTAATGTGAAGGGGATTTTTGTCAATATTTTTGGAGGCATCATGAAATGTGATGTTATTGCGACTGGAATTGTAGAAGCCGCAAAGCAAGTTAGTCTTCATGTACCATTAGTTGTTCGCTTGGAAGGAACAAATGTGGAGCTTGGCAAAAAAATTCTTCGTGAATCTGGAGTAGATATTGTCGCAGCAGAATCAATGGCTGATGGTGCTGAGAAAATTGTAACCCTAGTAGAACAAGGAGGGAATGCATAATGAGTGTTTTTATTAATAAAGATACAAAAGTCCTTGTCCAAGGAATCACAGGTGCAACAGCACTATTTCATACTAAACAAATGCTTGAATATGGAACTAAAATAGTTGGCGGGGTAACACCAGGCAAAGGTGGTACAACGGTAGAAGGAGTGCCGGTATTTAATACCGTTAAAGATGCAGTGGATGTAACCGAAGCAAATGCATCCGTAATTTATGTACCAGCTCCATTTGCAGCAGACGCTATTTTAGAAGCGGTTGATGCCGAATTAGACTTAGTAATCTGTATTACCGAACATATTCCTGTTCTGGACATGGTGAAAGTTAAGCGCTATTTGGAAGGGAAAAAGACTAGATTAATAGGACCAAACTGTCCAGGTGTAATTACCCCAGAAGAATGTAAAATTGGCATTATGCCAGGATATATCCATAAGAAAGGGCATGTAGGCGTTGTTTCTCGTTCTGGTACTTTAACATATGAGGCTGTTCATCAGCTTTCTCAAGCTGGGATTGGTCAGTCAACAGCTGTAGGAATTGGTGGAGATCCAGTTAATGGAACAGATTTTATTGATACACTAAAAGCATTTAATGAAGATGAAGATACGTATGCAGTTATCATGATTGGGGAAATTGGTGGGACGGCTGAAGAAGAAGCAGCCCGCTGGGTGAAAGAAAACATGACGAAGCCAGTTGTTGGATTTATCGGCGGTCGTACAGCTCCTCCAGGAAAGCGTATGGGCCATGCGGGGGCGATAATCTCTGGCGGTAAAGGAACAGCAGATGAGAAAATTAGTGTTCTAACGGAATGTGGCATTAAAGTAGCCCCAACACCATCTGATATGGGGGCAACACTTATTGAGGTGTTAAAAGAGCAGTCGTTATACGAAAAATGTAAGACACATGAAGTGGTAGCAAAATAGAGAAAAGCTTAATCTAGCCTTATTCCACTAAATAAGGCTAGGTTTTTTCTTGATTTTTTTAAAGAGGATGGCATATGTAGCTAATCTATTAATTTACAATAGAAACA
The DNA here is from genome assembly GCF_001591585.1 of Niallia circulans NBRC 13626. Taxonomy (GTDB): domain Bacteria; phylum Bacillota; class Bacilli; order Bacillales; family Cytobacillaceae; genus Niallia; species Niallia circulans. The sequence continues at coordinate 161,989 of NZ_BCVE01000002.1, read as the reverse complement.
GTACCTCAATACTAGGAATTTTCAGAAAAACTAATTATAATGAAGGAAGATAATCCTTATTTAATTTATGTTTCTCTTTCTTTTGTATTTTTAGCTGATTTCTTTGTGAAAAGTAGAAAGCGAAAGGAAGAAAAGATGGAAATAATAAATAAATTATTAGTGAAATTACATCATTGTCAAGGAATCAGCTGGAAAATGATCGATCGTCTTCTAAAAGAAGATCCCACTCTTCAGTTGGAGAAAATCCCTTCCTTTATATCCTCGTTGTCACCTACTATGGAAAAGGAAATAGTAGAAACAATCCATTCTCATCATGTAGAAGAACAATTAAACCAATATTGGTTTAATCAAATTCATCCAATTACATTTTTTGATCCGTTATATCCGCCGTTTTTAAAAGAAATATATCAACCACCTTGGGTTCTTTATGCAAAAGGAGATCTTGAACTGCTGCAATCGAAGAGAAAGCTTGCAATTGTAGGTTCGCGCTTAGCTACCAATTATAGTACCAAAGTAATAACAAGGTTGATGAAAGAACTAGTAGAGGAGAAAATCACCATAGTAAGTGGACTTGCACATGGGGTTGATTCGATTGCCCATAAGCTGGCAATCGAAAATGGCGGCAAAACCATCGGTGTTATTGCTGGAGGTATTTTTCATATCTATCCAAAAGAAAGCATAGAGTTAGCAGGAGAAATGATGAAACATCATTTAGTCATCTCCGAATATCCTCCGTTAACTAAGCCTCTAAAATGGCAATTTCCAATGAGAAATCGAATTATAAGCGGTTTAAGCAATGGAACACTTGTCGTAGAAGCAAAGAAAAAAAGCGGCTCCTTAATAACTGCTAATTTCGCTGTAAATGAAGGGCGGGATGTATTTGCTGTTCCTGGCAATATATTTAGTCCTTATTCAGACGGTCCAAATGAATTAATTCAACAAGGAGCAAAGCCGGTGCTTGAAGCAAAAGATATACTAGAAGAATGGAAGCATTTATCGAAGTAGGAAAAAATAACTGGAAATAGCTTTGCATACAAATTTATTAAATAAAATAATCATTTTCACAGATAGTAAAATGAAAATAGTTTGCAATACAAAAGGAAAGTGATACGCTATAAGCAGCAAATTATTTAAGGAATTATCTTTTTTTAGTTCGGTCAGTGTGACTAACATCTCTGCCAATGAGAATTCACCGGAGGGGATTTAGCTGCAGTTAAGAAAGTAAAAACGCTATTCCAAACCAATGAGCAAGAAAAGTTGTTTCCATAAATTTGGAGTTTTTCATGAAAATTCAAAAAAAGTGTTGCTATTTTTATCATTTTGTTATACATTTTGCAACGTATAGATATTTCAAAGATAAAATTATGTAAATAAAGAGAGTGAAAACGTTTGCTAGTTATCGGAATGTTTGACAAATCAAAACATAGTATACAATAATAGTGAATATTTAAATCCCTCTTAAGGAGGACAGTTGATGTCAGATTTTTTAGTAATCGTTGAGTCACCAGCTAAAGCAAAGACAATAGAACGATATTTAGGAAAAAAATATAAAGTGAAAGCATCGATGGGGCATATTAGGGATTTGCCTAAAAGCCAAATGGGTGTTGATATAGAAAAACAATTTGAGCCGAAGTACATAACTATCCGTGGAAAAGGTCCAGTATTAAAAGAACTTAAAACAGCAGCAAAAAAAGCCAAAAAAATCTATTTAGCAGCTGACCCGGATCGCGAAGGAGAGGCAATTGCCTGGCATTTGGCAAATAGCTTAAATGTTGATATCGAATCAGATTGTCGCGTTGTTTTCAATGAGATAACAAAAGATGCTATCAAAGAATCATTTAAGCATCCTCGTGCGATTAATATGGATTTAGTAGATTCTCAGCAGGCTAGAAGAGTTTTAGACCGTTTAGTGGGTTATAATATCAGTCCATTATTATGGAAAAAAGTAAAAAAAGGGCTTAGTGCAGGAAGAGTACAATCAGTTGCAGTACGTCTCATTATTGAAAGAGAACAAGAAATTAAAGAATTTGTACCAGAAGAATACTGGTCCATTGAAGGAAGTTTTATAAAAGGAAAAAATAATTTCGAAGCATCCTTTTACGGTGTAAATGGAAAAAAAATTGAGTTGCATTCAGAAGATGAAGTAAAAAAAATTACTAGTCAGTTAAAAGATAATAAGTTTACTGTCGATAAAGTGAGTAAAAAAGAGCGGAAGAGAAATCCTGCTGTTCCATTTACAACATCTTCTTTACAACAGGAAGCTGCCCGCAAATTGAATTTCCGAGCAAAGAAAACAATGATGTTAGCACAGCAATTATATGAAGGAATAGATCTTGGAAAAGAAGGAACAGTGGGTTTGATAACCTATATGAGAACGGATTCCACTAGAATATCAGAGGTTGCACAAAGTGAAGCATATGACTATATAAACAGTCAATATGGCAAAGAGTATACACGTGAAGAGAAGAAACAAGAGAAGAAAAATCCAAAGGTTCAAGATGCCCATGAAGCAGTACGTCCAACTAGTATAGGTCGTGAGCCTAGCAAGATGAAGGAATATTTATCCCGAGATCAATTTCGATTGTATAAGCTTGTGTGGGAAAGATTTATTGCCAGCCAAATGGCGCCAGCTGTTATGGATACGATGAGTGTGGATTTATCAAATGGTAACGTCCTTTTTCGTGCTAATGGTTCAAAAATTAAGTTCCCAGGTTTTATGAAGGTATATGTGGAGGGCACAGATGACAACGTTGATGAGAAAGATCGACAGCTCCCAGATTTAAAAGAAGGAGATGTTGTCTTAAATAAGGATATTGATACAAAACAGCATTTCACTCAGCCGCCTCCACGTTATACAGAAGCAAGATTAGTTAGAACACTAGAGGAATTGGGGATAGGAAGACCATCTACATTCGCACCAACTTTAGATACAATTCAAAAAAGAGGTTATGTGGCTCTTGATAACAAACGATTTATTCCAACGGAGCTTGGGGAAATTGTTTTAGAGTTAATTTTAGAATTTTTCCCAGAAATATTAAATATTGAGTTTACAGCCAATATGGAACAAGACTTGGATAATATTGAGGCGGGCAAGGTCAATTGGGTAAAGGTTATCGACGATTTTTATAAAACGTTTGAGAAAAGACTTGAAGTTGCAGAACAAGAGATGCAAACTATTGAAATCAAAGATGAGCCAGCTGGAGAGGACTGCGAAGAATGTGGTCATCCGATGGTATTTAAAATGGGACGTTATGGAAAATTTATGGCATGTAGTAATTTTCCAGAATGCAGAAATACGAAAGCAATCGTCAAGGATATTGGTGTGAAATGTCCGAAGTGTCATGAAGGGAATATAATTGAAAGAAAAAGTAAAAAACGCAGAATTTTTTATGGCTGTGATCGATTCCCAGAATGTGACTTCATTTCATGGGATAAACCACTACAAAGACCATGTCCAAAATGTGAAAATATGTTAGTGGAGAAAAAATTAAAAAAAGGCGTTCAAGTACAGTGCGTAAACTGCGACTATAAAGAAGAACCACAAAGTTAAAATAGCTAGAATAAATAAATTTATTTGAGGGTGAGCAAAAGCTCACTCTCTTGTCACGTTACTGCCCAAGTATTCTTTTTCAAGTATCCCCTAAATTAGATATATAATGGAAGAAAAATAGATATTTTGCGAAAAAATTATTAATTCGCTTAAAGTAGAAACTTTTCATTCTTTCAATCGTATAGTAAAATGCTATGAGTGAACATCATCCATACATTTTAGCAGAAATAAAAAATGACAATTTTTTTACATTTGTAGCTGATTCTAATTCTTCTGTGTTTAAAGCGATATACTCTAGAAGGAAAGTTCCATAATCATTTAGGATTATCTTAATCTCAAAAGGGAAGAGTGTAGAAACAATAGGTTGTGAAAGAAATGATGCGAACAATTCGGAACTTTGTGAAAAATATGTAAATTGATTGATTGTAGCTAAAAAGTATGATAATATGATGAAGCCATTGTGAGGTGAGGTTATGAAACAGGAATTAAACAATCATGTTCACGCATTTATTGCCTATTTGCAGATTGAAAAAAATTACTCACCATATACAATAGAATTTTATACACAAGATATTAACCAATTCTTTCACTTTATGAAAGATCAAGTAATAGACAAGTTAGAAGACGTAAGTCCATCTGATGTAAGAATATACTTAACAGAGCTGTTTTCAAAGCAATTAGCAAGAAAAACAATTGCTCGGAAAATCTCTAGTTTGAGAAGTTTTTATCGTTTTTTGCTTAGGGAAAAAATAGTAGAAAATAACCCATTTTCTGCTGTATCGATCCCAAAGCTAGAAAAGAGATTACCTGATTTTTTCTACGAGGAAGAATTGCAGCAACTCTTTTTATCATGTGATACGAACACGCCCCTAGGACTAAGAAATAAAGCATTGCTGGAATTATTGTATGCAACCGGCATTCGTGTTGGTGAATGTACAAAAATTCAGTTGAGCGATATTGATTTCAGTGTCTCTACTGTGTTAGTTAGGGGGAAGGGCCAGAAGGAAAGATATGTTCCGTTTGGTAGTTTTGCTCATAATGCTCTTGAAGCGTACATAAAAGCGGGTAGGAATCAGTTGATGAAAAATTCAACAGATCATTCTTATCTGTTTGTTAATTATCGCGGAGGAATGTTAACAGATAACGGAGTTCGTGATATCTTAAATAAAATGATGAATACTTCATCCTCACAAGGAAAAATTCATCCCCATAAATTGAGACATTCATTTGCCACGCATTTACTGGCAAATGGTGCAGATATGAGAACGGTTCAGGAATTATTAGGTCATGCATTTTTAACATCAACACAAATATATACACATGTCACAAATGAGTATCTAAAAAAGACGTATATGTCTTATCATCCTAGGGCATAGTCAATTGGTAGAAGGAGGAAGTAACATGTCTGAAATGCCACAATTTCATGCAACAACTATTTTTGCAGTTAAACATAAAGGGAAATCAGCAATGTCCGGTGATGGGCAAGTCACACTTGGAAATGCTGTTGTGATGAAACATACAGCCCGTAAGGTTAGAAAGCTTTTTAACGGGAAAGTAATTGCAGGATTTGCGGGATCAGTTGCGGATGCCTTTACTCTTTTTGAACTATTTGAAGGGAAATTAGATGAGTATAATGGGAACCTACAGCGCGCTTCAGTAGAGCTTGCGAAGCTGTGGCGCAGTGATAAAGTTCTTAGAAAACTTGAAGCGATGCTGATCGTAATGAATGAAACGGATCTATTATTGGTATCTGGAACAGGAGAAGTAATTGAACCAGATGATGGTATACTTGCAATTGGATCTGGCGGAAACTATGCTTTAGCAGCTGGCAGAGCACTAAAAACTTACTCAGGAGATAATCTTTCTGCATACGATATCGCTAAAGCAGCTCTAGAGATTGCTGGTGAGATTTGTGTCTATACAAATAATAATATCATCGTAGAAGAATTATAGGGGAGGATTTTTAATATGCAAAAAAGTGCTAGTTTAACACCTCGGCAAATTGTAGAACGACTTGATCAATATATAGTCGGACAAAAAGATGCAAAAAAAGCGGTGGCTGTTGCATTAAGAAACCGTTTTCGCAGAAGCCTTCTTGATGAAAAGCTAAGAGATGAGATTAGTCCGAAAAATATTTTGATGATTGGTCCTACTGGTGTCGGAAAAACAGAAATAGCTAGAAGAATTGCGAAAATTGTTAATGCGCCATTTGTTAAGGTAGAAGCTACTAAATTCACAGAGGTAGGATATGTTGGCCGCGATGTAGAATCAATGGTTCGTGATCTTGTCGAAACATCTGTACGCTTAGTAAAGGAAGAGAAGATGTTTCAAGTAAGAGAAAGAGCGGAAGTTGCGGCAAATAATCGTCTCGTTGAATTGTTAGTTCCGTCTGCTGCAAAGAAATCATCCAGTTATAAAAATCCTCTGGAAATGCTTTTTGGCGGCGGTGGGGCAGACACAGAGGAAGATGAGCCTACTGTAGAAGAAACTAGTAAATCAGAAAAGAGAAAAATAGTAAAAGAAAAGCTTGCTCTAGGTGAACTGGAAGATGAAGTGGTTTCTGTAGAAGTGGAAGAACAACAGCCTTCTATGTTTGACATGCTCCAAGGTTCTGGTATGGAACAAATGGGTATGAATATGCAGGATGCTTTAAGTAGTTTTATGCCGAAAAAAAAGAAAAAGCGCAAATTAACAGTTAGGGAAGCACGTACAATATTAACGAACGAGGAAGCTCAAAAATTAATCGATATGGATGAGGTTACCCAAGAAGCAGTCGTTCGTGCTGAGCAAATGGGAATGATATTTATCGATGAAATTGATAAAATTGCCAGCAAATCAAACAGCAGCTCTTCAGCGGATGTTTCTAGAGAAGGGGTGCAGCGAGATATTTTACCTGTAGTAGAAGGATCTACGGTTGTGACAAAATATGGATCAGTTAAAACAGACCATGTATTGTTTATTGCTGCTGGAGCATTTCATATGTCTAAGCCTTCTGATTTAATACCAGAGCTACAAGGAAGATTCCCGATTCGTGTAGAACTTACTAAATTAACAGTGGATGATTTTTATCGCATTCTTGTGGAACCAGATAATGCGTTGATTAAGCAATATCAAGCATTATTGCATACAGAAGGTATAGAAATTGAATTTTCTGACGAAGCTATTCGTAAGATAGCTGAAGTGGCTTATGAAGTCAATCAAAATACAGACAATATCGGTGCGCGAAGACTGCATACTATTCTCGAAAAATTATTGGAAGATCTTTCTTTCGAAGCACCAGAAATAACAATGGAAAAAATAACGATTACTCCAAAGTATGTGGAGGAGAAGTTAGGAGCCATCTCAAGAAATAAGGATTTAAGTCAATTTATACTCTAATGAAAGCCAATTGGAATTTAAACTCCTGCATTGAAAGGTATAAGTAGACATAGATTTATTTCAAGTGTTGGTTTTAGTTAACAGGAGGAATAAAAAATGGATTTATTAACAAAAACGAGAAAAATAAACGCAATGTTACAAAGAGCTGCTGGAAAACCAGTTAATTTCAAAGAAATGTCTGAAACTTTAAGCGATGTTATCGAAGCAAATATCTTTGTTGTTAGCAGAAGAGGAAAATTATTAGGTTTTGCAGTTAACCAGCAAATTGAAAATGATCGTATGAAAAAAATGCTTGAAGATCGTCAATTCCCTGAGGAATACACAAATAGCTTGTTTAATATTCAAACAACTTCTAGTAATTTAGAAATTGAAAGTGAATATACTGCTTTCCCAGTTGAAAATAAAGAATTATTTGCAAAAGGGTTAACAACTATCGTACCAATTATTGGTGGAGGAGAAAGATTAGGAACATTAATTCTTGCAAGATTACAAGAACAATTCCACGATGATGATTTGATTCTTGCTGAATATGGTGCTACTGTTGTTGGAATGGAAATTCTTCGAGAAAAAGCAGAAGAAATTGAAGAAGAAGCAAGAAGTAAAGCGGTTGTTCAAATGGCAATCAGTTCACTATCCTATAGTGAATTAGAAGCTATTGAGCATATTTTTGAAGAATTAAACGGAAGTGAAGGCTTGCTAGTCGCTTCTAAAATTGCAGACCGAGTTGGAATTACAAGATCTGTAATTGTTAACGCATTACGTAAATTAGAAAGTGCTGGTGTTATTGAGTCTCGTTCATTAGGAATGAAAGGTACTTATATTAAAGTACTTAACGATAAATTCTTATTAGAACTTGAAAAGTTAAAAACAAATAAGTAAGGATAAATTATTATCCATTGTAAAAAACCTTTTCCTTTTATAGAAAAGGTTTTTTTTACGTGACGAAAAATGAGAGTTTTTTTTAACCATCAATCGATAGCTAATAAGTTATGTACATATTATTCGACATAAACCGCATATTTTCCATTTATTTTTCATTTACATTACAGTATGACAAAAGGTATATTAAATCAGATAGAAGAAAAAGGGTAACGTTTAGTAAGTTATGACTATGAAAATAGTAACAATGACGCAGTGAAAAATCGCTTTTTATCCTTTTTTAAGATGATTAAAACCAAATATTAACTAAAATAGGTAAAAAGAATCACTAAAATTCTCCTCTTTTCCATGGACATATTATTACAAATTAATTAAAATAAAAGCTATCATGTAAAAAAAACGTCATCAAAAAACAAAATTCAACAATTTTTTCTCAAAATGATTGCTCGAGGTGTGATGAAGTGAAACTTTTCTCAAATACAATAACTACTTTAGAAAATGCAATTAATTATTCGAATCAAAAGCAAAAAGTAATCTCACAAAATATTGCAAATGTTGACACGCCTAATTATAAAGCAAAGACTGTAACTTTTAAAGATTCGTTATCTAGTGCATTGAATGCTAATGTAACGAATAGTAAGCATATTCCTTTTTCTGCTGCTAATACTGCTTCATCAGCTGTCGTTACAAAGAATGGAGTTACTTACAATAACAGTGGGAATAGTGTCGATATGGAAAAAGAGATGGCAGACCTTGCGACAAACCAAATCTATTACAACGCATTAATAGATCGAATTAGCGGAAAATTTAGTTCCCTTGAAAATGTAATTAGAGGAGGTAAGTAATAAAAATGACCATTTTTGCTAGTATAAATACTACTGCCTCTGCTTTAACCGCTCAACGGCTAAGAATGGATGTTATTTCATCTAATATGGCAAATGTTGATACAACAAGAGGCAGATTAGTAAATGGTGAGTGGGAGCCATATAAAAGAAAACAAGTAGTGTTTCAAGAACAAGAAGGATCATTTGCCTCTCATTTAAATGCTGCAAGAGGGAATAGCGGGAACCCTGCAGGTGGTGTGAAGGTATCACGTATTGTAGAAGATGATACACCGTTTGAAATGGTGTATGATCCGGAGAACCCAGAAGCGGACGCAACAGGATATGTTCGTATGCCCAATGTGGACCCTTTACGAGAGACGGTTGATTTAATGAGTGCTTCAAGATCGTATGAAGCTAATGTGACTGTTTTAAATGCATCAAAAAGTATGTTAATGAAAACATTAGAAATCGGTAAATAAAACAAAAAGGAGTACTTAAATGGAACCAATTAATTTTTCACCTGTATCATCTGCATTACCGTTAACAAATACGGCAACAAGTAATAAGACCTCTGCAGCAGATACGCAAAAAAGTTTTGCTTCGTTTCTAAAAGAATCAATTAACAATGTGAATCAAGCGCAAAATGAATCAGATGTGCTAACAAATAAGTTAGCAAGAGGAGAAAACGTTGATTTATCTCAGGTGATGATTGCCTCGCAAAAAGCAAGCATTACCATGCAAGCTACGTTAGAAATTCGCAATAAGGCAGTAGAAGCTTATCAGGAAATTATGCGAATGCCAGTTTAATGTAAGGCTGTTTTCTATAATGGTTACTTTTTACAAGAAAACGAAGGTGCTTCTCTGCTTTAGGCAATTAAGTGTCCATGCCGTTAAAGAGAAGACAGTTAATATAAAAGATGGGCGGTTTATACCTAAACAAATTACGGTAGCCGGGGGAAGAAAATGAAAGAGAATCTAAATAAAATATTTAATCCTTTAAAAGAGTTTTGGCAAAGTCGTTCTAAAAAGCAAAAGACTGTTATAACGGGCAGCGGACTTTTGCTTATTCTATTTGCTGTGTTTGCGACTTATTTTTTCACAAGAGTAACGTTAGTGCCGCTATACAGTAATTTAACACCTTCTGAAACGGGAGCTATTAAAGAGAGTCTAGATAGTAAAGGGGTAACTTCTGAAATATCAGGTGGCGGTACCGTGATTAGTGTTCCAGAGGAAGTAGTCGATACATTAAAAGTACAACTTGCAGCAGAAGGAATTCCTAAGTCCGGTAGCATTGATTATTCCTTTTTTAGTCAGAATGCGAGCTTTGGTATGACAGATAACGAATTTAATGTCTTAAAATTAGATGCCCTGCAGACAGAAATTGCTAATTTAATAAAGAGTGTTGAAGGAATTAATGATGCCAATGTTGTTATTACATTACCAGAAGAAAGTGTATTTGTTTCAGATCAAGGGGGAGAAGCTACAGCATCGATTGTATTAAATACAAAGCCTGGCTATAACTTCTCTGAAAATCAAATAAAAGGGTTATATACACTCGTGTCCAAAAGTGTACCAAACCTTCCTACAGATAATATCGTCATTACTAATCAAGATTTTGAGTATTTTGACTTAAATTCTTCAGATAATTCTGCGACAGATACTTTTACTGCGCAAAACAATGTGAAAAAGCAGATTGAACGTGATATTCAAAGACAGGTTCAAACAATGCTAGGAACGTTAATGGGACCAGATAAAGTTGTAGTGTCAGTTACTGCTGATATAGACTTTACCCAAGAAAACCGAGAAGAAAACCTAGTTACGCCAGTTGATGAAGAAAATATGGCGGGAATTGAAATAAGTGCACAAAATATTACAGAAACATATACCGGTGAAAATGCTGCCGGTGGAGTTGTACAGGCAGAAGACGATGCCGATGTAACTACTTATAATACAGAAACAGGATCGGGAAATGGCGACTATGAAAAAGTCGAACAAACCGTTAATAGTGAAGTTAATCGTATAAAAAAACAAATTGTGGAAAGTCCCTATAAAATTCGTGATTTAGGTATTCAAGTAATGGTAGAGCCGCCTGATGCAAATGATACTACTTCCTTACCACAGGAAAGTATTGATGATATCTCTAACATATTGGGGACAATTGTTAGAACTTCGATAGATAAAACATCAACAGGCGGAGAACTAACAGATGAGGATATCCAAAGTAAGATTGCTGTGTCTGTTCAACCATTTAAAGGTAAAAAACAAGCAACAGAGGTTGCTCAAACATCAATCCCGTGGTGGATTTATGCCGTTGGAGGAGGTTTACTTGCAGTTATTATTCTATTAATCTTCTTCGTTATGAGAGCGAGAAAGAATAAACAGGAAGAAGAAGTAGAAGAAATTATTCAGCCAGTTACTTCAGTAGCAGATATTAATGAGGAACAACAAGAATCAGAAGGAACAATAAGACGAAAACAGCTTGAAAAAATGGCTAAAGAAAAACCAGAGGAATTTGCAAAATTACTTCGTACATGGATTACGGAAGATTAAGGGGTGATGTAGATGGCAAGAAAAGAATCAAATGAGTTAACTGGAAAACAGAAAGCTGCCATTCTCCTTATATCGCTAGGTCCTGATGTTGCAGCTTCGGTTTATAAGCATTTAAGTGAGGAAGAAATTGAGAAACTATCTTTAGAAATATCAGGAGTTAGAAAGGTAGAGAATACTTCTAAAGAAAGTGTTTTAGAAGAATTTCATAATATCGCACTTGCTCAAGACTATATTTCTCAAGGTGGTATAGGATATGCAAAAACGGTCTTAGAAAAGGCTCTTGGAGCAGAACAAGCATCCATTATTTTAAATAGGCTTACTTCTTCTCTGCAAGTAAGACCTTTTGATTTTGCCAGAAAAGCAGAGCCGAACCAAATATTAAATTTTATTCAAAATGAACATCCACAGACAATTGCGCTAATTTTATCTTACTTGGATCCCACTCAGGCAGGTCTCATCTTGTCTGAGCTTCCACAGGAAGTGCAAGCTGATATTGCAAGAAGAATTGCTGTAATGGACAGTACTTCACCAGAAATTATTAACGAAGTCGAGCAAATATTAGAAAGAAAATTATCGAGCACTGTTACGCAAGATTATACACAAACTGGTGGTATTGAAGCGGTAGTTGAAGTACTAAATGGAGTCGATAGAGCAACAGAACGCACTATTTTAGACGCACTCGAAATCCAAGATCCAGAATTAGCAGAAGAAATTAAAAAGAGAATGTTTGTCTTTGAAGATATCGTTACATTGGATAATAGAGCAATTCAAAGAATTATTCGTGATTGTGAAAATGAAGATCTTATGCTTGCACTTAAGGTATCTGGAGATGAAGTGAAAGAGATTGTTTATGGCAACATGTCTACTAGAATGGCTGAGTCCTTTAAAGAAGAGATGGAATTTATGGGACCTGTACGCTTGAAGGATGTAGAAGAAGCACAATCAAGAATTGTTGGGATTATCAGACGTCTTGAGGACGCTGGCGAAATCGTAGTTGCCCGTGGCGGAGGAGATGATATCATTGTCTAGATTAATAAAGTCAAGATACTCAAAGCCAGAGACTGCTACAGAGAAGGTTATTTCGATTAAATATATAGATACCTTCAATACGGAGATGGATCTTTCTAGGGAAGTTACACAAGCCGAGTACAACAGGATAGTAGAGTCAGCATGGGAAGAAGCAGAAGAGTTGAAAGCCCAAGCATTGGAAGAAGCCGAACTTATACGAATACAGCTTTCGGAAGAAAGACAGAACTGGGATATAGAAAAAGCAAGTTTAATAGAAGAAGCGAGGAAAAATGGTTTTCAAGCAGGTTACGAAGAAGGTCAAAATGTTGGATATAACGAAATGCTAAGTTTTATTCAACAAGCGAAAGACACAGTAACAGCATCAAAAGAGGATTATGAAAAATACTTACAATCTGCCGAAACTACTATTTTGGAGCTCGCGATTGAAGTTGCTGAAAAAATTATGAATAACAAGATAAAGGAAGAGGAAGAAAATTTCCTTTATCTTGTACAAAATGCTTTAAAAGAAGTAAGGAAACAGAAGGAAATACAGTTACATGTTAGTCCTATCCATTATGAAATGCTAGTAGCAGAAAAAGAGGAATTGTTACAACTATTCCCGATAAAGCCAAATCTTTTCATTTTTCCTGATGAAACGATTGATGAAAATGCTTGTATTATCGAAACGGCAAATGGGCGTTTAGATGCAAGTGTTGATACGCAATTGCTTATGATTAAAAGTAAGTTACTTGAAATATTGGAGAGTGAAGAAGGGTGAAAGCACTAGAGTTACTAAGCTCGATTTCGTCCATTGACACTTATAAGCAATATGGCCGTGTGAAAAAAGTTGTAGGGTTAATGATTGAATCACAAGGACCTGAGAGCTCTATCGGTGATGTATGTAATATCCACATTGGTACAAAGCATAAACGAATTATCAAGGCAGAAGTTGTAGGATTTAACGAGGGAAATATCATTTTAATGCCATATACAACTGTCCAAGATATATCACCAGGCTGTTTAGTAGAAGCGTCTTCTGAGCCATTAGAAATTAAGGTGGGTCCAGGATTAATAGGCACTGCTGTGGATGCATTAGGAATGCCTTTAGACGGATCGGTGTTACCAAAAGGGTTAAAGTCTGTTCCAATTGACCAAGAGCCTCCTAATCCAATGACAAGACCACCAATTTCCCAGTCGATGGAAGTAGGAGTTCGATTAATTGATGGACTTTTAACAGTTGGCACTGGACAAAGACTTGGGATTTTTGCAGGTAGTGGTGTTGGGAAAAGTACATTGCTAGGGATGATTGCAAGAAATACGAAAGCAGATTTAAATGTGATTGCCCTGATAGGGGAACGCGGTAGAGAAGTACGAGAATTTATTGAACGGGACTTAGGGCCAGAGGGGCTGAAGCGATCGATAGTTGTTGTTGCAACATCTGATCAGCCAGCTTTAATGAGAATCAAGGGTGCATATACAGCTACTGCTATTGCCGAATATTTTCGAGACAAAGGATTAAATGTCATGTTAATGATGGATTCTGTTACTCGGGTTGCAATGGCACAAAGAGAAGTAGGACTAGCTATTGGCGAACCGCCGACGACAAAAGGATATACCCCTTCTGTATTTGCTATTTTACCAAAACTCCTAGAAAGAACGGGAACGAACGAATTTGGAAGTATAACAGCCTTTTATACCGTGTTGGTTGATGGGGATGATATGAATGAACCGATTGCAGATACCGTACGCGGGATTTTAGATGGGCATTATGTCTTAGACCGAGCACTTGCCAATAAAGGGCAATATCCTGCTGTGAATGTCTTAAAAAGTGTAAGCCGTGTGATGAATCATATTGTCTCAAAAGAACATGTAAAAGCAGCCGAGCGATTACGAGATCTTTTGAGTACTTATATGAATTCGGAAGATTTAATCAATATAGGTGCTTATAAAAAGGGTTCTTCTAAAGAGATTGATACAGCAATGAGGTTATATCCTAGCATCCTATCTTATATAAAGCAGGAAACAGACGAAAAGGTTTCAATTGAGGAGAGTCTTCATTCCTTATTAACTTTAGTTGGAACAGAGGGATAAAAGATGAGCTATCAATTTAAATTCGAAAAGATTTTAACGATTCGCGAAAGAGAAAAAGAAGAAGCAAGCTCTGCTTATAATCAATCAGTAAACAGATTTGAAGAGGCAGCTGAAAATCTTTATGAGCTGTTGAAAAGAAAGGAAGATCTGGAAGCATATCAAGCAGAAAAAATGATGTCCGGATTATCGGTTCAAGAGATTAGACACCATCAGCATTTCGTGGGCAATTTAGAAAAAACAATTGAACATGCACAAAAGATGGTGCACAATGCCCGAAATTCAATGGTCTATTTTCAAGAGAAAATGCTTGAAAAAAACATGGAAGTAAAAAAATTTGTGAAAATAAAGGAAAAAGACCATTCGAATTATTTGGCAATAGCAAGAGCAGAAGAGGCCAAGCAAATGGATGATATTTCCCTTCAACAATACATGCAACATGAAAAGGTAGGTGGCTAAATGGAAAATTCATGGGAAGAAAAAAAGAAGCCATTTAATTTTTTTCAACGAATTCTTATGGTTGCAGTTATTCCGACAATATTTGCAATTATTGTTCTTGTTCTTTTGCTTATGTATTCAGGAGCAGATGTTGCAGAGAAAGGAAAAGAGTTATTAAATGCAATTCCTTTTCTGAGTGAAGAAAAAAAATCTACCGATAAATTACTAGAAAATAATAAAAATACAATTAGCTCTTTACAAACAAAGCTAAAAGAACGAGATAAAGAAATAAAGTCACTGGAGTCACAATTAGAAAATAGTGAAAATAGATTTCAATCTGCCAATTCGGAAAAAGAGAAGCTGCAGAGTGAGTTACAGTCTCTCCAATCCGCCCAAGAGGAAACAAAGAAAGCGGTGGATGAGATTGTCAAAACATATGAAACAATGTCCCCGAAAAATGCAGCAGCTATTTTATCAGAAATGAGCGAAAAGGAAGCAATGAAAATTTTAGGTGAACTTAAACCAGCAAAACTTGCTTCGGTATTAGAGAAAATGGAGCCTTCTGTCGCTTCAAAATATACAGAGCTGCTATCGAAATCAGCAACAGCAAATCATTAAAATTTAAATTCGCTTGAAAGGGGGTGAAAAATTGCAACTAGAGCTGACTAATTCATTAAAGAAAATCGAATCGACAAGCGGCGCTCAAGGGAAAGTAAGAGGAAAAGTAGATGGAAAGTTTTTATCTTTGATAAATGACTTAAAAACGACTTATCAGCACAGTAGTCCTGCGCAAACAAATACTAACTATAAAGAAGATATAAATCAGCTTTTAGCCATATTGTCCAGCTCTTCTGAAGATGGAAATCTCCAACAAAAGATTGATACAGAAACAATGGTTACGGGAATAGATGCTGATCAAATCCAAATAAATCTTGAATATTTATTGGCTAATTACCAACAATTTTCTCAAGGCGAAGGGATAGTAGATATAGATGAATCCAATATGGCTGCTAAGTTAGCTGAGTTATTTGTGAATCTAGAGAATAAGATAGCTCACGAATTAAAGATAGCAATTAATATGAAATTAGAGCCTGATATGTTTAAGGATACTGAATTATCTACCTTGCTTACTGATTTGAAATTACTGGAACGGACAGTAAAGGAATTACCGGATAAGTCTATTGAAGAAAAAGTTACTGAATCCATAGAATATTTGCAAGGGTTTATGATTTCATTAAAGCAGTTCTTAGAGCAGGACGGCTCTAATATGATGAAAAATGATTCACAAAAGATGGAAAAATTGTGGGGCGAAAGAGAGAAATACAGATTTCCTGCAGTTGATACAAAACAAACTGCAATGCAAAATTTTGCATCACAAGAAAATAAAAATATTCTTTTTAGAGAAGCTAACACGATTGAAATTAATTCGGAATTGAAATCTATTATTTCTTCTATTCTATCAAAAATAGATATGCAGACTAATGAGAAAAAAACAGTAGCTGTACAAAAAGTAATCAATCCAGTAATGGTTAGTTTCTTAAGAAAATCTGAGGAAAATACCCTTTCAAGTACAGAAGTAAAAAAAACTGCCCAAGTAAGTCATGGAGATACTGATTCAAAAGTAATTTCAACTATACAAAATAACATCTTTAAGCAGCACCCACTCACGTTATTAACTGATTCTGGTGAGCTGGCCGCTCCTAAAAATGTTGAAGATCAATTTGCTAAATTATTAGCTAAAAGTACGTTTATAAAAACTGGAGACATACAGAAGCTTTCCATGCGGTTGGCACCTGATCATTTAGGATCTATTCGAATTGAGATTACTCAAAATGAAGGAAATATGATTGCCCGAATTATTACTGCAAATACTGAGGCGAAAGACGTATTAGACAAACAACTTACTAGTTTGAAACATGGATTATCCGCACAGAATTTGCAAGTAGATAAAATAGATATTGTTGTTTCTTCACACCCACAAGAGAGGCTGCAAAGAGAACAGCAACAGCAGCAAGAACAACAGCAGCCACATCCGCAAAGAGACAAGAAAGATGCAGATGATGAAGAGGATAAACGAAAAGCTTCTTTTTTTGAGGAGTTATTAAATTTTGAAGTATAGAGGAGCAAGTACCGATGGCAAATACAATAAATGACCCTTCTCTCTCTTTATCAGAATACCAGAAAACGAAATCTAATACTTCCACAGGCAGCTCATCGCTAGGAAAAGATGATTTCTTGAAAATTTTAATTACACAACTACAAAACCAAGATCCAACAAGTCCGATGGATGATAAAGAGTTTATCGCACAAATGGCACAGTTTTCAAGCTTGGAACAAATGCAAAATTTAAATACTGCGATGACTAATTTAATCTCGCTGCAAACTCAGTCGAACCTTATCTCATACGGACAATTTATTGGTCAAGAAGTAAATTGGAGCAAAGTAGAAACTGATAAAGCTGGGAACGACAAAACATATTCTGGTACTGGAAAAATAAGTTCTATTGCTTATTCTGAAGATAGTGTGATTTTCACATTGGAAGATGGAACAAAGGTTATGCCTGCTAACATCTCAAGTATGAGTAGAAATAATTCGGAAAATAATCTTGTACTAGCAAGCCAATTAATTGGAAAAAAAGTTTCTTATTTGGATGATAAAGAGAAAGAAGTAAGTAATAAAGTTCTATCTGTGTCATTAAAAAATGGACAAATACAACTAACATTAGGTGATGATGCAGAAACGAAAATTACTTCAGGACAAATTATAAAAATTGAATAGGAAGTGATTAAATGGATAAGCAAGTTTATCCTTCCATAAAATCACATGCTGCTATTAAGAACGGTATAGATGCGATTAAATCAAAGGCTGCAGTGCATAAAGCACAAAACATTACATCCTTTTCTACTCATTTACAACAGTCTATTTCTTCTTTAAACACATTGAACATTAGTAAACATGCTAATGAAAGGCTTCAACAACGAGGAATTAAGATAGATGCTGCTAAATGGAAGGCAATCGAGGAAAAGGTTACCGAGGCAAAGAAAATGGGCATAAAGGAATCTCTAGTACTGTTAAATAACGCTGCCTTAATTGTAAGTGCAAAAAATAATACAGTAATCACGGCAATGGATCGTGAAGAAGTGACAGACCATATTTTTACCAATATTAATGGAACAATCATAATGAATTAAGAGGCTGGACCAAAAATGGAGGCCGATAACTGCTGAGTGATAGAGGCAGTTTATTCGAAGGGAGATTATAAACAAATGTTACGTTCATTATATTCAGGGATAAGTGGAATGAAAAACTTTCAAACAAAATTAGATGTTATTGGGAATAATATCTCAAATGTAAATACTTATGGTTTTAAAAAAGGACGAACAACATTCAGTGATTTGATTAGTCAAACAGTTTCTGGTGCAACTGCCCCTGCAAATGGAAATGGAGGGACGAATTCAAAGCAAATCGGGTTAGGATCTCAGCTAGCTTCAATTGATACAGTTCATACTCAAGGACCTACACAATATACAGGCAGAGGGCTTGATTTGGCGATTTCTGGTGAAGGCTATTTTGTAGTAGAAGATGGAGGGGGTAATCCATTTTATACTAGAGCAGGAAACTTTTACTTTGATGAAAACCGAAATATTGTTACGTCGAGTGGACTTAAAGTGTCTGGTGTAGGTACTATTCCAGCCTCAGCAAAAAGCTATAGCATAGGCACGGATGGAACCATTACTTATGTTGATGAAAACGGAGAAACACAAAATGCTGGACAAATCGTACTTGCGAAGTTTAATAATCCAGAAGGGTTAGAGAAAGTAGGCGGGAATATATTTCAGGTTTCTAATAACTCTGGAGATCCTATTTTATCTACTCCAGGTCAAGCAGGTACTGGATCAGTTAATAGTAGTTACCTAGAAATGTCAAATGTTGACCTATCGGAAGAATTCACAGATATGATCGTTTCTCAAAGAGGTTTTCAGGCAAATACAAAAATCATTACAACTTCTGATGAAATTCTTCAAGAATTAGTTAATTTAAAACGATAATTTAATTGGAGGGATAGGGGTTATTCGTAAGGCTAGCCCCTAATAAAAAAATGATACAGTTAACTCGACTAAATGGAAAAAAGTTTTTACTTAATGCTTTATTTATTGAAACAGTCGAATCTTTTCCTGATACAACGATAACTTTAACAAATGGAAATAAATTTGTTGTTAAAGAAAGTGAAGAGGATGTATTAGAGAAAATGAATCATTTTTATCAAAAAGTGAACCTCTTCGGATTACCACATGTGGGAGAGAAAGACGATGAAGAATAATAAAGTTGTTATTATAATGCTCGTTTTATTATTAGTTATTACACTGGCAGGAGCAGGAGCTTTCATTTATATT
Organism: Niallia circulans NBRC 13626; assembly: GCF_001591585.1. Taxonomy (GTDB): domain Bacteria; phylum Bacillota; class Bacilli; order Bacillales; family Cytobacillaceae; genus Niallia; species Niallia circulans. The sequence goes on along the minus strand of NZ_BCVE01000002.1, from coordinate 142,880 downwards.
TGGAAATTTACTGGCGAGCAAAAGACAAATGAACCTTCGATTGACGAAATCTTGGAATCTTCAGTGGATATTGAGGAGATGACGACAAATTTAGCTTCTAATAATTTCATCCGAATATCCTTTAAGATTCAGACAGATAGTAAGGAAGCGAAGGAAGAATTAGAAAAGAGAGATTTTCAAGTTAAGAATATTATTATTCAAGAATTATCTGAGAAAAAAACAGAAGATTTAAAAGGGAAAAATGGTCAAATTAAATTAGAGAATGATCTTAAGGATAAAATTAATGAACTGATGCAAGAAGGCAAAGTAGTCCAAGTTTATATTGTAAACTCTCTACTCCAATAAAATAAAAGAGAATAGATGGAGGTGAGTAATTTTGTCAGCTGATATTTTATCCCAAAATGAAATAGATGCCCTGCTTTCGGCTTTATCATCTGGTGAAATGGATGCAGATGAGCTGAAAAAAGAGCAACAGGAAAAAAAGATTAAGGTATATGATTTTAAAAGAGCATTACGGTTTTCGAAGGATCAAATTCGAAGTTTAACAAGAATTCATGAAAATTATGCTAGATTATTAACAACTTTTTTCTCAGCACAATTAAGGACATATGTGCAAATATCTGTTACATCAGCAGATCAAATTCCATACGAAGAGTTCATTCGTTCGATTCCGAAAATGACTATTTTAAATGTATTCGATGTTCCGCCACTTGAAGGCAGAATCTTGATGGAAGTAAATCCTAATATTGCCTATGCCATGATGGATCGAATGATGGGCGGAAGAGGCAGCAGTATAAATAAAGTGGAAAATTTGACAGAAATTGAAACGAAAATTATGTCAAATACATTCGAAAGTGCCTTTGATCATTTTAGAGAGGCAATGGAAGATTTAGTGGATATTGAACCAAGTCTTGCTGAATTCGAAGTAAATCCACAGTTTTTACAAATGGTTTCTCCTAATGAAACGGTTGTAGTAATTTCCTTAAGTACTACGATTGGGGAAACAAGTGGAATGATAAATATTTGTATTCCGCATGTGGTGCTAGAGCCGATTATTCCGAAGCTATCCGGGCATTACTGGATGCAGGCAGAGAAAAAGGAAAGGTTACCTGAATTTACTGCTCGTTTAGAAGAAAATATTCAGCAATCGATTGTGCCGGTTGTCGCTGAACTTGGTACTTCTGATATTTCCATCCAGGATTTTTTAATGTTGGACATTGGAGATGTTATTGAAATGAATCAAACGATACAACAGCCCTTAATCATTAAAGTTGGAGAGATCCCTAAATTTATTGGACAACCTGGTAAATTAAATAAAAAAATGGCTGTTCAAGTCTTAGGAACTTTAGAGGAGGGGAAGGAAGATGGTGAGTAAGGATATGCTTTCACAAGATGAAATTGATGCTCTCTTAAGGGGAGATAGTGATACAAATGATAGTCCTGAAATGGATGTAGAAAAGTATTTATCAGATATAGAGAAAGATACGTTAGGAGAAATCGGAAATATATCCTTTGGTAGCTCTGCGACAGCTCTGTCTACGTTATTAAATCAGAAAGTAGATATTACGACACCTACCGTAAGCGTAATATCCAAGAATATGCTGTCTGACGAGTTTCCCCAACCTTATGTCGCAATAAGAGTTAATTATACAGAAGGATTTTCGGGTATGAATTTACTTGTTATTGAACAAACAGATGCAGCTGTTATTGCTGATTTGATGCTTGGGGGAGATGGATTAAATGCCAATCCTGAAATGTTAGGAGAAATCCAGCTAAGCGCAGTGCAAGAAGCGATGAACCAAATGATGGGCTCTGCTGCAACTTCCATGTCTACTATTTTTAGCAAAAAAGTAGATATTTCTCCACCAAGTATCGATATTTTAAACATTCATGATGGAGAAGGAACTGAGTCGATTCCGGATGAAGACGTCTTAGCTAAAATTTCTTTTCGAATTAAAATCGGGGATTTAATAGATTCGAAGATCATGCAAGTGTTACAGCTTTCTTTTGCGAAAAAGTTAGTAGAAGGATTAATAAATCCTAATAATAATGAAGAAGAAGTTTCCAATATTTCCGAAGTGGATTATAATTCAGTATATGAGCCAAAAGAACCAATGCAAGAGTCACAAGCGACAGCTAATTATCAAACAGTTTCAAATCCAATGGCAAATAATCCTGTTAATACTAGTTCTCATCCAGCAAATGTGACTCAGCAGCAATATTTTGGTTCAGGAAATCATACACAGGGCCCGCCACCGAATGTGCAGCCTGCAGGTTTTTCTAGTTTTGATACACCGACTTCAACAGTTACAGAAACAAAGAACTTGGATATGCTACTAGACATACCATTACAAGTAACGGTTGAGCTTGGCAGAACGAAGCGATCTGTTAAGGAAATTCTAGAGTTGTCTTCAGGCTCTATTATTGAATTAGACAAGTTAGCAGGAGAACCTGTTGATATTCTTGTAAATAACCGATTGGTTGCACAAGGGGAAGTAGTGGTAATTGATGAGAATTTCGGTGTGCGTGTAACTGATATTGTTAGTCAAAAGGATCGATTAAAGAATTTAAAATAATTTTTGGGGGTTTTGAGGAATATGGCACAGAAAATATTAATCGTTGATGACGCCGCTTTTATGCGAATGATGATTAAGGATATTTTATCGAAGAATGGGTATGAAATCGTAGGAGAAGCTGCCGATGGTATGCAAGCAATTGAAAAATATAAAGAAACACAACCAGATCTAGTAACAATGGATATTACCATGCCAGAAATGGATGGAATTACTGCCTTAAAAGAAATTAAAAATATTAATCCAAATGCGAAAGTTATTATGTGTTCAGCAATGGGACAACAAGCAATGGTTATTGATGCAATCCAAGCTGGTGCAAAAGATTTTATTGTTAAGCCATTCCAGGCAGATCGCGTATTGGAAGCTATCAGTAAAACATTAGGCTAAAAATTAAATTAGAGGGTGCCGAATGTGAATAAAGTAAATTTATTAATTCGTTGTTCACTGCTCATCATTGTTCTGCTAGGCTTTGGAAATCAAGCCTATGCAGAACAAATTGATAAAAGTGTATATGATAATATCTTACAGAACCAATCAGAAAAGAATAAAGCAGAAGATGATACGAAGAAAGATATGAAAACAGAGCAGAATTCTAAAAATGACAATCAAACTAAGGAACAATCTGATTTACTTTTGGAAGAAACAAATTCAGATGAATCACGTTCCCTCGGGGTTACTATTTGGGATTTCGTTAAGATGATTTTTGCAACCATATTTGTTGTTTTCTTAATATATTTTATCTTGCGCTTTATAAACAAAAGAAATCATGGTTATAAAAACTCGCAAATTATTGAAAATATTGGTGGTACAGCGTTAGGTGCAAATCGCTCCATTCAATTAATAAAAGTAGGGAAGCGGTTATTAATAGTAGGTGTGGGAGATAGTATTCAATTAATCAAAGAGATTGAGGATGAACAAGAATATAAAGAAATATTAGAAGAATATAATCGAAAATTAGATCAACTAGTACAACCAAGCGATATTGTGACAAAGGTGAAGAATGTAATATCTTCTAGTCATTCTGCTCCGAAGACAAAAGAATCTTTTTCTATCCGTTTATCAAAAGAATTAGAAAGAATATCAAGTGAACGTAAGGAAAAGATGGACGTACTAGAGAAGAAAAAGAAAGGATCGTCAGAAAAAAATGAATGAGTTTATACAGTTTTTTAATAACAATGACCCAGGTAATGTTTCTACTTCTGTTCAATTGTTATTATTATTAACCGTCCTTTCTTTAGCACCTAGTATCATCATATTACTAACTAGCTTTACAAGAATAGTGATTGTTCTTTCCTTTGTCAGAACAGCGCTTGCAACCCAACAAATGCCCCCTAACCAAGTCATTGTAGGGCTAGCATTATTTTTAACATTTTTTATTATGGCTCCTACTTTTCAGGAAGTAAACGATAAAGCTTTAACACCATTATTTAATGAAGGAATCACATTAGAAGAAGCCTATGATAATGCCTCTCTGCCACTGAAAGAATTTATGAGCAAACATACGAGGCAGAAGGATTTAGCATTATTTTTGAATTATTCAAAAGCAGAAACTCCAGAATCAATTGAGGATATCCCATTAACGACGTTAGTACCTGCTTTTGCAATTAGTGAATTAAAAACAGCTTTTCAAATCGGATTTATGATCTTTATTCCGTTTTTAGTTATTGATATGGTTGTTGCAAGTATTTTAATGTCGATGGGGATGATGATGCTGCCGCCAGTAATGATTTCTTTACCATTTAAGATTTTATTATTCATTATGGTAGATGGTTGGTATTTAGTTGTAAAATCACTGTTAGAAAGTTTTTAAGAAGGTGAAAGAATGTCACAGGAAATGGTTATTTCCATAGCTGAGAAAGGCGTACTTACAGTATTAATTATCAGCGGTCCACTGTTAATTATTGCGTTGGCAGTTGGACTAATCATCAGTATTTTTCAAGCAACAACACAAATCCAAGAGCAGACTTTGGCGTTTGTCCCAAAAATTGTAGCGGTTCTTGTAGGTCTTATTTTTTTTGGATCATGGATGCTGAGTCATATGCTTTCTTATACGAAAGATATATTTTCAAATCTAACAAGGTTTATTGGATAGAAGGATGATGAATGAACTTTTATCAAATTTTCCAGCATTTTTGTTAATCCTTGTTCGAGTTACTTCGTTCTTTTTAATGCTGCCTTTCTTTTCTTATCGGACGATACCTACGACTTTTAAAGTGGGTTTAGGCTTTTTTTTATCGCTAGTTATGTTTTGGGGAATGGATGTACCTGCATTAACCATTGATACAGGTTACTATTTTCTTATTCTCAAAGAAGCTTTAGTTGGGCTTTCGATTGGATTTGTCGCATATATGTTATTTTCTGCTATTCAAATTGCAGGGGGATTTATTGATTTTCAAATGGGATTTGCCATTGCGAATGTGATCGATCCTCAAACAGGAACTCAAAGTCCGCTGACGGGTCAATATTTGACAATTATCGCTATGTTTTTTTTATTAGCATCTAATGGTCATCATTTACTATTAGACGGTATTTATTATAGCTATCAGTTTATACCGCTCGAACAGCCTTGGATTAAGTTTGGAAATGGTGAGTTAGCAGAGTTTCTTATTAAAACATTCAGTTTAATGTTTATGATTGCTTTTCAGATGTCTATTCCTATTGTGGGAAGCATCTTTTTAGTAGATGTCGGATTAGGGATTGTAGCAAGAACTGTCCCTCAATTAAATATTTTTGTTGTTGGTGTTCCTATCAAAATTATTGCAGGACTAATTATTCTCTTTATAGTTATGGGTGTACTAATGACCACTGTATCCCATTTGTTCTCTTCCATTGTTACAACGATGAGAGGGATGATGAACATTATAGGGGGGATTGGTTAAATGAAGCTCCTATCATTAGATATTCAGTTTTTTGCAGGAGAAAAAACGGAAAAGGCTACTCCAAAGAAAAGACAAGACACGAGAAAAAAAGGACAAGTGGCAAAAAGTCAGGATGTTAATACAGCGCTTGTTCTTTTAGTTGTTTTTGGTGTATTAAGTTTCACAGGGGAATACCTTTTAGATGGGTTACTGTCTCTTTTCACCTATACCTTTAGTGATTTTATAAACATTAATCTGTCAATCAATACGATACAAGGTTTGTTTTTAGATATTGTAAAGGAAGTAGCACTTTTATTAAGTCCTATTTTAATTGCTGCTCTTGCCGGGGGACTAATTGCCAATTATATGCAGGTCGGTGTTTTGTTCTCTCCGGAAGCAATTAAGTTTAAATTAGAAAAAATAAATCCAATTTCGGGATTTAAGAGATTGTTTTCACTTCGTTCGATTGTAGAATTGCTGAAGTCATTGTTGAAAATTACAGTGATTGGTATTGTTGTATTTTCCGTTCTATGGGGAAAAATGGATGAAATCCTAATCCTCTCTCATAAATCTATTGGTTCTATTGCTGTTACAATTGCTAAGTTAACCGTGCAGATGGGGCTTTATGCTTCTATTGTGCTGTTAGTGATAGCACTCATGGATTATATGTATCAGCGATATGACTATGAAAAGAATATTCGGATGTCAAAACAAGATATTAAAGACGAATATAAAAACATGGAAGGTGACCCCTTAATAAAGTCCAAAATTAAGCAGAAGCAGAGAGAAATGGCAATGCACAGAATGATGCAGGATGTGCCTACCGCTGATGTTGTCATTACGAATCCAACTCATTATGCGATTTGTCTGAAATATGATGAAGATAAGTATGACGCACCTTATGTTGTCGCAAAAGGGGTCGATTTTGTTGCCCAAAAAATAAAATTAGTAGCAAAAGAAAATAATGTTGTCATGGTAGAGAATCGACCATTGGCAAGGGCAATGTACAGCCAAGTAGAAATAGGCGATTTAGTTCCGGAAGAATTTTATAAGGCTGTTGCAGAAATTCTAGCTTTCGTCTACCAAACTAGAGATAAATAATAGCATTACTCGTAAAGGAATTATTGTAAATATTATAGACATAAATGTGTTTTTTAAGGAGCGGAAGAAATGGCAAGGAGAGACTTAATCGTAGTGATTGGGGTAATCCTCATTATTGCAATGTTGATTATCCCATTTCCAACATGGTTATTAAGTGTGTTAATTTTACTTAATATTACGTTGGCATTACTTATCTTATTATTAACTATGAATATGAGTGAGGCTTTGGAGTTCTCTATTTTCCCTTCACTTTTGTTGTTAACGACCCTATTTCGCCTTGGTCTCAATGTATCCACCACTAGAGCTATATTATCAAAAGGGGATGCAGGAGGGGTAGTACATACCTTTGGAACATTCGTAATTGGCGGCAATATTGTTGTTGGGTTAGTTGTCTTTTTAATTCTTGTCATCATTCAATTTATTGTTATCACCAAAGGGTCTGAGCGTGTATCAGAGGTTGCTGCACGTTTTACATTAGATGCAATGCCAGGTAAGCAGATGAGTATTGATGCTGATTTAAATGCTGGGATTATTTCCGAGCAAGAGGCAAGACAACGTCGTGAAAAAGTTGGTAGAGAAGCAGACTTTTATGGTTCGATGGATGGGGCAAGTAAATTTGTCAAAGGAGATGCCATAGCTGGAATCATTATTGTTTTTATTAACTTGATTTTTGGTATCGTCATCGGGATGACTCAGCTTGGTATGGCAGCTGGGGATGCTGCTCAGCATTTTTCCTTACTATCCGTTGGAGACGGGATTGTCAGTCAAATACCTGCATTACTAATTTCAACAGCAACAGGGATTGTTGTAACAAGAGCTGCTTCAGAAGGAAATCTTGGTTCTGATATCACTTCTCAGTTATTGGCATATCCAAAAATGCTTTATGTAGCAGGAGGAACAATCTTTTTATTAGGACTGTTTACACCAATTGATGACTTTTTGACGATTCCTATTGCAGGACTTTTAATATTTGGAGCTTATTACTTATCGAAAAAGCCAAAGCAAAATTTAGAACAAATGCAGGAGCTTGAGGAAGAGATCCAAACAGATGAGCTAAAAAGTCCTGAAAGTGTAGTTAGTTTACTAAGTGTGGATCCAATTGAATTTGAGTTTGGTTATGGTCTTATTCCTTTAGCCGATGCCAATCAAGGAGGGGACCTATTAGATAGGGTGGTCATGATCAGAAGGCAGCTAGCGATAGAGTTAGGTCTTGTCATTCCTGTTGTTCGGATTCGCGATAATATTCAATTACAGCCAAATGAATACCGATTAAAGATAAAGGGAAATGAGAGAGCAAGCGGGGAACTGCTTCTAGATCATTACTTAGCGATGAGTCCTGGGATGGACGATGATTCCATTGAGGGAATTGATACGATTGAACCATCTTTTGGCCTGCCGGCTAAATGGATAACAGAAAGTACGAAGGAACAAGCCGAAATCTTTGGTTATACCGTGGTTGATCCTCCATCCGTTGTTTCTACACATATTACAGAGGTAATTAAGGCAAATGCCCATGAGTTATTAGGAAGACAAGAAACGAAACAATTAGTGGATCATGTAAAAGAAAGCTATCCGATTTTAATCGAAGAAGTAACACCAAGTCCGTTGTCGATTGGCGAAATTCAAAAAGTTTTAGCAAAACTTTTAAGGGAAAATGTTTCTATTCGCAATTTACCAGTCATTTTCGAAACATTAGCTGATTTTGGAAAAATGACAGCTGATACCGATTTATTAGTTGAATATGTTAGACAATCTTTAGCACGTCAAATAACTACCCAATACACGAATCAAAATGACTCTTTAAAAGTAGTAACTTTGTCAGGAAAAGTGGAAAAACTAATCGCAGATAATATTCAACAAACAGAGCATGGAAACTTCTTAGCGTTAGATCCAAATATTTCCCAATCAATTTTAGAGAGTATTGCTGGGCAAATTGAACAATTATCTGTAATGGAACAGATGCCAATTCTTTTATGTTCGCCAGCTGTTCGTATGTATGTAAGACAATTGACAGAACGTTATTTTCCACAAGTTCCAGTATTATCGTACAATGAATTAGAAGCAAATGTAGAAGTTCAAAGTGTGGGAGTTGTGAATATCGAATGAAAATCCAAAAATACGTAGCACGGGATATGCCAGAAGCAATGAAAAAGATTCGAGCGGAATTAGGGAATGATGCCGTCATTCTTCATTCAAAAGTAATTTATACAGGCGGCTTCTTAGGCTTATTTAAAAAAAGAAATATTGAAGTACTCGCAGCCGTTGATCCGAGTATTTCAGAGACAACAATTTCTAAGCATACAAAAAAGCGAGAAATGCGCAGTCCTGTATTAATTAAAGAACCGGCTTTTAGGGCTGATGCAGATAATTCAGCTAATAATATAAGTTTAAAAGAGGGAGAGAAAATATCTGATTATCCAGAGATAGTAAAGCATTTAAATGAAATTAATCAAAATGTAAAAGCGAATAGAAGTATGACATTTTCTATTCCTGCTCCTATAACTAAAATAGTAAATCAATTAGATAAACAAGGGATAGACGAAGAAATTAAGACAGGATTAGTGAAAGATTTAGTAGCTAAATGGTATGCAGCAGGCGAAGACGTTTTAGAGTCTCAGGTTTCTGAGTGGGCACGGCAATTTCTATTAGCGGAGATTTCCCCTTTTTCGTTTGGGGAAGTCTCTTTAGCCAAAAAATATATTAATGTCATTGGCCCAACAGGTGTGGGTAAAACAACAACTTTAGCCAAAATTGCTGCCAATATCATTTTAAGACAGCAAAAATCAGTAGGATTTATTACAACAGATACATATAGGATTGGGGCAATCGAACAACTTAAAACATATGCGAATATTTTAGATGTTCCCTTAGAGGTTTGTTATTCACTGGAAGATTTTGAGCATGCTACGAAAAAACTGGAAGAATGCGATGTTATTTTAATTGATACAGCAGGAAGAAATTTCAGAAATAAAAAATATGTAGAAGATTTAATGCAAGTGGTCGATTATAAAAGAGAAATGGAAACGTTACTTGTTTTATCTATGACAGCAAAGCAAGATGACTTAGAAGAGATTTATCAACAATTTTCCGCAATCAAGATTGATGCTTTCGTGTTCACAAAATTAGATGAAACATCTTCGTACGGGGCAATGATTAATTTAATTGTTGCTTGTAAAAAAGGTGCTGCTTATATTACAACAGGTCAGAATGTCCCAGATGATATAGTTCCAGCAACCCCAGAGGAGTTAGTAAATAAACTATTTGAGGTAGTTGAAGAATGAACGATCAAGCTTCTATCTTACGAAAAAAAATTGAACAATTAAATGCAAACAAAAGGCACTCCAATCACAAAACATTGGCGATTATCAGTGGAAAAGGCGGTGTGGGAAAGTCGAATTTTTCGCTTAACTTTGCACTCACTCTTCAAAAAAGAGGATATCGTACTTTACTGATTGATATGGATATTGGTATGGGGAATATTGATATTCTAATGGGGACACAGTCTCGCTATACGATCGTTGATTTTTTTAGAAATGATATTAATTTTGAGTATATTATTTCGAAAGGATTTGATGGATTAGACTATATTGCAGGTGGTTCTGGACTAAGTGATTTTGTTGATATGGAAGAAGAGAAACTAGAGAGCTTTTTCCAGCATTTTCAAGGGATATTAAATCACTATGACTATATTTTATTTGATATGGGAGCTGGAATTAGTACGGATTCTTTAAAGTTTATTCTATCTGTTGATGATTGTATCGTCATCACAACACCTGAACCTACTTCTATAACAGATGCGTATGCTGCAATGAAATTTATTCATACAAGAAATGCAGTACTTCCGTTATATCTTGTCGTTAATCGAACAATGGAGAAAAAAGATGGGGCAGAAACGTTACAAAAACTTCAGCAAGTTGTAAAAAAATTTTTGCAGCGGGATCTTATTAATCTTGGCTATATACCAGATGACACAAATGTAGCACAAGCTGTACGAAAACAAATTCCTTTTGTTTTTTTTAATGAAAAATCAGAAGCGGCTAAAGCTTTGCGCGAAATTGCCGATAGATATGGTAAACAACAGTTTACAGAACCCTATCCAGTTAATAGACACAATTTCGTGTCTAAATTAAAAAGGTTTTTGTTTGAAAGGTAGTTGAGTTTAAAGTGGAGAAAATAAAGGTTCTTGTTATTGATGATTCTGCATTTATGCGTAAGCTAATTACAGATTTTCTCTCTGAAGACTCGAGAATAACCGTTATTGGTACAGCCAGAAATGGTGAAGACGGAATAAAGAAAATTAAGCAATTAACTCCTGATGTGGTAACGCTTGATGTCGAAATGCCAGTCTTAGACGGTTTAAGTGCTTTAAAGAGAATTATGTTAGAGCATCCTGTACCAGTTCTCATGCTGTCAAGCATAACAAAGGTTGGAGCAGAAAGCACAATTCAGGCAATGCAAGCAGGGGCAATTGACTTTATTACAAAGCCTTCTGGGTCTATTTCACTAGATTTATATAAGGTTAAGCAGGAATTGGTAGAAAAAGTTATTCTAGCTAGTAAAGTAAAACCGAAAACATTATTAAATCTTTCAAATGAAGGAAAAAAGACTATTACTTCACAATCTTCTTATAGTAAAATAGAACCAAGAGAAGAAAATGAAAGAATAGTACAAAAGGCTGGATCAATCAGTAATTGGATGAACACCATGAAAAAGATTGTCATAATTGGAACTTCAACTGGTGGTCCAAGGGCATTACAGAAAGTCCTAACTAATTTACCAAGTGATATAGAAGCGCCTATTTTAATCGTTCAACATATGCCAGCAGGATTTACCCGATCCCTTGCAAATCGTCTTAACACGTTATCCGCCATTACCGTAAAGGAAGCGGAGCATGGGGAGATTATCCGCAATGGAGTTGCCTATATTGCTCCAGGAGGTCAGCATTTAAAGGTGAAAACAGTTGGTGTCCATACAGCAATTGATCTGGATCAAACTGCCCCTATAAATGGTCATAGGCCATCTGTTGATATTATGTTTGAATCTGTCAGCGATTTGAAAGCCTATGCAAAAATAGCAGTTATTATGACTGGGATGGGATCAGATGGCACAGATGGTTTATTAAAATTAGCAAAAAAAGGTAACGTAAAAGCTATTGCTGAGTCACAGGAGACATGTATTGTTTACGGAATGCCTAAAACAGCTATTGCCACGAATTATATTGATGAAATTCAAAAGGTAGATCATATTGCTGAAACTATTATGAAATATGTATAACGTCAAGGGATGTGAAGCAAGTGGAAATGAGTCAGTATTTAGAAGTATTTATTGAAGAGAGTAAAGAACATTTACAAGCATGTAACGAACATTTATTAGAGTTAGAAAAGGATCCTGAAAATTTACAAATAGTAAATGAGATTTTCCGTGCAGCTCATACTTTAAAAGGTATGTCTGCAACAATGGGCTATGAAGATTTAGCTAGTCTAACCCATCAAATGGAAAATGTACTTGATGCTATAAGAAATAAGAAAATTACTTTTTCTCCAGAAATATTGGATGTCATTTTCTTAGCTGTTGATGATCTTGATGCCATGGTAGAGTCAATCGCTAGCGGCGGCGATGGGAAAAGAAATGTAGAAGCAGTAGTTGAGAAGCTTGTACAAATCGAAAAAGGACTTCCTTTAAATCAAAAAACTGCAGAAGCTGAGGTTGCAGCAACAGCCATACAAGATGCTCCTGCAAAGCAAAATCAATATGATGAATTTGAAACAACTGTATTACAGCAATCATCTGATCAAGGTTTTTTTACTTATGAAATCAATATTACATTAAAAAGTGACTGTTTATTAAAAGCAGCGAGAGTTTATATGATATTTGAAGCTTTAGAATCTTTAGGAGAGGTTGTTAAGTCTCTTCCACCGGTGGAAGAGCTTGAAGAAGAAAAGTTCGACTATGACTTTATGGTAACTCTTATATCTAAAGAGGAAGCAGATAAAATTGAAGCGTCTGTTATGAAAGTTTCAGAGGTTGAAAAGGTAGCTGTACGAGAGTTCTTTGCAAATAGTCAATCTCCTAAGCAGCAAACGATAGCAGAAACTCCTGTTGCAGAAGAAGTACAAGCAAAAACGGATAATACATCTGTTACAGAAAATAGTACTCCGGCTGAAACTAAACAGCCTGAGAAGCAAACAGGGACTAAAGTATCTAATAAAACAATTCGTGTTAATATTGAGCGTTTAGATATTCTTATGAATCTATTTGAGGAACTTGTTATCGACAGAGGAAGATTGGAACAAATTTCTTCCACCCTTAAAGATCAAGAGCTTTATGAAACGGTAGAAAGAATGTCAAGAGTTACTGGTGATCTTCAAAATATTATCCTAAATATGCGCATGGTTCCTGTTGAGACAGTATTTAATCGTTTCCCAAGAATGGTCAGACAGCTCGCGCGTGATTTAAATAAGAAAATTGATTTGCAAATTGTTGGTGCAGAAACAGAGCTTGATCGCACAGTTATAGATGAGATTGGTGATCCATTAGTTCATTTAATTCGCAATGCACTTGACCATGGAGTCGAAACACCAGAAGTAAGACGAGCGAATAATAAAAGCGAAGAAGGAACAGTTGTTCTTCGTGCATATCATAGCGGAAACCATGTTTTTATTGAGTTGGAAGATGATGGAGCAGGAATTAATAAAGAAAAAGTCCTTTCTAAAGCAATTAATAAAGGAATTATTTCAAAAGAAGTTGCTAAAACATTAACGAATAATCAAATTGCTGAACTTATTTTTGCTTCTGGTTTTTCTACTGCTGATCAAATTTCTGATATTTCAGGACGTGGAGTAGGGCTGGATGTAGTGAAAAATACAATTGAATCACTAGGTGGTTCGATTACAATCGAATCAGAGGAAGGAAAAGGATCGTTATTTTCTATCCAATTACCATTAACTTTATCGATTATTTCTGTGATGCTAGTTGAAATTCAAGCAGAAAAGTATGCTATTCCATTGTCATCTATTATTGAGACAGCTATTGTCAATAAGAATGATTTAATGCATGCTCATAATCAAACCGTTATCGATTTCCGTGGCAAAGTGGTGCCATTATTATTCCTAAAGGATATTTTTGATGTGCCATCAGCAGGAATCGAGAGTGACTATTATTCTGTCGTTATCGTAAGAAAAGGGGATAAATTAGCTGGTCTTGTTGTGGATGGATTTATCGGTCAGCAAGAAGTGGTTTTAAAATCACTAGGTACTTACCTTTCTAGTGCGTATGCTATATCTGGAGCAACTATCTTAGGAGACGGACAAGTGGCTTTAATTATGGATTGTAATGCTTTAATTAAGTAATCACCTGTACAAGGATTAATAGATGTTAGCGCAAGTGGCTTTACTTAGGAACGAATTCGTTAAGTATAATAACTACTTGTCGTAATTTTGTTTAGAACAAACCGAGGAATAATGATCTTGCGCTTTATGAATTGCAGATAGGTTATGTGAGAGGGATGAAAAGGGAATGAGCGATGCAGTTTCAACAGAACAAAAATTAATAATATTTGAATTGAAGGGAAAAGAGTATGCTATTTCCGTCAATGAAGTAATGTCGATAGAGAAAAACATGCATATTACAAGAATTCCAAATATCGCTCCTTTTGTTAAAGGTGTGATTAACCTTAGAGGAGTAGTAACTCCCATAATTGATTTACGACTTCGTTTTAATTTGGAAGAAATTCCATACACGGATAGTACAAGAATTATCATTATTATGCTTGAAGATATGGAAGTAGGTATAATTGTTGATTCTGCTAATGATGTCGTAGATGTCGATACTGCTCTTTATGAGCCTGCTCCAGAGACAATCAATGGCGATGAAGTCGATTATATAAAAGGTGTAGTAAAGCTTGATAAACGTTTATTAATTCTTGTTGATTTAGAAAAAGTGTTTGATCGAAATATTTTAAGAAATTATTCTAATGGTAAAAGTGATGAGTAAGTATGGGCTATATTAATGATATAAATTCCTTAAAGCTTGATGTACTAAGAGAAATTGGTAATATCGGAGCGGGACATGCTGCCACCTCTTTATCAAAGCTTCTTAATAAAAAGATTGATATGAAGGTTCCAGATGTTCAAATTGTGACATTTGATGAGATGATGGAAATGGCAGGGGGTGCTGACAATATTGTTGCAGGGGTGTTTTTACGAATTGAAGGAGATGTTCCAGGAAGTATGTTTTTTATACTTCCTTTAGAGCAAGCAGCTAAATTGGTTCAAGATATGATTGGTGACCCTTCTATTACCTTAGCTGAACCGCCATATGATGAGTTATCTATGTCTGCATTACAAGAACTAGGCAATATATTATCCGGTTCTTATTTGTCCTCTTTATCTGATTTTACGAAGTTATCTTTATATCCTTCCGTACCAGCACTTGCAATTGATATGGTTGGTGCAATTGTTACATATGGATTAGTTGAACATTCTCAAGTAAGTGATTATGCAATTGTCATCAATACGGAGTTAAATGGAGAAGAAATCACATTAGCTGACACTGTAAATGGCCATTTCTTTTTGCTGCCTGATCCTGATTCTTTTGCCCCTTTATTTCAGTCTTTGGGAGTGAAGGATGGTGACTGACCAAATTACAGTAATAAAAGTAGGAATTGCTGATATGAATGTGGTAGAGTCTCCTAATACAATTCGTACTTCTGGACTTGGTTCATGTGTGGGTATTGTATTATATAGCTCCCTAAAACCAATTGCTGGCTTAGCACATATTATGCTACCAGAAGCATCCATATCTAAATCCGGAACGCTCAATAAAGCTAAATTCGCAGATACAGCCATTGTAGAACTAGTAGAGCGTTTAGAAGGATTAGGATTAAAAAGAAGTACGTTGTTAGCGAAAATTGCCGGAGGGGCACAAATGTTTCAGTTTACTGGAACAAGCGATGTTATGAGAATAGGACCTCGAAATGTTGAAGCGGTTAAGAATACACTACAATCGTTAAGAATTAAATTGGTTAGTGAAGATGTTGGTGGAAATAGTGGTAGAACAATTGAGTTTTGTCCTGCTACCCATGAATTAACAATTCGAACGGTGAATAAAGGGATTCATATTATATAGTGTATAGTAATACTTTTAAAAGCAGAGAAATAAGACTACCTCTAATTTAAAGAATCCATGGTTTGGACTTTGGAATGTATTCTTTTATTAGGAGATAGTCTTTTTATTTTCATTTTCTCGGAAATTTCAGCAAAAAAAGAACTGAAAATTATAGTTGTTAGTTCTTATTACCTAATTTTAAATGGGATATTTAGAAAGGATAGCTAATAATTCACGTCTTCTGCTAAAATCAATAGTGAAATATATACATAAACAAATGATAGGTATATCTTCCTTTCCTATTCATTCTATTTTTAAATGGAATGGATAAGATTATAAATGATAAAAATAAAATATGCAGACAAGCTCCTTATTATAGTAATTATAAATAATATACTTATGTATCATTGCACGAATACAAAAATATTGATTTTTTTGCTGAATTTAAGGGATATAGATAGGGAAGAAATGTACTTATATCCTTTTCAAGTTGTTACTTATATAGATAGAACTAGTTATATGCGTGTATGGTGTTCATTGTTTATAGAGGAGGGAAATTATTTAATGGCAAAGGAATCAACTACAGAAGAGAAGCAAGTATGGGAAATGTGGACTAGTACGAGAGATCAAGAAGCAGGTAATCAATTAATTAAAAAATATATGCCCTTAGTAAGTTTTCATGTTCAAAGAATTTCGATAGGGTTACCAAAAAGTGTTTCCCGAGATGAGCTAACAAGTCTTGGAATGATGGGACTATATGATGCCTTACAACGTTTTGATCCAAATAGGGATTTAAAGTTTGATACATATGCTTCCTTTCGGATTAGAGGCAGTATTATTGATGGACTTCGTAAAGAAGACTGGTTATCTAGAGGCACGAGGGAAAAGTCAAAAAAAATTGAGGCGGCCATTGAAAAACTCGAACAAAAATTAATGAGAAATATTACTGTTCAAGAAATTGCTGATGAGCTAGAGACTAGTGTTGACGAAGTATATGCAACAATGAATGAACATTTTTTTGCAAATATACTATCTATTGATGAGCAGATGAATGAAGGGGAAGAGAAAGAAGCACAAAGTTTCTCGATTCGTGATGATAAAACGGTTATTCCAGAGGAAAAAGTCGTAAGGGATGAATTGGTTCAAGAGATGGCCGCAAAAATTAAGGAGCTTAATGATAAGGAACAGCTGGTGATTAGTTTGTTTTATAAGGAAGAATTAACATTAACGGAAATTGGACAAGTTATGAATTTATCTACTTCTCGCATATCGCAAATTCACTCCAAAGCTATTTTTAAATTAAGACATTCATTAGAAAAAGTAATATAACGAAAAGGATGAGTGCACATGAGTTTAAAAGCATTAGAAATGCAAGTTGCATTACCACGAACTTATGATGCAGGGAAGCTTCAAGAACAACAGGACCAAAAACATCAGCAAATGTACACCTTCGCTGCTCAAGAAACCGGTAAGGAAGAAGAACGAAAGCGAACAACGGTTATTAAGGGGGAAGGGAACGGTAAAGTTACTACCAAGAAAAAAAGGGATAAGCAGTTTTTTGAACAAGAGATGAGGAAAGAAGAAAAGGAATTAGAAGATTTAGAGAGAATACAAACGATACACCCTTATAAAGGCCTAAGTATCGACTATAGTGGATAGAGGGATGAAATGGTTAATTTTTTACTTTTTTTAAGTATTACTTTAAATTTAATCGCAATACTTTGCATTGTGATTTTGTATGTTAGACAAAATCGCGTTGTAAATTTAGAAAAGGAACAGAGAGAGAATTTAGAAGAAATGGAAGAAGTGATTGCCACTTTTATTACAGAAATAAAAGAAGAAAATGAACAGTTTTTAAATAGACTTACTAGCTTTGAAGCTGATGAGAATCCACTAGATAAAAAAGAAGACAGTAAGGATAAAGCTGAAAGGATGGAATATAAGCCAAGAGAGATAAAAGGCAATAAAGCGATGCTGGATGCTTATAAAAATGTGACTGCTTCTGTACAAGAAAATAGCCTAAAAGAGGATCGGTTGGAGAAGGAAGATGTCAATGAACTATTAAATTTAATCTTGCCACCAGAAAAAAAACAGAAAGAAAAGTCAATAGTAGAAGTAGCAAAAGAGATGCAGGCGGAAGGGAAGAGCATCGAAGAAATAGCAAAAGCATTAAATAAAGGAAAGACAGAGATGGAACTATTACTTAAATTTAGACAAAATTCGTAAATGTACTTGATTGTACACAATACATATGCTATATTAACAAATGGTGTTAATACACACGCTTTTGGATTTAATCATTGGTGCTGTAATTTTTACAGTTTTGATTAAAAATGATAAAAGCGGAGGAAATCAAAACCATTAGGAGGAAAAAACATGTCAGTTATTTCAATGAAACAATTACTTGAAGCTGGTGTACATTTCGGTCACCAAACTCGCCGTTGGAACCCAAAAATGAAAAAATATATTTTCACAGAGCGTAACGGCATCTACATCATCGACCTTCAAAAAACAGTTAAAAAGGTTGAAGAAGCTTATAACTATGTGAAAGAATTAGCTGGAAACGGCGGTACAGTTCTTTTCGTTGGTACTAAAAAGCAAGCACAAGATTCAGTTAAAGAGGAAGCTATCCGTTCTGGTCAATACTATGTTAACCAACGCTGGTTAGGTGGAACTTTAACTAACTTTGAAACAATTCAAAAACGTATTGCTCGTTTGAAAGATATTGAAAGAATGGCTGAAGACGGTACATTCGACGTACTTCCTAAAAAAGAAGTAGTTCAATTAAACAAAGAGCTTGAGCGTTTAGAAAAATTCCTAGGCGGAATTAAAGATATGAAAAAAATTCCTGACTGCCTATTCATCGTAGATCCACGTAAAGAACGTATTGCAGTAGCAGAAGCTCATAAATTAAATATTCCAATCGTTGGTATTGTTGATACTAACTGTGATCCAGACGAAATTGACGTTGTTATTCCTGCGAATGATGATGCAATCCGTGCTGTTAAATTATTAACTGCAAAAATGGCAGATGCTATTCTTGAAGCTAAACAAGGCGAAGAAGTAACAACTGCTTAATTAGAACCGAATGACTTGTTATACAAAATAGTTTTGGATCAATCGATAAACTAAAATGGATAATAAGTAATTGTTAGGGACTTGTGGAAAAGGTGATAAAGAGCATCCCTCTTATCACCTTTTTTTCAAGCGTCCTGCTTAAAAGTGAGATAAATTGGATAAAAAAATAATACATAAACCTTAAGGAGGCAAATTACTATGGCTGTTACAGCTCAAATGGTAAAAGAACTACGTGAAAAAACTGGTGCTGGAATGATGGATTGTAAAAAAGCACTTACTGAAACAAATGGTGATTTAGATAAAGCGATTGACTTCTTACGTGAAAAAGGGATTTCAAGTGCTGCGAAAAAAGCAGATCGTGTAGCAGCTGAAGGTTCAACTTTTATCGCGGTAGAAGGTAATGAAGCAGTAATTCTTGAAGTTAACTCTGAAACAGATTTCGTTGCGAAAAACGAAGGTTTCCAAACTTTGGTTAAAGAACTTGCTTCCCATATCTTAGCCACTAAACCTGCAACTGTTGAAGAAGCACATACTTCCAACATTACAGAAGGAACTACTGTTGAAGCACACATCAATGCTGCAATTGCTAAAATTGGTGAAAAATTATCTTTACGTCGTTTTGAAATCAAAACAAAAACTGATAATGATGCTTTCGGTGCTTATCTTCATATGGGTGGACGCATTGGTGTTTTAACTGTATTAGAAGGTACTACTGATGAATCAGCTGCTAAAGATGTTGCAATGCACATTGCTGCATTAAACCCTAAATATGTTTCTCGTGACCAAGTTTCTCAAGAAGAAGTGGCACATGAGAGAGAAGTATTAACACAACAAGCACTTAACGAAGGTAAACCAGCTAACATCGTTGAAAAAATGGTTGAAGGCCGCTTAGGTAAATATTTTGAAGATGTTTGTGCACTTGATCAATCATTTGTTAAAAACCCAGATCAAAAAGTTCGCCAATTCGTAGAATCTAAGGGTGCAACTTTACGTGAATTCGTTCGTTACGAAGTAGGAGAAGGAATCGAAAAACGTGAAGATAACTTTGCTGAAGAAGTTATGAACCAAGTTAACAAGAAATAATAAATGATCGATTAATGTTTTCATAGGGGGCACCATGGTGTTCCCTATTTTTCAAGATATTACAAATAAAGCGGAGGTTTCCATGAGTAGTAATCCAAAATATAAACGTGTTGTTCTGAAATTAAGTGGCGAAGCATTAGCTGGTGAAGCTGGATTTGGTATAAATCCAAGTATCATTAAAAACGTAGCACAGCAAGTAAAGGAAGTTGCTGATCTTGGTGTGGAAGCAGCTGTAGTAGTCGGCGGTGGAAATATTTGGCGTGGTAAAATTGGGGAAGAAATGGGAATGGACCGTGCCAACGCTGATTACATGGGAATGCTCGCTACAGTAATGAATTCATTAGCCCTTCAAGATAGTTTAGAGCAAATGGGCATTGAAACACGTGTTCAATCTTCTATCGAAATGAGACAGGTAGCTGAGCCATATATTAGAAGACGTGCAATTCGACATCTTGAGAAGAAACGTGTTGTGATTTTTGCAGCAGGAACAGGAAACCCTTATTTCTCAACAGATACAACAGCTGCCTTACGAGCTGCTGAAATTGAAGCAGACGTTATATTAATGGCGAAGAATAATGTAGATGGCGTATATTCTGCAGATCCGAAAGTGGATAACACTGCTACGAAATACGAGGAACTTACTTATTTTGATGTGATTAAAGATGGTCTTGCTGTAATGGATTCAACCGCTTCATCATTATGTATGGACAATGACATTCCGTTAATTGTATTCTCTATTACGGAAAATGGCAATATTAAGAGAGCTGTAATGGGAGAAACAATTGGAACAATAGTGAGGGGGAAAAATAATGCCTAAACAAGTTATCGCTAATACTAAAGACAGAATGGATAAAGCAATTCAAAGCTATTCGCGCGAGCTTGCAAGTATTCGTGCTGGAAGAGCAAATGCTTCCTTATTAGATCGTATTACAGTTGATTATTATGGTGCTCCAACACCAGTTAATCAACTTGCAGGTATCAGTGTACCAGAGGCTAGATTACTTGTTATTCAGCCGTATGATAAAACTGTTCTTGGAGATATTGAGAAAGCTATTCTTAAATCTGATATAGGTTTAAATCCTTCTAATGATGGTAGTGTTATCCGTCTTTCTATTCCAATGTTAACAGAAGAGCGTCGTAAGGAATTAGTGAAGAATGTGAAAAAAGAATCAGAAGAAGCAAAAATTGCTATTCGCAATATTCGCCGTGACGGCAATGATGATTTGAAAAAGCTAGAGAAAAATGGAGAAATCACAGAAGATGATCTTCGCGGCTACAATGATGACATTCAAAAATTAACAGATGAATACATCAATAAAGTCGATGCTTTAACAAAAGAGAAAGAAAAAGAAATTTTAGAAGTATAACCTAAACGTATTTAGTGGATATTTCAACATTTCAATTGAATAGGAAGTTTATTGTTCTTGAGTTAAACCCTCTACTTTATAGGGGGTTTTTTTCTTCATGTTAGTAAAAATAAGGATAAAAAATATAGCCTGAAATATTCATTCTTTGTACATAAAATAGTGAAAACTAACGAGTTTTTTAATTGATAGTTGCTTAGGTTGACTATTTTCCTATAATATAGAAAGGGAACTTATTTGATTATCCTTTTATTGGATAGGTTATGGAAAAGAATTTATTAGAAAAGTGGATCCTTACCATTAGTAGTTTAGGCAATATCGTTATCATAATGATTATCCTGAATAGTAGATAATATAAACAGATATAGATAATAGTATTTACCGTACATAATCACTGTGAATAGAGAGTTACAAAAGGGATCTATTTTGGAGGAGCTATTTTATGTTTAACAAAATAAGGTTATGGAAGAAGAAACCTGTTTCTTCTAATTTCCAAGACCGAATATCAGCACTTAAAATGCGACAAATTCCAGAGCATGTTGCAATTATCATGGATGGAAATGGAAGATGGGCAAAAAAGAGAACGTTGCCTAGAATTGCAGGCCATCATGAAGGAATGAAATGTGTAAAACGAATTACAGCTATTGCAAATGATCTTGGAATCAAAGTGTTAACTTTATATGCTTTTTCCACAGAAAATTGGAAAAGGCCGAAATCGGAAGTTGATTACATTCTGTCCCTTCCAGAACAATTTCTTAGTACATTTTTACCTGAATTAATTGAAAAAAATGTTCGCGTAACAGCCATTGGCTATACAGAAGGATTACCAGAATCTACTTTGAATGCCCTAAATCGAGCAGTAGAACAAACAAAGCATAATACAGGTCTTCATTTAAACTTTGCCTTAAATTATGGTTCTAGGGCCGAAATCATAGATGCTGTTAAAAATGTTGTAAAAGACAGTCAAACGGGAAAAATAGAAATAGATAACTTAACAGAAGAAGTATTTTCCTCTTATTTGATGACAGAAGATATAATCGAGCCAGATTTATTAATTCGTACAAGTGGAGAAATAAGAATAAGCAACTTCATGCTTTGGCAAATAGCTTATTCCGAACTATACTTTACGAATGTACTATGGCCAGATTTTAGTGAATTACATTTATTCGAAGCAATAGAAGAATTTCAAAACAGACAACGCCGTTTTGGTGGAGTCTGAAGAGAGTTGGTTTAGAGATGAAGCAAAGAATCATAACAGCAATTATTGCAATAGCCGTATTTTTACCATTTGTATTAATTGGAAAACTACCATTAGTTCTTTTTACTTTTCTATTAGTTGGAATTGGTGTATTTGAAATGTTTAGAATGAGAAAAATTTCATTTTTTTCTATTCCGGGATTTATTTCATTAATTACCGTATGGATGATTGTTCTGCCGAATCATTATATAAGTTCGTGGAATATGAATAAAATAGAATTGGGCTTAATCGCTGTTTTATTTTATTTAACTTATATGGTTTTTTCTAAAAATAAATTTACATTTGATGATGTTGCTTTTACGATACTAGCTGTCATCTATATTGGAACAGGATTCCATTTCTTTATTGAAATTAGAGAAACGGATTTAGCTTTTCTTATTTATTCACTATTTATCATTTGGGCCACTGATTCTGGTGCATACTTCATCGGAAGAGCAATTGGAAAACGAAAATTATGGCCAGAAATAAGTCCAAATAAAACAGTCGAAGGATTTATTGGCGGGATAGTAAGTGCTTTAGTAGTAGGAGTTCTATTTAGTGTGTTTGGATACATAGAATGGTCTATAGGCTTTGCTTTTACTACCATTATCTTATCTATTTTTGGACAAATTGGTGATTTAACAGAATCTGCGTTAAAACGTCACTATGATGTGAAGGACTCAGGAAAGTTATTACCAGGACATGGCGGAATTCTGGATCGGTTTGACAGTCTTATTTTTGTCTGGCCGCTGCTTTATTTTATCTTTGAACGTTTTCTTCATTTAATTTAAAATAAATAGTAGGAAATATTGGGTGTAGGAGTGAGGTAGTGAAGTATATTAGTTTGCTAGGGGCGACAGGATCGATTGGAATGCAAACTTTGGATGTTATTAAAAGTCATCCAGATATGTTTGAATTAGTTGCCTTTTCATCAGGAAAAAATATAGAATTAACCAGAAAGATCATTCAAGAATTTAGACCGCAGCTTGTATCTGTTGCAGAAAAAAAAGATTATGAGCAATTAAAACAAATCTTCCCAGATATATGTTTTAGCTATGGATTGGATGGATTAATAGAAGCAGCCGTTTTTGATAAAGCTGATATTCTGGTAAATGCAGTAATCGGTAGTGTTGGTTTACATCCAACGTTACAAGCAATTGAAGCGGGAAAGGTTATAGCGATTGCAAATAAGGAAACATTAGTTACTGCAGGACATATTGTAATGGATGCAGCTGCAAAATATAATGTTCCTGTATTACCAGTTGATAGTGAGCATTCTGCTATTTTTCAATGTTTACAAGGGGAAAACCCGAAAAATATTGAGCGCCTTATTATTACTGCCTCTGGAGGAAGTTTCCGCGATCTTAGTAGAAAAGAGTTAGAGCAGGTGACAGTGGATGACGCTTTAAATCATCCAAATTGGTCAATGGGTGCGAAAATTACGATTGATTCGGCGACAATGATGAATAAGGGTTTAGAAGTAATTGAAGCGCACTGGTTATTTGGGCTTCCATATGAGAAAATAGATGTATTACTACATAAAGAAAGTATCATTCATTCAATGGTAGAATTCCATGATAGTAGTGTAATCGCTCAATTAGGTACTCCAGATATGCGAATACCCATTCAATATGCTCTTTCGTTTCCAGAGCGTCTAGCTGCAGCAAATGGGAAAAAATTAGATTTAGCTGCGATTGGAAAATTGCATTTTCAGCCTATGGACTTAGAGAGATTTAGATGTCTTCATTTTGCTTTTGAGGCTGGAAAAGCAGGTGGAACTTTACCAACAGTATTAAATGCAGCGAATGAAGTGGCAGTACAAAAATTCTTAAATCAAGAAATTAGCTTTCTACAAATTGAAGATTTAATCGAAAAAGCACTAAATAGTCATCAGAATATACTAAACCCTAGTCTTGAAGTGATCCAAGAGATTGACTTAGAAACAAGAAAAAGAGTAAGCACACTTCTATAAAAAGGTGGTTAAAAATTTTGTATACAGTTATAGCTTTTATCATCATTTTTGGTGCGTTAGTTTTTTTCCACGAATTAGGGCATTTCGTATTAGCTAAGCGTGCGGGCATTTTATGTCGTGAATTCGCCATTGGAATGGGGCCTAAAGTTCTTTCTTTAAAAAAGGGAGAAACTGTTTATACGATTCGTCTTCTGCCAATTGGCGGTTATGTGCGGATGGCTGGAGAAGATCCAGAAATGGTTGATATTAAACCTGGTCATCGCATCGGCTTAATCCTTAATGATAAAGAAGAAGTAACGAAAATTATCATTAACAATAAAGAAAAGTATCCGAATGCTCGTGTTATTAATGTAGAGGATGCTGATTTAGAACATAAGCTTTTTGTAAAAGGATATGTAGAGGAAGACAATGAAGATAATCTCCTCGTTTTTTCTGTAAGAAAAGATGCTGTTTTTGTTGAAAATGGAATCGAAACGCAAATTGCACCATATGATCGACAATTTGCCAGTAAGTCACTATGGCAGCGCACACTTGCTATTTTTGCAGGTCCGGCCATGAACTTTGTGTTAGCTTTTCTTATTTTTATTGTGATTGCGTTAATACAAGGAATTCCTTCAAATGAAGCAAAGCTTGGTAAGTTAACAGATGATGGAGTTGCAATTAGTGCAGGCCTGCATGAAGGCGATAATGTCATCAGCATTGACGGACAATCTGTAGGTTCTTGGGAAGAAGTTGTTTCCATTATTCAAAAAAGTCCGGGAGAGAACCTAGAATTTTTAATCGATCGTAATGGACAAGAAATGACAATTGACGTAACACCAAAGGAAACAGAAGTAGATGGAAAAACAATTGGGTTAGTTGGTGTATACAGCCCAATGGAAAAATCGCCATTAAAGTCTATCCAATTTGGTGCAGCACAAACCTATAATTGGACAAAGGAAATTTTTGGAGCAGTTGGTAAACTAGTAACCGGTCAATTTTCGATTGATGCTTTAGGTGGTCCTGTTGCCATTTATCAATCAACCGATACGGTTGCTCAATCAGGTGTCTATTCCTTAATGAATTGGGCGGCTGTTTTAAGTATTAACTTAGGTATTATGAATCTTCTTCCGTTACCTGCATTAGACGGTGGGCGACTATTGTTTTTTGCTATTGAAGCGGTTCGCGGTAAACCAATTGACCGGCAAAAAGAGGGCATCGTTCATTTTATTGGATTTGCCTTACTCATGTTATTGATGATTGTCGTCACTTGGAATGATATCCAACGATTTTTTATACAGTAGGATACTTTTCATTCCCCTTATTGTAAGGGGAATGTTGTTTTGTCAGGAAACTCTTTTTTAATAATAGGCATGAGGCAGTTGGCGGCAGCACAAGACACTCAACTCAAAGATGTAAAACATATCTCACCATAACAACTTAATAACAACATAAATAATAGAGGTGCAATGATAGATGAAGCAAAGTAAAATGTTAATTCCAACATTAAGAGAAGTACCAGCAGATGCAGATATTAAAAGCCATCAGCTCTTATTAAGAGCTGGATATATTAGACAAAATGCAAGTGGTATCTATTCTTATTTGCCACTAGCAAACAAAGTAATAAAGAAAATTGAACAAATTATTCGTGAAGAAATGGATGCAGCTGGTGGAGTGGAGTTATTAATGCCTGCATTGCAGCAAGCGGAATTATGGCAAGAATCCGGCAGATGGTTTACTTATGGACCCGAATTAATGCGTTTAAAAGACCGTAATAGTCGAGAATTTGCTCTTGGGGCCACACATGAAGAAGTGATAACTAGTTTAGTTCGTGATGAAGTGAAATCTTATAAACGCTTGCCATTAACGCTTTATCAAATCCAAACGAAATTCAGAGATGAGAAAAGACCACGTTTTGGAATTTTGCGCGGCAGAGAGTTTATTATGAAAGATGCCTACAGCTTCCATTCTTCGCATGAAAGCTTAGGAGAAGTTTATGACTCAATTTTCCAAGCTTATTGCAATATATTTGAGCGCTGCGGCTTAAACTATCGGGCAGTTATTGCAGATAGTGGCGCAATGGGCGGAAAGGATACGCATGAATTCATGGTATTATCTGATGTTGGAGAAGATACGATTGCGTACTCAACGGAATCCAATTATGCTGCAAATATTGAAATGGCTCCAGTTATTAATTCCTATGATAAAACGGACGAGCCTGCTAAAGAATTAGAAAAAGTAGAAACAAAAGAACAAAAAACAATTGAAGAAGTTTCTTCTTTCTTAAACGTAGCAGCAGAAAAATGTATCAAATCTCTTTTATTTAAAGTTGATGAGAAGTTTGTTCTAGTATTAGTTCGAGGAGACCACGAAGTAAATGATATTAAGGTGAAGAACCTTTTAGAAGCAAATGTAGTAGAATTAGCAGATCATGCAGATACGGAAGAAGTGCTAGGAAGCAAGGTTGGCTCAATCGGTCCAATTAACGTGAAAGATGTTGAAGTAATTGCAGATTATGCTGTGAAAGCAATTGTAAACGGTGTTTGTGGAGCAAACCAAGAAAATTACCACTATGTGAATGTGAATCCTGATCGTGATTTTACTGTCGATCAATATGCGGATATTCGATTTATTCAAGAAGGTGACCTTTCACCAGATGGAAAAGGCACGATTACTTTTGCTAAGGGCATTGAAGTAGGCCATGTCTTTAAGCTTGGTACTCGATATAGTGAAGCAATGGGTGCGACCTATTTAGATGAAAACGGCAGAAGTCAAGCACTTATTATGGGTTGCTATGGAATTGGTGTGTCAAGAACGATGGCAGCGATAGTGGAGCAATTTAATGATGACAGAGGGATTGTATGGCCAAATGCTGTAGCGCCATTTGATATTCATTTAATTACTGTAAATACAAAAGATGACACACAAAATGAGTTATCCGAAAAATTATATGCAGCATTAAAGGCTAATCGTTTTGATGTATTAGTAGATGACCGTGCTGAGCGTGCAGGCGTGAAATTTGCTGATTCTGATTTAATTGGTTTACCAATTCGCGTCACTGTCGGGAAAAAAGCAGGAGAAGGCATCGTAGAAGTGAAAGTCAGAAGTACAGGAGAAATGCTGGAAGTACATGAAAGTGAGCTTGCTGCTACGATTCTCCGCTTAACACAAGTAGCAGGATAAGCGAAAACAGGATAAAAGAAAAAGGTTTAGCAATCGGCTAAATCTTTTTCTTTTTGTAGCTTAGATTGTATGCTAAACTGCATTAAGGAAAAGAACAATTTATTTCTGTGATATAATATTTTTTATAGAAATTAAGCAAGATTGGAAGGAGCGACATAAATGAGTGATATACAGGGGAAAGTAGATCGTTTCCAGATTTTGCTGCAACAATTGCAATTAACGGATGATTCATATATTTCCCATTTTCGCAACGCAAGTATAGAAAAAATTGTTGTCGAAAAACGGTCCAAAAAGTGGCATTTTCATTTTTTGTTTGATGATATCATTCCATTTCAAGTCTATCAATTATTTACTGCCAAGTTAAAAAGTAGTTTTTCTCATATTGCTACTATTACGTATGATATTCGAGTAAGAAATGGAATTGTTACAGATGTATTAATTCGAGACTATTGGTCTGCGTGTATAGAGG
The DNA here is from genome assembly GCF_001591585.1 of Niallia circulans NBRC 13626. Classification (GTDB taxonomy): domain Bacteria; phylum Bacillota; class Bacilli; order Bacillales; family Cytobacillaceae; genus Niallia; species Niallia circulans. The sequence continues at coordinate 114,878 of NZ_BCVE01000002.1, read as the reverse complement.
AGATGCAAGGAATTTCTCCACCGTTATTAAAACTATTAAATGAACAAGTGCCGCAATTAAATGGCAATAAGCTGACAATTCAGGTTAGAAATGAAATGGAAGGCTTAGCGATTAAGCGTAAATACGCGAACTTAATTACAGACGCTTATCAATATTTTGGTTTTCCTGCAATGAGTTTAGACACAGAGATAGCAGCAGAAAAATCAAATTCAGATTATGAGCAATTCTTGCTTGCGAAGCAAAAAGAGGATGAGGAAAGAGGAAAACAAGCTTTATTAGATATTCAGAAGATGGAAGCTGAAAAAGAAGCTGGTGATTCGCCAATCCCAAGTGGTCCATTAACAATTGGCTTAACGATCAAGGATGATAGCGATTATCGTCGTATGGAAGAGATTGTCGATGAAGAAAGACGTGTTACGATTCAAGGATATGTCTTCTTTGCAGAAACAAAAGAGCTGCGCAGTGGACGAACGCTATTAACCTTTAAAATAACAGATTATACAAGCTCTATCCTTGTCAAAATGTTCTCTCGTGACAAAGAGGATGCAGCTCTTTTTCAATTGGTAAAAAAAGGTATGTGGCTTAGAGCGCGCGGAAGCATTCAAAATGATACATTCGTTCGCGATTTAGTGATGATAGGAAATGACTTAAATGAAATTAAGCCTGTTGAGCGGAAGGATACCGCTAAAGAGGATGAAAAACGAGTTGAGTTGCATCTTCATACACCAATGAGTCAAATGGATGCAGTTTCATCTGTCGCAACTCTTGTCGGCCAAGCGAAAAAATGGGGACATAAAGCAATTGCTATCACGGATCATGCTGTTGCGCAATCATTCCCGGAAGCTTTTGGTGCTGGAAAGAAAAATGACGTTAAAATTCTTTACGGCGTAGAAATGAATCTAGTAGATGACGGTGTACCAATAGCTTATAATCCAAAGGATATCGATTTAGAGGATGCGACTTATGTAGTATTCGACGTAGAAACAACTGGACTTTCGGCTGTATATAACACGATTATTGAACTGGCGGCAGTGAAAATCCATAATGGAGAAATTATCGATCGATTTGAATCTTTTGCCAATCCACATCATCGTCTTTCTGCGACAACCATTAATTTAACAGGTATTACTGATGATATGGTAGAAAGCGCACCAGAAATTGATATTGTCTTACGCAAGTTTGCGGATTGGACAGGCGATAGTATTTTAGTTGCTCATAATGCATCCTTTGATGTCGGCTTTTTGAATGTCGGCTATCAGAAGGCAGGACTGCCTAAATCGACAAATGCGGTCATTGATACATTGGAACTGGGTAGATTTTTATATCCAGAAATGAAAAATCATCGTTTAAATACACTCGCGAAAAAATTTGATATCGAATTAACTCAGCATCACCGCGCCATTTATGATGCTGAGGCGACTGGATATCTCGCTTTAAAAATGTTGAAAGATGCTGCTGAAAGGGGCATCACCAATCATAATCAATTAAATGATAATATGGGACAAGGAAATGCCTATCAAAGGGCAAGACCATATCATTGTACAGTGCTAGCGCAAAATGAGGTAGGGCTTAAAAATCTCTTTAAACTCGTTTCGATTGCACATATTAATTATTTCTATCGGGTTCCTCGTATTCCGAGATCAGTCTTGCAAAAATACCGGGAAGGTTTGTTAGTAGGATCAGCTTGTGATAAAGGGGAAGTCTTTGAAGCAATGATGCAGAAGGCTCCAGAAGAAGTAGAAGATATTGCGCCATTTTATGATTATTTAGAAGTAATGCCAAAAGAGGTGTACGCTCATTTAATTGAAATGGAGTTAGTACAAGATGAAAAAGCCTTAGAAGAAATAATTGGTAATATCGTAAAACTTGGGGATAAATTAGATATACCAGTGGTTGCGACCGGGAATGTTCATTATCTGAATCCTAACGATAAAATCTATCGAGAAATTCTAGTCGGTTCACAAGGTGGAGCGAATCCGCTTAATCGCCATAAGCTTCCAGATGTCCATTTCCGTACAACAAATGAAATGCTGGACTGCTTCGGCTTCCTTGGAAAAGAAAAGGCAAAAGAGATAGTTGTAACAAATACTAATAAAATTGCCGATATGATTGATGTTATTAAACCAATCAAAGATGATCTTTATACACCGAAAATTGAAGGATCGGAAGAAGAGATGCGGGAAATGAGCTATGGCATGGCTAGACGTATTTATGGTGATGAATTACCTGAAATCGTAGAAGCACGCTTAGAAAAGGAACTAAAAAGTATCATCGGTCATGGATTTGCCGTAATTTATTTGATTTCCCATAAGCTCGTGAAAAAGTCGTTAGATGATGGATACCTAGTAGGTTCGCGTGGATCTGTTGGTTCTTCCTTTGTTGCTACTATGACAGAGATAACCGAGGTTAATCCATTGCCGCCACATTATATTTGTGCGGAATGTAAATACTCGGAGTTTTTTAACGATGGTTCGGTTGGATCTGGCTTTGACTTGCCAGATAAAAATTGTCCTAACTGTGGGGCTCGCTTGAAGAAAGATGGTCACGATATTCCATTTGAAACTTTCCTAGGATTTAAAGGAGATAAGGTTCCCGATATTGATTTGAACTTTTCTGGTGAATATCAGCCAAAAGCGCATAACTATACAAAAGTGCTCTTTGGTGAAGAGTATGTGTATCGCGCAGGTACAATTGGTACAGTTGCGGATAAAACAGCATACGGCTATGTAAAGGCATATCAAAATGATAATAATTTACAAATTCGCGGAGCAGAAATTGATCGATTAGCATCTGGATGTACTGGGGTTAAACGTACAACCGGGCAGCATCCAGGGGGAATCATTGTAATACCAGACTATATGGATGTCTACGATTTTACGCCAATTCAATTTCCGGCAGATGATCGGAATTCTGAATGGAAAACAACCCATTTTGATTTCCATTCCATCCATGACAATGTTCTAAAGCTTGATATTCTAGGGCACGATGATCCAACTGTTATTAGAATGCTTCAAGATTTAAGTGGAATTGATCCAAAGACCATTCCAACAGATGATCCTGAAGTAATGAAAATATTCAGTGGTACCGAGTCCCTTGGAGTAACACCAGAACAAATTTATTGCAAAACGGGAACATTTGGTATCCCTGAATTTGGAACAAAATTTGTTCGACAAATGTTAGAAGATACAAAGCCGACAACTTTTTCTGAATTAGTACAGATTTCTGGTTTGTCCCATGGTACAGATGTATGGCTAGGAAATGCACAAGAACTTATTCATAATAATATTTGTAACTTAAGTGAAGTAATCGGATGTCGTGATGATATTATGGTTTATTTGATATATCAAGGCCTTGATCCAAGTTTCGCTTTCAAGATTATGGAAAGCGTGCGTAAAGGAAAAGGCCTTACAGATGAAATGGAAGAGGAAATGAGAAAGAATGAAGTACCAGAATGGTATATTGATTCTTGTAAAAAAATAAAATACATGTTTCCTAAAGCCCATGCTGCGGCATACGTCTTAATGGCAGTAAGAATTGCCTATTTTAAAGTGCATCATGCCCTATTATATTATGCAGCTTATTTTACCGTTCGCGCCGATGATTTTGATATTGATGCAATGGTAAAAGGATCCCATAGTATTAAAGCGGTAATCGATGATATTACGGCAAAAGGGTTAGATGCATCAACGAAAGAGAAAAACTTATTAACGGTAATGGAGCTTGCTTTTGAAATGGTAGAAAGAGGATACACATTTAAGAAAGTGGACTTATATAAATCAAGTGCTACTGAATTTATTATTGAAGGAAACTCTCTTATCCCGCCATTTAACAGTATTCCTGGACTTGGGACAAATGCTGCCATTAATATTGTAGAAGCAAGAAAAGATGGTGAATTCTTATCAAAAGAGGATTTACAGCAACGTGGAAAAGTATCAAAAACAATTATGCAATATCTAGAGAATCATGGTTGCTTAGCTGATATGCCAGATCAAAACCAGCTTTCTTTATTCTAAAACTCTTTCTTAATAAGAGAAGAAACCTTGAAACTACGGACTTTCATTTGCATAAATGAAGTGGTTATGGTATAGTTTATTTGGAAATACTAAGGATAACTTTCGCGAATGGAGAGTGGGGCAACCCACTCTTTCCTGTTTGTATTAGGGTTTTTTTCCTAAAATCAAAGGAAAGGGTATCGCTGATTTGATGGATGAGCAACAAAGAGTACATATTTCAGGCTGCTAAGTTGACTCTAAAAACATAATAAGGTTCCTTGCTTAAGGAGGGAAAAATTTTGAGCAAAGTAACAGAAATAGTCGAAGAAATGGTACATCCTATTTTAGATGAACTACACTTAGAATTAGTAGATGTCGAATATGTAAAAGAGGGACCAAACTGGTTTTTACGGGTATATATTGACAAAGATACAGGTGTAGATATTGATGAATGTGCAGTCGTTAGTGAAAAACTTAGTGAGAAGTTAGATGAAGTCGATCCGATTTCAGAAAACTATTTTCTTGAGGTTTCTTCACCTGGAGCAGAGCGACCATTAAAAAAAGACAAAGACTTCGAAAAAGCGATTGGGAAAAATGTCTATATTAAAACATATGAACCGATTGAAAAGGAAAAAACATTCGAAGGAGTTTTAACAGCTTTTGATGGTAAAACAGTAACAGTTGAAGTGAAAATTAAAACTAGAAAGAAAACAATTGTGATACCGTACGAAAAAGTGGCAAAAGCAAGACTCGCAGTTAGTTTTTCATAATGTATAAAGAATCGATGAAATGTCTTTTGTAATCGATCATTATAATTTTTCATAAAAGAGAATAAAGGGGGATACACGCTCATGAGCAGTGAATTAGTTGATGCTCTAGTGTTACTTGAAAAAGAAAAAGGAATATCACGTGAAGTGATCATGGATGCCATGGAAGCAGCTTTGATTTCTGCTTACCGTCGTAATTTTAACCAAGCACAAAATGTACGAATTGATTTGAATCTAGGTGCTGGGTCTATGCGTGTATTTGCTAGAAAAGAAGTAGTAGATGAGGTGTTTGACCCACGTCTTGAAATTTCTTTAGAAGATGCACAAAGAATTAATCCGAACTATGAAGTGGAAGATGTAGTAGAGTTGGAAGTAACGCCAAAAGACTTTGGCAGAATTGCGGCACAAACTGCTAAACAAGTAGTAACACAAAGAGTTCGCGAAGCAGAAAGAGGAATTATTTATTCTGAATTTATTGATCGCGAAGAAGATATCATGACAGGCATTGTTCAACGCCAAGACAGTAAATTTATTTACGTCAGCTTAGGCAAAATTGAAGCGATTTTACCTACAAATGAACAAATGCCGAATGAGCATTATAAACCGCATGATCGCATCAAAGTTTTCCTGACAAAAGTGGAAAAGACAACAAAAGGTCCCCAAATCTTTGTGTCTAGAACACATCCTGGGCTACTTAAAAGATTATTCGAGATGGAAGTACCGGAAATTTATGATGGTACAGTTGAAATAAAATCAGTTGCCCGTGAAGCGGGAGATCGTTCTAAGATTTCCGTTCATTCTGAGAACGAAGAGGTAGATCCAGTAGGTTCATGTGTAGGGCCAAAAGGAACTCGTGTACAGACGATTGTTAATGAGCTAAAAGGGGAAAAGATTGATATTGTTAAGTGGTCAAGTGACCCTACTGTTTTCGTTGCAAATGCTCTTAGTCCTTCAAAGGTCTTAGAAGTTATTGTAAACGAAGAAGATAAAGCAACAACGGTTATTGTTCCTGATTATCAGTTGTCGCTGGCTATCGGAAAGCGAGGTCAAAATGCACGTCTGGCAGCAAAGCTGACAGGCTGGAAAATTGATATCAAATCCGAGTCAGAAGCAAGAGAAGCTGGAATTTATCCTACTGAAAATTCATTGATTAAGTTTGATGATGAAGTAGAAGAAGAGGATGATTTCCGCTTAAACACAGAAGATTTCGAGTGATAGAGGTGAATGTGTGTGAACAAACCAAGAAAAGTACCAATGCGTAAGTGTGTTGCTACTGGTGAAATGAAGCCGAAGAAAGAACTAGTTCGCATCGTTCGTTCCAAAGAAGGGGTTGTATCCGTCGATTTAACAGGAAAAAAATCTGGTCGAGGAGCATATCTCTCATTGGATAAAGAAGCAGTACTATTAGCCAAGAAGAAGAATATTCTTTCTAGCCAGCTTGAAGTTACTGTAGATGATACAGTTTATGACGAGCTGTTAGAACTAATAGATAAGGAGCAAAGACAATCCAAATGAACGATAACAAGTGGATGTCATTACTTGGCTTAGCAAATCGAGCACGGAAAATAACCTCAGGTGAGGAATTGACCGTTAAAGAAATTAGAAGCGGTAATGCAAAGCTAATATTATTGTCGGAAGATGCGTCACAAAACACGACAAAGAAAATCACTGATAAATGTCGTTCCTATAAAGTACCAGTGAAGCTTGTTTCAAATCGGGAAATCCTAGGTAAAGCAATAGGGAAAGAACAACGAGTGGTTGTCGCTGTTTTGGATAATGGATTTGCAAAAAAACTTTTAACGCTGCTCGATTAATTCTAGCGGGGGTGAAATGATGAGTAAAGTGCGAGTATACGAATACGCAAAAAAATATAACATTTCAAGCAAGGATGTTATTGCAAAATTAAAAGAGATGAACATAGAAGTCTCAAACCATATGACTACACTGGAAGAGGACGCAGTAAAAAAATTAGATAGCATATATAATAAAAAGAACGAAGAAAATAAGCCAAAAGCGCCAGCTGCAAAAGTGGCTGCTAAAAATATCGCGGACGAGTATGAAAAAGAAAGCGATGAAATGGCTGAAAAGGGGAAAGTAAATCAATCTGTGAAAAATACTAAAGATAATAAGCCAGGTTTTAACAAACCAAAAAATAATAATAATAATAACAACAATAAAAATAGAAACAACAATCGTAAAGGGAAGCAGAATACTGCTCCAGCTGCACCGCCAGCTCCGAAAAAGGAAAAAGAATTACCAGAGAAAATTACATTCAGTGAGTCTTTAACCGTTGCTGAATTAGCAAAGAAATTGCATCGTGAACCATCTGAAATCATCAAAAAATTATTCCTTCTTGGTGTGATGGCAACAATCAACCAAGAATTAGATAAAGATGCAATTGAATTAATCTGTACAGATTATGGTGTAGAGGTCGAAGAGGAAATCCAAATCGATACGACAGACCTAGAAGTATACTTTGCAGATGAAGAAGGCGCAGAATTAGTAGAGCGTCCATCTGTTGTGACCATTATGGGACACGTTGACCACGGGAAAACAACATTGCTTGACAGCATACGTAATACGAAAGTAACAGCAGGAGAAGCTGGTGGTATTACCCAGCATATTGGTGCATACCAAATTGAGGAGAATGGCAAGAAAATTACTTTCCTTGATACACCTGGACACGCAGCTTTTACTACAATGCGTGCACGTGGTGCGAAAATCACTGATATCACTATCCTTGTTGTTGCTGCTGATGATGGTGTTATGCCACAAACAATTGAAGCAATCAACCATGCCAAAGCAGCTGAGGTTCCAATTATCGTTGCTGTTAATAAAATGGATAAACCAACCGCTAATCCAGATCGCGTAATGCAAGAATTAACAGAACATGGATTAGTACCTGAAGCTTGGGGTGGGGATACTATCTTTGTTCCACTTTCCGCTTTAACAGGTGAAGGTATTGACTCTCTGCTTGAAATGATTCTTTTAGTAGGAGAAGTAGAAGAGTATAAAGCAAATCCAGACCGTAATGCAGTTGGTACTGTTATTGAAGCACAATTAGATAAAGGAAAAGGTTCGGTAGCAACATTGCTTGTACAAAATGGTACATTGCATATTTGGGATCCGATTGTAGTTGGGAACACATTTGGTCGTGTTCGTGCAATGGTTAATGATCTTGGCCGCCGAGTTAAAACAGCAGGACCATCAACACCAGTTGAAATCACTGGGTTAAACGATGTTCCTCAAGCTGGTGATCGTTTTGTTGTTTTCAAAGACGAGAAAACCGCAAGACAAATCGGGGAAGCTCGTTCCACGCAAGCGATTCAAGCGCAAAGATCTGAAAAAACAAGAATTAGCTTAGACAACCTGTTTGAACATATGAAACAAGGGGAAATGAAAGATATTAATATCGTTCTTAAAGCCGATGTTCAAGGTTCAGCAGAAGCGTTAGCAGCTGCTCTTTATAAAATCGAAGTAGAAGGCGTAAACGTAAAAATCATCCATACAGGTGTAGGGGCGATTAACGAATCCGATATTACCCTTGCTGCAGCATCAAATGCGATTGTAATTGGATTTAACGTACGTCCAGACGTAAACGCAAAAAGAGCCGCAGATGCTGAAGAAGTAGATGTACGCTTACACCGTATTATCTATAAGGTTATTGAAGAAATTGAAGCAGCGATGAAAGGGATGCTTGATCCTGAGTTCCAAGAAAAGATTATTGGTCAAGCGGAAATTCGTCAAACATTCAAGGTTTCTAAAATCGGTACCATTGCAGGTTCTTATGTAACGGACGGGAAAATTACAAGAGACAGCGGTATTCGTTTGATTCGTGATGGTGTTGTTATTTTCGAAGGGGAAATCGATGCATTAAAACGTTTCAAGGACGATGCAAAAGAAGTGGCTCAAGGTTACGAATGTGGTATTACCATCAAAAACTTTAACGATGTTAAAGAAGGCGATATTATCGAAGCATATGTAATGGAAGAAATTGAGCGTAAATGATTGTTGGATTAATGTCAGTGGAATGCATTATTTATGATGCCCACTCATTAAAAGAAAAGCGGGCGGTTCTGCAAAGAATTATGACCCGCTTAAAGCAAAGATTTAATATCTCTATTTCAGAAGTCGGGTATCAAGATACTTGGCAAAGAACAAAAATTGCTGTTGTTACCGTTGCTTCTGCGCGAGTTTCAGCTGAAGGTGTACTGCAGCAGACACAGCAGTTTATTGATTCTTTTCCTGAAATAGAGAGAACCATAACAGATATAGAATGGCTTTAAAAAAAATGAGGTGAATTGCGCGATGAGTCTAAGACCAAATCGTGTTGGTGAACAAATGAAGAAGGAACTAGGCGAGATTATTAGCCGTAAGATAAAGGATCCTCGCATTGGTTTCGTAACAGTTACAGATGTTAATGTTACTGGTGACCTTCAACAAGCAACTGTGTATATTTCTGTACTTGGCGACCAAGAGCAACGGGAAAATACACTAAAAGGGCTGGCAAAAGCGAAAGGATTTATCCGTTCTGAAATTGGACAAAGAATTCGTTTACGCAAAACGCCTGAAATTACGTTTGAATTTGATGAGTCGATAGATTACGGAAATAGAATTGATACATTATTGCATCAAATCGCAAAAGAAAATCCGTCCAGTGATGACGAAAGATAATGATGTAACATAAACTTGCTCCTATCGGACTTTTTCCATGATACTTATGGATGGGCGATAGGAGTTTTTTTATAAGCGGTGGAAATGGAGCCCGTTGAATTCCGCTCCAGGAACTTGCTTTTCTGCTGGACAGATAGGAGTCTCCTCGGCTATGCCTGTGGATTTCCCTCAATTCCAGCAGGAGTCAAAAGACTTTTAAATTATATTACAATTGAGGACTCAAGATTAAGCGTTTTTTTCCATAAAATGAATAAAGGATGAGGTATATGGAAGGGATTTTACCGTTATGGAAGCCTAAGGGGCTTACTTCCCATGATTGTGTTTTTCGTTTGCGGAAGATTTTACATATGAAACGAGTCGGTCATACTGGAACATTGGATCCGGATGTAACGGGTGTATTACCAATTTGTTTAGGAAGAGCAACAAAAGTAGCTGAATATATAACAGACGCAGGAAAAGAATATGTAGGAGAGGTAACGATAGGGTACTCTACAACAACAGAAGATCGTTCTGGCGAAAAGGTCGAGGAGAAAAAAGTAGCGGAAATTATTACGCGAGATAGAATAGAAGCGATTTTACGAGAGCTAACAGGAGAAATCACACAAACACCACCCATGTATTCTGCTGTTAAAGTAAATGGGAAAAGGCTTTATGAATATGCTAGACAAGGGATTGTGATTGACCGTCCTTCTAGGCAAGTAAACATTTACTCCTTAGAATTAATCGAAGAATGGCAAGTGTTACAGGGAGATACCGTATCTTTTCGTTTTAAAGTAAGCTGTAGTAAAGGTACCTATATTCGCACACTTGCTGTTATGATTGGAGAAAAATTAGGGTATCCTGCCCATATGTCAGACTTGTGCCGGACACGTTCTGCAGCCTTTACGAAACAAGAGTGTGTAACATTTGAAGAACTAGAGGAATATGTAGAAAATGGGAAGCTGAAAAACTTTATTTATCCGCTTGAAGACGCGCTTTTACATTTGCCGAAATATGAAATAAATGATACATTAGCAATGAAGGTACGAAACGGAACGGTATTAGAAACTCCTGCTCATCTACTAAATGAACAGGAACCAATTGTCATTCAAACAACAACAGGTGAAGCGTTAGCTATATATGTTCAGCATCCAGCAAAACAAGGATTAATCAAACCGTCCAAAATATTAAAAATCTTGGAGTAACCATTGATGCTCTCGTTCACCTTGAAAGAAAGTTTAACGACAAATGAGAAAAAAAGAAATTTGTTAGAAAAGGTGAGTAGCACAGTGAAGATAGTAAGAATAAACCATTCAGAACGAAATAAAGAGCATGATAATCCGCCAATTTCTATAGCATTAGGTTCCTTTGACGGAGTTCATCTTGGCCATCAAAAGGTCATTGGCGAAGCGAAAAGAGTGGCAGATGAAAATGGATGGAGCAGTGCGGTGATGACATTTGACCCCCATCCTTCTATCGTATTAGGTGGAAAAACAAAAAAAGTAGATTACTTAACATCTTTTGAAGCGAAAGTAGAACAATTAGCAAACTTGGGAATCGATTATTTATTTATTGTCGATTTTACGATTGAGTTTGCTAGCTTACCTCCTCAAGAATTCGTTGATTTGTATTTAATTGGTTTAAATGTGAAACATGTAGTAGCTGGTTTTGATTACACTTATGGAAAGAAAGCTCAAGGAACAGCTGAGACTCTTTCTATACATTCACGAGGTAAATACAAAACAACAATTATTGGGAAAGAGACCTTTGGAGGTGAGAAAGTAAGTTCTACTTTAATTCGCTCTCTTATAAATAATGGCGAAATGGAAAAGGTACCTGCTCTTTTAGGTAGATACTATTCAGTAAATGGTACGGTCATCCATGGCGACAAACGTGGTAGAACGATTGGTTTTCCTACTGCAAATGTGAAATCAACTAGCGATGTCATTTTGCCGCCGTTAGGTGTATATGCAGTACGATTCTTTGTCAATGATCAATGGTATGAGGGTGTATGTAACCTCGGTACAAAACCAACCTTCCAGCCTGATGAAAAAAAAATTAGTATCGAAGTCCATATTTTTGACTTTCATCAAGATATTTATGGTCATTCCGTAATCGTTGAATGGCATAAACGAATTAGAAGCGAACAAAAATTCAATGGCATAGATGAACTAGTAGCCCAAATTGAAAAAGACAAGCAAACCGCCTTAGAATATTTTTATGAAAAGGCACGATAAGAAAAAAGAAAAGTAACCTGAATATTTCTAAAAAGATTAGGATATACTAAAAAATATATCCTAATAAAAAATGGAAAGAAACTAATGAATAGCAGGACTGGCTAGAAATACAATAAGATGAAGTTTTTTCAGATTCTATTTTTATGTTCTTTGTTTATAAAAAAATAAAAGGTTATGTCTTGATTTTTCCAAAGAAAACAGTTATTCTTAAAGACGTACTAAAAACAACCTTTGCTTGGCAAAATCGAATCACCAACGTTTTGCTCGGTAATTGGGGATTAGTGTAATAGAATTAGGAGGTGAAACAGGATGGCAATCACTCAAGAACGTAAAAACGAACTTATCAATGAGTACAAAACGCATGAGAACGATACTGGATCTCCAGAAGTTCAAATCGCTGTCCTTACTGAGTCAATCAATAATTTGAATGAACATTTACGTACACATAAAAAGGATCATCACTCACGTCGTGGTCTTTTGAAAATGGTAGGTAGACGTCGTAATCTTTTAACTTACCTACGTAATAAAGACGTTCAACGTTACCGTGTTTTAATTAACAAACTTGGTCTACGTAGATAGTTAAAAAAAGCGGGATATTTTTCCCGCTTTTTTATTGTAAATAAATGCGAATTTAACATATGATTAGTATAGATTACATAAATTAATTTCGTTTTTTAGTTATATAAAATGTGTATACTAGTAGAAGAGAAATTTAAGGATAATATTTTTTATTTTATAAAATAACGCAGGTTTTAGGTAGTTCTTAACCGGAAACCTCCATGAAGTGAATGAGTAGAGAGGGGTTTATGAATGGGACAAGATAAGCATGTCTATTCCATTGACTGGGCTGGAAGAAAGCTCACAGTTGAAATTGGACAATTAGCAAAACAGGCAAATGGTGCAGTACTTGTACGATACGGTGATACGGCTGTATTAAGCACAGCAACTGCTTCAAAAGAACCAAAGAACTTAGACTTCTTTCCATTAACAGTAAATTATGAAGAGCGTCTATATGCGGTTGGTAAAATTCCCGGCGGTTTCATTAAAAGAGAAGGCCGCCCAAGTGAAAGAGCAATCCTTGCAAGCCGCTTAATCGATCGACCAATTCGACCATTATTTGCAGATGGCTTCCGTAATGAAGTGCAGGTAGTCAGCTTAGTAATGAGCGTGGATCAAGATTGTACATCAGAAATGGCCGCAATGTTTGGATCGTCATTAGCATTATCTGTTTCTGATATTCCATTTGGGGGACCAATTGCTGGTGTTTATGTTGGAAGAATCGATGGAGAATTTGTCATCAATCCAACGGTTGAGCAAGCAGAAAAAAGTGATATTAACCTTGCTGTTGCAGGTACAAAAGATGCAATCAACATGGTTGAAGCTGGTGCCGATGAAGTTCCAGAAGAAGTAATGCTTGAAGCAATTATGTTTGGACATGATGAGATTAAACGCCTAATTGCATTCCAAGAAAAAATTGCAGAAGAGATTGGCAAAGAAAAAATGGAAGTTGTACTATACGAATTAAATAAAGACATCGAAGCAGATGTGCGCGCATTATGTGAAAGCGAAATGCTAGATGCTATTCGTGTACAAGAAAAGCATGCTCGTGAAGCAGCTATTAAAGAAGTAAAAGATTCTGTCATTGCAAAATATGAAGCAGAAGAAACAGAAGAAGAAGATTTAAAACAAGTGAAAGCTATTTTAGATAAATTAGTGAAAAATGAAGTTCGTCGTCTTATTACAGAAGACAAGGTTCGTCCAGATGGACGTGGCTTGGAAGAAATTCGTCCACTATCTTCTGAAGTGCATTTATTACCGAGAACACACGGTTCAGGTCTATTTACTCGTGGACAAACTCAAGCATTAAGTATTTGTACATTAGGTGCTTTAGGAGATGTGCAAATACTGGATGGTCTTGGGGTAGAAGAAGAAAAAAGATTCATGCATCACTATAATTTCCCTAATTTTAGTGTTGGTGAAACAGGACCAATGCGTGGACCTGGACGAAGAGAAATCGGTCATGGTGCACTAGGGGAAAGAGCATTAGAACCAATTATCCCTTCTGAAAAAGATTTCCCATATACGATTCGCCTTGTATCAGAAGTATTAGAATCCAATGGTTCAACTTCACAGGCTAGTATTTGTGCAAGTACCCTTGCTATGATGGATGCTGGGGTGCCAATTAAAGCACCGGTTGCTGGTATTGCAATGGGACTGATTAAATCTGGTGAACATTACAGTATTTTAACAGATATTCAAGGGATGGAAGATCATCTAGGAGATATGGACTTTAAAGTAGCTGGTACTTCTAAAGGGGTAACGGCACTTCAAATGGATATTAAAATTGATGGATTGTCTCGTGAAATTTTAGAAGAAGCATTACAGCAAGCTAAGATTGGCCGCATGCAAATTCTTGAATCGATGCTGGCAACAATCAATACACCTAGAGAATCACTATCTTCTTATGCGCCAAAAATCTTAATGATGTCCATCAACCCAGACAAAATTCGTGATGTTATTGGACCAAGTGGTAAACAAATCAATAAAATTATTGAAGAAACTGGCGTTAAAATTGATATTGAGCAAGATGGCACAGTATTCATTTCTTCTGTCGATGATGAAATGAATAACAAAGCAAAACAAATTATCGAAGATATCGTTCGTGAAGTTGTTGTTGGACAAATGTATCTTGGTAAAGTAAAACGAATCGAGAAATTCGGTGCGTTCGTTGAAATCTTCAATGGAAAAGATGGACTTGTTCATATTTCAGAGCTTGCTGAAGAAAGAATTGGCAAAGTAGAAGATGTAGTAGCAATCGGTGATGAAATCCTTGTGAAAGTAACAGAAATTGATAAACAAGGAAGAGTAAATTTATCTCGTAAAGCTGTTTTGAAAGAACAAAAAGAACAAGCTGAGAATGCAAAAAACTAATAAAAGTATAATAAAGGGTACCCGCCAAAAAAGACTCATGTTTTTTAGCGGGTATTTTTTTATGGAATGAAAAGGAACATTTTGAACAAAATAATAGGGGAAAAGGATAAGCTAACTCCGTCATTCGGCGTTCTACCTTGTCCTTTCCTATCATATGGTAGTAACTAGGGAGGGAAAGGTGATGAAAAAAACAGTTTCACTTATAGGAATTCTGGTCATCTCTTGGTTTTTAGTTAATAATCCGTTGGCTGATACATATGTTAGTACTTTACAAGAAAACGCTGTCTCAGTGACAGCAAATAACTCTTTATATACGACGATAAGCGAGAAAGCAAAAGACTACGAAAAGAAGCCGATTGATGCCAAGCTAGATCCTGTATGGAAAGCTATTCCTGGATTAAATGGGCTGACTGTGGATATTGATGCTTCTTACAAGAATATGAAAAAAGAGAAGAAATTCAATGAACAAAAACTAATTTTTAAGCAAGTGAAACCAGAAGTTACACTAAATGATTTGCCACCTGCTCCTATTTATAAAGGAAATCCAGATAAAGAAATGGTAAGCTTTATTATAAATGTAGCATGGGGAAATGAATTTTTACCTGACATACTAGCAACCTTAAAAAAGCATCATGTCAAGGCGAGTTTTTTCTTGGAAGGCAGATGGGTTCAGAAAAATCCAGATCTTGCTAAAATGATTGCAGAAGCAGGACATGAACTCGGAAATCATTCCTATACCCATCCAGATATGAGTAAAATTAGCCGTAGTAAAATTCATGAGGAAATCGTAAAAACAAATGATGTCATTGAAGCTACAACTGGTAAGCAAATCACATTATTAGCACCGCCAAGTGGATATTTTAATAATGAAGTAGTGAAAATTGCCGCTCAACAAAAGCTTAAAACAGTAATATGGTCTGTGGATACGATTGATTGGCAAAAACCAAGTCCTGATACATTGCTTAAAAGAGTTACAGGAAAGGTCCATAATGGGGCTCTAATCCTTATGCATCCAACGGAAGTTACTACAAATAGCCTTGAACGTTTAATTACCGAAATCAAAAATAAAGG
This sequence comes from Niallia circulans NBRC 13626, assembly GCF_001591585.1. Lineage (GTDB taxonomy): Bacteria > Bacillota > Bacilli > Bacillales > Cytobacillaceae > Niallia > Niallia circulans. The sequence continues at coordinate 99,227 of NZ_BCVE01000002.1, read as the reverse complement.
ATATAAAATCGATACAGTTAGCGACATGCTTAGTGAAGAGCGAGAAAGCATAAAAACAAAAAAATAGTAGTTCGGTTCATCTTATAGTATTCTATAAGGAGAAAACGTTTTATTAGATGCTACTTCTTATAGAAGAAAAACAACATCTACATGAAAGAAAATGGAAAATAAAGGCTGTCCGTCCTTTTAAAAGGAACTATTCGCTATTTCATTTTTAAAACGGAGATATGTTATCATTATATTAAAACAATATTTTGGAAAAAATAAGAGGAATAAGATATACTAGCAGTCGCAGCTATTTTTTGCAACTTGGTAGAAGAACAGGAGGAACATAATTGATCAAAAGATATACTTGCCAAAATGGAGTAAGAATTGTATTGGAAAATATTCCAACAGTACGTTCCGTTGCTATTGGCGTATGGATTGGTACAGGATCTCGCAAAGAAGATGAAAAAAACAATGGGGTATCTCACTTTTTAGAGCATATGTTTTTTAAAGGAACAAAAACACGTAGTGCGAGAGAAATAGCAGAATCATTTGATAGTATTGGCGGCCAGGTAAATGCTTTTACTTCAAAAGAATATACTTGTTATTACGCAAAGGTGTTAGATACACATGCTGATATGGCGTTAGAAGTGTTAGCAGATATGTATTTTAACTCGACATTTGATGAGGAAGAATTAAAGAAAGAGAAAAATGTTGTCTGTGAAGAGATTAAAATGTATGATGATACACCTGATGATATTGTTCATGATTTATTGAGTCAGGCAATTTATGATAAACATCCACTTGGCTATCCGATTTTAGGAACAGAAGAGACACTTGCTACGTTTAATGGAGATACGCTAAGAGAGTATATGTTTAATCATTATACACCAGAGAATACGGTTATTTCGATTGCAGGGAATATTACCGAATCGTTTATTTCAGAAGTAGAAAAATACTTTGGGGCATATGAAGCCGGTAAATCCGAAGTAGAATTAGTAAAGCCTTCTTTCCATGCCAATAATTTTTCACGCAAAAAGGAAACAGAGCAAGCACATCTATGCTTAGGTTTTAATGGGTTGCAGGTGGGGCATGAGAAAATGTATACACTTGTTTCTTTGAATAATATTCTTGGGGGCAGTATGAGTAGTCGATTATTCCAAGATGTACGTGAACAAAAAGGTTTAGCTTATTCTGTATTTTCTTATCATTCCGCATACCAAGACAGTGGAATAGTAACAATTTATGGAGGTACAGGAGCTAAGCAGCTAGATGAATTATTTGATACCATTCAAAATACGCTTGCTATCTTGAAAAAAGAAGGAATTACCGAAAAGGAACTTCTTAATAGTAAAGAGCAGTTAAAAGGCAGCTTGATGCTAAGCTTAGAGAGCACTAATAGCCGCATGAGCAGAAATGGTAAAAATGAACTTTTATTAGGTAAACACCGTTCCTTAGATGATATCATTGCCGATATCGATCGTGTCACAAAAGAAGAAGTTGATCAAATGGCAAATGATATATTCACTGACACCTTTTCTGTCTCTTTAATCAGCCCAGACGGACAATTACCAAAAGCACTGCAATAAAAAGCTACATATTATATAAATAAAGAACTAGGAAACAGAATTCCCTTCTGAATCCTAGTTTTTTTATGTATGACCACTAACAAAATCATTTTTTTGCTACTCCCATTATAAAGGAGTTGCAATAACTCCCTTCTTAAAATACCTGTCCCCTAAAAGGAGATACCAACCAAATCATTCATTCTCATCGTTATCTATAATAGATAAGGAAAGTAACCATCTTTTTAAGGAATTGCGGTAAACAACTCACCTAATATTAGATAATCACATAAGATGTTGAAGTAGCGAGCTATGAAAAACAGGATCTTTAAAAAAGAAGGTGAAATATTCATGCTGAAAGGGATGAAAATCGCGGTTATCGGCGGTGATGCAAGGCAGCTTGAAATTGTTCGCAAATTAACAGAACTACAAGCAATCCTTTCATTAATTGGCTTCGAGCAATTGGACCATGCATTCACTGGTGCTACAAAAGAAAAAATCGATAACGTAGATTTTTCGAAAATAGATGCTATTATCTTACCCGTTCGAGGAACAGACCTAAATGGGCAAGTTGATACAATCTTTTCGAATGAGAAGGTTTTTTTAACGAAAAAAATAGTAGAAAAAACCCCTGAGCATTGCATCATATATTCAGGAATAACGAATGATTATTTAAATTTGCTTATTAAAGAAACGAATCGATCATTAGTTCAATTATTTAACCGAGATGATGTAGCAATTTTAAATTCTATTCCAACTGTCGAAGGTACAATAATGATGGCAATTCAACATACAGACACAACGATTCATGGCTCGAATGTTATTGTTCTCGGGCTAGGTCGTGTAGGCATGAGTGTTGCACGTGCTTTTCATGCCCTAGGAGCGAAAGTAAAGGTCGCAGCAAGTCAAAGTGAACATATTGCTCGCATTATCGAAATGGGATTAACCCCAGTACATTTAGATGATTTACAGATTGCGGTTGATGATATTGATATTTGTATAAATACAATTCCCCATCTTGTCGTAACTTCTGATGTCATTGAAAAAATGCCATTGCATACATTGGTGATTGATTTGGCATCTAAACCAGGCGGAACAGATTTTCAATACGCAGAAAAAAGAGGGGTTAAGGCATTACTTGCACCGAGCTTACCAGGTATTGTAGCTCCGAAAACAGCGGGAAATATATTGGCAGATGTCTTAGCTCAATTACTGGATGAACAATAGCAGGCAATGAGAGGAGAATAGAATCATGAGTTTACAAGGAAAAAGAATAGGGTTTGGAATTTCAGGTTCTCACTGTACGTATGAGGAAGTAGTACCACAAGTAGAAAAGTTAGTGGCACAAGGTGCTGAAGTTGTACCAGTTGTAACAGGAAATGTAAAAAATACGGATACTCGTTTTGGAAAAGGGAAAGATTGGGTTAGTAAAATAGAAGAAATAACAGGACAGAAAATAATCGATAGTATTGTAGCAGCAGAGCCGCTAGGACCGAAAGCACCTCTTGATTGTATGGTAATTGCCCCATTAACTGGAAATAGTATGAGTAAATTTGCAAATGCGATGACAGATAATGCAGTTTTGATGGCAGCAAAAGCGACATTAAGAAACCAAAAGCCTGTGGTATTGGGAATCTCTACTAATGATGCGTTAGGATTAAATGGGATTAATCTGATGCGATTAATGGCAACGAAGAATATTTTCTTTATTCCATTCGGTCAAGATGATCCTGAGAAAAAGCCAAATTCTATGGTTGCAAGAATGTCTATGCTTGCAGAAACTATTGAAGCAGCATTAGAATATAAACAGATTCAACCAGTAATAGTGGAAAAATATTTAGATTAACAGGAAAGTACATGATTATTTAAAAAAGGCATATAAATCACGTTCTTTGAAAAAGAATGGTAGACTGATAATAAGACGTACCGTAAAAGGCGCTTGTCGACTTCCACAAGGAACTTTATAGCGCCAATCGGTGTTTTTTGAAAGAATCTGATAAAAGTTTCTTTTATTGCTGCTTGAATATGTTAAAATAGATAATATTATTTAAGGCGGAGCGTAATGCTTGCCTATTATTATTAAGAGAAAGCCTTTGGAAGGAGAACCTTAAATGGAGCAATTAAAAGGATTTAACGTAGCAGTAGTGGGAGCAACAGGGGCTGTTGGTCAACAAATGATTAAAACATTAGAGAGCAGAGATTTTCCGATTTCGACTTTAACACTTTTGTCCTCTAAACGTTCAGCAGGAACAAAGGTTCAGTATAAAGATAAAGAAATTATCGTACAAGAAGCAACACCAGATAGCTTTAAAGGAATTGATATCGCACTATTCAGCGCTGGAGGTGGTGTATCGAAAGAACTTGCACCACATGCAGTAAGACATGGGGCAATTGTTGTTGATAATACAAGCGCATTCCGTATGGACAAAGACGTGCCATTAGTAGTTCCTGAAGTAAACGAAGAAGATCTTCGCAAGCACAATGGAATTATTGCAAATCCAAACTGCTCTACGATTCAAATGGTCGTAGCCTTACAGCCGTTAAAAGAAAAATTTGGTCTTTCGAAAGTATTAGTATCCACTTACCAAGCTGTATCTGGATCAGGTGCTGCTGCTGTCGAAGAGTTGAACAGCCAGACACAAGCAATTCTTAATAAAGAAGCGTTTGAGCCGAAGATTCTACCAGTTAAGAGTGATAAAAAGCACTACCAAATCGCATTCAATGCAGTACCGCAAATTGATGTATTTACTGATAATGGATTCACATATGAAGAAATGAAAATGATCAATGAAACAAAGAAAATAATGCATGCAGATGACTTAAAGGTTGCAGCAACATGTGTCCGCATTCCAGTAGCAACAGGTCATTCTGAATCTGTTTACTTTGAATTAGACAATGATCAAGTAACAGTAGAAGAAATTAAATCCTTGTTAGCTGATGCTCCTGGCATCGTGCTTCAAGACGATCCAAGTAATCAAGTATATCCGATGCCTGCAGATTGCGTAGGAAGCAATGATGTATTTGTCGGTCGTATTCGCCAAGATTTAGATGTGAAAAACGGTTTCCATATGTGGGTTGTTTCCGATAATCTATTAAAAGGTGCCGCATGGAACTCTGTACAAATTGCTGAAAGTCTAATTAAATTAGGGCTAGTTTAATGGACTAGTGAAGAAAGACAAGGCTGTAGAGGTTTAGTATGCAGGAAAATTACCTGTAAGTAGATTTCTATTTTATTCTACATACAGGAAGTACAAGTTTGGACACAAGCCTAAAGAATGGTGCCAAAATCTTGTCTTTCTTATTATTAAATGATTCCTTAAATAGAATCCTATTTAGGGAATCATTTAAATAAGTGTGCTCATTTTGGATGGAAAAAAATCATCAAAGTTAAAACAACAAGGGATCCTCCTAGTAAAATGATGGAAGGGGAAATCTTTTTAAAAGTAGATTCCCCAAATTTGTTTTAGAAAAGGCACCCTTATATTACACTCTTTAAGAAAGTGTTCAGAGGTGTTTATTGTGAAAATCATGGTTCAAAAATTTGGCGGAACATCCGTTAGAGATGAAAAAAGCCGAATTCAAGCAAAAGATCATATTAAGGATGCATTAAATGAAGGATATAAAGTAGTAGTAATTGTTTCTGCGATGGGACGAAAAGGAGAACCTTATGCAACAGATACATTGTTGTCTTTAGTCGGCGGATCAGAATCAAGTATCAGCAGAAGAGAAAACGACTTATTAATGTCATGCGGCGAAATTATTTCAAGTGTTGTGTTTACACAACTATTACTAGAAAATCAAATTTCGGCAACTGCATTAACAGGTGCTCAAGCTGGATTTAAGACAAATAATGATTTTACGAATGCAAGAATTATGGAAATGGATTGCAGCCGTGTTCTTGAAGAATTAAAAAATCATGATGTTGTAGTAGTAGCTGGTTTCCAAGGGGCAGCGCCAAATGGGGATACAACTACTTTAGGCAGAGGCGGAAGTGATACATCTGCGGCTGCTTTAGGATCAGCACTTCAAGCAGAATATATTGACATTTTTACAGATGTAGAAGGTATTATGACTGCAGATCCAAGAATTGCAGAAAATGCTCGTCCGCTATCTGTTGTTACCTATTCGGAAGTTTGCAATATGGCTTATCAAGGAGCAAAAGTTATTCACCCACGAGCAGTGGAAATAGCAATGCAAGCAAAAGTACCGATTAGAATACGGTCCACGTATTCAAAGGGGACTGGTACACTTGTCACCTCTAGTAATGCGGAGAGTCGAGGCAGTGACATAAAGGAAAGACCAGTCACAGGAATTGCTCATGTGGCAAACGTAACCCAAATTAAAGTTTTTGCAAAAAAAGATCAGTATGACTTACAATCGCAAGTCTTTAAAGCAATGGCAAATGAAGAAATCAGCGTAGACTTTATCAATATTTCACCTAACAGTGTCGTATATACTGTAACAAACGAAATGACAAACAAAGCAATTGCCGTTCTTGAAAATATGGGATATGAACCAGTTATCGAAAAAGAATGTGCAAAAGTATCAGTGGTTGGTGCTGGAATGGCCGGTGTACCTGGGGTGACATTTAAAATTGTTACTGCACTTTCAAATAAGGGAATTCGCATCCTCCAATCAGCGGATAGCCATGCAACGATTTGGGTGCTTGTGAAGCAGGATGATTTAGTAAGTGCAGTTAATGTATTACATGATGCGTTTGAGTTAGAAAAAGAAATAGAATAGAAAATAATAGATACAACGAGATCGAAATGAGAATAGGAGTGGAACGATGGGTTTATTTGGTAGGGTGTCAACGGCCATGATTACACCATTTGATGCCAAGGGACATATAGATTTTCCAAAAACAACACAGTTAATTAATCATTTACTTGAAAACGGAACAGATTCTTTAGTGGTAGCTGGTACTACTGGAGAATCGCCCACATTATCCAAACAAGAGAAGATTGCTTTATTTAAACATGTGGTAAAGGTAGTGGAAAAGAGAGTTCCAATCATTGCAGGAACAGGTAGTTATAACACATATGAGTCCATCGAATTAACGAAACAAGCAGAACTCGCAGGTGTGGACGCTGTTATGGTAGTTGGACCATACTATAACAAGCCGAACCAAGAGGGGTTGTATCAACATATTAAAGCAGTTGCAGAATCTACAAAACTACCCGTTATGATATATAATATTCCAGGTCGTTCTGTTGTTAATATTGAACCAGAAACTATTATTCGTTTGTCAGAAATTGATAATATTGTAGCTGTAAAAGAGGCTAGTGGAAATCTAAATAATATCACAAAAATTATTGCATCAACACCAGCTGATTTTAATGTATACAGTGGTGATGACAGCTTAACTTTACCAATTTTATCTGTAGGAGGAACGGGAGTAATTTCTGTAGCTTCGCATATTATTGGCAAAGAAATGAAAGAAATGGTGACTTCCTTTTTAGATGGAAAGGTAGAGGAAGCATCTAAAATGCATCAACAATTACTTCCTCTTATGTTAGTTTTATTTAAAGCACCTAACCCTGTTCCAGTAAAAACAGCATTACAATTAAAAGGATTTGATGTGGGTTCTGTTCGTTTACCTTTAGTGCCATTAACAGAGGAAGAACGAATCGAATTAGCGAAATTTATTTAAGGAATTAGAAGGATATCGTATATTTACGAGGACTATTGATAACAGTTTATTTGATTCTTTTTTGCTAGTTTTATAAATGTTTACGTGTCAGAAGAGCTTAGCTATCTCTTATTACGACGGATAAACCAAAGCAAAAATGGTTTATTCCTCCTGAGATAACTAGCTCTTCTGTCTTTTTTATTAGATATCTTTATTAAGAAAGACTTGTTTCTAAACTAGTTTTTGATTATGATTGGATACATCATCATATTTTTAAATAGCGCAATCATAAGTTTCTCATATATAAGAAACTAGAAGTTTGTGAAGTAGATGAGTGTTTAGCTATATTGTCTTGCGAATTTTTTGTTTGGCGGAAGTCCACATGTGAAGACGCAAACTGTCTTCTTAGTTTCCTCTATCGAAAAAACTGCGGTTTGGACAACGGCTAGTAAGAACACAAGAGTATTTAGATAAGGTTATATATAAGGAGGAGAAGTCATGGCGAATAATCAGTTGCAAAAAAACTTACTGCCAAGACATATAAGTTTAATGGCCATGGGAGGAGCTATTGGGACAGGGATATTTAAAGGTAGTGGAGAAACAGTTTCAATCGCAGGTCCAGGTGTTATTTTTACATACATATTTGCAGGACTTTTATTACTAGTAGTGATGGGCAGTATTGCGGAAATGGCTATTATTTATCCAAATACAAACATGAAGGGCTTTATTGGGAAGGCCTTTGGCAACCAGACGGCATTCGTTATTGGCTGGATGTACTGCATTTTATGGCTTGCTGTATGTGTGATTGAGGTAGTTGTAGCAGGAAGCTTTCTGCAGTTTTGGCTGCCAGATGTGCCGCTGTGGATATTAAGCATTCTTTGCGCAATAGGTTTAATTGTCGTTAATACAATGAATGTGAAAAATTATGGGGAATTTGAATTTTGGTTTGCTGGAATTAAAATTGGCATGATTATTATATTTATTATATTAGGAGCCGCTGTTTTATTTGGGCTTATTCCATCTGGGCAAACAAACTATCTGCAAAATTATACAGAGCATGGCGGCTTTTTCCCAAATGGATGGACATCTGTTTTTTCTGCTCTTTTAATTGTTATGTTTTCTTATGGAGGCTCCGAGCTCATTGGCGTAACCGTAACGGAAGCGAAAGATGCAGAAAAAGTACTGCCAAAAGTTATTAAAAGCTTTATTCTTCGCATTGTTTTATTTTACACATTGCCTATTTTAATTATTTGTGGACTAATTCCTTGGAATGAGTTAACAGAAGAATCCAGCCCTTTTGTACAAGTACTTTCGATTTCTGGATTATCTGGTGCAGCCCACATTATGAATTTTGTCTTAATTATTGCTGTGTTATCTGCAGCAAATTCGGGTATATATGGATGTACAAGAATGATGTACTCTCTTTCAACGGAGGGAGAAGGACCGAAAGCCTTTAGCAAAGTAAACCACAATGGAGTGCCGACTTATAGTTTAATGGTTACAGGTATTATCTTAATTGCTGGATCAATGATTGCTTTATTTAAACAAGATCAAGTATTTTCTTTACTTATGGCATTCCCAGGCTTTGTTGTATCGATTGTTTGGATTATGATTTGTCTAGCGCAGTTAAAGCTTAGAAAACAATATCCATTTCAGCCAAGTTTTAAAATATGGGGATATCCGTATATTCCGATATTTACTGTAATCTGCTTAGGCATCATAAGCATTAGTTTCTTATTTGATGAGGCGAATCGAATTAGTATACTAGCATGTTTAATTTGTTTTTTTGCTGTGACAGCTATTTCTATATTTAAGTTTAAATTGAATAAACGGTAAAAAAATTTATTATAGGAAAAAGCGTTGGAATGCTAGGCGAACTATAGAAAAATACCTCCTGATATTGTTATGAAATGAACCTGAAAAAGGAAGATTTCATAAAATTGGTTGTAAACAATTTTAAACATCAAGTATAATAATCATAACTGATCAATGGTCGGCTTAACTCAACATAGGAGGAAACAAAAATTGATGAAAAATGAAAAAATAAAGCTTGTCGCACTCGGCGGAGTGGGCGAGAACGGTAAAAATATGTTTGTAGTCGAAGTAGACGAAGATATATTTGTAATTGATGCTGGCTTAATGTACCCGCAAAATGAAATGCTCGGGATCGATATTGTTATTCCAGATATCGCGTATTTAAAGCAAAATAAAGAAAAAGTAAAAGGAATTTTCTTAACACATGCACATGAAGATCATATCGGAGGCTTATCTTATATTTTAAGAGATTTAGATGTACCGGTTTATACGACTTTATTAACAGCTGAACTAACAAAGGAAAAGATGAAAGAGCAAGATTTCAAAGGACAAGCACAATTTGAAATTGTGACATCGAAAACTGTTCTAACATTTGCTTCCTCAAAAGTGTCATTCTTTAAAACGAATCATAGTATCCCTGATAGCATTGGGATTGTTATTCATACATCAGAAGGTGCAATCGTACATACTGGTGATTTCAAATTCGATCAAACAGCAAGTGATCTTTACAAGCCAGATTATGGCGAGATGGCCAAAATAGGAGAAGAGGGAGTATTAGCTTTATTATCTGATAGTACGAATGCAGATAAACCAGGCTATTCCACAACAGATTTTGTTGTAACTCAAAGCTTAATTGAGTCATTTTTACACACAAATGGTCGGATTATTGCAGCTTGTTTTGCAACTGACTTAAATAGAATTCAACATATTATTGATGCAGCTGAAAAAACAAATCGAAAAGTTGCGATTATCGGCAAGAATTTACAAAGAGTGTTGCAAATTGCTTTAAAACACAACTATTTAGTAGTAGATGAAGAAACGATCGTTACCTATAACGAGCTTCAAGGATATACACAAGACCAAATGGTAATCATCACTACTGGTACAAAAGGGGAACCAATTGAAGCACTGCAAAAAATGATTAAGAAAAATCATAAGCAGGTAAGCATCATGGAAGGGGATACCGTTTTATTTGCAGCATCCTCTTTCCTAGGCAGTGAAGTATTTGTCGGAAAAACAATCGATAAATTATACAGAGCAGGTGCAACACTTCTTGCAGGCTACAAAACATTTAACAGCTCTAATCATGGCAGCCAAGAAGAATTAAAATTTATGATTAATATGATGAAGCCTAAATTCTTTTTGCCTATCCATGGGGAGTATCGCGTATTAAAGGCACATGAAAAAATTGCGATTGAATGTGGTGTACCACCGCAAAATATTTACCTTCCGGAACAAGGAGAGGTGCTTGAATTTAAAGAAGATACTCTTCGTGTAGGCGGAAAAATTCCAGCTGGAAATGTATTAATTGATGGCAGCGGTGTTGGCGATGTTGGGAATATTGTTTTAAGAGACCGCAAGCTGTTATCACAAGACGGAATTTTAACGGTTGTTGTAACTTTAAATAAAGCGGAAAGAAAAATCTCTGCTGGTCCTGAAATCATTACAAGAGGTTTTGTGTATGTTCGCGAATCAGAGAAGTTGCTAGAAGAAGCAGCAGACCGTGTAAGAGATATTGTAGAAAAAAGTATTAGTAAGGACAGCTTCGACTGGACTGGAATTAAGCAAGATATTAGAGATACGCTAAACCAGTTCTTATATGAAAAAACAAGACGTAGACCAATGATTTTGCCAATTATTATGGAAGTTAAGCCAGTTAGAAGATAAAAGTGAGAGCCTCCTTAAGATAAGGGGGCTTTTAGTTTGTTTGGGACTAGCCGTGCTTAAATCTAAGAAGAGTTTGAATTGAAAAAGGAGAAGCTTCCTTGGGATTTAGATGAACCGTGGGGACCGCTGCTTAGCCAAAGGTCGGAAGAGACTTCTAACAAGAATTTTTCTGAAAAGCTTTTAATTAGAATTTATTCCAGAAGTAAAAGCGACTTATTGACTTTTCGATTTCGCCCGCATGAAATAGTGTTTCTCGCTTCATACTAAGATTATTATGGTTTTAGGAAGGGAGAACTTTATGGTTTCAGTTAACAATAATAATCAGCCTGATGAAAAGCCAAATGAGGATAAACCATCAAGCTTAATGGAAAAAATTCAACAGCTGGGACAAACTAATGTACCACAGCTTTCTCAAGATTCAAAAATACATTGTTTAACCATTGTTGGTCAAATCGAAGGCCATTTACAATTACCGCCTCAAAATAAAACAACGAAATATGAGCATCTGATTCCACAAATTGTAGCAATCGAACAAAATCCTAAGATTGAAGGGGTTCTTGTCATTTTGAATACAGTAGGAGGGGATGTAGAAGCAGGATTAGCTATTTCTGAAATGCTTGCTTCTCTGTCTAAACCAACTGTTTCCCTTGTTTTAGGAGGTGGGCACTCAATTGGTGTTCCAATTGCTGTTTCCTGTGATTATTCCTATATTGCAGAAACAGCAACGATGACAATCCATCCTATTCGTTTAACAGGTCTGGTTATTGGAGTACCACAGACCTTTGAATACTTAGATAAAATGCAAGAGAGAGTGGTTAATTTTGTGACCAAGCATTCTAAAATTACAGAAGAAAATTTTAAAGACCTGATGTTTGCAAAAGGAAATTTAACAAGAGATATTGGAACAAATGTAATTGGAAATGATGCTGTTACTTCTGGACTTATTGACTCTGTTGGCGGAGTCGGGGATGCGATGAAAAAGCTCAATGAGTTGATTGATGTCAATAAAGAACAGAATGAAGGGATTATCCAATGATTATGTATACAATGATGCCAGAAGAATTGATTTTTCCAATGAGCCAAGATATCTATGAAAAACACCAAGTTATTCATTATAATGGCATTCCTTTATTAGTAGCTAGAAATGAGTCAAATGAATATGAAGTCATAAGAATACTTAGCACCGATCCCAATCATTTTCTGCAGACAGAAATGCAGCCAGGAGCAAAAATTCCAACCATTTAATTGCTTTTTTATTAAAAAAGTTGATAATAGGGAATGATAGGGGGAAAAACTTATCTAGTATTTTGCTTTTTTAGCTAGAGTTGGCAGGATATCAGCTGAAGCAGGCGGCAAATCAGCCAAATGAGCAAAATATCAGCCAAAACAGGCAGCAAATCAGCCAAACGAGCAAAATATCAGCCAAAACAGGCAGCAAATCAGCCAAACGAGCAAAATATCAGCCAAAACAGGCAGCAAATCAGCCAAACGAGCAAAATATCAGCCAAAACAGGCAGCAAATCAGCCAAACGAGCAAAATATCAGCCAAAGCACACAACAAATCAGCCAAACCAAAAAGCATGAGCAAACATACTTTTTTCTATAAGACAGCAAAGGATAAAAAAACTTCGGAAAGAAGTTTCCCTTTATAAACTATGTTATAATATAGGAACAACAAAGAAGCAGCCTAAGGCTGCTTCTTTACTACAAAAGAGAAAGATACTTTTTAAATATTAGGTGATCAAATGGCAAAAAGGAAAAAAAGAAAAACAAGAAAAAAACAACATCTTAAATTAACGATACAATATGAACTTGCAGCCCTGCTTCTTATGGCGTTGAGTTTTATCTCTATTTTACAACTCGGTGCGGTTGGGAAAACAATGGTTTCTTTTTTCCGTTTCTTTTTTGGAGAGTGGTATATGCTTTGCCTAATAGGCCTTATCGTATACAGTGGTTATTTAATGTGGAAAAGAGAAAAGCCTTATATGTTTCATACGAAATTAAATGGAATTTATTTAATTGTCAGTGCAATTTTATTACTTAGCCATGTAACACTATTTAAGTTGCTAGCAAGCCAAGGCGCTTTTCAAAACCCAAGTGTTATATTCAATACATGGGAATTATTTTGGATGGAAGTGAATAAAGAGGCTACTAATGTCGATTTAGGCGGTGGTATGATTGGTGCCGTTTTATTTGCATTATTTCATTATTTATTCGACACGGTAGGTACTCAGATTATCAGCTTTATCGTGATTGTGATCGGTTTTATCCTGCTTACTGGTAAAACGTTAAGTGGTGCTTTTAAAAAAGTTATATCAAGTATCTGGAATTTTTTCCAAGATCAATGGGAAGCGTTTAAGCAAGATATGAAAGACTGGAAAGAATCGATTCAAAAAAATAAAGAAAAGCGGAAGGCAGAAAAACAAGCAAGACGCGAAAATCAGCAGTCTAAGGAAAATACGAATGCTTCTATTATTGTGAACACTCCGCCTCAAGAGGAAGAGCCATACATACAAGAGCCAATTATTAATACCTTTGCCGAAAGAGCCTATCAGGAAGAAGTCATTCAGGAAGACTTGTTGGCAGATTCGCCAGAAGAACAAACCGATATAGGTGATGTCGTACCAATAACTTTTACAGAAGTAGAAAATAAGGATTATGAACTCCCGCCTTTAAAACTATTAACGTTGCCGAGAAAGGCAGATCAGAGTGGGGAATATGAGCAAATTCACGCAAACGCTGCTAAATTAGAAAGAACCTTTCATAGCTTTGGCGTAAAAGCTAGAGTAACAGAGGTTCACTTAGGACCTGCGGTAACGAAGTATGAAGTTCATCCAAGCGAAGGGGTAAAAGTAAGTAAAATTGTTAATTTAAGCGATGATTTAGCTTTAGCTCTTGCAGCAAAGGATATTCGCATTGAAGCACCTATTCCTGGAAAATCAGCAATCGGGATTGAAGTGCCCAACTCTGAAGTTGCTGTTGTGTCACTAAGAGAAGTATTGGAATCAAGTAAAAATGATAAGCCTGATTCGAAGCTGATGATTGCTTTTGGACGAGATATCACAGGGGAAGCCGTATGCGCGGAATTAAATAAAATGCCCCATTTACTTGTTGCCGGAGCAACAGGAAGTGGTAAATCTGTCTGTATTAACGGGATTATTACAAGTATATTGATGAGAGCAAAACCTCATGAAGTAAAGCTAATGATGATTGATCCGAAAATGGTTGAATTAAATGTATATAATGGAGTCCCTCATTTGCTTGCCCCTGTTGTGACAAATCCAAAAAAGGCATCACAGGCATTAATGAAGGTTGTTAGTGAAATGGAGAGAAGATACGACTTATTCTCCCATACAGGGACAAGAAATATAGAAGGCTATAATGAGTATATTAAACGAATAAATGCAGAGGAACAAGAAAAGCAGCCACTATTGCCATTTATCGTGGTGATTGTAGACGAGCTTGCTGACTTAATGATGGTAGCATCATCTGATGTAGAGGATGCCATTACACGACTTGCACAAATGGCCCGTGCAGCCGGAATTCATCTAATTATTGCCACTCAGCGACCTTCAGTTGATGTTATTACAGGAGTTATTAAAGCAAATATTCCATCACGAATTGCGTTCGCTGTTTCCTCTCAGACGGATTCTCGTACCATATTAGATATGGGAGGAGCCGAAAAGCTATTAGGAAGAGGAGATATGCTATTCTTCCCTTATGGGGCAAGCAAACCTGTGCGAGTACAAGGAGCGTTCTTGTCCGATGAAGAGGTGGAAGAAGTGGTTGATTTTGTGATTGGTCAGCAAAAAGCACAATATCAAGAGGAAATGATTCCAGATGAAATTGTGGAAGTTACAGGAGCTGTAGAAGACGAACTATATCATGAAGCAGTTGAACTAATTGTTGAAATGCAAACAGCTTCTGTTAGTATGTTACAAAGAAGGTTCCGGATTGGCTATACGAGAGCAGCTAGATTAATCGATGAAATGGAAGCCCGTGGGGTAGTTGGACCATATGAGGGCAGTAAACCAAGAACAGTTCTTGTGCCTAAAAGTTCCGAAGAAATAAATATGCAGTAATAATAGCAGATGAATTGAATTCAACCAACATATAGGACAAAAAATGAACCGGTTATGAGAGAAACAATCATATTTTTTAGAAAAGGACTTGAAATAGTATAACCTATTTCAAGTCCTTTTTTAGCGTATATTCTGAACATTCATTCAAGATATGTAAGAAAAAATAACAAAACAATGCATTATTTTTACAATAATATACAAAAGAAAACGGTTGATTTCCGAACAATTACTCATTTCTGTATTTTTTCGACGAAATTCTTAAAAGTCTATTTATTTATTAGGAAAAAAGTGTTATAGTATTTTCGATTAGTAGGAATGATTGAACATCAGAGGTCTGATGTCTTAGAAATGTTTGGAGGAACATCATATGCTAATTAAATCGGATACGAGACATTTATATTTGCAAGTAGTAGATCGTCTAAAAAAAGATATTGAGTTAGGAATTTATAAAGAAAAAGAAAAATTCCCCTCAGAATTCGAGCTTGCAAAAACTTTAGGTGTGAGCCGGGCCACTTTAAGAGAGGCACTGCGTACATTGGAAGAAGAAAATGTCATTGTCAGAAGACATGGTGTTGGCACTTTTGTTAACTGTAAACCATTGTTTAATTCTGGCATAGAACAATTGAATAGTGTCACGAATATGATTAAGCAGGCAGGTATGAATCCAGGCACTATATTTCTAAGCTCAAACACGATGTTCGCTACTGAAGAAGACTCGACACGCTTCTCTGCATTACAAGGGGATGAACTGCTCGTTATCGAAAGAGTTCGAACAGCTAATGGCGAACCGGTTGTTTATTGTATAGATAAATTGCCACAGAAATTTTTGCCTGAGCGATTTTCATACGATCAAGAATCGATTTTTCAGTTCTTGGAATCGGATAGTCAAAGACATATTACATACGCTGTTGCACAAATCGAGCCGATAGGATATCACGATAAGGTATCTCCCATTCTGCAATGTGAACCAGAAACTGCACTGCTTGTATTAAAACAGATGCATTATGATGAGAAGGATGAACCGATTCTTTATTCAGTAAATTATTTTCGATCCGATAAGTTTAGCTTTCAAGTATTAAGAAAACGAATATACTCGTAGAAGCTGAACAGACTAATCGTATAAAATTTGACTAAATAACAATAAAAAGTCTAGGGGGTACAAGCTTTGAAGAAGCGTAAATTTGGCTTAGCACTATCTTTAGTACTAGCTGCTGGAACTGTATTAAGTGCTTGCGGAAGTAATGACAAAGGTAACGATAAAGCAGCAGATGGGGATAAAGAGAAAGACTCATTTAAAGTTGCAATGGTAACAGATGTCGGTGGTGTTGATGATAAATCATTTAACCAATCAGCTTGGGAAGGTTTACAAGCATTTGGTAAAGAGAATGGCTTATCAAAAGGTAATGGTATTGATTACCAACAATCACAGTCAGATTCAGATTATGCTACTAATTTAAATAATTTATCTCGTCAAGGCTATAATTTGGTATTTGGAATCGGATTTTTAATGGAAGGTGCAATTTCAGAAATTTCTCAACAACAAAAAGATGCACATTTTGCAATTGTTGATGCTGTAGTTAACCAACCTAATGTAGCAAGCATTACTTTTAAAGAACAAGAAGCTTCTTTCTTAGCTGGTGTTGCAGCAGCTCATGCAACCGAATCTAAAAAGATTGGATTTATTGGCGGGGTAGAAGGAGATGTAATTGGACGCTTCGAAGCTGGATTCGTTGATGGCGTTAAAGCAGTAGACCCTAATATTAAGGTAGACGTACAATATGCTGGTGCATTTGATAAACCTGAACTTGGTAAAACAATTGCAAGTAAGATGTACTCTTCAGGCGCAGATGTAGTATTCCATGCTTCTGGTGGTACTGGTGCTGGATTATTCTCTGAAGCTCGTGATTTAAAAGAAAAAGACCCTTCAAAATATATTTGGGCAATCGGTGTTGACTCTGATCAAGCAGCAGAAGGTGTTGTAGGAGACCACAACATTGTGTTAACTTCTGCATTAAAAGGTGTTTCCACAGCGGTACAAGATATTTCAACTAAAGCAAAAGACGGTAAATTCCCAGGTGGCGAAACTACTGTTTATGGCTTAAAAGAAGATGGTGTTGGTCTTGCACCAATTAATGAAGAAGTTAAAAAGAAAGCTGAAATTGATGCTGCTGTTGAAGAATGGACTGCTAAAATTAAAAACGGTGAGTACACTGTTCCTGATACTGTTAAGTAAATAGCAATTGCTAATTTTCCAGGAATAAGTGGTTTGCATGGCAAACACTTATTCCTTTTTTACGACAAAAAATAGAATTTTAACTAAAGAGTAGAAGTTTAATTCTAGTCTTTATTAAAAATTTTATATGTCGAAATTATCGTAATATAAAAATTACATAATTTCCTTTGTGGATTGTTTTAGAAAATAAAATTCTTTGACATCATACGTGTATTTTAAGCTTTATAACATTTATCTTGTAAGGTAAGTAAGAAGGAGTGGATTAGATGGAATATGTAATCGAGATGTTAAATATTCGTAAAGAATTCCCTGGTATTGTTGCAAACAACAATATTACCCTTCAAGTAAAAAAAGGTGAGATTCACGCACTTTTAGGGGAAAATGGTGCAGGAAAATCTACGCTAATGAATGTTCTTTTTGGTCTATATCAGCCAGAAAAAGGGGAAATTCGTGCGCGTGGGAAAGTCGTAAATATTTCTAATCCAAATATTGCGAATGATTTAGGAATCGGAATGGTTCATCAGCATTTTATGTTGATTGACACCTTTACGGTGACGGAAAATATTATTTTAGGAAAAGAAACAGTCAGCAAAGGAAAAATCGATTTAAAAAAAGCAGAAAGAGAAGTACAGGAAATTTCAGAGCGTTATGGATTGGCAGTTGATCCGAAAGCGAAGATTGCTAATATTTCTGTTGGAATGCAACAAAGAGTAGAAATCTTAAAAACGTTATATCGCGGAGCAGAAATTTTGATTTTTGATGAGCCGACAGCTGTTTTAACTCCGCAGGAAATTGCCGAATTAATTGGTATCTTCCGTAAGTTAATTCAAGAGGGCAAGTCCATTATCCTCATTACCCATAAATTAAAAGAAATTATGGAAGTATGTGACCGTGTTACGGTTATCAGAAAAGGGGAAGGCATTGGCACTTATAATGTAAAAGATACAAACCAAAATGAGCTTGCAAACTTAATGGTTGGCCGTGAAGTTTCCTTTAAAACAGAAAAAAAAGCACCAAATCCGAAAGAAACAGTATTAAAAATTTCTGATTTAACTGTAAAAGATAGTCGTGGTGTCCATGTAGTCAACTCTCTTAACCTAGATGTTAAAGCAGGTGAGATTGTGGGGATTGCTGGGGTAGATGGCAATGGTCAATCAGAGTTGATTGAGGCGATTACTGGCTTAATGAAGAAAAACAGTGGAAGTATTACCCTTAACGGCAAAGAAATCAGTGTACTTTCTCCACGGAAAATTACAGAAAGTGGGATTGGTCATATTCCGCAGGATCGACATAAACACGGTTTAGTACTTGACTTTTCGATTGGACAAAATATGGCTTTACAGACCTATTACAAAAGCCCATTTTCTAAATATGGCTTTTTAAATCAAGGTGAAATCGAGAAAAAAGCGAGCAAGTTAATTGAAGAATTTGATGTCCGTACACCAAGTATACACACACCAGCGAGAGCTCTCTCTGGGGGTAACCAGCAGAAGGCAATCATTGGTAGAGAAGTAGATCGTGACCCTGATTTGCTTATTGCTGCCCAGCCAACTAGGGGACTGGATGTAGGTGCAATTGAATTTATTCATCGACGATTAATCGAACAAAGAGATAAAGGAAAAGCGGTATTATTAATATCCTTTGAATTAGATGAAATTTTAAATGTCAGTGACCGCATTGCTGTTATTTTTGATGGAGAAATTATTGCAACAGTGGATCCAAAAACAACAACAGAACAAGAGCTAGGTTTATTAATGGCAGGATCGAAAGCTAAAAAAGTGGGTGTGGAGAATAATGTCTAATACAATAAAGAAAATTAGTATTCCAATTATTGCCGTATTGTTAGGGGTTATTGTTGGGACGATTATCATGTTTGCAACAGGTTATAATCCTGCGGATGCATATACAGCCCTTTGGAATGGAGCGTTTGGAGATATTTATTTCACTGGAGAAGTAGTGCGCCAAATCACTCCGTTGATTCTTGCAGGTCTTGCAGTTGCCTTCGCTTTTCGCACCGGATTATTCAATATTGGGGTTGAAGGGCAATTAATTGTTGGCTGGCTTGCTGCAGTTTGGGTAGGGATTTCCTTTGATTTACCAAAAATTATTCATTTACCACTTGCTGTATTAGCTGCTGCTGCTGCTGGTGCGCTGTGGGCATTTGTACCAGGCTTTTTAAAGGCACGATTTAGAGTTCATGAAGTTATCGTAAGTATTATGATGAACTATGTCGCATTACATGTATCCAACTATTTAATCCGAAACGTGCTTACAGATAAAGCAGACCGTACAGAAAATATTGCGCCAACTGCTAGTCTGCGTTCTGGGTTCTTAGAAAGCTTAACAGACTATTCCCGTATGCACTGGGGAATTTTAATTGCGGTTGGATGCGCTATACTTATGTGGATTATCTTAGAGAAAACAGTAAAAGGATATGAATTAAAGTCTGTTGGTTTTAATCAGAATGCCTCCCAATATGCTGGTATGAATGTTAACCGTAATATCATTCTTTCTATGGTCATTTCTGGTGCTTTTGCAGGTCTTGCAGGAGCAATGGAAGGTTTAGGAACATTTGAATATGTGAGTAATAAAGGTGGATTTACAGGGGTTGGATTTGATGGGATTGCCGTTGCTTTACTTGGAGCAAATGGCCCAGTCGGAATCTTGCTTGCTGCATGCTTGTTCGGTTTCTTAAAAGTAGGGGCGCTAAATATGCCGCTTGAAGCTGGAGTACCGAATGAGATGGTTGATATCATTATTGCTTTAATCGTTTTCTTTGTTGCTTCAAGCTATATGATTCGCTTATTCTTAGAACGATTGAGTAAAAATAAAAGTAAAAAGGGGGAGAAGTAAATGGGATTAATGGACGTATTATTAATTGTCATACCTTCTTCGCTATTGTTTGCTGCTCCACTAATTTTTACTGCGCTTGGCGGGAATTTTTCTGAAAGAGCAGGGGTAGTTAATATTGGACTAGAGGGTTTAATGGTAATGGGAGCTTTCTCCTCCATTGTTTTTAATTTAACATTTGCTGATAGTCTTGGCGCTTGGACACCATGGGTTTCTTTGCTTGTCGCAATGGTTGTCGGTGCTCTATTCTCGATACTTCATGCAGTGGCAAGTATTACATTCCGTGCCGACCAAACGGTTTCTGGTGTAGCGATTAATCTACTAGCAGCTGGTCTTGCTATGTTCTTAGTAAAATTAATCTATGATGGAAAGGGACAAACAGGTACCATTCGTTATAGCTTTAAGAAAATTGATATTCCGCTATTAAAGGACATCCCTGTGATTGGAGACTTATTTTTCTCTAATACATATTGGACTTCTTACTTAGCAATTGTTGTTGCTGTTATTGTTTGGTTCGTTATGTATAAAACGCCATTCGGCTTGCGTCTTCGTTCTGTTGGAGAGCATCCGATGGCTGCAGATACAATGGGCATTAACGTAACCAAAATGCGTTATATTGCGGTTATTCTTTCTGGTGCATTTGGTGGAATCGGCGGCGGCGTATTTGCCCAGTCGATTACAAATGATTTTACCCATGCGACCATTAGCGGACAAGGATTCATGGCACTTGCCGCCCTGATCTTCGGAAAATGGAATCCGCTTGGAGCAATGGGAGCTGCGATTTTCTTTGGTTTTGCTCAAAGCTTAAGTATTGTTGGAAGCAGCTTACCGTTCTTAGAAAACATCCCGAGCGTTTACTTGTTAATTGCACCATATGTATTAACTATTATTGCATTAACAGGCTTTATCGGTCGTGCAGATGCACCAAAAGCTTCTGGTGTTCCTTATATTAAAGGTAGCAGATAATCCTTTGGGAAAATAAAAAAGAGACTTCTAATGATGTGCACCCCAAAAGTTAGACGAACCAATTCTAACTTTTGGGGTGTTTTTTATTCCTCATGTGTATTAATTGCCTTCGTTTTAATTTCTTTATCCAATAAATCAATTGGAATATGTTTAGGAATCACATCGGCAGGAACTTCGCCGTTCATATCTAAATAATAATGGCGAATAGGTTTTAAGGAATTATCATCTAATTCATATACTAATGGAATGCTTGTTGGAATGTTTAAAGACGCAATTCCGTCAGGTGAAACATTATCTAAATACTGAATAATAGCGCGAATTGTATTACCATGAGCTGCAATTATTACTTTTTTATTATTGTGTAGCATGGGTGCAATTTCTTGATCCCAGAAAGTTAGGACTCTTTTCTCCGTATCGGCAAGACTTTCTGTTAAAGGAAATTCGCCTTCTTCGAGCTGTTGATACCTTGGATCGTCGATATTGTAGCGGGGATCATCTTTATTTAAAGCTGGTGGTCTGATATCCATGGATCTTCTCCATTTTTGAACTTGGTCAAGCCCATATTGATCAGCTGTTTCTTTTTTATTTAATCCTTGCAAAGCACCATAATGCCGTTCATTTAATTTCCACGTTTTATGTATAGGAATCCACATGCTATCCATTTCATCGAGAATAATCCATAATGTCCGAATAGCTCTTTTTAAATAGGATGTATATGCAATATCAAATGTGTATCCGTTATGATTGAGAATAATTCCAGCTTCCCTTGCTTCTGTTAACCCTTTTTCTGATAGTTCAATATCTGTCCAACCAGTAAAGCGATTTTCCACATTCCAAAGACTTTCTCCATGGCGAATCAAAACAAGCTTTGGCATTGTGCATCTCTCCCTTTCTTCTTTTCTTTATTTTTTTCCTGTTTTCATGGAAATAATCGTCCTTTTAAAGGAAAAAGTATAATTTAGAATTATTTTCTTCGCTATTATTGAATAAACTTTTTTTTGATTGATAATTGATTTAATTAATTTTTTATAAAGTTAGGAAAATATATGAGCGTAAAAAATCTATTATTTTTATTTAGTAGTATATTGCTTATCCTTGTAATCGGACTATTATGGAATGGACCAATTTATGGTAATGATGAAGTTCTATTAAGAAGGTTGATTAAGGAACTAATCTGAAATTTATTGATATTTTCGATACAGAAAAGACTAGAATCGCTGGTTTTACAAATGGGGAGGGCTAGGGAGCTATTAAGTTTGAAAAACATTCCAAAGGCAACTATACCTAGCTTGGTAAGAGCTTTGATAGAGAGCTGAGTAAAGGAGTAACTAGCTACACGATTTCAATCGAGGGTGAACGAACACCACTCTTTCTTTTTATTATCAGATGGGGTGGGGCAAGTGTTCGTTCGATTGACTTAATCATTCATAATGAGTGGAAGGAGAGAAAAAGGTATCTTTAGGCAATTTTTCAATGGGAACGTCGATGAAAGACTTTCAGAAATAGAGGCAAAATCCTATTATTATAAGTTTAAGCTATATGATAAAGAAGGAATAGAAATAAGCAAAGGAGAAAGATATAAGTTTAGAGGAAAATCATCCTAATCTAGACTTTATGAGAATAACCATATAAATAGAGTTAATACTAGTAAGTAGTGTATGATTAGTGTAAGTATATGAGGAGGTATGTTATGAGCATAGCAACGGAAAAAATTACAAAATATAGCGGCTTTCAATTACATACAGTCAAGACTGAAAAATTTAAAACGAATACGATTGTGGTGAAATGGCGGACCCCTATTACAAAAGAAAATTCCACACACAGGGCCCTTCTTCCTTATGTGATGCAAAATAGTACAAAGAAATATCCGACAACGGCAAAGCTTCGTTCCTTTATAGAAGAATTGTACGGAGCTACTTTTTTTATCGATCTTGCTAAAAAAGGGGAATACCACATTGTTTCTTTCTCCTTAGAAATTGCAAATGAAAAGTTTCTCTCAGACCCAGCTCCTTTATTAAAAAAAGGCTTGGAATTTTTATCTGAGGTAATCTTTCAGCCAAATGTATCAGAAAGTGGTTTTGACCAAAATGTTATAGAGAATGAAAAACGTGCATTAAAGCAAAGAATTCAATCCATCTATGACGATAAAATGCGATATTCGAATCAACGGGTAATTGATGTTATGTGTGAAAACGAGCCTTATGCACTAAGTGTGTACGGTGAAAAGGATGAGGTTGACAGCATTACCCCACAATCCCTTTACGCCTATTATACAAAAGCGTTAGCAGAGGATCAGATTGATTTGTATATGGTCGGCGATATTAAAGAAGAAGAGATAGGAGCATATATTGAGGATTTATTTCCATTTAAAGAAAGAACTGCACAATCAATTGATCGTAGAAAAACGTATGAAACTAGGGAAGTAAAAGAGGTTCGTGAAGTTCAAGATATTAAACAAGGAAAACTAAATATGGGATTCCGCACAAATATAGTTTATGGAGATCCTGAATATTTTGCCCTTCAAGTACTTAATGGTATTTATGGCGGGTTCTCGCATTCTAAGCTATTTATTAATGTCAGGGAAAAAGAAAGTCTTGCCTATTATGCAGCAAGTCGTTTAGAGAGTCATAAAGGATTGCTTTTAGTAATGTCAGGAATAGATAATAACAATTATGATAAGGCAGTAAAGATTATTAAGGAACAAATGGAGTTAATGAAAAAAGGCGAATTTTCCGATCAAGAAATAATGCAGACAAAAGCGGTGATTCATAATCAAATGCTGGAAACATTGGATACATCCCGTGGCATGATTGAACTGTTCTACCATAATAGCGTAAGTGATAATTATGTAGAGATGGGTGATTGGCTTCAATATATGAGTAAAGTTTCCAGAGAGGAAATCATTGCTGCCGCTAAAAAGATCGAACTAGACACCATTTATTTCTTAACGGGATCGGAGGGAAATGCATAATGGAAAAAATAGAATTTGCTCAATTGCAAGAAGAGCTATATTATGAAAAATTAGCAAATGGCTTAAAGGTATATATTTTGCCGAAAAAAGGGTTTAATAAGACGTTTTGTACATTCACAACAAACTATGGTTCTGTAGATAACACCTTTATTCCTCTTGAGGGATCCGAATTCACTCAAGTTCCTGATGGAATTGCTCATTTCTTAGAGCATAAGCTTTTTGAAAAAGAAGAAGGTGACGTTTTTCAAGATTTTAGTAAACAGGGGGCAAGTGCTAACGCTTTTACGTCTTTTACAAGAACAGCCTATTTGTTTTCTAGTACCTCTAATGTAGCGAAAAATCTGGAAACGCTTATTAATTTTGTACAGGAGCCATACTTTACGGAGAAAACGGTAGAAAAAGAAAAAGGAATTATCGGACAAGAAATTACGATGTATGATGATAATCCAGATTGGCGCCTTTATTTTGGATTAATTGAAAATATGTATGTCCATCATCCTGTGAAAATTGATATTGCTGGAACGATTGAATCCATCTCACATATCACAAAAGATATGTTGTATGAGTGCTATAATACGTTCTACCACCCAAGCAATATGCTTCTTTTCATTGTAGGACCTGTTGATCCAGAGGAATATATGGCTCAGATAAGAGAAAATCAAAGTAAAAAAGACTATACAAATCATAGTGAAATTCAACGTAAATTTAAAGAAGAGCCTGCACATGTTAATAAGGACAAGCAAGTTTTAAAAATGAACGTCCACACTTCTAAATGTCTTGTTGGGATAAAAGGAATCAATGTAGAGCAGTCCGGAAAAGAAATGATGAAACAAGAGTGGAGCATCAATTTATTATTAGATTTCCTATTTAGTGAAAGCTCTGAAAACTACCAAAATCTTTTCCAAGAAGGCTTAATTGATGATACTTTTTCTTATGATTACACACAGGAGCACGGATTTGGATTTGCGATGATTGGTGGGGATACGAGTGATCCTGATCGGTTAGAAGCTGCAATTAAAGAAATTTTAATGAAAGCTAAAACAATGGATTTCGCCAGCGAGACGTTAGAAAGAACGAAGAAAAAGAAAATTGGCGCTTTCTTACGTGCGATTAATTCACCAGAATATATCGCTAACCAATTTACACGCTATGCTTTCAATGAAATGAATTTATTTGATGTGGTGCCTGCTGTCGAAGAAATAACAGTAGAGGATATAAAAAATGCGGCTAATAAATTTTTAGCAGAAGAAAGACTAACATCTTGCCAAGTAGTGCCGAAATAATGATGGCAGACACAAAGAAATTTATTTCTTTGTGTCTGTTGCTGTTTAGATTTATAGGTAAAAGTATATGGAGTGAGAAAAAAATGGGGAAATGGATTTTAATTACCGGTGCATCTGGTGGGATTGGACAAGCAATTGCAAAACAATTAGCAAAAGAAGGCTATTCTCTTTACTTACATTATCATCAAAATGAAAAAGCAATAAAGGAATTATTAGAAGTTCTAGCAGTGAATGGCGGAGAATACTTACCTATACAAGCAGATTTACAACAAGAAAATGACTATCAAAAAATTCTCGAAAGTATTTTCACAATAGATGGAATCGTTCACGCAAGTGGTATAAGTACATATGGTTTATTGACGGATTTGGAAGAAGGGGAAATGAAAGCCCTATGGAATGTCCATGTTCATTCATTAATGTGTATAACAAAAGCATTATTACCGAAAATGCTTTCTAGACAATATGGTAATATTATCGTGATCACCAGTATATGGGGCCAAGTAGGAGCAGCAATGGAAGTTGCTTATTCAACTGTAAAGGGCGCCCAGATTAGCTTTGTGAAGGCATTAAGTAAAGAGGTTGCCTTTAATGGTATTCGAGTGAATGCAGTAGCTCCTGGCGCTATTGAAACGAACATGCTTCAATCTTTTTCGCCTGAAGAAATGCAGTTGATGGCAGAGGAAATCCCGATGGGGAGATTAGGAAGTCCGCAAGAAGTAGCAGAAAGCGTAGCCTTTCTATTATCGGAAAAATCTTCTTATATGACAGGACAAGTCCTTTCACTTAATGGGGGATGGCATGTATAGATAGCTTTTCCAAAAGATTTTCATGCATATTATTTCATCGAACAAACCAAAATAATGATGTAATTCACTTAAGCAATGGAAGGAGTAATTCATGATGTCTATTTTAGAAAATTGGGATCAATGGAAAGACTTTTTAGCAGATCGTCTTCATCATGCTGAAAATGAGGGAATGAATCAGGAAGCAATAGGAGATCTTGCTTTTCAAATTGGAGATTATCTGTCTAATCAAGTTCAACCTAAGAATGAACAAGAAAAGATTTTATCCGATTTATGGTCAGTTGCAGATGAAAAAGAACAGCATGCGATTGCAAATATGATGGTAAAATTAGTGCATAATAACGGAACAAAATAATTATTAGTGGCAATCATAGAAGCTCGATAAATAGAAAAGCTATTTATCGAGCTTCTTTCTTTTGTTATGTAAAAATATTCTAATCAAGATGATATGCTTAATAGATGGGAATCCTGTCTGACCAAAAGCAAGAAAGCAAAATAGAAAAGGAAATAGGGAGAAAAGCTCCTCTATTAAAAAGGTATATCTCCACACTGTTCATTTAAATAAAGGAAGAAACAAATAGAAGCAATTGCCTGCAAATAAATCAAGTAACAATAGCAGAAACCAATGATTTTAGATAAAAAAGAATACCTTATTTTCCTAGAATGCACCCTTTCTATAAAAAGTCCATCTTTTTTTCTATTTTGACCCCTTTTTTCTTGATTATTTATACTATTGCTATATGATAGAAGTTAAAAGACTAGAAAATTTCACTTGCTAGTTGTAGGAGGATTTTTTTGGAACAGAAGGAATGGTATCTAGAATACGAAATTCAAAAAAACCGACCTGGCCTACTAGGGGAGATTTCCTCATTACTAGGGATGCTTTCAATCAATATTATCACCATTAATGGGGTAGACGATGGACGGCGTGGCTTATTAATGTTAGCCAAAAATAAGGAACAAATAAAAAGGTTAGAATCTATTCTCTATACAATGGACACAATAAAAGTAATCAAGCTTAGAGAACCTTCTTTAAGAGATAAACTTGCAGTTAGACATGGTCGTTATATTCAGAGAGATGCAGATGACAAAAAAACATTTCGCTTTGTTCGTTATGAGCTAGGATTGTTAGTAGATTTTATGGCCGAATTATTTAAGACAGAAGGCCATAAATTAATAGGTATTAGAGGGATGCCGCGGGTAGGTAAAACGGAGTCCATAGTAGCTGCAAGCGTTTGTGCAAATAAGAGATGGCTTTTAGTAAGTTCTACTTTGCTAAAGCAGACTATCCGCCATTCCTTAATGCAGGGAGAATATAATGAAAACAATTTATTTATCATTGATGGAATTGTTTCTTCTAAACAGATTAATGAGCGACATTGGGCGGTTGTTCGAGAAGTGATGCGCCTGCCATGTATAAAAGTAGTAGAACATCCTGATGCCTTTGTACATAATACAGAATACACTTTAGATGATTTTGATTATATTATTGAGCTAAGACATGAGCCAGGCGAGGAGATTCTTTATGATGTTCATAAAAAAAATACTCTTGCCTTAGAAAGTGAATTCGAGGGTTTTGATTTTTAGTAGTTGGAAGGTGTTATCTTGTGAGTGAATTAGGAAATCGATTAAAAGAAGCTAGAGAAGCTAAAGGACTAACGTTAGAAGAATTACAAGAGATTACCAAAATTCAAGTCCGTTATTTAGTTGGCATTGAAGAAGGTAACTATAGTATGATGCCAGGTAAATTTTATACACGGGCATTTATCAAACAATATGCAGAAGCAGTAGATTTGGTTCCAGAAGAAATATTTGAAGAGTATAAAGCCGAGGTACCAACAACGGTAAATGATGAGTTACCGCAAAATTTATCGAGAGTAAATTCAAGAAGCGCAATAGACGGAGCCACTTCTAAAGTATTTGATATCTTGCCAACTATTCTTATTGCTATTCTTGTATTGGCTGTTGCTTTCCTGGTTTGGTATTTTGTGTATGCAAAAGATTCAAATCCAGAAAAACAGTCTAGTAGTGATACGGAACCGAATTCTGTTTATATGAAATCAGATGCATTAAATAAAAAGGAAAAAGAAAAAGCAATTGATGAGGATGCTAATAAAGAGGAAGAACAAGTAGTTGAAGAAGAAGAGAAGAAAGTAGAAGAAGAGGCACCAAAACAAGAGATTACCAAAAAAGAAACAGCGGGAAGAACGACAACATATGAAGTGAAAAATGCTGAGAAGTTTGTTGTTAAGCTTGTAGCAACAGGAAAAGTTTGGGTTGATATCCAAAATGGCAAAAACTATTCTTTTTTCCAAGGTATCCTTGAAAAGGGTGGAGCTGAATCACACGAAGAAGATTTATCAAAAGAGACAGAAGCACGTATTGTAATTGGAAATAGTCAAGTTGATGTTTTTGTCAATGATGAAAAATTAGAGCTTGGTGATTCATCCTCTAGACAAGATCTTGTTATTAAAAATATAAAAGAAGAATAGTCATCGATTCGATGACTATTTTTCGCTATTATATCGTAATTAGGTTATAATACTAATGTTTTTAATTTATTTTTAATGAAAGTGACGATTAACGTCATGGTAATGGAGGATGTAAGATGAATTTGCCAAATAAGATTACCGTAGCAAGAATTTTATTAATTCCCGTCTTTCTAGTCATCATGCTAGTGGACTTTCAATGGGGAGAACTAACATTTTTAGGTGTTACCTTACCGATGACACATTTTATCGGAGCCTTGATTTTTATTCTAGCATCGACAACGGATTGGATTGATGGACACTTTGCGAGAAAGTATAATCTAGTAACCGATTTAGGGAAGTTTTTAGATCCTTTAGCAGATAAATTATTAGTTTCGTCTGCATTAATTGTTTTAGTAGGATTGCAGATGGCACCTGCATGGATTACGATTGTTATTATCAGCAGAGAATTCGCAGTAACCGGTTTACGTTTAATATTAGCTGGCGGCGGAGAGGTAGTCGCAGCAAATATGCTTGGGAAAATTAAAACTTGGGCTCAAATAGTTGCGATTTCAGCCCTTTTACTACATAATATGATTTTTGAACTTGTCTCACTGCCGTTTGATAAGCTTGCACTATGGGTTGCTTTGATCTTTACAATTTGGTCTGGCTGGGATTATTTTGCAAAAAACAAACAGGCTTTTGTTTCATCCAAATAAAATAGAGGAATAAAAATAAGGACATCTATTTATGACAAGCGAATATTGCTTTATAAAGAGACGTCCTTTCTTTATGAACAGACAAAAAGGGGGAGCACTACATGAATGCAGAGATTATTGCTGTTGGCTCAGAATTATTACTTGGACAAATTGCTAATACAAATGCTCAATTTATATCCAAGCATTTAGCCGACTTAGGAGTAAATGTTTATTATCATACAGTAGTTGGAGATAATGCAGCTCGTTTAGAGGAAGCGATAAAAATCGCTGAAAATCGAGCGCAATTGCTTATTTTCTCCGGCGGATTAGGTCCAACAAAGGATGATTTAACGAAAGAAACGATTGCCAAGCATATAGGGAAAGAGTTGGTTTTTGATAAAACAGCTTTAGCTTCCATTGAAGACTATTTTGTCAAAACGAAACGCACTATGACGGAAAACAATAAAAAACAAGCATTGGTATTAGAGGGAAGCGACGTTCTTCCAAATGACCATGGGATGGCACCAGGGATGTTTTTAAAAAAAGACAATCGTTTTTATATGCTTTTACCAGGACCACCGAAAGAAATTCAGCCAATGTTTGTCAAATATGGATTTCCAGCTATACAAAAGCAAATGACAAGCAAAGATGTCATCGTTTCGCGCGTGCTTCGCTTCTTCGGCATTGGAGAATCGCTGCTGGAAACAAAAATAGAAGACTTAATTGATGCCCAGACTAATCCGACTATTGCCCCGCTCGCAGGAGATGGAGAGGTAACATTACGTATCACATGTAAACATGATTCTGTAGAAGAAGCAGATAAATTGATTGCCAAAACAGAAGAAGAAATATTCGCACGCGTAGGAGAATTTTTCTATGGATATGAGGACACTACATTAATGAATGAGCTTTCCCATATTTTATTAAAGAAAAATTTAACAGTAGCAGCAGCAGAGAGTCTGACAGGAGGACTGTTTCAGAAGGAGATAACAGGAATTCCAGGTGCTGGGAATATTTTTAAAGGGGGAATTGTTTGCTATACAAATGAAGTAAAGCATCAAATCCTGCAAGTAAAAGAGTCGACGATTAAAGAACATGGTGTGGTAAGCGAGCAATGTGCGAAAGAGCTTGCAGAGAATGTGGCACGTTTATTAAATGCCGATATTGGGATAAGCTTCACAGGTGTTGCAGGCCCAAATGAATTAGAAGGAAACCCAGTAGGTACCGTTTATATTGGGATTGCTAAAAGCGGGGAGCCGACAAAAGTAGAGAAGTTAGCATTAAGTGGAACAAGAGCAGGTAATCGAGTTCGAAGTGTGAGATACGGTCAATATTTCTTATTAAAAATGTTAGAAGATAAATAGTAGGGTGTCTTTTACTTAAAAGCTTCCTTTCAGCTGGAAAATAAAAAAAACGAATGAATGTTCGATTTTTTACTGTACAAATGAAAGGAAAAAAGGTATATTAAGTATATAATCTTTTAAACAACGAATGAATCATGATTAGTGAGATTCATTTTTTATATAAGGAGGAGAACGTATTTGAGTGATCGTCAAGCTGCATTAGAAATGGCGTTAAAACAAATAGAAAAGCAATTTGGTAAAGGTAGTATTATGAAGCTGGGAGAGCAAGCAGATAGAGTCATTTCTACTAGTCCAAGTGGATCTTTAGCTTTAGATGCAGCCCTAGGTGTTGGTGGATATCCAAGAGGTCGTATTGTGGAAATTTATGGTCCTGAAAGTTCAGGTAAAACAACAGTAGCGCTACATGCTATTGCTGAGGTTCAGGCAAATGGCGGACAAGCAGCATTTATTGATGCAGAGCATGCATTGGATCCAGTTTATGCACAAAAGCTTGGCGTTAATATTGATGAATTATTACTTTCTCAACCAGATACCGGAGAACAAGCATTAGAAATCGCGGAGGCCTTAGTACGAAGCGGGGCAGTGGATATTTTAGTTATTGACTCTGTAGCAGCACTTGTACCAAAAGCAGAAATTGAAGGCGAAATGGGAGATTCTCACGTTGGACTTCAAGCACGTTTAATGTCACAGGCGCTTCGTAAGTTATCTGGGGCTATTAATAAATCCAAAACAATTGCTATTTTCATTAACCAAATTCGTGAAAAAGTTGGAGTAATGTTCGGAAATCCTGAAACAACTCCTGGTGGTCGTGCGCTAAAATTCTATTCATCTGTCCGACTAGAAGTTCGTCGTGCTGAAACGTTAAAACAAGGAACAGATATGGTAGGAAACAAAACAAAAATCAAAGTGGTAAAAAATAAAGTAGCACCACCTTTCAAAGTAGCGGAAGTTGATATCATGTATGGAGAAGGTATCTCTAAAGAAGGAGAAATTATTGACCTTGGTTCAGAACTTGATATTGTTCAAAAAAGTGGAGCTTGGTATTCTTACAATGACGAAAGATTAGGCCAAGGCCGTGAAAATGCGAAGCAATTCTTAAAAGAAAATCCAGAAATGCGCTTAGAGATTCAAAAGAAAATTCGTGATCATTATGGGCTGGATAAAGAAGTAACATTACAGCCTGATAATGACGACCAAGAACAATTCGAATTAATCGATTAATCATTAAGAAAAGATGGGAGACGGTTTTTCCGTTTGCCATCTTTTTTGTTACTATTCTATAAAAGTATATGTTTCGATACCATTCGTGTGCTTGAAGCTAACTAATCCAAAAACACGCAATTATTGGCCATCTTGTAAGCTGAAAAGTAAAAAAAACTCTGTAATCGACTTAGGCATTTTTAAAGAGGCTGTGGGATATAGGTCTCCACAGGTTTAATAAGCTTAGTTTCTGACTATAATACGGATGATAGGTTAGATTTAGCTTTAAATAAGGTGAAATTCATACATATATAGGAAGTAAAGAGCAATTGTTAGAGGAAAATGATAACGAGATAGCCAATGAGAATTAGGTTAATCCTACTAGTTCAAAGTCTTGACAATAAATTGGTACAACTATACAATTGAATTGTATATTTTACATTTTTATAAGTATGAAAACCTAGAAAACATTTTTATAAGACTAGGGAAAATTTCGATTGAAAAAAGGAACATTTTAAGCCAATACTTTTAAAATCGTAACAAACACAATTTGATAGCAAGAGGAGGTGAAAATGATGGATTTAATAAAAATCATCTCCATTTTGCTTATTCTAATCGTTATTGCCGTTGTTGGCTTTGTTGTATATTTTATTCGAAAGTCCAATGCTAATGCAAAAATTAGCAATGCAACGTTGACTGCTGAACAAATTATGGAGAATGCAAAGCGTGAAGCAGACGCATTGAAAAAAGAAGCTTTGTTAGAAGCAAAGGATGAGATTCACAAGCTTCGTAGTGAAGCAGAACTAGAAGTTCGTGATCGAAGAAATGAACTACAAAAACAAGAAAATCGTTTATTGCAAAAAGAGGAAAATCTTGATCGCAAGGGAGAAGCGTTAGATAAACGCGAATCAGTGTTAGAAAAGAGGGACGATTCTCTTAATAAAAGACAACAGCATATGGAAGAGATGGAAAGCAAAGTGGACGAGATGGTTCGCAAGCAGCAAACAGAACTAGAGCGCATTTCTGGATTAACCCGAGAAGAGGCGAAGTCCATCATTTTAGAGCGTACAGAGCAAGAAGTTGCTCATGATATTGCGATAATGATTAAAGAAAGTGACACTAGAGCGAAAGAAGAAGCAGATAAAAAGGCTAAAGAAATTTTGTCACTTGCAATCCAACGTTGTGCAGCTGATCATGTTGCAGAAACTACAGTTTCCGTTGTTAACCTTCCAAATGATGAAATGAAAGGGCGAATTATCGGCCGTGAAGGACGAAATATTCGAACGCTTGAAACATTAACAGGAATTGACTTAATTATTGATGATACACCAGAAGCAGTAATTTTATCTGGTTTTGATCCAATAAGACGTGAAACTGCTAGACTTGCGTTAGATAAGCTCGTCCAAGATGGACGTATTCATCCAGCTCGTATTGAAGAAATGGTTGATAAAGCTCGCCGAGAAGTGGATGAACATATTCGTGAGATCGGAGAACAAACTACGTTTGAGGTCGGAGTTCATGGATTACATCCAGATTTAATTAAAATTCTCGGCCGTCTAAAATTCCGTACAAGCTATGGACAAAATGTATTAAAGCACAGTATGGAAGTGGCACAATTATCAGGAATTTTAGCTGCTGAACTTGGTGAGGATCAAACTCTTGCCCGCAGAGCTGGCTTACTTCATGATATAGGGAAAGCAATTGATCATGAAGTAGAAGGAAGCCATGTGGAAATTGGTGTCGAACTTGCTACCAAGTATAAAGAACATCCAGTTGTGATCAATAGTATCGCATCCCATCATGGTGATACGGAACCAACTTCAATTATCGCTGTACTAGTAGCTGCTGCTGACGCACTTTCAGCTGCAAGACCAGGAGCGCGAAGAGAAACATTAGAAAACTATATTCGCCGACTTGAGAAGCTTGAAGAAATTTCAGAGTCTTATGATGGAGTAGAGAAATCATTCGCTATTCAAGCAGGTCGTGAGATTCGAATCATGGTGAAACCTGATCTTGTGGATGATTTAGAATCCCATCGATTAGCACGTGATATTCGTAAGAAAATCGAAGAGGAATTAGATTATCCAGGTCATATCAAAGTAACCGTCATTCGTGAAACAAGAGCGGTTGAATATGCAAAATAAAAACGGTGCGTTTGCACCGTTTTTTTTATTGCTTGGCAACATTATTTTCAAAAAGCTTTTAGAAGGAAAATCGAGTTAGGAACGCAAGCAATAATATGTTACACTGTTACATAGTGAAGATTAGAAAGTAGGAAAAAAGACATGCATATTTTATTTATTGGGGATGTCGTAGGCTCTATGGGCCGAGATATGATTAAAGAGTACGTACCAAAGCTGAAGGAGAAATACCGTCCTCAGATGACGATTATAAATGGCGAAAATGCTGCTGGCGGAAAAGGAATCACCGAGAAAATCTATCGAAGCTTTCTGGAAATTGGTGCTCAAGCAATAACAATGGGAAACCATACATGGGATAACCGTGAAATATTTGAATTCATCGATCAGGCAAAATATTTAGTACGACCTGCCAATTTTCCCGAAAATAATCCAGGAAAAGGCATGGTATTTGTTAAAATTAATGATATTGAAATAGCTGTTATCAATTTACAAGGCCGAACATTTATGAATCCGAGTGATGATCCATTTATCGTGATTGATGGCTTAGTTGAGGAAGCAAAAAAACGCACCGATATTATTTTTGTTGATTTCCACGGAGAGGCGACAAGTGAAAAGCAAGCAATGGGATGGTATTTAGATGGGAAAGTAACAGCCGTTGTGGGAACACATACACATGTGCAAACTGCAGATAACCGTATTCTTCCAAATGGAACTGCCTTTATGGCAGATGTTGGGATGACAGGACCATATGACGCGATTCTTGGGATGCAGAAGGAATTAGTATTGAATCGTTTCTTAACCAATTTGCCAACACGCTTCGAGCCGCCGAAGAGTGGGAGAGCACAATTAAGCGGCTGTCTAATCGAAGTAGATAAAAAGACTGGGAAAGCAAAGAAAATAGAACGTATATTGATCAATGATGATCATCCATTTTTCTCGTAATAAATGGATGATGATTAGGAGAACTAGCTCTTCTTGTATTAACAAATATTTTCTAATTTTTTATGTCCAAGCTGGAATATGTGTATGAAACTTGGAATATAGTAACATTGGAATGATATATATCCTGATATGTTCATTATTACTTAATGTAACATGCGGGGGGGTTAAACAAGGAGGAGCTAGAAATGGAGATATTAAAGGTTTCAGCAAAGTCTAGTCCCAATTCTGTAGCTGGTGCGCTTGCAGGTGTTCTACGTGAAAGAGGTGGAGCAGAAATCCAAGCTATTGGTGCAGGTGCATTAAATCAAGCGGTTAAAGCAGTTGCTATCGCAAGAGGGTTTGTAGCACCTAGCGGAGTGGATTTAATCTGTATCCCTGCCTTCACTGATATCGTCATTGACGGTGAGGAACGAACAGCCATCAAGCTCATTGTGGAGCCTAGATAAAGAGAAAACAAGATTTGATAAAAAGTAGAAAAGCATGTAATTACATGCTTTTCCATTTATTCTGATCTTAATGGACAGTAAGAGGAAAGCGGCAGAACTTGCAGAACTTCTTGATATTCGCAGAAGCAGGTTTGAAGTCAGCTGTCTATTTAGTACTGAATGATTAACTATGATGAGTTGGAGAAGAAAAAATCTTCTCTGATCATAGTTTCGCTGTAACCCTTCTCTGATTGGTATGCTTGTTTGTGTTCTCTGATCTTTTTGGACCTGAATAGAGCAACCTTCAAAAAGGAAGGGGGATGTCTCCTCAATACGGTTTAGGCCCCGCAGTAAGGATTAAGTTGAAGAATAAACTTTTTCCTAAGCTATTACTTGAAACTGTGGAGAGTAAACCAAATGAGTGAGGCATCCTTTTTTTATAACTATAGTCAATTGATATCTTGAGGGATAGGAATAGCCATCAAGATTTACATAAAAAGAACATCTTTGTATGGGAGTGAATGGTTTGAATTACTTTGATGGACATTGTGACGTATTATTTAAAATGTTTATGGATAAAACAATAAATTTTCAGAATAGTAACAAACTTCATGTGACGAAGAGAGATTTACAAAAAGGGGGAGCAAAAATTCAATGCTTTGCTATTTATGTTCCAGAATCTGTCCATCCTGATATGCGGTTTGAAGCAGCTTTATCGATGACAAATATCTTTTATGAAAAAATCTTACAGCCGAATTCAGATTTAAAATTTATACGCTCACAAAAAGATATAAATGAATTAAAAGATGGAGAAATTGGTGCACTCCTAACATTGGAAGGCTGTGATGCAATTGGAGGAGATCTGCTAAAATTAAAAACATTGCTTCGATTAGGTGTTTCAGCAGTAGGGCTTACTTGGAACTATGCGAATGCTGTTGCGGATGGAGCACTAGAACCCAGAGGTGCAGGTTTATCTTTATTCGGGAGAGAAACAGTGAAGCTTTTGAATAAACAATCGATTTGGGTAGATGTTTCCCATTTATCGGAAAATGCTTTCTGGGATATTATGGAGCATGCTGATCATCCATATGCATCACATTCGAATACATATAATCTTTGTCCACATCCTCGTAATTTACGTGACGATCAAATTAAAGCAATGGTAGAAGCAGACAGTGTAATCGGAATTACTTTTGTACCACAGTTTTTAAGTGGAACAAATTCAGCCACTATTACAGATATTCTGCGCCATCTTGATTATATTTGTTCGCTTGGAGGAGAGGATCATGTCGGTTTTGGTTCCG
The DNA here is from genome assembly GCF_001591585.1 of Niallia circulans NBRC 13626. GTDB lineage: Bacteria > Bacillota > Bacilli > Bacillales > Cytobacillaceae > Niallia > Niallia circulans. Next base: position 62,613 of record NZ_BCVE01000002.1, on the reverse strand, counting down.
ATTTCGATGGAATCGACCAAACGGTAAAAGGTCTAGCCTCTACTGCTGATTATCCTAATCTAATAAATGAGCTAACAAGATATTATACAAGTATGCAAGTAGAAAAATTCTTATATACGAATATGGCAAAAAGGTTTCCGAAATAAAGGAAATCATCAGCTTCTTTTTGAGGAGGAGGGTGAAAGTCTCTTTCTAGTTAAACAATAAGAAAATAGTAGAATGATATCTTTAAAACGTTGCTATTGTTTTCAAAAGATGAAAGGCTTATACTAGAATAATGAAAATATGTCTATAAAGAATAGTACATATGAAACAGCAGCTATTATATGGATGGATGTTTTTCTTGTCTAAGCAGCTTTAATCAATTCACTCTGATGGGTGGAGAGAAGGAAACACCAATCAATAAGAAGCCTAAACATGTATTTTAACAAACTTATGGATGAAATAAAAATCATCGATAAGAGAGGAGTAGATGAAATGAACGAAAACCAACGTTTAGAAGGACAACAAATCGGAAGCAATAATTCTTCGGACAAAAAATCCGAAAAGGATTATAGCAAATATTTCGAAACAGTATATAAAGCGCCTTCCTTAAAAGATGCAAAAAGACGAGGAAAAGAAGAAGTTCGTTATGAAAAGGATTTCTCTATTTCCGAACAATTCCGCGGAATGGGTGAAGGACGTAAATTCTACATTCGTACATATGGCTGTCAAATGAATGAACATGACACAGAAGTAATGGCAGGGATTTTCTTAGCTTTAGGCTATGAAGCAACAGATTCAGTCAATGACGCCAATGTTATTCTTCTTAATACTTGTGCGATTCGTGAAAATGCCGAAAATAAAGTATTTGGTGAATTAGGGCATTTAAAACATTTAAAAACGGAAAAGCCGGACCTTTTAATAGGTGTTTGTGGATGTATGTCACAAGAAGAATCTGTCGTAAACAAAATCTTAAAAACATACACACAAGTAGATATGATATTTGGTACACATAATATTCACCGTTTACCAAATATTCTTCATGAAGCATATATGTCAAAAGAAATGGTCGTAGAAGTTTGGTCTAAAGAAGGGGATGTAATCGAGAACCTTCCTAAAGTACGTAATGGAAAAATTAAAGCATGGGTAAACATTATGTATGGCTGCGACAAATTTTGTACCTATTGTATTGTTCCATATACTCGCGGAAAAGAGCGAAGCCGCCGTCCAGAGGATATTATTCAAGAAGTGCGTCATTTAGCTGCACAAGGGTATAAAGAAATTACTTTGCTTGGTCAAAACGTAAACGCCTATGGAAAAGATTTCACAGATATCGATTTCCGTTTCGGAGATTTAATGGAAGAAATGCGCAAAATTGATATTCCGCGTGTTCGTTTTACAACAAGTCACCCACGTGATTTCGATGATCATTTAATTGAAGTGCTTGCTAAAGGCGGTAACCTAGTGGAACATATTCACTTACCAGTTCAGTCTGGTTCATCTGATGTGTTAAAAATTATGGCACGTAAATATACAAGAGAGCAGTATTTAGAATTAGTTCGCAAAATGAAAGCGGCTATTCCTAATTTAACTCTTACAACAGATATTATTGTTGGTTATCCAAATGAAACAGATGAGCAATTTGAAGAAACATTATCTCTTTATAAAGAGGTTGGTTTTGAAGCGGCTTATACATTCATCTATTCTCCACGTGAAGGAACACCTGCAGCACGAATGAAAGATAATGTTCCGATGGAAGTTAAAAAGGAACGCCTACAGCGCCTAAATGCTTTAGTTAATGAGTATTCTGCTAATTCCATGAAGAATTATCAAGGCCAAACGGTAGAGGTTCTTGTAGAAGGAGAAAGCAAGAATAACCCAGATGTGCTTGCTGGTTATACACGTAAAAACAAGCTAGTAAACTTTGTTGGACCAAAATCGGCAATTGGCAAACTTGTTTCTGTGAAAATTACCGATGCAAAAACATGGTCATTAAATGGAGAAATGATCGAGGTATTAGAAGCAGAAGCTGTTGAGGCAAACTAATGGCGAAATTCACACGAGAAGAAATTATTGAACGAACAGAGCAGCTTGCCAAAATGATTCGTGAGACAGAAGAAGTGGAATTTTACCAACGTGCCGAAAAACAAATCAATCAAAACCAAAAAGTAAATGATCGAATTGCCCAGATTAAAAAGCTGCAAAAACAAGCAGTTAATCTTCAGCACTATGGCAAAATTGCTGCTTTAAAAGATACTGAAGCAAAAATTGATGCATTACAAAAAGAAATTGATGAACTGCCAATCGTCAGTGAATTTAAAGAATCACAAGAAATTGTCAATGATATGCTGCAAATGGTAACAAAAACGATCGCGGAAACAGTAGAAACAGAAATTCTTTCTTCTAATGAGAAGACGAAAGAACAATAAAACACTGAGATTCTCCGAAACAAGCGGAAAGAGGGTAAAAACATCCTCAAGAGTACCGCTGGCAGTTTTGGTAAATACAATGTAAACATATAAATGAAAACCAAGCATATTTTTGCTTGGTTTTTACTTGTTTTGATTATTTAAAATATTGATCGCCCGTAAGAATGCTTTCCGATATTCCTGTTGTTCCTTCATAGCTGTTTGCAAGGTTGAAAGCAATGCTTTATTAAGCTGTTTCGTTTCTTTGTCTTTTGCATTTCCGTTATTAACTGTTTGCAATAGAAATGTATACACAAGAAATAAGACAGAGTAATTGTCTACATAAGTTAGACTGACGGCACTTCCGCCATTTCCTCCTTCCGCATGTGTGTTAACAGAAGGCCCCCCTGTTTCTAGAATTTTATCGATAAGCTCCTCTGGTACTCCAAGCTCCTTTAATTTCTCGGCAGTTAACCCAATATTTTTTTCTTTAGCCATTCTTTAGCCTCCTTTTATTAGGTATGTAAAAAGAAAAGGGCAATCATCAAGAAGATGTTGCCCTTTATTATATGCTTATCTCTTATAGGAGTGATTATCTTAAAGGTGATTAACCTTCATTCACCATTTCAGGGCTATTTTCGTTGTAAGATACAGCAGTAGCAGCACCAGCAACGTTAGCATTAACTAAAATACCACCAACAAAGAAGTTTAATAAGTTAACACCTACAGCAGCACCACCAGCAGCACCAGCAGCAGAAAATTGGTTAGCTAGGTTACCGTTTCCTTGAGTAGCATTAGTGAATCCGCGAAGTTCTGCTCCTTTGTTTCCAATGCCTTTACCTTTAGCAGTAACATCAGTACCAGCAAGGCCAGTACCCTTACCTTCGTGACAATCAGATGTGCATTTAGACAACATTTGACTTCACCTCCTTTCAAGAAAAGATTCTTTACTTATTTTTTGATGAAATCTGAAAGATCTAGTGAAAAAATAGGCTTGCCGTTAACATTTAATTTAAGGTTCCCATCATCATTTGAAGCATCAATGACAGGTAATTTCTCTTGCAGCTTGCTTAGGGTGTCTTCACTTACTATACTTTTTAGCGTTTCGGGATTAAGATGTGGTTTTACTTTTTCTTTAATTGAATCTAAATCAACCGCACTTGCAACTTTCTCCTTCATCGCATCCATTGTAGTTCCAGCTACATTCTCAGAAACACCTTTGGTTAACTTTTGGACTAATCCACCCATTTCTGAAGATAATTTAGTAATTAATTCTTGTGCGTATTTAGCTCCGTCCTCACCAGTAACCTCTTTACCATTAACATTGAATTTAAAATCAAACTGATCGTTTTTATTAAATAACCCTGCCAACTTCCTCACCCCCTTACCGTATACTACAGTATATAGAGATTAGAACAAGCTGTATCCGCGAATGTATTAATACAAACGCATATTTTTTTTAAAAGCTTAAAAAAGAGCTGAATGGTAAGGTTCTTTCATAAAAAAAAGAAATATTGGAAAGTTTTTTTAAGAATCGATAAAAAGTAGGATAGATGTCTAGAAAAAACGCTAATATCGGCACACTTACCCAAGTTTTACATACAATGAAGTAGATTTAAGCATTACTTATCGTCTTTAAAAATTATCGCACACTAGACTCCTATCCCGCATAGGATGAAATGAAAATGAATGAGGAGGTTTCGCTCGAACATGGGAGAATATAGAGAGATTATTACAAAGGCAGTCGTAGCGAAAGGACGTAAATTTACAAAATCCAATCATACCATCTGCCCAGACAACAGCCCATCAAGTATCTTGGGCTGCTGGATTATCAACCATACGTATGAAGCAGAAAAGGTTGGTAAAACAGTAGAAATTAGTGGATACTTTGATATTAACGTTTGGTATTCTTATAATGACAATACACAAACGGAAGTAGTAACAGAGCGTGTAAAATATACAGATGTCATTAAATTAAAATATCGTGATCCTGACTGCTTAGAAGACCACGATGTAATTGCACGCGTCTTGCAACAACCAAACTGCATTGAAGCAGTGATTTCGCCAAATGGCAATAAAATAATTGTCCATGTAGAAAAAGAATTTATCGTTGAAGTTATCGGAGAAACAAAAATCTGTGTAGAGGTTTGCACAGACGAATGTGGCAAAGAAGATGACGATGAATGGTTTAAAGATGAAGTAGAAGATGAAGAATTTGAGGAATTAAATCCAGACTTCCTTGTAGGCGGGGAAGAAGAGTAAAGGCTAGGAGCTTTTCCTAGTCTTTTTTTCTATTAATGATTCCTCATAATCAATAATAGAAAAGCCTTTTTCCTATTTGCGTAAGAAAAAGGCAGGAAGATTATCTTTCACAAGCAATTCCGTCTTTATCACGGTCCATTTTTTTGTTTGCGTCATATAAGGCTTTAGATACATAAGGTTTGTATTTTGTTTTTCCACCTTTATTTTTGGTGCTTTTTGATTTAGCAACGCCACCCTTATAATCCTTGTTAAGGGCTGTACAATTTTTGTACTTTTTAACTTTTGTTTTTGCTTCTGCACTTGAATGTGGCATAAAACTTAGCATAAGAACAATCGTTAAAAGAATAGATAGAATACGTTTCAAGATAATTGCTCCTTTTCCTAAAATTAACTTTTATTTCAAGCTAAATTATAAAAGATTTGTTCGCGAATTACTAGTATTATTTTTAAAAATAATACTGGAATGGAGCAAAATGGAATGAACTAGTTATCACCTTTAACTTCACACAAAAAAAGCAATTATTTTTCAGAGATATTCATGTTCTTTTCCCAACACCCCCCACTGAAATATTCTATTTCTTTATGTTATAATGGGAGAATAATAGATTTGGACAGGATTTTGGAGGAAGTTATGACAACATATACGCCCATGATACAACAATACTTACAAGTGAAGGCAGATTATCAGGATGCCTTTTTATTTTTTCGTTTAGGAGACTTTTATGAAATGTTCTTTGATGATGCCATCAAAGCATCACAGGAGCTTGAAATTACTTTAACAAGCAGAGAAGGAGGGGGAGCAGAGCGAATTCCCATGTGCGGTGTCCCACATCATTCTGCTGCAAATTATATTGAACAGCTAGTCGAACGCGGCTATAAAGTGGCAATTTGTGAACAAACAGAAGACCCGAAACAGGCAAAGGGAGTTGTGAAAAGAGAGGTCGTTCAGCTGATTACCCCTGGAACGATGATGGAAGGGAAAAATCTTTCCGATAAAGAAAATAACTACATTGCCACTATCTCTTTGTTTGCAGATGAGCAATTTGGCTTTGCTTATAGCGATTTATCGACAGGGGAAAGCAAAGCAACTCTTCTTAAGGGAATCGACTCTCTATTAAATGAATTATCCTTATCAGGTGCAAAGGAAGTCGTAATTTCTGACAATTTCTCAAAAGAGTATCAGAAGCGATTACAGGAAAGAGGTACATTGACCCTTTCGATTGAAAATGATCTGGATGAAAAAGATGTGCATGTACCATTATTGCAAGGTATTCAAGAACAACAGTTAAGAAGCACCGTTGTCCGCTTGTTTAATTATCTATATCGCACACAAAAGAGAAGCTTGGATCACTTACAGCCGGTTTCTACTTATGTTATTGATCAATTTATGAAGATTGATTATTTTTCTAAGCGGAATTTAGAATTAACGGAAACAATTCGCTCAAAAGGAAAAAAAGGATCTCTTCTTTGGTTATTAGATGAAACGAAAACCGCGATGGGGGGAAGACTTTTAAAACAGTGGATCGATCGTCCACTATTAAATAAGGAAGAGATTGAATATCGTCAAAATCTAGTCGATACAATGATTGGACATTACTTTGAACGCCAAGATTTGCGGGAAAAATTAAAGGAAGTATATGATTTAGAACGTTTAGCAGGACGAGTGGCTTTTGGAAATGTTAATGCAAGGGATCTTGTCCAGCTAAAAAAATCGTTACAACAAGTACCAATCATTCAGCAAATTGTTGCATCGTTTGGTTCAAAGGAAGCAATGAGATTGGCTGAAGACCTAGATCCTTGTGAAGATATTACTGATTTACTGGAGCGAGCAATTGTTGAAAACCCGCCGTTATCCATTAAAGAAGGAAATATTATTTTAGACGGCTACCATCCTGAATTAGACAGTTACCGTGATGCAAGCCGAAACGGCAAAACATGGATTGCCCAGCTAGAAAGAGAAGAACGGGAAAAAACAGGCATTAAATCGCTGAAAATCGGCTATAATCGTGTATTTGGCTACTATATAGAAGTAACAAGAGCAAACGTCCATCTATTACAAGAAGGACAGTATGAACGTAAACAAACCCTTGCTAATGCGGAACGTTATATAACGCCAGAATTAAAAGAAAAAGAAAGTTTAATCCTGCAAGCCGAAGAAAAAATGGTGGAATTAGAATATGAGATTTTTACAACCATCCGGGAAACCATTAAAGAATATATTCCACGCTTACAAAATCTTGCAAAAACTGTAAGCACACTAGATGTGCTTCAATGTTTCGCCACAGTAAGTGAGGATCGCCGCTATGTGAAGCCTGTGTTTTCAAGTGATCGTACGCTTTCTATTAAAAACGGCCGTCATCCTGTAGTAGAAAAGGTAATGAATGCACAAAGCTATGTAGCAAATGACTGCACCATGCATAAAGACAGAGAATTGCTGTTAATTACTGGGCCAAATATGTCTGGTAAGAGTACGTATATGCGCCAGATTGCCTTAACAAGCATTTTGGCGCAAATCGGCTGCTTTGTGCCAGCAGATGAAGCAGTGCTGCCGTTATTTGACCAAGTATTTACGAGAATAGGAGCGGCCGATGATCTTATTTCCGGGCAAAGTACGTTTATGGTAGAGATGCTGGAAGCAAGAAACGCACTCCTGCATGCCACTAATAATAGTTTAATTCTATTCGATGAAATTGGTCGAGGCACAAGCACATATGATGGAATGGCATTGGCACAAGCCATCATTGAGTACATTCATCATGAAGTTGGTGCGAAGACTTTATTCTCTACCCACTATCATGAGCTGACTGTGCTTGCAGAAGAGCTTCCATCATTAAGCAATGTTCACGTCAGCGCAATGGAGCAAAACGGAAAAGTTATTTTCCTTCATAAAATAAAAGAGGGAGCAGCTGACAAGAGTTACGGAATTCACGTTGCACAGCTTGCTGAATTGCCAGAAGCATTGATTGAACGAGCACAAGAACTATTAACAAGCCTTGAGCAAAAGGATCAATTTGCTGGAGAAGCAGCCGTGGCAGTAATCGAAAAACCGGTTATGAAAGCTGAAATAGCTGAAGAAGAGGCACAATTATCATTCTTTGAAACAGAAGAGAAAAAACCGCAAAAAGTGATTTCTACGAAAGAAAAGCAAATTGTTAATAAACTGAAAGACTTAGATATATTAGAAATGACGCCAATGCAGGCATTAAATACATTGTACGAACTTCATAAAAAAGTCCGTAATGATAGATAAAGTGGGTTAGGGTGATAGAGTGTAAAGCCAGTGGTATGAACGCATAGAAATGAAATTGCGTTAGAAAAAGTGGTGTTCATAGGAACGATGAAAGCTGCAAATTCAACTATTTCAGCTGATACACTGCCCTATCCCTGATCGAAAAAAGTAAGAAAGAAAAGAGGAGAAACAATGGCAAAGATTATTCAACTGGATGATGCACTTTCGAATAAAATTGCTGCAGGTGAAGTTGTTGAGCGGCCAGCCTCTGTTGTAAAAGAGTTAGTAGAAAATAGTATCGACGCAAAAAGTACTTCAATTGAAATTTTTATCGAGGAAGCTGGTTTACAAAGCATTCGTATCCTTGATAATGGACAAGGAATTGACGAAGAGGATGTTTTAACTGCTTTTTCCAGACATGCGACAAGTAAAATAAAAGATGAAAATGACTTATTCCGAATCCGCACCCTTGGATTTAGAGGTGAGGCACTGCCAAGTATTGCCTCTGTCTCTCATGTCACTTTAACCACTTCTACTGGAGAAAAAGGGACAACAGTAGAGCTTAACGGCGGACATTTAGTGAAACAGGAAGGCGCGCCGGGAAGAAGGGGAACAGAGATAATCGTCAGCGATTTGTTCTTTAATACGCCAGCAAGATTGAAATATATGAAATCGATTCATACGGAGCTTGGTAATATTACCGATATCGTCAACCGCCTAGCCCTTGCTCACCCTGATATTAGCTTTCGCCTAGTGCATAACGAGCGCAAGCTCCTTCATACAAATGGCAATGGGGATGTAAGACAAGTGCTTGCGGGCATTTATGGCCTAAATATAGCAAAAAAAATGATACCAATTTCAGCAAGTACCCTTGATTTTAAACTAAGTGGCTATATGGCTCTGCCAGAAATTACGCGTGCGTCACGGAACTATATTTCCACCATGATTAATGGCCGCTTTATTAAAAACTATTCTCTTGTACGCAGTATTCAGGAAGGCTATCATACGTTATTGCCTATTGGCAGATATCCCATTGTTCTTTTAAATGTAGAAATGGATCCAATTCTTGTTGATGTAAATGTTCATCCATCAAAAATGGAAGTGCGCTTTAGTAAAGAACAAGAGCTATACGAACTTGTCAGCAATACGATTAAAGCAGCATTTAAGAAAAAAGAGCTTATTCCAGCAGGACTTATCCGCGAGAAAAAGCCTGCTCCAAAAGAAGAGCAAGCGGCCTTCAGCTTTGATACGATTCGCGAATCGGCAATGCCAGTATCAGTTCCAAAAATGGATTCTGTTTTTGCCAATCCAACAACAGAGCAAGTAGAAAAGCCGAGTTGGAGCGAACCTCTTGAAGACACACCAAGCAGTCGGCAATCTGGAGAAAGTGATGAAGAATCAACTATAACAGATGCCACAGCCTTTTTCTTTGGACAGGAAGGGAATAGTACTACCGCGCCTGCAACAGAAGAAGAGATAGAGGAAGCATGGGAAGAGGAAGAAATAGCTGACGTGGAAGAGGGGCCGAGAGTTCCGCCCCTTTATCCAATTGGGCAAATGCATGGAACCTATATTTTTGCACAAAACGAAAGAGGACTTTATATTATCGATCAGCATGCAGCCCAAGAACGAATTAAATACGAATTTTTTCGGGAAAAAGTTGGCGAGGTCCATAAGGAATTACAAGAAATGCTTATCCCATTAACATTAGATTATTCCTTAGATGAATGGATGAAAATAGAAGAAAATAAAGCCGAGCTCGAAAAGGTAGGCGTATTTCTTGAACCATTTGGCCAGCAAAGCTATCTAGTCCGCTCCCACCCACAATGGTTTCCAAAAGGAGAAGAAAAAGAAACAATCGAGGAAATGATTGAACAAGTACTCTCCATGAGAAAAGTAGATATAAAGCTTTTACGAGAAGAAGCTGCCATTATGATGAGCTGCAAGGGATCCATTAAAGCAAATCGCCATTTACGAAACGATGAGATTCAAAGTTTATTGGACGAACTTCGGACAACATCCGATCCATTTACCTGTCCACATGGTAGACCGATTATTGTGCATTATTCTACTTATGAGATGGAGAAAATGTTTAAGCGTGTGATGTAATTATTTAGTAGAAGAAACCCTTTGTTTATAAGGATTTATAGATTGGTTTTGATGGATTTGACCACATTTTGACTATTTTTACCAGTATGAGCTAGATTTAAAAGTACTTTTGTTAAATATTCAACTGATATGTCTTGCATATTAGGAGACACAGATCTGTTATAGTAATTATTTTTATAAAATGTTTGCTTACAAATCCTGTTTTCAGAGTAAAGCGATTTAAAACACACCGACAGCAAAAAATAGATTGTATACTGTCCCCCGCTCATTTGAGCAGGGGATTTTTTAGTTTCTATGTGTATAAAATAAATAAATGTAAGTTAAACTATTCAAAAAAAGTGGTGATTGTTTTGAACAAAATTATTGAAAACCTCGACATTCATGCTAAAGGGATATGGGTTCCTATTGTTTGGGCAGTAATATTATTAATGGTTGTATTATTTATGCCAAAGGAAAAAATGAATGGGCTGCAAATTTATTGTACTTATGGCGTAATTGGTGCTATTACTTGGATTGCAAATAGTGTATTTGGAATATATTTAGATTGGGTAGATTTTGGGAGAGCAGAATCTACTGGTATTGGGGAGCTGCTAACATACGCAATCATTCCCTCATCATTAGCGATATGGTTTTTAAATAAATTGCACAGAGATAATCGTATGAAACGAACTCTATTATTTGTGTTATTGTCTTTGTTCATTGAGTGGACATGCCATATATCAGGATTTATGGGATACAATGGATGGAGTTTACTTTATAGCATACCTGTATATATAATCATTTATTATTTTTTCTTACCTTTTCACTATAGACTAATAAAAGATATAAAAGTCAGCTAAATATAAAATCTTTGTTATAAGCCCTATTCTTCGGAGTAGGGTATTTTTAGTTAAGCGTAAATTCGTCCCCCTTTTTATATTATCGAGAAATGATCCTCTGTAATATAAATGGAGCTGAAATTTGATTCAGGGTGAGATTTCAAATTCAAATTAGATTCTATAGTATCTCCTATTCCCATTTTTTTGTTTGATACATATATATGTATAGGGGAATCCCCCTAATGGATGTGATTTTATGGAAGAAAATGCAATAAGGGAAATTCAACGAGAGATTGATATTGTCATAGCTTTTTTATTGTTAACAGGACAAATAACTTTAACTCGGGTTTATTTTGGCCCCGGCTATTTTGGGGTAACTGTTGGCGGGCCGTTAACGGGAGCTAATAGGTTGGAAAGTATTAATGATAACCCGCTTGGTAATTTTACATTGGATATAATCGACATTATAATAGCTGTCTTAATCTTAAAAGACGAGATTAATCTTGTAGGTCTTTTTGTGGCTTCTGATGCTCGGTTTTCCTTAAGTATAAGCGGTCCTTTATTCGGGAGAGAAAAGGTGGTTCCAGTTACGAAATTTCTAAAGAAAAATCAGAAAGAGTTTAATGCAATAGTTTCCGATAATTATTTCTTAGATGACGAATTTATAAAAGCTTTAAAAAGGATGAAATAGGGGGAAGAAAAATGGCCTTAACAGATTTACCAACGATAAAAAATGATTCCATGGGCAGTAAGTTCTTAATTGCCTTGGCGATAACAATATTTGTATTTTTCTTTACAAAAGATAAAAAAACGGATGCTATGTAATATGGTTCTAAATATCTATTAAATGGTCAAACTAAAAGTTGAACCTTATTTTCACTTGAGCATACACTACAGTGAATCTATAAGAGGAGGCTAATGCCATGGAAAATAATAGAGATTTAATGGAATCTTCAAGTCATCATTTATCCAGCCATCACCATCATCATCACCATAAAAAGGATCATGATCATTATAAACACAAGTTTCATCCTAAATGTCACAAGCACTTATTTGAATTTATTCAAATAGAAACAAGAGATGGAGAAGTTCACCAAGGTATTCTGCATAGTTACGATGATGAAAATGTATACTTATTGGTAAGTGGTCATCATACAAGCGAGGATAGTCGGTTAATATTCCCATTTAGAAGGTTTGGATTAATTGGATTCCCATTTTTTGGAATAAGAAGATTTGGTCCATTCTTCCCTCTTTGGTGGTAAAAGTTCGTTTTAACAAATAACGATGAATATACAGATAAAAAAATGGTTCGTTATAGTGAGTGGCGGGATGTTCTGTTACTCCCCTCACCTTCGCCCTGCTCAATAAGCAGGGTATTTTTATGCCCAATATTTCAGCTTTTCCAAATCCTAATAGGGTTATTATGTAAGTATGAATCTTCTATTATGGTTCTCTTAATGTGGATATAGAGAGAGAAGTAGACGTGGTTTTAACTATAATTGAATGGCCAGCTCTATTTCAAAAACCAACAAAGTCTGTTTTTTGTATAGATCTTTTATTTTATTTGAAACTTTTTGATTATTCAAACGTATTCCCTTAGAGAGAGGAGGAAGAAAATGAATAAATTTTTTAGTAAATGTGCTTCTATTTTATTAATAGTCATGGTGGCAGCATTAGCGGGCTGTTCGGCTGAAGCGGAATCAAAAGACAAAAACATTAGTACACTTGAAACTGTATTGAATGAAACATTTACAGTGCCTAATAAAGAACTTCGGGACATTTTAGAAGATCCAAATAATTACACGATGATCGGGAATGACGAAAATACAAGCTCATCAAGTGACCTGGATTCTTACTTAAAGAAGAAGTATCAGGAATCTTTTACCGAAGAAATGTATGATAAGTATACAGGAACCTACGCATTAAGCTATATAGCAGCTAGTCCAGAAAAGAGTGAAATGAAGATAAAGGACGTTCAAGTAGCCCAAAAGGAAAAACAGCAAAATATCTATGATTACACGGCTATTATTGATTATAAAAAGGACGATGACTCTCCAATAGAAAAATATGAGGTTAAGGGGCAAGTGAATTTTTCGGAAAGCGGAAAGATTGTTGCGTTTATTATTGATGAGGATAGTAATTTATCTAGGGATATAAGAAATAATTAGGAATAGGAAGGTACTATCTTATGATTCAGACAAAAGTTATTTCGGAGAACGATAAAAATTTCGAGAACCATTTAAATAAAGCGTTAAAGGAATTGGGAAATCATGAAGTAATCGATATTAAGTTCGCTGTGAACAATGAACCAATAACAGAAGAGGGCATTTATACAGCCGTTATTTTATATAAAGCATAAGATTACGAATAATGCATCCTTTCTGGGATGCTTTTCTTGTCATGAAAAGTGGGGAGAAGTTATTTTGCTTTTCTAGCGTCAATAATAATGCCTATCAATTATATTTAATTTTCTTGTAATAATCGAATTTTAAAAAGGGGATTTGAGAAGAGAGCAGCTATACGTTAAGAAATTTAACTAATAGAGATATAGAGTTGGCAGAAAAATACTCCAAGTGAAATGGGCGAAAGCATAGATGGAAATTCTAAAGAACAAGAACGGGGGAGAGCTGCAATACCATGCATTATCGATATCCCTAAATCGATGGGAAGGTAATGATTATATTTTAATAGAGCATCTATTAGGGATAAAGGAAAAAGAAGGCATAATGGAGACGGATGATTATTTCAGGATATAATTTAAACGAAGAATTTATAGAAAATCTGAAAGATGAATTTAAAAAAAGCGATAATTAAATGTTTAGATCCTGTCTTGAATTAATGGATAATTACACAGATACTAATAAAAAATAATAAGGGAAGAGTTGTGATTGAGCAGCTTTTTTCTTATACAAACCCGAATAAAAGGTCTGGAGCTGTTTAATTATGAAAAAAATCCTTGCAACTTTTTTTATATTGGTTATTTTGGTTGGTTGTTCGAATGAAGGGAAAGAGACTGATGTGAAATCTGCTAATATTGGTTCTCTTGAAGAACAAATCACTACTGTGATGGCAGAACATCATTTAAGGGATAAAGAAGTTATTGATTATGATCTCAAAGATGATTTCATTTATGTTATTTTTAAAAACAAACATGAAAGCGGCAATACGCATCATCCTGATTTAGTCATTTTGAAGAATAAGGAAGGGAAAGTAAAATGGGCAGCGGGACCAGAGGATCGTACAGTATCTGTTGATAGCTCTATGATATTTGAACGCGAGGATGGACCATCTGTTACTCTTACGATGCCAACAGGAAATACAACTGTTAAAGAGGTAAAGGTGCTGGGTGAATCGGCCAAAGCAGTAACCTATCTAGAGCATTTTACTGATGATTTTTCAAGAGAATATACCTATTGGATTACTTATACAACGGAAAAACCTACGCATGAGGATATTGAAGTGATTACGGAATAGGGAATACCAAAGGAGAGGAAAAGGATTTAATTCGAATTGGACGATCGTCTTGCTATAAAGTAATATTGTATGATTTAATCATACAAATAACACTGCATGCCTCTATTGACATTGTGTATGTGAATTTTATGCCAATAGAAAAAAATAAATTTATGATTTATTTTATATTCTGGGTGTTTTTTCGTTGCTAATACAACATTAACTTTCTTTTGGGGATATGTTAACTATAATGAATGGAATCGTTGGTATACTATTTTATATCTATGCCAAATCTCTATATGCGCTAGCATTATTGATTCATATAGTGAGCAATAGACTCCCTAGTACGATAGAAGAGTGCATGAGCAGCGAGTAGAATAACGGCCTTTTTAATGAATCTTTTTTATATGAAAACTCGTATAAATGAGTATCTTAAAAATCGAGTGGAATCATATCTCGTCATTTCAATTCATTAAGCATTTAAAGATAATTCGAAAAATGGGAGAAAAAAATGGAACAGTTAAACAAAAATAAAGAAATGGAAAATCAAAAGCTGCTTAGAAAGAAATTAAAGAATATTGAAAAGTGGGAGAAAAACCAAAAAGGTTTGTTCTTTTGGGAAAAAATTGGAAGACTCCCATTTGTGCTGTTGGATAAATTGACACCGACATACATCCAAGAGAAAATACATATACTATTAGATGAAATTGCCGTATATATTGATAATGGCGGACAGTATCTAGTGGATAATGAGAAAACATTGTATAAAGTTAAAAAAGAATTATCGTTAAAGGAAGATGTGAAATTGGAAGATATAAAATATTTTCCGATTGATTCTATGGAACAGACAGCAGAAGCCTTTATCAAAAATCGTGCGAAAAATGCCCAACTTCAAGGGGCTACTACTGGTTTTGGCGGTATTTTTACACTAGCTATTGATATCCCCCTTATCTTTGGAATTACATTAAAAACCATCCAAGAAGTAGCATTAGCATATGGTTACGACCCTTCAGATAAGGAAGAGCGAATATTTATGATTAAATGTATGCAATTTACGTCTTCTGATATAGTTGGAAAAAGAGCCATTTTAAATGAATTGACCAATGCCTCTAAGGAGGAAGGTTTCGCACAGCTGCAAGGGTGGAGAGAGGTGTTTGCTTCTTATCGGGATAATTTTGGATGGAAAAAACTTTTTCAAATGATACCAGTAGCCGGAATGATTTTTGGTGCCTATACGAATAAAGCGGCCATAAAAGAGGTAGGAGAAGTTGCAAATATGCTTTATCAAAAACGGAGAATATTGGAAAGGATAAGCTAAATCGCTGGACAGTTAGAAATATAGGGGAGGAGAGGCAATAGAAAAGCCCCCTTGATGGGACAGAGGGCAGATTTTGAATTATTTTCTTTTCGATTCTTGGATGGATACATGTTTTGGCCTTTTTGGATAGGAAGCTTTTCCTGAATCATCTGGACCAGTAAGATTATTTCGTTGATCGAGAACCTTTCCCGTAAACTCAACTGGAATTTCCTTTTTCATCTTTACCACCTCCATTTAATAGGATGGGTAAAAATAAAAATCCAATGACAGGTAAATTTTCCATTTCCGATTTTAGCAGTAATCTCGATAGCGAGCAAAGAGGTATTGCTACTATTCACTTTATCTATTATTACAGGAAAAAAGAAACTAGCTCCAGTATGTTTTAAATACATGCTGGGGCTAGTCTCTTTTCAACTACTGTACCTTCACCTTCATCTTTTTCCTTTTTACAAACAGCCAAATAATAATAAATATTGCGATAGGGATTAATAAATAGTTCGTATATTGACCAAATACTTCGCCCGCTTTTTTCCATTGAGGTCCTAATTTATAGCCCAAATAGACATACATCGCTGTAATGGGAAGCATGGCTAAATAAGTATATATGATAAATTTCCATATATTCATTTTGGCCATTCCACAAGGAATCGAAATAGCCGTTCGGACTAACGGAATAAATCGTCCTAAAAAGGCGATACTTCCACCATATTTTTCAAAAAATTGATCCGATTTAGTAATATGTTCATCCTTTAAGAGAAAAAATTTCTTGAACTTCATAATTGCTGCTCTTCCGCCATAACGGCCTAATGCATATAAAGTGAGTGGTCCCAATACACCGCCGATCGAACCTGCAAAAATAGCCCCATATAAATTCATATCTCCTTCATATACCCAATAGCCAGCTAAAGGTAGTACCAGTTCTGCTGGAACAAATTCAAAAGTTAATGCAAGCATAATACCAAAATACGAAAGTCCTTTAAAGGCCTCTATCATTTGTAAAATCAAGTCTTCTATGGAAATCTCCTCCTATTATTTATGATAACGCAGAATTCAGACTATATCTTTATATGTAAGGCGAAAGTAAGTCCTTTACGTTATAGATTAAGTGTTATTGTTTTCATACCAATAAAGGAAAATTATACTATACAATTGTAAACCTGTCGAATGGGATTTAACATAGCAAAGAAGAGTGAGAAACAGTTATCTCAAAATTGCTATTGTTAATGTCAAAAAATAAAGTTTTAACGAAAGGTCCGAAGACAGAGGTATGGTGAGAGGAAAGATTTACAGCATAATACGTCATTAAGAAAGGGGATTTATATTAGCGATAGCCTGTTTAGGAGCATAGATTTGGAATAAGATGATGTAAATGAGAAGTATTAAAAAGCCTCCTTTTTAATGGTTAATAATAAAAATATGGCTCATATTAAATAGATAACATACCTAATAAAAGGAGCTAGATGGATGCAAAGTGTTAGAGCTAATCTAATCAAGTTTTTTACGCAACTGCCTATATTTTTACAAGCATTATTGAATAGCTGTTTGTTTCTTATAGGGATAACATTGAGTTTTCTTCTTATAAAAGAAACATGGTTTATCTTTTCCTATGTCGCTTTTGTAACAGAGGATGAAAGAGATTATTATTTATTTACTGAGGAACTGCTTACTTTCTTCTTATACTTCGAATTTATAGCTTTAATAATCAAGTATTTTGATTCGCATTTTCATTTTCCATTACGCTATCTCATTTATATTGGTATTACAGCTATAGTAAGATTAATTATTGTGGAGCATGATGCGCCCATTAATGCCTTCTGGTGGGCATTGGCTATTCTTATTTTGATTATTTCATTATTATTAACGAATTTAAGAATTCTCAAGAGAGATTATTAGTAATACTTTTGAAAAAATAAAGGAAGTAATTCTTTAATCAAAAAAATGGTGATGGATAATATGCTAAGCTTCTTGATTCACAATACCTTTGCAAAAAAGGTTAGGGGGAGCATTTTTACTCATAAATAGGAGAGAACACCATCTAAAGTTAATTAGAAGAATATCTATAGAAAAAATGGATGAGAATTTGGTTTTTGGTGGGAAACTCTCTCCATCCTAACTAAAAGATAGGATAGAGAGAGGAATAGTTATTTACCTTCGTTGTACTTTTTTAAATACTCTTTTACTTTATCAGCATCGGCGTTTAACTCATTGCCAGTCTCTACTAATGGACTTACGGTTGAAACTGCTTTAATTTTATTGCCTTGATAATAGTTAATAAAGTCGTCTTGATTAATAGAATACAATACTGCTTTTCTTAAATCATCACTATTCGCTACTTCTCTATTTTTCGTATTGAATAATAAGTAGGTTACACCGTTACTTTCTTGGCGTTGCAGGGTAAGCTTGCTATCTTCTTCCACTAGATTATATTTCGTTTCAGGTACTCCATTGAAAAGGTGAATTTCCCCATTTCGTAAAGAAGAAAGGGCGCTATCAGCATCTGCTATAAAGCGTACTTGAACAGTAGAAATTTTCGGCTCAAAATCGGTACCTTTTTGGTATGCAGGATTCTTTAAGAATACTGCTTCGTAATCATTTTTATAAGAAAGAATATAGGGACCGCTAGCAAATAATGTATTATTATATTTGTCGCCTTCAGTTACTGTATTTTGATCCCCATAAGGAATGTCTTTATTAATGTCAAAGGAAGCTACATCATACGTATTAATACTTTCTACTTGTTTCTTCGAAACGATACCTGCAGATTGATGGGCTAAATAATTTAAAACTTGGGGGAATGGCTCAGTAGTAGTGACTTTAACTACTTGATATTTGCCTTCCTTATTATTTGCATCTTTTTTATCAGAGACTAATTCCGTAATTTCCTTGTCAAGATTTTTTTCTAGTGCTGCTTTTATGGTTGTGCCGCTTCCAGCTTCTTTCGCATTTAATTTTGCTAAATCTGTCACAAGCTCCGTTGTTTTAATATGTTCATGAAGGCTGTATGTACGGTGATCCGGAACAGAATTTTTGTCTTTGGCGCGGTCAAGCGAGAAGATAACATCGTCTGCACCAACTCTTTCTCCAGTGTCAACAGCTTTCTTGTCTTTGATTTGTGCAAAGTTAATATCATCTCTTAGTAAGAAGTAATATTCAGAATTTCCATCAGCGATACTGTAATTATGAGATAGAGATCCTTCCGCAGTGACTTGGTCGTCATCTGTTAAATTAATTAAACGGACATACATATTTGTGTTTAATGTATTAATAGATCCATCATTTCCTTTAATCGGATCAAGAGATGTCAGTGTAGAAATAGCCTGTTGAACAATTAATGGATCCGTATTTCGTTTGGAAGTATCTTTAAAGTCAATTGTTTCCCAAGCGATTGCTCTAGATTTTGCAAGTCGAACAGTTGCTGGATCCAAGACTTCTTTATTTACTCCTTGGGCTTTATAAGAAATGTATAAAGGAGCGATATAAGCTTTATCAAATACTAGTTTTTGTTCTAATTCCTTATATGTTTCTTTATATTCATCCGGTGATTGCGTACTTGCCTTATCAATTAAAGTATCAATGTCTTCATCTGCTAAAATACTATAATCTCCGCCTGTTTTAAAGAGGGAGCGTACTGCATAATCTGGGTTACCTGTTACAGTCGTCCAGCTAGATACCGCAACATCATAATTTCCAGCATCTTGTTGCGCTTTGAAGCTCGCATAGTCTGGTTGAAGATTTAATTTAACATCAAATCCATTTTTTATTAATTGATCTCTTAAAATATTGATGTCAGACTCACTTGTGCTGCTGCCCAAGATTTCAATGGTAGGTTTTGCACTTGTTTTCCCATCATTCCCTTTGTCTTCCTCAACACTTGATTTCGTATTGACACATCCTGCCGCGACTAAAACAAAGACAAGCAAGAAGGCTAATAAACTCTTTTTCATGCAAAATTCCCCCTAAATATATTTTTTTATTAATCTAACTTAGGATCCAATGCATCTCGAAGACCGTCTCCCAAAAAATTGAAGGAAAGGACTAAGGCTATGATGCATAATCCAGGATAAATGGCAAGATAGGAATGGGATTCAAGATAGGCACTCCCGATTTTTAGAATATTCCCCCATTCTGGAATATGCGGTTCAACCCCTAATCCAAGATAGCTTAAACTGCTTGTAGCTATCACAGCACTGCCAATAGTAAGGGTTGACTTAACAATCATCGGTGCAAGCGAGTTTGGAACTGCGTGCCTAAACAGGATGGTAAAATTATTTGCTCCCAATGCTCTTGCGGATTCAATATATTCGAGATTCGTAATCATGAGAATATTTGCTCTCATCGTGCGTGCATATGTTGGGATAGATCCAACACTTAAAGCGATAATGAGGGTGATAGTGTTCGAACCGAATGCGGCAATAATGACAATTGCAAGTAAAATACCAGGAATAGCGTATAATACATCCAATAGTCTCATGATTACGTTATCTGCTCGATTACCATAATAACCAGCTAAGGCACCTAAGAAACCACCGACAAATAATGAAATAATAGTAGATAGAAACCCTACAGTTAATGAAATTCTTGCTCCAAAAATAATTCTAGAAAAAAGGTCTCTACCAAAATCATCTGTACCTAAAGGATAGGCAAGACTGGGTGTCTGAAGGATGGCACCGTAATTATTCTCCATTGCCATATCTTTATCGAATGTCAGATAACTGCATATAGATAAAGCAAACAGAAAAATAATAAAGAATAGGCCAAGCATGGCAGAAGCATTATTGGTTATTTTCCTCCACGTTGTATTCCATCCAGCTTTCCCAGATTGTTTTTCTTTTCTTAAATCACGCAAGAAATTTATTCCTAAAAGAAGGGCAAATAAGTTCCCTGATAGTGCAGTAAGGAACAAGATTAAAGAAAGTACGATAACTTTTGTAGCGTTTAAAGTACTTCTGTCTTTTTTGAATAGAAAATAAAAGACGTAAAGATAAAAAAAAGAAATCGCAATGAGAATATACATGCCTAGTAAAAACGTATCTGCAACATATGGTTTAAACAAATTTAAAGCAGAAACAGCAATCACAAAAAACTGTGTTAGTAGCATGTAAACAGCAAATATATAGTCAATTGATTTGTTTTCTTTAATTAGTAATAGTCCGGATGAAGCAGTAAATACATTCCCAACCAGTACACTTAATAACTGAAAATATCCCCATTTTCTTGTTGATTTTTGAATAGAGCCAAACTGCTTCAGGTTTTGTTTAATCTTCCATGTAATCAATACCTGTATGATTGATACGAATAGATAGGCAGCAAATGCACTTAAGAAAAATGGTTTAATCACAGCTGATGAATAATCAAAGCCATTAATTAAGAAAATGATGGTCAGAATAAGAGAAACGATTAAGGAAAAAACTGCTTGTGAATATTCTAAAGGTACTTTCTGTGCTTGTTTTCTTCGGTAATGTGGTGTATCTACCGTAGTATTAGACATCGTAACACCTGCTTTAATATTGTTTCATTTTCGTACGTATACGTGGGTCAAAGAATGCATACAATACGTCAATTAATAAATTTACTAGGGAAATCGTTATGGCAATATAAACCACTCCGCCCAAAATACTCGGAATATCAGGTATGAATTGCTTATCAACAATAAAGCTTCCTATTCCGCTAATATTAAAAACTTTTTCTGTCACAGCTGCTCCACCAAGCATTCCGCCAAACAATAGACCGATGACGGTAATGACGGGAATCATGGCATTAGTGACAGCGTGCCTCCATATTACAGTTGACTTGCTTAATCCCTTTGCCTTTGCGGTGATAATATAATCTTCATTAATAATCTCAAGGGTAGAAGAACGCATCATCCTGGCAATAGAAGCAGTAAGACCAGTTCCAAGAACGACTGCAGGCATGATAATGGAAATCCAATTATCAGGTACGTATGTAGCTGGAAACCATTTTAATTTAATCGAAAAATTAAGAATAAAGATTAACCCTTGCCAAAAATTTGGAATAGATAAACCGATTAAAGCAATAAACATAAAACTATAATCAAAAATAGAGTTAGGTTTAGTTGCTGAAATAATGCCTATAGGAATCGCAATAAGGATTGCCATAATAAGCGAAATAAAAGCAAGTGTAAATGTGATTGGAAACTTTCTTGCAATACTGTTTGCGACTTCCTCATTTCCTGTGTAGGAATTGCCTAAATCAAAGGTGAAAATTCCTTTAAAGGCTTGTATCAATTGGTGAAAATAAGACTGATCAAGACCATAGATATGATTAAAGTTGGCAATCTGAACTTTCGTTGCTGTTTCCCCAAGGATATTAACTGCCGGATCAAATGGTGAAAAATATAAAATAGTAAAGACAAGAAGTGTTACGCCAAAAATGACAAAAATGCTCATTATTAATCGCTCTAGGATGAACTTTAGATAGGGATTAATACAGATCAGCAAAAATACATACATCAGTAAACCAGGTAAAAACAAAAGGGAAATTATCTTTTTGTTTGTGATGAAAGCTAGGAAGGTTTCTGAAAAGGATACCTTCTTGTTTCCTAACGCAAGCATTTTTTCCTTGCTTCTTTCCATTATGTCCGTTTGAAATTGCTCATTCGCCCATTTTCTTGCTTCTTTATTTAGTTCAGAGGGTGTATGTGCTTGATTGAAAAATTGTACCTTCTTTTCTAGTTGTAAGCGAAATTTTTTATGTAAGCTTTCCCAATGCCCTTCTTTACGTAATTGTTCTTCTATTTCTTCCATAGATTTTTTTGAAGGATCATTCTGTTTCTTGAACAAATACAGGAACAAGGCGAAGAGTGTGAGAGGCAAGCCCAAAATATAGATTGCCCAGCGATAAACAGGTCTTTTTTGAAGCTTTATAAAGCTTTCTTGTACAAGATTACAGAATGCTCTAGTACGATTACTAACGTTGGTGCTTTTTACATGAACAGGTTCCAAAGTATTGTTTCCCCCCTTTTTCTTTAAATTGCATTATTCCGACCTGTATAGTATATTTTATTTGTAGATATCAGAAAAATCAATACATAGTTTGAAAGAAAACGAGAAATAAGAAAAAAGATAGTGGGGGAGATTATGGAAGTAGTATTAAAGGTTGATAATCTGAGAGTCTCATTTACTTCAAATGAACAAGAGCTTGAAGCGGTAAAGGGAGTTAGTTTTGATATTAAAAAGGGAGAGACATTAGGTATAGTTGGGGAGTCCGGTAGTGGAAAGAGCGTAACAGCTCGTTCTATTATGCGACTACTACCATCCCCGCCATCTCACTTGAAAAGTGGCGATATAACATTTTTGGGAGAAAATCTAGCAGAAAAAACGGAAAAAGAAATGGAAGGGATTCGCGGGAAGGATATTGGAATGATATTTCAAGATCCAATGACTTCTTTAAATCCTACGATTAAAGTTGGGAAGCAAATTGCAGAAGGGATTTCTAAGCATCAACGTCTGTCAAAATCACAAGCGAAAAATCAGGCAATGGAATTACTGCGGCTTGTTGGTATAAGGAATCCCGATGAAAGATTTAATCAGTATCCACATGAATTTTCAGGCGGGATGAGGCAGAGAGTAGTAATCGCAATGGCATTGGCTTGCCGGCCAACTCTTCTAATTGCAGATGAGCCAACTACGGCATTAGATGTTACCATTCAGGCTCAGATTCTTGCTTTGATGAAGGAGATGCAGCAGCGATTCGGCACTTCTATCATTCTAATTACACACGATCTCGGAGTAGTGGCAGGAATGTGTGATCGTGTTGTAGTGATGAAAGAAGGAGAAATAGTAGAGACTGGCACAACAGAGGACATTTTTGAGCAGCCCAAGCATGCCTATACAAAAAAGCTGCTAAATGCTTTACCAAGACTTGATGAGAAGAAGAAGGTGAAACGAAAAGTCAGTATAACTTCAGAAGCGCGTCTTCATCCAATCCTTGAGGTTAATTCATTAAACAAGCATTTTGATCTTGGCAAGGGGAAAATATTAAAAGCAGTAGATGACATTAGTTTTCATATCCATGCTGGTGAAACATTAGGGCTTGTGGGAGAATCAGGATCTGGTAAATCAACGACAGGAAGATCGATTTTACGCTTGCATGAGCCAACTAGTGGCGAAACCCTATTTCAGGGAATTCCTGTTAATCGACTAAATAAGAAAGAGTTGAAAATGCTTCGACGTCATATGCAAATTATTTTTCAAGATCCATATGCAAGTCTTAATCCAAGGTTCAAAGTTCTTGATATTATTGGCCAGGCGCTAGATATTCATCAGCTATATAAAGATCCCCATCACCGTTTAAAAAGGGTAGAAGCGTTATTAGAAATGGTAGGGTTGGAAGCTAGTCACGCTTACCGTTATCCACATGAATTTTCAGGCGGGCAAAGGCAAAGAATTGGCATTGCAAGAGCACTGGCAGTGGAGCCATCTTTCATCGTTTGTGACGAACCGTTATCTGCGTTGGATGTGTCCATTCAAGCACAGATAGTAAAGCTCCTAGAAGAATTGCAACAAAAACTGGGTCTTACGTATTTGTTTATTGCTCATGACTTAGCTATGGTGAAACATATTTGTGACAGAGTCGCTGTCATGTATGCAGGGAAAATAGTAGAAATTGCCGAAAGCGAAGAGCTTTATTCCAATCCTTTACACGATTATACGAAGGCATTACTTTCCGCCATCCCAATCCCTGATCCGAAGATAGAAAAAAATAAGAAAAAAATGGATCCAATAGATAATCGACAAGTTAAATATGAGGTGGAGAATACGCTCCTTAAAGAGGTTTCAGCCGGACATTGGGTAGCAATGCCTGTTTAGCATTGCTGCTCTGATAGGAAAATTCATAATATTATACACTTGAGGGACTCCTAATTCATTAGATAGCTTTCATAATTTCGATTTAAAAAATATAATCCATAAAGGTAGTAGACGTTTTTTGTTACATTATAGTTCCGCAAACTCTTCTAACTATAAAGGACAGTTTACCTAAACAAAAGTTAGAACTTAAAAATGTTTAGAAAAAATGGTATTCTTAATAAGTGATATAAATACATAAGAAGAAGGTTGAAAAGTAGTGAGAATAGGATTTTTTGATTCTGGGATTGGTGGAATGAGTGTTCTTCACCAAGCATTGCGGTTGCTTCCAAATGAGGATTACTTATTTTATGCAGATACCTTACATGTTCCGTATGGTGAAAAATCGAAAGAAGAAGTAAGAGATTATATTTTTAGTGCAGCAGACTTCTTAGCTGATCAAGGCATTAAAGCATTAGTGATTGCCTGTAATACGGCAACGAGTATCGCCGTAGACGATCTTCGCCATAAATATGATTTTCCTATTTTGGGAATTGAACCTGCCGTAAAACCAGCAATTCAAAGTTGTGCAGGAAAACAAAAAAAGGTATTAGTATTGGCAACTAATTTAACTCTTCAAGAAGAAAAATTTCATAATCTTGTCAGAAGTTTGGACCAACATGATATTGTTGACAGTTTAGCTCTTCCTGGTCTTGTCCTATTTGCTGAGAACTTTGAATTCAGGAAAGAGAAAGTAATTCCTTATTTAAAAGAACAATTGGCTTCGTTCGATATCACGCAATATGGAACAATTGTGCTTGGATGTACCCATTTCCCATATTTTGAAAACAGCATAAGAGCAATTTTCCCTGATAATACGAATATAATTTCTGGAAGTATGGGAACAGCAAAGAATTTAAAAAGAATTCTTGAAGAAAAGAATCTAATAAATAAAGAGGGAACTGGCGACGTTACATTTTTCCAATCAGGTATTAAGATAGAAGATCAAGAAACTTTATCAAAGTATAAAAGATTATTAGGAAAATTGGATAAAGTAATATCTTGATTAATTTCGAATAAATTTAGTCAACATAACAGGGTAAATTAATAGAAAGGTAAGCCAGTTTATTAGGCTTACCTTTAATCTTGTAGCTATTTTTGAACGGCTATTTTTCTTTTTGTGTAATCTTATGAGGTTCAGGAAGGAATATGTTTAAGATGGCTGCTCCTACTAAGATTATTATGGAAAAATAAAAAGAAATAGTATAACTACCTGTTTCGTTATAAAAGAAGCCTGGTAAATAGGCGCCCAATGCCGATCCTATTTGATGACTAAGAAATAGCCACCCTAAAATGAATCCAATGGAATATTCCTCAAAATACTGCGTTGCCAGCAATTGAGTTGGAGCAACAGTAGCAAAGTCGACCAATCCAAAGATTACTGCAAATATAAGTAATAATGCAGGATTGTGACTAGACAAGAGAATCCCAATAGATATTGCCCTCATTCCATATAATAGAAATAGCATTTTGCGGCTGCTCCAGCGGTCAGCTATTATACCAGATAGTAAGATACCAATAATATTAAACCCAGCAAGTATACTTACGGCAGCGCTAGTAACACTTGTTGAAAAACCATGATCATGCGAAAATGGTATAAGATGTGTATCCATTAATCCTGTGGTAGTAAAACCACAGATTGCAAAAGGTAAAATTAAAAACCAAAATTGTCTTTTTAGAAAGACATTACCTATGGAAGCGTTTGTGTCTAGAGTCTTTTTTGGAACTGTATCGTCTTCGGCAATTTCGCCGCCAATAGGAACTACCCCTTTTTCTCTAGGATGATTTCGCAAAAATAAAAGAACGATAGGAAAGACAAAAAGCACTAAAAAGACGCCTAAGATAACTACGGTCATTTTCCAATTTAGTAAATGGATCAGCAAAAGAGATCCAGGGACGAGAAGCATTTGTCCTGCACCAAAGCCAGCCTCCATAATTCCAAACGCAAGTCCACGTTTTTCGTTAAACCAATTGGTTACAACTACTGTGGCAGCTACATTGGATGCTCCTCCCACACCGAGAGAAACCATAATTCCATAGAGAAAGAATAACTGCCAGGGATGTGTTACGAAAGCTGTAAGAAAAATACTTATTCCTACTAGGAAAGTACTAAAGGATAAAATGAGACGAGCCCCCCATTTATCTACTAGTCTCCCAATAAGTGGTTGAGACAGCCCATAGATGACAAAACTCAAAGTAGAGATAAGAGAAATGGTTCCTCTATCCATGGAAAAATCTGTTTCCCATGGCTCAACAAATGCTCCAAATGAAAGGCGAACACCTTGAACGGCTAAAAAAGTCAAAAATGTAACAAAAACAATAATCCATGCGTAATGAAATGTTCTTTGCATATTTACCCCTCAAATAATAGTGATTAGCTTTTTTTAAGATCTAAATCCCAGCGTTCTTCTATTAAATCGGCTCCCCACAAAGACTTTTTCTCTTGTATTTCCATTATTTCAAATCCGAATTTTTTATATAGTGGTCTGGCTGTCACCATATCACTAACGGTCCAAAGAAAAATTCGTTCATAATCATGATCTTTACAGTATTGGATAAGAGCGTTAATAAGTTGGGTGCCGATTCCTTTTTTGTGAAAGGATGGATTTACTAAAAACCATCTTAACTGTCCTACTTTATTGCCATCATTCACTAAGCCAATACAGCCTGCAAATTCACGATTTATTTCTGCAATCCAGATTCTTTCGATATCAGCATGAAATGTCTCCTCAAGATAGGCTAAAAAACTATAATCCCATTTATGGACTTGATTATAAAATAACCATTGTTGTTTAATCATGTTGTTAATATCTTCTAAAGTATAATAACTTCTAATAGAAACGGCTTCCTCGTTTTTTTCGTTAAATGAGGCAGAAAGAATTTCTTGGATTGTACACATGGAGGCTATCAGCTTTTGCTGCTGTTCAGGGTTCAAAGATTCGCGTATGTATTCTACTTGCTGATTAGCTTTTTTCTCCAACTCTTTGTAAATCAATTCCCCATGACTGGTAACATATAAAAGATGATTACGGCCATCATCTTTACATTTTTGCTTATAAACCATTTTCTCTTTTTCGAATTTTTTGATAATTCTACTTACATAACCGCCATCTAAATCTAATCTTTCTTGAATATTTTTGGCTGTACAATTTTCTGTATTATAAATTTCAAAGAGAATACGAGTTTCTGTTAATGAAAAAGGGCTATTATAGATATGTTCATTAAGGAACCCTAAAACATCTGTGTAAAATCTATTGAATTTTCTGAATTCAAATCCAAACTTACTCTGCACATCTATCATTTTTAACACCTCATTTAATAGTATAATGTCATTATTTTCTTATTCTAGCCAAAATGCTTGCTTAAGTCAACTGTTTATCGAGCGTTATTTAAAAAAATTAAATAGGATATACAAATGTAGTAATAAAAACGTTCCTGTAGAGGTAGGAACGTTTTTGTTAAAGTAGATTCATTAAAAGAATTTCGATCAGCCGTCAAGTTCTTTCGACTTTCATTTTTCACCGTTCATGCTATTAGTTATGCTGTTTCGTGATAGATTGGTATGATGGATGGTATTTTTATAGGTGGCATTGGTATTTTCCTCATGATGGTAGTACTTTAAAACATCCGTGTCTTTGAGAATATTTCCAGTCAGAATACATAAGGCGGATTCTTCTTTATCAATTACCTGCTTAGAAACTAAATTGCGCAGTCCGGCAATTGTTGCCGCTGAAGCAGGCTCACAGCCAATTCCACTTTTATCAATCATAGCTTTAGCATCAAGAATTTCCTCATCCGTTACAGATATAGTAACTCCCTGTGTTTGGAATAGAGTTTGCAGCGCTTTTTTCCAGCTTGGTGGATTACCGATATTCAACGCAGAAGCACGAGTGTATGGAACAGGCTCAGGAATAAGTTCCTTTTGTTGTTGGGACACCATTTTATGAAACGGACTAGCACCTTCTGCTTGAACAACTGCCACTCGCGGCATTTTCTTTATTAATCCCAGCGTATATAAATCAGATAATCCTTTTCCTAATGCTGTTGCATTGCTTAAAGCACCACCAGGAACGATTATCCATTCAGGTAGTTCCCAGTTTAAATACTGTGCGATTTCATAAATAATACTTTTTTGTCCTTCTATTCTAAATGGATTGATAGAATTACAAACATATAATTCAAGTTCATTGCTATATTTTTCCAAAAAATGAATGCCGTCATCATAAGTCCCCGGAAAACTAAACACTTTTGCACCATAAGAAACTGTCTGCAGAACCTTATTTAAAGAGATATCTTTATCTGGGACGAACACATAAGAATCTGCGTTAGCAATGGATGCGTACATCGCTAAAGAAGAAGAAGTATTCCCGGTTGACGTACAAGTGAACTTCTTATACCCTAAGGAGTTGCCATGAGAAACAGCAACAGTCATGCCGTTATCTTTAAATGAACCACTAGGGTTCTCACTTTGTGCCTTGATATAAACTTGTTTAAGCCCTGTATAAGTTTGTAGTAATTCTGACGCATATAATCCTGTATTCCCTTCATATTTTGTGACAATAAAGTTATCAGGCAACTCAGGAAAGATTAACTCTTTGTATCTCCATACACCACTTGCATAAGGTGTCATCCGCTCAGAAAGACGTTCTTTAAATAAATGCTTTAATAAGTCAGCATCATAATGTTGAAAGTCATGCACAATATCAAGCAGACCGCCGCATGAACAATGATATACAAACTCGTTTGAAGTAGATTCTTTCTTACACTCAATACATACAAATTTCATCATTATTTGGGTATCTTGTAGATCCCATTCACCTCTTTAAAAGAAAATTTTTATTGCGAATTAGTTTTTGTAATTTTAGAATAAAAGAAAATAATAAATAAATCTAATATATATTTATTTGTCATTGATAACTTT
Source organism: Niallia circulans NBRC 13626 (assembly GCF_001591585.1). Lineage (GTDB taxonomy): Bacteria > Bacillota > Bacilli > Bacillales > Cytobacillaceae > Niallia > Niallia circulans. Next base: position 33,249 of record NZ_BCVE01000002.1, on the reverse strand, counting down.
TATCTATGAATCTAGAGGTGTAATATGAATCTTCACGCTTTGAAGCTATTTCACATTGTTGCTGAAAAAGGAAATGTTACTCGTGCTGCAGAGGAGCTGAATATAAGTCAACCTGCTGTAACAGCACAAATAAAAAAATTAGAACAAGAGATAGGGATGACTTTATTAGCTCCAAAAGGGAGGGGGATTTTATTAACGGAAGCAGGGATTGAACTTGCCAAACACGCTAAAAGAGTGTTTTCTCTTGAAGGAGAAATGGAAGTATATCTTGAACAATATAAAAATGGGTCGATCGGAAAGCTGCGCATTGTTGCAACCTATCTTCCAGCAAATTTCCTGCTGCCTAAATGGCTTGCAAAATATAAGCGAAGATATCCTGAGGTTGAAGTAGAATTAACTACTACTAATTCGCTTAAAGCGATGGATCAATTAATTAATTATCAGGCAGAAATAGCTTTCATCGGTGGGAAAAGAGAATTCCATCCATTTCTAACCAGAAGAGAATTATTTGAAGATGAAATGTGGTTTGTAGTGCACAAACACCATAAGTTTGCTTTAAAAAAGGTTACATTAGATCAAATTATGTGCGAGCCATTTGTATTTAGAGAAAAGGGCAGTTCTGCACGTGAAAAGTTGGTTTCGCTATGTACCATAAACAGCATTAATCAACCAACCGTCGGCTTACAAATTAATGGATTAAATGAAGCGATTAGGGTTGTCATGGAAGGTTATGGGGTTACTTTTGCCTCGTCTCTAGAAGTTAAAGAATATATTGCTCGTGGAGATTTAGCAAAGGTGAATGTAGAAGGGATTGAGTTAAAAAACCCTATCTCCATCTGCAGGAGAAGAGAAGATGAACTTTCAATGCCTGCCCAACATTTCATCCAAATGGTTATGAATGACGAGAATAATTAACTCGCAGTTAAAGAGGAAGAAGGATGGATGGAGTTGTGTTATTAATATAAGGGGGGAGAGAAAAAGAGTGAAAAAAAATAAAAGCAATGCGGAACATTACCTATGGGGAGATAATTGTGATGGATGGCATTTAGTGAAGAATCAAGATTTGAGTATAATTCATGAACGTATGCCTGCTCATACATCAGAAGTAAGACATTATCATCAACACGCGCGCCAGTTTTTCTATGTTTTATCAGGAGTAGCAACGATTGAAGTTGACGGCAAAGAAATAACGTTAAAACCGCACGAGGGATTAGAGGTTCCACCTTTAGTGCCACACCAGATGTTTAATAAATCAAATAATGAAGTAGAGTTTTTGGTGACTTCTCAACCGACAAGTAAAGGAGATAGGATTTTAGTGGATTAAAAGATTTATAATGAGCCTTCTCTAGTAGAGTATGGAGTAGAGAGAAATGGTTGATATACATTATTTAATAAGGAAAATTACGTTATGGAGGGTTGAAGCTTGAAACAGAAAACCTATATAGTTGGTGTATTAATATTGGGAATAGCAATAGTATTAGCTGCATTTATTTTAAGTGATAATTTTAAAAATTTAGAGAATAAAACCACTAATAAGCAAGCTATCCCTGTTTTAATGACAATCTCTCAACTTTCCGAATATCTTCAGATAAGTGAGGAAGCGATAGAAAAAATCATAAAGGAAGATGATTTGGAAAGGGCTAAATTAAGTAGTTATGATACATATCAATTTATTCCCTACTTAAAAATCGATAATCAAAAAAGATTTATGAAATCGGAAATTGATGAATGGTTAAAGTATAAGAATGATCAACATGAATAGACATTTTATTTCAATATGTTAAAATCTGCGAATTGGTTATTCATTAATCTAAGGAGGTTTCCCATCATTTTCTTTTTGCAAAATTCTTTTGAAAGTAACAGGCAAGATTGCTTTGAAAACAATAGATGGATTGATTAATGGAATAATGCCAATAAGGAAAAATACGCTCTTGTAAAAGGGGGAACTGAATTATATGGAGAATAACTCATTAAAAATAAAACAGATAGAAGAAGCTCTGCATAAATCTTGGTCTTTAGAATCAAGTTCAAAATGGAGTGAGGACAATCCAGCAAAGGGACATTGTGGTGTAACCACATTAGTAGTAAATGATATATTAGGTGGAGAAATTAAAAAAACTAAACTTCCTGATGGATGGCATTTTTATAATGTTTTGAATGGAAAACGATACGATTTTACAGCATCTCAATTTAGAGAAGCTATCGTATACTTAGATAGTCCTTCAAACAGAGAAGAAGCATATATGGATACAAATGAGAAACAGTATAATTATTTAAAACAAAGGGTTTTAAAAAACTTAGATATTATTTGAACTAATGATGCTTTCCTTAGAGTGTTTGGAAGATAGTTTCTTATGGTGTACAACGGAGTATGTCAGTTCCATAGGAAAAATTCAACATGAAAAACAATTATGGATTATATTGGTATATAAAGAGGAGAATTAGGATGATATTAGATTTAAAGGGAGATTCGCAAATGGATCCTATCGTGGGTATGCTATATTCCATGGTAGAAAATAATTATCAAAGACTCAAATCAATTGTGGCTGGTATGGATCAAGAGGAGCTAGAATATAAAGGTCCAAGTCAAAATGACAATAGTACGGCTCAATTGCTGAGACATTTAATGTATGTTGACTTAAATTGGGTCTATCGAATAAGAGGAAAGGTAATTCCCAAAGAACTTGAAGATAGATATGGACCAATGTTAGATAAAAATAATCAATTACCGCAAGTTACAGATATTTCATTAGAAGTACTTCTAAACGAATATGATTATGTTTTATCTTTGCTTAAATCTGTATGCTGCCAGCTAACGGATAAAGATTTACTTCAAACAGTGGAATATGAAGATGGAAACGATGCAACCATTCAATGGGGGATTTGGCATCTGGCGGACCATAACAGATATCATCAAGCACATATTAATCAATTGCGAAAATGGTTCAATACATACAATTAAAAGATTTATGTTCCATAAAGAGATAATAATAGTGGATTTCAATAGAAGAGGGTGGAAATAAAATAGATAATGGGTAAAGAGAACAAGCGCTAATTTAGTAGTGAAACCAATTCGTTTCATTAGTTCCATATTTTTTCAACTCTTAAACATTGGTAGTAGGAAAAATGGAGCAGGCAGAATACACATGGATTCCTTGGAAGCTGTTTTAGAGCCTGCAGGTGAAGAAAGACCGTGTCTTAAAACTTTAAAACCTATAAAAGTGAAGTGTATCCAATCTGCAGGGATTACCACCAGTTTTCTTTCTTAAAATAAATTACCCCGAACAGTTATACGAAAATTCTTCGTATAATTGTTCGTTTTTTTATTTGGTTGGAATATTATTCCCAAGAACCTTACAGTTACTTGTTCCCTTTTTCATATTCGCCTTTAAATCGGTATAATAGGAACGATTGTTCTAATTGTAAACCAACCTATCCACAAGAGAAAATCTCTACCGGATTAAAAACATAATAAAGCTAGCAAATAATATCAAAAAATATAATCGGTTATCCTCTAATATTATAAGTGAGGTGAGTAAAGTGTATCGCAAAGTAGCTCAAGATGTAATTTGTTTTCTAGAAGACTATTTGTTAGAAGATTGGCATTTAGAGGATTATGCATCAAAAATCGGTTATTCAAAATTTCATTTATCACGAATCTTTAAAGAGGAAACTGGATTGACGATAAGTGAATATATTCGAAAACGAAGACTGGCAACAGCAGCAATGCAATTATTATATTCAGATGAATCGCTAATTGACATTGCGTTTAAATTACATTTTCAGTCACAAGAAGCTTTCACACGTTCTTTTAAAGAGCTATATACAATGCCGCCAGGAAAATACCGCAGAGTAATGCGAATACTTCAAGGAATGGAGGAAAAAGTGATGAGTGATCATACAATAATTAAAGGATGGAATTTAAGCGGTTCAAACCCAGCATTATATGAAATGAGAACAGATGAACAAGTATTTCATACAGGTACGAAATCAGGCTTGCTGACTTCAAAAGCAGATATAGGAGAAGGACAATTTGGAACAATGATGCAAAGTTTTTCTGCAGATAATTGGAAAGGAAAACGTATTAAAATGTCTTGCTTTATAAAGACAGAAGAAGTTAGAAAGTGTGGAGTCTGGTGTCGAGTAGACAATGCTTTAGGCGATGTAATCCAATTTGATAATATGGACGATCGGCCGATAGAAGGTACAACAGATTGGAACTTTTATACGATAGTTTTAGATGTTCCGAAAGAAAGTAAATCGATCCACTTCGGAGTCCTGCTAACAGGAACAGGTAAAGTATGGGCTGATGGTTTTAAATTTGAAGAAGTAAATCTTTCTGTGCCATCGACAAATATGCTGATACGAGATACTTTACCACTAGAGCCAATTAATTTAGATTTTAATGAAGGCTGATGGATTTTTGTATTCGTTATTGATTTACTGCTACTTTCTAAACGTCACTAGGTTAATAGAAAAAAGCTTAATAAGAATATTCGATCTGCTGCATAATCAAAGGATATTTGAAATGGCTGAAGAATTAGAAGAAATGTTTTAAAACTATTAAAACTGACGCAAAGAAACAGAATTTTTTAATTTTCATTCAGTAATATTTTATAAAAACATTGCGAAGTAATAACTTAAATAGTAAGGTAGCAATTTTCTTATGCTAGCGCTAAGAAAATAAGTACTTTTGTAATGGAAAAATTGTAAAAGGTCATATTTATGAAGAAACACATTAAACTCCTTCAGTTTAATACAATTTTTTCTCGAATACTCGCTTATTCGCAGAACTTCGTACCCGTTAGATTAGGTTAACGGTGAAGGAGTATAGATAAGTGAAGATTTATAAATCTATGTGGATATACCTAATGTAGAAGCATAATTTAAGGCATCCAGTTAATAAAGCAGGATGCCTTTTTTTGCAGAAAGATATAACTTATACAGAATCAAGTACCTTTAATATCTTATTATATTCTTTAAAGCTAATACTTATCCGTGAAAATCTTATTCCAGTAGAACAGTTTGCTTTGCAAGAGGATGATCCAGTGTAACGAAAAATCAGAAAGTTTCTTCGATTAATAGCCTCTACTTCAAGTCTTGTTGAAAGAATGGTTCGTCGAGCATAAAAATACATCTGCCGTTCTTTTAAAAGTGTTTGTTAGATTTGTAGATTTGAAACAGAAGATAATACATACTCCTGGATGGCGTAACGAAATAGCTAAAGACATGAGGAAGCAGGTAGGCACAAAGAACTTCATTGAAACTTATTGTTATGATACTATTGAGGATTTCAGTTTCTTGTACAACAACACTATGAGCTTTGTCTAATTAGTCTAGAATGTTCTGACACGAAAAAGTGATTACCCGCAGTGGTTGGTGAGGAGAGTTCTATGAAAAGGCCAACTTGAACTTTATTAAAGGAACAAAGAGGATTAATTAAGTAAGATACGATTAAAAACGAATTATTACTTATTACGAATTATAATTTTATCCTAAGCTAAGAATAACAAAAAAACAAATAATGAGGTGAAACGATGCCTGAACATATTGAAGTTATTATAAGATCTATTACTTCTTTTGGACTTTTATTGATTGGTGCCCGAATATTAGGTAAACAAACTATATCGCAAATGACTATCTTTGATTTTGTTGCAACAATTTCAATGGGAGCAATATCAGCGAATTTAGCATTTAATACTTCTATAAAAGTACATCATACGATCATTGCATTTTCTATTTATGTAATCGTTATTTTTCTCATTGCGATATTGTCGTTGAAAAACAGGAAAGCAAGAAAATTTCTAGCTGGCGATCCAACTATTGTAATACAAAATGGTAAAGTTTTAGAAAAAAACATGAATAAAATGCGATATACAATAGATTATTTAAATCAACAACTTAGAGAGAAAGATGTGTTTAATGTAGAAGAGGTTCTATTTGCCATTATTGAGACGAATGGGTCGATGACAGTATTAAAAAAGCCACAATATAGGAGCGTAACTAGGCAGGATTTAATGGTGCAGGTGCTGCCTGAACATAGGCTGCCAATTGAACTCATTATGGATGGTGAAATAATTAAGGAGAACTTAGAACAAAATAATCTTTCCGATTCTTGGCTGCAATCAGAGTTAAGAAAACGTAATGTAACGAAAAATGAAGTGGTTTATGCAGTTCTTGCAGCGAATGGGAATATCTATATTGATACTTTTACAGATCATATTCATTCGCCTATTGACAAAGAATAGTAATGATAAAAGAGCTAGTTATCGTTGGAATTATATTATGCAGATATAGTATTTTCTAGTTTGTTGAAAAACGTATCTGGCACTAACTAGACATGCTCAAAAAAAGGTAATTAACGTATATTGTTGATAACTACCTTTTAGGAGAGATGTGCTTTGTACAATTATAATGGTCTGTATTTGAATCACTTCATTAACAGTGGTAATTATGTGATGCCCTACGTTTATCCAAGTACAAATGGGTATAGAAATAATCGTTATGCAGCTCGGGCTAAATCCTTTTCTAGAGAAGAAGCGGCAGCAATTGCTTTACTTTTAGGTATTGATTTCAATAAAAGTATGTTTGATTTAGATGAGTTCTGGATGGGAGTAATTACAGAGCTTGAACATGGAAAAATATCTAGTCAAACAAATGTCACAGATGATGATCCTATTATTACTGGAAAGATTGCATTAGCTCATCTTAATGAGTTCCCTGATTACTACAAAAGATTAAAGGCACTGGAAGAGGAAGCTAAAGCTTATTGGAATAAATGATGAAGCTGAAGCTTATATTGCAAAACGAAATAGCCAAATTGTAAAGATGAATAATCGTTCATAAAATTAATTAGTTCCAAAAAATAAAGCAGCTTGAAGACAAGATAATTCCTATTGGTATCAGGGCAACAGCGTGAACTACACGAGGGTTTAGCATTGATTTAGTAGTAAGATACGTGTATTCACGCTGTTGGTATTAGAAATAAACCTTCATGAAACTGCAGCCTTAAAAAATGAGAATGAATATAAGAATCTTTCTTTAGTATTTCTGTTTAATTATTGGAATTTATTTAGAAGCTAGAATAATTATATCCTAAATTCTCTCAATATCTGAATATATTATTTGGCTGACTGAGTGTCTTTTTGAATGGAGCGAATTGTTTCGGCTATACCTACTTCAAATGAAGTTTGGATTAAGGAACCAATTGTCTTTTTATACTTGCTGCCATCTAAGTAAACAGGAGTTTCTGTTAAATAAGACATTTCAACCATCTCTTTCATGACAGGGCTGAATATTCCAATCAGCTTTAACATATATCTTGTTAAGGGGATTACCGGAGCAGATTTTCCTGCTGTAGATTGAGCTATCTGGATAAGTCTCTTGCCGGTTATAGTGTTTCCTGGGATATTCCAGTTTTGTCCGTATGCATCATTATTCATAGCAAGTTCTATTATCATTTTTGCCGCATCGGGTAGATATACATACTCTCTTGGAATAGAAAGAGAACCAATATAAGAAGATATTTTTCCTTTCGCTATATTTACCAACGTCATCCCTAAATAGGAGTTGAAATTTGTTGTAGGGCCATAATAATCTGGAAGTCTTATAATCATTGTTTCGGCCTTTATCCACTCATTACTGAAAATTAGTTTTTCTAATTCAAGTTTAACTTTTCCCTTCTTTGTATGGGGGTTTTTAGGATGTTCCTCATCGACTAATGGGGTTCTGGCTTTTCCATAGGGATATATTCCATCAATAAATACGATTTTTTTGCTAAGTTTATCTGCAGCAGTCATGACAGCCTTTCCTAAAGGGATTTGAGAATGATGCATTTCCACATATGGAACAGCTGCACATTGAAAAATTACATCAGCATCTTTAGCAGCATCATAAATACTGTTATAGTCAAAGGCATTTCCTGATTCCAATGTCAATAAATGGCTATTACCCAATTTTTCTTTTAAGCTATGAAGTTTTTCCATAGATCTACCAAAAGCTATCGTTTTAATTCCTCTATTTAGTAATTCCTCTGTAATGGCAGCTCCAGTACCGCCGGTTGCACCTAATACAATAACATTTTTCATAATAAGTTCAGCCTTTCTATTTTATTTAGTGATTGATCAATAACTATTTTTTAATAAAATAGACGATAGTTAGTCGTCTATTTCCATTAATTTTGGCAAATTTAAAGCTAGGGATATGTTACACAGCATTCCACGGGCTAAAAATAATAAAGTTTTTTCAGAGGGGTTAGAGACACCAGCTGTTTGAAAGGCTGTATATACGATGGATTGTATCTTTAAAAACTCCTCTTGCATAAGCGTAACGATATTAGTTTCTCTTATTGTTTGAGCCTGCATTTGCAGCAAGATTTCATTTTCATAATTCCTCATAATTTCTTCATAAGCCTGAATAAGTTCTATTTCTAGATTTTCTACAGAAGCAGATTGGATAACTTGTGAAAAAGCAGCTTGAATTCTAGACCACGATAATTTTAAGGCTTCTTCTAGTAATAGTTCTTTTGAAGAAAAAAAACGGAATATATAGGGCTGAGAAATCTCTGCTTTATTTGCAACCTTCATTGTTGTTGCCCGGTAATATCCTTCTTGCGCAAACACTTCAATGGCAGCAGATAAAATTTCATCTCGGCGATTACTCATATTTTGCTTTTCTTTCAAAAAACTCCCACCTTTTAGTTAGTGATTAATCAATTACTAACTAAAATATAATAGATAATTTTTAAAAAATCAAGCGTAAAAAAATAAAATTTTGTTTTTTGCACCTAGGGAGTGAATTCTAAAAAAGTGGACTTAGCTTAATTTAAGTTGAATAAAAAACATTCATACATAGAGAACTAGATTTATTAAGAAAAGTGAATAGCTTATTAATTTCTCTACAAACTACTTAAAGAATAATAAATTTAAGGATGGTAATGCATAAATGGGAGATATTTTTTTATTACTATACTGAAGAGTATTGTAATATATATTTTAGCATTATTTCTCAGTCGAAAAATCGGTACCAGATTTATATCACAGATGAATTTTGTTGATTTTGTTATGGCAGTTTCAATGGGGTCATTAATTGCAAATGATTTTATTAATGAAGATTTTCCTACACTATCAGCCACCACTGCTTTTATAATGTTTGCTATCTTAACAGTATTATCTAGTTATTTAGGCTTGAAAAGTTGGAAGTTAAGGAAATTAATCAATTCTGAATCAGTTACATTGGTTAAAAACGGGATAATTGTGTATGAGAATATGAAGCAAATGAAGTTAACGATAAATGAATTAATGATGAAATTAAGGTCGAAAGATGTTTTTCATATTGCCGATGTAGAATTTGCCATACTGGAAACTGACGGTAGTTTATCTGTATTGCTCAATTCAAATAAGCGACCACTTACGCCTTTTGATATACACATTCAAACAACAAGTTCAATTATCAAAAAAGATATTATCATTGATGGAGAATTATTGGAGGAAAACTTAACAACTGCTGGTTTAGATAAGGAATGGTTGACAGCTGAATTTAGGAAGCAAAAAATTAAGAGTTGTTCAGAGATTTTCTATGCGGGAGTAGATAATACTAATAATTTGTATATATCTAAGAAGAATATTTCTAGTAAAGAAGCACATGGAAAATAGAGCAATTTGATCTCAGCAGATTGGGTACTGTCACCAAAAGGCTAGGGTAAAAGACCAACTTTTGGGAGAAACTAGCGTGAAGCTCTTTTTTATTTAGACGTCTGCCTATTCTATTATAAAAGGAAGAGATAGTTTGATTTTTAGCTAAACTATTTAGCTGCTGCAAGAATAATGAACTTATCTAAAGAGGTGTATAGCATGTTAGAAGAAAAAACGATATTAATTGTTCAATCAACTGCTCCCATACTAAAGGAGCACAGCAAGGAAATTGGTTTAAGATTCTATAAACTACTCTTTGAAAAAGCACCTGACTTGTATAATATCTTCAACCAGACAAATCAAAAAAGAGGAATTCAACAAGAGGCATTAGGTTACACTGTTTATGCTGCTGGAGAGTATATTACAAATTTGGATGCTATTAAACCTGTTATCGAGAGAATATCTCAAAAGCACCGTGCTATCGGAATTAAAGCAGAACAGTATCCGGTAGTGGGAGAAACATTATTGCAAGCAGTTAAAGATGTACTGGGTGACGCTGCTACAGATGAAATTATTAATGCTTGGGAAAAGGCATATAGCTACATTTCCGATGCTTTTATAAGTTTGGAAGAAAAATTATATGAAGAAACAAAAAAACAAGCTGGCGGGTGGGAAGGATATAAAGATTTTTATATTGAAAAAAAAATAAAGGAAAGTGAAGATGTAACCTCTTTTTATTTAAAGCCTAAAGATGGCAAGGAAATGGCGATCTACAAACCAGGTCAATATTTAACACTTAAAGCTACAATACCTGGTGAGAAATACACACACATTCGGCATTACAGCATATCGGAAGCACCTGGTAAGGATTATTACCGAATCAGCGTCAAAAGAGAGGATGATGATCGAAGCACTCCTGAGGGAATTGTTTCGAACTATTTACATAATGAAATAAAGGAAGGAGATATTTTACTATTTTCCGCCCCTGCGGGTGATTTTGTTTTAGATACCAAAGATACTTCATTAGTTTTAGTTAGTGGGGGAATTGGAATTACTCCTATTTTGAGTATGTTAAACTCAGTTGTTTCAGAACAACCTAATCGTGAAGTTACATTAATATATGCTACCAAAAACAGTAAGTATCATCCTTTTAAAGAGCATATAAAGCAGTTAGAAAAACGTCATACCAACTTAAAAACGCTAGTTTGTTATGATTCGCCAACTACAGAAGACAAACAAGGGCTTGACTTTTATCTAAAAGGCTATGTGAATCAGGATTTACTTAATTCAGTTATAAAGAATAAAGATACAGAAGTTTATTTATGCGGATCTGTTCCTTTCATGCAAGCTATCGTCTCAATCTTAGACAAAATTGGAGTACCCAGAAGTTACATTCACTTTGAATCCTTCAGCCCTTTAGCTATCTTGGGTGAGGAATAATTAATAATAAGCCAAAGTACTATAGAAGAATAAGTTTGAAAAATTCGGGCGCCTCCATCAAACCAAGGATAGGAGGTGTCTGTATTATGTATGGATACTTAATTAGAATATATTTGTGAATACTTTAACATTTCATTGCATACATAACTTAGCTGATGTTGATAAATTAGCATGCCAAGTTATGCATTTATTTTTCATTTAAATAATTTTAATGTAAGGGATTATTTTCTACTAAAAATTCGGGTGTTAATCCAAAAGGATTTTTAATCGAATGTTTGGTAAAAGAACAAATATCTGATTGCTGCGAAACGTACGTTCTGCTATAGTGATAATAAAAAACCAGGAGTAGTATAAAAGTATTGTCTAACAGACATTCTTGAAGATTTCTACATTGGAAAATGAACTTATGTATCTTCCCAAACTTTAAGGGAAGTAGTTTAAAATAATTATTTACTTAATATCGGGGGGAAGGAGATTGTTTTACATGAATCATAATCGTAAAATAGAGGCAGTATTTTTAGATAGAGATGGAACAATTGGTGGAGATGACACTGTACACTATCCTGGTAAATTTACCTTGTTTTCTGATTCTCAGCAACAAATAAGTAAATTGAAGGAAGATGGAATAAAAGTACTCTCCTTTACAAATCAACCAGGAATATCAGAGGGAAAAGCAACTTCACAAGAATTTATGGAGGAACTTACTAAAATTGGCTTTGATGATATATTTATTTGTCCACATAGTCGGAGCGAAGGGTGCAATTGCAGAAAACCCAATACAGGTATGCTTATCAATGGTGCTGAAAAATACAAATTAAACTTAAAAAATTGTGTGGTTATAGGTGATAGATGGAGTGATATGTTAGCTGCTTCTAAAACGAATAGTATCAAGATACTGGTAAAAACAGGTGCAGGTCATTCAGCATTAAACGAACACTACGAAAAAATAAAAGACATAGAAATTGAATATATCGCTGAGGATATTAAGGATGCAATAGATTGGCTGTATAGCCAATTCGATCTGAAAGGTTTATCTTTTTCTTCTTGAACAAACGAGTACATTGGTCTAAGAAGGATAAAACAGCTTGCGTTGAAGCTATTAAGTTAACGCAGCGGGGGAAAAGGAAGATGAAAATTTAAAGGAGCATCAGATTTCCATGATTTTCTTATACAAAGAAGTTGGAAAGTAAAGGTTGTCAAAACGCAATGTCCATAATTTTCCATCTTGATAATTATGGACATTGTGAATAGTTGATATTTACAAACTAATCTTTTTTGCCTCGTAATAACCTAATTTATGAAATTGATAAAGTTGATTAATATAATCCTTAGGATATGCTTCTAATAATTCAAGAATTTCTCTTGCAAATTCTAATGAAGCTGTTCCATTTGCTGTCACAATTTTTCTGTCAGTAACTGCTTGTTCTAATAGATAATTCTTCTCATTGGTGTAGTTGTCTTGTGCATAAGTTTTCAAATCATGAAGTTCATTGCTTGTATGCTTTACTTCATTTAACCAACCATTGACTCCCATAAAAACTGTCGCATCACATATTGCCCCTACTGGAATATCCATTGTAAGTGCCTTTTCTATTATGGGAATGACTTTATTGCTTACTGGTTTACGCCAAGAGTTTCCTCCAATTAGTATTAAACCGTAAAAATCTTCGGGGGCACTTTCTAAGGTGTAATCTGGAAGAACGTTTAATCCGCCGATTGATGTTATAACACCCTCACTTACACTAACAATCTTAGAGATATACTTATCTGTATTATTTAAGAAAGATGCTACATAAGATATTTCCCAATCAGCAAATTCGTTCAAAATAACAATTAAAATCTCTTTTTTTTCGGTTTGGTTCATGCTTAATTCCTCCTGAAAATTCAATTATGATACTTTCTTCAGTATATAATGTAATAGTGACAAATGATGACACAATTAGCAAAAGAGGTGAAAAATTTTGAGCAAGGCAATTAGGTTAAATGAATTAAGATTGTATATTAATCGAGTCAAAAAGTTTAAGGTAGACGATTTAGCAAAGGAATTTAATGTTTCAAGAAGAACGATTCTAAGGGATTTAGAAGAATTAAGTATTTTAGGGGTACCATTAATTTCAGAGGTAGGGGCTAACGGAGGATATCGAGTTTTAGAAGAGAGAAATTTACTTGCTGTCTCTTTTACAAAAGAGGAAACTCTCTCTATTTTTTTTGCTCTTTTGTCTTTAAAACATTTTATCAGCCTACCTTTTGAATCAGAATATCAGTCAATCATAAGAAAATTTTATCTGAATTTAAACGGAAAGATGAAAGAGGAAATAGATTTAATCAAAAATAAGATTGATTTTAAAATAGATAATCAGAGTAAAGAAAGTCCTTTATTAAAAGAGCTATTTATGGCAGCAATCGAAAATGAGTCGCTTTGGATTTCTTACTTGGGTGTTAAAAGAGAGATTCAACCAGTTGGGTTATTTTCGCAATATGGAAGATGGTATTGTCCTTCGTATTGTTATCTTAGGAAAGATTTTAGACTTTTTCGGTGTGATCGTATTTCGGAAGTTGAATTAAGTGACAGAAGGGATAATTTAAATCTAAAAGAAACCAGCTTACATGAGATGATTACAATGTTACAAACAAAGAAAAAGTATGACCTTAAGGTGGAATTAACACCGATAGGAGTAGAAAAATATAAATCGAATGTTTCGCTTTATTATAAACTTACAATTGACAGTAAAGGGTATGGAGTCATGAATGGTTCAATAAGTGAAACAGAAATAGACTTTTTATCTGACTATTTCATACAAATGGGGAACCATGCAAAAGTCGTTGAACCCGTAGAGCTAAAGGCTGAAATAAAAAGGAAAATTTTAATATTGAGTGATTTATATAGTGAATAGATGTTGGGAAACAATATAGCGTCATCCACCTATACATAATTCCGAAAGCCTTATTCACTTATGATGAAAATAAACTTCGATATCTTCATAAAAAGATAATAAATAAAATGTTAAAAAATCAACGATAAAGTGACAATATATGATAGGCAAGAAAAAGAAATAGAAAAATGTAAATTATAACTTACAGCATCCTGTGCCAGTTAAAAGGGGGGATCAATATTTCCTGCTTAAGGTCTATAAGGTATTTTTTTCTCATAAAATATTTTGGAGGTGAAAAAATGGCAAGAATAGCATACAGGGATGCAGATATTGATTTAATGGCAAGAATGATGAGAGCGGAAGCGGAAGGTGAAGGAAACCAAGGAATGCTCTATGTCGGAAATGTAATTGTAAACCGTGTTGTTGGAGATTGTTTAGATTTTAAAGATTTACGTACCGTTGAACAAGTCATTTTTCATGTTCAAGGGGGAAATTACTCTTTTGAAGCTGTTCAAAAAGGAAATGTCTTTTATCAAAGAGCAAGAGAATCGGAAAGACGGTTAGCGCTTCAAAATGTGAAATACTGGAGAGATCATCCCGCAAAATTTGCTTTGTGGTACTTTAATCCATATGGTCCTTGTCCATCCACATGGTATGATCAGCCTTTTACTGGTCAATTTAAACAACATTGTTTTTATGAACCAAAGGCCGGAACTTGTGAAAGTGTTTATAGAGGATGAACATTTATAAATAAGCTGAAAACATGCATGTTATTTGCATATTTTTGGCTTTTTTTAGAGGGAAAGATTTAAATATACCCCATATTTTAAGCTGCCAAACTAGTTATGGAAGAAAATAGGCATGCATTTATACAACGGATAAGCTACCTAAAAATCAAGAAAACATACAATACTTTAGACATTGATAAAAAATAAGGTGGTTATGTTTGTATGTATAATCAAGAAGTATATCCTGCTGTGAATGCCTATCAACAATCAGAGAGACTGAATTTTCTATTCCCATCAGCGCCAGGACCTATAGGAACTCCAGGTATCCCAGGTCCTGGAGTTGGAGGCCCTGGAGGTATACCTGGATTCGGAGGACCATCAGGTATACCTGGATTACAACCTTCACAAGCTCCAACAGCACCTCCTCCACCGTTTATTCCGCAGCAAGCAGCGGCTTCACCATTTGCGATTGATCCAGGTGCCATTAGCTTGTGCATGTTTCGAAATACTTATATATGGCTAAGTAATGGAGATAGCTTTTGGTTTTTTCCTGTTTTCATAGGACCAAGATCTGTAGCTGGTTTTAGATGGAACGGCAGGTTTTGGATGATTTTTGGTATTGATACAAGAAGAATTGTTTCGTTTACATGTTTTTAAATGATTTTTTAGGGTGATGCTTCCAAGCATTGCTCTTTGTTTTGTTTAAGCATACATGCTATTTATACTTTTACAATGCCAATAGCAAAAAAGATTGGGCGAGAAATATCGGTGACAGACTATTTGCTTCTTAATAGCCAATGAGAATTAAGTACATTTTTGAGCGGGAAGGAGAATATCTTAAATTATACCCAGCAAGAAAAGTGTTGAATGGAGGAGCAAATGTTACAAATAGCAGGAACAACCTTTCAGCTTCCAGAAAATTGGCCATTGGATCAAATCGAAAGAAGTATTTTGCAGTACATGCAAGATGATCATAACATGTATTCTTATCCTTCATTAGAGGAATTGCAGTTCGAATTGACAATGCGCAAAAATATCATTAATAGTGCAAGAGCAATGAATGAAACAGAGGCACAGTTTACTGTTTTCGAGCAATCTCGGTGCAACCCTGCTTACTGGCAACTAACCTCGGCCGGGGGGTTCTCGCTGAGCCCGGATGTGCAGCCTTCTGATGCTATTATGGATATTTATTCGAACAGTTCGCTTTATGCATTTGAATGTGCAACTGCTGCTGTTATTATCATTTATCATGCTACACTACAGACGATCGGGAAAAGTGCATTCGATACTCATTTTCGCAATCTTTATCTATACAGCTGGCATGTTGACACAGACCTCGGCCTTGTTACGTTTAATTCCAATAGTTTTTTGCCTGGTGACATTATCTACTTTGAAAATCCCGATTTTGACTTAGCAGCTCCATGGTTTAGAGGGCTAAATGCCATACTTCTGGATGATGGGAGGTTTTTCGGACATGGCTTTTCCATAAGAACTGATCAGGAAATTATTCAAAATCTTAATGAGATAAGAATACCAGCTAGTAATCGATCCGCATTTCTGTCAAGCTTGGTAACGAGACCATCATTTACCCATTTATCAAGATTGACACGGCAGCAGACAAGAAGCACGACGTTCAAACGACAACTACCTGTTGTACATCATAACCGCAGTTCTATATCAACTTTAAGGTATCAGAACTATCTAGTGCAGCTTGGATATATGTACAAAAGGTAATTTGTTTTTATTCTGCCTGGTGGCTGCTGGGTACATACCCATTTTTCAATAGACGGGCTCCATTTTCATTTTTGAGAGTATGATGTAGGGATAGCCTTACTAGAAGAAAGGATGAATGAAAATGTATGCTAACGTAAATGCACCTCCAACTTTTGGTGCGAATGCTGCTCCTCAGCCGAATGTATCACCTGAATTTTTTCCAAGTGCGCCATCTTTTCCTACCTATACAGCACCAGCTTATACAGCACCCGCTTACGGTTATTGCGCACCAGCCTGTCCAAGAAATGACTTTGTTTTAATTGTTGTATTGTTTATCCTATTGATTATTGTAGGAGCATTTATTTGCTTCTAATTATGATGTCGCTTTTTCTTTAAGATATAATAAAGTTTTCCCCTAAAAAGGATGGGTAGTGACACCTAGTTGATAGACGGTTCTGATGAATGTAACATCGTCTTTGTTCCTTGCCATCAAGGAGAAGAACTACTAAATCGAGAGACAGGGGAAGGAGCAATTGGCCTGACCTAAAAAACAGAACATATATATGAAGTGGTATGCATTCCTTCCAACAAATAAGGAGTGCTTTTTTCTATTCCTTTCAACTACAGCCGAATAATGATATATTAAATCCGTAATTGGAGCTGCTCTTGTGAATGAATTAGAAGGAATTTTAGAAATAAATGATTGACTATCACCTTAGGGGGTAGCTTAAGCTTTAGTTGAGAGGTGATAGCATGTTAATTAGTGAAGCAAGTCAGACAACAAATTTAACGAAAAAAGCGATTGAGTATTACATCGAACAAAAATTACTCATTCCGAATACGTTAGAAAATGGCTATCGTGATTTTAGTGAAAAGGATATTGAATGTTTAAAGAAAATTTATGTACTTCGGAAACTGGGACTTAGTACAGAAGAAATTAGGTCCGTGCTTGTTGATAGAACAAGCAACACACTGCAAAGGATATCCACCCAGAAAGAATTGACGTTACAGAGGGAGCAAGAGAAAAAATCCTTACTGAACGAACTGGGCATTAGTAAAGATTATGCTGAAATAAGTAAGAAGCTGAGAATGATAGAACAGCATGAAACTGTA
This sequence comes from Niallia circulans NBRC 13626, assembly GCF_001591585.1. Taxonomy (GTDB): domain Bacteria; phylum Bacillota; class Bacilli; order Bacillales; family Cytobacillaceae; genus Niallia; species Niallia circulans. The sequence goes on along the minus strand of NZ_BCVE01000002.1, from coordinate 15,750 downwards.
ACGGAAAAAATATTAGAAGCTTTTCCAGATTACTATGGTCGTTTTATTTGCCTGCATTTTGCACGATTTTTAAAAGAGCCTATTACTACTCCCGTGCAGGACTCGGCATATGAAGAGATCATTGCGTTTTTAGATAATGTTCCGCCACTTCAATTAGCGGAGGACTTACAATTATTCTTAATAGAAAGTACAAACAATATGAACACAGAAAGTATGCAGGACATGCTGGCGAATATAAAGCAGTCTATTGAAGATCCTGATCAGTTTTTAACTGTAAGTAAGGATTTTATAGAGCGATACTTGGAGTACATAAAATCTGAGGAATACAAAAATTCTCCCATTAATAAAATCCAACAAATTTTCAAAGAGTTTAATAATACAAGTGGCTATTATGATGTATTTATTCCTGCTATGAAAAAGCTGAGTGCTTCTTATGCAGCATATTGTCAGCAACTGGAATCAGCAAATGAAAAATTATTGTTACAGTATCCAGCATTAGATAGCTTGAAAGACTAGAAGGAGCAATTCTGCTCCTTATCACATAGTTGATTTTATTTTTTCTGCTTCTGCCATTATGCTCTGGATTAATATTTTTGCAGTTTGTTGTTTAGCTAATCTTGGGCTTTGACCACACCAAAGTGACATAAATTCTTTGTTATTTTTAGAGACTGCGTTTTTTCTAATATCCTGGGTTAATGTGTTTTGAATCGGGAAGTCTGGTAAATTCCATTCTTTGTTCTTCATACACGTAATAAACGTATTTTTTATTCCTCTTGCCCATTTACCTGAAAATGATCGGGTTAGTACTGTATCTTCCTCTGTACTATTAGTAATAATATCTTTATGAATTGGCTGTGCCCCGCTCTCTATACAGGTCAAGAAAGCTGTGCCCATTTGGATACCTTTTGCCCCTAAGCAGATAGAAGCTAATAACCCGCGGCCATCCATTATGCCTCCAGCAGCTATTACTGGAATACGAACATTGTCCGCTGCCTGTGGAATTAATGACATGGAACCCACTAAGCTTCTGTTCTTATCATCAATAAAGTTCCCGCGGTGTCCCCCCGCTTCACTGCCTTGGATAACGACCATATCCATTCCTGCTTTTTCATTTTCGACTGCTTCTCTCACAGTAGTTGCAGTTCCTATTAGAATAGTATTCGCGGTTTTTAACTCAGAAACCACTTTTGCAGGTGGGATGCCAAATGTAAAAGAACAGACTGGGACATTTTCCTCCATTGCTACCTTTATTTGTTCGATAAACGTTTCATAGACATGGTGGAAATCAGGAATATCAATGCTGTCTTTTGGGGGTAAATTCAACTGTTCTCGAAAAGGATTTAGCAATTGATTAGCTGATTGAATAGTATCTTGTCTAATCGCAAACTTATTAGGTACAAATAGATTTATGCCAAAATGATTGGATGTTAGGGTCTTTACCTTTCTTATTTGGTCTCTCATTTGAAGAGGAGTCATATATCCTGCTCCAATCATACCTAAACCCCCACTGTTTGAAACCGCAGATACTAATTCAGAAGTTGTGATTCCACCTGCCATGGGAGCTTGTATAATTGGATATTTAATTTTTAATATTTTTGTCATTTCATTATTTAACATGTATCTTCCTCCCTTATTATGTAAGATCTCTGCTTTAAATAGCTGCCGCTAAATTGATTATATTTCCATCATAACGCTTATCTGCTATATTGAATAATACATAATACTGATATTTGTCATCAGTTATTTAGATAACAAAAAAGAGGGGGGATTTTGATGGATTTGCAAACATTAAAAGTTTTCCAGACGATTGCGAAGCTAGGTAGTATTTCACAGGCAGCAAGAGAACTGCAATATGCTCAATCTAATATCACGATGAAAATACAACAATTAGAAGCAGAACTGCAAACAACCTTATTTTATCGACATAATCGCGGGACTGCTTTAACAGCTAAAGGAAGGATGCTGTTAACATACGCTGAAAAGATATTTCATCTTATCGAGGAAACGAAAAGTGTGATGAATGATGATCAATCACCAAAAGGTCCATTAATGATCGGCTCCATGGAAACAACGGCAGCAGTGCGGTTGCCAGTCCTATTTTCAAAGTATCTTAAAAATTACCCCGATGTTGATTTAACCTTAAAAACTGGTTCTACGAAAGAAAATATTCTTGGTGTACTTAACTATAAACTAGACGGTGCATTTGTTGCTGGACCAATTGCAAATACGGAACTAATTCAAAAAGATGTCTTTGAGGAGGAATTGATACTTGTAACAAATCCAGTTCACTCTCCCATATTTACAATTGAAGATATACAAGACGAAACATTGCTTGTATTTCGTCCAGGATGTTCTTATCGAGAAAGACTTGAACAATGGTTTCGTACAGAGGGAGCATGTCCGAAAAAGATGATGGAATTTGGAACCCTTGATGGGATTATTGGCTGTGTAACAGCTGGCTTAGGTATTAGTATGCTGCCACAAAGTGTTGTAGCAAAACAAATAACAGAAGGTACGCTTAGACAGCATCAAATTCCAAGTTCATTCAGTAAAGTTAAAACACTATTCATATATAGAGAGGATAAGTATTTGCCTTCCTCCTTAATTAAATTTATAAATATGATGGACGATTTAAGAGAGAGCTAGATACATTTATAGGAAGATTTAAAGAAGGACCGAGTTACAGTAGAATTAATAATTTCTATTTATATGGATGGTTAATCATTTCTTATAAAAGCTTTTTGATATGGAAAGTTCTTAAGAGAATAATGAAGTTCTCTCTAATAGTGTTCGTATTAAAAAATCTTTATATATGCATCAGAGCAGATTACTTGAAGAATAAAATGAATGTTAGAGCGAGGAGGAGAGAAAGTGTATAAGGTTTTTGGAGAAAAAGTTGCTGGTCTTGATTATAAAAAGAGAAAGAGTGTGTATGCTGTTATTTTTACTATTGCGAGGGATAAGGTATTAACTGTGCAGAATTCCAGAGGGCATTATTTTTTACCTGGTGGGGGAATGGAAAATGATGAAAGCTATCAAGCATGTCTAGAAAGAGAAATGCTGGAAGAAACGGGATATAGAATATCCATAGGGACTTTTATCGGTGATGCAAAGAGATATTTTCAATCGACTAAGAATGAACCATTAATAAACGAGGGATATTTTTACTTGGCAAAACTGTTAGAAAAAATACAAGACCCTATCGAAGATGACCACTTTATAAAGTGGATAGATATTGATAGTGTGAAAGGCCAGCTTTTTCATGAACATCATTGTTGGGCAGTGTATCAGGCCTTAAGCAGAGTTGGTTAATCTCTTTCGGTTTATTAAAGCGGTATTTCATTTAATAAGAGGATAAGTTTATACAAATGAGAAAAAGGAACAAGCGTTTTAAGCATTACGGTTATTGTAAAATGATATAGGTAGGAGATGTAAGGTAAATACAAATAATCATGCGCGATCTAACAGGCTCTTTTTTTTCTATTACATTCCATATAATAATAAGAAAGGAGTCTCTTTTATAATGAAAAAGAAACTCCTTTTAGCTTGAATAGGACCAATTTTGCTATTTTATTTTTTTAAATGATAAGGTACGGTTGTTATTACTACATTTCTTCGGTACAATAAAAATGTTCTAATCAATAAACTAGATTGATTATGAAGGATATTGTGCCAGCCTTTCTTCGGTATAAATTGCGGAATCACCACTGTTACCTGATAGTTTCCTTCTTTTGCTTTATGTTCAATTGTATCAACAAATTTTCTAAGCGGGTTAATGATACTTCGATAATACGAATGAAGTGTTACAAGCCTAATTTCGGGCTGCCATTTATTCCATTTCGCTTCGAATACTTTTTCTTCTTCTCTCTCAAAAGAAACATAAACAGCAATAATTTGTTCTGGTTTAAGTGATTTAACGTAATTTAACGTATTTTCCACGACATGTGTCATTCCTGCTATAGGTACAATCATCACATTTCCTTGAATAGTCAATGGCGGTTCAGAAGTAGTAAGTCTAAGCTGATCACCAACTGCTAAATAGTGCTTATTTATTTTATAAAAGATAAACACGATGATAGGCAAGAAAATTAAAATCGACCATATTTGGGAGAATTTTGTTATAAAGAATACCATTGTAACGATGAAACTGATCGTTGCACCAATGGTATTAATAATAAATTTCGGTACCCAGCCTTTTGGTTTTTCTCTAAGCCATTTAACCATCATGCCACTTTGAGACAATGTGAATGGGAGGAAAACACCAACAGCATAGAGTGGAATTAAATGCTCTGTTTTTGCGTTAAATACTAATATTAATAGGATGGAAGCTAGACCAAGAATGATTATCCCATTGGAATAACCTAGACGGTCTCCTCGAATGAGAAACATCCTAGGAACAAATTTATCTTTTGCAAGATTAACTGCAAGTAAAGGAAAAGCAGAATATCCAGTATTAGCAGCAAGAATTAAAATCAAGGCTGTAGTTACTTGAATAAAGAAATACATAAAATTACGCCCAAAGACTCCCTCAGCAATTTGAGAAACAACTGTCACTTCTGCTTTCGGTGTGATTCCGTAAAAATAGGCGAGAGTAACAATCCCTGCAAATAATACCGCTAGTAAAGCTCCCATCATGACTAGTGTTTTAGCAGCATTGTTAGGCGCTGGTTTTTTGAAATTAGGAATCGCATTTGAAATTGCTTCGACTCCTGTTAATGCAGAGCTTCCTGAAGCAAATGCTTTTAATATAATAAATAAGCTGATTCCCGCTACAGGAGTACCGATTGGCGTATGCAATTCAGATGGAACATTTCCGGTCAATATATTATAGATACCAACGCCAATTAAAATAAATAATGCTAAGACAAATAAATAAACGGGATAGGCTAATATAGAAGCAGATTCCGTCACTCCTCTCAAATTTAAAACAGTGAGAAGAAATACAAATGCAATGGCAATCTCTGCATTATAACCATGTAAAGCAGGAAAAGCAGATGTAATGGCATCTGTACCAGCAGAGACACTTACTGCAACCGTTAAGATATAATCTACTAATAAGGAACCTCCAGCAATTAATCCAGGAGTTACCCCTAAATTGCTTTTAGACACCATATAAGCACCGCCGCCATTTGGGTAGGCAAAGATAATTTGTCTATAGGATAAGATAAGGGCGCTTAAAAGAATTAATACTCCTATTGCGATTGGGATGGAATACCAAAACGCAGTCGCACCTATCGTTATTAAAACGATCAAAATTTGTTCAGGACCATAAGCAACCGAAGACAGAGCATCGGAAGATAAAATCGCTAAAGCTTTTGTTTTGTTGAGTTTTTGTTCACCTAGTTCATAGGATTTCAATGGACGTCCAATTAATAATCTTTTAATGGAACCTAACATGCGAATTCACCGCCTGATTATATGTGTTATTAATAACTACCTCAAATAATGTTTTTACTCATTTACGTAATTAAATAAAAAAGCCTACAAGCCATTATTAATAGACTTGTAGGCACGTTAATTTTCTTGTGTCACAAGTTCCACCTTCCTTCTCATATTAACGCTTACGAGGTTAGCTGTCGGATTCGGGCCTTGAGTAGCCCTACCTTAAAAAGGATTCACCCCATGGGCATAATAAACGCCCAGCAAAGAATGGTTCCCCCGTACCGTATGGTTTCAGCGATCTAGAAATTTGAAACAACGATATTATCTTACTCTCGTACTTGGGAAATGTAAATAGTTATTTTGTGTAATAATTGTGAAGCTGGAAAAGCTAATAGAAATAGCTATTTTCCTTTTCACTTACATAATAAAAGTTAATTAATAAAGGAGGAATTTTATGAGCAAAGAAAACAAATTTATTATTTCAGATGAATTTTTAGATCAATTAGTAAAAGAAATTAATCAACTAAATGGAGAACCGGAAGAGGAAGAAAGTAAAGATGATGAGTCGGAGGGATAACAGCTTTAAAAAGAAATAAAATTGTTAACGTTATTTTATGGACTTTAATTAGTTTATCGAAAGGCTCTGTTATTTAATTGTTGTTTTAATATATAATCTTGGAAACCTGATTTATTGTGATTTAGGTATAGTAAGAGGGGTTACAACAATAAGGAATATACACGATTTTATGCAAGATAGAGAACACACCCCTCAAGTACAAATACAGTTTTTGAATATGATATAAACCTTTGATAACGTGTTTCCCATCGTTTAATTTAATGAGGTAGTGTTTACCCTTTTTCTTTGACATACTTTTTATAGGCTCTCAAGGCGTCTGTTACAAGTACATTATTAGGTGTTAGTTTAGAGCCTATCATACCGTCAACTTTAGTTTCACAACACGCCCATACAACTACTTTTAAAACGGTTGCTTTAGTTCGGTCTTTTGCAACTAGAACACAGACTTGTTCCTTGTTAATCCCTCTGTGCTGATTTGCCGCCTCGCTTACGTGGTTTGTTGCGTTCACTAATGCCATGTTTCCCTTTTTGAGAATATAAAAAATAAGTCTCGTTTACTTCAACGATACCATCAAATTGTTCAAAATCTATTTGTTTAATAGCCGATATCAACTTGTGTCTTCTGTAGAATAAATGTTTTTGTAGTATCCGTAAATGTTTTACGCCAAGCCTTGCAGCGATATCGTTGACGACCATTAACTTTATCGAATCGATTAATGTGTTCTAAAGCGCAATGAGGGCATTCAAAACCTTCTTAAACGCACTTCTCGCATTTCATCGATTAAGCGACCATCAACAGTTGAGGAAGGTTCAACATAACGTATTACCTATTGATACTCATGTTTTTTTCTGTATGCGATAATTTATCGATACTAAACGCTTTACTCATCGTTGAACTCTCCGATAAGAATGTTCGTTCTTATTATAAACAATTATTTGAAAGGTATCAATTTTCAACATTAATCTTTCACAGAGCCTTTATATAGAATATTTGTTTGAATAGTACCTATCCATAGAGCCTGTCATACCTCCAAAAAGCGCATGAAAAAAGCCTCTTCCGCTGAGGGAAAAGGTGATATGCGGCTAACCAAACCTCGCACTTTCGATTTGTCTTAGTCTCTGGGTATCCCGTGCTGGAGATAAACCGAAAAAGCGGGAGTACTCTCTGTTAAACTGTGAGGGGCTATGATAGCCAACCTGATATGCTGCACTGGCTACTGCATAGCCCTCAAATGCGATAAGGTTTCGAGCCTCCAAAAGCCTTAATTGCTTTTGAAATTGAATCGGACTTAAACCCGTTGCCTGTTTAAACTGACGGTGAAAGGTATTTTTAGCCATACCAGATCTTGATGCCAAATCACCGATCTCAATAGAATTTGTATAATTGTTACGCAGCCATTCGACAGTTTGAGAAACCTTAGAGAAATTACTTTCTCGCAGTCCAAGTTGCCTCAAATACCATCCTTGTGGTCCCATCAAAACGCGATAAAGAATTTCTCGTTCATATGCTGGTGCTAGAGCTGGAATATCTTTGGGTGTTTTCGTTAATCGCAATAACCGCAGCCATACCTCCATATGTTCAATGTCTATTTCACATGCGGCGAAATCTTCAGAAGTAGTTGGGATTTGATTCTCAGGTAAATCTCTTAATAGTTGTTGAAGAACATCCTGATTCAATTCAAGACCAAGGGACATGTAAGGATGACCATCACAATCTGAATGTACACTCGCCGATGCAGGGACGTGTATCGGCAGCAGGTAATATGAAGGTCCTTCCAGGTTCGTGTTACGCTCCCCAATTGATAGAATCTTTGTTCCTTTAACCGTAAAACCAATTGTCGGCTTGTAGAGTGCTGTGAGTTGATGTGTTGGAATGTCCCCCTTAATCATGCTTAGCCTCGGTACACCGGTTTCAATTGGTCGAGTGCCTGCTCTTTCCATTAAATTGATAATTTCATCTATAACTTTTTTCTTTTCCATAGGCCAATCTTATCACATGAATACCTATTCCTCAACACACTACCGATATCTCAAGGCACTTATAGGCGTTTTTTTGATGCGGAAATAAGGGAAACAGGATGATGTGAAATCATCATTGGTGCTTTTAGGCAATTAAAAGGCATCATTAAATCTAGTTTATATTTGAAGGATTAATTAAAATTGAATTCTGATCAAACAAAAAGGAGAGATATTTGATGAAAATTGCAATCGTAACAGGTGGTAGTAACGGCATTGGAAAGAGTACTGCTCTAGAGCTTGGCATGCGCGGAATTAGCGTCATTCTCACATACAATTCCTATAAGGACCGCGCAGAAGCTGTCGTAAAGGAAATTGAGAAGAATGAAGGAGTTCGGGCTATTGCACTGAAGTTGGATCTAACTCAACTATCAACATTCGAAGGGTTTGCACAGGAAGTGAAAACGAACCTTAAAGAAATTTGGAATCGTAGGACTTTTGACTACTTAGTCAATAATGGCGGTATTGGTGGGCCAATGATGTTAGCCGAGATGAACGAAGAGTACTTCGACAAAATCCTTAACACGAACTTCAAAGGATCGGTTTTTTTAACTCAACACCTTGTCCGGTTTATGGATGATGCGGGAGCCATCGTAAATACCACGAGTACATCCAAGAACCAATCGTTCCCAGGCTACTCTGTCTACGGCTCGTTAAAAGCTGCATTCTCCTCTTGGACTCGCTATATCGCCAAAGAAGTTGCTCCTCGAAAAATTCGAGTCAATGCTGTTTCACCCGGTCCAACACACAGCAATTTTGGCGATGGAGCATTTGATAAACATCCTGAATTCATCCAGCCTCTGGCAGAGCAAACTGCATTTGGAAGAATCGGCCAACCTGAAGATCTTGCAAAGGTGATTGTGAACTTGTTGTCCGATGATTTCGGCTGGGTTACGGCCCAGGACATTGAAGTGTCTGGTGGACATTTACTTTAAGTAAATTAAAATGATAGGAGAATAGAAAACTGGTGAAACGATGGAAGCTGGACGATTCACGGCTCATATACCACAAGTCGCCCAAGTCGCCCAAGTCTCCTCCAAACAGAAAGTGAAACTGATAGCTAAAACACCTTCAAGCGAATGCAACCATTTTGTAAAATGGACACAACCTTGGAGGTGGATTTTCGCTGTTAACAGATGGGGTAGTAGTGTCTTACCGGGATTTTGAAAACACAAATCTACAGAGTCGTGATTATTCTGAGTATTGAAATGGATGGATTCTTTAACAAAGCTCTACTTACCGGAAGAAAGTGTTCTAAAAAACTTTTGAAGCAAATGTATTCCAAGTAAAAAAGTTATCCTTTGATTGAAGTGCCTCTCGCATCGTTTTTTGTAGACTTCGTAATTTTGAGCAACTCCCTTATTCTGAGGAAATTATGATTGATTTTGTTTTGGATACTGATACCGTTAAAATTTACTCTCCGCCACATTAAATAACGGTAAGTCTATTAGGGAGCCTATTGAAAACTGGTAGACTCCCTTGATTTTATTAAAGAATCACCTATGTATTTGAAAAAATAAGAAAGAGAATAATAATAAGCGCGCATCAAGCAAAAAATTTACGAAGTAAGTCTGGTTCAACACCGTATCCATATCAGTAAATTAGTTGCTTCCTATCGCGCTTATGTTGGAATGAATAATTTTTTTCTAAACTTACAAACTTGCATTCTCGCTGTTTCTATTTTTATCTATTTAACATAGATATCAAATTACAATATAAAAATAATAGAATATTAATCCCAAATTTGCGGTCGTTCAATCCCCATTGTCCTCATATAGCCCAATAACTGACCTGTATGTACTGATTCGTGATAAGCAATACGCAAGAGCATATCCTCAAGTGTTCTAATATAACCAACATCTGAACGGTCAATCATTCCATTTTCAAGGTCATCATTACTAATTGATTTAATATATGTCAAAAATTCCTCACGATATGGTTGAGAGAATTTTAATTCTTCCTCAACGGTTGTAAATTCCTTCTGCTCGAATGGATTGTGAAAAGAATTGGGCTCGATACTGCCTTTGTTAATAAGCATTTGATGATAAAGATATTCTCCTTCAACAACATGTCTAATCATGTCAGCACATGAAAGGGCCTCTTCGTCTGGCTTCCATTTTAGCAGCTGAGGAGGGATTGCTTTCCAAACTTTTATACTTCTACGTCGTACCTCTTTAAAATTTAAGATTAATAAATCTGTTTTACCCATTAGGTGAATCTCCTTTCAAATTGATATTTATAATAGTAGCATATAAAAACTTCGGTTATAATCGAACTATCAATGTAAAGGGAGGATGGTCATGGCTATTAGCCCCGATTTTTCATATGTTGCAAAACTAATGGCTGATTCATCAAGAGCGGCTATGTTGGAGGCTCTTCTCGGACTTGATGGACTTCCAGCGAATGAACTAGCAAGAAAAGCAGACGTTACCCTACAAACAGCAAGCAGCCATCTTTCTAAAATGGTTGAAGGAAAATTGATCCGTGTAGAAAAACATGGCAGACACCGCTATTATAGTCTAGCAAATACCGATGTTGCTAGAGCAATAGAGACATTGATCGTTATTGCCCCACCTGTGCGCATTCGCTCATTAAAAGATTCTTCACGAGCAGAAAAGATTAAAATCGCTCGAACTTGTTATGATCATTTGGCAGGGAGACTTGGTGTAAAGTTAACCGAAGCCTTTATTGTAAAAGGATATATGATTGAGGAAGAGGATAATTTTAGCGTAACGGAAGAGGGAGAAACGTTTTTTCGTGATTTTGGAATTGATCTTGACACTCTGAGAAATAAAAGAAGACATTTCGCTAGAAAGTGTCTAGACTGGAGCGAAAGGCGTTATCATCTAGCAGGATCATTAGGTCATGCAGTTTTATTAAAATTATTAGAACTTAATTGGATTGAAAAGCTGCCTGATCGAGCAGTGAAAATTACCATAGAAGGAAAAGAAAAGTTATATAATATCCTAGGTATTGAAATGTAAAGGGTTTGTCTTGCCTTTTTGGTTAGTGGATAGGTATAATAAGATAGTTTTGATAGTATATTAAAGTTTATTTCTAATCTAAACAATAAGGCGGTAAGAAAGATAAAAGCTATTTTTTTCGGGCAACTAGTAATGGGGAGTAAACGAGTGAGTGTTTAAAAGAAAATAGTAGCATTCCTTTATGCTCATAGAGCTTTGAAGGATCACAAATGATACTAAGGCTATTTTCAAGTTAAAAGTCTCTCATTAATGATAATGGGAGACTTTTGCTGTATTTATGAGATAACAGTATGAAGGAAATGGATATAAGTTTACCGTTGTTTGAATAGCCCGAACAGATTTTTCTTTTCCAAATAAAATTGAAGGAAATATAACAATGGTGCTTTTAAAAAGAAATACATAAAAAATTGGAAATGATTAAATCGAACCAATGAATAATATTTTATTTTCTTTGCAAAAAATGAAAAAGGAAATGCAAAGAAGGCATGTATCATTGCATTGATTAATAGAAATTTCTTGAAATTTCCATATGCCAATTTTAGTGTCCATAGGGAGATAAAGACAAATGGTCCAGCATTAAATGGTAATTCACCAAACCAATAAGAATTTGGTTTATTATAGAAAACCCACCACTTTCGTTTTTTTCCAATCCATGCATTTAAGATTTCGATTATCCCTATAGTGAGTGTGGCAGGAAAAAATCTTTTTATATTACGAGAATCAATAAGAGTTAACGATAACCACGATAGAACAAGCAGTAAGATATTGTATGACCGTTGTAGTTTTAATGACATCTTAGAATCCTCCCTGTTTTTTATAGGATTCTTTTTTAGATTATTTATTATGCATAATAAATGGCACTTTGTTTTTAATTTAACGAATATAAAAGATTAAGTACACGCTTTTATTAATGTCTCAATTAGTAAAGTAATTTGTAGCAATTCTTTGTTAGGACCTTACCTAAGTTTTTTGGGGGAACTACAGGAGAGTTATTGCTGATTGCTATTCTAATGATGGTTACATCTGCATAGTGGATATATTCAAATTCGGTGAACGAAAAAAATCGATTGACTGTTACACCAATCGAAGAAGATATCTTGACTTATCTATTTACCCATACGAATATTCTTTACGGTCTTCTTTTCAATACTCAAGTTTTCATAAATTCTCTTTCCGCCATTTCCTAAGGGAGCTTGTGCTAATAGTCCAACTTTTACAATCTCATCAACAGGCAAGCTGAAAAATCTCATCATATAATAATTTTGACCGTCTGTGGAGTAGTGGAATGCAAAAGAATGTCCACTTCTGCATACTTGTAGCCATACAGCATTATCATCAATATTGCAACCATTCGCATCATCCGACTCTTCCTTCGTTACAACGCTTACAACTGCATGAGTATCAAAATCAGTTAATTCAAAACAAGCCTTTGCCCAATATGTCATATCCTTCATAACCATTATGGAAGCAGAATCATAAGTGTCCTTAAAATCATGAGAAACCTTTACTTTCATGATAAAATCACCTGCCACCTCTGTATAGTAAAAGGGCGCGTTACACAATGATTGAGGCGTGATACCTTCTGCTCCAATTGCGCCATTGTTACAGAAAAAATCAGTTTCTTTTAGAGCGTATATTTCTATTCTGCCGTCTTCTTCCACGATAGTGCTTTCGTTAATCCAGTTGAAATTTAACATATTTTTCCCTCCTTTAAAGATAGAGCTATTTGCAATACATCCTATTACCTCCTCGCCTAATATTATAAACTAAATGGCGCTTCCAATAAATAACAACATTTTTACTTAGAGGTCCTATTGGATAAAAAAAGGATATATTTCATAACAGTCTAAAAAGAGCATAAAAAGACAGGAAATTATTTTTCTTTTTAAGTATAGTCAGATTTAGAAACAATAATGGAGGGGATTTCATGAAGAATTTTGAGGTGGATATTATTCAAATTAGGGATCGTTCTTTTCATATTGGTTTAAAAACAGCAGAGAGAATATTGGGGCGTTCTATTGTTAAGATGTGGAGTGAGTTTTTCGAACAGGACATTGATTATGAAAATATGCACTCCATCTATTCCGCATATGCTCCACATCTATTAGAGGAATTAGAAGGACTGGCCCAGGGTTTGGGGATTTCGTCTATCAGAGCTGCATCCATGTTTAGCGGTTATCACGTTCCCAAGATAGATGTGATGGGATGCACGGCTATTCTTACAGATGAAATCTATGTTCGGAACTACGATTTTTCTCCCAATCTGTATGATGGTATTTTTAGTTGTATCCAAGCGGAGAATACGCTGGCCACCGCAGGCTATAATTTGCAAATTTTAGGGAGACATGATGGAGTTAATGAGAAAGGGTTAGTGATGGGCTTCCATTTTGTTAGTTATAGTGGATATACAAAGGGTGTTTCCCCATGGGCTGCAATACGGATGGCTTTGGATACTTGTTCTTCGGTCGATGACGCATCTGCTCTGCTAAAAGAAATCCCTCATTCAGCCTGCTATAATTTTTCGGTGGGAGATAAAAAAGGAAACATCGCGGTGATAGAAGCAACTCCAGAAAAAGTGTGCATTAGAAAGGATGAGAAGCTCTTATCATGTGTTAATCATTTTCAAACTTCTGAACTCCAAGACAAAAACAGATCAGCTATTAATGGTTCCGTCAAAAGAAATAATTATTTACAATCATTCCAAGGGAAGAAACGAACACAGCAAGAGATGTTTAGCATATTCGCAAAGAAAAATTCTCCCGTATTCTTTCAGAATTATGACCAACTATTCGGAACACTACACACATTTTCCTACTCTTTCCAAGAATCAAGAATTCTTACTTCTCTAGCGCAAGGAAAGGAAGTTCTCGATTTTAATTTTCATAATTGGACAAATGGAGCAGATCTTGCCAGCAAAAAGATGACAGGTTATATCGAGACAATTAATTAGCTTCAATCCTTTTTAATAAACGTCTAAAACCTTGATACAAAGGGATTAGACGTTTTTTAGAAGGATTAACATCATGCTAGAAGTTGAAGCGTAGCTCAATTACAAAGAAGGGGACTCTTATGTAACTATCGGAGTTTAGGGGAAAAAGGACTTCTATAATTTGTAGAGAATATTAATAAAGGAATTATACAGTTTATGGATTTAGAAGGAGTAGTAGCATGGAGCATCTTGATAAATTGATTACGTGGGTAGAGAATATTAGAGAAAAAAATGGAAGTAGTAGCTCAGCATTATATATTTTAAAGGATAATGAAGTAATACTTGAACATTATAATGGCTTTCATTCCAATTCCACTAAAGCAAATCCGATCACTGCATCTTCTCAATTTAATGTAGCATCTGCTAGAAAGAGCTACCTTGGATTAGTAGTGGCCTATGCAATATATGAGGGGAAAATTAATAGTATTAATGATTATGCCAGTGATTACTTTGGAGATATGGATGAAGGATTATTAGGTAAAACAACTTTACGTCATTTAGTTACCCACTCGCACGGGTTACACCAAAAAGAGGATGGTACTATTTTTCGAGAGTTTGAACCTGGGCAAAATTGGGCTTATAGAGGGATTAATGTGTCAATGATGACAGAACTAGTAAATCGTCTATTTAAAATAAGTTTTCCAGATTTTTTGGAAGAAAGAGTATTTTCAAAATTGGGCTTTAGGGAAACAGCTTGGCAAACGAAAGAGAGTGAATTATTAGTAAAACAAATCATTAATCGTGAAGATGAAGGAGCCTTCAAACTAGGGAATTCTGCTGATGGAATGGAGGCAAACTTACATACCACTGCACGGGAGTTTGCACAGTGGGGAAATCTTCATTTAAATAAAGGTTTTGCAAACGGAAAGCAGATTGTGCCCAAAGAAGTTATCGAGATTGCGACTCAAATCCATAGTCCTATTTATAGAGATAATAAACTACCATTAAATGGATTGTTTTGGTATGTGCAAGGTGATCCTGCAGTTTACAGTGAACTTGGTCATAGAGTTCCAAAAGGTTCTTATCAAATATTGGGAATAACAGGACCAACACTTTTGGTTATTCCTAAATACAATGTGGTCGTTGCGAAGATGTACAATAAACGTTATAACTATGGAGGTGAAAACTACCTTTATTATTTAAAGGAATTTAGTAATTTAGTTGCTGATACCTTTCAAAATTAAAGATTGTTATAATGTCTAGTAAACATTTGTATGTAATTTAACAGGAATATGCACTTCTCTAATCTATGGGGCATATTCCTGTAATAAGTGAAATGGAGCATAAAGATAAAGTTTGGCCGAAAACACCACACAAAACGATTTCACCTTAAAATCAAAAGAAGCCATTTTGAATAGAGATTAAATAACATGGCTTCTTTCTTTGGGAAAAACTTATCTATCTTAACATACTAATAACAATCATCAGTTGCTATCCCGCTATATGTCCAAGTAACGAGGTTTTTATCATAGGCGGCAAAGAGCCATAATATCAAGCATTCTCCTAGTTTGAATGCTTGAAGGTAATGAGTTATAATATTTCTACATATCCTTCTGTTCCATTCACCCTGATTCTTTGTCCGTCTTTTATTAGTTTCGTGGCATTTTCTACTCCAACCACAGCTGGTAATCCGTACTCCCGTGCAATAACGGCTCCATGCGTCATAAGTCCACCCACTTCGGTGATGAGACCCTTTATTGATACAAACAATGGTGTCCAGCTAGGGTCCGTAAAGGTTGTGACTAGTATATCTCCATCTTCTAAATCTGCGTCTTCCAAGTTTAAGATAACGCGAGCGCGGC
>NZ_BCVE01000001.1 GCF_001591585.1 Niallia circulans NBRC 13626 | reverse complement strand
GGTTTAAGTATGAATAGCTGAAGGGAAGGAAAAAGAGAAGCAGAAATTCTTGAGTAAATTACTTATCATTAGGAGCTATATAGATGGGGAGTGAATAGAGAAAAATTTTCTTAAAAATGGTATTAAGTGTAAGAGGTGTATTAAAATATAAACATCATCCTTTGTAAGATGGGGAAGTTAGGGGGACTTTATGATATATGTACTAGTTGGATTTGTTTTACTTGTTTTGGCAGGGATTGCTTTAATTTTACATATGAGAAAAATTGCAAATGAAAATCATGTTAAATATGAGATGTTTTATTTTCCAAATTTCCCTGCTTCCTTCCGTGAAATCACCCTTTTCTTTATTTCAGATATCCATAGAAGATCAATTGATGATTCCGTTATTAATGAGGCGGTGGATGTAGCTGAGATAGTCATTATAGGCGGAGATCTTTTAGAGAAGGGAGTTAAGTTAGAGAAGACACGCGAAAATTTGCGGAAGTTAAAAAAAATCGGTCCTGTTTATTTTGTCTGGGGAAATAATGACTACGAGATAGACCGAGATGTTTTGGAGACTTTATTACTAGATGAAGATATTATTTTATTGAATAATAAAGCAATAACTTTTCAATCTGCAGATGGGGAAAGCTGGTCCTTGCTCGGTATTGAAGATTATTCATTAGAATATGATGATTTAGAAAAAGCGTTAGAGCAAGTGGGGAATAGTGATTTTAAAATATTAGTCAGTCACAATCCGAAAATAGTGGAAAAGATGGAAGAGAAGGAACAGATTTCCTTAGTGTTAAGTGGTCATACCCATGGTGGCCAAATTCGAATTTTGGGATTTGGTCCATACGAATTAGGAGGAACGAAAGTGGTTGGAAATACTACTATATTTGTCAGTAATGGATATGGCACGACAAGTATTCCATTAAGGCTCGGCGCACATCCAGAAACTCATATTATCAAGATTCAACATAAACAAATGGACAATTAAATTTAAAGCATTATTACGATTTGACCAATATTTCTTTTTTGAATCGGTTGGCTCTTATATATATCATCCTCCACTTTGTAATATTACTCACCGATTCCTGCTTTCATTCATAAACTAAATTAAGAGTTTTTTCAAGGAGCAGGCAGGAGGCGTAGTCATGCGTTTGGAGAGATTGAATAGTAACAGAATTAAAATCCATCTGACCACAGATGATTTGTATGAACGTGGATTGACCAAGGAAGATATATGGAAAGACTCGATAAAGTGGCAGTATTTTTTTCATGAAATGTTAGAAGAAGCAAATGACATATTTGATATGGAGATACACGGATCGGTAGCTGTTGAGATATTTTCCATGAAAGCCCAAGGAATGGTAATGATCTTAACAATAACTGAAACTGAATTGGATACGGAAGAATTATTATCAGAGGGCTTTTTAGAGATGCAAGTAACGGTAGAAGAAACAGTGGATATATTATATGAGTTTACAGATATAGAATATGTAATAGATGCGGTAAAACAGTTAGAGCAAAACAATTTTAAGGGTGGTTCTTTATATAATTTAAATGAAAGGTATTATTTATGCTTTGTCGATATTTCTTCATTTAAAGAAGAACAAATTATTGCTATTCTAAGTGAATTTGGAGAAGCGAGTTTAAAGAGTATATATATAATTGAAGAATATGGGAATGTCATCAAAAAAGATAATGCTATTGAAACATTAGTGCATTTTTTTTAACCAGCTATTTTTAAGATAGAACAATTCCAATTTTTGAAGTTAATCTCAGATAACGGGGATATAGGAACTTCGACGGAGTTTGGAATTATCTATCTTTTTTTGTGTGTTTAAAGGGGATTTTGTACATAAAAATTTCTAAGTTGATGATTGGTAAAACTTGTTGAAAGTGTTAAAATGAAATGGGGAAGATACATAATAGTATTTTACCACTAAATTTTTGTTTAGCCTCAGGGAAAAGCTGTATGGGAAAGTGTAGAAGAAAAGGAAATAATGATAATTAAATGAGGGTGAGGTAGGACAAAGAATCGTTTAATTGAATATACTGATACTAGCAATGAGGAAAAAACAGTTTATCACAGTAAAAAAAGAATATATTATGGAATGAAAGCCTTCTGAAGGAAGGGATTCGTTTAAATCTAAATAAGTAAATAAATGATCTTGCATAATGTAAGTAAAAGTGTATACTATGCTTTGAATTAGCAACTAATTTTGTATTTATGTTTTGCATTCTATTGAAGCTAAATAATTATTCTTATAAAGAAGAACTGCAGTGGATAACTACAAGTAGTTTTTTAGGAGGATTTATTAATGGTAGCCAACAAATCTAATGAGAAGAATCATGTAGAAGAGCAACACGATGTTTTGAAATCAACACAAACAGTAATTCATAAAGCTTTGAATAAACTTGGATATTCAGATGAAGTTTATGAATTATTAAAAGAGCCGATTCGAATGATGACAGTCAAAATACCAGTGCGAATGGATGATGGGACTGTAAAAATCTTCACAGGCTACCGCGCTCAACATAATGATGCCGTGGGACCAACAAAAGGGGGAATTCGTTTTCATCCTAATGTTACGGAAACAGAAGTGAAAGCACTCTCTATTTGGATGAGTTTAAAATGTGGAATCGTTGATCTTCCTTATGGTGGCGGAAAAGGAGGCATTATCTGTGATCCACGTGATATGTCTTTTCGTGAATTGGAAAGATTAAGCCGGGGCTATGTACGAGCAATCAGCCAAATTGTTGGACCAACTAAAGATATTCCAGCTCCAGATGTTTTTACAAATTCACAGATTATGGCATGGATGATGGACGAGTATAGCCGAATTGATGAATTTAACTCCCCTGGATTTATCACAGGCAAACCACTTGTATTAGGTGGTTCACAAGGAAGAGAAACTGCTACGGCTAAAGGTGTTACTATCTGTATACGCGAAGCAGCAAAAAGAAGAGGCATAGAGATAGAAGGAGCACGTGTCGTCGTCCAAGGTTTTGGGAATGCGGGCAGCTTTTTGGCTAAATTTATGCATGATGCTGGAGCGAAGGTCATTGGTATTTCGGATGCGTATGGTGCTTTACATGATCCAGAAGGATTAGATATTGACTACTTACTAGATAGACGAGATAGTTTTGGCACTGTTACAAACTTATTTAATAATACCATCTCAAATAAAGAACTATTGGAGTTGGAGTGCGATATTTTAGTGCCTGCTGCGATAGAAAATCAAATCACAGAACATAATGCAGATAATATTAAAGCAAGTATTGTGGTGGAAGCAGCGAACGGACCAACTACATTAGAAGCTACTCGCATTTTAACAGAAAGAGGAATTTTATTAGTTCCGGATGTTTTAGCTTCAGCTGGAGGAGTAACTGTTTCTTATTTTGAGTGGGTACAAAATAATCAAGGGTATTATTGGACAGAGGAAGAAGTGGAAGAAAGACTGGAAAAAGTAATGAGTAAGTCCTTTAAAAACATCTATGATACTGCCGAAATACGTCGAGTTGATATGAGGTTGGCAGCATATATGGTGGGGGTTAGAAAAATGGCGGAAGCATCTAGATTCCGCGGTTGGATATAAATTTGATTAAATCTATTGCTGAATTTACAAAAATCTCCTATCCTTATAGGTAGGGGATTTTTTATATTGGACCTTTTTAGAGGTACGCCTTTTCTGTTATGAATCATCTATTAGCTAAAATAAATGCATAATAGAAAAGAAAGGATTTTGTTAGAAGAGGCTAACCTTTTTGTAAAATGTTAGGAGTGACTATGTTGAAACGAGAAGAAGCAATTATAATTGGTGCTGGTCCCTGTGGTTTAGCAGCAGGGATCGCCTTAAAGGCAATAAATATAAATCCGTTAATCATTGAAAAAGGGAATGTTGTAAATGCCATACATGGTTATCCAACTCATCAAACCTTTTTCAGTACAAGTGAAAAACTGGAGATTGGGGATGTCGCCTTTTTAACAGAACAATATAAGCCCAATCGGAATCAAGCATTAGTTTATTATCGCGAAGTGGTAAAAAGAAAAGATCTTCGTATCCATGCGTATGAAGAAGTATTAGACGTCAATAGAACAGAGGGACAGGAGTTTCTTGTAAAAACAAAAAAAGAGGAGTATATCGCTCCTTACGTTATTGTTGCTACTGGTTATTACGATAATCCCAATTATATGAACGTTCCAGGCGAAGACATGGATAAAGTAATGCATTATTTTAAAGAGGCACACCCTTATTTCAATCATGATGTAGCGGTAATTGGCGGGAAAAATTCAAGTGTGGATGCTGCGATTGAGCTAGTCAAAGCTGGTGCAAGGGTAACCGTTTTGTATAGAGGGAACGAATATTCCACTAGTATCAAACCGTGGATTTTACCTGAATTCGAGTCTTTAGTCCGCAAAGGAATAATTAAAATGGAATTTCAGGCAAATGTTGTCGAAATAAAAGAGGGATCTCTTCTGTATGAAGTAAATGGAAATCTTCATGAAATAAAAAATGACTTTGTTTTTGCAATGACCGGATATCATCCTGATCATGCATTTTTGAAAAAAATGGGGATAGAAATTGAGAAAGAAACAGGAAGACCTGTATTTGATTCGGAAACCATGGAAACAAATGTGGAAGGAATATTTATTGCTGGGGTAATTGCTGCTGGAAATAATGCGAATGAAATCTTTATTGAAAATGGTAGATTTCATGGTGTGCAGATCGCAAAAGCCATACAAGAAAAAAATAAATGAGACCGTGCAACTCTTATATAAGGGAAAAGGGGAAATAAAATGTTGGCGATTTTTTCAGCCGGAATTGCACCAGGTTTAGCATTATTAAGCTATTTTTATTTAAAAGACCAATACGGTTCCGAGCCAATATCACTTGTCATGCGGTCTTTTATTACAGGGGCACTTCTTGTGTTTCCCATAATGTTTATCCAATATGTTTTTCAAGCAGAGCATGTCATTCCAGAGGGAATTTGGAGTTCCTTGCTTACTACGAGCTTACTGGAAGAATTTTTTAAATGGTTTATTGTTTTTTATACAGCGGTGAAGCATGCCGATTTCGATGAGCCTTATGACGGGATAGTCTATGGGGTTGCCGTGTCCTTAGGATTTGCTACTATGGAAAATATTTTGTATTTAGTGGCAAATGGACTGGAGTATGCAATCGGGAGAGCCTTGCTTCCTGTATCCAGTCATGCCCTTTTTGGGGTTATTATGGGTTATTATTTTGGAAAAGGTAAATTTATTGTGCCTAGAGGGAAATGGCTTGTCTATTCCTTGCTTGTTCCTTTTCTGCTTCACGCTATATACGATTATATTGTATCTCTAGAGAAAAATTGGCTGATCTTCATCACTCCTTTTATGTTTTATTTATGGTGGTTAGGCCTTAGAAAGGTGAAAAGTGCTAGAGAATTAAGCAGCGGACATATTCGAAGAATGACAGGGACATAATAGGAATAAGGTAAAGGGAATATTTACCACAATGAAAGGGGAATGGTTAAAATCCTCTTTGGAATAAGTATTTGAAGTATCTAGTATGTAAAAAAGTAGAGTGAAGTCATTCACTCTACTTTTTTTTTGTATAAAAATCCAATTGCTACAAAAAATACAGTTAATGTTAATAGTAATTAGTTATGGGGGTAATAAGCATGAATAAAAAGTTTTTACTCACAAAAATATCAATCATCCTTTTTGTTATGTCAGGACTACTAGTATTTCCTTATGCTGAACAAAAAGTACATGCTTTTTCCAATCAGGTTATTCAGCATGGAGCGGTAGGAGATGATGTTATTGAATTGCAATCAAGACTTCAATATGTAGGATATTATAATGGGAAGATTGATGGGGTATTTGGTTGGCAAACCTATTGGGCGTTAAGAAATTTTCAATATGAATATGGTTTGCCGATAGATGGATTAGCCGGTACGAAAACGAAGAATAAGTTAGCAAGTGCAACGAAATACAATGAGCAATTTGTCAAGGAACAGATAAATCGCGGGAAAAAGTTCTCCCATTATGGAGGAGTAGATTTAGAAAAGCAAAAAATGCCTTCTTCGAACAAAAACACTGCAAAAAAGCAAAACGAAACAGTACAAAAGAAAACAAATAATAACAGTCAAACAGCTAAACAAAATAATGCATCTAGCAACAACGATACAACTAATAAAAGTAGTAATCAAGGTACTACTAACAACAATAATGCGCCAAAGAATACTGCTAATACAAATGGCGGAGAAAATACAACTGGAAAAAAACCTACTGCAGCAAATGTTCCAAATGGTTTTTCGCAAAATGATATTCAAATAATGGCGAATGCTGTATATGGTGAAGCAAGAGGGGAGCCATATGTAGGACAAGTGGCTGTTGCAGCAGTAATTTTAAACAGAGTTAATAGTGCATCATTTCCCAATACTGTATCAGGGGTAATCTTTGAGCCGCGTGCATTTACAGCAGTTGCTGACGGACAGATATGGTTAACGCCTAATGAACAAGCAAAAGAGGCAGTTTTAGATGCAATAAATGGGTGGGATCCTACAGGACATGCGTTATATTACTTTAATCCAGATACAGCAACAAGTGGATGGATCTGGGGTCGACCACAAATTAAACAAATAGGTAAGCATATATTCTGTAAATAGTGGGGTGAGACAATGTTAAGAGGAATATTAATAGGAGTATTAACACTCGGAGTCGCAGGGGTGGCCTTTTGGGGCTATCAGGAACATAAAGAGAAAAATGCTGTATTATTAAACGCAGAGAATAACTACCAGAGAGCTTTTCATGATTTAACCTATCAAGTAGATTTGCTTCATGATCAAATTGGGACAACTTTAGCAATGAATTCACAACAATCTCTGTCTCCTGCATTGGCAGAAGTATGGCGAATTACTTCGGAAGCCCATTCCGATGTAGGTCAACTACCATTGACACTACTACCATTTAATAAAACAGAAGAGTTTCTAGCGAAAATCGGTGATTTTAGTTATCGGACAGCGGTAAGAGATTTAAATAAAGAACCTTTATCGGAAGAGGAATCAAAAACATTAACAAAGCTGTATAAAGATGCAGCAGACATTCAAGATGAATTACGAAACGTGCAGCACTTAGTACTGGAAAAAAATCTTCGCTGGATGGATGTTGAGATGGCATTAGCTACCGATAAACAATTAGATAATACCATTATTGACGGTTTAAAAACGGTTGAAGATAAAGTAGAAGGTTATCAGGAAACGAGCTTTGGTGTGACAAATGTAAACATGGAAAAGAAAGATGAAAACTTTAAAAATTTAAAAGGGAAGATAATTACAGAAAAAGAAGCAAAGGAAATCGCAAAAGAATTTGCAGATTTTAAAAATCCTGTTGATGTAAAAGTCACAGAAAGTGGCAAAGGATCAAACTACGGTTTTTATAGTGTTTCTCTTAAAGAAAAGGGAACAAATGTAGAAGCTAGTATGGATATCACGAAAAAAGGAGGATATCCAATATGGTCAATTGTCTCACGAGAAGTCAAGAAAGATAAAATAAGTCTAAATGAAGCAAGTAATCAAGCAGTTAAATTTTTAAAAGAACATAAATTTAAAAATCTAGCGTTATTCGAAAGTATGCAGTATGAGAATATTGGTGTGTTTAATTTTGTCACCGAAATAGATGGGGTGAAAATTTACCCAGATAGTGTCAAAATGAAAGTTGCCTTGGATAATGGAAATATCATTGGTTTTGCAGCAGAGGATTATTTAATAGCAAATAAAGAAAGAGAAATAAAAGATCCGGTTATTTCCAAACAAGATGCACGCAAGAAAATTAATAAACAAGTAAAAATAATGGATGATGGATTGGCAATCATCTTAAATGACTTGAATAAAGAAGTATTATGTTATGAATTTATCGGGACATTAGGTGAGGACACTTATCGAATTTATATAAATGCCGATAATGGAGTGGAAGAGAAGGTAGAGAAGTTAAAAAATGCTGAACCTGTATATGAAGAAGTTGTGTAATTAGAAAGTCGCTGTCAACAAACTTTTATAAAAGGATGTTGACAGCTTTTTTAATTATTAGTAAATAAAAGCGGAATGATTGAAGTGATAAGGGAAGGGACGGTATTGCCAAATATAAAACGTTCATGTAATAATGATACATAAAAGTAGGTATTTTGATATAATTTACCAAATTGATTATTAGGACTTTAAGTCTAGGAAGGTAATTTTCTAAACGATTTATATATGGAAAAATTAGGTTATCTAGCATTAAGATATTTATATAATTAAGAAGGAAAGTGTGAGATAAAGTGATTTCAATTGGAGATACGTTAGTAATTGAACCGATTCATGGCGAAACAAAAGTAGAACAGTATAAAAGTCGTATTTTAGGAGTCGAGGAGAAATCAATCAGTATTGAATATCCAATTCACCTTGAAACAAATAAGCTTGTTTTTCTCATGAATGGAGCTCAGTTAAGGATTAACTTTGTAACAAACGAAGGTATCGCTTATTTATTTCATTCAGAAGTTATCGGTAGGAAAAAAGAGAATAATGTTCCACTGTTAATCCTTTCGCTTCCTTCTGATGATCAAATGATTAAGATTCAGCGACGACAATTTGTAAGAATTGAAACAAGTGTTGATATGGCTATCCATCCTTTCAAGAAAGAGAATACTGTCGAACCATTTACAACTGTTTCGTTGGATTTTAGTGCAGGCGGGGCTGCAGTAATAGTTCCTAAACATATAAATCTGCAGCAAAATAGTAAAATTAAAGTTTCGGTAGTCTTACCTTTACAAAATGGTGAGTATAATTATTTACATTTATCTGCGGAAATAAAAAAAATCTTCGAATACAACGAACAGAACTATAAAATGGCTATTGAATTTTTGGACGTCGATCCAGTTGATCGTCAGTCGATGCTGAGATTCAGCTTTGACCGTCAACTTTCGCTAAAAAAGAAAGGGCTTGAAATTTGAATAAAGGCATGCATTTACTCCGATACTATTCCTATAATCTAAATTTTAAATGACTCTAGCTTTTGTGTATAAGAAAAGTAGGAAAAGGAGTTGCATGGAGTGAAAACGGTTGAAAGAATTTTAATAAAGATTATTGGTCTTCAAATTGCCTTTTTTATTATAGGCCAAATGCTTCATACTTGGGACTTTATACCGGAAATAAGAACAATCACTCAATATGAGGGTGTAATGGATTCTAATTTTGTCTCCTTTCTTGAGACCTTTGGAAGATAAGGATGAATTTTCTTAAACTTCCTATCCAAAGAGATAGATAAAAGAAAAGGATTTAATGATAAAAAGTCGAAAGAATATGTTAAAATAAAAGAAAGTGAAGCCATAAAAGCAAAACTTGCTCTTCCTATTATAATAATGTTCTCTTTTATGAATAGGACTAGCTAAGGTTTCCGATTCCTTTTAGAGGAGAAATAGAATAGGAGAATTTTTAATAAGTTAATTGGTATTTTTGAGCCAGTAGTTCAGGAGGATTTATGGAAAAGAAAATTAGCATTGCAATTGATGGACCTGCAGCAGCAGGGAAAAGTACTGTTGCAAAGATTGTTGCGGAACAATTAGGATACATTTATATTGACACAGGTGCTATGTAT
Organism: Niallia circulans NBRC 13626; assembly: GCF_001591585.1. Classification (GTDB taxonomy): domain Bacteria; phylum Bacillota; class Bacilli; order Bacillales; family Cytobacillaceae; genus Niallia; species Niallia circulans. The sequence continues at coordinate 459,165 of NZ_BCVE01000001.1, read as the reverse complement.
AGAGCATTAACCTTTAAAGCAATTAATCATCATTTAAATTTAGAAGATGAAAAAAGTTTAATAAATATGTTAAATGAAACAGTTATTGAGCTTTTCCCAGGGGAACATGGACAGCTAATCTTTTTAGATAACCATGATGTCACAAAGGAAATTCGTTCAAGTCAAGTAACTAACTCTGTTTCCATTGTTTCTAAACATAAGCTTGTAAGGGAAGAAATGGTAAGAAGACAACAAATGTTTGCTGTAAACGGTGGGGTGGTAATGGATGGTAGAGATATTGGTACCCATGTTATTCCAACCGCTGAAGTAAAGGTCTTCCTTTTAGCTTCTGTTGATGAAAGAGCAATTAGAAGACATAAAGAGAATGTGTCAAAAGGATATCAATCAGATTTAGAACAATTAAAACAAGAAATTGCTGCAAGAGATAAATTAGACTCAGAACGTGAAATTGCACCATTGAAGAAAGCGGACGATGCAATTGAGTTGGATACTACTTCCTTATCCATAAATGAGGTAGTCGAAAAAATCATGGGGTTAACTAGAGAAAAAATAAGCAATTAATGAAAACGAAAGCAAAAATCACTTAATCTTTCAAACTAGTCTAGTGTTTCTTACTTGACAAAAAAAGAAGTTTGTAAGAACTTTAAAGAGAAGGTTTCTTATAAATCGTAAGGATGATTAATTTATTTTCGGTTGCCTGAACATTTTTCTAGAATGTTCAGGCACTATAGAGTTGAAGGAGGAGTACATATGTCTGAGGAATTAAATGATGTAGTTGTAAATAATTATACTGTCGGAGACGTAGTAAGTGGTCAGATTACGAAAGTGGAAGAGAAACAGGTAATTGTTGCAATCAGCGACAGTAAACTCGATGGGATTATACCAATAAGTGAATTATCTAGCCTGCACATTGAAAAAGCGAGTGACGTAGTATCTGAAGGAGACAAACTTGAATTAGAAGTAATTAAAGTGGAAGAAGATGCTCTCGTTTTGTCAAAAAGAAAAGTGGATGCGGAAAAAGCATGGGATCAGCTTGAAGAGAAGTTTAATTCTGGCGAAGTGTTTGAAGCAGAAGTAAAAGACGTGGTAAAAGGCGGACTTGTGGTTGATCTTGGTGTCAGAGGTTTTGTACCTGCCTCCTTAGTAGAAGCTCATTATGTAGAAGATTTTTCTGATTATAAAGGTAAGACCATTTCTTTTAAAATTGTAGAATTGGAAAAAGACAAGAGTCGCCTTATTTTATCCCATCGTGCAGTTGTTGAGGAAGAGAAAAATAAACAAAAACAAAACCTCCTTGACTCAATTGAAGTTGGCGAAACACTAACAGGTACCGTTCAAAGAATTACAGATTTTGGTGCTTTTGTTGATTTAGGCGGTATTGATGGATTAGTTCATATTTCTCAATTATCTCATGATCATATTTCTAGTCCGACAGATGTAGTTCAAGAAGGACAAGAAGTAAAGGTGAAAGTATTAAGTGTTGATCGTAATAATGATCGTATCTCTTTATCTATTAAAGAAACACAGCCAGGACCGTGGGCAGACATTGCAGAGCGCGCTGAAAAAGGTAGCGTACTAGATGGAACTGTAAAACGTATTGTTTCCTATGGAGCTTTTGTTGAAGTGTTCCCAGGGGTTGAAGGTCTTGTTCATATATCTCAAATTGCCCATAAGCATATTGGAACACCTCACGAAGTATTAAAAGAAGGACAGAAAGTCCAAGTAAAGGTTTTAGATGTGAATGAAGAAGAACAACGTCTTTCTTTAAGTATTAAAGAATTAACAGAAAAAGAAATAGACGAAGAAGAAGTGTATGAACTTCCTGAGGAATCAAAAGGTTTCCAATTAGGTGATATGATTGGAGAGCAATTGAAAAAATTAAAAAATTAATGTTATGGAATCAAGAGGTGGCCATTTTGGCCACCTCTTTTGTATTTTACTTATTATCGTTAAGTAATCTTCCTTCTTCTGGACTTTGTAACCGAGTGGAACCATTATAATGAAGTGCTTGATCACGATCAGATTCTACTCTTTTACTATTTTTTAATTTTTTTTCCTGTCTATCTTTACCCATTTACAATGCCTCCTGCTTTTTTATTTCCATTATAAAATGGATGTTCTCCTTCTTTTCTTTCATAGAAGTTCTTTTTATTATTCTTCCGAAGGCAGAAAACTACTTAATGAAAAAATTTCCTGAAAAAAATTTACAGAATAGTCACTATGCGCTCTTCTAACTTTTTCGTTTAAATTACATAGTTCCGAGACATAATGGAAAAATAGAGGAGAGTGAGGATGTGGAAGGATCAATCTTTTTATTTTGTACATGGTGTATCTGGATAATAACAACGTTTTTTATGGACAAAAATAACCCAAGCCGAACGAAATATTCTATTTACATATTAACAGCAATTATTTTAAGTCCTTACCGTTGGGAATGGCAAGGAATAAGTTGCTCTATTTTGCTCCTGATTGTGTTAATAATGTCTTTTTTTTATACAGGTACTTTGCGGTGGAAGAACTGTATTTACACGATTATTTCATCTTTTTTTATGATGTTAGCTTATGTTACATATGAGTTAATGGCCATTATTGATCCTGTTTGGGTATTTATTCCAGGTGTGTGGCTGAAAACAAGTATATTATTTACATTCCTTATCTTGTTACATAAAAATATATTTTGCCAAATACTTGTTTTGCTGATTGGAAGTATTAATGGGGAGATGGTTTTAAGCTTCCTTATAAGAAACTATCAGATGGATTATTCCATTGGATCAATGGCCTTTTTCGACTTTTTAACACTTGGTTTGCTAGGACTGATTTCACTTTATTACTTAAAAATAACACTTGCAAGATGGGAAAATTATGTATTTTTGCTTGAAAAGGAGAGACAAAAAAACTTATGAGCAATTTCGTTTATCCAATTTTATTTGGAGTGATTGTTGGAACATTGTTAAGGATGTTTATGCTGCGCACGGATTATAGACAATACCCGACTTATTTGCATGGAAAAATCATTCATATAGCGTTAGGTTTTATTGCAGCAGGTTTAGGTTCGGTTGCAATACCATCGATATTAAACAAGGATTTTACGGCAGTAACATTTCTTACTGTTGCAGCGTCTCAATTTCGAGAAGTTAGAAATATGGAGAGAAATACATTAACAGAACTAGATAGTTTTGAAATGGTACCAAGAGGAAAAACATATATTGAAGGAATCGCGATTGCTTTTGAAAGTAGAAATTATTTAGTAATGTTTGCAGGATTAGTCAGCACGTTTGGATATATTGTTTTCAATATATGGACAGGAATACTTGCAGCGATCATTTCGGTAGTCATATCGAAGAAACTAATGTCTGGTGGTCAATTAAAGGATATAGTGGATATAGAATATGTTCAACCGACGTTTAAAGGGGCTGGTTTACATATTGATACTATTTACATTATGAATATTGGGTTACCGGAGCGACAGAAAGAAGTGTTGAAATATGGAATGGGATTTATTCTCACACCTAAGAATTTTAACGCGAGAACCACCATTGCAAATTTAGGGCAAAGACAAGCTATTTTATATGATGTTACAACAGCTCTTGGGGTATACCGTGACTCCGGAACACCTGCGCTAGTACCTCTGGCAAAAAGAGACCTTGAAGATGGGAGAGTAGCTGTTTTTGTGTTACCCCAAATACATAATGAAAAAAAAGCTATTCGCATCATTGGTGCAGTTCCAACTCTAGAAAATGCGATTCGCATGCCAAGTAAGCGTGAAGAAAGGGAGGATGAGTTAGAATGACTATAGAGAAATACATTTTAGCCTCCATAACAACTAATCCAAATAAAGTTGCTCCAGGGAGCGGTGTATTTTATTGCCAAGATACAAAGGAATTAGAAACCGTAGCGACAAATTTAGAAGCGATATTAGATGGGATTGCCCATAAAATCAGCGAGGAAGTTTTTATTATTGTAAGACATTAATTCTCATAAGAGAACTATCAAAAAGTAAGCTTATATAAAAGAAATATAGTTTTATGTTGCTAGGTTAACATCTGTTTGATAAACTATTTTAGTTAGGGGTCTGCCTCTCAGTTTAAGGGTTAGTCCCTATTTTACTATTTTTGTTAAAGGGTATTACTTGAGCAATCGATTATTGGTTTCGTTTTGAATCAGTTTTTAAGACGTTTTTAAAACGAAGCTATAAAAACGGAAAGTACAAAAAGCTTTAGTGCTTACGTTCATAAAAGAAATAAATAATCTAAGAATGTTCTTTAACATCGTGATTACCTTGAGATGTTTATGCTAAGGAATCATGCTGCATGGATAGAATGATTATGTATATGAAGGGATGATAGCGATGGCGAAACCAGTTATTGCGATAGTTGGACGACCGAATGTTGGGAAATCTACTATCTTTAATCGGATAGTAGGAGAACGTATTTCTATTGTAGAAGATATACCAGGAGTAACGAGAGATCGTATCTATAGCTCGGCAGAATGGTTAAATCATGATTTTAACCTTATTGATACAGGAGGTATTGATATTGGAGATGAACCATTTTTAGACCAAATACGTATGCAGGCAGAAATCGCAATAGAGGAAGCAGATGTTATTATTTTTATAACAAACGGTCGGGAAGGTGTTACTTCCGCAGATGAAGAAGTTGCGAAGATTTTGTATAAAGCGAAAAAGCCTGTTGTGCTAGCTGTTAACAAAGTAGATAATCCAGATATGAGAGAGCAAATTTATGATTTTTATTCATTAGGCTTTGGAGAACCGTTTCCGATCTCTGGTTCACATGGATTAGGACTTGGAGATTTATTGGATGAAGCTGCAAAGCATTTTCCTAAACGTGATACAAAGGATTATGATGATGATGTCATTAAATTTTCGCTTATTGGACGACCAAATGTAGGAAAATCTTCATTAGTGAATGCAATGCTAGGCGAAGAGCGCGTAATCGTAAGTAATGTTGCAGGAACGACTCGTGATGCAATTGATTCCCAAGTAACGGTTAATGGCGAAGAATTCGTGATTATCGATACAGCTGGAATGAGAAAAAAAGGAAAAGTATATGAGTCTACAGAAAAATACAGTGTACTTAGAGCATTGCGAGCAATTGAAAGATCGGATGTTGTTTTAGTAGTTATTGATGGGGAAGAAGGAATTATTGAACAAGATAAAAAAATTGCTGGTTATGCTCACGAGGCAGGAAGAGCAGTTATTATTGTCGTAAATAAGTGGGATGCAGTAGAAAAAGATGAAAAAACAATGAAAACCTTTGAACAAAATATAAGGGAGCATTTCTTATTCTTAGATTATGCACCAATTGTATTCTTATCTGCGAAAACGAAAAAACGTATTCATACTTTAATTCCGATGATTAAAGTTGCCAGTGAAAATCATACACGCCGAGTGGAAACAAGTGTGTTAAATGATGTTATAATGGATGCGGTTGCGATGAATCCAACTCCAACAGATAAAGGAAAAAGGTTAAAAATATACTATACTACCCAAGTTGCGGTTGGACCGCCTACTTTTGTTGTTTTTGTAAATGATCCAGAATTGCTTCACTTTTCTTATGAGCGATTTTTAGAAAATCGGATTAGAGATGCCTTTGGTTTTGAAGGAACACCGATTAAAATATTTGCAAGAGAAAGAAAATAAAAGAGGTGGAAAGGATGAAAGATAAAAAATCCGTAGCAATGATTGGTGCTGGAAGCTGGGGGACAGCACTATCATTAGTACTTGGCGACAATGGTCATACTATTCATATTTGGGGAAAAGATGAGAAAAATATTGCAGAGATAAATAATTTACATCAAAACAGTAAATATTTGCCTGGAATTACCTTACCCAATGAAGTAAAAGGCACCACTTCGTTAGAAGAGAGTGTTCATGATGTGGATATCATTGTTTTAGCTGTACCAACAAAAGCGATGCGTGAGGTAATTCCTCAATTACTCCCGTATATTAACGAACCAAAAACGTTCGTTCATGTAAGTAAAGGAATTGAACCCGGTACATTACTTAGAATTTCTGAAATAATGGAGGAAGAGATACCTGAAAGCATCCGAAAGAGTATTGTTGTACTCTCTGGACCTAGCCATGCGGAGGAAGTAAGCTTACGTCATCCGACGACTGTTACAGTATCTTCTAAAAATATGAAGGAAGCTGAACTGGTACAAGATTTATTTATCAATCATAATTTTCGAGTGTACACAAATCCGGATCTTATTGGTGTAGAAATTGGCGGGGCATTGAAAAATATTATTGCGGTGTGTGCAGGGATTGCAGATGGATTAGGTTTTGGTGACAATGCAAAGGCCGCATTAATTACAAGAGGACTTGCTGAGATGGCAAGACTAGGTACAAGAATGGGAGCAAATCCACTTACTTTTGCTGGTTTGACCGGGATTGGAGATTTAATTGTTACTTGTACAAGTGTTCATTCCAGAAACTGGCGAGCAGGTAATATGCTTGGAAAAGGTCATGCACTAGAAGAAGTGCTGGAGCAAATGGGAATGGTTGTAGAAGGAATCCGAACAACGAAAGCAGCTCATCAGCTTTCCGAAAAATACGGTGTTACGATGCCTATCACAAATGCATTATTCGAAATTTTATTCAATGGAAAAGATGCGAAGGAAGCAGTCGAAAGCCTAATGGCCAGAGGAAAAACGAATGAAATGGAAGATTTAATAAACATTCTTGCTTCTCAGTACATAGAATAAGGAAAAGATGTGTACTTTGTAAATCCTTTCTTATGAAAGGAGAATGAACGAAATCTTTTTATGGAAATTTAGGCGTTTTAATGGTTCGAAAATGTATGTAATAACATAAAATGCTTTGAAGCAACCTAGTGGAATGAACAGGGTTTGGGTTAAATAGTCAATGGAAATCAAAGTGAGAAGTTTCCCCTACTTCTTACTTTGATTTTTTTTTGTTTTTCGCCGCTTTGCTGCATTTGAACGATATATGTCATTGCAACAGATTGGCAAGTTTACTAGACTGGCCGATAATCAGTTTCCCCTTTTCTAGTTTTTTATAGATTTGCGAACAAAAAGTGTCATATCCCTTTTTTTCTTGTATATATTGAAGAGAAGGTTTTATTTATTCATACACAGAAAAAATGGGATTAATATAGCTTATAAATGAATTCATGCTAGTTTCATAAAAATAAAACGTATGGATGGGCATCATTTTTACGTTCATAAACAAAGGTCTTATAACTTTAAAATAAAAACTAGCAAAAAAAAGGGGGAGAAAATAAAAAATAAGGCATAAAGAGATAGGACAACATCATAAATATATATTGTCTAATAGTATTAAATGGATAATTCTATCCCATGTACTAGGAAAAGTTCAGGAGGGGATCACTTGGAAAAGGTAAATATTTTTAAAGATATTGCCGAAAGAACGGGCGGTGATATTTACTTAGGTGTAGTAGGAGCAGTACGTACCGGAAAATCAACTTTTATAAAAAAATTCATGGAATTGGTTGTTATCCCAAACATGGACAATGAAGGTGATAGAGCTCGGACTAAAGATGAGCTTCCACAAAGTGCAGCAGGAAAAACAATTATGACAACAGAACCAAAGTTCGTTCCAAATCAAGCGGCCTCTATTAAAGTAGATGAAGGATTAGAAGTGAATATCAGGCTTGTAGATTGTGTCGGCTATACTGTGCCGGGAGCACAAGGTTATGAGGATGAAAACGGCCCTAGAATGATCAATACACCATGGTATGAAGAGCCTATTCCATTTCATGAAGCTGCTGAAATAGGAACAAGAAAGGTTATTCAAGAACACAGTACAATTGGAGTCGTTATTACAACGGATGGTACGATTGGTGATATTCCAAGAAGTAACTACCTAGAAGCCGAGAATAGAGTAATTGAAGAGTTAAAAGAGGTTGGTAAACCATTTATTATGATTATAAATAGTGCTCAGCCATATCATCCTAATACGGATGCTCTAAAACAAGAGCTTTCCGAAAAATATGATATTCCAGTTATCGCCATGAGTGTAGAAAGTATGCGCGAAGCAGACGTGTTAAATGTTATGCGTGAAGCGCTATTCGAGTTTCCAGTTTTAGAGGTAAACGTAAACTTACCAAGCTGGGTAATGGTATTAAGAGAAAATCATTGGTTAAGAGATAATTATCAAGAAGCAGTAAAAGAAACGGTTAAAGACATTAAGAGATTAAGAGATGTGGATAGAGTAGTTTCGCAATTTAGTGAATATGAATTCATTGAAAATGCTGGTCTTGCAGGTATAGAAATGGGGCAAGGTATCGCAGAAATTGATTTGTTTGCCCCAGATGAATTATATGATGATATCCTCAAAGAAATTGTAGGAGTGGAGATTAGAGGAAAAGACCACCTACTAGAATTAATGCAAGATTTTGCACATGCTAAAACAGAATATGATCAAATCTCAGATGCTTTAAAAATGGTGAAACAAACTGGGTATGGCATTGCAGCTCCATCATTAGTGGATATGAGTTTAGATGAACCGGAAATCATTCGTCAAGGCTCTAGATTTGGGGTTAGATTAAAAGCCGTTGCGCCATCTATCCATATGATTAAAGTGGATGTAGAAAGTGAATTTGCACCAATCATTGGATCAGAAAAGCAAAGTGAGGAATTAGTAAGATACTTAATGCAAGATTTTGAAGATGATCCGTTATCCATCTGGAATTCAGATATTTTCGGAAGAAGTTTAAGTTCCATCGTCCGGGAAGGAATACAAGCAAAATTGTCCTTAATGCCAGAAAATGCACGTTATAAACTGAAAGAAACATTAGAAAGAATTATTAACGAGGGCTCTGGTGGACTCATAGCAATTATTTTGTAAGGACTCTATTCTAGAGTTCTTTTTTTGATGAATGAATAAAAAGGCTTTTCTTTTATTATAAATATACCCGTTTATTACATTATTGGTACAACGGGAGAATAGTTCCATTTCCGCTCAAATTATGGATGAAATTGGTAAAAATATGGTTTTAATGTTACGCTTTTATTTCAAAATAAGAAAATATTGCTATCAATATATAAAATTTCTTGATATGCAGAAATGATTATGATAATCTTTTAAAGGAATTAGCGTTATAAAAGGTTTCTTAATCTTTATTAAAAGCTTAAGGCTTTTCATACTGACATTTCTTTTTAGTAGAAACCAATTGGTCTCAATTAAGAAAAAATTCAGTAGGACGTATATAATTCCGTTAATTTGTTTACAAATAAAGATATGAAACTAATTTTTAGCTTTTATTTGAAACACTCGGGAGGAGGTGAAAGGCATGAACAAGACAGAATTAATCAATGCAGTTGCTGAAGCAAGTGAACTATCAAAAAAGGACGCTACTAAAGCAGTTGACGCTGTTTTCGATACAATTTTGAATGCTTTAAAAGATGGTGATAAAGTACAACTTATCGGTTTCGGTAACTTTGAAGTACGTGAGCGTGCGGCTCGTAAAGGTCGTAACCCACAAACTGGTGAAGAAATTGAAATCGCAGCAAGTAAAGTTCCTGCTTTTAAACCAGGTAAAGCACTTAAAGACGCAGTGAAATAATTACATACAATAATAGTATTTCACTAAAACCGCGAAAATTATCGCGGTTTTTTTCTGTTGTTTTTTCATGGTGCAGAGTAACAAAACTGAATTATGTTCAGTTAATTCGGAAAAGATAAAGCAGAACCTTTACTAAGTGCCAATTGTATCCCTTTACTTTTTCTTGTGATATAATAATTAGAATATGTGATAGAAATGGAAAGTGGCTTTTTAAAAAAGTTTACTTTGTTAATTTGTAGTTCTAAGATAGATAGACAATCTTTCGAGAGATGGTTTCACTTGTCTTAATTAAAAGTAGATGCGAGAAACAAAATTATAGAAAACCAGGAATAAATGGGGAACAAGGGTGATGTTATGGTTATGCAGGAATTAATAGAAAGTGTAAAAAAAAGAGTGATTGAGCGAACTTCGAATCATTATTTGCAAAAACATATACCAAATCCAGTTATAGATGAACATAAGATATTACTAATTATATCTGTCCTTTTAGAGGCAAATATAAAAAAGCAAGAAATAATTACATATGCAGCAACTATTACACTTATACAAATTGCCCTTGATACCCATGAGCTTGTTACAAATGAAAAGATGCATAAAGGGAACGAAAGAAATCGACAGTTAACAGTATTAGCAGGGGATTTATATAGTGGGCAATATTATAAAATATTAGCGGAAATCGAAGACTTTAAAATGCTTAAAATCCTAGCAGAAGGAATTAAAGAGGTAAATGAGAATAAAATATTCTTTTATCAACAGAATGATAAAACAATAGAGCAGGTAATAGAAAGTCTGAAAAATATTGAGGGAGCATTAATTAAAAAGCTTGTGGACTTTTATCAATTAGATCGATGGAACTCACTTATAGAGGAATACTTGTTTCTTTATCGAATACGCAAAGAAAAAGAATTATATGACAGCACACAAAGATCAATTGTCGTCGAAACATTTTATAAGTATGAGAATAAAAACCATTTATTATCTATAAGTGATAAAGCTACCGTATTAGATAAATATCTAAAAGAGACAAGTTCACGACTAGAAGAGATGCTAGAAAATCTTCCTGAATTACAAACGGTGTTTAGAGAAAATACCTATCAATTATTAAATGCTTTAAATAAACAACAATTGTACGTAGAGGAAGGGTAATTAAAAATGCAGGAGCAACAGTCTAAAGAAGAAAAGGTACATAATGTATTTGAAAAGATTTATGGTAATTACGATAAAATGAATTCAGTCATTAGCTTTCAGCAGCATAAACTATGGCGAAAAGACACGATGAAGAGAATGAATGTTCCTAAAGGAGCAGCATGTTTAGATGTATGCTGTGGAACAGCTGATTGGACAATTAGCTTAGCAGAGCAAGTTGGACCAAACGGTAAAGTAGTTGGACTTGATTTTAGTGAGAATATGCTGAGTATCGGCAAACAAAAGACAGCGGAATATGATAATATTGAGCTTATTCATGGGAATGCTATGGAATTGCCGTTTCCTGATAATCAGTTTGATTTTGTGACAATTGGCTTTGGATTGCGAAATGTTCCAGATTATTTAACTGTTTTAAAAGAAATGCGAAGAGTTGTAAAACCAGGTGGATTGGTAGTTTGTTTAGAAACGTCCCAGCCGACAATGCCAATCTTTAGACAGGGATACTATTTCTATTTTCGCTACATTATGCCGGTTTTCGGGAAATTATTTGCGAAAAGCTATAAGGAATATTCATGGCTTCAGGAATCGGCACGTGATTTTCCAGGTATGAAAGAACTAGCTGAGATGTTTCAAGAAGCTGGACTAAAAAAAGTGACATATAAGCCTTATTTTGGTGGTGTTGCTGCGGTTCATTTAGGTTATAAATAATTATGCAATCATAGGGGAGAGTCTAAATCAAAATCCAAAGAGCATATTTGGATTTTGATGGGGGACTACATTTTAATCCTGTATTCTTGACCTTGTATTTAGACTCTTTTTTCATAAATAGGATTAAATTTATACATAAGCATTTTTATGCTGGATAATTATTTCAAAATATCGATACAAGTTGGGTGAGTAGTTAGTGAAATTAAAAATGATGTACTCATTTTTGAATTCGGATATAGATAAGATTGAGAAAGCTTTGGAAGAAACGGTACAGGCGAACTCTTCCATTTTAAGAGAATCATCGTTACATTTATTGCAAGCAGGCGGCAAAAGAATACGTCCGATATTCGTATTGCTTGCTGGACAGTTTGGTAACTATGATATTCAAATTATAAAAAAGGCTGCTATTTCATTAGAATTAATTCATATGGCATCATTAGTTCATGATGATGTTATAGATGACTCCGATTTAAGGAGAGGGCAACCAACGATTAAAGCAAAATGGGATAATAAAGTTGCCATGTATACAGGGGATTATATTTTTGCTAGGTCAATAGAAATTATGAGTGAGATAGATAAGCCTGCTGCTCACAAAGTCCTTGCTAATACGATAGTGGAAGTATGTATCGGTGAAATTCAGCAAATAAAAGATAAATACCGATTTGATCAAAATATAAGGGATTATTTTCGACGAATTAAGCGGAAAACGGCTTTATTAATATCGGCTAGCTCATTAGTAGGGGCCATTGTTTCTGATGTAGAGGAAGAGTATCAACATAAGTTATATCGATTTGGCTATTATGTTGGAATGTCCTATCAAATTATAGATGATGTTCTCGATTTTGTTGGTACGGAAGAAGAATTAGGAAAACCTGCTGGTGGAGATTTACTTCAAGGAAATATTACCTTGCCTGTTTTATTCGCGATGGAACAAGAAAAAGTGCGCGATAAAGTGATAACTGTTCATGAGAGAATGTCCAAGATAGAGTTAATGGAAATTATCTCCATGATCAAAAATACAGATGCTATCGATCGTTCCTTGCAGGTTAGTGATTTGTATTTAAAAAAGGCTTTGCAAACTATTCGTGATTTGCCAAATGGAAAAGCAAAATCTGCACTTAATAATATCGCTAAATATTTAGGGAAGCGCAAATTTTAAAGGAATAAGCAAACCTTTTGAACCTTTTTTTCATGAAAGCGTTTTTAAATTTCTTTTGCATAAATTGGATTTTTGTGGTAAGTTTTTCATGAATGACCATGTTACTAGTCTAATACATATGGTAGGAGTGAGCTTATGGAAAGAACATTTCTAATGGTAAAGCCAGATGGGGTACAAAGAAATTTAATTGGGAAAATAGTAACCCGTTTTGAAGAGAAAGGTTTTCAACTTGTTGGTGCAAAGCTTATTCATATTACAGAAAATTTAGCGGAACAACATTATGCAGAACACAAAGGCAAGCCGTTTTTTACTCAATTAGTAGATTTTATTACTTCAGGTCCTGTTTTTGCAATGGTTTGGCAAGGAGAGGAAGTCATTGCAAAGGCTAGAATGATGATGGGAAAAACGGATCCTTTGGAAGCTTTGCCTGGTACGGTACGTGGAGATTTTGGGGTAGTAAAACATAAAAATATTATCCATGGATCTGATGGTTTTGAAAGTGCCCAAAGGGAAATTGCGCTATTCTTTAAAGAAGAAGAGTTAGTAGAGTATAAGAAACTATTAGATGGTTGGATTTACTAATATAGCTTACTTAGCTGTCCTATGCAGGGCAGCTATTTTATTTGAACGATCAAACTAAGAAACTTGGTACCGTGGAGTATGTACACCGATAACCAGTCGCTTCCGCTTTTCAATGTATGGCTCCAGCTCCTATCGTCTAGCAAACTTCGGCCGCTTCCCTACGATAAGTCAACATCGATTCACTAACGTTCATCGTGTTTCCTTTATCTCAGTCAGTGCCCTCCAGTTTGTACACCGATAACCAGTCGCTTCCGCTTTTCTAGTAATTATATGAATAATCGGAATAAAATTTGGCCGTTTTGTGGGAAAATCGTATATACTTAAAAAGTAGTTGATTTTATTATACTTGTGAGGAATTTTAAATGGAGAAGGATTTTCAAGAGTTTATAAAGAATTTTTACAGATTATCTGGAATAGATTTGTCTTTATACAAAGAAGCACAAATGAAAAGAAGGTTGACTTCTCTTTATGAAAAAAGAGGTTTTACTTCTTTTGAAGATTATTTTAAAGCGATACATAAGGATAAACATTTATTGGACGAGCTATTAGATCGAATGACAATTAATGTTTCTGAGTTTTACCGTAATTATAAACGCTGGGAAGTACTGGAGAAAAAAATCTTACCATCTCTTCTACAATCAAAAGCACAATTAAAGGTTTGGAGTGCAGCTTGCTCAACAGGAGAGGAGCCGTACACTTTATCTATGCTTCTTTCTAATGAAATGAAATGGAGAGACTTTCAAATTCTTGCGACCGATATTGATATTAACGCCTTAGACAGGGCCAAGAAGGGGGTTTATTTAGAACGAGCATTAAACGAAGTACCAATCGCTCAGAAGGATAAATATTTTGAGAAAGATGGTGCAATGTTCAAAATAAAAGAGGAAGTAAAAAGAAATGTAACATTTAAGAAGCAAAACTTATTATCGGATTCGTTTGGCGGACCATTTGATTTAATTGTATGTAGAAATGTTCTCATCTATTTTACAGAGGATGCAAAAGATTTACTTTACCATAAATTTTCTCAAGCATTAAGACCTGGTGGGATTTTCTTTGTGGGGAGTACGGAGCAAATTTTTACACCTGCTAAATATGGATTTGAGACAGCAGATACTTTTTTTTATCGGAAAATATAAGTTAATGGCAAAACAACATGGCAAAAATTATTGTTGTTTTGCCATTGTTTACATGATTGCTATTTTTCTTATGGATAGGATAATCACGTGGTAATATTTTACGAGGATTTTTAGATTTTCACTATTCATAACAGGATTGGTATGTTATATTGGAACATAATCACTTTAAAGCGTTGAAGGGAGAAAGGATTCATTATGAGATATTTAACATCTGGGGAGTCACATGGTCCCAAATTAATTACAATTATCGAAGGACTTCCGGCTGGAATGCCTTTATTAGCTGAAGATATAAATAAGGAGTTAGCTAGAAGGCAAAAGGGGCATGGCAGAGGAAGAAGAATGCAAATAGAAACCGATACCGTTGAAATTGGCGGCGGTATTAGACATGGCTATACGTTAGGTTCACCGGTTTCATTGATTGTAGAAAATAATGATTGGAAGCATTGGACCAAAGTTATGGGACAGGATCCAATTGATGAAGCGGAAGCAAACGAAATCAAACGAAAAATAAGTCGTCCACGTCCAGGACATGCAGATTTAAATGGCGCCATTAAATATGGTCATCGTGATATGAGAAATGTATTAGAGAGATCTTCTGCCCGTGAAACGACAGTTCGTGTAGCAGCAGGGGCGGTGGCGAAAAAGCTCCTTGACTTACTAGGGATTAAAGTTGCCTCACATGTTGTCGAAATTGGTGGTATAAAATCAAATATAACTAATTATGAGTCGATTGAAAAACTTAAGGAAATTACGGAAAATTCTCCTGTTCGCTGTTTAGATGAAGAAGCAGGCTTAAAAATGATGAATGCCATTGATGAAGCGAAAGCAAATGGCGATTCCATTGGCGGTGTAGTAGAAGTAATTGTGGAAGGTATGCCGATTGGTGTGGGAAGTTATGTACACTATGACCGTAAATTAGATGCGAAGCTTGCTGCTGCAATCATGAGTATAAATGCATTTAAGGGAGTAGAAATTGGGATAGGATTTGAAGCTGCTAGAAAGCCAGGAAGTGAAGTCCATGATGAGATCATATGGGATCAAGAAAAAGGTTATTCTCGCAGAACAAACCGTCTAGGCGGCTTAGAAGGTGGAATGACAAATGGTATGCCAATTGTTGTAAGAGGCGTTATGAAGCCAATTCCTACCCTATATAAACCATTAAAGAGTGTAGATATCGATACAAAAGAAGAATTTACAGCAAGCATTGAACGCAGTGATAGTTGTGCAGTTCCAGCGGCATCCGTAGTAGCAGAGCATGCTGTTGCTTGGGAGCTTGCTGCAGCTATTGTCGATCAATTTTATGCTGATCGATTTGAAGGGCTTGCAGCTAATATTGCTGAGCACAATAGACACGCGAGGGAATTCTAATGCAGACTGTTTCCATTCAAACAACGTCGAAACAATATGATGTATGGATCGGAGAACGTGTTATTGATGAGCTTTCAGCATTTCTGCAAAAGGAATTTGTTGATGTAACAAAAGTTTTAATTATTACCGATGAGTCAGTTGAAAAGTTGCACCTGAAAACGGTAGAAAAGAAACTTTCCTCCTTTCCTGTCATTAGCTATATAGTGCCAGCAGGAGAAAAGGCAAAAACTTTCGATGTTTTTTATGCTTGTTTGACCTATATGCTAGAACAGCACCTTGATCGTAAATCGCTAGTATTAGCATTAGGTGGCGGAGCGGTCGGTGATTTAGCAGGCTATGTAGCTGCTTCCTTTATGAGAGGAATTCCTTTTATTCAAATCCCAACCACTATTTTAGCTCATGATAGTGCGGTTGGCGGGAAAGTGGCTATAAACCATCCTTTGGGTAAAAACATGATTGGTGTTTTTAATCAGCCAGAAGCTGTTTTTTATGATACAACGTTTCTATCTACGCTGCCGCTTCAAGAACTTCGATCTGGGTTTGGAGAGGTAATCAAGCATGCGTTAATTAGTGATATAACCTTTTATCAAGAACTACATAGCAAGATAAGTGATTTATCACAAGTAAAAATAGCTTATTGGTCTGAAATTCTTGAGAAAGGTATTCTTGTTAAACAAGCGATTGTTGAAAAAGATGAAAGAGAAACAAGCGTACGCGCCTTTTTGAATTTTGGGCATACATTAGGGCATGCAATTGAGGCAGAGATGGGGTATGGAAAATTTACTCATGGAGAAGCTGTCGTGATTGGAATGATATTTGCGTTAAGATTAAGCAAAAGAGAATACGACATAGTATTTTCGATGGAGGAGTATATAAAGTGGCTTAAACAGCTAGGATATACTTGTGATATTCCAAGTGATCTGGAAATAGAACGTTTAATTGATCGAATGAGACAGGATAAGAAATCTATAAATGGAACAATACGTTTTGTCCTTTTGAAAGAAATAGGTTTTCCTGTTCTAGTAGAAGTGACTGAAGAGGTAATTAGAAAAGAATTAGGGTTATTTAAAGGTGGGAAGTAGATGATTAGAGGCGTTAGAGGAGCAATAACGGTTAAAAACAATATCGAAGCAGAAATTCTCTCTGCGACAGAAAGACTTTTTAAAGAGATGATAAACGCAAATAAGATAAAGGCATGTGATGTAGCATCCGTATTTTTGTCGGTTACAGATGATATAAATGCTGCTTTCCCAGCTAAAATTATTCGTATGCAAGAAGATTGGACATATGTTCCAGTCATGTGTATGAAAGAAATAGCTGTTCCTTTTGCATTAGAAAAGTGTATTCGGATTATGATGCATTGGAACACGGAGCTGCCGCAGGATGAAATACAGCATACTTATTTAGAAAAAGCGATTCAATTAAGACCAGATTTAACAAAACAATAAACTTGAGGTGAATATAATGAAATGGAAACAGCAGCTTTTAGGGTTGAAAGCTTACCAACCTGGTAGAACGATAGAAGAAGTGAAAAAACAATTTAATCTCGATCATATTGTTAAGCTTGCGTCTAATGAGAATCCATTTGGGAGTTCTCCAAAAGTATTAGAGGCTTTAAAAAAAGTCGATGGCTCTTATGCGTTGTATCCCGATGGATATGCAACAAACCTCCGCTATGCATTAGCTGAGTTTTTAAAGGTTAAACCAGAAGAGCTAGTATTAGGAAATGGTTCAGATGAAATTATTTTAATGATATCTAGAGCCTTGTTAAGACCAGGCTTAAATACGGTAATGGCTAGTCATACATTCGGGCAATATAAGCATAATGCAGTCGTTGATGGAGCAGAGGTTCGAGAAGTTCCTCTAACAGAAAAAGCAGAACATGATCTGCCTGCAATGCTTAAAGCTATTGATGATAATACTAGTGTTGTCTGGCTATGCAGTCCCAATAATCCAACCGGTACATATATTCCTGAGAAGGACTTACTTGCTTTTCTAGAAAAAGTTCCAGAGGATGTGCTTGTAGTACTTGATGAAGCGTATTACGAGTATGTAGTGGCGGAAGATTATTATGAAGCTATTTCGCTTACACGACAGTTTAATAATCTAATCGTTTTACGAACATTTTCAAAGATATATGGTCTTGCAAGTTTCCGTGTAGGATATGGTGTTGCCAATGCTAGCTTATTAAACACATTAGATCCGGTAAGGGAACCATTTAATGTTAATACATTCGGGCAGATTGCAACAGAAGAAGCCCTAAAGGATCAAGAGTTTGTGGAATCTTGTCGTCAGAAAAATAGAGAAGGTCTTGAACAGTTATATCGTTTCTGTGAGGAAAATAATTTATCCTACTTCCCATCACAAACAAATTTTGTGCTAGTTGATTTCAAAATAGATGGGGATGAAGTATTTCAATACTTAATGAGTAAAGGGTATATTGTCCGTTCAGGTGTTCCATTGAATTATCCAACCTCTGTTCGAATTACAATAGGCTCAAAAGAAGAAAACGATGGTTTGATTGAAGCAATGAAACAGTTTCTTGCTGAAAAGAAAGTGGCGCAATAACAATTGGGAATAGAAGGCGGTGATAGAATGAACGGTCGCGTCTTCATAATAGGTTTAGGACTTATAGGTGGATCGTTAGCTTTATGTATAAAAAAAGAACACCCAGAAAGCATCATTACAGGTTTTGATATTTCCGTGGATAATTTGAAATTAGCCAGTATGATGGGGGTTATTGATAATCTTTCAACAACGATTGAAGAAGGTGCAAAAACTGCTGATTTGATTATTCTTTCTACACCAGTTAAAGAAACAGAAAAAATCATCGAAATACTTTCTAAAATAGAATTGAAAGAAAAAGTTATAATCACAGATGTTGGAAGCACTAAGTCTGTTATTACAAAAAAGTCACAAGTACTATTAGATAAAAACGTTACTTTTATTGGGGGACATCCAATGGCTGGCTCCCATAAAAGTGGTGTTTCAGCATCAAAAGTACTTCTTTTTGAAAATGCTTTTTATTTATTAACTCCCCATGAAAAAATTGAGGATCAGCATGTTCAGTGTTTATTAAAATGGTTACAAGGCACAAATGCGAAATTTCTTGTTATTTCTCCTGAAGAGCATGATTTGTTAGCTGGGGCTATCAGTCATATGCCGCATATAGTTGCTGCATCACTTGTACATCAAGCAGATCAGATTAGTGAAAAGCATAAACTAGTAACTAGGTTAGCAGCAGGAGGATTTAGAGACATTACAAGAATCGCTTCTAGCAGCCCTTCTATGTGGCGGGATATATTAATACATAATAAAAACGTGTTAATTGAGTTAATGAATGAATGGAAAAAAGAAATGGACAGAGTCCTTACTCTCATTGAAAATGAACGTGCCGAAGAATTATATGACTATTTTTCCCGAGCGAAAAAGGTAAGAGATGGTTTGCCCCAAGATCAAAAAGGGGCAATCCCAGCTTTTTATGATTTATATGTGGATGTACCGGATTATCCAGGGGTTATATCTGAGATTACAGGTTATTTAGCTCAAGAAAAAATAAGTATAACGAATATTAGAATAATGGAAACCAGAGAAGAGATATTCGGGATTCTGGCAATTAGTTTTCAAACCGAAGAAGATAGAATAAGAGCACAGAAGTGTATCGCTGCCTATTCTAATTATGATACTACGATAGGATAGAAGGATGTGAAGCTATTGGACTTAATCACACTTAATACAAAAAATCGAGGCTTAAAAGGAGAAATTGCAGTCCCTGGTGACAAATCAATTTCTCACCGCTCGATTATGTTTGGATCGATAGCAAATGGGAAAACAACGGTTACAAATTTTCTATTAGGCGATGACTGCTTAAGTACTATCGCTTGTTTCCGGAAGCTAGGTGTACTAATAGAACAAAATGAAAAAGAAGTGGTAATACACGGAAAAGGAATGGAGGCATTACAAGAGCCAAAAGATATTTTGGATGTTGGGAACTCAGGGACAACTATCCGCTTGCTAACAGGAATATTATCCGGTTTACCATTTCATAGTACGCTAATTGGTGATTCATCCATTGGCAAACGGCCAATGACAAGAGTTGTTGCTCCTCTAAGAGAAATGGGGGCAAAAATTGATGGCAGGGAAGACGGAAAATATACTCCTTTATCCGTTCGAGGCGGTAATTTACAGAGTATTACCTATCGATTACCAGTAGCAAGTGCTCAAGTTAAATCAGCCATTTTATTTGCAGGTCTGAATGCAGATGGAGTTACAAAAATAATAGAGCCCGTACCTACTAGAGATCATACCGAAAGAATGATTCAGCGATTTGGAGGCGAAATTAGCAGAAAAGACAAGGAGATTTTTGTAGAAGGTGCTCAAAAGCTTTCTGGAACTGATATTCATGTCCCAGGTGATATTTCTTCTGCAGCCTTCTTCCTTGTAGCTGGCTGCATCGTTCCTAACAGTAAAATTTCATTAAATAATGTCGGTCTTAATCCTACTAGGACTGGTATACTAGATGTTCTTCATAATATGGGAGCATGCATGGAGATTCATAAAAATGATACCGATGTATTTGAACCTACAGGAACGATTACCGTGTCTACAAGTGATTTAAAGGGAACAACGATTGAGGGCGAGATTATTCCGAAGTTAATTGATGAAATTCCAATTATTGCTTTATTAGCTACCCAGGCTGAAGGGGAAACGGTTATAAAGGATGCTCATGAGCTTAAGGTGAAGGAAACGAATAGAATTGATACAGTAGTAACCGAGTTAAAGAAATTAGGTGCGGATATACAAGCAACGGAGGATGGGATGATTATCCGGGGAGGGAAGAAGCTTATCGGAACGAAAGTGGATTCTCATGGAGATCATCGTATCGGTATGATGCTGGCGATTGCTGCACAGATTTGTGAAGGAGAACTTATCCTTCAAAATGCTAAGGCAATTTCAGTATCTTATCCTTCGTTTTTCGAGCATCTCAATGCATTATCAAATGGATAATAACAGAGGACGTCGATGAACATATTATGTTTATCGGCGATTTTTTTCCTGACGATAAATAAGATTAAAATCATGCAGGAGGAATATTTGCAAACTTTAAATCATAGCTTGTCTTAAAAAGACTAGGTGGTGATTTAGGATGCAGTATATCATCGAAAATATACATTTATTAAAGAGGCAGCGAGTAAAAAAGACCTCCATTCTAATTGAGGATAACAGGGTGGAATTGATGAGAGATACATTTCACTCTTATCAATATATGCGAATGGATGGTTCCCCTTATATGATGACTCCCACCACAGTTATGCTTGATAATCACGTCACGCGAATTCTTTCATATACTCAACAAAAACAATACATTGAAGAAAATTTAATTAAAAAAGGGTGTACAACCTTGCTGTTTTATTTAGAGGTTAACAGAGAAAGGGAATTGCCGTTACAAGTGAAAAAAATGAAGAATCCTTTGTTAAACTGTGCGATTGATTATGTTGCTGGAGTGAAAATTCCTTTAAAACTGCTATCACCAAGTTTTATACGAGGATGCAAAAGAGAAAAAATCCCTGTTATATTTATCGAGGTAGAAGATATAAAAGCGTTATACCAAGTACCTTGGGGATGGATAAAAGAAGCCCTGTTCCCCTATAACGCTCCATTAGTTCCGATTTTTTTAACGAAAGATCCACAAGAAAAGAAAATAGCACAAAATATGTGGTCAATCTTAATGAGAGATGTTAAAATACCCTCTATTCCCCATGAGATAAATGAAGGAATAGCAATAGATTATCATGATTTAGTGAAAATGGGGATATATCCATTTAAAGGGAATGTGTATCAAGGTGGAGAAGTAACATATAATTTATTTGCTATGGATGATTCAATCATAAATATTGAAGAAAATGATTTGTTTCATTATCATTATGATAGAATACAAATGACCATACACAAAGGCAAATGTATTCGAGCGGGGGATAAAGTGTTTTACCGCCCTGGATTTGGTGAATTACTGGAAGTAAAAGTACCTTCCTTCCTAACAGTATAGAAGGGGATTAGAGAGGATTATTATATGGAAAGAGTTAATGAAATTATTTCTTTATTAGAGGACGGTCAACAAGACAAAGCATTAAAATATTACCAGAATGTATTAAAATCGGGAAATAATGAAGAAAGGTTTGTGCTGGGTGAAGAATTATTTCAGTTAGGCTTTTTGGAGGAAGCTAAAGATTTATTCTTAGTTTTACTGGAAGCTTACCCAGAAGAAGGGGAATTACTTGTTCTTGCTGCGGAAGTAGAAATGGAAATAGGCAATGAAGAAGCCGCGATTTCTTATTTAGAACAATTAAACCCGAATGATCCTTCATTTCCTCAAGCTTTGCTATTGCTTGCTGATCTCTATCAAATGGATGGGTTATATGAGGTTAGCGAACAAAAACTAAAAGAAGCGCAAAAAATTTTACCAGATGAAGTAATTATCGATTTTGCGTTAGGTGAATTATATGCAGAACAAGGAAAAATTACCGAGGCGATTAAGTCCTACCAAAAGGTGTTACCGAAAGAGGAAAATATCGCTGGCGTAAATATAAATGGGAGAATTGCAGATAATCTAAGTGCTGGGGGAGCATTTGAAGATGCTATTCCTTATTATGAAAAAGCGCTCGAGGAAAAAGTCGAGATTAATACGCTCTTTAATCTTGCTTTGACTGCATCGCAAGCAGGATTATATACAATTGCTATAAATCGGTTTGAAGAGGTAAAAGCACTAGATCCTTCTTATCATTCCTTATATCTCTATTTAGCTCGCAGCTATGAGCAGGAAGAAATGCTGAATGAAGCGTATAATACAGTTATCGAGGGAATTAAGCAAGATGAGTTTAATAAAGATTTGTACTTATATGGTGGTAAATTGGCTTTAAAACGTGGTGACGAGCAAAAGGCTGAGGAACATTTTAGAGAAGCGCTTGCAATAGATCCTGAATACACAGAAGCAGTTCTTTTATTAAATAAATTATTTTTAACACAAGATCGATTTGATGATGTCCTAGAGTTAATTGAGATGATGGATAACCAAGAAATAGAAGAACCTCAATTACATTGGGATGCTGCTAAAGCATTTCATGGAATCGAAAAATATTCAGAGGCATTAAACAAATATCAATTAGCATATACTTTCTTTAAAGAAGTTCCAGATTTTCTATATGATTATGGATATTTTCTTTTAGAAGAAGGAAAAAGAAAGGATGCTGCCGAAATTTTTAATATGCTTTTACAAACAGATCCAAGTAATGAAGAGTATATTGAAATATTACAACGCCTTACGGATAACGAATAAAGTTATTGGATGAACCAGATTTAATAATAACGTTGTCAAAAGGCTTATCAAGAGCAAAGAGAATTGTCATTTCCTTAGACGCAGGTAAAACAGGTTGGATAGTAAAAATTTGTTGCAAGCAGAGGAGGGAATTACAAAATGAAAACCCCTGTATCTGTCAACGAGAAAAAAGACTTCATTCGTTGGTTTTTGAATCACTATCAATTGAAGAGACGGGAATGTGTATGGATTTTAAATTATTTAATGAGTCATGATCAATTGATGGAAAAAGTCCATTTTGTTGAAAATGCAGAGAAATGTCCAAGAGGTTTAATTATGTCCACGCATTGTGTAGATGAAGTACCTTTTAGATTTTATAAAGAAAATGTGATGACTACAGATGCAGAAAAGTCTTTTCATGATATCCGCCTTAATCGTGATGAAGATATTTATATTCAGCTTAATTTTTATGCATCGAATCAAGTTCATCAATATGCAGCTGTGTTAGTTGAAAATCCATTTATGCCGAAAAAACTGCAAATTACCGAAAAAGATAAAATGATTGCAGAACAATTTTTAGTGAAGAGTATAGAAAAATTCCAAAAAGAAAAACTTCTCCAATTAATTGATGAGGCATTAGACAATGGCGATAAAGAGATGTTTATTACCTTAACAAATCAATTGAAGTTCTTTCAAAATAAATGAAAAAGCAGTTAGTCCCGTAAAGCTGATAATAGACTTTGCGGGATTATTTTAATATCGATAGATTTTCCGATACTTTATAAACTATGGTAAAATAGGACGATAAAGATAGAAAAAGGAGAAAAAGTGTGAGAAGCATTTACATGATATTAAGTAATCGATCTTTTATTGGACTATTACTCGCTATTAACCTCTTCGGAACGGTTTATGGCTATTATTGGTATAGATATCAGTTGGCGGAAACACCGGCGAAATTTTTATTGTTTGTACCTGATAGTCCAACGGCAAGCCTTTTTTTTGTGCTAGTATTGATCGCGTTTTTATGGAGAAAAAACTGGCCGCTAATGGAAGCGCTGGCAGTAGTAACATTATTTAAATATGGTATATGGGCAGTAGTTATGAACTTCCTTGTTTATTTTGAAACAGGAAAAATTGGCATTGATTCATGGATGCTCATTATTTCACATGGGGCAATGGCCATTCAAGGATTATTATATATTCCTTTTTATCGTTTTAAATGGGGGCATATTATTCTCGTAGCGATTTGGACATTGCATAATGATGTGATAGATTATGTGTTTAAAATGATGCCTAAATATAGTGTATTAGATCAATATATGGCAAATATCGGCTACTTTACTTTCTGGCTCAGTGTTTTAAGTCTATCGATTGCCTATTATGCCTATAAAAAGAGCGAGGAATTACAATGGAGGATTCAATAGAATTGCATTTTTTTTAGTCTAACCTTGTCCAACTCATCATACATTTTTAATAGTAGATAGAGGAGGGACAAGAATGAAGGCTAAATTAGTTATGTTGTTAATGATATTGATTTTACTTTTGCCTATTTCTTTTTCTGTATATGCAGACCAAAAAACGCCTGCAAAGGAATTGGATGAACTAGATACGCTTTCAGATGAGGTATTACAGCTTGTACGATCAGAACGTTATGAGGATGCAAAAAAAATTCTTGATTATTTTTCGAACCAGTTTAGCTCAGTTAGTGTAAATGGAAGTCCATTTACAGTAGATGAACGGAGGATTTTAACTGGTACACATGATGAAGCGGTAGAGGCAATCACTAATCAATCAATTAAAAATGACGAACGGATAAATTCGGTAACGAAATTTCGATTGGCGGTTGATGCTGTTTCATCAGGTGAACAACCTTTATGGACACAGATGGAAGAACCTGTTATGTCAACCTATCGAGAGATGAAGGATGCTATCCTTTTAGATGATAAGGAAAAATTTGATGAAAAGTTAGATTCTTTTCTATCGTTATATCAAATTATTTATCCAAGTCTTAAGCTGGATGTTTCCGCCGCACAATTTCAAGAATTAAACTCCCTTGTAGAGTTTATGAATACGTATCGATTACAAGTTTTTAATCAACAAGGCGATTTGGAGGAAGTAACCCAATTAGAAAGTGAATTGCAGGATGTTTTTAATCAACTCTATGAAGATGAGGCAGATCCCTCTTTATGGTGGGTAATTATTTCGACCGGAAGTATTATTATCCTTACTTTATCCTACGTTGGCTGGCGGAAATATCTCGGGGATAAAGCGGAAAAAAGAAAAACAAAAAAGGGATAATATTTGACTTTGGTGTTTTTCCTGCTTACAATAAAAATATACTACAAGAAATAATAGGGGGAAAAACATGATTTTTATATATTTTATTCTAATAATTCTCATCCCTATTTGGGCACAAATGAAGGTGAAGAGTGCATACAAAAAATATTCCAAAGTAGCTTCTTCCTCCCATATGTCCGGTAGAGAGGTAGCGAGAAGAATATTAGATTCTAATGGGCTTTATGATGTATCTGTCGAGGAAACAAGAGGGGTATTGTCTGACCATTATGATCCCCGTTCTAAAGTTGTCCGTTTATCTACTGATAACTATCATGGGCATTCAGTAGCAGCTGCTGCTATTGCAGCACATGAAGTTGGTCATGCTATCCAAGATCAGCAAGAATACTCTTTCTTACGTTTTCGTTCTACATTAGTTCCAGTTGCTAATTTTGGAAGCAATGCATCGTGGATATTTATCTTAATTGGAATGTTTGCAAGACTTCCAGAGATGATGTTATTAGGTATCATCTTAATGGCGGCCGGCGTATTGTTTCAATTTGTTACACTTCCAGTGGAATTTAACGCATCTAACCGTGCGATGGATCAAGTTGTGTCATTAGGGATTATAAGAAACGATGAGGAAAGAGAAACGAAAAAAGTGTTGAATGCAGCAGCATTAACATATGTGGCAGCGGCAGCAGTTGCTGTTCTCGAACTAGTTCGTTTGCTGTTGATTTATACAGGAATGTTAAGAGATGAATAGAAATTAAAAATAAGCTGGGCTTTAATTTATCCAGTCGAAACTAAACCCAACCAATGATACGAAAGCCTTTCGTATCATTGGTTGGGTTTTTTCTCCATCAAAAAAGAAGATTTGTGGTATTACACGGAACTTTTTATGGGAGAGAAATATCTTGATGAATCAAGTTCTTTGAATTTTGAGTTTTTAGAAAATTATAGATTTTAAAAGATGCTAGGTGTATAATAAACAATGCCATTTACATAAAAGAAAACAAAAGAAAGAAGGGTTTTTTTGCAAACTGCTGAATATGTACAAGGGAAAAAGCGGCAGGAGATGACTATTTATCGGATTTTATTTGCGATAAGTCTTGGACATTTTTTGAATGATTGTATGCAATCGGTTGTGCCTGCCTTATTTCCTGTTATCCAAAAGTCAATGGAATTAAATTATACACAAATTGGTTGGATTGCCTTTGCATTAAACATTACATCCTCTATTTTACAACCTGTGTTTGGTGTTTTGGCAGATAAAAGGCCAGCACCATATTTATTGCCGATTGCAATGTTCTCAAGCTTAATCGGAATGCTGGGCCTTTCTCTCGCTCCAAATTTTTACTTGGTCTTATTATCCGTTTTATTTATTGGATTTGGTTCCGCTATCTTCCATCCAGAAGGATCTCGTGTTTCTTATATGGCAGCCGGAGCGAAACGCGGGCTTGCCCAATCAATTTATCAAGTGGGCGGAAATGCAGGTCAGTCATTAGCACCTGTATTTACTGCTTTTATTTTTGTACGAACAGGTCAATTCGGAACCATTTGGTTTACTCTTCTAGCTACAATTGGCATGATTGTATTATTTCAAGTATCAACTTGGTATAAGAGAGAATTGTATATTAGAAATCCACAAAGGAAACAACAAGGAAAGCGGGAATTTGTTGTTAATAAAGAAATTATTCTGGCAATATGTTTATTAATTTTCCTTGTATTTGCACGTTCGTGGTATGGAGCGGGAATTAGTAATTTCCTTCACTTTTATTTAATAGAGAAGTTTGGCTTAAGTATTGAAAATGCGCAAATATTTGTTTTTGTGTTTTTACTTGCTGGTGTAATTGGGACTTTTCTTGGTGGACCATTGGCAGATCGCTTTGGGAAAAGAACGATTCTTCTCTTTTCTTTAATCGGATCTGCACCGTTTGCTTTACTACTCCCACATATGCCGTTTTGGCTAATAGGACCTTTATTATTTATCATCGGCTTTATTTTACAGTCTAGTTTCAGTGTGACCGTTGTTTATGCACAAGAGCTGCTTCCAGGTATGATTGGCCTTGTGTCTGGCTTAATTGTAGGGTTAGCATTTGGAATGGGGGCACTTGGTGGAGTAATCTTTGGTGTTATTGGAGACGCATTTAGTTTGCAAGCAATTATGATTATTTGTAGCCTGCTGCCGCTATTAGGAATATTGACATATATACTACCAACGGATAAGCGGGTTAGTGAAATTCATTCCTCTTTAAAATAAGGTAATAGCTAGAATATCATTTCTTATAGACGGCGAGAGAAGCTTCGGCTTTGAGATAATTATAATCTAAATAGATCGTACGTTCGTTTTTTTATGCTATAATTGCCCTAAAAGAAAATAGGAGGAGTTGGGATGGCACTAACAAATCTAAATGTAAAAGAACGAATGAATCATTATAAGATAGCTGGTTTAAGCATAGCGGTAATACAAGATGGAAAACTTAGTTGTATCAAACAGTATGGCATGAAGGAATCAGGTAAAACGGATAAAATTAATGAACAGACAAGCTTCCATTCTGCTTCTATAAGTAAGTTTGTGACAGCTATGCTGGTTTTAAAGCTAGTAGAGACTGGACTGCTTGATTTAGATGAAGATGTTAATGTTAAACTTAGCTCCTGGCATTTAACAGCAAATAAACAGATAAAAGGCAAAAAAGTAACTTTAAGAGATCTTTTGAGTCATCAATCAGGTATTATTGACCCAGAAGGTAGTTTTAGTGAATGGAAAGAAAACGAGGAGGTTCCTCCTATGATAGACATATTAGAAGGAACTTCCGTATTCAATCGGCAGAAAATACAGATTAGTTGTGAACCAATGAGTGCATTTCATTACTCGGACGCTGGCTTTTGCATTATTCAACAACTGATTGAAGATACTTTGCAGAAATCTTTTCACATAGTATTAAAAGAATTTCTCTTTCAGCCTTTACATATGAATCAGAGCTGTATTGATATAAGAGGTGTCGAAAATATTTCTTCTGGTCATGATAAAAAAGGACAGATTGTCTACGGAAGCTACCCCTTTTATCCTTATCCAGCAGCCTGTGGTATTTGGACTACTCCCGCTGATTTAGCGATTTTAGTATTGGAATTAATGAATGCTTTGGAAGGTAGAAGTCAATTAGGATTATCGAGAAAAAATGCTAAGGATATAATCAGTCCGCAAGGGAACAAAAATTGGATCGGACTGAGCGTGTTTTTAGATAGTTCTAATAAAGAAGTGGAAATTTCTTCATTAGGATGGGGGATTGGATTTCAGAGCATGCTTGTAGCTTACCCATTATTAAAAAAAGGCGCGATAATTATGACAAATACTGATTTAGGTGTACATCAAATGAAAGGGATAATAGGTGAGATCTATCATTCTATTTTTGGCAATGATTATTAAGTCAATAGTAAGAACAAAAAAATTGTATTCATCATTGCGAGTATTTTCTTTCATTAAATGCAAAGTGAATACAATTTTTTAGTTTATTTCTCGAGAGGCTGTTTATATTCATCTAAAGTGAAACCTTCACCCATTACATCATGAACGACACTAACCGATACAAATGCATGTGGATCTATGCTTGTAATGATGCTTTTTAAACGAACAATTTCTGTTTTTGCGACAACACAATAAAGTACTTCGCGATCTTGTTTAGTAAAAGAACCATGTCCTTTTAATACAGTAACACCACGATCCATTTCACTCATTATCTTATTAGCGATTTTTTCGTTATCGTCAGAAATGATCATTGCTCCTCTAGCTGCATATGCGCCTTCTTGAATAAAGTCGATTACTCTTGCCCCAACAAAAACAGCAACCAATGTATACATTGCTTCTCTGTATGATAGATAGGTGATCAACGAAAGCGTAATGACACAAAAGTCAAAAAAGAACATGGTTTTTCCCATACTCCATCCGAAATACTTAAACCCTAATCTAGCTATAATATCAACTCCGCCAGTTGTCCCTCCATAGCGGAAAATAATACCTAAGCCGACACCAATGAATGTTCCTGCAAATAAAGCAGCTAGAGTCAAATCTTCAGTGAGGGGAATATGTAACTCGATCTTTGGAAGCTGAAAAAACCAGAGGAAAATAGACACTGCTACGGTTCCAATAATCGTGTAAATAAAAACATTTCTTCCTAATAACTTCCATCCAATAAAAAATAAAGGGATATTTAGCAGTAAATTTGTGATGGAAGGATCCCAATTCCATAATGCATATAATAAAAGCGTAATACCAGTAAAACCGCCTTCTGCTAAATTGTTCTGCATATTGAAATGAACAATACCGAAGGAAAATATCGCAGATCCTAAAAGGATGAACAAGATATTTTTAACTTTAATACTTTTAAACATCGACTCGCCTTCTTTCTTAGACAAAATGCATTATTATTAGCGTATCCATTATATCGAATCACATGCAGTTGGGCAATCTAGCAGATAAGCAAGAAAAAATAATGTTAGGTAAATAAAGACAAGCATTTTTAGGTACTTATATCAATATCGTCAAAAATGTTTGTAAAAATGGTTTAGATTAGCTAACATGGAATTGGATAAGATTACTTATTGACTAGAGGTGCTTATATTGAATCAGGAAAAAACGGTGAAAGACATACAAAGAGAAGTAGATGAATACATAGGACAATTTAAAGAAGGTTATTTCAGTCCGCTGGCTATGCTTGCCCGTCTGACAGAAGAGTTAGGAGAGCTGGCTAGAGAAGTAAACCATTACTATGGGGAGAAACCAAAAAAAGAAACGGAAACAGAGAAAGAAATTACGGATGAAATGGGGGATATGCTGTTCGTGTTAACTTGTTTAGCCAATTCACTTAATATCGATTTAGAAGAAGCGCATAATCGTGTTATGCATAAATTTAATACACGGGATAAAGATCGTTGGACAAGAAAAGATCAATAAAGACAAAATACATACTAAGGAGTTAGGACATTGAATAAAGTAAAAATCGTAATCGCAGGACCTAGAGGCAGAATGGGAAAAGAAGCAGTTTATTTAATGGGAAGAACAGAGAATTTTGAACTTGTTGCAGTTTTAGATCATAAGAATGAGGGGAAAAGCTTAAAAGAGATAGAAGGCTTTGCTTCTTATGATGTACCAGTATATACGGATATAGAAAAATGTCTACAAACAGAAAAGCCGGATGTACTTATTGATTTAACAACGCCTGAGTTCGGGATGCATCATGCTAAAACAGCTTTAAGCTATGGCGTTAGACCAGTAGTAGGAACAACTGGATTTACTAAAGAAAACTTAGCCGAATTAGAAAAATTATGTGAAGAAATGAATCGCGGCTGTATCATTGCGCCAAATTTTGCTTTGGGTGCTGTGTTAATGATGAAATTCTCTAAAATGGCTGCACGCTATTTTGCAGATGTGGAAATTATGGAAATGCATCATGATCAAAAACTGGATGCACCATCTGGAACTGCTGTAAAAACAGCCGAGCTTATTGCGGAAGTAAGAGAAAGCAAAAAACAAGGTCATCCAGACGAAAAAGAGACCATTCCAGGAGCAAGAGGCGCAGATTTTGATGGAATGAGAATACACTCTACACGTCTGCCAGGCTTAATTGCCCATCAACAGGTTATGTTCGGATCAGATGGAGAGTCATTAACCATTAGACATGATTCTTATAATCGGGCTTCCTTTATGTCAGGTGTTAAATTTGCAGTAGAAGAGGTATTAAAGGTAAATGTATTGATATACGGTTTAGAAAATATTATGGAGTAGGAGTGGAATTAGGATGAACATTGCTTTAATTGCTCATGATAAAAAGAAAAATGACATGGTTGCTTTTGTTGTTGCTTATAAAAATATATTTGCAAAGCATACTTTATACGCAACTGGAACAACAGGTGGTAGAATTCAAGAAGCAACAGGGTTAGATGTACATCGTTTTCATTCAGGACCACTCGGCGGTGATCAAGAAATTGGCTCTTATATTGCTAATAATGATATGGATATGGTTTTTTTCTTTAGAGATCCTTTAACAGCACAGCCTCATGAACCTGATGTTACAGCATTAATCCGTTTATGTGATGTTTATTCTGTTCCTCTAGCAACAAATATGGGAACTGGAGAAGTATTAATTCGAGGACTCGAGCAAGGTGACATAGATTGGAGAAAGATAGTTCATGGAAAGACAGAACCAGTGGCAAAAAAATTCACAGAAAAACTCAATGATAACTGATGAAATAGATATACTCGCTTTTGGTGCTCATGCCGATGATGTAGAAATCGGCATGGGTGCAACTATTGCAAAATATGCCGCACAGGGGAGAAAGATTATAATTTGTGATTTAACAGAAAGTAATCTTTCTTCAAATGGCACAGTACAAAGACGTAAACAAGAAGCGGAAAAGGCAGGAGAAGTCTTGGGGATTGCTGAAAGGATTACATTGCAGATTCCTGATCGAGGTTTATATCTAGAAGAAAATGCTATAAAAAAAGTAGTGGAAGTGATTCGTACATACAAACCAAAGTTAGTGTTTTCCCCTTATTGGGAAGATAGACATCCAGATCATGGAAATTGCACCAGAATTGTGAAGGAAGCAGTCTTTTCAGCAGGTATAAAAAACTATCGGGTTGGAAATACATCAGCGCATAAAGTACAGAATCAATACTATTATATGATAAATGGTTTTCATAAACCTGATTTTGTTATTGATATTAGCGATTATATGGAGCAAAAGCAAGCTAGTTTAAATTGTTATCAAAGTCAATTTGTTAAAGGCGAAAACAGTGTGGAAACCCCATTAACAAATGGTTATATTGACACAATAGAAGCAAGAGAAAAACTGTTTGGCAAAGAAGTTGGTGTGATTTATGCAGAAGGATTTATAAAATCTAAGCCAATATTATTAAATCAAGATTTATTAGGTGGAGACAAATGAAAAAATTAAAAATCGGCATTACCTGTTATCCAACAGTTGGCGGATCAGGAGTTATTGCAACAGAATTAGGAAAGATGCTGGCTGAGAGAGGACACGAAATTCACTTTATTTCTTCCAGTATTCCTTTTCGTTTAAATAAAATGTATCCGAATATTTATTACCATCAAGTGGAAGTAAATCAATATGCTGTTTTTCAATATCCGCCATATGATTTAGCATTAAGCAGCAAAATGGCAGAAGTCATTAATCGAGAAGAGTTAGACTTGCTGCATGTTCACTATGCAATCCCACACGCTGTTTGTGCTATATTAGCAAAACAGATGAGCAACAGGGACGTCAAAATAGTTACAACGCTTCATGGCACGGATATAACAGTACTAGGATATGATCCATCACTTGCAGCGGGAATACGTTTTGGAATTGAAAAATCAGATCTAGTAACAGCAGTTTCTAATTCATTAATCGCACAAACTCATGAAGTAATTGAGCCAAACAAAGAAATACTCCCTGTTTATAATTTTATTGATGAGCGAATTTATCGTAAAGTCGACGCAAGTCATTTGAAAAAAGAACTGGCAATTTCCGATACAGAAAAAGTTGTTATTCATGTCTCTAATTTTAGAGGAGTGAAAAGAGTTACGGATGTTGTACAAGCATTCAAACAAATCGCAAATCAGATTTCAGCAAAACTATTGCTTGTTGGTGATGGACCGGAAATGTCGAAGGTGACCAAATTAGTGGATGAGCTCCAATTAAGACAAAAGGTATTATTCCTTGGCAAACAAGAGAATTTGGAGGAGCTCTATTCTTTAAGTGATCTCATGCTGCTTCTTTCGGAAAAAGAAAGCTTCGGTTTAGTGGCATTAGAAGCGATGGCGTGCGGGGTTCCCGTCATAGGAACAAATGTCGGCGGTATTCCCGAGGTAATTGTTCCAAATGAGACAGGCTATATTTGTGAACTTGGAGATATAGAAGATATTGCTGAACATTCGATAAAGCTGTTAACGGATGAAAAGAAGCATGCCCAATTTTCACAGCGTTCGATTTCGAGAGTACGAGATTATTTCAAGGCCGATATCATCGTTGACCAATATATAGAGATTTATAAATCTATTTTAGAAACTGGTGAAATGAATGATAAATCCGTTTAAAGAAGCTCTCCCGATTATTAATAAAATCGAGGAAGCGGGTTATGAAGCATATTTTGTAGGAGGAGCAGTTCGCGACCATTTATTAAATAAGCAAATTCATGATATCGATATCGCTTCTTCCGCAACGCCGGAAGAAATTAAATCGATCTTTCCTCACACTATTGATGTGGGGATTGCCCATGGAACCGTGATGGTAATATGGGATCAACATACATATGAAATAACAACTTTTCGAACAGAATCCACATATCGAGATTACCGCAGACCAGAGCAAGTATATTTTGTACGAGAGCTAAAAGAAGATCTAAAACGCCGTGATTTCACCATTAATGCAATGGCAATGGATAAAAACGGCCATGTCATCGATTATTTCAATGGGAAAGAATCCTTAGAAAAGAAAGAAATTAAAACAGTTGGCAATCCGAACGAACGTTTTAAAGAAGACGCGTTAAGAATAATGAGAGGAATTCGGTTTGTGAGTACTTTAGGCTTCCACCTAGAGACAGAAACGCTGAATGGCATTAGAAATAATCGACAGCTGCTTTCAAAAATAGCGGTAGAGAGAATAACCGCTGAATTTGAAAAACTATTACATGGTCCATGGTGTTTGGAAGCTTTAGAAATTATGGTAGAAACTAAGATGTATCAAATTTTACCGATGCTATCCTCAGAAGAAAAAGGGATTTCTAAATTCGCAAAATTACCGCTGACCAAGCTTGAATTGCAAGAAAAATGGGCTGTTTTACTTTTATGTCTAGGAAGGAAGGAGAAGCACCAGATAGAATTGTTTTTGCGAGCATGGAAGTTATCGGTCAAGCAAATAAAGGCTATTCAAAAGCTAATATATTGGATGCTGCAAAGAGAACAGATGACTAATTGGTCTAATCAGGCGCTGTATTTTGCTACATTATCTGTTGCGGTTAGTGTGGAAAAAATGTATCAACTTTTAAAAAATAACGAGGTAAACATAGATATTGTTCATCTAGAAGAAAGGTATGAGAAGCTGCCGATTAAATCAATGGAAGAACTTAAAATTGGCGGAAACGATCTATTAAGCTGGACAGAAAAAAAACCTGGTCCGTGGATAAAAGATGTTCTCTCCTTAGTGGAAAGGAATGTCGTAGAAGAAAAGCTTTCTAATGACAAGCAATTAATAAAGGAGTGGCTGAAACAATGTCATCAGATATAAGAAAAGGATTAATTGAAGCCTTTACTAATAACCCTGATCAATATTTATCTGGTGAATCGCTAGCAGAACTTTTAGGGTGTTCGCGAACAGCCATTTGGAAACATATTGAGTCATTGCGAAAAGATGGCTTTATATTAGAAGCTGTCCGCAAAAAAGGCTATCGAATTATCAGTTCACCAGAAAAAATTGTGCCGGATAAAATTTTTTTTGGCTTAAATACGAAGTACATGGGAAGAAATATTCATTTTGAAGACTCGGTGGATTCTACTCAAACTATTGCCCAGAAACTTGCGCTGGAGGGAGCAGAAGAGGGAACATTAGTGATAGCAGAAGAGCAATTAGGGGGCAGAGGACGGTTAGAAAGAAAATGGCAATCACCTAAATATAAGGGAATATGGATGAGTCTTATTTTAAAACCGAACATTCCGATAATGAGAGCGCCGCAGCTGACATTGCTGACAGCTGTTGCAGTCGTCCAAGGAATTCATGAAGTAACTGGGGTGCAAGCAGATATTAAATGGCCAAATGATCTTTTATTGCATGGAAAAAAACTAACAGGCATCTTAACAGAAATGCAAGCAGATAGTGATAGAGTTCATTCGTTGATCATCGGAATAGGAATTAATGTGAATCAGCAGCTTGAGGACTTTGAGAAAGATCTCCAATCAAGTGCCACTTCTATTTATCTAGAAACACAAAAGAGCTGGGATCGGGCAGAACTTATCCAAGGAATCATGCTGCAGCTGGAAAAATTATATCAGCTTTATTTAGAGAAAGGTTTTTATCCAATCAAGCTTCTGTGGGAAAGCTATTCGGTGAGTCTAGGACAAAAAGTGACGGCTAATACGCTGAATGGAAGCATAGTGGGACTTGCAAAGGGTATTACAGAAGATGGTGTTTTGCTACTTGAAGATGAGCAAGGTGTTATGCATTCGATTTACTCTGCGGATATTTTGTTGGAAACGTAATTTGCCCATAGTCAGGATAGAGAAATATTTGTTATAATGCTTTTGTCGGGCAGTATCTTAATGAACTGCACCAGTTTGTTTGAATGTGCATAAACCATAATTTAATCTGCCTAGATCCACAATTGGACAAGGACAGAGGGATGAAAATAGACATATAAAACAATCCTTCTATGCTTTGTAGAAGGTTTTTTTTTCGTTTAAAGCCATTCCCTCTTCCTATTTAAAAGGAGGAAAACTTAGTGAAAGCAACAACTGATTTTATCAAAATGAAGCAGAAGGGTGAAAAGATTACGATGCTCACCGCATATGATTACCCTTCTGCTAAATTAGTTGAACAAGCAGGAACAGATTTAATATTGGTAGGGGATTCCTTGGGAATGGTTGTACTTGGATATAATTCTACCGTTCCAGTAACAATGGATGATATGATTCATCATGGAAAAGCGGTTAAACGCGGTGCTGAAGATACGTTTATCGTCATTGATATGCCGTTTATGAGCTATCATTTATCTCGTCGCGATACTTTATTAAATGCAGCAAGCTTGATCCAAGAAACAGGTGCAAATGCAGTAAAACTGGAAGGCGCAGACGATGTAATTGAACAAATCAACTATTTAACAAATGCTGGTATTCCAGTGATGGCGCACTTAGGTTTAACCCCTCAGTCAGTAGGTGTCTTAGGTGGTTATAAAGTACAAGGAAAAAGTTCGGATGAAGCGAAGCGGCTTATGGATAATGCATTAAAATGCCAAGCGGCAGGAGCTTTTGCGATAGTATTGGAGTGTGTGCCGATGCAAGTTGCTAAAGAGGTGAGTAAGAGACTGGATATTCCTACAATCGGTATCGGAGCTGGAAGTGAAACAGATGGGCAAGTTCTTGTTTATCACGATTTGATCACATATGGTGTGGATCGAGTTGCAAAATTTGTAAAACAATATGCAAATGTCAATGAAGCTATTTCTCTTGCAATCGATCAATATATTTCTGAAGTGAAAATGGGGACCTTTCCAGAAATGAAGCATAGCTTTCAGATGAAAGCGGAAGAAATAAAAAGCTTATATGGAGGAAACACCCAATGAATATCCTCACAAATCCAAAGCAATTACAGGATATAACTACTTCGTTACAAAAGAATCAAGTAACCATTGGCTTTGTGCCGACAATGGGGTATCTACATGAAGGACATCGAGCACTGCTTAAAGCTGCAAGAGAACAAAATGAAATTGTTATTATGAGTGTATTTGTCAATCCACTGCAATTTGGGCCAAATGAAGATTTTGCCTCCTATCCAAAAGATTTTGAACATGATAAACAAGTGGCAATGGAAGAAGGAGTAGATTATTTATTTCATCCATCTGTGGAAGAAATGTATCCAGGGCAAATGTCTGTGACTGTTAAAGTGGAAAAACGCACGAACTGTTTATGTGGTAAGTCAAGACCTGGTCATTTTGATGGAGTAGCAACTGTATTAACGAAGTTATTTCATTTAGTTCAGCCGACGAATGTTTATTTTGGTAAAAAAGATGCACAGCAAGTCGCAGTGGTAGATGGATTAATAGAAGATTTTCATTTTCCTATTAATCTAGTTGCGGTTAATACGGTAAGAGAAGAAGATGGCTTAGCAAAGAGTTCTAGAAATGTTCGCCTTACGCCAACCGAAAGGCAAGAGGCAGGTATTTTATATAAAGCTCTTAGTATAGCTAGAAGTGAATTAATAAAAGGAACTGCAGATAGAGAAACATTAAAAAATTCTATTATTGCTTTCATTGAAAGAGAGTCAAGCGGCAAGGTTGACTACTTTGAGATATTATCCTATCCCCAATTAGAGACATTAAAGGAGCTAAATGGGAAGATTATTATTGCGATTGCAGTCCAATTTAGTAAAGCAAGACTAATAGACAATATAATTTTTGAATTAGACAATGCATCTAGATAAACATATGACTATAATGGAGGGTTATCCTTATGTTTCGGATAATGATGAACGGAAAAATCCATCGAGCTACTGTAACAGAAGCAAACTTAAATTATGTTGGCAGTATTACAATTGATGAAGATATTTTAGATGCGGTTGGAATGGTAGCGAATGAAAAAGTTCAAATTGTAAATAACAATAATGGTGCAAGATTAGAAACATATATTATCCCTGGTGAAAGAGGAACTGGGACGATTTGTTTAAACGGTGCAGCCGCAAGATTAGTTCAAGTAGGAGATATTGTTATTATCATTTCTTATTGTTATGTTTCAAATGAAGAGCTTACCCAGCATAAGCCTAAAGTAGCGATTATGGATGAAAACAATCGTATTACAACTATTCTTCAGCAAGAACCAGAGAAAACAGTGCTATAACAACAGGAAAAACTTAAAACCAAAATAATTATATAAATATTGCTTAATATGTACGTATATGATTCGGATTTCTATTTGGTTGGAATATTTATGTTCCAACCTTTTTTTCGTTTATTTTTCTCTAAAGTGTAAAAGTAACGAAAAAAAAGCACAATAAAAGAATCATTACATAAAACAGGAACATCTTTCCCTTTTTTCATTTTTATGATACCGTTTGATTGACTGAAAGTTTGAGGTGGACGTAATGAGTAACAAATTTGTAGTAGTTGATTTGGAGACAAACGGTAATTCTCCGAGAAAAGGGGATCGAATCATACAGTTTGCAGCGGTGGTTATAGAGAATGGGAAGATTGTTGAGGAGTACTCTTCCTTACTTAATCCTCTGCAGCCGATAACTCCGTTTATTGAAGAATTAACTGGAATCACAGATGAAATGGTGGAATCAGCACCAATTTTCGAAGAAATAGCAGACAAAATTGTTCATTTATTAGAAGATGCTTATTTTGTTGCACATAATGTTTTATTTGATTTATCTTTTTTAAATGAAGAGCTAGAACAGGCAGGTTGTAGACAATTTTATGGCCCTATCCTTGATACAGTCGAACTAGCAAGGATTTTATACCCTACAGCAGACAGTTATAAATTAACAGACCTTGCCGCACAGGAAGGGATTGTCCATACAAGACCACATCAGGCTGATAGTGATGCTTATGTGACAGCAGAACTATTGCTTTTATTGCTAAAGAAACTGAATGCACTGCCTCAAGTTACGACAAAGCAATTAGAATTTCTAAGTTCATCGCTAAAAAGCGATTTAGATATTTATTTACAAACATTACTTCAAGAGAAACAATCAAAAGTTGAGTATATACCTGAAAGCTGGGAAGTATATCGTGGATTAACACTTAAAAGACTACCTAATAATTTGATTAATAGCCAAAGTAAAGATTATACCGTTTCTTTTGATGTAAATAATGTTGAAAAACGAATGAAAGATACTTTGTCTTTTTATCAAAAAAGAGAAGGACAGCTAGAAATGATGAATGCCGTTCATCAAGCACTAACAAGTAATCAGCATGGGCTTATTGAAGCTGGTACCGGTGTCGGAAAGTCTCTTGGTTATTTAGTGCCAGCAGCTTATTTTTCGATAGAGAATAAAGAGCAAGTTATTATTAGTACATTTACAACTCAGTTACAGGAACAACTGTTTCATAAAGACTTGCCTTTGCTTAAAAGAATTCTTCCGTTTCCTATTACTTATACGCTTTTAAAAGGCAGAAATCACTATATTAGTTTAGATAAATTTGAAATATCTCTAAAGGAGCAAGAGGATAACTATGATATTGTTTTAACAAAAATGCAGATTTTAGTGTGGTTAACCGAAACCGAAACGGGAGATAAAGATGAATTAAATTTAACAAGCGGTGGAATAAATTATTGGGAAAAAATAAAAAATGACGGAAATTTTTCATTACCAATTTCAAAAGAATGGGCCCAGAAGGATTTTTATCGGAGAACCCGGAATGCTGCTCAAAAGGCTAATATGATTATTACGAATCATGCTTTGCTTGTAAAAGATCTAACAGCAGATCAACATTTGCTTCCATCTTATCATTATGCCATTATCGATGAGGGCCATCATTTTGAAAAAACAGCTACTAAGCATTTTGGTTTCCGCTTTTCATATGTAGCCGTACGATTAAGTATCAATGCGATTGGGACGACAGATCAAAAGCAGCTTATGTATCATTTAGAACATTTGCTAGGTGATTTATCTCTAACGGAAAAAGTGGAATTCAATCAATTTATTTTATCGTTACATGTAGAATTAGATGAACTGTTTCGTGCTGTTCTACGTTATGTGAAAAAAACAAATCAGTCAAGTAAAGAAGGAAAAGGCAGCTACCGTTTAAAGAAAACCGAAACAGGAGATTGGAATGCAGTCAAAAGCGTTGCAGAGAGAATGGTTTTTCTATGGAAGGATGGAAGAAACGCGCTTGGAGAGAAAGTGCTTCGATTAAAAGAGCAAAATAGAAAATTTAGCTCTTCGCAAATGCTTGTAGTTGAACGAATTGAATCGATATTAAATGACTGGCAAATATATATTAATCATTTGCGAGAGATGTTTTTGCGTGAAGGAGACAATATAGCCTGGTTGGAAGCAGATAAGAAAAGTTTTCCTAATAATGCTGTTTTGTATACACAGCCATCTTCTGTTGCAGAACCTTTACAGAATCGTTTTTTTAATCAGAAACAAAGTATTGTTTTTACCTCCGCAACTATAACTGTAAATAATTCATTTGATTACTATTTGAAAGTTTTAGGGCTAGGGAAAAACCAGTTAGAGGTTCAAATTGATTCCCCATTTAAGTATGAGAAACAAGTACAGCTGCTTATTCCAACAGATGTACCCGAAGTGAATACAGTCTCATTAAATGAGTATGTATCGACTATTGGCGAACAAATCATTAATATCGCGCAAGCTACAAAAGGGAGAATGCTTATTCTTTTCACTGCAAATGATATGCTGAAAAAGACATATGATTACATGAAAGAAAGTGGCTGTCTAGAAGAATATGCTATTTTGGCCCAAGGAATTACTAATGGAAGCCGAATGAGATTAACACGTAATTTTCAACGATACGATAAGGCGATATTATTGGGAACAAATAGTTTTTGGGAAGGCATTGATATTCCAGGAGAAGACTTAACCTGCCTAATTATTGTTAGACTTCCCTTTTCTTCACCAGAAGATCCTTTAACAGAAGCGAAAAATGAACGCATTAAGAATGAGGGCGGAAATCCGTTTTTAGAAAATAGTCTTCCAGAGGCAGTTTTGCGATTTAAACAAGGATTCGGAAGATTAATTCGTACAGAAGAAGATAAAGGATTTATAATTGTATTTGATCGGCGCATTGTTACCACTTCTTATGGGGAAACATTTTTAAAGTCTATTCCTGCTGTACCAATTAAGCAGCAAAATAATGCCAAAATGGTCGAGTTTATTGAAAAGTGGCTGAAGTAGAAGTAGATAACCCTTCTGTTATCTTATTAATGCAGCTTGCATACACATCAACTTTTAAAGGAACAGAATTTCTGTTAAAAAATAGAAAAGGAAGTGGATGCAGGCTGGTCATTTCTAGAAAAAACTACTGATTATTAGTATTATTATTTCTTTCTGTTTATAAATCCTGTTATAATAACCTATGTATAAAATATTGTATTAAAGAAGTGATGAAAATGAAGAAATGGATTTGGATAATTGTCGTTGTTGTTCTTATTGGACTAGCTGTAAGTATTAATACATATGTTCAAGCGATGAAGCCTGTTAAATTTGCAAGGGAAGTAGCGGAAGATATTGCTAAGAAAGAAGTCGATTTGAAAGAAGTCGACAACTTTCAATTATATAATGGCAAGGAAGCCTATTATATTTTAGAAGGTAAAAACGATGATAATAAGGATATTATTGTTTGGATTAATGAAAAAACCCATAAAGTTACCGAGAAATTGAAAAAAGATGGGCTGACCAAACAAGAAGCGCTTAATATATTATTATCGAAGCAGACGCCAGAAAAAGTCAATCATGTGCGTTTAGGAATGTATGATGGCATACCGGTATGGGAGATCTATTCTCATACAAATAAAGACTCCATAAACTATCATTGGATAGACTTTGAAACAGGAGAAATTCTTTTAACAATTGAAAATTATTAACCAATAGGAGTGGTAAATAACAATGAAAATTCAGTTAGCACAAAGAGTGAATGCATTAACTCCATCAACAACTTTGGCCATTACTGCAAAAGCAGCTAGTTTAAAAGCAGATGGTCATGATGTGATCGGTTTAGGAGCTGGAGAGCCTGATTTTAACACTCCTCAAAATATTATTGACGCAGCAGTTAGAAGCATGAATGAAGGACATACAAAATACACTCCAGCATCAGGTTTACAAGCATTAAAAAAGGAAATTGCAGCAAAGTTAAAGCGAGATCAACAGCTGGATTATGAAACAAATCAGATTATCGTCACAAATGGAGCAAAACATGGATTATATACTTTGTTCCAAGTAATTTTGGACAAAGGAGACGAAGTTATTATCCCTACGCCTTATTGGGTTAGTTATCCAGAACAAGTGAAGCTGGCAGAAGGAGAGCCTGTTTTTATTAAAGGTTATGAATCAAATGAATTTAAGATTACCCCAGAACAATTAAAAGAGGCTATTACTTCCAAAACGAAAGCAATCATTATCAATTCACCAAGTAATCCAACTGGAATGATCTATACAGAAGAAGAATTAAAAGCAATTGGGGAGATTTGTCTAGAACATAATATTTTAATTATATCTGATGAAATTTATGAAAAGTTAGTTTATGGAGATAACAAGCATGTATCAATTGCTTCTTTATCCCCTGAGCTGAAGAAAGCCACTATTATTATCAATGGGGTTTCAAAATCTCACTCCATGACTGGCTGGAGAATTGGCTATGCAGCGGGTTCTAAAGAAATTATTACAGCGATGACAAATCTAGCGAGTCACAGTACTTCAAACCCGACGACACCATCTCAGTATGCAACGATAGAAGCATATGCAGGCCCGCAAGATTCAGTCGAAGAAATGCGTCAAGCATTTAATAAGCGCTTAGATATTATTCATGAAAAATTAAATAATATTCCTGGGTTTTCATGTCTAAAACCCCAAGGAGCGTTTTATCTTTTCCCTAATGTGCAAAAGGCTGTAGAATTAACTGGATTTAAGTCTGTAGATGAGTTTTCAACAGCTTTATTAGAAGAGGCATTAGTAGCAGTTGTTCCAGGTTCAGGATTTGGAGCAGATAGCTACATCCGACTATCTTATGCAACATCACTTGAAAAACTAGAAGCAGCAGTAACGCGAATGGAGCAATTTGTCGAAAAAAAAATAGTCGTTAACAAGTAAAGTTTTATTAGTAGAGTATGCCCACAAAGATACTATTTCTTTTAGGGCATTCTTTCTTTTTCTGTTATTTATTTTTGAAGAGAAATTGACCGGAGTAGGATTAAATAAAAGAAAAGTCGTTGTATACGCTAATATTATCCTGGAAGGTGATCGATAGTGTTGATTGTCTACAGATGTAAAGGTATAATGTTTTGGTAGAATATTTTTTATGGTGTAGAATGATTTCTATTAAATCTGCTACTATGAGTAGAATCAATCGGTCGTTAATCCCATTTATTTTTCTATAGGGTGTACCGAAGTATCTATTTAAGTACATATATTTATTTGTTTTTGGAGGAGTTAATCGTGATTAAAGCAACTATTGCCGAGTTACCAAAATATGTTGATAAAGAGGTTAAAGTAGGCGCGTGGATTGCCAACAAGCGTTCTAGCGGAAAAATTGCCTTTTTACAACTTCGCGACGGATCAGGATTTGTACAAGGAGTTATTGTCAAAAGTGACGTAGCAGAGGAAGTTTTCCAAACAGCTAAATCAATTACTCAAGAATCATCTGTATATGTTACTGGTACTGTTCAAAAGGATGAACGTTCTCCGTTTGGGTATGAGTTATTAGTAACAAATATTGAATTGATTCATACTTCAACAGATTACCCGATAACGCCAAAAGAACATGGAACAGAGTTCTTGATGGATAATCGTCATTTATGGTTACGTTCTAAGCGCCAGCATGCAGTAATGAAAGTAAGAAATGAAATAATTCGTGCAACATATGAATTTTTTAATGAAAACGGCTTTGTAAAAGTCGATCCACCAATTCTGACAGGAAGTGCTCCTGAGGGTACAACAGAACTATTTGCAACTAAGTAT
The DNA here is from genome assembly GCF_001591585.1 of Niallia circulans NBRC 13626. Taxonomy (GTDB): domain Bacteria; phylum Bacillota; class Bacilli; order Bacillales; family Cytobacillaceae; genus Niallia; species Niallia circulans. The sequence goes on along the minus strand of NZ_BCVE01000001.1, from coordinate 415,506 downwards.
TTTGAGGAAGATGCTTATCTGTCACAAAGTGGACAACTTTATATGGAAGCAGCTGCAATGGCTTTAGGAAAGGTGTTTTCATTTGGCCCTACATTCCGTGCCGAAAAATCTAAAACTCGTCGTCATTTAATCGAGTTTTGGATGATTGAGCCTGAAATGGCATTTGTAGAGTTTGATGAGAATTTAGAAGTTCAAGAACAATACGTATCATATGTTGTTCAATCTGTGTTGAAAAATTGTCAGCTTGTGCTTAACACTTTAGGAAGAGATGTTTCTAAATTAGAGAAAATCACTGCTCCTTTCCCTAGAATAAGCTATGACGATGCAATCACATTCTTACATGAAAAAGGCTTTGATGATATCGAATGGGGAGATGACTTTGGGTCTCCGCATGAAACAGCGATTGCGGAAAGTTTTGATAAGCCTGTGTTTATCACACATTATCCAACTAAAATTAAACCTTTCTATATGCAGCCAGACCCTGAAAGAGAAGATGTTGTCCTTTGCGCAGATTTAATTGCTCCAGAAGGCTATGGTGAAATTATTGGTGGTTCTGAGCGTATCCATGATATGGATCTATTAAATAAACGTGTAGAAGAGCATCAGCTAGATCCAGAAACATACAAATGGTATCTAGAACTAAGAGAATATGGTTCAGTACCTCATTCTGGTTTTGGTCTTGGATTAGAAAGAACAGTTGCTTGGATTACAGGAGTGGAGCATGTTCGTGAAACGATTCCATTCCCAAGATTATTAAATCGTCTATATCCTTAATCAACAAGGGTAGAAAATACGGAAAGTTTAGGAGGAAGACCTCACAGCGAATACACAGTGTGAGGTTTTCATCTTTGATAACATTCCTTGTTTTCTCCCTTCTTCTTTTTGTTAACTATTGCTAGGTTTGGGTGATTTTCATTATTACATGCTTATTGCCAACATGATATACTTAATTAGAGGTGTCCTTATGAATAAAACAATTTTTTTAAAATGGCTGCAAGAAGGGAATGTAAATATTCCTTCCACACTTCTAACACATTATAAACATTTAAAAATAAATGAAAAAGAATTAGTTCTTTTACTGCAAGTACATTATTACTTAGAACGAGGGAAGGATTTTCCGACCCCTGCAGAAATAGCTGCGCAAATGACGATAGATATTAATGAATGTCATGAATTATTGAGTCAACTTATCCGCAAAGGCTTTATCGACATATTAGATGGAAATAGTGATACTGGAATCCGATTTGAGAGATATTCATTAGAGCCTCTTTGGAATAAATTAATTGAGCAATTTCTCCTAAATAATAAAAAAGAAGAAGAAGCTTTAATAGAAAAAGAAGAATCAGATTTATATACTTGTTTTGAAAGAGAATTTGGAAGACCATTGTCTCCTTTTGAAATTGAAACGTTAAATATGTGGGTTGACGACGATCAGCATGAAATAGTAATTATAAAAGCAGCGCTTCGGGAAGCTGTGATTTCAGGTAAATTAAATTTTCGTTATATTGACCGAATCTTGTTTGAATGGAAAAAGAACGGAATTAAGACAATCGAGCAAGCAAAGAGCCATGGGAAAAAGTTTAGACAGCATCAATCTGTTGGTTATAAAGCAGAACAATCAGAAGAATCTTCTAACAACAAGACTGTGCCATTTTATAATTGGTTGGATCAATAATCTTTTGATGGAGAAGAAGGATGTATAGGCAAAAATGAGCAGGAGGCTCCTTTTTTCTTTCCTCCTGAGTACTAATTGTTCTTCCTAATATAGGATAAAAAGTAGCATACTTGTGTAAAAAAGCAACATTGAAAGCTAGGATTGTCACTAGAATAACGTTTAGACTTTCATTAAAACATCTATCAAATAGAAAGATTTCTTAGGTAGATAGATGTTAGTCTTACTATTCTTAGGATGACCCTTTTTTTTATAGAGAGTAAGTATATTCATTTCGGAGGATCACATGTTAAAAAAAGATGAAATTAGATATTGTCTAGATACGATGGGAGAGATGTTTCCAGAAGCGCATTGTGAATTAGTTCATTCTAATCCGTTTGAATTAGTGATTGCCGTATCATTATCTGCCCAGTGTACCGATGCCCTTGTTAATAAGGTAACAAAAAATTTATTTCAAAAATATAAAACACCAGAAGATTATTTGAGTGTTCCCTTAGAAGAATTACAGAATGATATTCGTTCGATCGGCTTATATCGAAATAAAGCCAAAAATATTCAAAAACTATGCCAAATGGTTTTAGACAAATATAATGGGGAAATACCAATGGATCGGGATGAACTGATTAATTTACCTGGTGTCGGAAGAAAAACGGCTAATGTCGTTGTTTCTGTCGCTTATAATATTCCCGCTATTGCTGTTGATACACATGTGGAGAGAGTTAGTAAGCGATTAGGTTTTTGTCGTTGGAAAGACTCCGTTTTAGAAGTAGAGAAAACACTTATGAAAAAAGTTCCCAAAGAGGAATGGTCTGTAACGCATCATCGTATGATCTTTTTTGGAAGATATCACTGTAAAGCTCAAAACCCGCAATGCGAGGCTTGTCCACTACTAGCATTGTGCCGAGAAGGGAAAAAGAGAATGAAGACGAAGGGGATAGTCTAATGGCTAACAATCAATTAGATGCACTACCTGAGCTTATATATGGACCGTTCCCAGCTGTAAAGCAATTTCCTAGTATCGCTCCGGATAGCTTTGAACTAATGCCAGCTTTTTTGCATGAGGCTAATTACTATCATAATAAGGTAGTTTATCAGCCATGGAACAAAGCAAACTTTTCTGAGTGTGTAAAATTGGTTTTTGATAAGTGGAGACAGCTTAAACAGGAAATACAATTATTTGTGAAAGAAAGAGATTCTAATAGGCTTCAACAAGGACTAACGATTGGAGTGGAATACTTTTTAGAATGTTTATATTGGGTTAACGAAAAACCGGTCACATTTAAAAATGGTTTAGTAGATCCTAGTTTAGAAGTAAAACCTTTCAATTTAGAAGATCGACTTCAGTTTATATTAAAAAGATTAAATGGTTATCATTCCTTTAAACAGCTGGATGAGCTATATAAAGAATTAGAAAAACAGTTTGCGATTAAATTAGTAAGATTAAAGAGAAGCAATTAAATAGTAGAAAAAGCTGGAACATAAATGTTCTATCAAAAAAACCCCAACCAATTATACGGAGGTGATAACTTTGTATAATTGGTTGGGTTTTTTATTCATTAATAAAAGAGGTCAGGTTAATTTAACTAATTATTTAACAGGGGGAGGGAAGTCCCCGCTGTTGGAAGTTCGTTTTATTGAGAATCATTTTGATTTTGTTCTCTATTACGGTTCTGGTTCTGGTTCTGGTTCTGGTTAGGTTCATTACTATTAGGATGATTATTTTGTCCAGTATTATTGTTACCAGTATTGTTATTATCATTATTGTTATTGTTATTGCCATTGTTGTTCTCGCCATTATTACCATTGTTATTGCCATTGTTGTTATCTTGATTGTTGTGATTTTCATCCCCATTGTCTGAGTCATCATTGTCGCCATTATCTTGATTGTCCTCAGAATCTTCGCCGTTAGGATCGTCTTGCTTATCCTCGTCATCTATTGTCTCATTCGGTTCCTCTGGCGGCTGTTCCTCAATTTTTTCTGGTACAGTAATACTAGCAGACGCAGGATCACTTTCTTGATCACCTTTAATTGCTTTTACGGCGAAGTTATAGGTGCTGCCAGGAGTAGGTTTAGCGATTTTTAAACTTGTGTCAGAAGTGACAGTTAATTGCTCACTAGCTCCACCATCTACACTGACGCTGACATCAAATTTAATGCCATCTTTTTTGCCATAATTCCAAGATAAGTCAATTTCATCACTGTTTTCATTATAACTAGCTTTTACTCCATTTGGTGCATCTGGTTTATTATATTTCTGTGATACCTCATTAAGAATATTTCCTTTTACCGCATATTCGGTCAGTATTTGACTACTTGGTGTATAGGAACTTGCTAACCGCGCCGGATAGGTTCCTTTCTCAATTTTAACGGTTTCCACACTATCTGGTTTCTTGAAATCCGCTGTTTCTACCCCTTCAGAAATATGTCCCATGACAGCTTTGAAAATTTGTTGGGCAACTTTCTGATTAGCACCAGGCGTGAGTGGATTTTTTCGTTCCGTATATCCGGTCCATACAGCCATGGTGAAATTCGTTGTGTAACCAGCGAACCAGGCGTCAGGAACACTTTTAGAATTCGTTATGCCCCATTTAGTTCGTTCTTCTTGTGAATAGTTGGTTGTTCCTGTTTTACCAGCAACAGGCAATCCAGGAATATTTGCAAGTTTTCCTGTTCCATCGCTGCTTGTAAGAACGCCTTTTAGCATATCAGATATAAGGAATGCTGTATAATCCTGCATGACAACTTTTGATTTAGGTTCCATATTTATCTTTGTACCATCTTTTAATTTAAAGGATCGCACAGCATGAGGTGCATTATATACTCCTTCATTACCAAAGGCGCTATAAGCTCCAGCCATTTCTAGTGTGCTAGCTTCAAACGCTCCGATTGCATATGATTCATATGCTTCCTCAAGCGGGATACCAAGATTCACGGCAAATTCTTTAGCATTTTCAGCACCAACAGCTTGGAATGCTTTAAGAGCAGGGATATTTCTTGACATTTCTAACGCTTTTCGCATAGTCATAGAGCCTTTATAGCTGTTATCCCAGTTGCTTATCGGTGTTCCGTCTGAATAGGTACTGCGTTCATCTACGATTGTTTGATAAGTACCCCATTTTAAATGTTCAATTGCTGGACCATAATCTAAGATTGGCTTAGCTGTTGATCCTGGCTGGCGCTTCATATCTGTTGCATAGTTTGTGCCTAGCTTTACTTCAGGATCACGATCTCCGCCAAGTGCTAAAATACCGCCTGTTTTTGTATCCAACAATGTAATTCCAGCTTGGAAATCTTTGTCAGGGAAAGGAACGATTTCTCCTTCATACATTAATTTTTCCACATATTCCTGAGCTTTCTGATCCATTGTTGTATAAATTTCTAATCCATCTGTAAATACATTAACATCCGGATATTTTTTCTCAATTTCGGCAATAACTTGTTTTATAAATGGATCAAATGGCAAGTCATTTGATTTACGTTTTTCTTTTGCCACTAATGTATCTTCCACAGAAGTCTTTTGAGCTTTTTCCATTTCCGCTTTAGAAATATAGCCATGCTGGTGCATTAAAGATAAGACGATATTACGTCTTTTCTCTGCTCTTTCCGGATTATTAAACGGATTATACGCATTTGGCGCCTGTGGCATTCCTGCTAAGAGGGCAGCCTCAGGTAAGGTTAATTCATCTAAGCTTTTATCAAAATAGACTCTGGCTGCGGTTTTCACGCCGCTCATATTTTCAGACATAAAGATTTTATTGACATACATTTCAAATATTTCTTCTTTTGAGTATTTCCGTTCTAATTCAAGAGCCAGCCATGCTTCTTGTGCTTTTCGGCTTAATGTTTTTTGCGGCTGGTTAAAGAAGAAGTTTTTCACTACTTGCTGTGTAATCGTACTTGCTCCTTCAGAACCAAACCCATCTCGGAAGTTTGCAATAACAGCTCCGCCTAGGCGAATAGGATCAATTCCATGATGCTTAAAAAATCGCGAATCCTCGGTTGCGATAAACGCATCTTTCACTAAATCAGGTATATCTTCATAGTTTACATAGTCCCGATTTACGGCACCTACTTTTGCTATTTCTTTGTCATTTTTGTCATAGATAGTAGAAGAAATAGGATCCTTTAATGTCTCAGGATTTAATTCAGGTGCGTCTTTTACCATAATAGCAAAGGTCACACCACCGGCAATAATGCCGATAATGCCGATTGTTAATAAAATAAGCAGAACGCGCTTAAACAAATTCATGCCGCTTTTTTTCTTTGCTTTTTTAGGAGCTTTTTTCTTAGAGGCTTCAAGTTGTTTACGGCGCTCCTCTCGCGTTTGATATTTATCTGTCATAATTATTCCTACCTTTCTTTCTAAAAACAAAAGGAATTAGTTAAAATCATAAATAGTATCGATTACTTTTATATAGTCAATTCGAGGTCGGTAACCTAGGCTGATGGAATGACCATTGCTTTCTAATTCTTGTTTTGTAATCGATTTTCTTCCCCCATTTATCATTCTTTCCCAAAATACAAATAGTTTTTCTGCATCTAAATAGAATATTTCATTAGTTTCAGAAAAGGAGATAATGACAAAGCAAATTCCTTGTTGCTCACATACCAACCGCATATGCTTGATTTGGTGTTCATGGAAGTTATTCAGCGGAAAGGAAGTTGTATGCTTCGTTTCTTTCGCTTCAAAGTCAATATATTTACCTCGATAAACACCATTATAGTCTGTAGTGGAAGCTTGTTTAAAATAGGCTTCTTTTATTACAGCAGCACTTCTTTTAGGGTAATCGACTTGGACTATTTGAACAGGCGTCGGCTTTTTATGTATGACTGCCTTTCCAAATTCTAAATAGTATTTATTGGTTTCGTTCAGATCATCCTCTAGTGTCATACCTCGATTACTATAATTTACCTTTTGGGGCGGCTTGGTATGTACGTTTTTTAAAGGAGTGTACCTTTTCCCATTTGGATAATGAATCTTCATTTTTTCACCTCACAAAGATTCTTTCAAAGTATAACTTATTGCAATCAACAAACAATAATACCATAAAGCGTTCATAAGAGGTGAACAATTTGATAGGTAAAAAATCATATTTTTCTTCATTGGAAGAAGAAAAACTTATTAATAGAATAAGACTAATTACCGATAAGTGCAACTTTGACAATATTTCGAGAACGAAAGCATATCTCCACTATTATAACAAACATAAAGAAATACAATGGGCGTTTCTTGCGAGTCAAGTTTCCCGAAATGCAGGCTGGAATATGTGCGATTTGAATGGAAGTTGGCTCCCACAAGTAGTTAGTCAAGAAAAAAGACAGCAAATATTCTTAACTTACGAGAAAGCTAATTGGCTGATCTTTCATGATGCATACCCCCAATTATTACTCTATGAATATTCGACGAAAAAAAACTTGCCAATGTTTCATTTATTAAAATTTTTTCAAGTTTCCTCTTTTATGGAAGAAGAATGGAATTTCTATTGGGAGAATAAAAATAAGAAAAGATTAATGAATAGCTTAATTATTAATGAACAAAATGTTATTCAACAGCCTGTCATAGAAAACACAACAATTAAGCATCATGTTTTTCATTATCTTCCATATCTTTTTCAAGATTTTTTCCATTTTAACGCAGTCCTTTTCCCAACTTTGCAAGGAACACTTTATGGGGCAAGCGTTTCTAACTTCACATCACTAAGCGAACGGATTAAGCTTGGCAATACTTTAGCAAGTCTTTTATTTAAACCTAATTTATATCAAGAGTTCTATGATTTTGCAAGAAAAATAGAACATACAGGTTCGAGGAGTGATTATGAAAAATACATATACCCAAATTTAACCAATACGACACCTTTTTTACGAGCTGCTTATCCAGTAGTGAGGCATCAATATATATTAAGAAATGATTGGTTTAAAAAGAATATCAAGAAAAAGTGGCGCATCCTGAAGGAACAGAAAGAACCTTTTCATATTACTGATTGGTATCTGAAAAAACAGCAGCAATTACATGCGCTTATTCGTCAGAAAAACAAATGGTTAACCTAATATTTGCTTAATCTTGTCGAAATTTAAACCAGTAATAAGAATATGTACTTTCTTTGCCGAATCTCTTCTAGTTTTGTCAACGATGCAGGATAGTTGCTAAAAAAAAAGAAAGAGTATATATCAAAATAGCCTGGAGGGATTTGCATGGAAAATGCTTATACAAAAGAAAAGTTATTGAATCTGTTAGAGGAAATCCAAGAGGAATTAGATACATTGGATGCAATGCTTTTAAATTCCTTTAATCAAAACATGCATCTTGTGAAGGATCATATTACTTCTTTAAATGACATAGAAAGAGGAATCACTACTATGGAGAAAAAAATGGCAGCCAGTAAATTAACTATTCATACAGATGGTCCGCGACAACAAATGCCTCTTTACTTGAACTTGGCAAAGTAAATCGTTAAAATAAAATCATTAACGATAATAGGTAAAAATGGAGTGGCAAAATTGACGGAAAATCATCAATTGATGGAATATACAACTAAGCTTCTAGAAGCAGTAGAGTATGCATTAGATACGTTTTATAAAGTGAAGGAATCAGGAGTTGATAAGGATTTTTATGAGATTGTCCGACCTTTTGCCAATCAGATTAAAGAGCTTAATGATAAATGGAAGGAAATGGCGACAGAGTGGGTGCAGAAATCTAAGCCTGATTATTTGAATAAGATCCAAATAAATACAGCCGCTGATCATATTGAAATTATTTCCATTCAGGCATTTTTTACGCAAACAAGTAAAAAACGCTTTCTTGATTCAGCGAAATCTGTAAAATATATACTGCAAACATTACTGGATGCGTTAAAAAATGAAACGAAATAAGGATTAGTAAAAGGGAGATGAAATTTCTCTTTTTTTTTTGCTTTTTTGTTAAATTTAAATTCCTGTTCCTTCTTAGATAACATAGAGGTCAAATTATTGGTACATCAATGCACAGTATAGGCGTTATTATCATATAGTAGATAAGGATATCTTTAACGTGGGAGGATAGAATTTCATGAATAAAGCATCTAATCAACAAAGCTGGAACATGCCACCTTATCAGACCGCTTATACGCATCCTGTGTCATCTGATAACAGACTATATCATCCATATATAAATCAAGGACAGTGGAATGGAGCAGGCATGAATGGACAAAATTTTTACAACATGCCACCAATGCAGCCGAATTATCAAACTAACCAATCGAATTATTACCACCCGCAAAATGCTTATAAAAACAATACACAAGATATATTCCAAAATCCACTTCATTATATGGAGAACAGTGAACTGAATCAATACACACCCAATTATATGAATCAAAGTCAAGGCTTTATGAATCCATATCCAAAGCAGTCCTTTATTCCGAAAAAACAAGGAAATATGAAAAGCATTATGAATTCTTTTAAATCACAAGATGGTTCTTTAGATTTTAATAAAATGATGGATACTGCAGGAATGATGATGAATGCAATGAATCAAGTAACAGGATTGGTAAAAGGAGTCGGGGGAATCTTTAAGGTGTAACATACCTTAGGAAGCAATAAGCAGAGGCTGTCATGCGACAGCCTCCATTTCTTTTTCTCTACTACCAGCGGTGTGCTTTTGCATTACTTCTTAGAATGATATTATTCTGAGACATTTGCGTATGCCCATTTACTTGGGATTTAGAACGTTTAGGTCTCGTCCAATTGTGATGAAAAAGCGCAGAATGAGAATCTAACTGATCTCTATAACTCATCATATCACCTCAGGAAGTAAGATTAGAAAGAAATAGAAGGGATAGAAAAAGGATCCCTCCTTCTACCGTATGGAAGGAGAGGATATTCTTTTAACACCCACTATTAATATGTGCAGAGAAAGGAGAATTTACTCTTTCTGAATTTATGGATTAGTCTCGATCTTCAATCATAATTTTTTTTCCTTTTTGTTTAGGGACTTTAATCGTAAGCAATCCATTTTGATAAGATGCCGTTACTTTTCTTTCATCAATTGGATGAGGAAATGCAATGCTTCGGCTGTTTCTTTTATACGTTTTACTTGTATGAAATGTTTTAGTCTGCGAATTTTCCTCTGTTAAAATTTCCTGATGATTAATACTGATAGTTAAATAATGATCATAGATGTCTAATTGAATTTGTTCTTTATTAACTCCAGGCAGCTCTGCCTTAATAATCGTAGCACCTTCTGTTTCATTTACACTCAGTGGAAAAGCCATATTAGGAAATGGGTTACTAAAAAATTCATCCATTTGCTGCAGAAAGTTTTTCACTGGCTTTTCCTGAAAAAACTGATTCATAGAACGCATGAACCCATTTAATGGCTGCGGTGTTTTTTCTTTTTTGTTTGGATCCATTGGGAAATTGGATGACATAATAAATTCACTCCTTACACTTAAAATATGAATGAAAGCTTTAAGTATTTTTTTTTTGCTTTAAAAATGGATATACTTTTTTCTACTATCCTATGCCCAATAGCTTGAATTGGTGTTTGGGTGTAAATTTTTTGAAATTCTATATAGTCAGAGGATGTTTCGTTCATCCATATAGAAAAAAAGTGATATATTAAAGGAAAAAGAAAGAAAGGAAGTTTTTAAAGATGAATCATATTGTAGTTGACAATGAACAACTATCCTATATAGAAGAAGGAAACGGAGAAACCGTTGTATTAATTCATGGTTTTTGTGGCAGTGTCGATTATTGGGAGTATATCATTCCACTCCTTTCTGAAAAGTATCATGTAATAGCAGTAGATCTAAGAGGACACGGCAGCTCTACCTATAGCGGTGAACCATTTGAGATAGAAGATTTAGCAAAGGATATAAATAGGCTGTTAAAAAAATTAGAGATAGAAAAAGTATATATGTTTGGTCATTCACTTGGGGGCTATGTAACATTGGCCTTTGCTGAACTTTTTGCAGAGCATTTAAAAGGCTTTGGCTTAGTACATTCCACTGCCTATTCTGATACAGAAGAAGGGAAAGAAGGCCGATTAAATGCTATTCGTAAAATCCAAAATCTTGGAATAAAAGAGTTTGTCAATGGGTTAATTCCTAATTTATTCGCAGATGAGTCACTAATGAATTTAACTGATGAAGTAGAAAAAGCAAAAAAAATTGGCTATCAAACCGATGGAATTGCGGCGATGGAGACACAAGCAGCAATGAGAAAAAGACCAGATAGAAATGGTGTAGTTGAACAGGCGAAGATTCCTGTTTTACTTATAAAGGGAACGAAGGATAAAGTGGTTTCCTTAGATCGCGTTACTTCTGCTACAAATAGGAATGTCTCAGAAGTGCAATTAGAAACAGGGCATATGAGTATGCAGGAAGCACCAGAGAAGCTGGCAAATGCGATTCATTCCTTTATTTCGTCAAATAGTAAATAATGGCTGCTTTTTTCTTGTTAAAATCTCTTTCAAATCGAACGTCTATTCGATAAAATAGATGTATTAGAGGTGAAACAAAATGAAAGTACGTAAAAATCTTCAAGAAATTATAAAGGATTTAAAAACAAAAGATGAATATAAAGAGAGAATTTCTTTTTGGCATACAATTGAAGCGAAAGAGGCTGTTACCGTTCCGCTTCCAGATGATTTAATTCCTAATTTAAAAGATGCTTTGCAAAAGCGCGGGGTCACCCGGTTATATACACATCAACATTCCTCGTATCAGGCAATTCGAGAAGGGAAAAGCATCGTTGCTGTCACCCCAACAGCATCAGGTAAAACGCTTTGCTACAATCTGCCTGTCATCCAGTCGATTGCCGAGGACAAAAACGCCCGAGCATTATATATGTTTCCTACAAAGGCACTTGCACAGGATCAGAAAAGCGAATTGAATGAATTAATTGAAAGTGCAGAACTACAAATAAATAGTTATACATATGATGGAGATACACCTGCTTCTATTCGGCAGAAAGTTCGAAAAGCTGGCCATATTGTTATTACCAATCCAGATATGCTTCATTCTGCCATTTTGCCCCATCATACAAAATGGGTATCTCTATTTGAAAATCTTAAGTACGTCATTATCGATGAGCTCCATATATACAGAGGTGTATTCGGGAGTCATGTAGCCAATGTAATCCGTAGATTAAAGCGGATTTGTGCATTTTATGGCAGCAATCCTATTTTTATATGTACATCTGCTACGATTGCAAATCCAAAAGAATTAGCGGAAAACTTAACAGAACAACGTGTCCAATTAATAAATAACAATGGTGCTCCAAGTGGAAAGAAACATTTTGTTTTTTATAATCCTCCTATTGTGAATATCCCTTTGAATATAAGGAGAAGTGCTACTTTAGAAGTACGCCAATTAGCAGGAGAATTGTTGAAAAATAAAATTCAAACGATTATTTTTGCCAAAAGCCGTGTACGAGTAGAGATATTGCTTACGTACTTACAGGAACTTGTCAAATTTCAGCTTGGACCTAAATCCATCCGCGGCTATCGAGGCGGCTATTTGCCAACAGAAAGAAGAGAAATTGAACAGGGATTACGTCAAGGCAATATTTATGGTGTGGTCAGTACAAATGCGTTAGAGCTAGGAGTGGACATTGGACAACTTCAAGCTTGTGTCATGACTGGATACCCTGGTACAATTGCAAGTTCGTGGCAGCAAGCAGGAAGAGCAGGCCGCAGGCATGATGAATCCCTTGTTATTATGGTCGCTAGCTCAAGTCCTCTAGATCAGTATATGGTGGCAAATCCAGATTATTTCTTTAGCAGAAATCCAGAAACGGCGAGAATAAATCCTGATAATCTTATTATTCTCATTGATCATATGAAATGTGCAGCTTACGAACTTCCTTTTAAAGAAGGGGATACTTTTGGCAATTGTGAGATTACCGAAATACTTGAATTTTTAACAGAAGAGCGCATTCTTTTTCAAAATGGGGATAAATGGTATTGGATGAATGATTCTTTTCCAGCTCATAATATTAGTCTCCGTTCTGCTTCTCAAGAAAATATCGTTATTATTGATATTTCGGATGTAAGTAAAAGCAGAGTAATTGGCGAAAGCGATCGCTTTTCAGCGATGACATTATTGCATGAAGAAGCAATTTATATGCATCAAGGAATACAATATCAAGTAGAAAAGCTTGATTGGGAAGAAAAGAAAGCATATGTCCGCGAGGTAAGTGTTGATTATTATACAGATGCAAATTTAGCGGTATCCTTAAAAGTGTTAGAAGAAGATAATAAAAGCAACTATCTAAAAGCAGAAACCGGATTTGGTGATGTCAGCATTGTTGCAATGAGCACTATTTTTAAAAAAATAAAATTTGAAACCCATGAAAATATTGGCTCTGGCCCGATTACTCTGCCAGAAGAGGAGCTCCATACAAATGCAGCATGGATATCTTTTCAGCCAAGTGATTTGGTATGGGAACAAGAGCAAACAGAACAGGGTCTATTAGGGGCTGCTCATGCATTAAAGCATATTGCCCCATTACTTGTCATGGCAGATCCACAAGATTTGCATGTAGTCCCACAAGTAAAAGCAGAACATAATGAAAAAGCAACAATATTCTTCTATGACCAATATCCTGGCGGGATTGGTTTAAGTAAGAAGATATATGAAGAAATGCCTGCCGTATTAAAAGAAGCAAAAAAAATGGTGAAAAATTGTTCCTGTGAATATGGCTGTCCTTCCTGCATAGGGACAGAGAGCCATGCGCATAACAGTAAAAGAGATGTAATGAAAATTCTCTCGCTTTTAGAGAATAGTGAGATTTCCATATAAGGGGATTAAAATGTCTATTAAAAATAAATTGAACAGAATGAAGACACATCTAAAAAAAGAAGAGCAGACCATACTTGTGAAAAATCTCGAAGCAAAAAAGGGGACAATCCCCTTTATGAAGGAGTGGGAACAGGAAAATGTCTTGCCTTATTGGTTGGATAGTGAATACTGCTTAATTCGAGAAGTGCGCTATCCTCTCGATTATAATCACGGGAACTATACATTTCGAGATTTTTGTGGGGTGGTTGATGAATGGAATAAGGTAAGCTATGATCATCCCCTTTCTGCAAAAGGACATCAGCCCAAGGATTTATTCTTTTTTGATACAGAAACAACAGGACTTGGAGGCGGTGCAGGCAATACTATTTTTATTCTTGGTTATGCTCAGCTACAACAAGAGGAGATCGTTTTAAAACAGCATGTATTGCCACATCCTGGAGCAGAAGTGCCTTTATTTAATAGTTTCTTAGAGAATGTAGACTATACAACTCTCGTAACCTATAACGGCAAGGCCTTTGATTGGCCGCAAGTGAAAACAAGACATACGTTAATTAAGGAGCATGTACCAAAGCTTCCTGAATTTGGTCACTTTGATTTGTACCACGCTTCCCGCCGTATGTGGAAGCATCGTTTAGAAAGAACAAAATTATCTATAGTGGAAGAAGAAATTCTCGGGGTAAAGCGGGAGAATGACATTCCTGGGTTTCTTGCTCCAATGATTTACTTTGATTTTGTAGAAAGAAAAAATCCTGAAGGAATGCTTGGCATCTTAAAGCATAATGAAATAGATATTCTTTCTTTAATTACCTTGTACACCCATCTAAGCAGTCAATTGTTAAGAAAAGATCAAAAAATCAGTGCAAGAGAGACTTTAGAGGTAGGGAAATGGTACGCAATTATCGGGCAAACAAATGTTGCCAAGCAAAACTTAGAGAGTATTAAGGAGCAGAATAAAGAAGAGCTTTTAGAAGCAGCTTTTTTATTAGCTAAGGAGTATAAAAGAGAGAAGAAGTTTGAGGATGCTCTTGGTTTGTGGCAAAAAATTGCGGAAACATATACAGGGAAGACGAATCAGGTCATGGTTATTCAATCATTAATTGAACTAGCAAAATTCGCTGAACATAAAGAGAAAAATCCTCAAAGAGCATTACAATTCACAAAAAAAGCGCAAAATCTACTTTATAAACAAGAAACATTAGGGAAGATGGAACAAGAACTTCAAAAAAGGCACGAACGTCTAGTTAGAAAACTGCATACGATTAAATGAAATCAATAATTCCATTAATCACCTAGTTGTATGTACTCTCGTTCCCTATTAAAATAGGAATGTATTCATTAAGTGAAATAATATTCTCTTGAAAGAAGATAGGGAAAAGAAGTATTTTTCATAGAATGATAAATAGTCTAAATGAAATACTAATGGAGTGAACGAATTGTATAAAGTAGTTATGTGTTTATTTTTTGTGCTTGTTTGTTTAACTATCATCTTGTTTTCAACACTAAAAGACAGCTTTTACGCTTTTCTTTTATACAATTTTTTGCATCGATAAACAAAGCTTTAAAAAACATGACAAAATAGGTGTTTGTATTAGTACAAGATTATCCCTTTCAACATAAGTTGTTACTGTAAGATAACTAAAATTATTTGAGAGGAGATTTTCTTATGCATTGTAAACCTAATCATATTTTACCTGCAGTAGTTCATCCGACAAAATGTTGCGTGAATAACACTTTTACAAATAATATTGTGCCGCATATTCACCCAACTCACACTACTACTGTAAATCATGTGAACTACGAGCACCAACATTTCTTCCCGCATACTCAATCTAGTGAGACAGTAGTAACTAATACTCAAGCTAATATGGGTCCTGCTCCAGCTCCATTCCCAACTGCACCTGCTGTTCCTCAAATGGGAGGAACTCCATTTACAGCAACTGGTCAATTCTTCCCAGGTCAAGCTGGTATGTCTGGAATGCCTGGTGGATTTCCATTCAGAAAACGATAAGGAAAAAACACAAGTTGCTTTTTAAGTTTCTTGTAGTTTGTAGACAAAGAGGACCAGAATGTTTTCATTCTAGTCCTCTTTGTCATTTCGGGTCTCGTATTATTATATTGTGTTATTTGCTATACAACGGAATCATTTTCCTTAAGTTGCACACTAATGAGAACACGAGGCATTGCTGCAAACTCGTTTATGTTTATATAAAAATGTGTGGAAATTTATTGGGTAGATTATTTTCATTCATTTTATCAAATACTTATCATATAATGAATCTGTAATGATAGACTGGCTGCGAAACAGCAATCTTTGGCTAAAAAAATATAAATTCTTTATGGGATAATATATTTATGATATATTTTATATAACTACTGTAATTGTGAAGGAGTTCCTTAGATTATTATGAAAATAGCCGTCATTTCTGGCTATAAGCCTTTCGAAATTGGAATATTTAAGCGAGACGAATTAGCAGCCGAATACATAAAGATAGCGATTAGAAAGAACTTGCAAGCACTGCTCGAAGAAGGACTCGAGTGGGTATTAATAAGTGGCCAGCTTGGAACAGAGCTATGGGCTGCAGAAGTAGTATACGATTTGCAGATGGAAGAATATCCAGACTTAAAACTAGGGGTGATTACACCTTTCCTTGAACAGGAACAGAATTGGAAAGAGGCAAATCAAGAATGGTATGAAGAAATAATCTTGCAAGCTGATTTTGTTGATTCTGTTTCGAAGAAGCCCTATGAAAGTCCCCAGCAATTAAAAGATAAGAATATTTTTTTACTAACAAAAAGTGATGTGTTACTGCTTTTTTATGATGAAGAGAACCCTGGCAGTCCTAAGTACTTATATGAGCTAGCACAAAAGTATCAGGAGCAAAACTCATATGAAATTCGCAAAATTCAATTTTCAGATCTCCAAGATATTGTAGAAGAAGCAAGGTTTCAGGACGAGTATTAATAGATTTATTGACAAAATGGCGTTTCTTTGAAAAAATAATTGAGATAAATGGTAATCGACTGAGGTGAGCGATAAATGCTATCAGATAAAATGAAATTAACAGCAAAAGATATTTTAGAAAAAGAATTTAAAACAGGTGTAAGGGGCTATAAACCAGAAGAAGTTGATAAGTTTTTGGATTTAATTATTAAAGATTATGAAACCCTTCACCAAGAAATTGAAGAACTGCAGCAGGAGAATTTACGTTTAAAGAAGCTGGCAGAGGAAGCTAGTCGTAGACAGCCTGCTCCAACGACAGCCGGAACTACAAACTTTGATATTTTAAAAAGGTTATCTAATTTAGAAAAGCATGTATTTGGAAGTAAGCTATATGATTAATGTTTTTAAATTTTCTATGCAGTATTATAGTTGAAAAGCTAATAATTTCCTATAATAACCATTGCATTAGATAGGTAAAACAACTATAATAGCTATTGTATCAATAAAACGCTTTGGTAATCGCTGCAAACCTTGTTTGTAGAGGAAAGTCCATGCTCGCACAAGCTGAGATGCTTGTAGTGTTCGTGCCTAGTCAAAAAATAAGCTAGGGCAGCATATTTATGCTGACGGCAGGGAAAATACCTAAGTCTTCGGATATGGTATGAATACTTTGAAAGTGCCACAGTGACGTAGCTTTGTCAGAAATGACAAGGGTGGAACGAGGTAAACCCCACGAGCGAGAAACCCAAATTATGGTAGGGGAACTTTCTCTGAGGAAATGAACGGAAGAGAAGGACAGAAATTATTTTCTGTAGATAGATGATTACCGCCTTAGTACGAGATGAAAAGTCGCATGAGTACAAAGGAACAGAACATGGCTTATAGAGCGTGATATTGATTATAATGATAATAACATGACAAAGGGTGACACGTAGATTTGTGTCTGATATGCTGGGAGAATTTTTTTCTAATCAGTATGTCATTCATATAATCTGGTCATCCTTTTTATATGGAATATACATACTAATTTGAAGCTATAGAACAAGCAATAATGATACATAAGAAAATACAGCTAAAATGATGATAAAGGAGTCGTTATGAGAAATTTTGACTTAATAGCTACTGCAGCAATGGGACTTGAAGCAATAGTTGCAAAAGAGGTAAGAGAGCTAGGCTATGAATGTTCGGTGGATAATGGTAAAGTTTTATTTAAAGGCGACGAAAAGGCAATTGCAAGAAGCAATATGTGGCTTCGTACTGCTGATCGTGTAAAGATTAAAGTTGCTGAATTTAAAGCAACAACCTTTGATGAACTTTTTGAAAAAACAAAAGCGATAAGATGGGAAGAATATCTTCCAGTAAATGCACAATTCCCTGTTTCAGGTAAATCTGTCAAATCAAAGCTTTTCAGTGTGTCAGATTGTCAAGCAATAGTTAAAAAGGCGATTGTTAATCGGATAAGCACTCATTATAAGAAAACAGGGTGGCTAGAGGAAAACGGCGCGTTATTTAAGATTGAAGTTGCTATTTTGAAGGATATTGTTACATTAACGATTGATACTTCAGGACAAGGACTCCATAAAAGGGGGTATCGCGCAGGACAAGGGGAAGCACCTTTGAAAGAGACACTTGCTGCTGCTTTAATTTTATTAACTAATTGGACAGCGGATCGACCTTTTGTAGATCCTTTTTGTGGATCTGGTACCATTCCAATTGAAGCAGCTTTAATCGGGCAAAATATCGCACCAGGCTTTAATCGTGATTTTATCTCGGAAACATGGGATTGGATGCCAAATGAAGTATGGGAAGAGGTACGTCAAGAAGCAGAAGAAAACGCAAATTATGATCAACCACTTGAAATCATTGGAACTGATATCGATCATCGGATGATTCAAATAGCGCAAGAAAATGCTTTTGAAGCAGGACTGGGAGACCTTATTACCTTTAAGCAAATGCAAGTAAAAGATTTTACCACAATGAAAGATAATGGTGTTATTGTAGGCAATCCGCCATATGGAGAGCGGTTAGGAGATAAACCGTCTGTTCAAAAAATGTATCAGGAAATGGGACAAGCATTTGCACCACTTGAAACATGGTCTATTTATATGCTTACAAGTGATGAAGAGTTTGAAACGCATTATGGCAGAAAAGCGACGAAAAAACGCAAACTATTCAACGGATTCATTCGAACAGATTATTATCAATACTGGGGCAAGCGAAAAAGAGACTAACACATAAAGTCTGCTTTTTAGAAAGTTACATCTTATAAATAAGTATATTTTTTGAGTAACAGTATATATTTATTCTATACGTAATTTTCTGGAGGGAAGTTTTATGAAAGATAGTAATATAGATTATACAAAAATAATCGGTGCGTTAAATTCTTCGGTAAATCTAATAGAAGAAGAAGGTATTGCTGATCAAGCTGTTTTACAGCAATTATCAGCAGCACAACAAATGGTTCAGCAGGCCATGACTTATTCCTTATCAAGAGATAGAGGATAAGAAAAAGCAGGACGACGATATTCCAAAATAATTAATAATGAAATGATGTAAAAGAGGGTGCCTGATTCTTTTGGAGGCAACCCTCTTTTCACTTGAATATTGCAGTCAAATTGACTATGATTAAGGTTCGTCATGAAAAAATTAAGTAAATTATTCATTGCTTATTAAATAGATAAAGATTAAAGACAAGCAGCATAATTCGTAGGTCGGAGGGGTTTACATGCAAAATAGCATGCCATTTGAAGTATCAAAAACAGAATCATTTTATGAGAAGCTGGGAGAGTGGATTGGCGATGTCTTTTATGACATTCTTCCAGAAGCAGGTTATGAACTACGAGATGAGCAAGTATATATGGCTTATCAATTAGAAAAAGCGTTTAAGGAAAAGAAAACAATTTTTGCAGAGGCTGGAGTAGGAACTGGAAAGACCTTTGTCTATTTATTATATAGCATTTGTTATGCCCGTTATGTAAACAAGCCTGCCATTATTGCTTGTTCAGATGAGACGTTAATTGAACAGCTAGTAAAAAAAGAAGGCGATATTGCAAAGTTAGAGCAGGCGCTTGGATTAAACATTGATGTTCGTTTAGCTAAATCACGAAACCAATATTTATGCTTAACTAAACTGGATCAAAAAATTACATTGGAAGATACGTATAATACGATTTATGACAGCCTTCCAGATTTTGTGCACGGAACAGGATCATTACAATCTTTTTCACCATATGGAGACAGAAAAGATTATCCAGATTTAAATGATAAGGATTGGGAAGGGGTAGCATGGGATTCCATGCAAGATTGTTTTACTTGTGATAAACGCCATCGCTGTGGGCAGACATTACATCGAGATTATTATCGTAATGCTAAAGATTTAATCATCTGTTCCCATGACTTTTATATGGAACATATTTGGACAAAAGAAGCTAGAAAAAGAGAAGGACAGCTTCCTTTATTACCTGATAGTGCTTGTGTTGTTTTTGATGAAGGACATTTATTAGAATATGCTGCCCAAAGTGCATTAACATACAGATTGACAGAGCAAAACTTAGAAAATCTATTAACACGTTTAATGGCAAACGATGTACGTGAGAAAACCCTAAATATTATTGAGGAAACTATTTATCAAAATGAACAGTTTTTTAGAGAACTAACAGATGCATCCTATAAAACAGAAGGTTCAGATAAACAGGAAATCAAAAAAACAGATCGAGTAATCCAAGCAGGTAAAAAATTGGCAGGCTATATTTCTGAGCTAGAAGAAGAGCTTGTCTTTGAAAGTGAAATGTATGTTATCAATGAGTATGACTTAAAAGTGGTAGAAGAGTATTTAGAGCAGATTTCTCATTCGTTAGGTCTATTTTTAAAGGAAATGAATGGAATAACCTGGTTTGAGGAAAATAACGGGGAAAGAACGCTTGTTATTATGCCAAGACTTGTTCAAGATATTATGCAAGAAGAAGTATTTAGTCAACAAAAACCGATTATCTTCTCTTCGGCAACATTATCTGAGAATAAATCCTTTGAATATATGGCCAAAAGTATTGGCGCAGCTGATTATTTATCGTTTTCTGTTGATTCTCCGTTTGATTATGAAGAGAATATGGCTGTATATATTAAGTCATTCAATCAGAATGAAGACACAGAAAAACAAGCATATTGTTATGAAGAGTTAATAAAAGCAGAAGGTCGATCTCTTGTTCTTTTCAATAGTAAAGAAGATTTAGCTAGGTTTAAGGACAATCTGCCAAAGGAATTTTCCTTACCGATATACTTTGAGGGGGAAAGAGAAATTAGTACCCTTGTTTCAAAATTTCAAAATGAGGAAAATTCAATCCTTTGTGCAGTAAATCTATGGGAAGGACTAGATGTACCTGGGAGATCATTAGAAAACGTATTTATCTATTCTTTGCCATTCCCTCCAAATGATCCGGTTTATAAAAGTAAGCGTGAAAATGTAGAAAATCCTTTTCTAGAAGTTGATTTGCCATATATGGTTTTAAGGCTGCGTCAAGGTGTTGGTCGCTTAATCCGTACACATGAAGATAAAGGTACGATTCATATATGTATGGATGCAAATGTAGCAGGCCTAGTAAAGAATGCTGTAATAGAGGCTTTACCAGTAACAGCAATGTAATTGGTTCAATAATAAAAAGGCTCATAAGAAATTCTAAGTTGTTATCGAACAATGCATGAATAATCTTATGAGTTTTTTTGTATGTTCATTCTTTTATAGGATGGGCCGATTCTGCAAGGGATAACTACAAATCTTCTTTATTAGGAAGAAAAAGTATACAATTATACAAGGTTTTCAAGGCACATTCATCTAATTGTTCGGTTTTATATTTGGTTGGATTACTTATGTCTCAACTCCAAACAATATGTTAAGATAAAATCATACAGATAAGAAAAGAGGAGAGTATATTGTCTATTAATCAAAAAGAAATGGAAGAACAATTTATAAATTATGTGAAGAAGATAGGGGCTTACAATGAAGCACTTGCTCTAATTTACTGGGACTTACGTACAGGTGCCCCAAAAAAGGGAGTAGACCAACGAACAGAAGTAATCGGTGTCCTATCCTCTGAATTATTTGAATTATCAACTTCTGAAGAGCTAGAGTCCTATCTTACTGTCCTTTCTGAGGAAAGTATCCAAGCTCAATTATCACCAATTACAAGAAAGACAGTTGAAGAAATGAAAAAGGAATTTGATCGCAATAAAAAAATTCCTGCAGAGGAACATAAAGAATATGTGATGCTCCAATCAAAAGCGGAAAGTGTATGGGAAGAAGCGAAAGAAAAAGCGGACTTTTCCTTGTTTCAGCCTTATTTAGAAAAATTAGTAGAGATGAATAAACGATTCATTGAATATTGGGGACATAAAGAAAATAAATATGATGTTTTATTAGATATGTATGAGCCTGGTATGACAGTTGCTGTTTTAGATGAAGTATTTTTAGATGTAAAAGATAAAATTATACCGTTAGTTCATAAAATTGCGGCTTCAAAAAATCCCCCGACTACTGATTTTTTATATCAGACATTTCCAGCAAAAAGTCAAGAGGCATTTAGTCTTGATGTATTAAAACAAGTAGGATACGATTTTGACGCTGGACGTTTAGATAAAACGGTGCATCCATTTGCGACTGGAATCAATCCTGGCGATGTTCGAATTACAACTAAATATGATGAATCTGACTTTAGAGTGGCGGTTTTTGGAACAATCCATGAAGCAGGTCATGCACTGTATGAACAAAATATTTCGAAAGAGCTTATCGGAACACCATTATGCACAGGTACCT
Source organism: Niallia circulans NBRC 13626 (assembly GCF_001591585.1). Lineage (GTDB taxonomy): Bacteria > Bacillota > Bacilli > Bacillales > Cytobacillaceae > Niallia > Niallia circulans. The sequence goes on along the minus strand of NZ_BCVE01000001.1, from coordinate 393,306 downwards.
CAATGGGTATTCATGAATCCCAATCACTATTTTATGAAAATTTTGTGGGAAGAAATCTTGCGTTCTGGAAGCATAATTATGAAGCTTTGAAATCATTTGCTAATGGTCAATTTGATGATGTGAGTGTCGAAGACTTTTATCGAGCTATTAATGAATCCAAGCCGTCATTGATTAGAATTGAAGCAGATGAGCTAACATATCCATTACATATTATGATTCGTTACGAAATTGAGAAAGGCTTATTTGATGGTGATTTCGAAGTGAAGGATTTGCCGGCGATATGGAATGAAAAGTATCAATCTTATTTAGGGGTAGTTCCTGAAAATGATGGAGAAGGAGTACTCCAAGATGTGCATTGGGCAGGGGGAAGCTTTGGATATTTTCCATCCTATGCTCTAGGCTATATGTATGCTGCCCAACTAAAGCAAGTGATGGAAAAAGATATACCTGATTTTGATGCTTTATTAGAGCAGGGTAACTTGCCTTCCTGTTAAAGAGTGGCTGAATGAAAAAATTCATCGTTTTGGGAAAATGAAAAAACCGCTCGAAATATTAAAGGATGTAACAGGGGAAGGATTAAACGCCCAATATTTAATTGATTATTTATACAAAAAGTATAGTGATGTTTATCAACTAGATCTGTAATAAATATATTCCTCAATCGTGATAATATAACTTAACTTTTGGGGCATGTTTTTTATAAAAGTAGCTCTCAATAAACCAGAATATAAGCAAAACGGTTAAACTTCTCTCGTTTCCGCACATATTCCACAAATGATAAATATACTAATATATGTTTATGAAGAAGTGGGTGTGATTTATATGGTAAATTATTATTGTAGCTACTGCCTGACTATCTATAAAGAAAAGACAATATGTAAATGCTGCGGGCATAAAGCGGAGAATCTAATAAAAATAGAAGTACAAAGCCATACGGATAGTAAGTAAACAGTAAAAAAAGCAGAAGAAAATGTTTATTCTGCTTTTTTTCGTTTGTTCTATGATAATATGCAATAAGAGTGATCATCATATGGAAAATAACAAACTAGTTATGAGACAAAAAAATTCTGCAAGCTAAAAGATTCTTGAAACAATCCTTTAATTCTCTAAAATTAGCACTATGTTTAATTGACCAATATTTTGAAGTGAAATCGGCAGGGTTAGAGCCTTATCAAACCCTGACAGCTTCGTTTGACCTGCTAAAACAGTAGGCGGTGTAATATCCATTTCAATTCCACTTTGAGATACAAATGTAGATAAATTTCCAGCAAGCATATTACCTAATTCCCCAGAGAAAGATTCCAGCATTGGCCCTTCCAAGAACATTCCATACATGGATTCGCCAATCTTACCAAAAACCTGTTCATTTCCGTCGATAATAATTCGACCACGGAAATCACCTGTTAATCCTATTAAAACCCCTAAAGATTGTAAAATAAATGGTGATACAGTTAAACTTGGCTTCTCAATTTGTTGTTCGCAGGGAATAACACCTTTTACAGCTTCTATAGTTGCGTTTAAAATTTCAGTAGTACTTTTTGTTAATGTCACTTACTATTCCCCCATCCGTCTGATAAAAATATCTTATCATAAATTAGACCTATTTTGTTTATATTTTTTTCGGAAAATAGGTTGTTTTTCATGGTACATATTTCCTATTTTTGTTGATATATCAGGTCTTTTGGGAAAAAATACTAAAAATTGAATAACTTTTTTCTTATTGAAAATGATTTTCAATAGTGATATTATTTAATTGAGATAGAGAATTATTCTCAGCTAAAAAGATAGGGGTGTAACGAATGATTGCTTTTCCAATTGGTTTGACACTTATCAGTTATTTATTTGTTATGAAATACGTTTTACATAATACTATAAAAGCTACGAAATAATAGAAATAACTAATATAAAAGGATTGTATACTGTTTTTTCATTTCAGCACTTTTTACCTGCTTGTAGGAGTGCTGAAAAGGAGAAACAGTTTTTTATTTTTATTTAAACAATAATAATCGAAAAAAATTTTCTTATCTTAACGTCAAAAGTATCAGAAGTCCTCGAATAATAAGGAAAATGGACCAAGTTTATTTTGTCTTCGCTTTCAATTTTCAGTTTATTTTACTTTATTCTTATGTGGAAAATAGTTAAAATAAAAGAAATACATAGATGAAAAGGAGTATATCATGCTTTCAACGAATATAGACACATTACATAAATGGGCAGCATTTTACCAATATTTTTTGGCATATGATGATCAACAAACTGCGCAAAGATTACAAGAGCTTATTAAAAAAGCGACAAGACAAGAATTTATTGCAACTTTTTGTGGACATTATTCTGCCGGGAAATCAAGCATGATTAATAACCTAGTTGGTACAACAGTTTTACCAACAAGTCCTATTCCCACAACAGCCAATATAATCCGAGTAAAAAAGGGTGGCAAGCAGCTGAAAGTTTTATACCATTCTAATCAAGCAGATGTTTACAAAGAAGTGCTTGATATCAAAACAGTTTTACAGGCAGCAGAAAGAGTGGAAAATATAAAAGAATTAGAGGTTCAATTAGATACGGAGCTGCTAATAAAAAATGCTATTTTAATGGATACCCCAGGAATAGATAGTACAGATCAAGCTCATCAATTAGCAACGGAATCTAGTATTCATCTTGCAGATATTATTTTTTATGTAGTTGATTATAATCATGTTCAGTCGGAAATAAACTTTGACTTTACAAAGCAGCTTGTGGAGTCAGGTAAGAAATTTGTGTTAATTGTTAATCAGATGGATAAACATCGAGAAGCAGAAATTTCGTTTGCAGATTTTAAGCAAAGTGTATATGATTCTTTTTTATCTTATGGGATAAAGCCAGAGAAAATATTCTTTACCACCTTAATCGAAACGAATTCTTTCTATCAAGGATTGAAAGAATTAAAGAACTATATTATGAGAAAAATGGAAGAACAAGAATTAATACTGCCTTACTCTCTGGAAGAATCCTTTCAAAAGCTATATAAAGATCATATTTCCTTTATAGAAACAAAGAATGCTGAAATAATCGCTCCCTTCGAGGACCAATTATTAGAATTAACAGAAGACGAGTATCATTCTTTAGAAGCAACCTTAGAGACAACCAAAAAAGCCATCCAAACAATGGATGAGGATGAAAATAAAACAGTGATGTCATTAGAAAATGAGTGGCATTCGATTATTAAGAATGCCTATATCATGCCATATAATCTTCGGGAACTAGCTAAATTATATCTAGAATCAGAACAGAAAAATTTTAAAATTGGCCTATTTGGCAGTAAAAGCAAAACGCAAAGGGAAAGAGAAGATAGACTTTCAACTTTTTACATAGAATTGGAAAAGCTTGTTCAAATTCAATTAATAACACCATTATCTCAGTTTTTTGAGAAACAGGGTAAGGCAGAGTTCTTTTCGCAAATTAAAGGACTTACATCTATTTTAAGTACCCAGACATTAAAAGCGTTAGTAAATAAAGAGGCACAGCTTTCCGAAAATTATGTTCTAGTCTATTGTGAAACAGTTGAAAATGATTTGAAGCAGTCTTTCAGAAAAGAAATCACCCAACTCTTTAATCAATGGAAAGAACAACGACAGCAGCAATTACAGAAAGAAAAAGAAAATCTTTTAAAAGAAGAGAAGAAATGGCAAGAGTTTGTAAACTGTAAGATGAAAAAAGAGGAGATGGAGACCAAATGGCAAGAGTGGAAAGAAGAGCTTGAACATCTTTGTGAAATACAAAACGTGGATGCGAGCATTTTGCGAAGGTTACTTGAAACTAACGAGGAAGAGATAACTTATCGGTCACTATCCTCTCCTAAAACAAAAACCGTACAAAAGAATATAAAACCTGCTGAAGTTCAAAAACAAATCGAAAGTAAGGAAATGGATACAGATTTATTATTAAAACAGCTGCGTTTTTTAAGCAGCAAGCTACAACAAGTAAAGGGATTTGCGCATATAGCGAAAAATTTATTCCATAAAGCTGCCATTATTGAAAATCGAACATATACTATATGCTTATTTGGAGCTTTTAGTGCTGGAAAATCTTCATTTGCCAATGCATTACTTGATTATCCCATTTTGCCTGTGTCACCAAACCCAACAACTGCTACAATAAACAGAATATTACCAATTGATGACGAACATCCACATAAAACAGTTATTGTTAAATGGAAGTCAGAGTCAGAAATGCTTAGAGAAATAAATGACTATTTACAGCTAGTGAAGGAAGAGGCAAGTTCTTTAGAAGCTGCACAAAAGATAATAAACACGCTCGCGGCTAATCCAATGGAGAGATATGCCAATGAATTTCGCTATCTTCAAGCTTTCCTAAAAGGGTATTCTGACCATCGTCATTATTTAGGCAGTGAGATCAACATTGAATTAGAAGAACTTGCAAATTATGTGGCAATAGAAGAGACCTCTTGTTTTGTGGCATCCATTGATGTTTATTTTGATTGTAAGATTACGAGAAAAGGAATAACACTTGTTGATACTCCAGGAGGAGACTCCATTAACAGCAGACATACGGAATTAAGCTTTGAATTTATGAAAAAAGCGGATTGTATTTTTTATGTCAGCTACTATAATCATGCATTTTCCAAAGCAGACCGCGCGTTTTTAATGCAGCTTGGACGATTAAAGGATGCTTTTGAAAAAGATAAAATATTCTTTGTCATTAATGCAATTGATTTAGCAAAGAATGAAGAAGAGCAAGCAGCAGTAGAGGAGTATCTACAAGAACAATTGCAATTATACGGGATACGTTCGCCAAGAATTCTTCCTGTTTCTAGTCTCTATTATAAGCATGATGTTTATGGAAAGTGGATGAAAAAAGCAGAAGAGCAAATGTATGACTTTATCGAACATGAGTGGCTGTCCATGATGCTTCAATCTGCTCAGAAAGATTACGTGGAAACAATAGATTTATTAAAAAAATTGGTAGAATCAACTTTTGCGAAAAAAGAAGTAGCAGAACAAGAGTTATCGAGATTGAAGGAGGAAAAACGGATCATTCTATCTCAAATAGAAAATAAAGATTTCCAGGATACACTGGCAAAATTCAAAATGGAAGTAGAGGAACAATTGTTTTATTTAAAGCAAAGAGTGATGTTTCGTTTTCATGAATTAATGAAGGAAGCTTATCATCCATCAATCTTACGAGGAGACAATAAGAAAAGGGAATTATCGCTTGCGACTACTTCGTTTCTCATTCAATTGAATTTTGAATTTGAACAAGAGTTACGAGCAGTAAACCTAAGACTAGATCAACTCTTTTATAAACAAAGAATAGAAGGTTATGAGGAAGTTCGGCATTTGATTCAGTCTATTAATGAAGAAATTCGTTTACAAGAAGAAATAGAAAGAGAGTTAGAATCTAATATAACTTTCCATGCCCCTTTTAAAGAATTAGATACTATCCTTAATAAAATTGGCATGAAATATTACAAAAATCCGAAGAGTTTTTTTGAAAAGAATGAACGAAAGAATATGGGAGTAGAAATGGAACAATTGGTTGATGAGCATGGTAACATATATATAAAAGAACAAATTAACTCCTTTTTTGCTATTTATAAAGAATTATTTGCACAACATTTTGATATACTTCTTGTTAATCTAAAAGAACAAGTAGCCGAATATTATGATGGAAAAACAGCGTTATTAACTGAACATGAAAATATTGAAAAACTAGAGTGGATTATTAAAGAATCAACACAAACAGAGTTTGCGCAGCAAACGAACTAGAAATGAGAACAGTAGTGGAGGAATAATGATGGAATTTGTAAAAAGTGTTGATTGGTTAAATAAAAACATAGATCAGGATGCGATTAGAGTGATTGATTGTCGCTGTGATTTAAAGAATCCTGATGCAGGTTCAGAATGGTATAAAAAAAGTCATATCCCAAATAGTGTTTATTTTCATCTGGAAAAGGATCTTTCCGATCCAATCAGTAATCATGGGGGACGGCATCCATTGCCAGCCATAGAAGAGTTTGTTCATAAGTTAGAAAATATAGGGGTTGGTAAAGATACAACAGTCATCGCCTATGATAATGGAGAAGGGGCATTTTCCGGAAGACTTTGGTGGTTAATGAACTATATAGGTCATTCGAAAACATATATTTTAGATGGTGGCTATAAGGAATGGCTAAAGAAGGACTATCCGACCTCACAAGAAGTCCCTGCATTTTCAAAGAGTAATTTTTCTCCTCTTATTCAGTCTCATATGATTGCCACTTATGAGGAGGTTTTAGCACTAGTAAAAACAAAAGACCAAGATAAGATATTGATTGACTCTAGAGAGCATAAAAGGTATACAGGAGAAATAGAGCCAATTGATAAAAAAAAGGGACATATCCCAGGAGCAATAAACTTTGTATGGACAGAAGGGATAGAGAACGGCTTCTTTTTAACAGAAAGGGAGCAAAAGAATAGATTCTCTTCTCTAGATGCGAATAAAGAATATATTGTCTATTGTGGTTCTGGCATTACTGCTACTCCTAATTATATTTCCTTAAAAATGGCTGGACTAGATAAGGTCAAGCTTTATCCAGGCAGCTTTAGTGATTGGATTTCTTATGAAGAAAATGAAATTGAAACCTGTTCGCCAATTGACTTGAAAGAGGAAAATTCCCTTTGAAAAATATGGAGAATAAGACTATCTTTTGATGAATACGGGAAATGAACAAAAATAGAGCCAAACATTCAAACTTTTAAGTGATTGTTTGGCTTTATTTCCTTGCGGCGGATCCGAATGCTCTCGCTAGTTTTTTAGAGGCTGTCCTCAATATTTATATTCTATTATTTATCTATAGTGTACTTACCTATGAATGACTAAATTATTTTGTTTATATTGTTTGAAATTCAACCGTCCCCCCTTTTCTAAAGGCGCATTTTTCATTAGGGAATAAGATAATAAAAGAAAAACGATTGATAATCCAAATAAGATGGTAACAAATTTTAAATGATGCTCCAAAAATGTAGTTATTAAAGAGCTCATGTCACCAAAAACTACGGCAATTGTTCCGATTATTAGCAGTATTGTAGATACAGCGAGTAAAAATGCTGTGCCATAATTAAACCAAACTGTCTTTGCTATCATTCCTAAACTAAATAAAAAGAAAATCCAAGAAAAATCTATCCAAAAATAAATAAGCCAGTTCGTGGTATGGATGAATTTTGCGAAATGAAAAAGATAATTGCTGCTTGTTAATAGGGTAGTGAAAAAATAGAATAAATTAAGAATTACTCCACCCAAAACACTATAAATGACTGCGGAAAGATAGAAAGCTAATACAAACTGCTTTCTCGTCCCTCCTAATGAAAGGATATATTGATAACCACTAAAATTAATAAATGGGTATAAAAGAAAAACGACAAATAGGGGACCGAACAAGATAAAGGAACCAGATTCTGCTACACCCATATATCCTAGAACATTATAAAAAACAAACAGAGCAAAAGTAATAAAAACGTTGATATAAAATGTCATGCTCATTTCGCGCATCATTAATCGGAATGGTCCTGTAAAAGTATTCATATTTTTTGTCCCTCTTTTCTTGTTGTATAGTTAACAAGATAATCCTGTAATTTAGCTTTTTCTATAGTAACACCTGCATCTTTTGCTTTGGATATCCAGTTGTCCGAATAGACGTCGTCCATCATCACAGTCATTTGTTTTCCGAGTTTTCTTTTCTCTAAAATGGGATATCCTTCTATTAAAGGCTCGATTGCTGAAGCTAATCCAGATAAATGAATCCCACGACTCTTTAATTCTTCTGTTTCCTCATATCGTACGATTGTCTGCTCGTTAATGACGGCAATTTTTTCACACAATGCTTCCATTTCATCAATATGATGTGTCGATAAAATGATTAAACGTGGATCTTCTTCATACGTATTTAAAAGTGCGTTATAGAACTGTTTTCTCATATGAGCATCCAGTCCATTTGTAGGTTCGTCCATGATCGTTACAGGTGATTTACTAGCTAACCCAAGGATGATTTGTAACATCGTTTGCATTCCTTTAGAAAAATTCTTGATTTTCTTTTTTCGTGGAAGTACGAAAAGAGAAACCAGCTGTTCGGCTAAATCTGCATCCCAGTTTTTATTAAATAATGGACCGAAATATAAGGCATCTTCGACATTCCAAAGAATAGAGAATGGATGATTTTCTTGTATATAAGTGATATTGTGCATTGTTTCTGTATTATTATATGGGGTAATCCCACTTACATTGATTCTTCCAGCATCAATATTCTCCATACCCGCTAAAAGTTTCATAAACGTTGTTTTACCAGAACCATTTCGACCCCAGAGCCCCATGATGATTGGTTCTGTTTCCTCTATACTTACATTCCGCAGAGCAGGCGTATTTCCATATGAAAAAGAGACATTTTCGAGTTTAATCATGCTTATAATCCTCCTTAATTATTTTTAATAATTCTTCTTTTTTTAATTCAAGACGCTTTGCTTCCTCAAACATTGGTTTTAAATAATCGTTGTAGAATTCTTCTTTTCGCTTTTCAAGTAACTTTTGCTTAGCATCTTTAGAAACAAACATTCCAACTCCGCGCTGCTTATATACATATCCAGCTTCCACTAATGCAGCAAGCCCTTTTTGTACCGTTGCACGATTCACTTGATAAAATTTAGAAATTTCGGTGGTGGATGGAATTTGGTCACCTTCTAACAACTCACCTTCGACGATTTCATTTGCAATCATATCTGAAATTTGCTGGAAAATAGGTTTTGAGTCATCAAAAACAGCTTTCACGATCTGCCCCTTCCTTATATTGTTGATTGGTTGATTAGTTGTGTAATCAACTATAAAACAATAACAAAATATTGTCAATATACTTAAGCGGATATTTATTCTTTTAAGTAAGTAATAGAAAAAGAAAAAGCTACCAGCCACAATTTTTGGAGATTCTGTTATAATGAACTAATGGATATAAAGGAGAGATGCATTTTGAACAAGGAGAAACAGGCAAACCTAATGTTAGTAGATGGAATGGCGCTATTATTTCGTGCATTTTTTGCTACAGCAGTAACAGGTCAATTTATGGTCAATACAAAAGGAATTCCAACAAATGCGATTCATGGTTTTGTAAAACACTTTTTCACAGCGATTGAACATTTTAATCCCTCTCATGTGGCGGTTTGCTGGGATATGGGGAGTACAACATTTCGCACAGAAATGTATCCTTCGTATAAAGCGAATCGTTCGGAAGCCCCAGTTGAACTCATTCCACAATTTGATTTAGTAAAGGAAGTTGTCGAAAGTTTTAATGTACCGAATATAGGTGTAGCAGGATTTGAAGCAGATGATTGTATAGGAACGATCGCAAAGCAAATGAAAGGGGAAGCAAATGTCATTATTCTTACAGGAGATCAGGATATCCTTCAATTATTAGATGACCATATTTCCGTAGCTCTATTAAAGAAAGGCTATGGTAATTATATGCTTTATACACCTTCTAGTTTTCAAGAAGAAAAAGGAATAACGCCAAAACAAATGATTGATTTAAAAGGCTTAATGGGCGATACAAGCGACAATTACCCAGGAGTAAAAGGCATTGGCGAAAAAACAGCATTGAAGCTGCTGCAAGTTCATGAGAATATCGAAGGAATTCTAGCTAATTTATCCCTTCTTACAAAGGGACAACGAACAAAGATTGAAGCGGATCTTGAAATTCTCCATTTAAGTAGGCAATTAGCAGAAATTAAATGTGACGTACCAGTGAGCTGTTTGTTAGAAGAAAGTTATCTAAATATCAATCCAGAAAGTGCAGTAAAAAAATTCGAAGAGCTAGAGTTTAAAAGATTTCATCATTACGTAGAAAAGAAAGAAGCACTTACTTTATTTTAATAACAGATTAACCCAAAAGATTAGGCGGAATGTTAATGGAATGTTTCGTATAATCTTTTTTTATTCGTTTTGTTTTTTAAAGGGAAACTAGACATTTACATTTTTACAGCATAACTTTTTCTGTTCCTTTGTTCTATGTCTATATAAATTTGTAAGAAGGGGGAAAAGAATAAGAGAAGCTGGATGAGGCTTTAATACAGCCCCATCCTCATAGCGAGGTTACTGGAATATCATTATTTTGTATTTTTCTTTTTCGCTGCATTTTCCAATTTACTTTTTGGAGATGGAGTTATATCGGCGTCTTGACCGTAGCCTTGTGGATTTACTCCTCCAGCTGTTTTTCCTCTGTTTCCATGGTTTTTACTCATTATATTCACCTCATCAACTAGTTGTGGAAATAAAAATTCATTCATAGTATGAACAACCAAGAATAATATCATCCATAAAGAAAGAGACTATTTAAAAGAGGTGATGACGATGAATAAGGGCATTTATGTTGCTTTAATTAGTATTGGGTTGGCACAGTTTCTAAAGATACCTATACAATTTTTAAAAACAAAGAAGTGGGATAAAGGCTTGTTTTTTCAAACAGGCGGTATGCCAAGCTCTCATTCGGCAGGCGTATCTTCTCTTACAACATTTATAGCATTAAAGCGTGGTTTACCAACAATTGATTTTGCTTTGTCTTTAATTTTTGGCTTAATTGTTATGTATGATGCACAAGGGATTAGAAGACAAACAGGTGAATTAACATTAAAAGTAAATGATTTAGGCGAGTTAGTCGATAAAATTAATAAAGACAAAAATATCGCCTTTAAGGAGCAGCAGCCAAAAAAACTGAAAGAAATGCTTGGCCACCAGCCTCAAGAGGTGTTAGGAGGAGCTTTATTAGGGGTACTAGTTGGTTTTCTTGGACATTTATTTACAAAAAAGAAACGTTCATTACTGCGGTGGTAAACGAAAGGCTAGAGAAATAAAGTTCTTATGTTCTCTAGCCTTTTTAATTGTATAACTAGAATAAGAAAAATAGGTGACAAACGTTTGGAAAGAGACGGAAAAATGTTGAAAAAGCTAGAAAATTGTCGTGATATAAAGTAACATATAGGTAAAAGGATAGAGGGGAATGTACGTTAAGTTTGAAAACGGTAGAGGAATTTTTGCTCTTTTTAGAAAGTAAAGGCTTTTCCTTTGGTGAAGATGTGATAGGTTTTATTTATTTTGGTAAAGCATATACAAATGCTACAGATGAACTTGTCATAACTGCAATTGAATGTACTTTAAAAATACAAAAAAAATTTGATGGAAGTTTTTTCGTTTCCTTACTCGAGATGTTTAACGACAACGAATTGAAAACAAAAAAAGAAGTAATCGGCTTTATAAAAAGAAATCACTTATTTCCCCTCTAGAAAAAGAGGGATATTATTTTCCATCCAGAAAAGAGGATATTTCGATCCAGTTATCAGATAACCCGAGCGATTATACGAGAAAGCTATTAGAAAATTCGTATAATCGCATGGGTTTTTGCTCTTTTTAAGGCATTCCAAAAGGTTGTTGCATATCGCATCCTACATCCTAAATAACCTTCGCGTTTGCAGCTGTAATCCTGCACCTGAATAGTCTAAATGCTGTTTCATTAATCATATGCGGTTACTTAACTAACTTTAGGGAAAACATAAATAACCAAATATATAATCGCAGCTCTACTTACTAGTTTTATTAACGATTGTTTTACCAAGCCTTTACTTGGTGCCAACCTCTTTTTTATCCGCTAATTATTGGGTTTTATTATATGATTAAATCACTATTTTCTAAAAAAATCCCGTTTGAAAGAAATGTATATTTTATTGCTTTTGATGGGAAGGCTTAAAACAGAAAGGATGAAAACTTCCTTATTTATTTTTTCTAATGGCAATTCTTGCTAATTCGTCTGCTGTTTTATTCTCATTACTTGGAATCCATTTAATAAAGAATAATTCTAATTGACTGATAAGCTTTAAAGCTTGCTCTAAAAGCGGAGCAAATTTTTTGTTTTTCGCAAATTCCTTTTCCACTGCACGACTTACTAGTTCCGAATCAGTACGAAAACTTACGGTAAGATAATTATTATGGATGCAGATTTCTAATGCTTTAATCAATGCATAGTATTCCGCTTCATGATTACTCATTGAACCAAGAGGAAATGAATATTTATCCGCAGAACCATGGCCTTTTATGAAGACACCGGCACCACTTGGACCAGGATTTCCAGCACTAGCACCATCTATATAAACTTCAATCATTTTGCTACCTCCAAAAAATTTGATATGATTAAGCAATGATTATGTACGATCTGTGACTATTTTACTTTCATACTAATTGTATAAATTGTATATATATCATTAAACTTATATCGACTTATTAGGTGTGAGAAGTTTCCATCAGGATAGGAAATGAAAAATAAATAAGAAATAGGATGTAAAATATTATAAATGAAAAGATTGGTTTCTAAAAGTCCGTTGTTTTTGCAATAGTTTCAGTAGATGACATACTGTGAAGTTCTAATTGATAAGCTATTTTTTACGGAGATGGGAGAAAGTGAGAGATCATACAGCTGGGGAGAAAACAAAAAGGTTCTTGAGCTCCTTAATCAATCTTTATAAAAACCGTATAGTTAGGTGAATTTTTGATATCTTTTAGCAGAATAGTTTATTTTCCCCTCCATTAACGGACAATAAGAATAGTCCGGCCCTTATTGACGTCATTCTATATGTAGAAAGGTTGTTCCGTAATGAAATACAAATTAGAATATAAATTTCAAATGAAGAAAAAGAAAGATTTTATCTACTTTACATCAGATTGGATTCAATCAAGTATGGCTCTCGAAGCAGGGGATGAGTTGGAAAAACGCAATGATGTAGCAGATATTCTTTTTTATGATGAAAAAGGCACAAGCTGGACATTAAAAGAATTACGAAAGCTAAATGAAGAATTAGAAGAAGAGCCACATGACTTTACGATTTATTTTGATGGAGGTTACCATAAAGAAACGAAAACGGCGGGGATTGGCGCCGTACTTTTCTTTCATCAAGGAAAGAAAAAATTTAGAGTTAGGGCAAATGAATTATTTCATGATATCCTCTCCAATAATGAAGCTGAATATGCTGCTCTTTTCCACGCATTAAATCTTTTAGAAGAATTGGAAGTCAAGGGTGTTACTTGTGAAGTAAAGGGGGATTCTCAAGTAGTATTGAAACAATTAGAAGGCGAGTGGCCATGCTATGAAGAAGATTTAAATAATTGGCTCGATCGGATAGAAGCGAAAATCAAAACTTTACATTTAAGTATGGTTTATACTTCAATTGGCAGAAACGACAATAAGGAAGCAGATAAACTGGCAACTCAAGCATTAGAAGGGAAACGTATCTATAGCAAAATGCAATTGCTCTAATCGGCAAGTAAGTAGAAAGGAGTGGTGAAGCTTGCAAAGAAAAGAACTGATGAAAGAAGCAGATGAATTAATGCAAGATTATTGTAAAGATTGTTTTTTATATCGCCAAAACAAAGTAGAGTATGGTAAAAGGAGAGCTCACCGCTTTTGTATTTCGCAATGTACGGTGGGAAATAAGCTAAGGGAATACGGGGAAAAACTATCCAGTTCAAAGTGATGGGGTCACTTTTTCCATAAGCAAAAAATAAAAGGGGATTTTTCAAGAAGAAAACTCCTTGAAAAATCCCCTGAATACTATTATTAATTATAGTTTAACAACATTAGCAGCTTGAGGTCCACGGTTTCCTTCAACGATTTCGAAAGAAACTTCTTGTCCTTCTTCTAATGATTTAAAACCTTCGCCTTGAATAGCAGTGAAATGTACGAATACGTCATCTCCGCCTTCAACTTCGATGAAGCCAAATCCTTTTTCGTTATTGAACCATTTTACTTTACCGTTTTGCATAATAAATTTCCTCCTAAGCCTTTCAAGACACATGAATTGTGCCTATAAAATAAATATTTTCATAGAACAAAATAATAATAGAAAAAAATTATTCTGAATTTTGTTAAATGATGTCTATAATATACACGATTACCCATATGTAGTCAAGGTTTCTAAGCGTTTTTTCGGAAAACTTAATTAAATTTTTGGAAGGGTTTTCTTATAAAGCGAATAAAAAAGAAAACGAATACATAGAAGAATTAAATATGGTGTGATTCAAAATAAATGGATGATAATATGATACTTGGATGAGAAAAAGAGGAGGGATCTGAAAGAGGTCTTTACCCAAACTACAATGTTACATAAATAATGATTTTCCACATATGATGAAATAGCAGTTTTGTTTTTTTTAGGAATTAGAATAAGAGGGTGGCTTAATGTATCGATTTTCAATTGAAAAGGAAAATTGGATTTTGCGATTTACCCCAAATATTGTTCTCGAGGAAGACAGTAAGGAAGCGTTAGTAAAAAGTATTCTTCAATTAGGGAGTGTGCTGCCTAGCTTTTCACATGGGGAGTCGTTTGTCATTTTGGTAAAAAAAATCGGGTTAATCGTATTCATTGTAGAAAAAATCCCATCTCTTATTTTAACTGTATCAAACATAATTGAAAAAGAAAATTGGTATATCCAAACAGACAGCAAAATTAAGAAGTACTTTATGTAAACTAGCTGACAGCTAGTTTTTTTATGTGACGAGAAAAATTATTTTTTTAAAACTGTGCGCGCTTTCATTGTTGTACTTGCGGAGTTCAATTCTGACAGGCTTTTAAAAGGAGTTTGTTAAGCAAAAATTTCCTGTGAAAAAAAGCAAAAATTATTCTTGAAATCATTGAATTATAGGGGGAAATGTGTTTTTATTAACATGATTACTATTATATAACTGAGTTTATTTTTATGAAATAAACCCAAAACAAGTAAAGTAAAAAATAAATAAAAGGGAAGATTTATTAAAATGATTGAAACGATTGTAAAGAGCAGTCAAAGTCCGTATTATGAAATTTCCAGAGAAGACCAGATGATCCTTAGTCCATTTGAAGGAACTGTTAGTGAGATTCTAATGAAGGAAAAAGCTTATTTCTATGAGTGGGAACCTATTTTGACTATTAGAACATTAGCAGGAGAAATAAAAGATGTCAGTGTTCCATTTAGTGGATCTGTGGTGCAACTTTTAGTAAAAGCTGGTGATAAAATTGCAATAAATACGAGGTTAGCTTCTTTACAGGATGATTTATTAGTTACTGGTTGTGATTGATGATGCGAATGCATAGAGCTTTGCGAAATCTGAAAAAATATAAAATTGGTTATCGAACTTTTAAAACAGCAGTTGCGGTAAGTATAGGAATAACTATCGCCCAGTTTTTTCACTTAGATTTCTATGTATCTTCAGCAATTATAACCATACTTTGTGTTCAAAACTCGAAGAAAAAGTCTTTGCATAGTGCATTTTCACGTTTTATCGCATGTATACTTGCCATTCCATTTTCCTATGTTTTCTTTGAGGGTATGGCATATGAACCGTATATCATTGGTTTATTATTGCTATTATTTATCCCAACCACTGTCTTACTTAAGGTAAATGAAGGGGTTGTAACAAGTACTGTTATTATCCTCCATATATATTCCACCAACCATATGACTTGGGACGTTGTTCTTAATGAATGGGGATTAATCGTAATTGGAATAGGAGCAGCATTACTTGTTAATAGCTATATGCCTAGTCTAGATAAGGAAATGAAAGTTCATCAAAAAGATATAGAGTACTATTTTAAAGCATTATTGATGGATATGGTTGTTTACTTGCGGACAAATGAAATCACAGAAGAGTATGCTTCAAAATTAAAGCGTGCATCTGATATTGTACAATGTGCAAAATCAGTCGCCTATCGTGATGTTGAAAATCATTTTACTCGAAAAGAGAATTATTATTATCATTACTTCACAATTCGAGAAAAGCAATTAGAGATCATATCAAGGCTTTTTGATCGGATTTTATCTGTAGAGACATTAGATAATCAACGAGAGCTTGTGGCAGACTTTCTGGAAGAACTTAGTTTATGTGTCCATTCAGGAAATACAGCCGTATTATTTTTGAGTAAACTGCAAAGAGTAGAAGAGCTGATTAAGCATGATAAACTGCCTGATGACTGGGATTCATTTGAAGAACAGGCGCATGTCTTTTTTGTTTTAAAAGAATTAGAACAGTATTTACAAATTAAAAAATCCCTGAAGGTGGCATATTAGTTACTATAGAAAGACGGAGGCCATGTTCTCCGTCTATTTAGTATGGAAGGAACCCCCCTTTTTGTATGGTTAAATCAGTAGCAAAAATATAGTAATCTTATAAGTTAATTGAAAATACCTCAATATCCTCTAGTTGCATTTCTACAGCTTTTCCCCTTTCTATACAATTATCTTTTTTGCGATTATAATATTATTTTGTATAAAATAACAAGGAACGTAAGTTATGAAAAAAGGTGATATAGATGAAATTAATATTGGCAGAAAAACCATCTGTATCGAAAAACATTGCAGATGCTTTAAAAATAAAAAACAGACAAGATGGTTATTTTGAAGGAAATGGCTATATTGTTACATGGGCTTTTGGCCATTTATTGCAGTTAAATGATGCAAAAGATTATGATGAAAAAATGTCTACATGGAAATTAGAAAATTTTCCATTTATCCCTCCAAAATTTCAATACAAAGTAAAGTCTGATCCGAAAGATAGAGACAAACCTGACCGTGGAGCAGAAAAACAACTGAAAATTATTCATAGATTAATAAAAAGACAAGATGTAGATTCCATTATATCTGCATGTGACTATGATCGAGAAGGGCAACTCATTGGAGATAGTATTATTTATAATTTAAAAACGGAAAAAGAAGTTTACCGCCTATTGCTGAATGAATGGACACCTAATGAAGTATTGAATGGATTAAATAATCTTCGCTCTAATAAAGAGTTACGTCCTCTTCAAGATGCTGGTGTCAGCAGACAATGGGCCGATTGGTTAATTGGTATTAATTTAACCTCTGTGGCAACTTTGAAATATCAAAAAGGCAAAGGGAAGGCATTAAATATTGGAAGAGTTTTGTTGCCAACTCTTAAAATCATTTATGATCGTGATAAAGAAATCGAAAATTTCGTTCCAGAAAATTATTATAAACTGCAGGCAACGTTTATGACAGAAAACGGAAGCAGTTATATAGGTACTTATACTGAAAAAAAAGAAGAAAAGTTTAAAGAAGAACTATATTTGAAAGAAATAGAAGAACAGATTAAAGGCAAAACAGCAATTGTAACAGATAAGAAAGTGCAAAAGAAAAAGGAATATCCGCCTTTTTTGTTTAATCTTTCTAATCTTCAAGGCTATATAACTAGCAAATATAAGGGATGGACGGCCGATAAAGTATTAAAAGTTGCGCAAAGTCTTTATGAAAAGAAGTATATCACGTACCCAAGAACAGCAAGTATTGCCCTGGAAGAAAGTCTAATTGCAAAAACACAAAAAGTGGTAAATCTCCTCGCAGCAGATTTACCATTTAAAAATGAAGTGAAATTTGTTCCATCCAAACGGATTTTTGATAATAAAAAAGTGGAAAGCCACAGTGCGATTATTCCTACTTATGTCCTCCCAAAAAAATTAAGCCAAGAGGAAGAACAAGTATATGTAGCGATAAAAAATCGGTTATTAATGCAATTTATGCCTGTTGCTGAGGTAGAAGAGACAAGAATCATCACAAGCATGAATCATGTGGAATTAAAAGGTAGCTTTGTAACAAAAGGAAAAGTTCAATTAGTAGAGGGTTGGAAAAAGATTGAGAATATACAATCGAAAGATGTTATGCTTCCGTTAGTAAACTTGCAAGAAGAGGTTTTTACACAAAAAGCAGCCACTAGCACCCATACTACACAGCCGCCAAAGGAACATACGGAAAAGACACTGCTTCGGCTGATGGAAACTTGCGGAAAAAATTTTGATGCGGATACAGAGGAAGATGTATTATCCATTTTAAGCGGATTTAGCATTGGGACGCCAGCTACTCGCGCTGAAACGATCAAAAAACTCAAAGATATCGGTTATATAGAAGCAAAAAATAAAAGCTTAGTTTGTACGGAGTTAGGAAGAAGAATGGTCGAAATTTTTCCGATTAAAGATTTGTTTAACTTAGATTTCACAGGAAGACTTGAAAAAGCACTTTATGATATTGAAAAAGGACAATTTAGTAAACAACAATTTTTGCAAATAATTAGCAGCTTCACAACAAACGCGGTTGAAACAATAAAGAAGGAAGAAGATATCATTATCCAAGAAGTTACATATGCTAAGGCCAAAACAGAAGTATTGGGAAAATGTCCCCTTTGTGGTCATGCTGTTATAGAAGGAAAAAAGGGGTTTGGCTGCAGTAACTGGAAAAATGGCTGTAAATATGTCATTTGGAAAAATGATAAATTTCTTGCGACCATGAAGAAGAAGCCGACGAAAACGATGGTTAAAGCACTACTCAAGAATGGGAAAGCACCAGTTAAAGGATTAATTAGCAAAAAAGGAAATAAATTTGATGCTATCATGAAATATGAGAAAAATCAGGATAACGAGTATTTTAGTTGGAAAATGGAATTTCCCGAATAGATTTTGCTACAAATTTGCAACAGTGCTAAAATAGAAGGGTATAGCACATTGGAATTTTACATAAGGAAACAGTCTTTTTAGAAGGTTGTGTTAGAAAGAATCTTGTTTCCTTATTTTTTTTATAGTAAAATGCTTAAGAAACACTTTTATACCATCCTAGTTTAACTAGCTTATCCTTAAAATGCTTATTCCCTCTATAAAGAGGCGAATTTTTTGTTTGAACAGGTATTTACATACATATAACGTAGACAAGCATGATGGAATAGAATAGAAAAAAGGAGTAATCCTGGTAAAGGAGGGGTTGAATTGCCGACACCTAGTATGGAAGACTACATTGAGCGCATTTACAACCTAATAGAAGATAAAGGATATGCACGAGTATCAGATATCGCCGAAGGCCTATCTGTCCATCCCTCCTCTGTAACAAAAATGGTTCAGAAATTGGATAAGGATGAATATCTTGTTTATGAAAAATATAGAGGCTTGGTTTTGACCCCAAAAGGAAAGAAAATCGGTAAACGATTAGTGTATAGACATGAGCTTTTAGAGCAATTATTACGAATTATTGGGGTTAAAGAAGAAAATATTTATAATGATGTGGAAGGAATAGAACACCATTTAAGCTGGGACTCTATTGATCGTATTGGGGATTTAGTGCAATTTTTTGAAGAAAATCCACAACATGTAGAAGAGTTAAAAATAATCCAACAAAAAAACGATTCGATCGAATAAAGGAAGGGCAATTTTCTCTAGGTGTGTGCTTTAATAAAGCAGAATAAACGCCTACAGAGAATTGCCCTTGATTTTTTAAGAAACTGTTAAAAAATAGGTGGATAATTGTCAAAGTTATCTATTATCGAGTAGGATAAATCTTCTTGCTCTCTTTCATTTTCCACAACATCTACTCCATCAATTACCCCAGTTTCGATATCAAGCAAAGCTTTTCGATAGGAAATTACTCTACCATTAGATGTTTTAAAACTAATAATGTCTCCCATATAATTTCGCTCTACTGCAACAATTTTTTCCATAATTAGCCCCTTTCCTTCGTAATCACATATGATTTTTTTCTTACCAATTAATGTATATAAAATAGTATATACAAACACGTTTAAAATTATCATGAATTGCCGGCTGCAGTGATAGATTATAGAAGAAAATATATTTAACCTTACCCTATATTTTTATTTTCATGCAACTAGCTAAATGATATCCTTAAATTAACAATTTTAGAAGAGGTGAGAAAATGGGGAGATATGACTTAGAGGAATTTTTAGTTAAGACAGAGCAGCAAGATAAAAATGAAGGAGTTTTCGAACTAGAAACTGAAAGAATGCTTGAAATTAATTTAACAAATAAAATTTGGGCGAAAGCAGGAAGTATGGTTTCTTATCGAGGAAACATTCGTTTTACCCGCGAAGGTATTTTGGAACATGGAATAGGTAAAATGTTTAAAAAAGCGTTAACTGGTGAAGGTGCTTCCTTAATGAAAGCAGAAGGAACGGGGAAACTTTACTTAGCTGACCAAGGAAAGAAAATATCCATTCTCCGTTTAAATGGTGATTCTATCTTTGTAAATGGAAATGATTTACTGGCATTTGAGCCGTCTATCAAATGGGATATTAAGTTAATGAAAAGAATTGCCGGGATGCTATCTGGCGGCTTATTTAATATCAACCTGTCAGGAAGTGGCATCGTCGCCATTACGTCACATTACGAACCATTAACGTTAAGAGTTACTCCAAATAACCCGGTATTCACAGATCCTAATGCGACAGTTGCTTGGTCGGGAAGTCTACAACCAGAATTTGTAACAGACATAACTCTTAAATCGTTTTTTGGGAGAGGCAGCGGAGAATCTATTCAAATGAAATTTTCCGGAGAGGGCTTTGTGGTTATTCAGCCATATGAAGAAGTTTATTTTTCGAATAATGGAGGAAATAACAGCTAAATAGTCTATCATTAAAAAACCCAAACGATAATCTTCGTTTGGGTTTGAATCTTATGTGCCAGTCTTTTTTACTTGGTGCATTTTTATTTCCACTCATAAGGTGTTTCTTGATAGACATAATAATTCAGCCAGTTGGAAAATAGTAAATGAGCATGGGATCGCCAGCTATTTAATGGCTTTTTACTCGGATTATTCTCGGGAAAATATCCAAGAGGCAGATGAATGTTTAAACCTTTTTCTTTATCTCGTTTGTATTCTTCAGCAAGTGTGCTAGCATCATACTCTAAGTGACCAGTAACCATGATTTGTTTGCCTTTATTTCCACTAATAATAAAGGCGCCAGCTTCATCAGAGGCAGACAGCAGCTCAAGGTTTGGGTGTGCATTGATTTCTTCACTTGATACATTAGTATATCTTGAATGTGGAGCTAAATAGCTGTCATCAAAACCACGCATTAATTTATCTGACGGATTTAATACATGGTGGGAATAAATTCCATAACACTTTTGATCCAGTTCATACTTATTAATCCCAAAATGGTGAAATAAAGCTGCTTGTGCACCCCAGCAAATATGTAAAGTAGATGTCACATTTGTTTTCGACCATTCCATTATTTGGGTTAACTCATCCCAATAATCTACTTCTTCAAAACTCATTAATTCAACAGGGGCTCCTGTAATAATCATTCCATCGTATTTATTTGTTTTTATTGCTGCAAAATCGCGATAAAATTGTTCTAAATGATAGGAACTTGTATTCTTTGATTCATACGATGCTGTTCTTAAAAAGGAGATATTGACCTGCAAAGGAGTGTTACCAAGCAATCGCAATATTTGTACCTCCGTTTTTTCTTTTTGAGGCATTAAGTTTAATATTAATATGTTTAATGGTCGAATATCCTGGGTTCTTGCACGCCCTTCTTCCATTACAAATATATTTTCATCTTCCAGTATTTCTCGTGCTGGCAAAAGTTGAGGAATTCTAATAGGCATAAAGGTATGTCTCCTCCTAAAGTTATAATCGTCTTTTCAGTAATGTCAGTGGTGCTTACTGCATTTTTTTCATAACAATCGGTTTTAAACGATAAATTAGTTATTACTTTCTCCCATCAATATCATAGCTTATTATAAGTTTGATTTGAATATGTCGCAATCATAATGTTTTGAATTTTTGAAAGATATTATATAATCTTTTGGAAGGAAGAAATGTTAAAAAGGATTAGTGGATACATAATAAGTATGTTTGTAAGATAATGATTTTGTCGAAACGTGTATGTATCACGTCTCATTTAATGTACAATGTTAAAAGGAAGACCGAAATTAGCAGAGGATAATCATGGAGGTATAGACGTAAATGAAATCTGACATCGAAATTGCTCAACAAGCAGTTATGAAACCAATAATACATATTGCTGAGAGGCTTGGTTTATCAGAAGATGATCTTGAATTATATGGAAAATATAAAGCGAAAATCACAGCATCTACCTTAAATAAGTTGAAAAAGAATAAATCAGGTAAACTTATCCTTGTGACGGCTATTAATCCAACTCCTGCTGGCGAAGGCAAATCAACTGTTACAGTTGGATTAGGGGATGCGTTGAATAAATTACAGAGAAAAACCGTCATAGCAATGAGAGAACCATCTTTAGGTCCAACAATGGGCATAAAAGGAGGGGCTGCAGGGGGCGGTAAAGCACAGGTATTACCTATGGAGGATATTAATCTGCATTTTACTGGAGATCTTCATGCCATTACAACAGCAAATAATGCGCTGGCAGCTTTAGTAGATAATCATATACATCAAGGGAATGAATGTCGTATTGATCAGCGCCGTATAGTCTGGAAAAGAGCAGTTGATCTAAACGATCGTGCGCTGCGAAAAGTAGTGATTGGTTTAGGTGGTCCATTACAAGGAGTTCCGAGAGAGGATGGCTTTGACATTACGGTTGCTTCTGAAATTATGGCTGTATTATGTCTGGCTGCAGATATTAAGGATTTAAAAGTTCGATTAGCTCGAATGGTCGTTGCGTATAATGTAGACAGAGAACCTGTAACCGTGGGAGATTTGAAAGTAGAAGGTGCGCTTACATTACTACTAAAAGACGCAATTAAACCAAACTTGGTTCAAACAATCGAGCATTCTCCAGCGATTATTCATGGCGGTCCGTTTGCCAATATTGCCCATGGCTGCAATAGTGTCATAGCAACTGCTGCTGCTGCCAAATTAGGAGATTATGTTGTCACAGAAGCTGGATTTGGTGCGGATTTAGGAGCAGAGAAATTTTTAAATATTAAGGCTAGAAATAAAGAGATAGATCCGGAAATCGTCGTGATAGTTGCGACAATTCGTGCGTTAAAAATGCATGGAGGAGTAGCAAAGAAGGAGCTTGGGGTTGAAAATATAGAAGCGCTGCGAGCAGGTTTCGCTAATTTACAAAAGCATGTGGACAGTATTAAAGAATTCGGTTTACCTTTTGTTGTAGCTATTAATAAATTCGTAACAGATACTGAATTAGAAATTAGCGTGTTAAAAGAGCTTTGTGAACAAGCACAGATTCCCGTTGCTTTAACAGAGGTTTGGGAAAAAGGTGGAAATGGCGGTATAGAGCTTGCTCAAAAGGTTTTAGCGATTCTCGAAAAGAAGGAACAAAGATTTCAACATTTATATTCGCTTAATACTACGATAGAAGAGAAAGTGCATGCGATTGCAACAAAAATTTATGGTGCGAATAGGGTAGAATATTCTTCTAAAGCAAAGAAACAGATTGCCGACTTTGAAAAATATGGTTGGGGACATCTTCCTATTTGTATGGCGAAGACACAATATTCTTTATCGGATGATCCATCATTAATTGGCAGACCAGAAGGATTTTCGATTACAATTCGTGAATTCAAGCCATCTATTGGGGCAGGCTTCCTTGTAGCACTCACTGGTGAAGTCATGACAATGCCAGGTTTACCGAAAACTCCTGCTGCTTTAAACATGGACGTTGATGAAGACGGTAAAGCAGTTGGATTGTTTTAAAATACGGTTGTATTTAGGAAAAAGGAGAACAAAGGATGTTTGATCCCACTGCGTTTGAAAATATGAGAACAGTAATGGAAGGCTTAATATATGATAAAGATTTAGATGGCGATATTATTGTCTTAGATCGAAATGATGTATTTAATAGTAGTAAGCTATCAAGAAATTATACCATTACTTTTCGATTGAAAAATCAACAAAATGCTAAGCTAATGTTTGAATTATCCGCTGATTTACAAAATTTATCGGCGGAACTATTAGAAAGTGTAAAAAAAGAAAAATGGATTGGTGCTACCGTTTATATTCATCTTTTTTTACGCCATAAGCAAGACAAAACTCTTTATCCACTATTACAGCAATTAGTGGAAGATATATGGGGAAAAGACTTGAAGATTAGGCAAGAAATCAGCTATCAGCCACTTGAGGCGGAGCAAACGATACTGAATCATATTACGATTGATTTTAATCGTTTAATCACAGAAGAACAGATAGATGATATGATTACGATGATGGAATTTATGGAAAAAACTTTAGCTGCCCTTCAATCGATTGATTCATTATTAACTGTATAAGGAGATTGTAAAATGAGCATTTACGATTTTAAAGTAAAAACGATGGATGGAAAAATGCAGGCATTAAGCGATTTTAAAGGGAATATCATATTAATTGTGAATACTGCAAGTAAATGTGGTTTTACTCCTCAATTTAAAGAGCTGCAAGAATTGTATCAAAAGTTTAAAGAGGAGGGGTTTGTTGTTCTAGGTTTTCCAAGTAATCAATTTATGAGTCAAGATCCGGGAACGAATGAAGAAATAAAATCATTCTGTGAAATGAATTACGGTGTGACTTTTCCGATGTTTGCTAAAATTGATGTGAATGGAAAAGAGGCAGATCCTCTTTATCAATATTTAACAAAAGAAGCACCAGGTACATTAGGTGTGAAAGCAATCAAGTGGAATTTTACGAAGTTTCTTATTGATCGAAATGGAAATGTCGTGGACCGCTATGCACCAAGTACAAGTCCTAGTGAGATAAAAGCGGATATTGAAAAGCTCATCTGATAACAGAAAAAAATAGGGATCTTCTGCTTTTAGTGAATGAACACCCTTTCACTAAAGGGCTGAAGATCCTTATTTTTTATGATAAGGAACGATTAACGATAAGAAAAGAGGCGGATAAATCCACTTTTTTTCTCCTTTGTTTCCCGCTCATTGAGATCGGCCAGCTTCTTTTTTCTAGATTTAGCATAGTATTGTTCCTCTTTTTCTTTTAGAACAATTGGATTTTCTAATAAAGTTATTTTTCTTTCTTGACTGGCAATATGTTCTTGTTGAAATTCGATATGCTCTTGCTGCTTTTTTAGTTGCTGTACTAATACTTGATTGAAATTTTTTTGAAGTTCTAATTCTTCTTTGATTGTTTGTAAATCTTGAAGAATTTTTTCCGTAGCTTCAGCGGCAATGGGGATAGAGGGTAAAGGGCTTGTCAGCTCATCTTCAATTTGTCTTAAAGACATTTGTTTTTCATTACGCATTTGTTTAACTTTTACTAAAATGTCTAAGCTTTTTTGATCGAAATATCGGTAGCCATTTTCGCCAATAATAACTGGTATGAGTGTTTTCAATTCTCTTAACCAATTTCGAACAACTCCAGGACCTTCATTAATATATTCTGCAGCTTCCTTCACACTTAATAATTTGCTGTTTTCTTCCTTAATCGTAAGTTCTTTTGATTGTACGCTTAACATTCTACACACCCCTCATTATAAAATAATCGAAACAGACCAATGGCAAGAAGGACGTTTAAAACCCTTGTCTTTATAATTTTCGCGAAAAGAAAAAAAAATCCTTTGACGAGCTTTGTCTAGTTTTGTTGGATATACATAATTATTAGAAAAATTATTATTATGGTATCTTTACAAAAATTCTCAATAATAATACGATAGAATAGGAATATTGGAAAAACATTCCTACAATAAAGAAAGGAGGAGTTAGGATGAATACAAATAAAGAAGTAACAATGCAAACAAAAATGGAAAATAAGAGGAAAGAGGGTTCTTAGTGGAAAAGATAATCAAGGGTTCAGAGGCAATTAAAATAGTAAGCTACCATGATGGTCTTGCTGGTAAAGTGGCCGACATGTGGACAAAAAGTAAAGATTCTTGGGGAGGAACAGGAAAAACAGAAGAACAAGTACGCGATCAACAGCAAAGCTCAGATAATATTGATACATTCTTAGCTGTTATAGGAGAAGAAGTAGTAGGGTACTGTGGTTTTTCTGTTTATAAAGAAGATGCAGGGGCCTTGTATGTTCCTTTATTAAATGTTCGTCCAGATTATCATGGCAAGAAAATTGGTAAGCTGCTTTTACTGCATGCCCTCAATGCAGCGACAGAATTAAAATGGCCAAGACTTGATTTATATACTTGGGCAGGTAATCTTAAGGCAGTTCCATTATATAAACGCTGCGGTTTTTTTTGGGAGGATAATGACCAATATACTCATCTTATGAATTTTATCCCAACTGTCCGAAATGATGAAGTAATGAATCATTATTTAAAGAACATGGATTGGTATGCAGATTTAAAAAGAAATCTTGAAATAAAGCCAGATGGGATGATTAAAAGAGGTTTTACACATTATGAATATATTTGGCAAAAAGAAACAGAGACTGTTGTTGTAAAATTTGAAAAAACAAGTAGAGGAATCTGCTCTTTGGAAACAAAGGATTTTCAGATTGAATTAACAATGGACAATCATAAATGTATAGAAGAAATAGAGCATAAGGTCTATTTAAAGATGAAAAATAAAACAGCAAACCCGCTTTCCTTAGAAGCATTGGCAGATAATCAGGGCAGAATTCAATGCAGTTTTCAAAGTTCTCAAGAGATAAAGGGTAATCAAGAAATAGCGATTTCTTCTCCCTTTACGATTAAAAAAGGAGAAGAACCTGTAGATGGAAAGACCTTTCCAGCATTAAAGGTTACAGTTAGAATTAATGGATTAGAAACAAGCTTACAACTGGGGGTTTTCCCGCAAGCGCCTATTTCTATAGAGGGAAAGGAAATAGAGGCCATTTTAGCGAATGGAATGAAGACTTACTTAGATTTAGAGATTAGTAATAATTTAGAAAAAGATATTAATGGATATTTCACCATTCCCAAAAATGGCCACTTATATTTTGAAGGGGATAAGTATTCATTCGCACTGGCTAAAAAAGCGAAGAAGTGGATTCGAATTCCGGTTCAAGTGAAGAGCTGCGGCAGTTTTAAAGAAAAAATCATAGGAGAAATTGTGGAGAATGAGCAGGGGATTTTAACATTTGAAAAGGAAATTGCGCTTGCCTTAAAAGGGATTGGCGAACAGTTTGTAGTAGAACAAGAAAAGAGTTGGCAGGTTTATAATGGTCCACATCAACTTACCGTAAGCAAAATAGATCTTACGACAGAAATTGCTCATACAGACTTTGCTCTGTTTGCACCGTCTATTGGAAAGCCTTATTCCAATGAGCTGTCTAAACAAAAGCCATATAAAGTTCGTACAGAAAAGACTGGAAACAGTATTAAACTAGAGCTATTCTTTAAGTCTAATGCTTTTCCGTATCTGGATATTATGTTAACAAATCAGCTCTTTGCAGAAGGGTTGATTAAACGTTGGATAACAATTACTAATAATAGTTTGGAAGAAAAAGAAATCAGTGTACAGGAAACATTTTTTGACATATGGCAGAATCTCTATTTCCCTTTAAATGGGGAAGTTGTTTCCTTTAATGAATGGAACCTAGTACAACCTTTTGAATTAAATTCAAAGGATATAACGGGGAATTGGTATTTTACTTCTCCAAACTCTACCCCATTCGGTGTTGCATGGGCTAAAGAGGCCCGCATCAAAATGGATAATTGGAAGGTGCATGTAGAGGCGACAAGCATACTCGGAAAAAATGAATCCGTTGCTTTTTCGCCCATCAGTGTAAATATCGGTGCCTATCGTAATTGGCAGCAATGGGAGTTAGCAGCAGAAGGGTTACAGAGAGAGCACGCAAGTACTGTTACCCCAGGATTTAAGGTTGAATTTAATGAGGCAAATCTCATTATAGATAGAGATAATGACTTAAAAGTACGAATAAAGAATTATAGTAATCAAGCAATACAAGGTGAAATGACCATAACAATGAATGAAAGACAGGGAGATTCACAGAGAATTGATACGGGGGCATCAGAAATCTACCAAATTCAGCCTCAAAGGGATCTTCAATTAGGGCTAAACACAGTGAAAACAACCATTTCTTTGCCGGCAAAAATAATAGATAACGATGATTTATTTTTTGTGCCAAGCAGAAAGAACATGACAACAGAAGTAAAAATAGAAGAAGGAGTTACCGTATACCATGTTTCGAATGGAATAGTATCTTTTAAAGCTTCTCCTGCTTACTATCCAGGCGTCTATTCTTTAGTAGTAAATGGGAAGGAATGGTTGGAGCATGCTTTTCCTAAGCCTATCGCAAAAAGTTGGTGGAATCCGTGGTGTGGAGGTATAAAAAACGGTCCGCCAGATTTAAATGTATTTTCTCTCTTAAAGGAAGAGACAGCTTGTGCATTTACTAGTCTAAAAGATATCCATCATAACGAATGGACTGGTGTGAAGCTGGTAACAACGATAAGGCATCATGAGAAATGGAAGGGGTTAAAGTATGAACAATATTTCCTTACAATGCCAGGGATTCCTTTGCTCATTACATTTATAGAAATAATCGATGATGCAGGCAGACGTATGGCAGAAGAAGAATGGCATACAAACCTATTTATCACTTGCAATGAGGAGGAAAAAGCTGTTCTCCATATTCAGGATAACAAGGTGAGTACGAAACAATATATGGTTGCTTCAGAAGAGCAAGAAGTTAATATAAAGGGTCATTCCTATTTATCGCTAGAGCAAGAAAAGTGTTATTATATTGCAAGTGATAAATCAAAAGGTATAGATTTTTATAGTAATAAAGATGTGATACAGTTGATTTCCTATGCTAAGTGCAGAAGAACAGAGAACCGCTTATTTACAGAACCAACCTATCTTCTGTTTACCGAGGGGGAATTACAGTCTTCTTTAGTTAATAAGGTAAGGCAAATAGCATTTTCAGAAAGGGAATACGTAGATGAAAATAATTGATGCCCATATACACTACTCAAATATTGGATCGTTTAAAGAGACAGCTCGAGATCTTTCCTTTGTAGATTATAGTTATAATGGCTTGAAAGAAGAGATGAGGAAGGCTGATATTGTCCTTGCGATTGGGATGGGGGTTACAGAAACGCCGGAGATGGGCTTTCCTGATTATAAGGCCCAGACTCCAATGGGATTAGATTTGGACTTATTGGTTCCAGACAATGTCGTCTGCTGTGCTGGGATAAATCCATATGATATGGATTTATCGGCACAAGAACGATTAGAGCAGGAGATTCAAAAGCCACATGTTGTGGGAATAAAAATTTATTTAGGCTACTACCCTTTTTATGCCTATGATGAAGTATATGAACCTGTTTATCGACTAGCAGAAAAGTATCAATTACCAGTTGTGTTCCATACTGGAGATACATACTCTGAAAGAGGATACTTAAAATATAGTCATCCTCTAGCAATTGATGAAGTGGCTGTGAAACATCGTAATGTGAATTTTATGATGGCACATTTCGGTGATCCTTGGACATTGACTGGTGCGGAAATTATTTATAAAAATTCGAATGTATATGCCGATTTATCTGGTTTAATCGTTGGAACAAAAAAAGAACTGGAAGAAGCACATGAAGGGATTTTTCTCGATCATTTACGCCATGCATTAGTTTTTGCCCAATCATATGATAAATTGCTTTTTGGGACAGATTGGCCGCTAGCCCCATTTGAACCATATATAGAGTTTATAAAAAAGCTCATTCCAGAAACTTACCATGAAGACGTATTTTATCGAACAGCATTGAAGGTATTTCCAAAAATAAAGCCCTTTTTAAGTAAGAAATAGGAAATGAATAATGAAACGAAAGCCGGTGTAGAATAGTTTTATTTTCTACTCCGGCTTTCATATTTATATTGATTGTTCTTTCATATTCGAAAAACTACTTTTCATGATACAATATGGACATAATAGATTGCTGGATGTGAGAATAAATGAAGCTTATTACGAAAGTTGAAAATATAATAAAGCAAGAGATGGAGAATGATGCTAGTGGTCACGATTGGTATCATGTAGATAGAGTACGTAAAATAGCCTTATTACTTTCAGAAAAAGAAGGAATTGGGTATTCTCATACTATTGAACTATCTGCGTTATTGCATGACATTTCAGATGAAAAATTAAATAAATCAAAAAGCGAAGGGCAACGGAGATTAGCAAATATACTAATGCAGATTCCAATTGCGAATCAAGAGAAGGAACAGATTAAAGCTATCATCGAAACAGTTGGCTTTAAAGGAGGAAATGGGATAACTCCCAATGGCCTGGAGGCAAAAATAGTCCAAGATGCTGATCGATTAGATGCGATTGGAGCACTTGGCATCGCTCGTACTTTTGCTTATGGAGGAAGTATAGGAAGTCCTATCTATGATCCACATATAGCAGTAAGGGAAAAGATGACAGAAGAAGAATATCGAAAAAACAACTCATCTTCTATTCACCATTTCTATGAAAAACTATTGAAAATTAAAGACCATTTACATACAGACAGTGCTAAAAAAATGGCCGTGGAAAGGCATCAATTTATGGAAAGCTTTCTAAAAGAATTTTATAAAGAATGGAATGTACAAAATGAAGAGTATTTCAATTGAAAATGTAACAAAGACATATGGAGAGAAAAAGTTATTTGAAAACATCTCTTTTTCAATAAGTGAAAAAGAACGGGTAGGTTTAATTGGCATCAATGGAACTGGGAAATCATCCTTATTAAAAATTGTTGCAGGAATAGATATTCCAGACGAAGGAGATATCATAGCACCCAAGGATTTTCGTATAGCCTATTCTGCCCAAAGTCCAGAATTAAATCCAGATCTTACCGTATTAAACCAAGTATATGCTGGTGATGCACCGGTTTTAGCATTAGTTAAAGATTATGAAGCAATGATAATGGAAATCAACCATGATCCTGAGAACAATAAGCTTCATGAAAAATTATTTGATTTACAAAAAAGAATGGATGCTTTAAATGGCTGGGAAGTTCATACAAATGCAAAGACGGTATTAATGAAGTTAGGTATTACTAATTTTAATAAGAAGATTGGCGAATTGTCAGGCGGGCAAAAAAAACGGGTTGCTTTAGCACAAGTTCTGATTCAAGAACCAGATTTGCTTATTTTAGATGAACCGACAAATCATCTTGATTTTGAGGCAGTTAAATGGCTGGAAGATTATTTAAGCAGGTACACAGGAGCACTATTATTAGTAACGCATGACCGCTATTTCTTAGATCGTGTCACAAACAGAATGTTTGAATTAGATGGGGGCAATTTGTATAGCTATAAAGGCAATTACGGTGACTTTTTACAGGCCAAAGCTATCAGGGAAGAAAATGAAGCAGCTACTCTTGATAAGCAAAAGAATTTATTTAGAAGAGAATTAGAATGGATTAGAAGAGGGGCAAAAGCGCGTTCTACTAAACAAAAAGCCAGAATTCAGCGTTTTGACGCATTAGATGATAAATTAGCTAATGTTAAAGCTAAAGATAAATTAGATATCTCCTTGAAAGGTAGTCGATTAGGTAAGCAAGTCTTTGAATTGCTGGGGGCAAACAAACGTTTCCATGATAAAATAATCTTAAATAATTATAATTTGCTTGTAAAACCAGGGGATAGAATTGGAATAATTGGTAAAAACGGGACTGGTAAATCAACTTTCTTAAATATTTTAGCAGGCAAGGCACCCCTTGATTCTGGCGAAAGAATCATTGGTCAAACAGTAAAAGTGGCTTACTATACGCAAGAAAATGAAGATATGGATACATCTAAAAGAATGATTGAATTTCTAAAAGAAACGGCTGAAGTTATAGAAGCCTCCGATGGAAAAGTCATTACAGCTGCCCAAATGCTGGAAAGATTCTTATTTCCTCTTCATACCCATGGAACGATTATTGGGAAGCTATCTGGTGGGGAAAGAAGAAGACTTTATTTGTTGAAAATACTAATGGGAGAACCAAATGTACTCTTATTAGATGAGCCGACAAATGATTTAGATACACAAACATTAATGGTTCTGGAAGATTATTTAGAAGATTTTAATGGTGTGGTTATTACCGTATCCCATGATCGCTATTTTCTCGATAAGGTTGCTGAACAACTGTTGATTTTAAAAGGAAATGGTGTTATCGACACCTATTATGGCAATTACAGTGAATATTTAGAGGTGGAGAGAAAAGAAGATCAACAAATAAAAGATAAAACAGAAATACCACTTGCTAAAAAGGAAGTAAAAGAGAAAAAAGTAAGACT
The DNA here is from genome assembly GCF_001591585.1 of Niallia circulans NBRC 13626. GTDB lineage: Bacteria > Bacillota > Bacilli > Bacillales > Cytobacillaceae > Niallia > Niallia circulans. The sequence continues at coordinate 361,369 of NZ_BCVE01000001.1, read as the reverse complement.
AAGCTATAATGAACAAAGGGAATGGGCAACCATTGATGAGAATATCGAAAAAGTCGAAGAAAGATTAGCTAAAATAGAAACAGAATTAGCCGAGACTGGCAGTGACTTCGAAAAAGCAGCTGAGTTAATGAAAGAGCAAGAACAATTAAATAACCAATTAGAACACCTAATTGAACGCTGGAGCTATTTATCTGAAATCGCTGATAATTCGTAGAAAAGCTGTTTATTTTCGATATAGCATTAAGCGTGATAAGATAAATGTTGAAAAAGAGGGGGATGGAAAATGAGAATTATTTCTATAGAGCCAACACCAAGTCCTAATACGATGAAAATTAATTTAGACCAAGAGCTGCCAATGGGAAAAAGTAATAATTATAAGGTTGATAATTCAGCGGAAGCACCTGAATTAATTCAAAATATCCTTTCCATTGAAGGGATTAAAGGGGTTTACCATGTAGCTGATTTTCTAGCGGTTGAAAGAAATGCCCGCTATGATTGGAAAGAATTACTTTCAAAAGTGCGGAATGTCTTTGGGGAGGACGAGGCTACAGAGGAGTCAAAAGAGATAAATGAACATTATGGAGAGATAAATGTTCAAGTTCAAATGTATAAAGGGATTCCCATGCAAATTAAATTATCGGATGGCACTGAAGAAAGAAGGTTCGGTTTACCTGATTCCTTTATTCAAGCAGTATCAGAAGTTCGTACACCTGAAGATAATGTAGTAATGACTCGTAAATGGAAAGATTTCGGCGTGCGCTACGGTGACTTTGAGGAAATTGGGCATGTAATGGTGGAAGAACTTGTTGCAGCATATCCACAAGAGCGAATTAATGCGATTATTGAGCATGCAAAAAATCCGCAAACTGAAGCAAATGAAAAACCGGTACGAGTGCGAACAAGGCTGTCATTTGCAGATTTAGAGAATCCAGATTGGAAAGTTAGATATCAAAAGCTGGAACAAAGCGAAGATCCTACAGTAGATGATATTCCTGTACTAACGAAAGCATTAGATGATGAAAAACCATCTATCCGCAGACTTGCGACTGTCTATCTTGGAATGATTGAAGATACAGCTGTTCTTCCTTCCTTATATAAAGCATTAAAGGATAAAACGGTAACAGTGCGGCGTACTGCAGGAGATTGCTTATCCGACTTAGGGTTTCCAGAAGCAATGGAAGAAATGATCCATGCATTAGATGATAAAAGCAAGATTGTTCGATGGAGAGCCGCTATGTTCTTGTATGAAGTTGGAGATGAGAGAGCATTGGCTGCACTTAAGGCTCATGAGGATGATCCAGAATTTGAAGTGAGCTTACAAATAAAACTAGCAATTGAGCGAATTGAACTAGGAGAAGAAGCAAAAGGTTCTGTTTGGAAACAAATGACCGAAGCGCGAAAATAAGCTGTAACTATATTTTCCTAATGCTAAAGATTGTACGAAAAACATTTCTAATGTATATTTAGGAATAGAATATACGTATATTATGGAGGGATTACTTATGTCAATGGCATATGATGAGTATATGAAACAAGTGGTAAAACCGATGAGAGCAGAATTAACCCAAGCAGGCTTTGAAGAATTGCTGACAGAAGACGCTGTGGAACAATTTATTGAAACAAACAAAGGTACTTCTTTAGTAGTGGTTAATTCTGTTTGTGGTTGTGCTGCAGGTTTAGCAAGACCAGCAGCAACGCAGGCAGTGCTTGCATCTGAAAAAAAGCCAGATCAACTAGTAACAGTATTTGCTGGCCAAGATAAAGAGGCAACAGCAAAAATGCGCGAATTTTTCGGGGATATTGAGCCTTCTTCTCCGTCCATGGCATTAATCAAAGATAATAAAGTTGTTCATTTTATTCATCGCTACGATATTGAAGGAAATTCAATGGAAGCAATTATGGAAAATCTTGTATCAGCTTTTGAACAATATTGCTAAAAACTTGGTTCATGAGAATAAAGGGTTACCTTTTTTCTCATGGACTTTCTTTTTTAGGTTTTTTGTATAGGGTTTATATTCGTCGATAGATAATTTAAATTTATCTATTTTATAATGATGACCTAATCTTAACATGATTCGTATTGAATATAGTATTACATAGAAGTAGGAGAAAAAATATGATTGTAACAACTGCCGGTAGGACAAATAAGGACATGCAAATTCTCGCAGATAGAATTGCCAAAGACTTCAACTGCAGATATGTCAGGAGAGAAAAAGTATCTATTCAGCACTTAAAAGAGCAATATCAATCAGATATTCTGATAATTGGGAAAAATAGATTTGAGTTCTGTTCGTTAAATGGAGAGGAGCCTTTCTTTTTTCACCCAAATTCAGCAGTCTTTCGAATAAAAAGGCTGATGAATAAGGAAAATGATCCTTTTATTGACGCAACCAATTTAACAAAGGGAAAGAGTTTCTTAGATTGTACTTTAGGACTTGCTTCAGATAGTATTGTTGCAAGTTATGTCGTGGGCAGTAGCGGAAAAGTGGAAGGATTAGAAGCGAATCAAGTGATTGCTTTTCTTGTAAAAGTAGGTTTGAAAGAATGGGAGACGAGTAATGCCGCTGTTGATGAGGCAATGCGAAGGGTTACAGTCAAGCATATTAACGCATTAGAGGCACTTGCTCGAAAAGAAGACAATAGTATAGATTGCGTATATTTTGATCCTATGTTTGAGGAAACTATTTCATCAGCTGGAATCAACCCGTTAAAACAACTAGCACTTTATGAAGAAGTGTCGGTAGAATTAATCAATCAAGCAAAGCGAGTGGCGAAAGAAAGAGTCGTATGGAAAGATCATTTTAGGAGCAGCAGATTTAACCAATTTCAATTTGAACAGGTGAAGCGTAAAACAGCTAAATTCCATTATGGAATCTGGTTAAAAAAAGAATAATAAAAAAATAACCTCTATGATAAGGATAATAGTAGAAGATTAGCTAGTAAATAATATATACTTATTCTATAAATATTTTTTCATATATTAACATCAGGATGCGGAAAGCGAGGTGTAATAAATGCCTAATTGGCTTCGTAAAAGCCTGGTCGTATTTGTTTCTATTTTAACGTTTGGTCTTGTTTCACCATCACCAGCAACCTTTTTAAATAATAATAATAATGATAAGAAACCAATTGATGAGCGAGAAGTACCATTTGCTAGAGAAAGTATCGAAGATGAAGCGATATTTGTTGATAGTACTGAGGGAAATTTCTCAAGAGCAGATTTTATCAGCAATATGATGAAGGAAGCAGAAGCACAAAGCTATTTAAAATTCGGGCCAAAAATTAAACCAGTAATTGAAGATGAATTTCGTTTAGTTGTTCTTCCAAATATGGAAAAAGCAATTAATGAAGTAACGCATATTTTTCCAGAAGAAGAGTTAAGTTATTTAACAGTAACTGAATTTCCTGCTGCAGGTACAAGTGAACGGATATTTCATATTACGAGAGATAACGAGGATATTATCCGATTTCATGTAAGAAGGGATCGTCCCCCACAGGAAGGTTATTATTTTAACTTCCATTACCACACGTATCATGATCAATTCCAAACTCATTATGCACTTGGAGAAATTTACTGGGATAAAAATACTCCGCCAAAGTGGATGAGCTAAAAAGGGGAAATTGAAACTTTTTTATCTATGATTACGTAAAGGAACTATACTGAAAAAACTTGGAGGTAGAAAGATTATGGCAATTAGTTTATCCAAAGGACAAAAAGTAGATTTAACAAAAGGCAATCCTGGTTTATCAAAAGTAATTATTGGTTTAGGCTGGGATTTAAATAAGTATGATGGCGGAACTGATTTTGATTTAGATGCTTCTGTATTCTTACTTGGCGAAAATGGAAAAGTAACAAATGATGCTGACTTTGTATTTTACAATAATCCATCAGGTGGAAATGGTGCGATTGTTCATTCCGGAGATAATCGTACAGGCGCAGGCGAAGGAGACGATGAACAAATTATCGTAGATTTAAAAAGTATTCCAGCTAATATTCAACGTGTTACTTTTACGATTACCATTCATGATGGAGAAGCAAGGAATCAAAATTTCGGACAAGTTTCTAATTCATTTGTACGTATTGTTAACGAAGAATCTAATGAGGAATTGATTCGTTACGATTTAGGAGAGGATTTCTCTATTGAAACAGCGTTAGTTGTTGGGGAACTATATCGTCATAATAATGAATGGAAATTTAGTGCTATTGGCAGTGGTTACCAAGGTGGTTTAGCTGCATTAGCAACAGACTTTGGTCTGCAAATTGGCTAAGACTTTATAAGCATATTTTAGGAGGAACCTTTTTTCATGGGGATATTTGAGACGATTATAGATACATATGCGCAGTTTTTTAACTGGCAAATGTGGGGTGAGGTACTAACAGACCCAGTCAGCTGGGGCTATATTGGAACACTTGTAATATTGGAAGGCTTGTTATCAGCGGATAATGCATTAGTTCTTGCCGTGATGGTTAAGCATTTACCACCAGAACAAAGAAGAAAGGCGTTGTTTTACGGGTTACTAGGTGCATACATATTCCGCTTTATAGCTATCGGTATTGGTGTTTATTTAATCGAATTCTCATGGGTGAAAATACTAGGAGCGGCCTATTTGGCCTATCTCTCTATTAAGTACTTCGTGGATCGTAAAAAAGCTGCGAATCAACCAGAAGACGGAGAAGAAGAGAATAAAGGAATCAACAAAAATGGAATTCTTATTCGCACATTCGGATTATTTTGGGGAACGGTAATTTCTGTTGAATTAATGGATATTGCCTTTTCAGTGGATAGTGTTTTAGCAGCATTTGGTGTCAGTAACCAAGTGTGGGTATTATTACTGGGTGGTATTCTTGGTGTGCTTATGATGCGTGGTGTAGCGGGTGTTTTCCTTAAATTAATTGATAAAATTCCAGAGCTGGAAGCAACTGCTTATATTCTAATCTTGATTATCGCAGTTAAGATGCTATTAGGCGTTTTTGATATTCACATCGAACATATTTATTTCTTCGGATTGTTAGTAATAGCATTTGGAGCAACTTTCGTTATTCACTTTAAAAATAAAAAGAAAGCAGAACAACAAGGCGAGGCTTAATAATTTTGAGGATATTTCTAGTTTCTGTCAATAGTTAGTACTAGGGATATCCTCTATTTTATTAATAAGAAAACTTCTTTGCTGTAACCCTTCCCGAAAACCTCTATAAAAACCTTATGGATGCAGCTAAAGCCATTCATAACGAAATAATACTCAAAAAATGAATTTTATAGTAAAATAGTAATAATTATCCTCTTTCAAACAAAACTATTTATTTGTGAATTTTCAGAATAGTATATAAATGGAATGAAAATACTGGAATGGAGCAAAGGAAATGAAATTATTCTCTGACTTAAATGAAAAACAATTGGAACGTCTTTTCTTCAAATTACCAGAAGAGGTGTTTAGCACTTCGGAGAAAGAAGTATTATCCTACGCACTTGCTTCGACATTGTATATGCCTGCAACTAGACCTAATATTTATCAGGACTTATTGAGAAAGAAACATCCTGCTTTAACCTCTATGGTTATTTGTCTGGAGGATTCTATTGGCGATCATGAGGTCGATTTAGCAGAAAGAAAATTAGTAGAAGAGTTAACCGATATTGATCATGCTATCCAAAATGGCTCCCTGATAAAGAGTGAATTGCCATTGATTTTTATTAGAATCCGTTCCATTGCGCAGTTTTTAAGTTTAATGGATATACTTGGTGATAAGATCGCTTTATTAACAGGTATTGTAATACCAAAATTTGAAGCAGAAGCAGGAGAAATTATTTTAAAGGAATTACAAAAATATAACAAGCTCGGATACTGTTTATATGCAATGCCGATATTGGAAACGAAAAAAATAATTGAAAAAGAAACGCGAATGAATGAGCTTCTCTCCATAAAAAAAGTGCTTGATGATTATAAGCACTTAATTTTAAATGTTAGAATAGGTGCAACTGATTTTTGTGGATTATATGGGATACGTAGAAGCCCAGAAACAACCATATATGATATTGCCATTATTCGAGATTGTATTTCAGATATTATTAATATATTTACACGGGCAGATAGTGCCTATGTTGTTTCTGGACCAGTCTGGGAGTATTTTACGACGAAAGAAAGATTTCTAATTCCTCAATTAAGAGAGACACCTTTTCGAAAACGTTATGGAAAAGCAGGAATGAGTATGCGAACACAGCTAATTGATAAACATATGGACGGATTAATAAGAGAAGTTATGATGGATATAACGAATGGATTAACAGGGAAAACGATTATTCATCCGACCCATATAAAGCCAGTTCAGGCATTAAACGTTGTTTCCTATGAAGAATATTTGGATGCATTAAATATTATGGATAGCAATAATGGAGAAATTGGTGTTATAAAAAGTAGTTTCTCCAATAAAATGAATGAAATTAAGCCTCATTTATATTGGGCGCAAAAAATTATTTTAAAATCAAAGGTTTACGGGGTGTTCCATGAAGGATTTACATACATTGACTTACTTAAACAAGAAAATTTCATTACCAATCATTGATCATTTACAGATGGACATTTATGTTAAAGAAAATCCATTTCAGCTTCCTATCGAGGACTTTTTTAAAATGGCTGCAAGAATCAATAAAAGACGGGCGTTTTTATTTGTCAGTAGACTACTGGGAAAGCATTTGCCAATAGAACCAAAAAAAGGTCTGCTAACAGGTTTTATGCTTGCAGCGAGATATGAAGAAATTATGACAGGAAAGCACTCACCGCAAAAGGAGAAATTATTGGAGATTTATCATGATTCCTCTTTGCCTTTCCTGGATAAGCCTTTTATCCAAAAAGAAGTTTGCAATCCTATTATTATTGGCTTTGCCGAAACAGCAACTGCACTTGGCCACTCTTTTTTCAAGGCTTTTAAACAAGCATCCTTTTTTCATACCACAAGAGAAAAGATTAACGAGCTGGATCCAATCATTTCATTTGAAGAAGAACATTCACATGCCACTTCCCATCGATGTTACGTAAAAACGGATATTCTTGCTAATAATCGGGAAATAATTCTCGTTGATGATGAACTCACAACTGGAAAAACAGCGATTAATATTATCCGAGATCTCCATAGAAACTATCCAAGAGATAAATATACGGTGGCATCCATTCTCGATTGGCGCTCTAATAAATGGCAATTAGAAATGAAAGCTCTTGAAGAAGAGCTGCAAATAACGGTGCAATCTGTCTCCTTATTGAAAGGTAGTTTTGAATTAGTTGGGGAGCAAATAAATCTTACACCTAAAATGGAGAGTTTGGTAACAAATGAAGGGAATCCATTGATAGAATATATTAGTCTAGAAAATTATGTGAAAGATCGCATTGTGCCATTGACGTCTTCAAATCTTGCGGGTGAGTGCAATAGCTTCCGATATTTAAAGGATACTGGCAGGTTTGGGATTCATACAGAAGAAGGAACAGATGATTGGATAAAAGAGGCTGCAAAGATGCTCAAGAAGAAGAGGAGGGGAACTAGTCTTTGTGTCGGAACAGGAGAATTTATGTATATACCCATGAAGTTAGCTAGCTTCATGGGGGAAGACATATCTTATCAATCGACTACAAGAAGTCCAATTTATCCACATAATGAAGAGCATTATGGAGCTCAAACAGCATATTGTTTTGCAAATCCAGAAGATAAAGAGATTGTAAATTTCTTATATAATGTAAAGCCTAATCAATATGATGACATATTTTTATTCTTTGAGAGAAATGTGAAAGAAGATAGCTTAAAAGAGCTGCTGACGGCATTAAAAGCAGTTCAGGTAAAAAAGATTAATATCGTCTATTTTAGCGGGAGGTAAAGATGCATTTAAACATAAATGAGCAAGTGAAATTCGGATCTTATAATAGTGAAGATGTCATTTTTCTTTTGAAAAATTTAAACGGAATTATACTAGAAGGTTCCACCGAGGAACGAGAAAAAAAGATTCAAAGTGGAGCACATTATAGCGAAACATTACCAATCGAATATAATCCACCAGAACAGTATTTACAGCTTTTTTGGAAGACACTGCATGATTATAAAGATAAGGTAGCACTTAGTACCGCAGTTGTCGCAGAGCAGATTTATCGTAAACATGGAAAACAAACGGTCTTAGTTTCATTAGCAAGAGCTGGTACTCCTATTGGGATATTAATTAAGCGATATTTAAAAGAAAAATATCATGTTTCTTTACCGCACTATAGTATTTCGATCATCAGAGACAGAGGGATAGATGAAAATGCCATTAAGTACATATTAAAAACACATAAAGGATCTGCTATCCAATTTATTGATGGATGGACAGGTAAAGGAGCTATTTCAATTGAATTAACAAAAGCCTGTGAAAGTTTTTTTAATAAATATCAGGTTCACTTAGATGATACATTAGCTGTACTGGCAGATCCAGGATACTGTACTACACTCTATGGTACGAGAGAAGATTTCTTGATACCGAGTGCTTGCTTAAATTCCACTGTGTCTGGACTTGTCAGCCGTACCGTACTAAATGAAAGATATATTCAAATGGATGATTTTCATGGTGCTAAATATTATCAGGAATTAGAGCCATATGATGTATCAAATATTTATTTAGATAAAATTACTGAGGCTTTTCAAAATATTAATTCAAAGCAAGTTGAAGAAAGAATGAATGAGAATGGCTTTGATCAATCCGTTGATTTTCGAGGGATGAAAGAAGTTCTAGCCATTAAGGAGGAATTTCATATTGAGAGCACGCATTATGTTAAACCAGGCGTTGGAGAAACTACAAGAGTCCTTTTAAGAAGAGTGCCATGGAAGGTTTTAATGAAAGATCCGGATAGTCCTTATGTGCAGCACATCGTTTTGCTTGCCGAAGAAAGAGGCGTAGAAATAATTCCATATCCCCAAATGAGCTATACATGCTGCGGTTTGATTAAAAAGGTTGTGCAAGAGGGATGAAATTATTTGCATCTGACTTAGATCGAACATTAATTTATTCCAAACGTGCTTTAGAAGAAATGGAAACTCCTTGGAATCAATCGATGATTGGGGTCGAAGAGAAGAATGGGAAGTATGTCTCTTTTATGACAAAGGAGAGCTATGGTTTATTGAAAGAGATTGCTTCCCACTATTTATTTATTCCTGTGACAACAAGAACATATGAGCAATATAAGCGGATCTTTATATTTGAAAGAGATGTACCGGTATCTTACTGTGTAACCAGTAACGGGGCAAGAATACATCATAATGGAGAAATCATGAAAGAGTGGGAAGAAAGGCTAAAGCGGAAGCTTGGTGTGGAATGTATCGAAAAAGAGGAGATATTGGAAATGCTCCGAGAGTATTCTCTCCCTGGAGAATTGAAAATTGCTGATAATCTTTTCTTTTATTATGTGCTAAATACCACTATAGACTCCGATTTAAAAATACAACTAGCAAAAATAGCAGCAGCAAATGGCTGGAATATCTCATTGCAAGGAAGAAAGCTTTACTTTATGCCGAGTCCTGTTTGTAAAGGAGAGGCAATAAAGTATATAAAGGAACGAGAAGGAATCGAGCAAACAATTGGAGCTGGAGATTCCTTATTGGATCTACCTTTTTTAAATATATGCCAAACAGCGTTTATTCCTAGGCATGGCGAGTTAATATGTGGTGAATCAAGTAGATACTCTCATAAAGCCACAGCTCATAAAGGTGCGTCTGCTGGAGAAGAAATCTTAAGAAAAGTTTATAAAGAATTTACTCTTTAACGACTCTAAGGCGACCGAATCACGGTCGCCTTAGAGTCGTTAAAGAGATGGATTTGAATGAAGATAAATATATTTTATAGATCATCAGGTGAATCTTTTATCAATTTGAGCAATAAACAATAAATGGCGACAAAGAATAAATAGCAGCAAACAAATATAATAATCCCAAATAAGATAGATTCGAAAAAGATGGCCATAAAAAAACTAATTATTAGAGAAATAAAGATTAAATCAATAAAAACATACATGTTGGAAGATAGAACATTTTGCACATAATTTAAATCTGTCTCAATTTCATGATATGTGTATTTTCGAAAAAATGATCTCATAGTTAGCACCTACTCGCCTATTGTACTGTATTATATGCACAAACAGAAGGTTAGGTGCTAAAAACACAGGTTGAAGAGTATAAAGAAAAATCTTACGAAAGATTTCAGTGTGACGATAAAATGATTTAGTAAAATTAAATGGGATTTTTATGTGCTGCTTGTGGTGGTTAGGGGGGAACTCCTGTAGGATAAGCGGGATAGCCTGAGACCTTGCAGTCTGAAAGCAGAACGCGGCTAAGCGTGAACCCCTGAAACAAAAAGCAATAACCCTATACATAGGATATACTATAGACAAACTTATAATTCTAAAATTCTGTGGGTTTATATACAGTTTAAAATCTTACGAAAGATTTCTTTTCGGACTACAAAAAATGAAACTTTTTTATTAAAAATTCGTAAATAAATATAAAGTAGAATGTTTAGTGTTTACAAGGAGCTATGCTATGATAAAGATAGAAAGTTATCTTTGGTTTAAAATTAGGAAGTGGAGAAAATGAATAAAGACTTTTATACCATTAATAATATAATACTTCCATTGTCTGAAGAAAACTGGTTTAAACTTTTGCTAAAGCCTATTAAAGAAAGACCATTATATGATACCAGTAATCGTATATTTACTTTCGGGCAGGCAGTCGTTAAACTACTGGGAATATCGCTAGACGAGGATGAATATTATAATCAGCTGTTTAATTGGATACATAAAGATAATACTGGTTTACACTTATTAACAGATGAAACACTCGATAGGACAATCGATAATCAGCATTTCCAATCTATTCAAAAAGTATTTAATCGAATGAATGAGCAGAATTTATCCATTAATCGATTTGTTGCTTTTCTTGACGGAGAGAATGTACTGATAAAATCCTCTGTTCCAGCTATTCATCGGAAATTGCGGGAAAGTTTTATTAAAGTAATTCAGCATTTCGCAGAATTGGAAGAAAACGGCTTGAAAAATAAGGATTTAAGAAGATTAGTAGTGGATATTGTAAAATGGTCGATTAATCATTTACAGCCTGTCTTAGAAGAAACCGAATTAAATGAAAATATGCCTAAGTTTCTTTGGTATGGTGATGCAAGTAAAAGTCAGTCCTATTTTATCTATTATCTCCTTACCATTGGGTGTGATATTGTAATGGTTCATCCTAATGGCACAGATATTTTAGAAAAGTTAAAGCTAGATAAGGAGCTGTTTTTTCAGCATCAATATCCACAACGGAAAGAACCTGAAAGCTTTCCTACAGAAGAAAGAAAAAGAACAGCGACTGTAGCATATCGAGCGTCAAAGGAAATTGAGAGTATACTGCATCATGAGGGATCCAATCTTTATAAACCATGGCAATTTAGAGATTATATCCCCTTTTCGGTTACCCTAAAAACTACATATGATGAAATTTTTCTTTTGGAGAAAGAGCTTGCTATGATTCGACCAAACTTTGAAGTGAAAAATGGAGAAGTGCATATCCCTGCTATTTTTGCTAAAATATTTGGTGTAAGTAAAAATCGCAAAGAATACTGGGATCGTATTCACGGAATAGTCAATCGAGAGGATACGCTATTGATTAAAGATTTTCCGTTTACAAGAGCAATTATTAGCGATTACCGATATCATTATCGCGGAGCGCTGGGAAGAAACGGTTTACTTGATCCGGAAAAGATGATGAGTGCCCATTATTGGAATTATAAACAGCTGCCAACCGGCTTACAAAAAGGGATAGCTGCTGCAATTTCAAGAGTATGCTCAAGACCAGTACTTATAAAACAATCGGATGAATCAGATGAAGATGTAGCAATTTTTCTATTTTCACAATGTTTACTTATACCAGATGAACTTTTAAAAATGCTGCAAAAATTTGATTACTCTCAAGAAGTACCAAGTATTGTATTATTTAAAACAGAAAAAAGCGGCGTATTCACGCGAGAAGATGCAGCAATGTTAATTTTAATGAATGCATTGGGTGTTGATATTATTATTTATAATCCACCTGGACATGTCGATATGGAGAACTTTATACAAGACAATTTATTTGATGCCCATTGGCTCGAGGACGTTGTATTTGATATGGAGTATAAAGAGCCATCCTTTTTGAAAAGGGGACTGTTTGGCGGATTTTTAAAGAGTAGAAAGGGAGATAATGGATGAACATGCAACCATCAAATATAAACAATGCGGATAACCAGGTCGCAGAATTATTAACAGAAGAAAAAGTATCAGAAATTAAATTAGCGCTTAGAAATGAGCCAGAAGTGCAAAAATTGGCCCAGTCTATTGATGAAAAGGATCAAATTCAGATTCTTGAATTCGGGAAAGAGCCGGCAACGCAAATTTCAAAATTCTCCGATAAAATTCTTAACAATATGAGAACTACTAAAGTGGAAGATTCCGGAGAATTATTAAAACAGCTCGGCAGAATAATGGATAAATTTGATAAGAAAGATTTTGAAGATGCGTCAAAAGGTTTCTTTGGCAAACTGTTTAAAAAAAGCGAAAAGATTATGGAAAAACTTTTTGGGAAATATCAGTCTATGGGACAAGAGATTGATAAAGTATATGTTGAAATATCGAAATATCAAAATGAAATGGTTGATTCGACGACGATGCTTGATGAAATGTATGAGCAAAATTATCAATATTATTTGACGCTCGAAAAATATGCAGTTGCAGGGGCAATGAAGTCGGAAGAATTAAAGACACAAGTGCTTCCGCAAATCGAAGCTAAAGCAACTGCTGGAGATCAATTAGCGGGTATGCAGCTCGACTCCCTTAGAAATGCGATAGAGCTCCTTGATCAGCGGGTTTATGACTTAGAAATGGCCAAAATGGTTGCTCTGCAAACAGCACCGCAAATACGTTTGCTTCAAAGAGGAAATACAAAATTAATTGGAAAGATTAATTCGGCATTTGTTACGACGATTCCAATTTTCAAAAATGGACTAATCCAAGCTGTTGCTGCCAAAAGACAAAAATTAGTCGCAGATAGCATGAGTGAACTGGACAGAAGAACAAATGAAATGCTTGTCAAGAATGCGCAAAATATATCCCAGCAAAGCGTCGATATTGCAAGACTTGCAGGAAGTCCCAGCATTAAGATTGAGACGATTGAAGAATCTTGGAATATTATTATAAAAGGAATGCAAGAAACAAAAACAATTGAAGAAGAAAATAAGCGGTTAAGAGAAGAAGGCACAAAGAAATTAGAAGAATTACAAAATAACTTTAAGCAAATGAAACTTCAAGGTTAATGAGAGAGTTAATTCCAATCACTTTTTATGAATTATCATGAGAATAATTGATAAGAAAAGTGTTTCGAAACTCTATAAAGTTTAGCTGCATTGATTGAAATGGATATATTTTCTGAGGCGAGAAATTGTCTTAGAAAATATATCATCCATCTTAACATAAATCGGGAAAGATACTAGTTTATTACTAGGAGTTTGATTGCACTTTAGAATCATAAGATAGTAGAGAAATATTAAAAGACGTTATTTTAGAGCTAAATAATCGGTGTGAATTAGTGTTAAAATAAAAAACTTTAAAAAAGTAAAATTATATCATACATAGGAGTTGGGAATATTGGCGATTAATTTGCAAAAAGGTCAGAGAGTTGATTTAACAAAAGGGAATCCAGGATTAAGCAGAATTTTAATTGGACTTGGTTGGGATCCTGTTCAACAAAATAAGGGCGGGGGCTTATTCGGTTCTCTTTTTGGTGGAGGACAGGCAGCAAGTATTGACTGTGATGCATCTGTAATTATGGTAAATGAACAAGGAAAGGTTCAAGCAAATAGTGATGTTATTTATTTTGGCAATTTAAAAAGTCGCGATGGCAGTGTAATCCATTCAGGCGATAATTTAACAGGTGACGGGGATGGAGATGATGAACAAATCCGCGTTGATTTAAGTAAAGTTCCTGCACATATACATAAACTCATATTTGTTGTTAATATTTATGATGCAGTAAAAAGAAGACAAGATTTTGGAATGATTCAAAATGCCTTTATTCGAATTGTTAACCCATTGACGAATCAATCACTTATTCACTACAATTTATCAGATGATTATGCAGGGAAAACTAGTGTAATAGCTGGAGAATTATACAGACATGGACAGGATTGGAAGTTTGCGGCTGTTGGCACAGGTACAAATGCTGGTAGTTTAGGAGAGTTGGTTAAATCGTTTTCATGATAGGGGTAAAGCAATAGTAATTTGAGGATCCATCTATTATTTGACGAGGGAGGAATAGAAATTGAGTATTAATCTTTCTAAAGGACAACGAATTGATTTAACTAAAACAAATCCAGGCTTAACAAGAGCAATTATTGGATTAGGCTGGGATATTAACCAATATGACGGTGGGGCTGGCTTTGATTTAGATGCATCGGCATTTATGGCCGATGACAATGGGAAAGTGATAAATGATGTGGATTTTATCTTCTATAATAATCTTATTCATCCTAGCGGCGGTGTGGAACATACAGGTGATAACCGTACAGGAGAAGGCGATGGGGATGACGAGCAAATCATTATCGATTTCACAAAAATCCCTGCACATGTAAGCAAAATTGGGATTGCAGTAACCATCCATGACGCTGAAGCAAGAAGACAAAATTTTGGACAAGTTTCAAATGCATTTGTTCGCGTTGTAAATGAAGATAATAATATGGAGATTCTCCGATTTGATCTAGGGGAAGATTTTTCAGTTGAAACAGCTGTGATTGTATGCGAACTTTATAAACATGGCGGAGAATGGAAATTTAACGCAATAGGTAGCGGCTTTTCTGGAGGACTTGCTGCACTATGTCGGAATTATGGTTTAGAGGTTTAATGAGGAAAACTATTAAAATTTTGTCTTGATTTTTCTCCTTGCTGACATATGTCCAAAAGAGTGAACATAGAAGTATGCGGTGATTTCTCTATGTTTTATTCTTTTGGATTTTTTTAGGAATTCTTACCCAATATTAACTAGTATTTTGCGTTGACTCCCCATGATATAATTTTAATAGATTAGTATATTCTTATCCGATGAATGAGTAATGGATAAAAAGTGCAGTCGGTTTATTGGGGAGGAAGAGGGATGAGATGGCTCAAAAGATTGGCACCAGTAGGAATGATAGCAGCAACCAGTATTCTTATGGGAAACTCACAGCTTCCAAATAATGAAACATACTTAAAAAATCTGTCTGATTTAACAGTTGTTAAAGCACATCTTTCCACCGATGCAAAAGAAAATTTAGGGAATATTATTATACTGCCTGATGCGAAGTTTGACCAAACAGAAGCAGCTACTATAATTGAAAGATTAAATAAGTTACCTCCTACTCTATTAAATAAGATACAATCTAGTGGAATAAAGGTGAAATTATTTACAGGTAAATTAACAGATAATAAAACGGCACAGAAATTCGCTGGTATTATTCCTAGAGGATACACCTCCCAAAAACCATGGGATGATGTACCTGGTATTGGGGGAGGCAAGGTTGTGCTAGTGAAGATTGGCGCAAGCGAAAAGGGAAAAGGTCATAGTTCAGTTAATTTAGAGTATCATGAATTAGCCCATTCTATTGACTATAAAATTTTAAAATATGGAAGTAAAACAGAAGGATATAAAGCAATATGGAATGAAGAAAAAAGTAGACTATTTCCAACTAGACAATATTTTCTACAATATGCGGAAGAATATTTCGCCGAAACATTTGCTATGTTTTATGTTGGTGGAACGGAAAAGGAAAAACTTTTTGAGTATGCTCCAAAAACATATCATTATATCGCTTCTATTCAATAGCTTGATTAATAAAAAAAGGGTGTTTAAAAAATGAGACAATATTTAGATCTATGCGAACATATTTTAACAAATGGTGTAAAAAAAGAAGATCGTACAGGAACTGGAACCATTAGTACGTTCGGATATCAAATGCGCTTCGATCTTTCCGAAGGTTTTCCTTTAATTACGACAAAAAAGCTTCATTTACGTTCAATTATCCATGAATTACTTTGGTTTTTAAATGGTGATACTAATGTGAAATACTTACAAGATAATAATGTCCGCATTTGGAATGAATGGGCAGATGAAAAAGGGGATTTAGGTCCTGTTTATGGTCATCAGTGGCGTTCGTGGACGACAAGAGAAGGGAATACAATTGACCAAATTTCGGAATTAATTCATGCCATCAAAACAAATCCTGATTCAAGAAGACTAATAGTGAGTGCTTGGAATGTAGGAGATATTGAGAAAATGGCATTACCACCTTGTCATTGTTTATTTCAATTTTATGTAGCAGAAGGCAAATTATCTTGTCAATTGTATCAGCGATCAGCAGATGTATTTCTAGGAGTGCCTTTTAATATAGCTTCCTACGCCTTACTAACACATATGATTGCACAAGTTTGTGATTTAGAGGTAGGAGAATTCGTGCATTCATTTGGTGACGTTCATATTTATACGAACCATATTGAGCAAGTAAAGCTGCAGCTTACGAGAGATCCTAAGCCGTTGCCACAGTTGAAAATTAACCCAAATGTAAAAGATATCTTCTCATTCGAATTTGATGATTTTGAAATTATCAATTATGAAGCCCATCCTCATATTAAAGGAGCAGTAAGCGTATGATTTCTTTAATTGTTGCCATGGATCGTAACAATGTAATAGGAGTAAATAATCAATTACCTTGGCATTTGCCGAATGATTTAAAGTATTTCAAAAGAATAACAACTGGGCATCCAATCGTAATGGGTAGAAAAACAAGGGATTCAATTGGCAGAAATTTGCCTAATCGTGAAAATGTCATCATAACGAGAAATTCTGCCTATCAGTGTGAAGGCTGCACGATTCTCCATTCTATTCAAGATTTTTATGAGTGGTGCAAAGAGAAACAGACTGAGGAAATTTTTATTATTGGCGGAGCGGAGCTTTTTGCAGAAACAATTAAGAAAACAGATAGATTGTATTTAACACAAATTGATCATGAATTTTCAGGAGATACCTTTTTTCCGGCATTAAATTGGCAGGAATGGAAGCTGGTAAGTGAAAAAAAAGGGGAAGTTGATGACCAAAATATTTACCCGCATACCTTTTTAGTTTATGAGAGAGTGTGAGAAGGGAAAGATATTTGTTTCCGTTCTGCTACAGACACTCTACCACCTATGCGAATTGAGTAAGCTTGATCTCTGTGTGGGCTATATAAAGCGTTTCTACATCCCGCAGAGAGTAGCTCCATTACACTTCATTTTAAAGTTAATAAAAAAGCCAAACAGTTATACGACAAACTTTCGTATATTGTTTGGCTTTATTTCTAGACAAGATACTTATATCCCATCCTCTTATTTACTAATAGTGTATTTTATTCACTTTTATCTATACATAAAGATACACACAAAAATACATTAAAGCACTCCCTGCTAATACGAATAGGTGCCAAATAGCGTGGAAGTAGGGAATCTTTTGCATGACATAGAAGATGCTTCCGATCGTATATAAAAGCCCGCCGCCTACGAGAAGCATAAAACCAGTTGTGCCAATGGCATGATATAACGGGACAATAGCCATTACAATCAGCCAGCCCATAATAACGTACAAAATGGTGGAAGTAACTATATATTTTTTTACATAATAACATTTAAAGACAATACCAATAATGGCCAAAGCCCATACGATTCCAAATAGTGTCCAGCCTAACCCGCCACGGATAGCAACTAAAACAAAAGGAGTATAGGTACCTGCGATTAAAAGATATATAGAAGAATGATCGAGTATCTCGAAAAAGTCCTTCACTTTCTCATGGGTAATGCTATGCAATAGGGTGGAGCATAAATATAGGATAATCATGGTTGCTCCAAAGATAGAGAAACTGACGATTCTCCATGGGTTATCTGTTTCAACAGCATTAATGATCAGCATCACTAATGCAGGTATACTTAAAAGAAAGCCAATCCCGTGGGTAATACTATTTGCAATCTCTTCTTTTAATGAGAAATCTTTAATCGAAAAATTCATAATTTTATTCACTCCTTATCCCCTAATTGTAATGGATTTCTTTCATAAAAACAAACAATTGCCGAATACGCTGCAATCAGATAATTTTACGTGGTCAAAAAAGTTTAAAAAAAATGAAAATTTAAAATTTTGTTAGTGATAAAAGAATAATTCATGATATAATGTACAAATTAAAATGGTTAGAAATGAGGGTGTGGAAATGGAACAAAATGTAATGAAAAAATGGGTGCAATTGGAGGATATTATTATTGCATACCAAGGTATTAAAGACATAGTAGCCCATACTCCCTTACAAAAAAATTATCGGTTATCCGAAAAATATGATTGCAACATTTATTTAAAAAGGGAAGATTTACAGCATGTTCGTTCCTTCAAACTAAGAGGAGCATTTTATTCCATGAAGATGCTGGAAAAAGAGAAAATGAAAAATGGCGTAGTATGTGCAAGTGCAGGGAATCATGCACAAGGAGTGGCCTATTCTTGTCGTTATTTAAATGTGCATGGAAAAATATTTATGCCTGCAACAACTCCAAAGCAAAAGGTCACACAAGTTAAAATGTTTGGCAAAGAAAATGTAGAAATTGTTTTAATAGGGGATACTTTCGATGATTCATATGTAGAAGCAGTAGCGTGTGCAGAAGCGGAAGAAAGAGCATTTATCCATCCATTTAATGATGAAAATGTTATTGCTGGTCAAGGGACAATGGCAATCGAAATGATGAATGATATTGATGTCCCGATTGATTTTGTGTTTGCAAGTATCGGTGGCGGTGGCTTAATGGCAGGGTTAAGTACATACATGAAAAGCGTTTCTCCAGCAACGAAAATGATTGGTGTAGAACCAGCTGGTGCCCCTTCGATGAAGGAAGCCTTAATTAGAAATAAAGTAGTAACATTAAATAAAATTGATAAATTTGTAGATGGGGCAGCAGTCAAGAGTGTTGGACAAAAGAATTTTGAAATTTGCAGAGATTATGTAGATGATATCGTGTTAGTGCCTGAAGGCAAAGTATGTACATCTATTTTGTCTTTATATAATGAGCATGCCATAGTCGCTGAACCAGCTGGAGCTCTTCCAGTTGCTGCGCTAGACTTGTATAAGGAAAAAATAAAAGGCAAAAATGTTGTGGTTGTCATTAGTGGTGGTAATAATGACATTGATCGCATGCAGGATATTAAAGAACGCTCTTTATTATATGAAGGTTTATTATATCACTTTATTGTTAATTTTCCGCAAAGAGCAGGTGCACTAAGAGAGTTTTTAGATGATGTTTTGGGACCTGATGACGATATTGTTCGATTTGAATACGTCAAAAAGAATAATAAGGAAAGTGGTCCTGCACTTGTAGGTTTAGAACTGAAAAATAGGGATGATTACAGAGAATTAATTGAACGAATGGATAAAAAAGGATTTCCGTATACGGAAGTGAATAGAGATTCTAACTTATTCCATTTACTGGTCTAATCCATCTAATATGGCCATGCGCGTTGTTATTGAGCGCATGGTTTTTTGAGCATGCATTTACTTTTTAAAGCGTTTTGAGTTCAGTTATTTCGTCAGAGATTGTGATGCGATTCACAGGTTACGAAATGCTTAATTTGTGGTATAGTGGATAATAGATGCTCAAAAAAATACAAAGCAGCATAGGAATATAATAAAAATAAATGTATAATAAAGTAAGCGCTTAATTGAAAAATGAATGATTAATAGGAAGTGTGAAATGAAAAAAATCAAAATTGTAACAGATTCAACGGTAGATTTATCACAAGAAATTTTAGAAAAATATGAAATTGAGGTAGTATCTTTATCTATTTATGTTGATAACAAATCATATTTGGATCGAGTAGATATTTCACCAGCGGAATTTATCGATAAGATGATAGCAGCAGATGAGCTACCTAAAACCTCCCAGCCATCTGTTGGCACTTTTGTGGAAAAATATGATGAACTTGCAGACGAAGGCTTTGATATAATTTCCATTCATATGACTGGTGGAATGAGTGGGACAGTAGAATCAGCTAAAAGTGCCAGCCAATTAACAAAGGCAACCGTCTTTGTTGTAGACTCAGAATTTATTTCTAAAGGTTTATCTTTTCAAGTATTAGAAGCAGCCGAAATGGTAAAAAACGGGCATAACGCTGCCGAAATTTTGCAAAGATTAAATCATGTGAAAAAACATACGAAACTTTTTGTTGTAGTAGATACATTAGAGAATTTAATGAAGGGCGGAAGAATAGGAAAAGGGAAAGCGTTTCTAGGTTCTTTATTAAATATTAAACCCATTGCAACTCTAGAGGACGGTGTATATACACCTGTAGCAAAGGTACGAAGTCGTTCACAAGCAGTGAAATATTTAGCTAATGCCTTTGCGGAAGACAGCATAGGAAAAAAGATCAAAGGGGTAGGCATTACACACGCTGGCAGCCTAGATGTTGCGCTTAAATTGAAAGAAGCAATAGAAAAGGCTACTGGTTTTAATAGAGTTGATATTGACTATACAACTCCTATCATTTCCACCCATACGGGACCAGGGGCAATCGGGTTTAGCTATTATATGGAATAATCATTCTTTTATTGTAGGATTCAGCAAAAGGCAGATTGCTGCTCGACAAAAAGAATGTTGTGGGTTATAGGAATATAAAAACAATAAAAGCCAAACAATCATAGGAACATCCTGTGATTGTTTGGCTTTTTCTGTCTAAATAAGTTATATCTGAAACACTTTGATTTTGTGAGGATAAATGTAGAATCCTCTTATTCATTAGAAGGAAAGAGCAATTCATACCTCCTCTTTTTTTAAAATTAGTGAATTAAAAAAATGGGGTAATTAAAGGGAATTTAAGTGAAAATGTCGAATCAACATATAAATTAAGATAACGAACATAAATAACGATATATAATTCAATTGTAATTGGGAGAAGTAGTTTCAAGTATAGTATGTCTTTTGTAACCAAGGAATATAAGAAATAGGTGGCCAGTATGATAAAAAAATATAATACTATTCCGTTTGTAAATAAATATCAAGTTGTTTCTTTTTTTCTGCCCTTTTTTCTTCTCATGCTTTTTGTAACATTCATATTCTATTACCAGTATAAAGAGTGGAAGACATATTTTGAAAAGGATGGGGAAGAAATTTTAACATTATTAAGTGATAATGTTTCCTTGCATATGGGTGAATCGAAAAGGACTGATTCTAAGCAACTACTTCATAATATAATCAACTCTCCAGATTTTAATAAAAGCATTTTGGAAATAAAGGAACGCATTTATATATCGGTATTAGCAGAAAATGAGAAGCAAAATCATATAGCTGTTATCTCACAGCAAAATCAAAAAATAGGAATTCATTATGTTGATAGACTAGCAGAAAATATAATGCCTGTATATAAGAGAACAATTACTATGCATGAAGTTCAGCACAGTAGCATATACAAACTTAATAAAGACCATTTTAAGAGTTCCTTCATTCCTATTTATGATAAAAAAGGCCATTTGGTGGGCGTTATTGGAATGGAAAGGAAACTCAATGACCAGTTCTATTTTCTGAAAAAACTCGCACTTCAAATGATATTTTTCCTTTTAATTAGCTTTATCTTTCTGTTTATTTATATAAGAAACTGGTTAAATAAAATCCTTCACCCTATTAACAAAATGATGGTAGGTTTGAATGAAATAAGTGGTGGGAATTTTGATGTTAAAATGGAGATAAATGAGAACTCAGAATTACAAGGGTTGATGAAAAATTATAATGAAGTTGTTGCTAATCTTGCGTCTCTTTTCTATCGTTTAACCAATACTGCAAAAGAGCTTGGAACAATATCAAAGGATTTTCAACTAACTACAATGGAAGAAGCACTTATGCAAATGGATAATATTGTAGATTACTTGAAAATGAATAAGGAATTACAAAGAGCGGAGAAAATGAATGCAGTTGGTCAGCTTGCTGCATCTGTTGCTCATGAAATAAGAAATCCGATGACTGTCGTCAAAGGTTTTTTGCAAATTTTTTATGCAAAAGAACATATGAGTGAAGAAGAAAGAACATATATTAAATTAATGATTGAGGAAATGAATCGCGCAGAAACAATTATTAATGATTATTTATCTTTAGCAAAGCCTGATGTGGAACAATCACAAAAGGTTGATGGAGCAGCATTGGCAAATAAAGTCATTGACTTAATGCACTCTTATGCAATGATGGGCAAAGGTATTCACTTTAAAAAGAATATTCAACAAGTATACCTAGAAGCTAATAATAATGAATTAAAGCAAGTACTTATAAATATTTTAAAAAATGCAATTGAAGCAATGAAAAATGGAGGAACGATAACTATTAACCTTTATCCAGTAAAGAAATATGGGGTATTTGAAATAGAGGATACTGGAATAGGAATGACAGAAGAAGAGATAAACCGATTAGGTACTGCATTTTATTCGTTAAAAGAAAAGGGGACTGGGATGGGTTTAATGGTTTGTTATCAGATGGTTGAGCAGATGAAAGGACATATTGAAGTACAAAGCGAAAAAGGAAGGGGCACGTTATTTAGAATTTTCATCCCTCTCTATCTTAATGAGTAAAAAAAGTAATTCTCCTTACATATGGATGAATTTAGAGTTTCCTAAAAGAAAAAGTTTAAATAAGAGAATTTTTTACTTATTTCGCAGTGATTAGGATGCATATTGGGAGCTTATTGGAAAAAAATAAGTGCATAAATTCATTTCGAATTCTCTTCAATATGCTATACTATAAAAAATGAAGGTAGGTGAAAAGATGAAAAAACCATTTACCTTTCTTGTTTTATTATTTTCTCTTTTAATGCTTGTTTCCTGCTCCAATCAGACACTCTATAATACAGAAAAAGATATGGTAGTTTTGAATAAAAAGGATATACCAGTCAGTTTTTTACCAAAAGAATTAGCAATAGTATCTGTTGGAGATTCTCTTACACAAGGTGTTGGTGACAGCACTGGAAAAGGGGGATATATTCCATATCTGCAAACTTTACTTGAAGAAACTAAAGGAGTAAATAAGGCAGATTTTTTGAATTATGGGGTAAGAGGCAACAGGTCCGATCAGTTATTAAAAAGAATTAAAACAGAGGAAGTTAGTGAGTCAATTAAAAAAGCAGATGGTGTAATTATTACTATTGGTGGAAATGATATTATGAAAGTTGTACGAAATAATATTACCAATTTGCAAATGGATTCTTTTAAGGCACAATTAAGCGAATATGAAGATAATCTAAATAATGTTTTGGCTAGTATACGAGAATACAATCCTAAAGCTGTCGTAATAGTAGTTGGGGTCTATAACCCATTTATCAAGATGTTTTCCGATATCAAAGAAATGAATCAAATTGTGGCCGATTGGAATAGTACAAGTGAAAGGGTATTAGCAAAATATGAGCATACATATTTCGTGAGTATCGAGAATATTTTTGAAAATCCAACATCAGATTTACTTTATGAAGATTATTTTCATCCTAATGACAAGGGATATCAGCTTATTGCTGAAGCCATCTATGAAAAGATGTTAACAGCGCCACTAGCTGATATACTGGAGAATTTGCAGACGGAGAATTGAGGAGAAAAGGTTGTTTAAGAACAAGTGGAAACTAGCATTTTTAACATTAGCAGGTGTTCTTGTACTTGGTATCATTTATATAGCGATAATGATATTTAAACCAGTTGAGAAGACACCGATATTAAAGCAGCAAGGAGAAGAAGTTCCATTTGCTGTTACAACAAATCGTGAGGATTTGACGAAGCTAATTAATCATTTTCTAGAAAAAGAAGGACTTAATGGTCCGATTCATTATGAAATAAATATAGCGGATCAAGTAGAGCTATATGGTACGATGCCGATTTTTCAAACAGATATTCAAATGAAATTAACCTTTGAACCAATAGCATTAGAAAATGGGGATTTATTATTAAAACAAAAAGAAATAAGTATTGGTCATCTGCCGTTACCCGTATCTTATGTAATGAATTTCATTGAAAATCAATATAATTTTCCAGATTGGGTTGATATTCAGCCAAATGAAGAAGAAATATATGTTCATTTAACTAAGATGGACTTGAAAAACGGAATGTTAGTAGAGGCGAAAACATTTGATTTAGAGCAAAATATAATTCAATTTAATTTATTGCTGCCAACTGAATAAGTAATGTATGAAAGGCTATTTCTAAAAAGTCTCCTATCCCAAATGTAAATGGATTATTGGTGGGAGATTTTGAGAATAGCCTCTTTATGCTAACAGGAAAAAATTAATAATTCACAAGTTTTTTCATCGGTTTCTTCGACAATAAATCCACTATATGTTTTATCGGCTTCTAATTGGAGAGCAGGAAATTTCTTTAATACTTCCTTTGTTTCTGTATTTCTTGCTTCTAAATAGACAGTCATTGGAAACAATCCTAAATAAGAACTTGCTCCTCTATAAGGAATGGATGGAAATACGATATCTCCTTTTTGAACGGCGATATCAATGGTTGGCAGGTTTTCTGCCAGTTGAATAATTCGTAGTTTTGTTTCGTTTGCTGGTACAATTGGAAATTCAGGAAATGAATGTATTGTGAGGTTTCTTTCATTGCCAGCAAGAGCAAAAGTATGATATGCATTACAATCAATATTCAATATTTGACTGGATAATGGATCTATCTGCTTCCCAGTTTCATATATATCCAGTTGATATTTTCCAGCAGGCAATGTTAATTCATTGCTCATCGTTTTAAAGGATACTTCTCTTAACAGACATATACCATTCATGTAAATATCAACAGCAGGCAAGTTATTAGTGCCTTGTAAAAACCTGACTTTCCCATATTCATTTTGCCTCTGGATGTCCGAGACAATAGCAGACTTACTTTCCTTCTTTAAAGCATGGGTTAAGCTTTGAAGATGCTTATGATAATAATATACATGTAATTCAGGATTCGTATATTTATAGTAATCACTTAATACGTTATACATTCCAGCTTCTTGGATGGAGTGAAAATGATCTCTTGTCATGGAACTTCCCCCTAATATTCATAATTCTCTTACTTTCCATTACGATTTAAAAGTAAATCCAGCTTGACAGATGAAGAAATGAGTCTTCTGAAAATAGAATATGCTAAAGATTAGGGAGAGTGCCTAATAAAATAGGCTTTACAATTTAAATGAATATTTATATAATAAAATTAATAAGTGAAAGGGGCTGATGTCTTATGAGTAACAATACATTTTTTAAATCGTTTATTCATATAGCATACAGCCCAAACGGTTACGTCAATAAATGAGTATTTGTCATCTATAGATAGAGGATAAGTTCTTATGTGGAGACTTCTAAATGTTTGTAGGGAAACCATGGGCTGTATGCACCATGGTTTTTTAATTTACAAATATTTGGAGGTCTATACATGGAATTAACCCAGATTGGTTTTAACGAAACTATCAAAGAAGCGTTTGAAATGGTTGCAAAGGAAAATCAAATAATTGGCAGAATTTCTTTAGAACACAAAAGAATGTATCGAGTGTGGACGGAATATGGTGAGCTTTTATGTGAAGTATCCGGAAAATTAGCATACACTGCACAGTCAAGAGAAGAATTACCCGCAGTTGGCGATTGGGTGATTGTTTCGCCGAGAATTCTTGAAGAAAAAGGAACCATTATAAACATATTACCTCGAGTAAGCAAATTTTCTAGAAAAGTAGCAGGTAATAGTACCGAAGAACAAATAGTAGCAGCCAATGTTGATACTATTTTCTTAGTTAATTCATTGAATGAAGATTTAAACATAAGAAGAATAGAACGCTATTTAACTTTAACATGGGAAAGTGGAGCAAGTCCGGTCATTGTTTTAACGAAAGCGGATTTAGTAGATGATATTAGTGAAAAAGTCACTTTGGTAGAATCAGTAGCTTTTGGTATTCCTATTATAGTAGTAAGTATTGTAAATAACATTGGATTAGAAACGTTGACAACATTTCTTTCTCCTGGAAAGACAGTCGCTTTATTAGGTTCATCTGGTGTCGGGAAATCTACTTTAACAAATTATCTATGCGGATACAATAAACAGGAAGTCCAAGGAATTAGAGAGTCCGATGCAAAGGGAAGACATACTACTACAAATCGAGAGATGGTTTTGTTGCCGAATAGTGCAGTATTAATTGATACTCCAGGAATGAGGGAGCTGCAATTATGGAATAGTGAAGAGGGTATTTCTAATAGTTTTTCTGAAATAGAAGAATTTGCAGCATATTGTAAATTCCGAGATTGTCAGCATGAAAAGGAAATTGGCTGCGCAGTAAAGCTTGCTATTGAAAATGGGAAAATCGAAGAAGAACGATTACTTAGCTATAAAAAGCTGTTAAGAGAACTGGCTTTTCTTGAGAGACGACAAGATAAAAAAGCACAATCAGATCAAAAGAAAATATGGAAAAATAGGAATAAACAATTTAAGAAGATGTAGTTACTTGATTGTTTTTATAAAAAGTCCCTTGGTCTTATGAATCAGGGGATTTACGTTTCTTTTAGAGACTTAATTTTTGCATATTTCTCTTATAAACATTAAGCTAATAGTGTGAAATCATGGAGATAAGGGAATAAAAAAGAGGAGAAAGTTATTTAGGGGGGTATAGATGTGAAGGAAAATGTAAAAGTGGCAACATTTGCAGGAGGATGTTTCTGGTGTATGGTTAAGCCTTTTGATCAGGAGCCAGGGATTATCAAAGTTGTTTCTGGGTATACAGGAGGACATAAAGAGAATCCAACCTATAAAGAAGTTTGTTCTGAAACGACGGGACATTATGAAGCAGTCCAAATTACATATGATCCAGATGTTTTTTCATATGAAAATTTGCTTAGTATTTATTGGCAGCAAATTGATCCAACTGATGCAGGGGGGCAATTCTATGATCGCGGTCAATCCTATCAAACAGCAATCTTTTACCATAGTGAGGAACAAAAGCAAGCAGCTGAAATATCTAAACAACAATTAGAATCAAGTGGTAGATTTAGTAAACCGATTGTAACAAAAATTCTTCCAGCATCTACTTTTTATCCTGCGGAGGATTATCACCAGGATTATTACAGAAAGAATCCTGAACATTATAATCGTTATCATATTGGATCAGGACGTGCAGCATATATTCAAGAGAATTGGAGAGATGAGTAATGGAAAAAGACAAACTAAAAGAAAAATTAACACCCATACAATATGAAGTAACACAAAACAATGGAACAGAACCACCATTTCGTAATGAATATTGGGATGAATTTGGTGATGGGATTTATGTCGATATTGTTTCAGGAAAACCATTATTCAGTTCCCTTGATAAATATGATGCTGGCTGTGGATGGCCAAGTTTTACAAAGCCAATTGATGAAGAAGAATTAACGGAAAAGAAAGACACTAGTCATGGAATGATACGCACAGAAGTGAGAAGTAAGGAGGCTGATTCTCATCTTGGTCACGTATTTAATGATGGTCCGCAACCTACAGGCTTACGATACTGCATGAATTCAGCAGCGATGAAGTTTATACCAAAAGAAGAATTGGAAGAAAAAGGATACGGTAAGTATTTAAGTTTATTTAGATAATAGAAGAAAGGGGGATGCCATGATAGGTATCCCCCCCTTTCTTTAAGGAAGTATTCTTGCTAATTAGTGATAATAGAAGATATTTGGATCAAATGTTGATCGGTTATATTATATCTTGATTTATGTGCGGAAATTTGAAAAGTAACCTTATGATCCGTATTTTTTAGACCGCTAGTAACATAGAGTGATCTTTCTTTTTTAAATGGCCACCATGTGGAAATAGTAGTTACATAGTTATTGTCTATAAATACATCCATCATTCCACCCTTTTCACTTCTGATTACGTTTACTCCTAAAAAAGAACCACTAAAATGATATTCAATATTTGCGCCAATTTTACCGGATGTATAATAACCATCTTTTTTTCGGAAAGAAGGGTCGATTGAATCAATAGGATAACTGGTTTTCATCTTCAAACTAGATACTTCATTAACAGGTATAGTAGAAGTCAGTACTTTCTTTTTATCGTGAATTGCTTTTTGCAGCGTATTAACGACTTCTTGAGCATATAGATAATATCCATAGTCATTTGGGTGTACAAGATCATTTGTTAATCGTTCAGTTGATAATCTAGATTCTCGAAAAGGAATTCTCATATCAATATTTGTTGCATAAAAGTTTTTAGATATCTGTTTTATAACGTTCACAAAGTCCTCATTATCTAGACTGCTTTCTGTAATTGTTATTAATTCTGCATCAGGATAACGGAGGACAACCTCTTCTAATAAAGACTGATAAAAGAAATAAAATTGCTTATCATCCATATATTTTCGATCATTTTCTCCAAATACAATAAATACTAAATCAATATTTTTAGATAAACTATTTTTCAATTTATATAATCCTTCAAATGCAGTGGCTCCGCTTTGTACTACTAACTGTTTTTTAAATGAGCCTCCATATTTTTCTGTTAAGCTCCTTTCCATAAGGTGAAACCATTTTCGATGATTGTTGCTTGCCCCTGAACTCCTGCCAATACTATCGCCTACAATTAAATAGTTCACTTGTTTTCCATCCGTAATTTTTTTGTAAACATTTCTTTTCGGTTGTTCAGAATGAACTAATGCATATGCCATGCTGGTTATGACAATAAAAATAAGAGAGTAAATAAAATATTTCAATCCTTTTTTCATTTTTCTATTTGCTTACCCTCCTTATTAATTAACGAATATCCTGTTCATTAAATTACCCTACAGAAATACAAGGTAACCAGTAATTTTATTGTATTTTGAATGAGAAGAAATTTAGGCTCTTCGAACAATTACTATTGAATGAATTTAAATTCAACTAAATCACTTGCACCATTATTTTCAATTATGTATAGTATACGTTATATCTATCGATCAAGGAAGGTGAGATCATGACTAAATCTTTTTATCATTTTCTTATGAAGTTTAGACATCCCGAACCAAATGATCAAATTAGCGAATTTGCGAATGAAGCTTATCTTGATCTTGATTTTCCCAAAAATAGTTTTGATTATGATGAAATAAGCGATTATCTAGAATTAAATGGTCATTATCTTCCGAGCATGCGTATTTTTGATGAGGCATGGGAGAAATATTTATTTCAAGAAGAAAAGAAGAATTATAGCTATTGAAAACATCCAACCACAATTTGTTTGGATGTTTTTTTATCTTCTTAATGTTGCCTGTCTAAAAGGTTAATTATTCCTTAAATAATAAGAAGAAAAAAAGGAAGAGCTGATGCTTGTACTTAAACATTGGAAAGTATTCTTCCTTTTAACCTATACACATATAATGAATAAACCGTTTAAGGAGTGACAATAACACAATTAGGAAGATAGAGAATTTTTATGCGCGAATAGTGGTTTGTTGCATATGATAGTAGTACCAAATAAGTGAAAGTATAGCCGGAAAAGGATGGAAATTACATGGTAATTGAAGATAGGATAATATTCCTTTAATATCCCCCATCTTCATGGATCAAATATTCTATTCAAGAGTGTGGGGGAAAAACGCATAAGTAGCAGTGCCACACAATCTTGTTTAGAGAGGATTTGTTATTATGGCGAATCGAAAAAAACCAAAATTCAAAATTGGTGATACAGTCGTGATCACGATATATGGAACGGTCGGAAAAATCACGGATGTAAAATATTTGGATCATATGCATGTATATGAAGTAAATAAAAGTGAAGGTTTATATTTGGAATCCAGTTTGCAAATGCTTTCTGAGTATGATGGTGAAATTATGGATTCAGAGAAGATTGATATTGAATTTCACTTCTTTATTGGTGATTTAGTCAAAGTGAAAGGATATGGATCCAATCTTTTTAAAATAATGGGGTTTCGAACAGAAATTTGGAGATATAAAAACGATGCATGGGAAGATGTAATTTATGAGCTTTCTAGAGTAAGTGATGGAGAATGGCTAGAAGCAGGGGAAGATGAATTAACCCTAGTAGCAGATGCAGATAGTGCAGATTCATTTATACAAAAATTAGGACTACTTTATATATTGGATAAAAAACAAAAATCCATTGAGTTAAAAAAGGCGAATAGCTCTTTCCAGCAGACCGAAAAAGAATTATTAGAAAGAAGTAAGGAGAAGAAAGAGCTCATTGACGGATTGCTAGATATCTATAATGATTACAGTATTTTATATTCTTTATTTAAAGATACCGAATATGAGCAGGTTATGAAGTTAACCCTTCGAAAACTCAAGTTGGTCAGCAGCAGATCTGATAAAGATAATGAAACGAAAATCTAGAATAATAGATAGATAAACATCGGTATGCTGCTAATGACTAGAAGGGAAAAAAGCTTTTGTAAAAGGGAATGAAAAATAGTGAGGATTTCACTGTTTTCCTTGTTCAAATCTATTTTTATTTCTTCGACTACGAATTGGATTTTATTCATTATTAAATGCCTCCCTTTTTTATTTAAACTATATGTGGACCGGATGCAAAGCATGTCTATTTTTTCAATTAATTTGCTATATACTAGATAATATTTCTTGAAAAAAAGCCTGTTTTATCAGATAATTTTATTGTGAAAGCATTTTTTTCTTAATGTCACATATATTCTTTAAAAAAGGGGGGCGATAAGCATGAAAGAAATCGACGTAATTATTGATACTGAGGAAATAGCAGAGTTTTTCTTTCGTGAGCTAGTAAAAAGGGGATTCGTTCCTACTGAAGGTGAAATGGAAGAATTGGCTGACATTACATTTGAATATTTATTGGACAAATGCATTATTGACGAAGAACTTGATGAATAAAGATAATAAAAATGGTGAGGAAATCTCACCATTTTTTTATACCTAATTTTATAGCACTCTAATAGCTTGAAAGGTCATATTATCGTTTGCGTCCCGTTGCAGAGTATTCTTTTCCATGCGCTTCCTGTTCTGCAATAATAGCCTCTTTTGGTATATGATTATTCTTCTTTGGAGAATTAATCCTATTTCGATGTTTTTTACCCATTATAATCCCCCTCATGACAGAATCCTTTATTTTCCTATAAAATAGGATAAAAATTAGTTTTGCCTCTCTTAGTGTAGGAAAACTAATTTTAGTATAACCTCATCAAAAATTTGTTATGCTAAAATTAAATATGTTTTACAGCATATTAGAATATGATATAGTACAAATAGTGAAGTTTTCATAAGCATGTAATATTTGGATTGAAACAATGAAATGAGTGTCAATTGGAGGAAATAAAAATGAGTGTACATATTGGTGCAAAAGAACAGGAAATTGCAGAAACTGTCTTACTTCCAGGGGATCCATTAAGAGCAAAATATATTGCTGAAAATTTTCTAGAAGATGCAGTGTGCTATAATGAAGTTCGTAATATGTTTGGTTATACAGGGACATATAAAGGAAAAAGAATTAGTGTACAAGGTACAGGGATGGGAGTTCCATCTATTTCTATCTATATTAATGAGTTAATTAGCAGCTATAATGTCCAAAACTTAATTCGTGTTGGAACATGTGGTGCAATCCAAAAGGATGTAAAAGTAAGAGACGTCATTCTTGCAATGAGTGCTTCAACGGATTCTCAAATGAATCGTTTAACCTTTGGAGGAGTAGATTACGCGCCAACAGCGGACTTTGATTTGCTGAAAAAAGCGTATGATAGTGGATTGGATAAAGGACTATCTTTAAAAGTAGGAAATGTCTTTACCGCAGATATGTTTTATAACGATAATTCTGAGCTGGAAAAATGGGCGAAATATCAAATCTTAGCAATAGAAATGGAGACAGCTGCACTTTATACGATAGCTGCTAAATTTAATCGTAAAGCCCTTTCTGTTTTAACTGTAAGTGATCATATCTTAACTGGCGAAGAAACAACAGCACATGAAAGACAAACAACATTTAATGAAATGATTGAAGTGGCTTTAGAAGCAGCAATAAAATAATTAGCAATAGAAAAAGGTATGCTTTTTGCATACCTTTATAAAATCCAGTAGTGTAGAAAATTTAATGATATGTAAGGTGACATAAATGAAGAAATCAGTAGCTATCTCATCTTTAGCATTAGCGATTGCAATGTTAACAGGGTGTGAAAAAGTAGATTTAAAATCAATACAAGACAAAGTTTCTTTTTGGGATAAAACTGAAAAGGAACAAGAAGTGGAAACACCAGTTAACAAAGAGGATCAGGTCAAGGATGAGGAGCAACAACCTTCTGAGACAGTGTCAGAGGAAGAAAAAACACCTTGGACACTTGAATCTATTTTTTTTAATGACATAAAAGAGGTTGATGGAAGAAAGATCATTCAAAATCCAACAAATATTGTTTCTCTTGTTAATAAAGAATTCGGCTTACCAGATGGCTATGCTCCAAAGGATTTAGTGAGACCAAATGTTGAATTTTCCTTTGGTAATCAGGATATTGAAAAAAGTTATATGAGAAAAGAAGCAGCAAAAGCGTTGCAGGACATGTTTAACGATGCAAAGAAAAGTGGCATTACACTTTATGCAGTTTCTGGTTATCGTTCTTACAACCGTCAAACGGAGGTCTATGATGCGGAGGTTAGCCGGGTTGGAAAAGAGAAGGCGGTACAAGCAGTTGCGTACCCTGGAAATAGTGAACATCAAACAGGACTTGCAATGGATATATCAAGTGAGAGTGCCAACTTCTTATTAACAGAGGAATTCGGAGAGACGAAAGAAGGAAAATGGTTAAAGGAAAATGCTCATTTATATGGCTTTATTCTCCGTTATCCGAAAGGGAAGGAGAAAATCACACAATATGAATTTGAACCGTGGCATTTTCGATATGTAGGTAAAAAATCTGCAAAAGATATTTATGAAAATGACTGGACCTTAGAAGAGTACTTTAAGGTCGTTCGAAAAATATAAGCTAGGGCGCAGAAAAGGAGGAATACCACATCAATCATTCCTTTTCTGTTCCCTATTAATAGAAGAATTTCCTTATATTTGATTAAGTAAAAATAAACGTGGTATTCTATTTGCATACATAGTGTAAAACTCTCTTGGAAACGAAAGTGGTGAAGTATTTGGATAACAGTAACAATAATACAGAAAAAGAAATAGAGCAAGAAAGCGAACAAGGATATATAAAAATTAAGAAGTTTTATTTTGTCATGCTTTTATTTGTAGTAGTCATTGCCGCTGCTGGGATTACAACGATTGCTTTTTCTTTTGGTGATGAGCCTGCTGTTACGGTAAATAATCAGAGGGAAGAATTCAATAAACTGTATACAGCGTATGATACATTAATGGATAACTATTACAAGGATTTAAATTCAGTAGATTTAGTGAATGGTGCTATTGACGGGATGTTTACAGCACTTGATGATCCATATTCTGATTATATGAATGAAGAAGAGGCTGCAAACTTCCAACAAAGTATTTCTTCCTCTTTTGAAGGCATAGGAGCAGAAATTCAGCAATTAAATGATAGCATTGTAGTAGTATCGCCAATAAAAGGATCACCAGCTGAAAAGGCAGGAATTAAACCGAACGATAAAATTCTTACAGTAGATGGTGAGTCATTACAAGGAATGAGTTCTTCAGAAGCTGTTCTTTTAATTCGTGGTGAAAAAGGGACAAATGTAGAATTAGAAATAGAACGGTCTGGTGTAAGTGAACCGTTAAAAATAACGATTACAAGAGATACGATTCCGATTGAGACTGTTTATGGAGAAATGGGTAAAGATAAAATTGCTAAAATCCAAATAACAAGCTTCTCGGAGCATACAGCAACGGAATTAGTCGATATCTTAAATAAATATCAAGAGGATGGTATGAAAGGTATTGTCCTTGATTTACGTCATAATCCAGGCGGTTTATTAGAAGAAGTAAAGAAAATTGCTGGTTTATTTGTCCCAGATGGGGAAATTATTTATCAAATCGAACATAAAAATGGAACTGTAGAAAAAGTTACTTCGCAAAATAGCAGTAATATGGACATTCCACTTGTTGTGTTAATCGATGGTGGAAGTGCAAGTGCCTCAGAAATATTAGCTGGTGCGGTTAATCAATCTGCCAATGTTCCACTTGTTGGCGTTAAGTCGTTTGGTAAAGGAACCGTTCAACAAGCAAAAAGTTTCACAGATGGAAGTAATATTAAATTTACGGTAGATAAGTGGTTGACACCAAATGGTAGCTGGATTCATGAAAAAGGGATTGAACCATCCTATAAAGTAGAACTTCCAAGTTATGCAAGCTTAACAATGATTAATCCAGAAAGTAAATTGAAAAAAGGCAGCAATTCAGAAGAAGTTAAAACGGCGCAAGAAATGCTAAAAGCATTAGGATATGATGTAGACAATACAAATGGCTATTTTGATGATAGTATGGAAAATGCTGCAAAAGAATTTCAAAAGAAAGAAAAATTAAAAGAAGATGGAATTATTACCGGAGAAACAACAACAGAATTAATGAATAAACTCCGGGAAAAACTTCAAAAATCAGATACACAAATGAAAAAAGCGATAGAAGTATTAAAAGATGAAATGAAAAAATAAGATCTTCATGGTAAAGGGTGACAGACAATTGTCATCCTCTTTTTCTTAGGCTGTTTTCAAAAAGTAAGCATGCTCTTTTTTCAAAAATTATTATAAATAAAGGAAGATATAAGATGAAACAGACAGATATATACGTCCTCTCCGGATTTTTAGGTAGTGGAAAAACAACATTATTAAAAGAAATATTAAAAAAAGAGAAAGAGCTTGGCAGAAAAGTGGCTGTCTTAATGAATGAATTAGGCAGGATTTCCATTGACTCTAACGAAATAGATGATGATATTCCATTAAAAGAGTTACTTGGTGGGTGTGTATGCTGCACGATCCAAGATGAAGTGGAAGCACAAATACAAACATTATTAGTGGAAGAAAAACCAGATGTTATTTATTTTGAAACAACTGGAGCTGCTCATCCTGTTGAAACGATAGATGGGATTCTTTCTCCTCTTTTTGCCAATCGTCTACGATTCAAAGGAATCATAACAGTTATAGATGGAAGACAGTGGCTTGAGCGATCAGCTTTAAACGCACCAATTCAACAACTTATTCTAGAGCAAGCAAGGCATGCAAGTATATTAATTATTAATAAAGAAGACGAGTTAACAGAAGCTGAAAAAGCAAAAATTAGCTTTGAGCTTCAATCGATTAATCCACATGCTTTTAGTTTGCTGACTACTTATTCCAAATTCCCTTTTGAAAAATTACTCCAAATGGAGAGCCATTACTATAAGGATATCGAAAAAACATCCATCCATTCTTTGCATTTAAGTACATTTGTTTATACATTCCAAAAGAGCATTGGAGCAGACCAATTTGAAGATTTCTTAAGAGAGCTGCCTGATACGATCTATCGCATAAAAGGATATGTTCAATTTCACCAAGCAAAACATCCAGACTTATTTCAATATTCATACGGCATGCCTTTATTTATGAGAGAAGACATGAAAATGCCACTGAATATGGTGTTTATTGGAGAAAATGTCGATTGGAAGAAGATAGGGGCAGCGTTGGATCAATTATAAATAGCATGATATTTTAACAATTGAAGATAAATCAGAGTACGGAGAAGAAAATAGGGCAAACTTTCAATAGGAAATCATATTGAAGGTGGTTTATTGTGAACAAGAAAAAATTCCTATTACTTTTTCTTTTTTGTATTCTTATAACTCCGGCACCTTTAGTGATGGGAGCCGAAGAAAATATTTCTTCCCCGATTAGTTTTGATATTCAATTATTATCATGGAATGCCATTAATGAGATTATTCCAAAATATAGCAAATTTACTATTTTAGATATTGAAACAGGTAAGCAGTTTAAGGTACAACGGAGAGCGGGCAGCCAACATGCAGATGTACAGCCATTAACTGTAAAAGATACAAAGATAATGAAAGGTATTTATGAAGGGAAATGGAGTTGGAGAAGAAGAGCGATTCTCATTATGGTAAATGATCAATGGTTCGCAGCTTCCATGCATGGCATGCCTCATGGAGCAGGTGCCTTAGCAAATAACTTTCCTGGACATTTTTGTGTGCATTTTTTAGGGAGCACAACACATAAAACAGATAAGATGGATTTTTCTCATAAATTAATGATCTATAAAGCAGCAGGTCAATTAAGACAGTACTTAGAACAAATGAATCCCAATGATGTAGTCAAAGCCTTTATCGCAGGGATAAAAGAAAAAGATGCAACCATTTTATCATACATTACAACGAAGCAAGATTGGTCTTCAGAACTAGCTATGATAGAGAATATCAAAATAAATCGTTTAAATGAGGTTAATCCTGAAGTTTATGGGCAGGCGCTGCAAGTTACTCTTACCATTGAATGTAATGTATATATGAAAAATGCCAGAACAAGAAATATAAAAAAAGATCTAGTATTAGTTCGGACTTCACCATTAGAAGGATGGAAGGTAAAAGTGAAGGAACATCCGTTTGAATAGTTCAGGTAAAAGATAGAGAGTGGGACATAAGTAATTCAACCAAATTCTAACTCCAAACAATTATACGTACACACTAAAAAAATTCGTATAATTGTTTGTTTTTTTTATTTATTTTAAGAAAGAAGGTTTGTGGTAATCACCCGCAGCCTGAATACACTTCGCTTCCATGGGGCGAGCGCCAAGCCTCCTCTTTCCTGTGTGGTCTTGAACTTTCTCGCAGCTCCCATAGGAGTCTACGTGTATCATGGCTGCTCCATTTAGTTTCTTTTGAAATAAATGCTGGAAAGAAATAATCTTTAAAAACGGTGTGAAATGGAATGTCTGTAACGTAATGGGACGAGTTGGTTTGACCACTAAATTAGAGATTGTTCGTCTTTAACCATTATATATTTTGTTAAGTCCCACCCACATTTTTTACCATTATGCTTAAATCCGTTTATTATCCTTTCATTTCTCCAAACTTAATAAAGGTTTTTTCATCTTCAACCAAACCACAAGCAGCGCATTGAATTCGATAATCTGGACCAGTATATCCCATATGAAAAGGAGATAAATTCTCAGATGAATATTCCTCTATAACATTGCCTGTTTGCGGATCTAGCTTAACGGATTGAGGAACTTGCTGAATAATATTAAAGCGACTGCGATTTGTTTTGCAATTGGGGCAGCAATACGGTTTGTTCATATCAATACTCCATTCTTTATAAGGTATTTTAATCCATATTAGGTTTCCAAATTTACCGTTTTTTATGCATTCTAAGGAATAAGAATAAACACTAAAAGCTTGTAATAAACCCTAAATTTTTGTAAACTGTTTGTCTTTAATGTTATTTAAAGTTAGTCCAAAAAAGTTTGTCAAGGATGTTTTTTGATCTAAAATATAGTTCAGTTACTATAAAATATAAAAAAAGGATTTTATAACCATTCATATTTTGTAGAAAAGAAGGGAGATAAATTAGTTGATATAGCTATTAACCTATTATATATCCCTTTTTTACCCATGTGAAATGATTCCAATTTCTTTCTATTGGTTTTAATATCCAGAAATATGACAAAAAAACGTATGGTATGATGTTGTTGTAAGTCGAAACAACAAAATCTACGACTATTTCGATTTGGATAACCAAGGAGGAAATAAACAATGAAAAAGAAGAATTTAATTTTTTCAGTGGCAGCTGCTTCAACATTATTGATGGCAACTCCACTAGCAAATAAAGCGGAGGCTTCAACGATTCAACCACAAGAAGCTAAAACAATCTATCAAGCACACAATCTTTCAGAAGAACAGTTAAATAAAATTTTCCATAATATATCTTCTAATTATCATATAGATATAGATAAAGTTTTGAACGAGTTAATAGGATCTATGGATAACCAACAGGCTTTTTATCCTGTTACTAAACAGAAGGAAACATCAAAAGAAGTACAAAAAGAAACAGTCAAACCAAAAGAAGTACAGAAAGAAACAATCAAACCGAAAGAAGTACAAAAAGAAACAGCGAAACCAAAAGAAGTACAAAAAGAAACAGCGAAACCAAAAGAAACTAGTAATGTACAGCAGCAACCAAATTCAAAATCTAATACAACACAACAAAATACTACCCCTGAATCTACAAAAAGCAATTCAGCTAATGCAAGTTCTTCCGTGAGCGCATTTGAAAAGCAAGTAGTAGATTTAACGAATAAAGAAAGAGCGAAGAATGGATTGCCAGCACTTACTCTAGATAATGAATTAAGTAAAGTTGCAAAAGCAAAGTCACAAGATATGAGTGCAAATAATTATTTTGATCACACAAGCCCAACATACGGAAGCCCATTTGATATGATGAAACAATTTGGTGTAACGTATAAAGCAGCCGGAGAAAATATTGCCAAAGGTCAAAGAACGCCAGAAGAAGTAGTAAATGCATGGATGAATAGTGAAGGTCATCGTGCGAATATTTTAAGCAATAAATTTACCCATATTGGTGTTGGTTATGTAGAAAATGGTAATTATTGGACGCAGCAATTTATTGGTAAATAAAGTATAAATTTCCGCAACTTTAAAAATACAGCTTCAATCTATTGATGATGAGGCTGTATTTTTTTTGTGTCCGGATATATTTTTATCTGAAAAATGGAAATTCTAGAATAAACGCTATAATTAATCAAAATAGTGGTATTTTTGATTAGAAATTTATATAATGATTTTTCCTGAATATCTACTTTTATATAAAGCAAAATAAAGAATAGGACATCAGGTAATAAATTATTGTATAGGAGAAATTATTTGTGGAAATTAGACAAGGACATATAGATGATTTACCAGTTATTATGGAGATTGTAAAAAAGGCTTTGGTCATTATGCAAGAAGAAGGTAATGATCAATGGTCTCATAAATATCCAAACGAAGCCAGCTTCCTGGCTGATATGGAAAACAATAATCTATTTGTAGCTATTATGGATGATAAAGTCGTTGGTTCTATTACAATAGATCGAATTGGCGATAAAAATTATGAGAAAATTGATTGGAGTTATGATAATAAGGAATATATGGTTTTACACCGTTTAGTTGTTGATCCTGATATTCGTGGAGGCGGCATTGCAAGTAACTTACTAGCATTTGCTGAAGTGTATGCGATTGAACAAGATATTTTTTACTTAAAAACGGATACATATTCATTAAATGATAAGGCCCAAAACTTATTTGTGAAGAATGGATATAATAAGGTTGGTTCGACATTTTTTGATGGAAAAGACAAACCGTTTTATTGCTATGATAAATTATTTCTATAATTATTATCGGTAAATTTAAAGAGGATAATTAGTCGGAGGGAAGTTACTTTCCCTCCTTTTCTTTATAGGGAAAAGAAAGCTGTAATATTCCATTATCATATTTCTTGTCAATATCTTTTTGATTTACATAATTGGGTATTGTTATATTTTTAATAAAATGTTTGTTTTGCCGTTCTTTTAAAAGATAGGCACAATCAGGAATAATGGTTTGGTAATAACCTTCAATACATAAAAGATTGTTATTTAAATGTATCGAAAGCTGATTCATATCTATTCCTGGTAACTCTATGTCAATATAATATCGAGAATGGAATAGATAAAAATCGCAAGCAGGAAACGCATCACTATTTTTTATGGATGCAGATGGATGGGAGAACCATGCTTTTTCATTTGATCCAAACATATCTTTCCAGTAGTCTTCCTTATGACTATTCTCTGAAAATTGATAGATTTTTTTTAAGTTATCAAAACTCATAAAAATCTCCTCTTTCTATTAATTCATTTCTGTAACATCAATCTCTGAATAGTGAATATCAATATTCTTTTGAATTCTTATTTCTAAAATATCATCTTTATAAAGTGCGACAGATCCTTTTTTTCGAACAATTGCTGGAAGTGTGATTGTGTGTTTATCTTCAAATAAGGGGATATGCTGTATAATAAGTTGATTGGATGTATAAAAAATCTTAATATGCTCTAACCAGCTGCTATCAAGAATAGGAATTCTGACATAGACATGATGATGTGTTTCAAAAACAACATAATTAAATTTCTCGGCATGGTTAAGATTATCGTTACGATAATTTGCTCCTTTTGAAAAGCTCTGAAACATTTTCTCTGGTTCCATTTTTTGTAGAGATTCAGGCATAAGTTTATCCATCATTTCTTGCACATACTTCTGGATATCTTGCGGATTCATTTGGTCCATTCTACTTTTGGCATCTTTATTAAAAGGGAATAAATTCCACGGGAACATTGGAAATTCATCCTTTCTCACTTACAAATATATGCTTATTTTTTATTGTATTCACATATGCCAAAAGTGTGTATTTGCCTAAAGGGAGATTTAGGGCAGGAATTCATTTTCATCTCATAAAAAAGAACTGTGTTAATTGACACAGTTCGGTGTTAATTTTCATATTGTTTATCACTAAATTTGTGTTTTTGAATTTTAAATAGTCTGCTCGTTAAGAAAATTGCACCGGTTGCAAGGCCGATAATGAGTCCAATCCAATAGCCAAAGGGTCCTAAGTTAGTGTAAGTGGCAAGAAGATATCCGCTAGGCAGACCTATTACCCAATATGATAGAAAACTCATGATAAGGGTAACATTTACATCTTTATACCCTCGTAAAGCTCCTTGAATTGGTGCTTGTATTGCATCAGATAGTTGAAAGAATATCGCATAAATAAGAAAGTGGGCTGTTAAATGGAGAACCTCCCAGTCATTCGTATAAATACCAGCAATGTTAGTTCGAAACGTCAAAAGAATCATTCCGCTAATAAATGCGATGATTACAGCAAGTCCAACACCTAACCAACTATAGGCTTTAGCATCTTTTGTTCGTCTAGCTCCAACTTCATAACCAACAAGAATGGTTAAAGCAGTAGAAATGCTGAGGGGAACCATATACAAAAGAGAAGCGAAATTAATAGCTGATTGGTGGGCAGCAATTGTATTGGTATCATAATTGCTCATTAAAATCGTGACTGCGCTAAAAATACTTGTTTCAAAGAATACAGAAAAACCAATCGGGACGCCAATTGTCAATATTTCTTTCCATTTATTCCATGATACGGCCGGAAATTGGCTAAATAACTGAAAAGCTACAAAAGGATTTTTTTTATGGACGATATAAACCGCAATAAAGAGCATTACCCAATAAGTAATACTAGTTGCATACCCAGTTCCCACTCCGCCTAATTCGGGGAAAATCCAAATGCCATTGATTAGTGCAAAATTTAAGAGAATATTAATCGGTATTGCGATTAGCGTTATAAACATGGTAATTTGCGTCTGGCCAAGAGAATCAATAAAAGAACGCAGTACAAAGTATAGAAAAATAGGAATAATTCCGGTACTCAATGCGATTAAGTAATGATATGCGACTCTATAGACATCCTGTTCTAAGCCAAGATTTGCAAGAATCGAATCTAAACAGAAATAACCAATAATTAATAAGGCGATAGCCATACTAAAAGATAAGTATGCTGCTTGGATAACAGAAAATGATACCCCTTTTTGCTCGTTTTTTCCTATTAATTGGGAGACAATCGGAGGTAAAGCAAGCAATATACCACTAAGTCCTGTATATATTGGCGTCCACAAGGAGCTGCCTACTGCTACTCCAGCTAAGTCAACCGGACTATAATGTCCAGACATCGTTGTATCAAAAAAGCTTAATGCAAAAATACCAACCTGGGTAACCAGTACAGGAAATAAAATAATAATCATTTGAGATAGCTTTTGTTTGATAGAATATGTTTGTTTCATCTGCTTGTCCTCTTTCTTTACAATAACGTTTCGTATTATACCATAAATAGGGTGATTGAAGGAGAGAAAAAACGAAAACTTCAAATTTGTTCGTAAAATAGAGGGGGACAACCGCGTTTATTTTTTGGCTTGCAAAGTAAAAGTACTCCCATTATTATGAAGATTCAAAGGATAGGATAGTTTTCTCTAATTATAACAGGATAACAAATACTGATTAATGTGTTTGTTTTTTGTTACCTTTCCCATAAATATATAAGTATATGCTTATATGTAGCATAAATAAGGGGGGAAAATGATGAAGAAAAACCAATCTTTACCTGTATTATCTAAAAAAGAGACAGCAGATGTATTAAAACTGTTAGGAGATAAGACAAGATTATCTATTGTAAGTTTGTTGTCCGAAAAAGCATTTTGTGTATGTGAATTGGTAGAAATATATAATATGTCGCAGCCAGCTATTAGTCAGCATCTCCGTAAAATGAGAGACTTAGAGATTGTTAAAGAACAAAAGAAAGGTCAATGGGTTTTTTATTCATTAAACAAGACATGTAAATATTATGGACTGATAAATGAAATTTTACAATTTTTATCAAATGGATGTGAGGATATAACAGTATTGGAATAAAAAGGGATTAAAATTATATGTAACTAATGGAGGGAGTCTTAATTTGCTACACACATTTTTGGCAATTATTATTTTTCTATTAACATTAACATTTGTGATTTGGCAGCCCAAAAATCTTTCTATTGGTTGGTCTGCTTGTGGGGGAGCAATATTCGCTTTATTAGTCGGGGTAGTGGATTTTAATGATGTTGCAGATGTGACTGGAATTGTTTGGAATGCAACACTTGCATTTATTGCTATTATCATCATTTCCCTTATTTTAGACGAAATAGGTTTTTTTGAATGGGCAGCACTACATATGGCTCGAATGGCTAATGGAAGCGGGCTAAAAATGTTTTTTTATGTTTCCCTTTTAGGTGCTCTTGTGGCAGCTTTATTCGCAAACGATGGTGCAGCGCTTATTTTAACCCCGATTGTGCTGTCGATGGTTCGAGCATTAAAGGTAGAAGAAAGAATGGTTTTTCCATTTATCATGGCAAGTGGGTTTATTGCAGATACAACCTCTTTGCCTCTAGTCGTCAGTAATTTAGTAAATATTGTTTCTGCAGATTTTTTTGAAATCGGATTTGTTGAATATGCTTCTAGAATGATTATTCCCAATTTATTTTCCTTATTGGCAAGTATGCTTGTTCTATATATCTACTTCCGCAAGAGAATTCCTGAAATGTATGATTTAAACCATCTAAAGTTGCCGGCAGAAGCTATTAAGGATCCGCAAATGTTCCGATTTTCTTGGATAATCTTAGCCTTTCTACTAATTGGATATTTTGGCAGTGAATTTCTTGCGATTCCGGTATCCGCTGTTGTTGGCAGCCTTTCACTTGTTTTTCTTGTTTTTGCCAGACGAAGCAAAGCAGTATCCATTAGCAATGTAATAAAAGGAGCGCCGTGGTCAATCGTTTTCTTTTCTATAGGAATGTATGTAGTCATTTACGGACTTCGTAATGTAGGCTTAACTGGCTTGTTATCAAATCTTATTCAAACTGCTTCCGACCATGGACTGTTTCTTGCGACAATAGGGATGGGATTTCTTGCGGCTGTTATTTCTTCTATTATGAATAATATGCCCACTGTTTTGATTGATGCTTTAGCTATAGCGGATACAAATGCAGCAGGAGTAATAAAAGAAGGCTTAATTTATGCTAATATTATCGGTTCGGATTTAGGACCAAAAATTACGCCGATTGGTTCATTAGCTACTTTATTATGGCTTCATGTATTGTCTCAAAAAGGGGTAAAGATTTCATGGGGAACCTACTTTAAGACAGGGATAATTTTAACCATTCCAACCCTTATGATTACATTAATTGGTTTATACTTATGGCTATCAATCATTTCTTAATAGACATTAGAAAAATCGTTTATGGGGTAACAGTACAGGAAAAGATAAATTATAAAATACACTATTGTTTATAGGAGGATGATCATGAAAATTGTTATTATAGGATCAGTAGCGGCAGGTACTTCAGTAGCAACAAAAGCACGCAGAAATGACGAGCAGGCAGAAATCACACTTTATAATGCAGATTATGACATTTCTTACTCCGGTTGTGGAATTCCTTATTTCTTAGGCGGAGAAGTTGATGAATTAGAAACTTTAACACCGAGA
Organism: Niallia circulans NBRC 13626; assembly: GCF_001591585.1. Lineage (GTDB taxonomy): Bacteria > Bacillota > Bacilli > Bacillales > Cytobacillaceae > Niallia > Niallia circulans. The sequence continues at coordinate 317,280 of NZ_BCVE01000001.1, read as the reverse complement.
AATCCGGCTTGGTTTAAGAAACGATATAATGTTGATATTCTTGTACGGCATGAGGTTATCGCTATAGATGCAAAGCGGAGAAAGATTCAAGTGAAAAACTTGAATACAAGTGAAGTAATTGAGGATATTTATGATGTATTAGTATTTGCAACAGGAGCATCACCCTACACTCCAGCAATGGAGGGGGCAGATAAAGATCATGTTTTCCACATTCGAACCATTCAACATACAAGTGCTATTGACCGATTTATAAAAAAGAACGAGCCAAAAAGAGCTGCGATTATAGGGGCAGGGTATATTGGTTTAGAGATGGCTGAACAGTTAACAAATAGAGGGTTAGATGTTACATTAGTACAACGCAGTGATCACATATTATCACATATGGATATAGATATTGTTACATATGTAGAAGACCATCTAGAAAAAAAAGGAGTTAACCTTCTATTGAATGAGGAAGTTAGTGAAATAACTACTAATGAAATAAAAACAAAATCAGGAAATATTATAGAAACAGATTTGGTTATTTTAGCAACAGGGGTTCGGCCTAATGTTCAGTTAGCAGAGTCAATCGGTGTAAATATAGGACATTCTGGAGCTATTGCCGTAAATAATAAGATGCAAACTAACTTACCTGATGTATATGCGGTAGGGGATGTTGCTGAGAGCTATTCCCTTATAACCGGGAAACCCCTATATCGGCCATTAGGAAGCACAGCAAATAAAATGGGCAGAATAGCCGGTGATGTGATAACCGGAGGATCATTAGAACATAGAGGAATTTTAGGAACTGCTATTCTTCGTGTTTTTGACTTAGCTGTTGGACAAACTGGTATGAACGAAACGGAAGCATTGGAGGAAGGCTATGATATAGAAGTTCTTCATAATATCAAGCCTGCTAGAGCTGAATATTTGGGTGGCAAACAATTAGTAATCAAGGCAATTGCCGATCGGAAAACAGGCAGAATATTGGGTGTACAAATAGTAGGGGAAGAAGGTGTCGATAAAAGAATAGATGTTTTTGTTACAGCCATTACATTTAATGCAAAAGCGGAAGATTTATTTCATCTTGATCTTGCATATGCGCCGCCATTTAGTACGGCAAAAGATCCTGTCATGTATACTGGGATGGCTTTGCATAATGCAATTGAAAAGAAAAATCAATTAATCACGCCAAAAGATTTAACCGCAAGAATAGAAAAAGAGGAATCCATTCAAGTTATTGATACACGAGCTGCACAACAATTTAATGTGTCATGTGTGGATACCGCTATTAATATCCCTTTGGGCGATTTGCGAGAGAAATGCAAGGAGCTAGATCCAAATCGGCTCACTGTTACTTATTGTAATAGTGGTGTAACCGGAAATGCTGCCCAAAATATCCTGCGTAATTTAGGATTCATGAATATCTATAATCTTTCTGGTGGAAATAAGAATTATCAAAGCTATAAAAAGAAGCAATAAATTACTATAATCTTTCAATCAGAGGCGGGGATGAATATATGGAGGGTTTTTTTCATCCAATTCGCTGACAATATTATAGAAGAATAAAATAAGATCAGTGATAGTTATTCTCCTATCGACTGATCTTATTTTATTATCGGAGCTAAATTACGCCTCTCTGCAATCATTTGTCGTCTCTTCCGTATTTTGACGTAATGTGTATAGAGTAAATAAATCTTTAGGAATTTCAAATAGTTGATAAGGGATCCCAGAAGTATTTAAAATTTGTAACAAATTACTTCTTGTTTCATTTGCAGAAACCACATAGGGAAGCTTTTCAGCTGCTTTTAGTGAGCGGATATTATTGCTTCTAATTCGCATTAATATGCTTTCGATATTCAGCTCAAAAAATGCTTCAGCAAAAAATAAATCTTTTGCTATTTGATTGTATCCCATGCCGTGATAAGGTTTTCCTAACCAAGTTCCGAGGAAACCGATATTTTCGTTTATATCATATAGATTTATGGTTCCAATCGGATTTTGCCATTCATCTAATATCGTTCTAGAAATGAGTTCCCCTCTTTCTTCCGCTTCTATAGTCTGTTTGGTAAGAAAAAGGTATTCTTCATAAGAAGAAGCTTTTTGACGCACGAAAGGGAAGACATCAGGATGCGTCATTAAAGGATATAATGCTTGACATTCTTCAAGATCTCTTTTTTTTAACACAATAATCCCTCCATTTGAGAGCAGAACTTATTCATGCATAAGAAAAAGCCCACCCTCGAAATTTTTAATCCAATTGAAAAAAAATTTCGGGGTGGGAATCGAACCCACTAGAACCAAAGCGGTGGCGCACCATTTGCCTTCCCATCTTTAAATATTATCTCATGATAACAAATTACTTTTCTATATCATACAAAATTTCGGTGAAATTGAAAATAGGAAAATACAAACAAATTGTAAAAAATTAATGAATCATTGTAAAGAAAGATAAACTAATTCACAATAGCAGAAAGGGTTTAACTCTTGCCGATAAAGTATATAAACAGGCAAGAAAGAATGATAAATGTCACGGATGAAAGCTTATTTGAATTAATTGGACAATTATTATGAGAAAATGAAACATTTATATAGAATAATCGTATATAATAACATAGCAATTATTATTTTAGTTGGAGGTTTCTTTCATGGATTTAAATAAAGACAGATCATCAAATGATGATAGAGTTTTTGCGATGTTGATTTATGTGTCTAGTTTTTTTACTACTTTTATCGGACCATTAGTTATCTGGCTCGTGAAGAAAGATTCGCCTTTTGTGGATTATCATGGTAAAGAATATTTTAACTTTTTAATTTCCTATGCCATTTATTCCTTCATAGCATGGATTCTTGTGTTTCTTTTAATCGGATTTATTATTTTACCAATAATCGGAATTATGGCATTTGTATTTACAATCATTGCTGCTATTAAGGCTTATGAAGGCCAGGATTATCATATTCCTTTAACGATTCGTTTTATCAAATAATATAGATCATTAACCTTTTTATAATGGCAGCTTATTCGTTTAAATTAGCGACCAATTTCGGTGACTCGCTTTTTAACGAATAGGCTGGCATTTTATTTTTTCTCACATATACATACCAATGTGCTGAAAAAGCTCAACTTCCCTGCATGAACATATAAACCACCATCTACTTCTTCGGTTTTTATATTACCACATTCAAACCTTAATAATAGGTAACATGATAGTTTAGACTCTTTTAAAATTTTTCTTCTAATTAATCATAGATTTCATTAGAAATTAATAGAATAAAAAGAAAGAGAAAGATAAGTGCACAGTCGCGCTAACCTTTCATTATAAGAATGGATATAAAGGAGTCTTCATGATGAATATTGAAAAATATTATAAATATACAGCCATATCTTCCTTGAACGCTAGTTTAATTAGTTGTATTCCTATCTTTCTTTTTATAGGCATCTTTCTATTTAATCATTCAAATATCATTTTTCTTTACCTTTTAGTCCCATTCGCAATATACAGTGTAATTTGCTTTAGTCAATTTTATTTACATAAACGACGTTTAGAGAAAATGGAGAATTTTTTCTCCGCGGGACAAGCAAGATCAATTTTGAAAACAAATACGGTGGTTTTATCTTTTTTACCTGCGCCATCCTTAAGAATGGTTGTTTTTGATAGAGATGGACAAGAGATAGGAGAAATAAAAGATGAAAAATTCTCGATTATTCGTTGGTATTTGCCGTTCTTATTCGATCGATTTTATACAAAATCGTATGGCTTTTATAATACACAAGGGGATCTCCAATATGTTTTTACATTAAAAAAAGATAGAATAGATATAAAAAATAAGGATAAAAAAATAATCAGCAGAATTCTAGAAATAAAGACAGAAAAACGATTAGTGATCCAATTTCTTTATGGGGAAGACACAATCATAATGAAAAAAACCTTTGGACAAATGGAGTATCAGTTTGAGCAAGAAGATGGTCATAAATTGGCCCAGTTAAGAAAGGGCTGGATGCCAAAAGAGTGGGCCAAACGTTTTCAAGATCCTAATCTGCCGCTATTGTCAATTGATCACCATGCGTCTGATAAAGAAATTATTCACCTCTATGCTATATTGACAAAGTTATTCGCTTATACGAATCATTAATATGGATGGAGTTTTAGAACAGAAAGTTTTTCTTTGATAAGCTGATTTAAGGAAAAATGACTAAATAATAAGAAATAGCAATAAGGAAAATAGGAAAAAATGAGTATTTTCTCCTAAAAAACATTGGCAAAACATTGGCAATCTGCTATTATAATTTCTTGTGGCTACCTTATTGAATGCTAAAAGTCATGTCAGTCTTTGACATGCTTTACTTGCATTTTATAGGGGAAGCGGGTAGGGAGAGGGATACAACTAAATAGGTATATCAGATGAAAGATTATATTTTTTCATTTTTTCGGCTAAAAGAAAGTCAAACATCCATTAAACAAGAGGTGCTTGCAGGGTTTATTGGTTTTTTTACTGTTGTATACATCGTGGTAGTAAACTCCTTAATCTTAGCAGAAGCAGGTATTCCATTGGAAGCAGCAATCATTGCAACCATTTTAACATCCGTTGTTGGCTGTTTTTTAATGGGTTTTTATGGAAATGTGCCAATTTTGCTTGTACCAGGTATGGGTATCAATGCGTTATTTTCTTATACCATTGTAAATTCAATGGCTCTAACCTGGCAAGAAGCGTTGGCAGTAGTGTTTGTTTCTGGAATTCTCTTTATGATTGTTGCTTTTACGAAACTAGCTAGAATTGTCAGTGATTCTATTCCTGTTTCATTAAAAGAATCGATTAGCGTTGGTTTAGGTCTATTTTTAATGCTAATTGGATTGGAAAAAGGCGGGATAGTAGAAAGAGGAACAAATTCAATTATTGCCTTGGGATCTTTTAATGATTTACATGTACTAGCAACAGTACTCACATTTTTAATAAGTATTATTCTATTTTTAAGAAATGTGAAGGGAAACTTTCTGATCACGATTATTGTTGGTACTTTCATTGCTTGGATGTTTGGACTGATCAATGTAAATGCAGGAAGTGGCCAGTCGGTTCACCTTCAAGAATACAAAAGTGTGTTTGGTCATCTGTCTTTTGAAAAACTTGCATCGATTCCTTTTTGGATTGCCGTATTTTCTCTTACAATGGTCCTTGTGTTTGAGAATATTGGATTGGTCAACAATCATGTCCAATTTATAAACAAATCTGAGCGATTTCAAAAAGCTTTTCGAGCTACTTCTATTTCTGTCTTTCTATCTAGTTTATTTGGCACAAGTCCAACAGTAGCTACAGTTGAAAGCTCAGCAAGTATGACCGCTGGTGGAAAAACAGGTTTAACAGCTGTAACGACAGGTATTCTGTTTATTTGTTCAGCATTTTTTATTCCTGTCATAAAATTAATTCCAGATAGTGCGATTGCACCAATTTTAATTATTATTGGAGGATTAATGCTACAGAATATCCGAAATCTGGATTTAAAGGATTTAAGTGAAAGTTTTCCTAGCTTCTTTATTATTGCGATGATTCCGTTTACGTACAGTATCGCAGATGGCATGGCTATTGGGTTTATTCTTTACCCAATTTTAAAGATTGCTTTAGGTAAAGCGAAAGAAGTATCACTGCCTTTGTATTTCATATCCTCATTATTTTTGATTAATTTTTTACTTCAATATACACATTAATAGCAAAATCACTTCTGAAATTAGAAAGTCATTTTCTTTTTTCAGAAGTTGTTACTAGCTGTCTAACTATACTCGTTTTTGTGCATAAGCTTTTTGTCTCTATAGCTTTACTCTATTTAATGGTATTTTAAACTGCCCTGTATTTTTAGAATTCCCCGTTTTATTCAGCTTTTAGAAAAATAGAATGTAAAAAAGTTCTTTTTTCTGGATTAGCTATCATTTTGATTATATATAGCCTTGAATCAAAGAATCTTTTCTCCATTCCCTTTAAATACAACCTAGATGACCCCTAAACATTAACGATGACATTTCTGGTAAGAATTTTATTTTCTTACAAGCAAGGTTCGACAACCTTCTACTAATAAATTTATTAAAATGACAATAACTAAGCGCAAAAAGATTGACGGAGGTAAATAAATGGAAGTTTTTGTGGCGAGACAGCCACTATTTAATCGAATGGAAGAAGTTTATGGATATGAACTACTATATAGACATAATAATATTAATTCCTTCCCCAATATAAATGGTGATCAGGCGACAACAAATGTTATTATTAACAGTTTTCTTAATATTGGCATAGATAAATTATCAGACGGTAAACCTTGTTTTATTAATTTTACTGAGAATTTATTAGAACTTAAACTTCCTACATATTTTCAGCCAAGGGATATTGTAATAGAGATTCTAGAAACTGTTGTTCCAAGTCAAAAAATTATAGATATTTGTTTAGAACTCAAACAATTAGGCTACAAATTGGCTTTAGATGATTTTAATTTAGAGAAAAGTAACCCATACTCCTATTCTTTACTGCTATTAGCAGATATGGTTAAAATCGATTTTCAACATACGACTAAAGAAGTGCGAACAGAATTAGAAGCGATTGCTAAAAAGCATCACATTGAATTAATTGCTGAAAAACTTGAGACAAGTACGGAGTATGAACAAGCTAGAAACAGCGGCTATCATTATTTTCAAGGTTATTATTTTTCAAGACCAGTCATCATGTCTTCCCATGATGTGCCAACCTATATGACGGCATATTATAAGATCCTTGAGCTATTACATGATGAAAATCCAGATATAACCCGTATTTCTAAATTGATTGAACAGGATATTTCTTTATCATATAAGTTATTGAAATTAATTAACACACTAGGATATGGAGTAAAGCAAAAAGTAACCAGTATTAAACATGCCATTGTATATATTGGGCTTAGAGAACTTCGAAAATGGATTTATATTCTTACAGTTAGGGAAAAGGACTGGAAGAATGGAATTTCTTTAGAAGTGATTCATAATTGCTTAATACGTTCTAAAATGTGCGAAGCGGTAGCAAAACTTATACCGGGAAGAATAGAATATGGAAGTTTTTTTTTGACGGGAATGTTCTCTCTTATGGATACCATTATGAACAAGGATATGGATACCATTCTTTCCGATCTACCATTGGATGAGACAATTGTACAAGCTTTATCAGGACAGAAAAATGTTCAATATGATGTGCTTCAATTGGTCATTGCAGCAGAAACAGCTGACTGGTCGGGAATTGCACTTGGTTGTAAAGAATTGGATATTCAAGAAAAGGAATTGTTTAAAGTATATGCAGAATCTATTTCATGGGCAAAGAAGCTATTAGATGATGATTTATATGGATGAATGGTAATAACCTTAACGACTTGACTAAAAGCTGTTAAGGTTTTCTCTTTTTTGGGGCAAGGAAGAATTGATTGCAGGTTAGACAAAGGAACAGTAAAATAAATAAGAAACAAATATAGCTTGGAGGAACGATGAAATGAATATAAAAATTACAAAATGTCATGGAAGTGGCAATGATTTTTTAATAATAGATGAAATTTCAGACGCCTATCAGTTTACCGAAGAAGAAAGAGCAGAAATAGCTAAAACGCTATGTAATAGAGCTTCTTCTTTAGGAGCGGATGGTATTCTTTTTGTAATGCCTAGTCAAGTTGCTGATGCAAGAATGAGAGTTTTTAATGCCGATGGTTCCGAAGCATCGATGTGTGGAAATGGTATTCGTTGTGTCGCTCGATATGTTTGTGAACTCCTTCAGGTAGAGGAAGCGATGATTGAAACAATGAAAGCAAATTTAGAAGTGAAAAATGAAACAGATATTTATCCGGATATCCCAACGTATTTGGTAGAAATATCTCCTGTATCTTTTCAGACGAAGGATCTGCCGCTTGAGGTAGAATCGACTACACTAATAAATGAGAAAATTCCGGGGTTAAATAAAGATTTATTATTTACTGCTTTAGCTGTACCTAATCCGCATTTAATTACACTTGTAGATAAGGCAATACTTGATTCGGATATTCAAGAAACGATAAGTAAATATGTGAATGGTCCGAATGAGTATTTTCCAGACGGTGTAAATGTTAGCTTTGTTTCAATATTAGAAAAAGGAAGTATTTATGTGCGTACATACGAACGAGGAGTAGGGTTTACAAATGCTTGTGGGACTGCTATGTCTGCTTCCACTCTTGTTTCCATACTAAATGGGTTTAATGAAAAAAATACCTATGTGGATGTGTATAATAATGGGGGCAAAGTTCGCTGCTATGTACATTATCAAAATGATCAATATCGAATTGATTTAATTGGCAACGCTACTTATGTATATCGTGCAGATGTATCATTTGAATGGGATACAATAGAAAACTATGCCGTAACGAATAAGATATATTTCGAGGAAGAAGCTGTTCAATATAAAAAACTACAACAAGAAGCAAAGCAATATGTCGAAAATCATTTAAAATAAATTTGGAGAGAACAGTAGTTGGTTAGTATGGAAGGATAAGGTTAGGTCTATTCAACATTCTGTTATGTGGAATAGAAACTGACCTTTTTGTTATAGATGATAAAGTGATTAGAAAATGGACAAACTTCATTTCTAGCATTATTAGTAGTTAAACAGCAAGGTTAAGAGCGTCAAAAAAATTAAAAATAGATTAGTTTGTTGACAAAATGATTTTAGAAAAGTTAAAAATGATTTTTATGCGCTGCTTGTAGTCTAAGGGGGAGACTCCTGCGTGATTAGCGAGACAGTCTTATACCCTGCAGACTGAAGGCAGACCGCGGCTCAGCGCGAGCCCGACGGGAAGCAATATCTCATCTCTATTCGAAGAAATTAAAAAATATCCTAAAGACCAACTACTATTTCTAAAATTCTGAGGTTTGTTTGCAGTTTGAGATAGATAAGATCCTTGTATAATTTTGTTCTATTAGCAAATGGTAAGAATAAAAGGAATAAAAGCACATGAAACCAATAAAGCCATTTGAACCACTACTAACAGAAGCAATTCCAAAAGGGGATCAATGGATTGCTCAAGTTAAGTGGGATGGAACAAGAATTCTCTCCTACTATGATGGAGAGGACACAAAATTATTTAATCGAAAGAAAAATGAAAGAACGCAGCAATATCCTGAATTATTAAAGACCGGTTCCTTTGTACAGGCAAAAAATTGTATTCTCGACGGCGAAGTCATTGCTTTACAGGATGGGAAACCATCCTTTTATGAAGTAATGAGACGGGACAGAGTGCGAAAACTTGAGCGATTAAGTGAGCTACAAGAGGAAATCCCGATTACCTATATGATTTTTGATATCCTGTTCCTCGATGGACAGTGGCTGGTAGACAAACCATTACTGGAAAGACAAAAAATATTGCATGAAAAAGTAGCTGAGACGAAAGATATTCGTCTAGTTGAAAACTTTACAGATATGCGAGGTTTATTTGCTGTTTGTCAACAACATCAGTTAGAAGGAATTGTCTGCAAGGATCTTAGTAGTTCCTATGTTCTGGGCGGAAAGGATGCCAGATGGCTTAAGCGAAAAAAAGAGCAGGATTTAATCGCTATAGTGGGAGGAGTAACATTTAAAAATAAAACGGTCCATTCTCTCCACCTTGGGTTATTTGATGAGTCGGGGAAGCTGGTTTATATTGGAAGTGCTGGTTCGGGTAAATTGACCGCAAATGACTGGGCTGCTGTCTCAAAAGCGATTGAGCCAATCATTATAAATGAGAGTCCTTTTGCTAATCTCAGGAAAGCGAAAGATGGAGTCTGGCTGCGGCCAGCACTTACTGTCAAAATCTCCTTTTTAGAATGGACAGAAGGCAGAACATTAAGGCATCCGGTCATCGAGTCATTTGTCACTATCCCCATTGAAGAATGCAAATTAGTATAACAACATGCATAGCCAGAATTATTCTAGAAATAGGCCCAAACATTAGACAGAAAAATTTCCGTTCCTTTGTTTGGGCGTTTTATTGTCTTTATGTTTGCATACAAGGATATGATTAGAAAGTTTTCGCAATCATCTATTCAGATTTTTTTCTGCCCTTCAGTGTTTTGGACATTTGTTAACACATCTAGTACTTGACGAAAAGGTTGTTTTTCTTTTGCCGCAAAATAACCAGCGAAGGAATGAATCCCTTTTTGTAGTCTTTGTAAAACAACGTCCATTGAAAATTGGCGAGGATGTAAATCTTCCGTTAATTCATCCCATTCAATTGGGCATGCAACATATCCTCCTTTATTACCGCGAATAGAATAGGGAGCGATAATTGTTTTTCCTTCACTATGTTGGATGTAGTCAATGTATAATCTGTTTTTGCGGTTTTTCTTTAATCGTTCTATGGTGAAAAGCTCTGGATTTTCCGCAATCATATAGTTTGCAATAAATTCTGTGAATAAACGTACTTCTTCATAAGTAAATGTTTTTTCTGGAAGTGGTAAATATACCTGAATTCCTTTATTTCCTGATATTTTCACAAAAGATAAAAGATGTAATCGTTCCAAAATCTGTTGTAGAACTTTTGCCGCTTTAATAGCCATATAAAAATGTTCCACAGAAGGCGGATCTAAATCAAAGACAATTTCAGAAGGCATGCTATTAGAATAAATGGTTTCAAATGGTATATGAAATTCAAACGCTAATTGATTTCCAAGCCACATAAGCGTTTCTAGGTTATTGCAAATGATATACTCTATGTCGTCGTTCTTATATGTTTGTACATAAGATGGAGCGTAGTCTGGACATTGTTTTTGATAAAAAGATTCTCCAAATAAACCATGGGGAAATCGAATCGTAGTCAATAAGCGATTTTCTAAAAAAGGAAGTAAATATGGACTGACCTCTTTTAAATATAAAATATAATCGAGTTTCGTAATCGTGGTGTTGGGAAATAGAGGTTTATCAGCATGAGTAATAGGCGTAGACTCTGTTGCGACCAGTTTCTCTAATGTACAGTCTTTCCAATCTATATTATATAAAAATTGGATAAAAACGGGGTTGCTCAGTTTATACTGTTGAAAGGAGGAAAACTGTAATTCTACGCAAATTCCTGGATTTAAATAATATAAATCGTCATCTTCCTTTATAGCATGTTCTTTTATAATCTGTATTAATGCTGTTTTTTCTGCTTTTTTTAAGCCTTTTTGAAAAGAACCTACAGTGATAATATTCTCGTTTCCAACGACACTGACACCAAATGAGTCTGTTTTTTTATAATAATTACTAATAAAAAATGCAGCTGTATGCATTTGTCTATCCTCCTGATTTATCTAACTCTTATTAGTATATCTATTTAAGTACATAGTATGAACAGTGTCTGCTGCCAATAATTAAATAGTATGAAAAAAAAACGGTGACACAATGTATAAATAGATAGAAGAAAAAGTGATGAATATTGCTTTTTTTCATAAAAGAAATATTGTGTTCAACTAATAAGATTGGAGATTAATTATGCATACAATGTGGAAAGGAAATATAAGTTTTGGATTAGTAAGCATACCGATTAAGCTGCATTCAGCAATAGAAGATAAAGATATCAAGCTTAGAACACTTCATAAGGCTTGTCATGCCCCAATTAAATATGAAAAGAAATGTTCTGCTTGTGGAAATGAAGTTGCTCCAGAAGAAATCGTAAAGGCATATGAATATGCAAAAGGAAAATATGTTGTGCTTGATGAAGAAGATTTGAAAAATCTGCACAAAGAGAATGAAGATAAAGCAGTGGAGATTATTGATTTTGTGAAGATGGAAGAGATTGATCCTATTTACTTTGAAAAATGTTATTATATGTCTTCCGGTGAGGGTGGTAATAAGGCATATGCTTTATTAAGACAAGCCTTACTTGAGACAGGGAAAGTGGGAATTGCGAAAATTATTATTCGCTCCAAAGAACAGCTGGCAATTATTCGGGTTTATGAAAATACTCTCGTAATGGAAACTATTCATTTTCCTGATGAAGTTCGTAAGGTGGACGATGTACCAAATGTTCCGGAAGTAAATCAAATAGAGAAAAAAGAATTAGAAACAGCGATTTTATTAATTGATCAATTAACCACTGAATTTACACCAGAGAAATATACAGATGAATACAGAACAGCTCTTCTTGAATTGATTGAAGCAAAGAAAGCTGGCAAAGAGGTAGTGACAGGCACAGATAAACCAAGGGAATCGAATGTCATGGATTTAATGGCTGCACTACAAGCATCTATTGATAATACAAAGCCTAGTAAGAAAACAGAGGAAAAAAAGAAAAAGACCACAAGAAAGAAAGTTGTCAAAGAAGCTTAAAAATAAAGTGCTAGCTACTGCGAAATAGCTAGCACTAAAATATAACAGCGAGGGATTTACATGGAGAGAAGAATAACGTCAAAATATATCGGTGTAATGTTAGCAGTTATCCTGATTTTTAGCGGGCTATTTTATATTATTGCAAGACATGTAAAGAGCTCAGATATTATTTCATTTGATGATACAATCATCCATTTTACTCAATCATTTATTTCAGACGAATTAACAATATGGGTTGAACGAATAACCTTTTTAGGGTCTATTTTGTTTATCGCAGCAGCGATACTAATTATTACAGTACTTTTACTATGGAAGAAAAAGTATGCTTTAGCCATTTTTTTTATTTCTGCTAATGGTTTTGGTGCATTATTAAATACGCTTCTTAAATGGTTCTTCAAAAGAGAGCGTCCGGATATATTGCCTGTTATAATAGAAAAAGGCTATAGTTTTCCAAGTGGACACTCTATGGGTTCTCTTATTTTCTTCAGCTCATGTGCGTACTTATGTATACATTTGCTTAATTCAACTGGAAAGAAAGTGATGGCTTACATAATTGCTTGTATGCTTATTCTTTTAATAGGAACAAGCAGAGTATATTTAGGTGTCCATTATCCAACAGATGTTGTAGGTGGCTACTCAATAGGTATCGCCTATTCTGCTGTTTGCATATTAGCATTTCGCCTATATGAATTTAAAACGAAACGGTAGTGAATGTTGGGAAGCCTTGAATGGTCATGAAGAGATTAAGAATGAAACTTTTTGGGGGAAATGAAATGAATCAACCTATTATTCCAGCATCATCAAATATGAAGGAATTCGAAGCGTTTTTAAAAAGCGATTATGAAATTGGCGTATTTTTAGAGGTACATGTTTCACAGTTAAAACATATAAGCTTGCTTGCAAAAAAAGCAAATAAGAAAATGATTTATCATGTTGATTTAATCCAAGGATTGAAAAGTGATGATTTTGGAACAGAGTTTATCTGTCAAGAATTTAAACCATATGGACTTATATCTACAAAATCATCGGTTATTTTAAAAGCAAAGCAGAAAAACGTGATAGCAATTCAAAGGGTATTTCTCCTTGATAGTCATGCAATAGCGAAAAGCGTTAAACTAGTACAACGAACACATCCAGATTATATCGAAGTGCTTCCAGGAACAATGCCTTGGATGATTAAAGAAATTAAAGAGAGTTTAAATGTACCCATTCTTGCAGGTGGTTTGATTCGCACGGATAAGGATATAAGCAATGCAATTGAAGCAGGGGCTACTAGTATAACTACTTCTAAAAAAGAATTATGGCAAAAAATAAAGTAAATAATTTTTTTATAGTGAAAACAATAAAAATAATTGACAGACCAACAGGAAGCGTTTACAATAACCTTACAAGTTAATTTAATGTGTTGGAGAAAAGGAGATACACGCAGTAGTCACCAAAATTTTAGTGGCTTAATCTGTCGTGTTCTCCTTTTTTTGCATGTTATATGACAATCACTCTGTAATGATAAAAATAAATGTTAGTATGATGGTAGTTTAGGGGTAAAGCAGTTTAATATAATTCATTGTCAGAATTTTAACAGAGTGAAACAAGGAAAAGGGGGATTTTGATGTCTGCGTTTATGGGAGAAGTTGTTGGTACCATGATTTTGATTATATTTGGGGGAGGCGTTGTAGCTGGTGCGAATTTAAAGAAAGCGTTCTCTAATGGTGGAGGGTGGATTGTGATTACTCTTGCCTGGGGATTGGCAGTTACAATGGGAGCATTTGCTGTCGGAAGTATTAGTGGTGCCCATTTAAATCCAGCTGTTACCATCGCGCTTGCAATCACTGGTGATTTTGCTTGGAATCAAGTATTGCCGTATATTTTGGCACAAATGATTGGCGCTTTTTTAGGTGCATGTATTGTATATTTACACTATCTCCCGCATTGGGGTGCAACAAAGGATGCGGAAGCAAAATTAGCAGTCTTTTCAACAGGTCCTGCTATTCCACATACCTTTGGAAATATATTAAGCGAATTGATAGGGACGTTTATGTTAGTGCTTGGCTTATTGTTTATTGGAGCAAATAGTTTTGCTGAGGGATTGAACCCGCTTGCTGTAGGCTTGCTTATTGTTGTAATTGGGATGTCATTAGGGGGAACAACTGGCTATGCTATTAATCCTGCACGTGACCTTGGTCCAAGAATTGCCCATTTTGTTTTACCAATTGCCGGCAAAGGATCATCCAATTTCCGATATGCTTGGATACCAGTTGTTGGTCCCATTTTAGGCGGATCACTAGCAGCCGTTTTTTATACGTATATCTTTAAAGGGGTTGTCTTATCAAGCTTTTGGATTGTAATAGCGATTACTGTCATTGTATTATTACTTGCATTTTTTAAGACAAAAGGGGAAAGTAAAAGTATTGGTAAAAAAGTAGCATAATCATTTACTAATGGGAGGTTTTATTCATGGAAAAATTTATATTATCATTAGATCAAGGGACAACAAGCTCAAGGGCGATTATTTTCAACAAAAAAGGGGATATTGTGCATGTGGCCCAAAAGGAATTCACACAAATATTTCCGAAGCCAGGATGGGTTGAACATAATGCAAATGAAATATGGGGTTCTATTTTAGCTGTTATTGCGACAGTTTTATCAGAATCAGATATTAAGCCGGAACAAATAGAAGGTATTGGGATTACCAATCAACGGGAGACGGCTGTTGTATGGGATAAAAATACTGGGGCGCCCGTATACAATGCCATTGTATGGCAATCAAGACAAACAAATGAAATTTGTGAAGAACTAAAAGCACAAGGATATAATCAGCTTTTCCGTGATAAAACAGGACTTTTAATTGATGCTTATTTTGCAGGTACCAAAGTAAAGTGGATTTTAGATCATGTAGATGGAGCTAGACAAAAAGCAGAAAACGGGGATTTATTATTTGGTACAATTGATACATGGCTAATTTGGAAATTATCTGGTGGAAAAGCGCATGTAACAGACTATACAAATGCTTCACGTACGTTAATGTTTAATATCTATGAATTAAAATGGGATGAAGAACTACTTGAAATATTAACAGTTCCAAAATCGATGCTCCCAGAAGTAAAAGGATCTTCTGAAATATATGCTCATACAGTGGAAGGACATTTCTTTGGAAATAGAATTCCAATTGCAGGAGTGGCAGGAGATCAACAGGCTGCTTTATTTGGTCAGGCATGTTTTGAAGCGGGAATGGCGAAAAATACTTATGGTACGGGCTGCTTTATGTTAATGAACACAGGTGAAAAAGCAGTAAAATCAGACCATGGCTTGTTAACAACAATCGCATGGGGGATAGATGGAAAAGTAAATTATGCCCTTGAAGGAAGTATATTTGTGGCAGGATCTGCTATCCAGTGGCTAAGAGATGGCTTAAGAATGATAAAAGATGCGAAAGACAGCGAAGACTATGCAAGCAGAGTAGATTCTACAGATGGAGTTTATATTGTACCAGCGTTTGTTGGATTAGGAACTCCATACTGGGACAGTGATGTGCGAGGGGCAATGTTTGGAGTAACTAGAGGGACAACAAAAGAGCATTTTATTCGGGCAACACTAGAATCACTTGCCTATCAAACAAAAGATGTTCTGGCTGCAATGGAATCTGATTCGAATATTCAAGTTAAAACATTACGAGCTGATGGAGGAGCCGTTCGAAACAATTTCCTTATGCAGTTCCAGGGAGATATATTAAATGTTCCTGTGGAAAGACCAGTTATAAATGAGACAACTGCATTAGGAGCAGCTTATCTTGCTGGTTTAGCTGTTGGTTTCTGGAAAGATCAAAAGGAAATTGCGGAACAATGGAGCCTAGATCGTTCCTACGAACCAAAAATGGAGGAAGAGACAAGAGAAGGATTATATGCTGGATGGAAGAAAGCTGTTAAGGCTACAATGGCTTTTAAATAAAAGGGGAACCTACTGTTTTAAAGTTTAATATAATAATATAAATACTATGAATATCTAGGTTAATATGATATAATAAACACAAGTTAATATTTTTTGTCTGGAGAAATGGAGAGACCACAAAGCATTATCGTTCTATTGGTAATGTAACTTTGTGGTCTCTTTTTGTTTGTATATAGATCATGTACAAACTAAATTGTTTTGAATGTATTACGAAAGGAAATTATTAAACTAACAAGTTTTTTAAGTATAGGGAGGGTTTTACTTTGCAAAAGAAGCCAAGTAGTAGAGAAAAAATACAACAACAGTTAATGAATAATAAATTTGATGTGTTAGTGATCGGGGGAGGTATTACAGGAGCGGGAATTGCTTTAGATGCCGCAGCTAGAGGAATGGAAGTTGCTCTTGTAGAAATGCAGGATTTTTCAGCAGGAACTTCAAGCAGATCAACAAAGCTCGTCCATGGTGGTCTCCGCTATTTAAAGCAATTTGAAGTGAAGATGGTTGCAGAAGTAGGGAAGGAGAGAGAAGTGGTGTATGAAAATGGACCACATGTAACTACACCAGAATGGATGTTACTTCCGTTACACCAAGGAGGAACGTTTGGAAAATTTTCCACCAATATTGGTCTAAGAGTATATGATTTCTTAGCTGGAGTAAAAAAATCGGAACGAAGAAAAATGCTATCGAAAGAAGAAACACTTGCAAAAGAGCCATTAATTAAGAAAGATGGTCTTAAAGGCGGAGGGTATTATGTGGAATATCGCACAGATGACAGCCGACTGACTGTAGAGGTAATGAAAAAGGCCGTAGATTGTGGTGCAGCTGCGATTAACTATACGAAAGTAGAGAACTTCCTATATGATAAAAACGGAAAAGTAGAAGGTGTAGAAGTTAGAAATCTTATCACAAATACGGTTTACCCTATTTATGCCAATGTTGTGGTAAATGCAACTGGACCATGGGTTGATACATTAAGAACGATTGATGGAAGCCGAAAAGGTAAAGCGCTTCAGCTGACAAAAGGGGTTCATTTAGTTATTGATCAATCTGTATTTCCTTTAAAACAAGCGATTTATTTTGATACACCAGATAAGAGAATGGTTTTTGCTATTCCACGGGATGGAAAAACATATGTTGGGACAACAGATACTTTTTATAGTGAAGATCCCATTCATCCTTCGATGTCGAAAGAAGATAGAGATTATCTTTTAGAAGCAATTAAGTTTATGTTTCCTTCGATCTCCGTTTCCGCAGAAGATGTGGAGTCAAGCTGGGCGGGAGTTAGACCATTGATTTTGGAAGATGGAAAAGATCCCTCTGAAATTTCTCGCAAGGATGAAATCTGGGAGTCTGACAGTCGGCTTATTACTATTGCTGGAGGGAAATTAACGGGGTATCGTAAAATGGCTGAAACAGTTGTTAATCTTGTTTCCACTAGATTGCAAGAGAAGACGGGGAAGTCATTTAAACAATGTATGACAAAGTCGATGCCAATCTCTGGTGGAGATGTTGGTGGTTCAAAAGGTTTTTCTACGTATATCCAAGATGTTGTATCAAAGGGAATGAATGGAGGACTTTCAAAAGAGGAAGCAGAAAACATTGCAAGGCTATATGGCAGTAATGCGCCTATTCTTTATGAAATTGCAAAGGAGTTAAGCGGGAAATATGAAGAACTTTCCCCAGTCCTACTTGCACGGATTCACTATGCAATGGAATATGAATATGCAATAACTCCGACAGATGTACTACTAAGACGGACAGGAATGCTTTTATTTGATATTGCTAAAGTAAAGGAAGTAAAAGATGCAGTAATTGAATACATGGCAGAATATTACGATTGGAGCACCGAAAGAACTAATACCCTAACAGCCGAACTAGAAAAAGAAATACACAAAGCAACTATTCCGTTTGCAGGGTAATGGAAAGTTAATAGGAAATAAGGCTTTCCCATTTAATGAAATTCTTTAGAACAAATGATAGGTTGGTTAGCTCGAAGCGACCGCACGTAAGTGATTCATGCGGTCGCCTCGAGCAGACAACAGGATAGGAAGCTCATTGATTACAACATGATAATTAAGTGTATGAAATGGAGGGAAACGAGTGCCTGATAATAGTGAGAATATCGATTAACCCTTCCACAAAATAAGCGTTTTTACAAAAATAGGGAAACTAATAGTTGACTATAAGCAAATTTTGCGATAAGATGTTCCTTGTATGTATTTGAGGTTTAACAGAATTTTGTAGAATTATTGTGTAAAGTAACAGGAAATTTATAAGTATACGGAACAACTATATAATAGCATTCAAAACAATTACACTCCATTTATCTTCAAAAACACATTTAAATCCTTCCTAATGCGGATTAATCCTTCCATTATTTTTTCAAAAATGTATTTTTGTGTTCTGCACAATTCACCCTAAATTCACACTGGCGCGGTCTAGGAACCGTAAGGATGAAAGAGAGGTAGGGCTTTCGTTGTTTTAGGCATTACACCATTTTTAATAGAAGTGTATTTCCTTAAATATATGCATTGCTTAATTGTATTCGATCGATGAATACATGAATGGGACCTTTTAAATCTGAGTTGATCATCAGACTTAAAAGGTCCTTTTATATTTGATAAAGCTAATCTGGTACTTCCCACTATCTTTCAAATAAAATAACGGGAAGATTATTTTATTTGAAAGGGAGCTATGATATGATACAAATGAACTTATCAATACATAGTGACTGACGACATAAATGGAAATAACCATATGGGAGCTGTGTATATGTATAGCCGGTCGTCTGGGCAGAAGGGCAAAAAAGCACTTCTTTTTTATAATTTACCAGGAGGTATATACATGTCGGAAAAATTAATTTTAGACGGAAATGTAGTAGCAAATGCAGTAAAAGATGAATTAAGAGGAAGAATAAGTGCTTTAAAGGAAAAAGGGATTACTCCATGCTTGGCAACAATATTAGTTGGCGATGATCCTTCATCCGCAACGTATGTACGAATGAAAGGGAATGCATGTGCAAAGCTCGGCATAGAATCAAGAAAAATTCATTTAGATAAACAAACAACAACAGAAGAGTTGTTAGCAACGATTCATTCATTAAATAAGGATGAAAAGGTGCATGGGATTCTTTTACAACATCCAGTTCCAAGCCATATAGATGAACGGAAAGCATTTGAAGCAATTGAGATTGAGAAAGACGTGGACGGTGTTACTAGTTTTGGATATGGGCAAACAGCTTTAGGATTTGGTAAATATCCATCCTGTACTCCAGCAGCTATAATGAAAATTATGGAGCATTATAATATAGAAGTTAATGGAAAACATGCGGTAGTAGTAGGGCGTAGTCCAATTTTAGGAAAGCCTGTTTCTGCATTGCTTTTAAATAAAGATGCAACCGTGACAACCTGCCACTCAAGAACGGTTCATTTAGAAAATCATGTCAGACAAGCAGACATTGTGATTGCTGCTGTTGGAAAACCTAATTTTATTCAAGGTGAATGGATTAAACCAGGTGCAGTTATTTTGGATGCCGGCTA
Source organism: Niallia circulans NBRC 13626 (assembly GCF_001591585.1). Lineage (GTDB taxonomy): Bacteria > Bacillota > Bacilli > Bacillales > Cytobacillaceae > Niallia > Niallia circulans. The sequence continues at coordinate 297,511 of NZ_BCVE01000001.1, read as the reverse complement.
TAATAAAGGCAATATCGGAGATGTTGATTATGAAGCTTGTTTTGAAAAAGCCTCTGCCATTACCCCGGTTCCAGGAGGAGTTGGACCAGTTACGATTAGTATGCTGTTAAAGCATACGGTTGACTCTGCAGAAGCAGCAATCGGGGAATAACGTTAAAAAATCAAATAGGAAAAATATACCATTGGTGTAATATTATAAGTTTTGAAAACGTTATTGACAAAAACGTAAAAAAATTATATTATAAGTGTAACGCAATTAAGTTCGGTATATGTTTTATGGATAAGGTGGTCGTAGCTGCAATGTATGTAGGCGATTTCTTCTACATCATTTCAGTTACGGCTTTTTCATGTTGAATGACGTATCGATTCCTAAAAGTTATATTAGGTGCTTAGTGTGTAACACATTTTTGGAGGTTTTACAATGAACACAGGTAAAGTAAAATGGTTTAACGCAGAAAAAGGTTTTGGATTCATCGAGTCTTCTGAAGGTCAAGACGTATTTGTTCACTTCTCTGCAATTCAAACAGAAGGTTTCAAAACTTTAGAAGAAGGCCAAGACGTAACTTTTGAAATCGTTGAAGGTAACCGTGGACCACAAGCTTCTAACGTAACTAAAGCTTAATAAGAAAACAAAAAAAGGTGATGCCTTTCAAAATGCATCACCTTTTTTAATGATGTTTCCCATAAAGCTTTTGTTTTTCATTGAAAGGAAGAATAACAAAAATCAATGGCTTAGATTAGCATTTGGATAAAAAATTCTCCATCAACTTCATTATATTCATCCGTTAAAAAACCACATAATTTCCCACTAAAGTATGGTATGCAGGCTTTTAATTGGTCCTATTTACCTTAATGTTTTGGAAAATGAAAAAAAGTGAAATAAAATGGAGAGTATATATTTATAACAAAATAAAACAATACACTCTAGGTTGGTATTTTCTAAACAAATAATGTCCCTAATAATAGGGCGGTGTTTTAAGGTCTATATAAGAGTAATCATGCGCTAAAATTAGTGGGATCCATTCATTTAAAAATGATAAAGATCCTATCCTACGACATTTCTGGCCCTATATTCTAAGGAATATCAATCAACGGAGTACAATAACAAGGAGGAAAAAGTATTGACAACTTTTTCAGATTTTAAATTAAGCAGCAGTTTAGAAAAAGCATTATCAAATATGGGATTTGAAGAGCCAACACCAATTCAGGCGCAGGCGATTCCGATTGCATTATCAGGTAAGGACATGATTGGACAAGCTCAAACAGGTACTGGTAAAACAACTGCCTTTGGTGTGCCTTTATTAGAAAAAATTGAGGTTGGCAAAGCAGTTCAAGGACTAGTTATTGCTCCAACGAGAGAATTAGCAGTCCAAGTAGCAGAAGAATTAAATCGTATTGGCTCAGTAAAAGGAATCCGTACCCTGCCAATATACGGTGGACAAGACATTAACCGCCAAATTCGCGGACTTAAAAAGAAGCCGGAAATTATTGCGGCTACACCTGGTCGATTAATTGACCATATTGAGCGTAAGACAATTCGTTTACAAGATTTAAAAATGATTGTTCTTGATGAGGCAGATGAAATGCTTAACATGGGCTTCATTGATGATATTGAAAGAATCTTAAGCGAAACTCCAGAGTCTCGTCAAACGTTATTGTTTTCAGCAACAATGCCGAAAAGAATTCAAAGCCTTGCTGAAAGATTTATGGTTGAACCTCAAGTTGTAAGAGTGAAAGCGAAAGAAATGACTGTTACAAACATTGAGCAACATTATATCGAAGTACAAGAGCGTCAAAAATTTGATGTATTATGCAGCTTGCTGGATATTCAATCACCTGAACTTGCTATTGTCTTTGGTCGTACGAAGAGACGTGTGGACGAAGTGGTGGAAGGTCTTATTAAACGTGGATACTCTGCAGAAGGAATTCATGGTGATATTCCACAAGGTAAACGTGACCAAGTAATTCGTCGTTTCAAGGAACAAAGCATTGATATTATGGTAGCAACAGATGTAGCAGCTAGAGGACTTGACATCAGCGGTGTGTCTCATGTTTATAACTTTGATATCCCACAAGATCCAGAAAGCTATGTTCACCGAATCGGTAGAACAGGACGTGCTGGTAAAAAAGGTCTTGCTGTAACATTTGTTTCTCCTAGAGAACTTGATCATTTACGTATTATTGAAAATGTGACGAAGAAATCAATGACGAAGAAGCCGATTCCTTCTCTAACAGATGTGTTAGCTGGAAACCAACAAGCAACAATTAGTAAAATTGCCAAAACAATCGAAGAAAATGACTATGCAGAGTATAAGCGAGTTGCAGAAGGTTTATTAGAAGAAACAGATTCTGTAACACTACTTGCAGCAGCATTGAAGCTTCTTACAAAAGAGCCAGATGCTACACCAGTTAAATTAACGGCTGTTGAACCACTGCGTTCAAAGAAAAAAGATAACCGATCTGGCGGCGGTAATCGTAGACGTCGTTCTGATCGTGGGGGAGAACGAGGCAGCTATGATAGAAAACGCCCGAACTCTTCTGGTGATAGAAGACCTAGAAGTCGTAACAGAAGTAAGTAATCGTTTTAAGTTTACTTTATACCTATGTCTCCCTAATAGTAGGAAGAAAATAATGGAATTTAATGTTTCAGCGTTTTAAAAGAAATAAATTGGGGAAACTAGGTAAATGAAGGATAGGATATATCCTTGTTATTTAAATCTAGGAGGCAATAAAAAAATGGCAACAGGTAAAGTAAAATGGTTTAATTCAGAAAAAGGCTTTGGATTTATCGAAGTAGATGGCGGAGAAGATGTATTTGTACATTATTCAGCGATCCAAACAGAAGGATTCAAAACTTTAGACGAAGGTCAAGAAGTTAATTTTGATATAGAAGAAGGCAGCCGCGGGCCGCAGGCTGTAAATGTAACAAAACTATAAAATGTAAGGAAGAGTCCTACGGGGCTCTTTTTTTGCTAAATGGAAACTGTTTGGATAAAATAAGATAGAATACTTTCATCAAGCGGGAAAAAAATTTCCTTGATGTTTGTTTCTTATCGGCTCATGCAGCTGTGTTCCACATTGAGTTTAAAGTGGAGTTTATTTTGATCTGTTAAGTGATATAGAGAAAGAAAGAGGTGCAGAACATGAAAGAATTTACAGTGAATTTTCATGTAGAAGATGGAGTAGACCAAATGATTGTGCAAAAACTAAGTGAGGACGATTTTAATCGTGTTACCAGTGGCGGTACACGTCAATTATTTGAATTAGATACAAATATCGGATTCTTTATTTATTTTGACGCTGAAGATGAACACGGTAAAGAATCATACTTAGTTCTGCAATATGAAGAAGAAAAGGAAGAACCAACAGCATGCTTTAGTTTTCAACTAAAAGATTTTTATCAATTTGTTGCCTTGCACCTAAATGATCTCCAATATGAAGAAGGCGAAGAAGAGGAAGAGGACTTTGGCCCTATTCACTATCTGGCTCATTTAATGCACCATATTGTAGAGGATGGAAAATCGGTAGAAGTATAAAGAAAAAAGCTGGAGATTATTTTCTCCAGCTTTATTAGCGTAATTCCATCTGAACGGCATTGGTTTAATATTAATCCTCTAAATAATGCTGCTTGCAAAATGCTTGTATTTGTTCTAATTCTTCATCCTCTAAACCATAATCCAAATATTTATTTTCTAAACTATTATAAAAATGATAATTCAATATACGGGATCCATTTACGTCTACTGAAAATAAGATTTTTATTTGTAAATGATCTTCATCTGCTAATTCATCTTCCTCATCAAACTCGACAGTAAGAAAAAATTCAAAGCGCTGACCAGCAAGAATGCCGGTAGGATCTTTAATTTCCTCAACAGTATATTCTTTAATGTTCACTCCATAAACCTCCAATAAATTCGCAACAATATTATAGTGTTTTCACTCTGAAAATAATATCATATAAAAGCGGGAATAGCTAATTGTATTCTTGCTAGGACTAAATTGCTCTCTAATCGATTTTAAAAAAATAAAGTAGTTTTTTAAAATAATATTTGCATTGAGGGTAGAAAGTATGGCATAATAAACAGTTTGACATTTTTATCAGGATATGGTATATTTAATAATAGATTTTGTTCATATTTTTTTGTTTACACTTGTTTAGGGATTTTTATGTTTTTCTCTGGTTTACAAGTGTTTTTTATTTTTATCCTGTTAAAACTATCGTTTTGTAGTTCATTATTTAGTTCGTAGCAGTAAATGATTTACTTTTATGAACGAATATGGGAATCGAAGTTTTAACAAATAATTAGCTTCCTGGAGGTGCTTCATTTGGCAATGGGATTTGGTAGAAGAAATAATGAAGAAATTGTTAAAGAAGAAGTGGTGGTTTGGGATTGTACATCAGACACATGTAAATGTTGGATTCGTGATAATTTTAAAAGCAGTGAGACACCAAAGTGCCCAATCTGCGGAAGTGACATGGTAAAAACAACTAGAGAGCTTCAAGTAGTAAATAATAATAGTATATATTCAAAATAAAAGAGGAATTTTCCAAAATAGGATGGACCTCACAAGACTTTTCCACTGAAGGTTATATTTAGTGGGATAAATCTTGTATGGTCCAAACCACTGATGGAGATTTTTTTGATATTTGCGTTTATTTTCCAGCTTAAAATAAACGCAAATAAATACATAAATGCAAACATATATCGTTTGAGCTCTTTTGATCATTTTTATCGAACATTCCATAGTGCTAGAGACATTCACCTTTCCTTAGGAGTTTAATGTCTCTAGCACTATTTTTGCGTTTTTAATGCAGCTCCAATAAAATTTTTTGTCCCTAAAACTCGATTAATCATACAGTCAAGCTAAGCATTAATGGAATTAAGGATGTACCCCATAGGACAGTGATCCATGCTGCTAATATCATGGCTAATGTCGAGAAGGTTGCTTCTTGTTCACCAATTTCCATTGCTTTTGATGTTCCAACCCCATGTGCTCCCATTCCAAGCGCTAAGCCTTTTGCAATGGGAGAACGAAGGGACAGCCATTTTATAGCATAAGGACCTATAATTCCTCCAAGAACCCCTGTAATAATGACGAATATTGTTGTTAATGTCGGCAGACCACCGATTTCTTCTGAAACAACAATAGCGATAGGGGTAGTTATGGAACGCGGTAAAATACTCATAATAAAATCATTGTTTAATCGAATCAAAATAGATAATAAATAGGATGAAAAGATAGCAACCAATGTGCCTGTTGTTACACTGACTATAATAATGGAAAAATGCTTTTTTAATAAATGTAAATTTTTATAAATAGGAACAGCAAAAGCGATAGTCGCTGGACCCAATAAATGGGTTAAAGGCTGAGCTGATTCCATATAAGTTGTTGCTGGAATATGAAAAACAGTAATAAATAAGATGAGCAAGATGGGGGTAACTAATAATGGGTGAAATAGCGGCATATTATATTTTTTATAACATGCTTTTGCTATTCGATAAAGTACATAAGTCATAATGGTAAGAATAATAATTTTGATCATTTGCTAAAACGTCTCTTTCTGTTATAAATTTTTTCAGCAGTAAAACCCGTAGCCCCCATAACAAAAAATGTGCTTATTGCGATTAGTAAGACTGTTTCAATTCCTTTTATATTGAAAATTTCGTTATAATTAACAATTCCAACAGCTGATGGAATAAAAAATAATAACAATTCTGCAAGCAGCCAAGCTGCTCCTTTTTCTACCCATTCCACTTTCACTAATTTAAGCTTTAATCCAATAAAAAGAATTATTAATCCAATCATTGAAGCAGGAATTGGTATCGTAACAATCATTTTAATTCCCATCCCGATAAAAAGAAAAACGTGAAGGAATATGATTTGCCCAGCAATTATCACTATATTCTTCAATGAGATCACCTTCTGATATTCATTTGATGGAATGAAATCTTCCATCTGTTTCGTATATGAATATCATACGCTTAACTTGGTTATTCGTAAAATACATAGTAATTATAGTTAATATAACTAATAGTTATAATGATGCTAGCAGAGCTATATAGACCTTATTCATTGTTAAGAACAAAGTCAATGAATCTTCTGCTAGCAACGGATAAATAGCGATCCTTTTTCGTAATGATAACTAGTTCCCAATTGGTAATAGGTTCTAAATCAACAAAGCGAACTTGATTATTATTTGCTCGATTGCATATTGATTCGGGGAGAATCGAAATTCCTAGGTTCGCTGCCACAATCTCAACCATAAAGTCCCACTGGGAGCTTTTGAAGATAATATTTGGTTCAAATCCTTCTTGAATGAACTTTTTGCGCATAATTTCATATAAGGCGAATTCTTCACTGTAAAAAATAAATTCTTCTTCTTTTAATTCTTTCATTTGCACCTTCTTTTTATTTGCAAGCCGATGAGATACAGGTACTATTAATTTCATTTCTTCCTTTACAAGAGGGAAGACGTTAAAAGCCTCATCTGCTAAAGGAAGAACAGCGACACCCATTTCAAATTCACCCTCTTCGACACTTTTCACAACTTTTGCCGCCCCATATTCTTTTATATTTATTTGGATATTTGGATATGCTTTATGAAATGCGGCTATTATTTTGGGGAAGAATAAGCTTCCAATGATCGGCGGAAGACCAATATTAATATTTCCTCTTGTTAAATTGGTCATATCATGCAAGGTGGATGACATTTCTTCCACTTGAGCAATAATTTTTTGTCCATATTCATAAACTACTGAGCCTGCATCTGTAAGTTCATGGGTTTTATTGGAACGGTGAATTAAGGTTAAGCCAATCTCCGCTTCTAAGCTTTTGATCGCTTTACTTAGAGCAGGCTGTGAAATATGCAGCTTGTCCGAGGCTTTTGTCATATTTTTTTGTTTCACCACTTCAACGAAGTAATGTAGCTGTCTAATTTCCATTTTCCTTCCTCCTCTTGATTGAAAAGGGCTGTCCCGTTTGTAGAGACAGCCTTGTGACTGGATAGAAATGGGGCATTAGCTTAGTATTCCCGTTTTCCTCCAGTTATTTTGGAATTTTTTTAAGAAGGGATAAATTTCTAATCATTGAACCAACAAACATAGTTCCAGCGCCTCCAAAAAGAAGAATCAAGACTGTTTGCTTACTAATAACATCAAATGGATAAAGAATACTACTTAAGATTGCAAGAAATCCAACCAACGATAAAAACCAACCGAATTTTGTCATAATTAACTTCCTGTCCTTTAAAAAATAGATAACTATTTATTTATTTTACGCAAAGATGGAGGGAAGTACAACTATTGTGTGATTCTTTTTGGGAAAATCCTTTCCATACTAAAAAATAAAAATGGATTAGGAAAATTAGGTTTAAAGAAGGAGTGGAAGCGGGTATACGAAGATTATCATCTAGATAAGGGTGGGAAAAACATGAGTATTTTTCAAGAATTAAAAGAGAAAATCGTCTTTCCTCCTAATTGGAAAGATAACTTAATGGCCCACAAGAAATATGAAAAATTATACAAAAAAAATCCGACAAAGCTTATATACAGTAATATGTACCGTACTAAATCAATGGAAAAAATAGACTAGGGTGGAAGCCATCCTAGTCTTTGTTATGTTGCAAAATATATTTATATTTTATTAGGCCATCGATGTTTCTTTTAAATAATCAGAAAAAACTTTTTGTACAAGATCTTGTTCCTGGATATCATCAGCGCTATGTAAATCCTTAATACAGACAACGTATACTGATTTTACAAATAAGTGAAGTGCTTCATCATCGGTTAATTTCTGGATTTTTTTAATTAACTGATTATCAGTAATGTAATTAACGATACGACCAAGGAATTCCTTCGGATAATCTTTAGGTTGTTTCCCTGTTTCTTCTTGAAAAATTCCCCCTTGTCCTTCAATTTCGACATGACGTATTACTTTTTCTAATTCTTGAATACTAAATATCTCCATTGATTAAACACCTCTTTCCCTCTAGTATTATAACAGGCTATTAAACTGTAGTAAATTAGTGTTTTTTCACTATTTGAAAAAGATTATTATAATAGGATTTTAAAGGTGTTATATAAAAGATAGAGAAGCCTTTTGCCGTGAAATTTTTTAAAATTAATCGAATCCCCTGCAAAACAGGGAATCTAATGGTACAATATCTATGATTAATTAATTAATTAAGTCAGCAATTCTTAACTAAACCAAGCTAGACTAGTTGAGGGAATTGGCTAAAGTTGTGAGAAGGAGTAATAATGGATAATAATACAATGTATCATATGGTAAAAAAATTTCATGAAGCATTTGGACATGAAGTAGCTGCAGAACCTACTGCAATCGCAGAAAAAACAGCTGTTAATCGAGCTGTTTGGACTGGAGAAGAGTTAGTAGAATTTTTATATGCAACAGCAGAAGGGGACGAAAGTAAATTTAAAGCATTATATGAGCAGTTTTTAAAGGGACTAAATAAAGCTGCTGATAAAATACTTTCGGAAAAGAAACCCGTTGACGATAAATTAGTAGCACAAATGGATGCTTTAACGGATGTAGAATACTTTAATCAAGGAAGTTTTGTCATTGCTGGTGTTGAACCATTTTCTCTCTTCCAAATTGTTCAAGAAGCAAATATGGGTAAGCTATTTGAAGATGGTAAACCAAGATTTAGAGAAGAAGATGGTAAAATTATTAAGCCGCCAAATTGGGAAAAAGACTTTGCTCCTGAAGGCCGCCTGCAAGCAGAAATAGAGAGACAAAGAAAAAATAAAGGAAAATAGCAGTTGGATATCCACTAAAAAGACGAACACGAATATTTATTAGAAGCCTGCATACGATCTTCTAATGATTATTCGTGTTTTTCATTAATTATAATACGATTCTGAAAGAGTTATTTTAGTTCGCATAAAATAACTCTTTCAGAATCGGTTTTTTAGATGAAGCTGTTTCGGCTTCAAGCAATGTATAATAATGCACCTTTACTTTTTAAATTATTATTCCTTATATAGAGAATACAGATGCCGGGATGAATATCGAAGGATTGCCAGAAGCATACGGGGCAACTTCATATTGCTGGAAAATGAGCACTATCCCGTTATCTGCTAAATAGAAATTCGTTTCGTCTGTCACTTTAAAATCGGTGAATTCTTTTGCATCTGAGTAAAAAATTTCTGGGTGTTTTTTCATATATGCTATCGCATAAGTTGTGACTTTGCCATAATGTTCCTTGGAAGGTAGAAAGTCATCTAATGTTAATAGCTTTCCTGATTTGAGGTCGAAATTATAGGTTGTTATCACTGTATTCCCATGTGCTCCCCCGGTAAATTGATAGTCAGAAAACAAAATGCTTAATTTATTATTTTGGTTATATTTGACTTGATAGTTGGTTATATATTCAAACTGACAGGCAGATGCTGATTCTTTGCAAATTGGATCTTTTTTTAGGTTTTCCATTTCTTTCATCAACTTTATGTATTGATTATACGATGCTTTTATATGTTGTAATAAGATTTTGTTCACGCTATTCTGCGCTTTGTTGTTAGGAGCACTAACAAGGGATGGATATTTTAGTTCTTCAATATTTTTATATTGTTTTGTAATAACAACATTCGGTGAAATGGCGAAAGCATTTAAAGGTTGAATAATAATTACAAGGATAACCATGATTATCAATGGTAAATTTGTTTGTCTTTTCATACATCACTTCATTCCTTCCTAGTCTTAATATTATTTTTCCCTTTTTTGAATGAATAATGTATGAAGATAAAGAAAAAAATGCTAAATGGTGTAGATTATTCTACATCTTTTAGCATTTTTTCAATCGCGTAAAGTTCTTTATTTAAGTCATTAATAATGGTCATTTGCTGTTTATGTATCGAAAGGCTTTCCTTTTCTACTTTTAGTCTTTCTATAGCTCGTGCTTCTTTTCTTTTTAGAAAACGTACGAGAATAAAAATCAGCAAAGCTGGAATAAAAATATAAAGAATTAAAGTTGGCAAGAATAATAAAAGAACGCTCATCGTTTATCTCCTTTAATTTGTCTCATTTAACAATTTTTCGATGTTCACAATTCTTTCTTTCAATTTGTGGAGTGCTTCTATTTGTTCTTTTTGATAAGCTATGTTTTCTTTTTCTAAGTTCAACTTCTCATCTGCTCGAGTTTCCGCTCTTTTCATATATCTTGCTAAATAAAATATGAAACCAAGTACAATTAGAATAGGAATACTTACGATAAAGAGATTGATCATACTAAATATTTGCATTTTGTTCCCCCTAAAATATTTTTTTATTTACTCCTTTCTTTTCTTAATCGTGACACTATCAGCCAGGTTTGCAATTAATTCCTCTGATAAAGGAAGCGAAAAAGGGATTAACACATAATACTTCATTGCTTTTCCATCTTCAGAAATTTCATGATGACCTTTAATTAATTCTGCATTTTCTAATTTTTGAAGATGTAAATATAATAACGGTCTACTGATTCCAAGCTCTCTTGCTAGTTGGCTGACATATTTCTTTTCATTTTTCAAGATAGCGATAATTTTCAAACGGTATGGGTTTGATAATGCTTCAAGAACAAGAAGTAATTTGTCTCCATTTTTTATATGTTTCATATGTAATAATTTTATTACAGGTGTAAAAGAAAATCAAGTAGATGATTATCGAATATTTTGCAAACATTAGCAAGAAAGTAGATAATTAAATTAAGCTACAAATCTTAAATTTTTATATGAACAAAAAATGGAGTTGATTAAATGGGCTTTTTAAATGGGTTGTTGGGAATTGCAAGTGAAACAGATGTGAAAGAACTAGAAAAAGAATTAAGCAGCATAATCGGTTCGAATGAAAGAATCGAGCTTGCTTATAAATTAGTCAGAGATTTAATTGTATTCACAGACTTACGACTAATTTTTGTTGATAAGCAAGGACTGACAGGTAAAAAAGTTGAGTATATGTCTGTACCATATAAAAGTATTTCGCGTTTCAGTATAGAAACGGCAGGTCACTTTGATTTGGATGCTGAATTAAAAATTTGGATCTCTGGGGCAGAATTGCCCGCCATTTCAAAACAGTTTAAAAAAGATAACAGTATTTATGACGTCCAAAAAGCATTGGCAAGTTATGTTGCTAAAGCCTAATCTATAAGATTACAGTCCAGCATGAAGTCTGAATGGAAGCTGGACTGTTTCTAATCAAACAATAGCAGGAATGTAATGCTATTTGTGGAATATTTATTTAATATGGTGGAAATAGGATTAATTAGGGCAGAAGGAAATGGACTGGTTAAAAAGAGGGGGAATACAATGAATTCAGAGGCAAAATTCTCAGGGAAGTCTACATTATATGATCGCTATCGTCCAGGTTATCCTAAACGTTTTTTTAAGGAGCTTATTTCCGAGTATAGTGGCTCAAATGATCATTTTGTCATCGCAGATATTGGAGCAGGCACAGGAATCTTTACCGAGCTAGCTGCAAATATCGGCACAAATATTATCGCTATAGAGCCAAATGATGATATGAGATCTATTCTTAAAGCAAGAATGGAAGACTTCAAACAAGTAACTTGCCTAGATGCTTCAGCCGAAAACACAGGAATCGCAGATAATAGTGTGGATTTAATTACAGTTGCACAGGCGTTTCATTGGTTTGAAGCGGATGCATTTAAAAAAGAATGCAGACGTATACTAAAGAAAAATGGTCAGGTGATGCTCATTTGGAATAGTCGTGATCATACGAGTCAATTAAATTCAGAAACTGCTAAAATATCCAAAAGATATTGTCCGAATTTCCAAGGTTTTAGTGGCGGTATAAATATTGATCGTTTAGGTCTGCAGCATTTTTTCACAAATGGATATGAACATTATGCGGTATCCAATCCATTAAAAATGAATAAAGAACATTTTATTGGCCGAAATCTTTCTGCATCTTATTCTCCGCAAAAAGATGATCCTTTTTATGATGAATTTGTAGAAGAACTGGGGTTTCTTTTCGATAAGTACAGTAAAGATGGAAACATTATCGTTCCTAATGATCTGCATGTTTATGTAGGCGCTATCATATAGGGTGGATGGTAGAAATTATCCTGTTTTTTCAAAACATATTGACATTTAGCATGGATATAATTACAATAAATCTTAATAAATTTGTAGGCGTTGAAAAGGAAAAGTAAATAAGGGGAGATTTTATAGAGAGCTTCTGACGGTGGAAAAGAGGCAAATGAACCTTATTGAAAATGACCTTGGAGCTTCGTACCGAAAACGATCCGTGAGTAGACTACGACGAGATAGGCACTCGTTATAACAGCAGCAGTATCTCTTCTTTTTTTAAAGACGTACTGAATAGAGGCAAATAGTGTAAACTATTTGTGAAGCTAGGTGGTACCACGGGTTAACTCGTCCTAATCTTTTTAGATTAGGGCGTTTTTTTATGCTTTTTTTATTTGGATAAATAATTTCAAATGAACGAAAGAAGCAATTCTATAAAAGGAGGAAGTAAATATGAATATATTTATAGGAGGAGCATGGCCATATGCGAATGGCTCTTTGCACTTAGGGCACGTGGCAGCATTATTGCCAGGGGACATTTTAGCCCGTTATTATCGGCAAAAGGGAGAAAAAGTTCTTTACGTATCAGGAAGTGATTGTAATGGGACACCTATTTCTATTCGCGCCCAACAAGAGAATACATCCGTTCAAGAAATAGCGGATCGCTATCATGCTGAATTTTCCCAGTGTTTTTCTAAGCTAGGCTTTTCATATGATCTTTTCACAAGAACAGATGCAAAGCATCATCATGCTTCTGTTCAAGAGATTTTTCTAAGCTTATTGCAAAAGGGGTATTTATCCAAAAAAACCGTAGAGCAGGCATACTGCCAAAAGAATAATCAGTTCTTGCCAGACAGATTTGTAGAAGGAATTTGTCCTTATTGCAAGCAAAGAGCCAGAGGGGACCAATGCGATCACTGTTCTTCGATATTAGACCCACTAGAATTAGAAGATAAACGTTGTAAAATTTGTGGGGAGGAGCCAGTCATTAAGAAAACAGAACATTTCTATTTCGCTTTTAGCAATTTTCAGAATGAGCTAGAAAACTATGTAAAACAAGCAGAAGATAATCAGCTCTGGAATGAAAATGCAGTTTCCTTAACGAAAAGATATTTGCGAGAAGGACTACCAGATAGGGCAGTAACTAGAGATTTACCTAATGGGATTGATGTGCCCTTAGAAGGTTTTGAAGGAAAGAAAATTTACGTATGGATCGAAGCGGTAGCAGGCTACTTAACAGCAAGTATGGAGGCCTGTAAAGCAAAAGGTCTCCATGTGGATGATTATTGGAACTCTGAAACAATATCTTACTATGTTCATGGAAAGGATAATATTCCATTTCATACAGTTATTTGGCCGAGTATTTTACTTGGATTGGGAAGAAATTCTCTACCAACCCATATTGTCTCCAGTGAATATTTAACATTAGAAAAAAGGAAATTATCTACTAGTCAAAATTGGGCTGTTTGGGTTCCTTATATTTTGCAGAAATATGATCCTGATTCGCTTCGGTATTTTTTAACGATAAATGCTCCAGAAACCAGAGATACGGACTTTTCGTGGCGAGAATTTATTTATAGTCATAATAGTGAATTATTAGGCGCCTATGGGAACTTTGTGAATCGAACCTTAAAGTTTATTCAAAAAGCATACAACAGCAAGATTCCCAATAGACAAGTCTCCAAAGAAATCATTGCTAGCACAGACGAAGTTTATCGAAGCGCAGGTAATTGGATAGAAAGAGGAAAAAGTAAAAAAGCGTTAGAAGAAATTTTTGCTTATATTCGGTCTGCAAATCGCTATTTTGATCAACAAAAACCGTGGGAACAAGTAAAAAATGATAAGGAGGCTGGTGAAATCACATTAGCAAATTGTACATTTATGATTGTCAATCTTGCCCAGCTTCTTGAACCTTTTGTCCCATTTTCCACCCGGAAAATTAGAGCAATGCTTGGGATTACAAATTTAGAGTGGCGATTACAGCCTACACTTCCTGAGGAAATACTATCTGTCACGCCACTTTTTGCGCGCTTAGATTTAGGATTAATAGAAGAAGAGCTAAATCTGCTGATAATGGGACAAAAACATTCATAATTTTTGTCATTTCTCCCCTTTTTTTGACGGTGATTGAAAAGGGGAGAGCTAAAAATTATGCTGTAGAAAATTGCTGTATTTTCAGAGGAGATAGAGGAAAATAGCTTATACTTAACGAATAAATTATCTAATGTACGAATCTTTATAACTTTTTCTTTAGACATAGAATATACTATGCAGAATATAGAGTTTAAAAAAGAAGAATTTGCTTGGCAATATAATTATTGTAACAGAATAAAATAGATTATAATCAAAGAGTGAATGATAAAAGGGGTTGAAGGAGGCAATTAACAATTGGGAGGGAGCGGAAATGAAGTGGAGTGAGTTTGTATCACCTAAAAAGAACAGAGTCTTACCAGTTATTATTGAGGTATATGAAAAGAAATATCCTCCTTATGCAAGTAAGCTTTATCCCATATATTATACAAGCTTTAATGATTTAGGAATTCTGTTTACACCATGCGGGTTATTTAGACGGAAAAAGAAACGGGATTTAAGAACAATACGATATAAAGACATCGTCTCTGTGGAATTTAATGTACACCGTGTTCCTACTGTCTACCTATACCTTTTAGGCTCCTCTTTACATGTCAATATAATTATTCAATTAAAGGACCAATCCATTTTACATTTAGAAAGTGAAGATATCAGTATTTTGCCAGATGTATTTCAGCTATTAAAAAAACATAAGGTAGTTAGGAAAGATCCTCAAAAGCTTCAAAGCATTTTAAAAGAAAAAGATACAATGGAAAAATTTTACTCCTATATGGATAAGCATTTAGAAGCAGATGTGCAGTACAGTAAGAAAGAACCTAAAATAAAATAGTGGCGATGGAAGGAAAAGGATCATCTTTTTCTTTTTTCAATCGTTTCTAAAATAGCTAAAGCCTGTTTATTGTATACGGAAACAGAAAAATGCATGGCTGGTACAGACATATGCCGTCTATTGGGATTCTGGCTTTGTTTTCTTATTAATGTCATACAAAAATAGCCTCGTGACTTTTTATTTATAGGTTGTCCGTATAATTAGTGTTTTTATACAAGTAATTTTTCTAATCATTAGCTTGTAAATTGTTATTTGCAGCATTCCTCGTTGAATTATTATTTTTCTGCAGTGAGCATTCAGGAAACGAAATACAGGATGATAAATATAGCAGCAAGAAAATAAACAATAAATGGTGGTAGTTGTTCGTCTGATAAAATAATGCAAAAAAGCTACAGCTTGCTTTCAAAAAATTAGTGGGGAATTTCCAAACCTATTTTTAATCAATCATTTACCATTTATCATATATTAAGCCGCACATCTCACAGATTTTAATATATACCGGAAAAAAAGAAGAGTCTTAGACAAGGAGAGGAATTTTTTAGAGCAGAAATTCCCCTCCTTGTCTAAAGACTCTGTTTCATTAGGCACGTTTAGCTAGTAAGTTTAATGCTTTCTTATTCATGTCATGAATATCTTCAAATGTTTCTGATACTGCTACTGTCATCTTTCTCCTATTCGGATTCATTGATTTTTTTGATTGGTTCTTTGGTTTATTGAATGGTGTAGGAGTGGAAGCAATTGCAGTTTTCTTTTTTTCTGCCATATCAATTCCTCCTTTATAGAAAAATTTTATAAAATCCGGCACAAGCTATTAATCTCCAAAACTATAAATCTTTAGATCGTGAAATTTTGCTCATGCATTTTTTTCTACATATTATTATACTACAAAACAGGTAAAAAGGAGCCTTAAACCATGTACCAATCGAAAATTTGTGCTAAATTAAGAATGTGGGAAGCGTCAATTCCGTCCACTTCCACGAACTGGGAGCTGATACCTATCAACATATTGTAACTTTCCCCATAATATGCAACGATGAAAACATTTTTAACTAAATCCTCATTATTTATATTACTTTCTGGATCTTTTAAGGGGATACTTTTTCCAGCGAGAAGATCTTGAATAACATTTTCTTTCACTTCTCTGTCTAAAAAGCTAATATTATAGCAAATTTCTACACTATTAAAAGCAGATTCTAAGTTTTGCTTTAAATCTTCCGCACTTGCACTAATCGCAAAAGGGAAAATCGCAATATGAAATTGAAATGTGTCTGCGTATAGGTTTAAATAGGTCCGTAATTCATCTTTATATTGACGCCAATGCTGGGGAAGATTGCGTTCCATAAAATGATCAGCTGTTTTGGAAATAACTTCAGTGAAGTTCTGAACCTTTTTAGCATTGTAGCCTAATACTTCTTCATTTTTGCGAATCGTTTTCCGAATATAATTACTATGTTGAAATTCAGTATTCCAAATTTTAAGAATATCAGGTGTTTGAAAAACCGCAATATCAATGAACACTGCTGCACATGCTAATGATAAAATCATGGTCCAGTCAGCCATTTGCAGCTGCTTTGTCAAAATTCCAAGGCAAACAAGGAGAAAAAATAAAACATAATATGATTTTCGAATTGCTTGGAGATTTTCCACATATTTATCTGTTCGCCACCAAAAATAGATGAGTGAAAGAACAATCAATAAAATCATTGCCGTAATAAAAACAAAATAGATTGCCGCCAATGTTTATCCTCCCTTTAATCGCTTACCAACTATTATAACATGCATTAATAATTGTAATGGAAAATAAAAGAAAAAGAAAAACGTTTTCTACATATAAAATGTATAGATAGTCAGACATTTTTTAAGGAAGAATGATTTATAATCTGGATTCTGTCTATTTTAACCAAATGTTTGGATGAGAATAAAAAATTGAAGGGAAGTGAAAATATTTAAAATAGTTCCCCTAGGATAATCTAAGGCTATCCCTTATAATAAGAAAATTATGGTAAAATAAAGATCAACAGAGAAAAGGGGGAATAAGGATGTTTCCAATATTAGAAACAGAGAGATTGCTATTAAGAGAGATTGAGAAAGAGGATGCTGGGGATTTATTTGCTTATTTTTCTAATAAAGAAGTCATGCAGTATTATGGGCAAGAGGCATTTACAAGTATAGAGCAAGTAGAAGCATTAATAGGGCATTTTTCTAATAACTTTGAAAATCAACGAGGAATTAGATGGGGCATGCAGCTCAAAGGGACTACCCGACTTATTGGTACACTTGGTTTAAACAATTTAGTACTTTCTCATAAACGAGCAGAAATCGGATATGAAATCCATCCTGAATATGGGCGCTCTGGTTATACAGCTGAAGCAGTCCAAAAAGTTGTCTCCTATGCATTAGAAGAGCTTCATTTAAATCGGGTAGGAGCGATGATTTATTTAGAAAACGAAGCATCAAATAAACTTATTCAAAAGCTTGGCTTTCAGCATGAAGGTGTTTTGAGAAAGTACTATGAACAGAATGGAAAGGCGTTTGATATAAATGTATACTCTATTCTGAAAGATGAATAAAAAATGCTGGATGGGATGAGCAATTTGGAATCTAGAACAACGATTTATTTTGTCAGGCATGCACACTCCATTTATTCCGAAGATGAAAGAGGCAGACCTTTGTCGGAGAAAGGCAGCTCGGATGCTAAACAAGTAGCTAAACGAATGGAAAAGGAAGCTATCGATATCGTTTTATCGAGCCCATATAAGAGAGCGATTCAGACAATAGAAGGAATTGCAGAATATTTTCAAACAGATATCAAGCTTATCTCCGAATTTAGAGAACGTAAATTGGCAAAAGGATCTATTCCTGATTTTAATACTGCCATCGAAAAAGTTTGGAGAGAGGAAACCTTTTTCTGGGATGGTGGAGAGTCTAATATAACAGCCCAACAAAGAGGAGTCCAAGCTTTATTTCAAATACTAAAGCAATATGAAAATAAAAAAATTGTTATCGGAACACATGGAAATATCATGGTTTTAATCATGAATTATTTTTCAAAGGACTATGATTATTCATTTTGGAAGAATTTAGAGATGCCTGATATTTATAAATTAATATTTAAAGGAAATCAATTAATAACGGTTCAGAGAATATGGGAGGATAATAATGGATAGACATTTATTCTTATTTGGCGGCGGCCCGCCATTTACATATAAAATGGCAAGAAAATTTTCCGAACTGATCTCGGTACGAACAGGAAAAATTTCTTTGCTAATTATCGATAGACCAAACTGGAAGGAATATATGCCCAAGTATACAAAAATATTAGTGGAAAATGGAATAACAGAATTCCAATTTATCCCTTTGCCAACTATTTCAGAGAAAGAGGCCGCTGAACTGCTAAAGAATAGTGCCGGGATTATCATCGGTGGTGGTAATACGGAACATTATGCAAAGTATATTGTCGAGACTACTTTATCAAGGATTCTCAAAGAACAATTTTCAGCAGGAGTACCAATTGCTGGTTTTTCTGCTGGAGCTCTAATTAGTATGGAGCATTGTATCATTTCAGCAAATGACAATGAAGATCGAATTTTTAAGTGGCAAACAGGATTAGGGCTGTTGAAAAACACGGTTATTGCTGTTCATTTTAGTGAATGGATGGATGAAAATCATTTAAGGAAAGCTGTTATTAAGTTTCAGCCCCATGAACATTTTGGAATAGACGAAGGTACAGGAATGTATTTTTATAACAATCGGTTAATGGCTGTAGAAGGAAATAATGTTTTTCAGATTAAAAACAATCGTCTCGAAGAAATGGAAAATATCAACTTTTTATAGGAATATAAATTTTACGCAATCAAATTTAACCAATAGAAAAAAAGACCTTTAATATAGTCACTTTGCAATTACCTTTTTTTGCTAGAAAGATATTCATTATAACCTAGTTTAAAAAGCAGAAAATCAAATGATAAATTGCATTTATTATTTCTAGAAAATTTTGTAGTATTCATTTGTAAAGATGATTACAAATAGGATTTAGAGAGGTGGATAAAAAATGGTTCAAACAACTGATTCTATTTACATAAGATTATTAGAGGAAAAGGATGCAGAGGGACTATGGAAGCTCGAATTAAAAAATCGAGATTTCTTTAAGGAATATTCGATTGCTCGCAAGGAAGAGTTCTATACATTGAATTTTCAACAGCAGCTTATTAACACATGGAAAGAAAATGCAAAGCAAGACATTGATTATCATTTTGGCATTTTTCTACAAGAGTCCAATGAGTTAATTGGAAGTGTTAATTTATATATGGTAAGACGAGAGCCGGCACATAATGCTATTGTTGGTTATGTTCTTGATAAAGACAGTAACGGCAAAGGCTATATGACTCTTGCTGTGAAAAAATTAGTTGATTATGCCTTCCATACACTTAGTCTACATCGATTAGAAGCAGGAGTGATGCCCCATAATATTGGCTCGATTCGCGTACTGGAAAAGGCTGGGTTTCACAAAGAGGGAGTAGCCAAAAGCAATGTGAAAATAAACGGAGAGTGGAAAGACCATCAAATTCTGGCTATCATTAATCCTAATGATTAAGGTTAATAGATTAGGAATCTTTTGCCGACTTCAGCCGTAAAGTAATTTAAAAGGCGAAGGAGGAAGAAATGATGATAGCAGATTTGCAAATATTGCACCAACAACTAAAGAAAAACGAAACGATACAAGGATCTATTAGATGCTCATTGGAAGTGTTTATTTATAAAAAAATAGTGCGTCCAGGAATGCTGGCAGCAACAGAAAAACGATTAATTTTCTGTGCAGACTCCATTCCTGGAAATGAACTAATCGAAAGTTTTGATTATGCAAATATAGAAGCAATTCAGTTAACGCGAAATTTAATGAATCAATATATAACGATAAAGTATAAAAAGGATACAATAAAATTTAAACAGCTTATTAGTGAGGATATAGAGGATTTTATGACGAAAATAAAAACGTATAAATAACTGTTTATTCTGTGCCGATAAAAAGAAAGGATTATGGTAAATGAAATTAATTACAATTGGGGAAGGAAAAAGCATAGAGCAATACAATTCTGTTTCTGCTAGCTATTGTAAAATCATGAAAACAGAAGAAGCTACGAATATTGGGATAATAACGCTTGGTCCAAAAGGAATATTAGGTAATCATCCAGCACCGGTTCCACAGCTGTTCCATGTAGTCGAGGGTGAAGGCTGGGTTAGAGATACCGATAATAGGAAGCTTCTTATAAAGAAAGGGGAGGCAGTCTTTTGGGAGCAAGGAGAATGGCATGAAACAGGATCTGATACTGGTTTGACAGCAGTCATAATTCAAGCTGCAAACTTAAAGAAGCCTGATTAAAGCTATAACTTTCCATTATTTATAGGAAAGACAAAGTGCTTTCTATAATCATCTGAGAATGTGGAGAATAATGGATGAAGGATGAAAGATTAGTAGTAAAGATATTCGTTCTTGGGATAATTGTCATTTCTTGTTTGCCTTTTTACATGGAAGAATTATCGACACACATCCAGTAAATGTATATCTTATTTTTCTCTTAATTGTCGCAGCATACTATTCTTTAAACCGGATTATTTGGAAACATAAAAATTAAGTCCGGATAAATGGAAAAATTACTTTAAGGGTGGAGTAAAGGGATATGGACTATTCTCATATACTACTTTTTTGTTTTGCTATTACACTTCATAATATAGAAGAGGCAATTTGGCTTCCTAAATGGTCTCAGCAATCTTCGAGGTTTCAAAAGCCAGTTACTTCAAGTGAATTCTATATTGCTGTTATTTTTGTAACTATATTAGCTTATGTGTCTGCAACCAGCTTTTTATACTGGCCAGAATCAGTGTTAGCGAAATGGATTTTTGTTGGATTTTTAGGTTCAATGATATTAAATGCTATTTTTCCTCATCTTGTTGCAACTATTTTCTTGAAAAAGTATGCACCTGGACTTCTTACTGGTTTATTACTTAACCTTCCAATCAATTCATTCGTAATCTATCATATGTTTTCCATAAATTTAATTAGATGGAATGAGTTAGTCATTGCCACATTTACAGTAGGGATTATTTTAGTGGCGCTTATTCCTTTTCTGTTCAAAATTGGTGGTAAAATAACTCCTTCTTAGGATAGCGCTTTGGATTAAAAAATAGATTAGTTGGAAAATAGAAATCTTGTTACCGAAATGAAAAGGAACAAAAAGAGGGTAGGACATAAGTCTTTCAATCAAATATACCCCGAACAATTATACGTACACACTAATAAATATTCGTATAGTTGTTCGGGGGTTAATTAAATTTAAGAAAGGAGGTTTGTGGTAATCACCCGCTGTCTGAATACACTTCGCTTTCCATCGGGCAAGCGCCAATCCTCCTCCTCACTATATGAGGAGGCTTAGTTTGCTCCCCGACTCATCAAGTGTCTGTAGTGTAATGGAACGAATTGGTTTCACCACTAAATTAGAGATTGTTCTTCTTTATCCATTATATATTTTATTTTGTCCCAGCCACGACCTTTTATTTTTGCTTAATGACTCGTTTATATATGTATTGTCCAATAAAAGCAAGACCTATTACAGCAATTATCACGTATGCTACATTGGAGTACATGTCCATATAATGAACGATGTCTTCCCATGAATCACCAACTGTTGCTCCAATACGAATAAGAACGAAATTCCATGTGAATGTACCTATCGTTGTTAAAAATAGAAAAATACCAAAATTCATTTTTGCCATGCCTGCTGGCAGCGAAATTAAACTTCGAATAAGTGGAATAAAGCGGCAGAAGAAGACTGTCCAATAGCCAAATTTATCAAACCAGCGATCTGCTTTATATAAATCATCTCTTTTTAAACGAAGGATATGGCCCCATTTATCAATAATTTTTTCCAATCTTTTTATATCCAATAAGGAACCGATAAAATAAAGAATAATAGCTCCAAGTACAGAACCAATTGTAGATACGATGACAACGCCTGTAATGGTCATACTAGTCTTTACAGTCATAGCGCCTCCAAAGGTCAAAATAACTTCCGAAGGGATGGGTGGAAAGATATTTTCAAACATAATCAATATCAAAATACCTGTATATCCAAAATTTTCCATCGTTTCTATTATCCAATTTTCCATTCCATGCACTCCTTATATTTTCCATTCACTCATATAAAAATATCTTACCATATGCTTTTAAAACCATCTAATATAATCCTATTTCTACAATTACGATATCATTCACTTTTTTACAAAATGAGATGTTGTTATTTGGTAATTGTGCTAAAATAAGGATTAATTCAATGGATTTATAGGAGATGTATATGTTTGATTATTGGATTCCCATTCCGTTAAGTACAAGTATGATGACTATAATTGGTTGGGGCATACTTATTGGTGCAGTATGTTATGTGTATAGAAAACAAACAGAAAAACCTGTTATATGGAAAATGGCCATTATTTTATACATCGGTTTATTTTGCTTTAACTTTTCATTTATGGTTAGTGAAACACCAGTAAAGATAGCTATTTTACCACTTGGTGTATGGATACTTATATTGGTTTTTGGAAAGCGGAAAGAACGTTGGAAGGTGTATCGACCATTTGCTTGGCTTGGATTCTTTGGAAATTATATTTTTCTTATTACAACCTTGCTTAGTACTCTGGTACAGAGTTTGTTGTATCCAACCAATAAAGTAGAGACTTTTTTAGCTGAACTAAATAATCCTGGCATTCTATTAATTCATCCTTCAGGCAAACAAGCAGTTCTTAATAAAGAGCTGTTTATAGAAAGTCTGTCTTCTTGGGAGATTGGGAAAATGGATACACAGCAATGGTATTATGAATCATTTCCAGAAATTAAGGAGGAAGAATGGGAAGAGGAAGAACAGATGCCACATCAGACAATGGAACGCTTTCCCTATATTCTTTTAGGAGCGACTCCAAAGTGGGGGATTGGCTATGAATCTACCATTTATATGGAAAGAGATGGAAAGGGGATGCTTATTTCAACAGAAAAGGGTCAGTACTATTTTCGCTCCTCTGAATCTGTATTAAAAGGGGGAACAGATTAGATGAAATTTAAAAGAGTATGGTATTTACTAGTTGTAGTCATGATTGCTATATGCTTTTTTATTTTTCTTTTCTTAAAGGAAGCCGAAAGCTCTCCATCCGATCTTCCTAATGAAACTAGTATAAGAAAAATGATTGAAGATACTGGTGAAATGAACATAAATAGAGTTTTTGACCAAAGAGCCTTAGATGAAAAGCATATTTTCATTCCACATCTTTCTAGTGATAATCAATATGGCTATAGTTTATTAGAATGGATAGATAATAAATGGGAAGTAACCTATGTATCAACCACTGGAGAACCGCTTATATGGAGGATAAAGGCGGGAAATCAGTCAGAATCCTATTTTCTATGGAATCTTGATTCCAAAAAAAAGATAGAAACTCTTACTTTCTATTTAATAAGAGACCGACATTTTACAAGTGGCTGGAGCGGTGAATGGTATGAACCAGCAATTCAAATCGAGGAAGACGTATCAATCAGTGGAAAACCATATGGTATATACAAAGTGCCAGATAAATGGGGAGCCATATGGAATGCAGCACAAATAAAGATAGAGAATCAGGAGGAAGATTTTATTTCTTACAATGGTGAAGGACTATATTATGGGGTTAAAGGATATGATAAGAAAAATAATTATGTAGTACCACTTAATAGCTATGAAAATGGTGGGATTACCAGTTCAGGTGCCGCAACAGAAGATATAGTAATTATGGATGAATGGGAAGGTGAACAATGGTAAAAAGCTCTCCATAAAAAGGAGAGCAGAATATCTAATATTTATTTCTCGAATTTTGGTTTCATTTTTACAATAAATAGGATGGATAGTACAGCAATTATCCCTAGAAAAACTTCCATTACAAGTAGGTTGGTGATAGTACCCGCCTGATATAATGCTGGGAAGAAATTGATAGCTGCGTGTATAAGAATCGCATAAATAACATATATAAATTTTTGCTGTCTAATTGCATAAAGGACTAATATGGATAATGCAAGGTGCAGTGCAAGGGCAAAGACTCTTTCTAAACCACCAGATGCAAAAAGCATTACATTAGCTTGTTCAAATTGCTCTTTAATGTTGTTAATGGCTTCAGGTGTCGCAGCAGGGCCCAATATTGTTTCCAAGTTCCCAGTTTTGATCATAGATGAGATGAGCAGAGAATTTAGTGCTGACATGCCGCCTATAAATATAGCTTCTATTCCTCCATGTCCTAATCCATATGATAGTCCATCATTAAATTGATGATTGTTCTTCAACCATACTTTAAAAGCAAAATAGCGGCCAATTTCTTCAAATATACCTGCAGCTAGGCCGCCGTATAAGGCAAAAAGATAAGGATTGCTGCTCCATTTCAACTCCGTTCCAGTAGGGCTAAGCACGATGAAATGAACGATTTTTTCAAGAATTTGCGAAAATACAATGAAGATAACAATACCAACAAGTAAGGATCTCCAAGACATCATTTTTTTTCTTTGTAAATACACCATTAATATAATAGGAACTATTACTGCCAGAAATAATTGCAGAGATATCCCAATATAAATAGAATTCATTCGTTTTATTCCTCCCATTCCAGTTTCATCTGTTATATTAAGTGTATAACAGATTGGAGCTATACGTCAATGATTATACAAGCTTTATAAGTAAAAAAACTGAAAAAAGGAAGTGACCAAATGATTGAATTAACAGGAAAATATAATAGAGCTAAAGTATTTACGGATCAATTAGAAGAAGTGGCTGAAGCACAGATTAAGGAATTATGTGATCAGGAATTTGCTAAGAACAGTAAGATTAGAATTATGCCGGACACGCATGCGGGAGTGGGCTGTACGATAGGTACGACTATGACTATTCAAGATAAAATTGTCCCTAATTTAGTAGGGGTAGATATCGGTTGTGGTATGGCGGTAGCAAAATTAAAGATAGACAGAGCAAGTTTGAATTTTGATGAACTAGATGAAACGGTTCGTAAGTTTATTCCAAGCGGATTCTCGATCAGAGATAAAGCTCATTCATATAGGGAACAAATTGATTTAGATGAGGTGAAAGCTCCTATAAATAAAAAAAGAGCAGAACATAGTATTGGAACCTTAGGTGGAGGTAATCACTTTATCGAGTTAAATGAAGCAGCTGATGGAAGTGTATATATCGTTATACATAGTGGAAGCCGTAACTTAGGTGCACAAGTAGCAGAATATTACCAAACACTTGCTTACGATAATTTAGTTAATATCGACGGGATCAAAAAAGAAATGATTGCTAAATTGAAGGAAGAGGGGAGGCATGCTGAAATTCAAGCAAGCTTAAAAAATATGGAACTACCAAAAATAAACAAAGAACTTGCTTATTTAGAGTCCCAAGGATTTAAAGACTATATGCATGATATGAAGATTGCGCAACAATATGCTTATTTAAATCGACTTGCCATGATTGATGTTATTGTTACAAAGATGAATTGGGCAGTTTTAGATCAATTTACTACTATTCACAATTATATTGATATGGAAAATATGATATTAAGAAAAGGAGCTATTTCTGCTAGAAAAGGAGAAAGAGTAATTATTCCTTTGAATATGAGAGATGGCAGCATTATTGCCTTTGGAAAAGGAAACGAGGACTGGAACCAATCCGCTCCTCATGGCGCAGGAAGATTAATGTCAAGGACCAAAGCGAGAAAGACCGTTAGCTTAAAAGATTTTGAGTCAGCCATGAAAGAAGTTTGGAGTACTTCCGTGAAGAATAGTACGTTAGATGAAAGTCCATTTGCTTATAAACCAATGGAAGAGATAATTAAACATACAGCAGAGACTATTGATATTGCAGAAATTATTAAGCCTTTGTATAACTTTAAGGCAAATTAAGAAGGAAATAGAAAGGCTGAAAAATATAAATAAAGGAGAGGGAAAGGATTCTTCTTCCGCCTCTCTCCAAATATGCACATTTAGAAGAATTTCAAAAGCGAGCGAAATAAAAATCGGAAAAATCCATAAAAAATCTCAAAAAAGTCTATTAAAATGTCTAACAGGCTCCCAAAAAAGGAGTCCTTTTTCGCTTTTTTTCCTTTTGTTTTCTCCAAGCTATAACCTCCCACTTTCATTAACAAATGGCACCATAGTATGAATACCTATTACTCCATTAACCATTTGCGTAATAGGAAAATTAACAGTAATACTTGCTAATTTTGAAATGATATTAAAGCTATTAAAATTTGATAGAAAGATATACATATAGTGTTAGATCTTTAAAGTTGTTTAATTTCCGTAGATTATATATATTTGTGCTCAAAGGAGCTTCTTTAAAAGTTATCATAGATACCAAGTGATAGCGGGGCGAAATTATTTTCTATTGAATATTACGAGCATGATGATAAAAGCGGCTTGTGGGTTCAAGAATCACTCAGGGATGTCTTTGACCCACGCAGGAAAGCTCTAATCCGTTTCTGTACTGCTGCTGGGAGAACCAGTTGGATATGTTCACCTTTTTCATTGCAGGTAAAAATTCCTTTGAAAACTTCGGGCATGGCATCGTACTGTTTTTCTAACTGTTCATTAAATTTTTTGAAACAGTCATAATTATATTTTTCCAGCAGGTAGGGCATCAAAAAAGCTGACCGCAAGATTTCATATTCCTGATAATTATATGGAGTACTTTCGGGGATCTTTTTTAAGATTTCCAACATCCTATTCATTAAAATTGCCACCTCTTCTTCGCTTGCAAAGGCAGCATATCCTCGAATGGCAGTAAGTCGCATATCTAAATATCGCTCTTTTTTATAAGCTCTTAAAAAAAAGTCCTTTCCGTCATCTGGCAAGTCAAATACTAATTGCTTTAATAGTGCATTGCGTTTGGCAATATCCTTTGTATTATAATATGTATCCATTTTTTTGCTTCTTTCGCCCATATATCCCACCTGCTTTGTTTTGTTGACTTCTTATTTTTTTAGTGTCTCCTCTTGATTTTTACGTTTTGTATATTCTTTTCGATATTAAGGTTATTAGTTCCTCCATTCTAATTGTACTAAATGCCACGTTAGTTAAAGGAGGACTTGCAAACAACTATATACAATTCTAAATGACTTTATTATAACTTAACAATCGCTAAAAATGTGCACAGTCCCATTTAATCATCTTCTTTTTGTTAAACTATAAACCTTTGTTGCAATGATATGCGGTGTAATCCGTTCTTTTAATGTAGGAAATACAGATCCAACATATTCTTCGGGATTTCGAATATAGGCCTTTTCGTACATATAAATGGTAAATGAGCAGGATACACGGACAAAAATATCTCCATCCATATCATATGGTTCTGAAATCGTCAGAACTTCAAAAGAATCATCGTATTTATTAGTTTTTGCGTTAATCCTTTTTGTTACATTCTCTCTATATTTCGTTGTTCGCGTTGGTTTGTAATGAAAATCAACGACGCCAATTGCTTGAATCATATTTTCCTCCCAAATAATTCATTCGAACAAATATTATACCATTTATTTATAAGAAATTTGGTGGGAATATTATTTAAAAATTCACAAAACGTGGTAGGATGTAAAGACTAGGGTTCTTAATTGATTTTTCATTATTTTACATACGAATACTATTTTAGGGGGAATTATGAAGGCTCGCATTGTTGGAATATTGATTTTTAATGAAGTAGAAGTATTGGATGCTGCTGGTCCATTTGAAGTGTTTTCTTTAGCTGGTGGAGAGAATAAATTATTTCATGTCTATACTATTTCAGAAAAAGGAGGAACTATTTTAGCAAGAAATGGTCTTAGAATAGAAGCGGATTTTTCTTTTGAAAACCATCCTGATTTGGATATTCTCATTGTTCCAGGCGGCTATGGAGCAGAAGAAATCGAAATTTATAATCCTGTTGTCATTAAGTGGATTAAAATGCAATCAAAGAAAGTAGAATATATGACTTCTGTCTGTACAGGAGCATTTTTATTAGCGAAGGCTGAGTTGTTGGATAATTTAAAGGCTACCACGCACTGGATGGATATCGATCGCTTGGAGCAAGAATTTCCAAAGGTTCAGATAGTTAGGAAAGTGAAATTTGTAGATGAAGGAAAGATACTAACTTCTGGCGGGATATCTGCCGGAATCAATATGTCCTTTCATATAGTAGAGAAGTTATATGGCAAGGAAGTAGGAAGGGAAACAGCAAAGCGGATGGAATATGATAGATAAATAGACTTGTAGGAGGAAAATTGAAATGAAGAAAATTTCTGTTTTACATTATGATGCATTTACTAATAAGCCGGATAAGGGAAATCCTGCTGGAATTGTGTTAGAGGGAGAGAAATATACCGAAATAGAAATGCAGAAAATTGCTAAAGAGGTGGGCTTTAATGAAACGGCGTTTGTTTCACCATCAGAATGTGCTGATCTAAAAATTCGTTATTTTACCCCCGGACATGAAGTGAATCTTTGTGGTCATGCTACTATCGCTACTGTTTTTGCTCTTAAAACGATGGGGCTGCTCTCTGAAAAAGAAGTTTATTCTATCGAAACAAAGGCGGGTGTGCTTCCGATTAAAATTGATTATCGTGATCAGTCTTCTCCTGCCATTACGATGAAGCAAGTTACACCACAATTTAAACAATTCAAAGGTTCACGATTAGCATTAGCAGAAGCAATCGGTCTTAAAGAATCTGATTTAGATACAAATATTCCGATTCTTTATGGCAATACGGGGCTGTGGACACTCCTTGTTCCTATTAAAGAACTAGGTGTATTTTCCAAAATGGCTGTGAAAAATGACTTGTTTCCAGCTATTTTAGCGGAAATTCCTCATGCGTCCATTCATCCATTTTGCCTGGAAACCTACGATGTAAATGCAATTATGCATGGAAGGCATTTTTCCTCTCCTTACTCTGGTACAAGAGAAGATCCAGTTACAGGAACATCGTCGGGAGTGATGGGGGCATATTATATTACATATGTGGATGAGGAATGGAAAAATAAAACTATTGTCATTGAACAAGGTCAGGAGATAGGTCGTGATGGGAGAGTATCTGTTATTGTTTCTGAGAGGAATGGTCAATTGGATGTGGAGATTAGTGGAACTGCAGTGTTTGTCAAGGAATTAAAAATAACTATTGATTGATGATACTAGTGATTAGAATTGGGGGATAATTAATGGAAAGATTAGAGCCAGTGGAAGCAGCCCGCCTTTTTATAGATACATATTATTCACATTGTAATGCTGCTGTTTTAGCAGGAAGTGTAGTAAGGGGACAAGCAACAGCTACTTCCGACCTTGATATTGTCATTTTTGATGAAAAAATCGTCTCTTCTTATAGAGAGTCCATGATGGAATTTGGTTGGCCAATCGAAGTATTTGTACATAATTTCTCTTCCTATAAAGATTTCTTCTTAATGGACTATAATATAGCAAAACCTTCCATGCAGCGAATGATCACAGAAGGAATCGTGTTAAGAGACGACGGAGCTTTACAAGCAATCAAACAAGAAGCAAAACAAATGCTGGCAGAGGGACCGAAAGAATGGTCAGAGGAAACAATTCGTACGAAGCGTTACTTTATAACAGATGTACTAGATGATTTGATCGGAGCAGACAATAAACAAGAGGAAATTTTCATTGCGAGCACATTAAGCTTTCTTCTCCACGAATTTGTTTTAAGAGTAAATAAGCAATGGGTTGGTACATCGAAATGGATGGTCAGGAGTTTACGGCACTATGATTCTCTATTAGCGGATGAGTTTATTGAAGCATTTGATTGCTTTTATCGAACCAGAGAAAAAGAAAAAATTATAGAGCTTACGGAAAAAGTATTAAAGCCGTATGGCGGCAAGCTGTTTGCGGGATTTTCGCTTGGTAAGGAATAATAAAAACCTAATTGTAGGAGTAAAAAGTATTTAGTACCTTCGCTAGTCTCATGATTTAATGTATGATTTATTCTGTGCCCTATTACGTAGGGTCGAGAAGCCAAGAAATGTATGACTTATTGACCCCTATTCTCCATTATTTTTTCTAATCATAAGTGATTAGTTTTACGATATGGTTTTATTAGGTTAGTTCATTATAAGATTAATAGGACGAAGATATAGGGAGGAATAGCGAAGATGAATATAATTGGTGTGCATCATGTGCAAATAACCATTCCTAAAGGAATGGAAGAAAAGGCTAAGGATTTTTATTGTGACGAGCTGGGGTTAAAAGAAATAGCGAAGCCTGCATCTTTGCAAGGAAGAGGTGGTTTTTGGCTATCACTAGGAAATATGGATGTCCATGTTGGAACAGAAGATGGATTTGATCGTTATTCTACTAAGTCTCACCTTGCTTACCAAGTAGATAGTATGTCGGATTGGAAAAATAAACTTAGTGATTTAGGAGTTGAAATCACCAATTCTATTCCTATTGAAGGCTATGAGCGCTTTGAGTTCCGTGACCCATTTGGAAACCGCGTGGAGATAATTGAAAGAAAGATATTGGAATAATTATATAGGCTAAACTAGTTAGTATAATCGAAAAGGAGTAAGCGGATGAAAGAAGGATTTTTAGAGGTTACAGGGGGAAAAGTATGGTATATCATACATAATGAGACAGCAGAAGGTACTCCACTGCTTGTTTTACATGGAGGACCAGGTTCTAGCTCTTACTCTTTACAAGGGTTAAAAGAATTGGCAACCGATCGACCAGTCATATTATATGATCAGTTAGGCTGTGGAAAGTCAGATCGACCAGATGATGATTCCCTATGGACATTAGCCAGGTTTGTAGAAGAAGTCGCTCAAGTTCGTACAGGTTTAGGGTTGAAAAAAGTCCATATTCTTGGCCATTCATGGGGCACTACTCTTGCAGCTGCTTCTTATTTTAATAATCCAGAAGGAATTAGCAGCATTATTTTCTCCAGTCCGTGTTTAAGTGCACCATTGTGGGAAAAAGATCAAAAGAAAAATTTAGCTTTATTACCACTAGAGGTGCAAGAAACGATCAGAAGCTGTGAAGAAAAGGGAAATACAGATACACCTGCCTTTCAACAAGCGATTGAAGTGTTTAATGATCATTTTGTATGTAGATTAAAGCCTTATCCAGAACATTTAAAACAAGGTAAGCACTTTAGAAATCCACATGTGTATCAAATAATGTGGGGACCTTCCGAATTTACTGTACAAGGGAACTTAAAAACATTTGATTGTACAGAACAGCTATCAAAAATTTCTATACCAACATTGTATACTTGTGGGCGCTATGATGAAGCAACACCTGCATCAACAGAATATTATAGTAGCAGAACTCCACATGCAGCTTTTCATGTATTTGAAGAAAGTGCCCATATGGCCTATATAGAAGAACCTGAACAGTATAGAAAGGTAATGAATGAATTTTTATCGCTATTAGACAAGTGATAAAGTGGCGCGAGGAAGCTGAAAGGTCGAACAGATCTTTTGGCTTTTGTTGTACCATAAGAAAAAATTCGCTAAATATCTACTTTCTCTTTCTGTTTTTAGGTGATTATTGGTATACTACAGAATAGAGGTTCTACCTCTAAAAAGATGTAATAACGATTTTAAAAGTAAAATGAGGGACAATGCGTGGAAAAAAAATCATCAAGAAAGCTTGCAAGGTATTCACTGCTTATTATGGGATTGGGGTTTATCCTGACATTTCCTTTTCAAGATAATAGTTGGATACATCTAATTCATGGCGGTTTTGAGGCTGGACTTGTCGGAGGACTAGCAGACTGGTTTGCCGTTACAGCACTATTTAGACATCCTTTAGGTTTGCCAATCCCACATACTGCTTTACTACCTAAAAATAGGGATAGGATGGTAAATGGGTTAGTGAATGTTTTGAAAAAAGATTGGTTATCAAAGGAAAGTATCCAGGATAAAGTGAAGAATATTCCTTTTACCGAAAAAATCACTGCTGCCATCAACACAAGAATAGAATCAGAACCAGTAAAGAAAGCAATGATAAAGGCTACACAGCAAGCAATTAGAAATATAGACGTCGAAAAAATAACTCCATTTGTGCGTAAGCAAATGTCAGCGGCTCTATCAGATGTGCAAATAAGTAATATTCTAAATCTGCTTACAAATCAATTAATTTCAGAAGAAGTTGACAAGAAGGCTTTGGATCATATTCTAGTAAAAACGGAAGCTTGGCTGCGAAAAGAAGAAACAGCTCGAAAACTTGGCTCTGTTTCGATGAATGTGTTAAATAATGTCGAGGCAAGCGGCATGCTGCAATTTGCGTTAAAAACATTGCAGAATATTTTAACAGAGGAAAAGTTAGGGCAAATTGTCCAAAATCTCTGCTTGAGTGGAATGCGTAGTCTTCAAAAAGATGGGGAGCAAAACCGTGAAGCACTGGTTTTGTACATTCGAAAGGAAATTGAAAGCCTTCCAGAAAACGAGAAAGTATTAGCAGGAATCAATACATGGAAGGATAAAGTACTTGATTCACTTGAGTCCAATCATACAATCTTAACAAGTCTGAAGCAAGCACAAGAGAAGGCAATCGAACTTCTTGAAAATAAGGAGTTTATGGAAACAAAAGCTCTTCCATTTATTCTGCAGTTAGTGGAAAAAATCGAAGAAAATAGCGAAAAGATTGATCCTTGGATTATTCACCAAATTTCTCATTTTATCGAGAAAAACCATGATCAAATTGGCAATTTAGTAAAAGAAAATCTGGATAAGCTGGATAACGAAACACTTGTCGATATGATTGAGAATAATGTTGGTAAAGATTTGCAATGGATTCGGGTAAACGGAGCCGTATGCGGATTTATTATCGGTCTGTTCTTAAGTGGAATTCAGTTAGTGGCGATTATTTTATAACAAGATAATAATTGAAAAAACGGCAAACGAAACAAATGCATAGTTTTGTTTGCCGTTTTAATTTTTTTAATGACGATATAGTCGACATGTAATTATTAAGCGCGAATATTCCAATTTAATAGGCGGTACGCTTTTTGGAACTTGTTTTTGATAAGCTTTTTGATGAGAAAAGTAAACTAAGACTCAACAAACCAGCGATTCCAACTATACTATAGATAATTCGAGAGAATCCTGCATGCTGTCCTCCAAAAATCGCCGCGACAAGGTCGAACTGAAATAGGCCGATAAGTCCCCAATTAATAGCACCGATTACGATAAGTATTAAGGCAATTTTCTGTAATACACTCATCTTTTAACCTCCTTTTGTGTTATGAAACTCACTAATAGCTTTATACCCTTTTAACCAAATTAAAATCTAAGAAATATTACCAGTTTCAAAAAAAAAGAACTATAATAAAAAAGGACTTAACTTTACAAAATATTTATCATAATGTTTGGAGTGAAAAAATGAAAGGGATACAACACCGATTTGCAGTACTGGAATTGCTGTTGTGTTATTAAAAAAAATAAATGGTTTAGATAAAGTTTTATTATTGAAACGAGCAACTCCAGTATTTAAAGATATGTGGTGTTACATAGGGGGAAGCCTAGAACAAGGGGAACAAGCTTGGGAAGCAGCTCTAAGAGAGGTAAAGGAAGAAACAGGTATTACCAAGCTAGCCCTTTATAGTTCGAATACATTTGACCAAATATATTCGCCTGTAGAAAACTACCTATATATTGCCCCAGTATTTGTTGGCATCGTAGAGGAAAATCAAGAAGTACGTTTAAATAATGAGCATAGTGAGTATAAATGGTTGTCTTTTGAAGAAGCAAAGGAATTCGTAACACTGCCAGGAAATGACGAAGTTCTTACCTTTATCGAAAAGCACTTTATTAAGAAAAAACCTACGGAATGGTTACGTATTAGAGTGGAAAATGTGGGAGATTAAAATGATAACATATATTTACATGGTAAGACACGGTGAATCGTCAAAAGCCCAAGGAACAGAAAGAACAAGAGGGTTAACAGAAAAAGGAAAAGAGGATTCTGAACGTATAAGCAAAATGCTACAAAAGGAAGAAATTGATCTTTTTGTTTCCAGTCCTTATCAACGTGCTATCTTAACCATTAATGATTTAGCTGCAGCCTTGGGCAAAGAGGTGTTCATTATGGAAGACTTAAAAGAAAAAGTGTTTAGTCTAGATGCCGTTCCATTAACTAATAATGAATTGTATCCATATCTTAGTAAGTCGTTTTCGAATCCAGATTATGCCTTAGCTGGAGCTGAGTCTAATAGAGTATGTCAAAAACGGGCAATAAAGGTTTTAAAACAGTTACTAACTACATATGTAGGAAAAAAGATCGTAATTGGAACCCCTGGGGTAGTAATGACGTTAATGATGAGCTACTACGATAGGCGGTTTGATTTAGATTTTTTACTTCATACGACAAAGCCAGATATTTACCGGATGAAATTTATGAAAAATGAATTAGTAGAAGTGGAAAGATTATGGGAGTGATTTCAAGGGGAGGATTTTCTTATGAATGAGCAAAGTGCGACTAATAAAGCAGCATGGGAATACCGTGCCTATGAATTTTGGATAAAGCGAGATGGCCACCCAAAGGAAAAAGCGAAAGAAATAAGGAAAAACCCTCGAGCATTTTTAGAGAATGTCGAGAACAAAAAGATAGCAAATCTATGTGGGTCAAATGGTAGGAAAGCAGTGCCATTAGCACTGTTAGGAGCTGAGGTGACAGTCTTTGATCTATCAAAGGAAAATGAACGATACGCGAAAGAGCTAGCGTATTATGCTAATACGTCCATAAATTATATGGTAGGAGATGTTTATGACATCAATTTACAATCATACGGAGAAACGTTTGACATTCTCTATTTAGAAGGTGGAGTACTCCATTATTTTTATGATTTAGATAAACTTCTGTCCCTTTTATTTTCCCTTTTAAAAAAGGGTGGCACAATGATTCTAAGCGATTATCATCCTTTGCTGAAATGCTTGAATGAGGATTTCTCGGCGAAGCATGCTTATTTTGATACGGAAATACATACAGGCGATATCGCATATAAACATTTTTTCCCTGAAGAAGAGCAAGTTGGTTTTCCCGATGTTTCTCTCCGCTTTTATACACTTAGCGAAATTCTTAATGCAGTTATTACGGCTAGGTTTACAATCGATCGATTTGAGGAACACCGTGGTTGGAAAAAGGAGAATATCCCTTGGGAATTTACACTTATTACAAGGAAATGATGATAAAGACACAATTAGTTGAAGAAGAATGAAATCAATTTCTTGAAAAGTTCTGAAATGAGAAAAAAGGATAATGAAATTTCACATGCTTATTTGATGAAATGGGAGGGTTAGGATGAATCGCAAAATGAGGAAATCCCAAAATAATAAAGCGATTTATGGCGTTTGTGGGGGGATAGGTGAATTTCTTGGTATTACGCCATTAGGTATTCGCTTAATCTTTATAATTACTATACCAATATCCATTCTTATTTATATTATTTTAGTAAATAGTATGTCTGATTCACCGAGAAGCTTATAAATAATTACTAGGAGTTTTGGAAATGATTAATGCGTTAAAGTCAGATTGTCAAAATTGCTTTGGATTATGTTGTGTAGCATTGCCATATGGAGAATCAGCAGATTTTCCCTTTGATAAAGAGAGTGGAATGCCATGCAGAAATTTATGTTCAGACAATGCTTGTTCCATCCATGATAAATTGAGAAAAACAGGATTCCGCGGTTGTGTATCATATGAATGCTTCGGTGCGGGGCAGCATGTATCTCAAACCATTTACAAGGGGGAGGACTGGCGGAGGGGCAAGCATGCAGAAGAAATGTTCCTTATCTTTCCGCTTGTTCAACAACTACATGAAATGCTCTGGTATCTAAATCAAGCACTTACGTTAAAGGAAACTTCTTCTTTTCATGACAAACTTCAACGTATTTATGATGAAACCGTTGAACTAACCGAGAGAACACCGAAAGAGATTTTAACAATTGATCTTAATTCTCATCGAAGGAAAGTTAACGAGCTCTTAATTGCTTCAAGCATAAAGTATAGAGAGAGTTGGATGAATAAAGGGAGAAAGAGATTAAAAAATAAATCGGACTTTATAGGGGCTAATTTAAAAGGATTAGATTTACAAGGGGAAAATTTTCGAGGGAAGCTCATGATTGCTGCTAATCTAAGGAATAGTGATTTGCGGGGAGCTGATTTTATTGGTGCAGATCTACGAGACGCTGACTTAAGGGCAGCAAACCTGGAAGCTGCGCTCTTCCTTACACAATCGCAAATTAATTCCGCTATTGGCGATGTTCATACTAAAATACCAAACTATTTTGAAAGACCCAAACACTGGATAGAGAGAGAGATTTTGTGAATATTTATGGAGCTTTTTTATGGAATGCGCTCTTTCTTAACTGAAGTCATAAACCGGCTTCAGTTTTTTTATTTAAAAGGAAAGGACAAATTTAGAAATGCATACATATTCATATAGCTACTAGTTGTTGGATCATTCTTAGAAAGAGGCGATAACGCATGGTGAGACTAAATACTTTATATCAGCATAAAGTAAAGGGCTGGCAATCAAAACAAGTTATTTATCAAATTCCTCCCTCCATTGGAGAAACAATTGTCATTGAAAAAGCTTATTACAAAATTGTGAATATCATCCATTACAGTGAGGAGGGCTCTGTAGAGGTAATAGCGGACACTGAATAATAACTTACGGGAAAAAGGTGTAAGATAGGTAGAAATATTTGTTGTTTTGTGATGAATATATACCCATTGTTTCCATTATCCCAATTAAAGATGTCTAATTATCTCCATTTAAGCTATAATAGTAATAGACACACTCGAAAAGGAGAATGTATGAAAACAAAGGCTAAGATTAAAGGTGTAAAGTATAGCACAGATTACAAATTTCCAAGGTATAAAGTGAAGTTAGAAACGCCTGAGGGGAAAGTATTAATCATTGCCTTCGATCATACTTTAGCTTCCAAAACAAAAGGGTATGTTCCATTAAATGTTAATTATGATGGAGAAGACATGGGGAATAAATTGTCATGGTATTCTAAAAAAATTGAAAATATGACCATTAATGACTTTCTAAGAATATTGGCTGGTAAGATTGATAAGTTTTATAAAGTTAGTTAAGGTGATTCTCTGTTTGAGAGTTTTTTTTTTATTATCATAAAGATAACGCTTACAAAAAAAAGGAGTCGCTTCATATTATATATTAGATAATCGAATAGGATAGGAGCATGTTATATGATATTCGAGGCGTTTCCATTGTTAGTGAAGTTTTTATTTTACCTAATATTTATTTTATCGATGAATCCTTCTTAACAGGAGTAATTTGCTATGTTTAAAGAAAAATCTTGTTATTGAATACAAAATATTCAGATGCAAAATGATTGGCTGAATTCTTAACTGAATTTAGCTTTTTTATTTATCAAGTAATTATGATGGAGAGGAATAAAGAGTAATTATCATTACGGAAGAAAACTTATTACCCTTAAAAAGTGAATCCTACGGTATAACTATATCGTCTAACTAGCGAATCTATAAGGGGGGGGAAGAAGTGATTTCGAAAAAACATAACAAATTTTTTAGTATGAGAATAAAAGATGTAATTTTCAGTTTAAATGCGTGATTAGACAAAGAGATGTTATTGTTGCTAAGGAATTATAATTTTCAATGTAAGATTTATCTTGCATTTTATAAATATATAATGTAAGATAAATCTTACATATTGTTAAATATATATTTCATTGTGTAGGTGAGTATATGGCAAGTAAAATGAAACTAGCAAGAATAGAAAAAGGTTTAACACAAGAACAGCTTGCAAAACGAGTGAATGCTACTAGGCAGACTATCGGTTTGATTGAAAAAGGAGAATACAATCCTAGTTTGAATTTATGTATTGCTATTGCTAAAGAATTAAATACAACATTAGATGATTTATTTTGGGAGGTCGAGTTGTCATGAGATCTTGGATATCTTTTTTAATACCTAATGATGAATATAAGGAAAAAAGGATTTTGTACTTTTTTTCAGAAGGAGCAATAATCCTTTTGCTTATCCTTGCAGGAATGCTTATACTGAATAACTATGTTAATTTAGATGCTAAAACATCTCTATTACTACCTATTGCTATATTTCTCCTTTATGTGTTAGGGCGGTATATACTATCTGGCATTGAGTATGCAGATATTGCAACAGAAGATTCTTATAAGAAAGAATTAAGAAGTATTGTGATGAAAACAAGTAGTTTTGTCATTTTATTTTTCTTGTTTTATGCTATTTTTTCAGGTTTTCCAGCCAATATAAATGAATGGATGGAAACAATTATGTTAATAGTGTTCGCAGGTTTGCTATGGTTTTTCGTTAACTACATTTCTTTAAAACGTTCTTATAACAAAAATAAGGATTTGCTATAAACAATTTATATGTTCATTTGTTAAATAATAAAATAAACTAAGATTATGAAGATAATAGAATCCAAGCATTCCTTGTTTGCTTTTTCGGTGCAAGAACATATTGTGTTTAAGTATGTTCTTGCACCGCTTTTATTAGATTTTCTCTATCACAACGCTTCAAACCATTTTCCAAATTTACGAATACAGGACTCTTCTTTCTTTTCTTCATATATATGGAAATCATCTTCCGTAAATTCAGCAAGTGTTTTATTTAAATGTTTGGGAATGAAAATATACCAGAGATCAGACCATTTTTTATCATTATCTAAACCTCTTATTTCTTCAGCTATCGTTCCTTGTGATTTGCTCTCAAAGTAGGTTATTTGTTCACCATCATAATAGGCCAAACAAGATCTAAATTCGCAAGCACGGTTATTTTCCTCTTTTAGTAATTTCAATATACCAGTAATACCGATAGTATCTAACATATGGTTTACATATGCTCTAGGAAAACCGTTTAATTCTTCGATGAAAAAACCAGTATCTAAAGCAACGCATGGTCTCTTAACGATTTCATATGCTTGCAAGACTTTTTGTTTAGCAATCTCTTTAATATCGTCAGTACGTGGCTCGCTTAACTCTTCCTGTATAGGAGTCACTTTTATATTTTTTAATTCCTTTTCAGCAGATGCAATTTTTCCTTTGTTGGTTGTTACAAATATAATTTCCTTCATCAAAGTGTCTCCTTGTGTTTGTATATTACTTATTGAATTTTACTGTTCTTTTAATATAACAAAATTTATAGAAGAAAAAAGAGAATTTTAGCTAATCGGTAAAGAACTTTTAGAGCAAGATTAAAATAGAATAACTTTTCATATAATGATCATAAGGGAGGGAGAAGAAGAATCCGATTGTCTTAATGATAATAATAGGATTGGTTGTTCTTACAGATTGTTTTTGGCTTGATAGAAATAAAAGCAGATGGGGATGGATGAAAAACTGGTCTAGCTTTGGCAAGGGGCTATTCTTTTCAGTGTTTATTATCATTTCTATGTTAATTTATGTTGGATTAAGTGTAGTATATTTTTAAGGATAATAGCTAAGACAATAAGTATAAAGAACTTATAACTATAGCAAAAGTGTTGAATCTTAACCTTCTTTGTATCTAGAATAACAAATGAATATACGATATGATAGACTCAGAATCAAAATAAGATTAAGTGGCAATAGAATGTATGTTGGAGGATAAATATGGAAGTATTTGCAGATTTTTTAGCAGGGATTGATAATCCAGAGCATCGGTCTCGAACAGAAGAGGTTTTACAGTGGGTAATGAAGAAATTCCCCAATTTAGTTCCGAAAATGGCTTGGAATCAGCCGATGTTTACAGATCATGAAACATTCATAATTGGCTTTAGTATTGCAAAGCAGCATTTGGCAGTTGCACCTGAACGAGCGGGAATCATCCAATTTTCAGAAGCAATTGTGCAAGCTGGCTATGATCATACGAATCAGCTCGTACGAATAAAGTGGGACAATCCCGTTGATTTTTCTTTATTAGAAAAAATGATTGACTTTAATATTACTGATAAAGCAAATTGTAAGACATTTTGGAGAAAAGAGTAATAATAGAAGGGTGTACTCGTATGACAAATAGAAAATTAAATCCTCAGGTGGAAGAATATTTAAGCAAAGATAGCAAATGGCAGGAAGAATATGTGAAGCTAAGACAGCTTGCTCTTGAGTGCGAAGAACTGACCGAAGAATTTAAATGGATGCATCCATGCTACACTTATAAAAATAAAAACATTGTGCTTATTCATGGATTTAAAGAGTATTGTGCCCTGTTATTTCATAAAGGTGCTCTCTTAAAGGATCCTCAAGGAATTCTAGTCCAACAAACAGAAAATGTCCAGGCAGCACGGCAAATCCGCTTTAAGAATTTACAAGAAATAGTGAAAAGGGAATCTGTCATAAAAGAATATATTCTTGAAGCAATTGAAGTGGAAAAATCCGGTTTGGAAGTGACGATAAAAGAGCATAAAGAATTCAGTATTCCTGAAGAACTTGAAATGAAATTTGAAGAAATACCAGCATTAAAAACAGCTTTTGAAGGATTGACACCAGGACGCCAAAGAGCATACATTCTTCATTTTTCCCAGCCAAAGCAAGCAAAAACAAAAGTAACAAGGATTGAAAAAGCAATGGAGAGAATCCTAAATGGCAAGGGATTAAATGACTGTATTTGTGGCCTTTCCCAAAAAATGCCTAATTGTGATGGATCACATAAGTTTGTTGGCAAGAAATGAATGACTTCAATGAGAAGATTGTCTTGATTTCACACGAACTTCCTTTTTGAACTGAAAGAAAAAGCGTAATAAAGAGTTATAAACTGCCTTATTAAGGTGCATTTTAGATAATATAAGCTAATGGGTGTTGGAACTTTCTTTATCATAATAGATAAAAATACTGGAGGACAATATTTTCAGAATTTGGGAGGGAAATTGAATGAACTTTAAATCTCCACAAATTATTCTGTATGTGAATGATATAGACAAATCAAAACAATTTTATCAAAAGCTTGGATTCACACAAACCTTTGTAGCGGAAATCGAGGGAAAACCAGTACATTATGAACTTTTATTGGACGGTTTTAATTTAGGAATTGCAACAAAAGAATCTGCACAAGAAGTACATGATTTAAAGCCTGGAAAAAATAGGGGTTGCGAAATCGTGTTATGGACAGAAGATACAGATTCAGCTATTCAATATATAATAGAAAATGGCGCCACCCTGTTATCTGCCCCACATGATTTTTTAAAGGATTTACGAGCAGGGTGGGTGCAAGATCTCGATGGGAACCCAATTCAAATTGTTTGTAAAAGACAGATTTGAATTGCCCTGATATAGAAATGGCAAATAAAGAAGGAATTTTCTGTCTAAACATAGAATTATTCATAAAAATATGTTTAGAGAGGTGTAAGAATGGATCAAATTAGTTGTATTTCCTACATATTGCATCAGTCTCACGAAGAAAACATACGAAAAATAGCAATTGATTTGTTAATTGGAGACATTTCGTTAAAAGAAGCAGAAAGAATTTCTCCTGAAGTAAAGAAAGAACTGAAGAAGGCAGAAGCATTGTATAAAAACCAGCGGATTGATTGAAAGGCCGTTTCCGTATTTGTACAAGACTTTATGTTTGTAACAGGATAGTTTATTGATAAATAATTTTATTGTTAAAGTATTTCTTTTTATAAGAGATACTTTTTATTTTACTCTTTTTTATTATAAACAATAAAAAATAAATAATTAATAATAAAAATTTATTGTAAATCGATAAATCGTATGATAAATTCAAATAGAAATAAAATAGTGAGGTGTTTTTGATGAAACAAGTATCAACGCTCTTTTTAAAGATTGCTGTTATTCTTATTGGCGTACCTATTCTGGCCTTATGTATCTTTTTAGTACCAGAAATCGGAAATTTTGCTGCTGAGTTGTATCCTAATGATGCTTATTTAAAATATTTGATAATGCTTGATTTTTATGCAGCAGCATTTCCCTTCTACTTCGCATTATATCAAGCATTTAAACTGTTAAACTATATTGATAAGAATGAAGCATTTTCGGAGTTGTCCGTTAATGCACTAAAGAAAATAAAAAACTGTGCCATTTCTATAAGCGCGATTTTTGTGTTGGGATTGCCGTTATTTTACCTCTTAGCAGAAAGGGATGATGCGCCAGGAATTATTTTAATTGGACTTGTTCTGATTTTTGCTTCGATGGTCATTGCCGTTTTTGCTGCAGTACTTCAAAAGCTATTAAAAGAGGCAATTGATATAAAATCAGAAAACGACTTAATCGTCTGAGGTGATATAAATGGCAATTATAATAAATATTGATGTAATGTTAGCAAAAAGAAAAATGAGTGTAACAGAATTATCGGAAAAGGTTGGAATAACAATGGCTAATCTTTCTATTTTGAAAAATGGAAAGGCAAAAGCAATCCGTATTTCAACATTAGAGGCAATATGCAAAGCATTGGATTGCCAGCCAGGCGATATACTGGAATATAGAAACGAAGAGGAAATCTAGTGATAAGAGCATTAAAGCAGCTTATTTGTTTCGGATGGCAACAAGCTTTAGCTTGTGTTTTTCCTGTAGCTATTTTTGCGT
Organism: Niallia circulans NBRC 13626; assembly: GCF_001591585.1. Classification (GTDB taxonomy): domain Bacteria; phylum Bacillota; class Bacilli; order Bacillales; family Cytobacillaceae; genus Niallia; species Niallia circulans. Next base: position 254,967 of record NZ_BCVE01000001.1, on the reverse strand, counting down.
CACTGGCAATGACAAAAATGATAGAACTTCCCTTGTTACCAAGATACGATTGGCTGCTTCTTATCTGTCTTTTTATGCAGTGGGTGATGGTCCGTACTGGTTTGGAAACGATTGATGAGTTAAAGGTTATAACCGTTTTCCATTTGATTGGACTTGCCCTTGAGCTTTTCAAGGTTCATATGGGTTCATGGTCTTATCCAGAAGCGGGCATTACAAAAATTTTTGGCGTCCCTCTCTTTAGTGGCTTTATGTACGCAAGTGTTGCGAGTTTTTTATGTCAGGCATGGAGGAGGTTAAAGGTAGAGCTAGTAAATTGGCCATCTTTTTTAGTTGTTGTGCCACTTGCTGCTGCTATATATTTGAACTTTTTCACCCATCATTTTTGGATAGATATTCGTTGGTATTTATCTGGATTGGTCCTAATCGTGTTTTGGAAATCATGGGTATTATACAAGGTAAATGGTATTAGATATCGAATGCCGCTAGCACTCTCTTTTGTACTGATTGGATTTTTTATTTGGATAGCGGAAAACATTGCAACTTATTTTAGTGCATGGGAATATCCCAATCAAAAAGATGCTTGGAGCCTTGTTCATGTTGGGAAAGTGAGTTCATGGCTATTATTGGTGATAGTTAGCTTTCTTATTGTGGCAACTTTGAAGCTGGTTAAGGGGAAAAAAACCAGCTTAAATAATAATGAGAAATAAAAAGCGTAAACAGATAGCTCCTTGATGGGAATGAAGTCTTGGAGCTATTATTAAATTGATTTTAGTTTTCCTCATTAGCTTCATTCGAGTACACTTCTTATCCTACTCGGATCCATTTCATCATATTTTGTTTATCTGGATAAGTTTCCTCTAAGTAATTGTATTTTTCTAAAAAGGCTTGTCCCTTTTTCGTTAATCTAGCTGGTTTTATGGAGAAAAAGGGATCGATTCTTAGTACTCTTTCAATAAATCCTTCATTTTCTAAAAAAAGGATGAAATTTTTAAATTGCCGCTGTTGCATATCATAATCTTTTGCTGTCGGTAAAGCAATGCCCTTATGTATCTCTCTTAGAATGCTGTAGGCAGCCCTCATTTAGAAATCATTTCGAGTAATCGCATAGATAAAACTGCAAATACTCCCAATAAAACCAATCCATAAATGAACGGAGATTTCCGTATCAAGTGTTCCAGAAAATATAATAGAAATGGCAACACCGTATATAAATCCTATCATTATGGCAAACAATCGGTTATATCCTTCTATTTTAAAACAAAGCTCCATTATGATGGTCTGGATTAAAATAATGAAAAATCCACTAATAGACAGAAAAATAAGAGCTTCAAAAAGTTCATCTATCTTATTTTCTATTAAAAATAAGATAGCATAAAGAAATAGATAACAAAAAAAGCTCGCGAAAAAACCTTTCATCACATTTATCATAAAAAAATCCTCTAATTTATTTTTGAACTATTCTATATTTTACCAAAGAACAGAGCTAATATGTTTTAAAAGCAATAAAATAATAAATCCATCTCATCCCTATAAGGGTCAAGGATTGCAGGGATTTCAAAAAATATACTAAGGAGGATAGAATCTGATTTAGAAAATTTAGTAGGAAAAAGCAAAATTAGCCTTTGATTGAGTCAGTCTTTCCGGCTTCAAAATTATTAGTAGACAGCATTTGAATGAAGGGGTATTTAGGAAAATAAAGGAATATAAGTAGGTCTTTGGTATTTAGCTATTTTTAACCTTATCATTTCCAATTCCCTCATTTATAATATATGTATGTAAAATATTTACATGGCAGGGAGGGAGCCATTTGAATGATAGAAAACAGTTAAAGGCGTTGGCAATGAAAAAAATAGCTCAGCTCATGGTTTCTTTATCCGATGAATCAAAGGGGAAATATCGTGCGGCAATCCATGCGTTTGCTGACTTATATTTGGAGGACGAGCTCGTCTTTCGGGAACTCTATTTTGCTTATAAGCAAGGGCTCCGTTCCTATGATATAAAGAGCACTAACCAGGAAATCATTTATTATAGAAAAGAGGATAAGGAGCATGTGATTCAATTTAGACAGTCCCATTATCGTTTACAGGACAATCTTTTCTTCCCCTTCGTTACTTCCTGCATGGAAATAATGAGAGAAGTGCTGCCATTAGGGTCAGTTGTGGAACTGAATCCACTTTACTTTCTGCCAGAACAGCAAACTTCTTCAGCAGCCAAAATTGTCATCACCAAGCGTTATACCGTTCCAACAGGTTATCAAACGTTTTTTCCGTACGGCGGTGTGGTTTATCCTGTAGGAGAAATGAAGAAAGATGCCATCCTTTATTTCACAGAGCCTTTGATTACAAATGTCATACATATGGGTTTTAAAGATGAGATGGAAGAAGCATTTGAACTGCTTATGAAAGAAGAGCTAGTTGTAGAAAAAAAGATGACATCGATTGAGTTTTCCGCACAGGACATGCAATCGTTACAAGTGGAAATGGAAAGAGCTGGTGAAAGATAATGGCAAACTATACGTCAAGCTTTTCCTCTAGCTTAGTATCAAATATGATCTCTTTTTTGGAAGATGCCAAAGAGGGCATACAGAAAAATTTTGAGCAAATGGACTTAGAAAATGCCTCTGTGGAAGAAGAGATGCGGGAAAAAATAGAAGAAATGATTATAGAACTGAATCGACTGATTGTCGCTATTGAATCCGTTCCTTTTAGATGAGAAAATAGGAGAGAGGAGTTTACCATTGGGAACCGCACAGATAAAGATGGATATCCGTGAGTTACAGGCTACTTTACAAACCCTGCAATCCAGTATCGATGAGTTTAGTAGTTACACAGACACCTTTCGTACGGGCACAAGAAATCAGCTGAAAAACTTTCATTCTGATTTCATTGATAAAGTAGATGCTATTCTGGATCATATGAATAATGATGTAAATAAAGAGTTAGTAAAAAATATGCATGCTGTCTATACAGCCGGTAAAAGCATATTGGAAGAAATGACAAAGGCAGACGAAGAAATCAGCAAGGACATTCGGAGCGGCTAGTCATGAAACGGGACTTAAAAATTAACTATGGGATTCTGGATCAGATCATTGAACAGCTTCATACATATAAGCGGGCTCTTCATCAGATGCAGACTTCTCTGCATACGATAGCTGGCTATACAGAGAGGAACGCGGGAAAGAGCCTGGAAGCCTGGGAAGAGCTCATGCAGCAATCTAAGAAAAATATCCAAAGCTATCAGACGCAAATAGAGGATTTATTAACATTGTTTGAAAACTATGTGGCTGATACAACGGCCTATATTAGCCCTATTTCCAGAAACAGCATGATGAGAGTCGATCGGAACGATATTTGGGGAAATCTCACCCAGATTGAATGGGGAGTAACCTATAGACTTAGCCGCGCCATTCAGGAAACATATCGGTCCCCCAGCCTTCTATTTAGTCTGTTTGACGATACAGATCCGGAAGAAAAAGAGCGAAGCAGATATAATAAACAACAGCTGGAAAGCATTCGAAATGATATGGAATCTGTTCAATCCAAGCTAAAAAATAAAATGGAAGAGCTGTGGGATCTCTATGAGTCAAAAGTAAAAAAGTATGAAAACACAGATGATGAATATGCAAACAAGGCCTCTCGGGTCAAGGATCGCTATACAACCTTCTCTGAAAGGGTAAGCGATGTGATTTCTGTAACAGCAGAGGGAGCTTGGGATTTTGTAAAAGGTCTCGCAGTAGCGATTTATGAGATAGCCAAAGGCCTTATTACGCTTGTGATCGATGCTGGAATCGTGGCCGCATCAGGAATAATTCCAGATTCTATAGAGCCAGATTTTCTAAAAAAAGCTTCTACGAAAAGGATAGAGAGTGCTACAGAAACACTCGATGCGATTATACACGATCCCGTAATCGTCCTTGAATCGATGGCGCAGTCTATAACAGACACCGCCGAAAAAGAAGGGATTATGTATGTATCGGGGAGTGCAGCCACTTCCTTCCTCCCATATGTCGGCCAAGCAAAATACCTAAAGCTGTTAAAAGGAGAAAAAAGTAAAAATAAAGCCAACGAAATCCGTTCAGCCATTTCACAAAAAACAACAAAATCGCTCCAACGAATCGATGGAAGCAAGAAAGAGAACAGCCTATGGCCTAATGGTATAAAAAATAGTGGAAAACAATATGTCCAAGAAGTTACCCACTTCTTTAGACAAAACCTTATGCCCAATCCGTCCTTCCAACTAAGTACAGCGAATCAGGCTCCTATCAATGTGTGGAGCAGAGCCACAATAGAAAATCGGATGGATTCAATCGTTCCGGCCTCTTTGAGGAAAGTGGAAGGGAAGGGAACTACTAAGGGTACAGTTAAAGATAAGGGAGTTAGTGAAACTAATTTAAGAAATATTGATGATTTTATAAATGGTAACAAGAAATTTGATGAAGTCATTGAAGACTATGCAAAAGTATATAAAGAACATGTTGATTTAAACAAACCTTGGTCTTGGGATGATACTATTCCGGGTGGAGATAGCTTGTCTTCTGTTCAAAAAAGAAAGATAAAAGAAATGGCTATAGAAAAAGGACATATTCCTGAAATAAAGGTTACAAAAGCAGATGGTATGAGGTATGGATTTGCCGACTTTGCAAGTGCAGGTGTTGTAGAAGAGACTGTTCAGCTACCAGAGAGATTTTGGAAGTTATCGGATAAAGAACAGTTTAAGTGGTTAGACGAACAAATAGGTGGTACAAGAAAAGGGATGACGTGGCATCATACGGAGGTTCCTGGTAAAATGGATCTAGTCCCCTTTGGCATTCATAATATTACACCTCATAATGGTGGAAGGACAAAAGGTATGTGGGCAGACGCTCCAAGATAATAATATTGAGGAGGTATAGTAATGGAATTTAAGGATGGTTCAATAATTTATCCCTTGCCGGACGATACTTTGCTTTCTGAAAAGGAAGGTAAGTGGAGAATAAATTTACCAGAGACGTATAAAGAATTTATAAAAAAATATAATGGTGGTACTCCTATAAAGGATAGTTTTAAGTGTAATAGCCATATTTATGCGATTGATAGGTTTTTATGTATTTTAAAAGTAACCGGTGAAAGAGATGATGAGTATTACGATATAGGAGTAGTTAGAACACAACTAGACGAAAGAATTGTTTTTGATGAAAATTTAGTAGGTACTGAACTGCTACCAATAGCTGTTTTATTTGCAGGTGACTTTGTTTGCTTAGACTATCGTAACAATGTTGAAGAGCCTATTGTATGCGTTTGGAATCATGAAGAGTCTTCAGATTTAAATCCTATAACATATATTGTAAGTAATAGCTTTGAAGAATTTCTAAATATGTTAACAGAATAGATACTTGTTGGTAGTATCTAAACCTTGATATAATGCCCGTAAGTTAGTAACACTTATTTAATTTACTTTAAGCACTTGATTGTCTAATAGGCAACAGGTGCTTTTTGTTTTTTGTGAGAAATTTATGCTTTGGTCTACATGAAAAATGCTAATGAAAATTCATAACTCATGATGGTTATACCATCAAGGCATTTGTTTTAATACTGTGTTTGTGAAAATAATAAGATAAATAGGTGAGACTACATTTTTACATGCAAAGAGGACTTATTATACTACAAAACCACAAACTAAAGACAACAATGACAAAGCTCGTAGTGCTAAACGATACAGATACATAAATCTAGTAAAAAGAAAGTGAGGATTTTTGAGTGAGACAAAAAGAAAATGATTTACATGAAAATCGAAAGCTCATGATGGTTGTACCATCAAGGAGTATCGTTTTAATACTTGGCGGGACTGAATAAGAAAGAGAAATGGGCGAGATGACATTTTACATAGCAGGGGTAGTTATGATATGGAATGGTTGACAAACTAATGATGAGGTAGAGTTGGAAGCAAAAGAAGTAGGGGTAAAAAGTAAGTAGTTGACTCGAATGCACCCAACAAGGAAATAGTATCGAGAAAATTTACTCAACTTAGTGAAGTGCAAGAAAAAAACAGCTAAGAGTTACTTAAATGAAATCACAAAAAACATTCTTCGGGTTCTAAAATAACAAATGGGACTTTTAATTCTAACGCTTTCAAAGAAGGGCGACTTAAAGTGAATTAATATTAGAAATACCTGTACAAAATAAACCAATTCAGCAAATAATTCTTGATGAGGCAGCAAAAAGCAGGATTATTATTAGGGATATTAAGGGGAAGGTGTATAATTGACTATGAAAATTTATTATTGTGACGAATGGTCGGACATCAAAAAGAAGCCTTGGAACATACTTGATGTCCGTACTGCATACACATACCATCAAAAACAAGAACCATATACGGCGGTATTATTAGAGGATGAGAAACCTAAGTATATTGTAAATGTTACAAATGAATGGGTTTCGTTAGGGTTTTATGATGACCTGATTCGTAAATATTTAAATTATGATTTTGAAGTTATGAGTGATGGTAAGATTTTTTTAAGAACAGCCATGTATTGGGAATATGATGATGAAACTGACATAGAAGTAAGCACCTTGATTTTGGGCTTCCGAGAAGATGGCTTTATAGCAATGGAAAAGAGAGATTTAAAGACCGGTTCAGTCGAGGAGCGCGAAACTAGCGATATCCTTGAAAGAAACTGGGATGTATTTCCTGAATTTGGTCATTACAATTATTTGTGTAAAGAGGAAAGATAACGTGTTTAGAGTACTCTAATGCTTAAATTAGTTATACGAAAGGGTTTACGTGTACATAAAGCAAGTGAATTAAAATACAATTAAGATATTTGAGTTGGACAAAAAGAGCAATGATATGTTTGAAAAATAGAGACTTCATGAAGGTACTGCACATCATGGAGTTTTATTTTATATAGGATTGATAAAAAAGTACGAAAATTGGATGATTTGACATTTTACATGGTGTGGGGGACTTATGATACTGCAAAACCCGCAAACTAAAGACAATGACAAAGCTCGTGGCGATAAACAATAGGGTAACGTGAAATATAAGTTGTATTATTACTAGAGATGGTCGTATAGTACTCGCTATTCGTTTAAATAGCATTACGAAAATTAACATTTATGTAATGAGAGGTTAAAATACGTTAAGATAAAATCGAAGTAACATCAGAAATGGGTGAAAGCATAAAAATAACTAGTAGGCTTAATTTAATGATTAAAAATGGAGATTAATGATTAGTGGGAGGTTAATTATGGAAAATGCTAACTTTAGTAGTTTAACAGAAGATGGTAAAGTAATATTTTTCCTTGGACTCTCAGAAAAAGTTTTGTCGGTATTTTCTCGCAAGGAAGATCAAATGTTAGCCCAAGAAGTTATATATAAATGTTGGGAATGGCTAAAAGGGAAAGAAAATATAGGGGTTATTCTTTATGAATTATTAGATAATGAGGAAAATGGTATAACAATAATTCAAGAAATGTCAGATAATGAAACAGACGTCATAGCTTGGAATTGTGTTATTGATGCAGTTGCTTATATTAGTAGAAAAGCATTTGAAAGAGAAGGTGTCAAATATTATCCAGAACCAATAGCTTTAGTTGATGATACATTAGTAGACCATTTTATGGATTGTTTTGGAAAATGTGTAGAGAATGCAGATAGTTATATTCAAAGAATAAATTTTTTATTGGATAATTATAAGAATGGGAATATTGCGAATGATTGGCGGACAGAAATTTTAAAGGAATTACAACTATACAATTAACTATGACTCTATTATTATATGAACTTTCTTGAAAAGTGCTACAGAAACGGTCGATGCGATTATACACGATCCAGTAATCGTTCTTGAATCGATGGAATCAAGTAAGAGAACATCCTATGGCGTAACGACATAAAAAATAGTGGAAAATAATATGTCAAGAAGTCACCAAAGAATACTTATTTGAATGTAAAGTTGACAAATTAAATTAAGGGAGCATTTTAATTGGATACCTTTGAGAATTTTTTATAACATCATACTGTTGATCAAAGGATTATCTTAAAATATAAAGATAAACTTCCGGGAGAACTGATAGAAGTATGGTATAAATATGGTTTTGGAACATTATTAAACGGTTTTTTAAAATTAATTAATCCAGATGAGTATTTGGATATTTTAGAAAGATGTTATAGAAGGTACGAACAAGCAATTCCAATTTTTACGACCTCGATGGGTGATATTATAGTGTGGGAAAAAAATAAATATGTTAACTTGTTGAACTTTAGGAAAGGACTCGTGCACATTGTTTCATCTGGCTTTAATTTCTTTTTTGATGATTTAAAGGATAATGACTTCATAAATGATGAATTACGGTGGGAACCATACCCTAAAGCTTATAGTAAGTATGGTAGACCTGATTATGACGAATGTTTTGGATACACTCCTTTACTAGGTCTAGGTGGATCTGAAAAAGTAGAAAATCTAAAAAAGGTAAAAATAAGAGAACACATTCTTATTATTACAGAATTTATGGGACCGATTAAATAGAACCAATCTCAAGATAAGCACTTGATCACATTTAAGGTATCAAGTGCTTGTTTGTATGTAATATGCTTAGTTAAGCGAATGAATAATACTGCTTGAAATAGAGACCCCATGATGGCAATACCATTATGGAGTACGGTTGTAATACTAACTAAAGATACGGGCTCCTTTTTGTAAAGCACTTAAACTAAAATGAATAATAATGCACGTGCGCTAAACAATGGATAACCAAAAAAGGTTACATAATGTACAATTTCTGCAACGGTAGGGTGAAGAGGTTGAACGTTGTTGGGTATAGACGTGTTCAACGTAAGTACAAGCAAGAGATGGATAAAGTTTTAAATATCAAGTAAAGGAAATTAAAGCCTACTGTGATGAAAACGACTTGATGGATGTTTTTAGAGATGAAGGAATTAGTGGCGAGGTCTGATGCGAAGCTGGAAGAATTTATGGTATATTTAATCCGTGCAAGGAAGCTCAATAATTTCATGCCAAAAGGGTACAAAAAGAAAAAGATAAGATATCCACACTATGCATACATCATAGCCTGATCTTAATATATACTAGAGGTGCTTAATTATGGAAAATGATAGTAAATATACAAAGGATTTTGTCTTGAAAAACGGTGTAAACTTTGATGATTTATGGTTTACTTCATATAGTGACGAGATTCTTGATAACCCTGAAGATGAAGGTGGAAAGCCATTTACCGGATTAGCATTCGAACTGTACGAAAATGGGAATCTAATTTATTTTTGTTTCTATAAAGATGGATTAGCTCATGGTTTAAATCGCGAATTTTATGAAAGTGGAAAAATAAAATGTGAAGAGTACTTTAAATATGGACTAGTTAATGGAAAAAGTATTTGTTGGCATGAAAATGGAAATGTTAAATCGACAAGTGAAGTCGAGTTATCAATTGAATTGAACTATAAAGAATGGGACGCTAATGGAAAACTTATTATGGAAAAGGAATTAGAACAAGATAAAGAAAATACCCAATATGCTATTTTATTAACAAGAAGAGAAATAAATCGTAACTTAGGTAGGTAAGAAATCATTGAATAATAGATTTGTTTGAATTTAGAATATAAACATTATGCAAAAATAGAATGAGAAAGTGGTGTTTTCGTTGTTATTAAAACCGGAGTATGCCCAAAATATAATAGTCGGGGTAAAAACTTCTTCTCAATTCTCATGGTATCTAACAGAAAGAGATGTTTGGATACTAGATATAGTAAAATATAAAAAATTATATGAAAAAAATGGATTTAGTTTTGATATGGACTTTGCTCTTTCTCTAAGAAATAACATTTCAGTTGTAAATGAAAAGACTTATCGTCTCTATTTACAAGAATATACTGATAATATCGTACCGTCTTCAGAATTAAAAAAGTTAGTTGATCATCAAGATTATGGAAGTACTATTCTAGAATTGAGGCCATCATTATTTATAGACTTTAATCAAAAAAAGCTTCTCTCCCTTTATCCTGAGCTATTACCTTTTGAAAATTATGTTCCTAATAATTGGACAGGGATTCGTGATGATTTTACTAGTTATATTCCTGAAGAGGATAGATACTGGATTTTTGATAATATTAATTACATAGACAAACTTTTTAATGAGAAAGAGAGTAAAGGAAAAATAAACCTCAGAAGATGATAGGTAATAGATAAAATTTATCACTTCTGGACATTGACAGTGATAGGGAGGCCAAATAAATACTTACTAACAATTTTCAAGATACTTTTAAAAAACACAGAAGATTCTATTCTAAAGTATTAATTAGATATAGTTATAAAGAAGGGTTGTAAACAAAAGCTAGGCATTGAATTTGCAGATGAAATACAAAAGAAGAGTTAGCTAAATGATTGTACTAACACAATTAATATTCCTAAATGCGCATCAAGCTGGTATACATGAAAAGCCCAAAAGCAAATACCCTATGTATAGGAGGTAAAAAATAATGAGCTATGAATTTATTAAGACAAACCAAGAAAATAGTTTTTATCCAGTGGCTGAAAACAAAATAAAAGAGGCTGAGAAGGCACTTAATTTAAAATTCCCTAATGAGTTAGTTCATTTTTATAGAGAGGTGGGCTACGGTTTTATTAAAGGTTCAGAATTTAATATTAATCGAATTATGGGTCCCTATTCTGTAAGAGATTTTCGATTAAGAGTTAATGATTTTGAGTTTTATCCCGGCATAGAAATCTATGAAGAATTTGAGAATAATAAACTAATATTTTTTGAAGGCAGTGAATCGGCATTAATGTCCATCGAATTGAATAATAATAATAGAAATCCAGTTTATTATTATGACGTTCAAATTGCCACTTCTCTTGAAGAATTTTTAAGAAAGATGGAAGAAAATGATAATTATTACTTGGAGTTACTACCTGATTAAAGAACGGTAATAAAACATATCTTGAATGTTTTTACGCCTTCTTTAATTTATAATAAATTAACTGGTATTTTAGGCATTACAGTGGAAAAATTCAGCAAACAAAATTTGGTCACGGAAAAAGTCATTTATTGGTGGAGAGTATTTAACTATCCACAAGCGAAAATTGATAAAGTAAAAAGCAATTGCAGTTGGAATGGAATTTGGTTTTGTAGTTTTCAAGGGTGCTGGACTTGTGGTAGAAACTAAAGATGTACCAGAAATTCTCTGGTTAAAGTAATGTCAAGGCACAATTTGAATGGCTAAGATACCGTAATTGGAAGAAGACTAGAATGTGTGATTTGGCACCAGATAAAATGAACCTAGTACCTATTGGAATACAGTGAACAACTATTCATAATGGTGACAGATTCAATGGAATGTAGGCAGATGCCCGAGATAACCAAGATAGTTGGTATACTCACGTTACTGCTTTTTATTTGAGACATAAAGTGTTTTTTGTACTCGCTAAAGAATATAGATTTATTTAAAGGAATAGTAGAAAAGGATGAAACCTATTACTGGGAAAGTCAAAAAGGTCAAAAGGATATTAAAAATCACAAATCTAGAAAACGTGGTGGTTCTTCTACTGTTGGTATCCATAATATGGAAAATGGATTAGGGGCTGGAATAGATGATGAAACTGCAAGAAGGCTGGATACCTTTATAAAAGATTCAAGAAGGTGAGAGAATGGTGATGACACCAGAAGAATTTATTAATAAATGGGATTGTATTAAGAATGGCCCACTGAACAAATTTAAAGAAGTAGATTTAATGAATACATATTTTTCGGATGAAGTTAAGAGGTTTTTGTCTATAGGAGGTCTACCGGAGACTCCACCGCCGTATTTGGAATTTACTTCGTCCCAATTTAAACCTATTACCGATGTATTTGATATGCCAGAACAGTTAGGGTCAACTGGTTCGGGGAATCCAATCTGTATAACGGAGAAGGATGAAAACATAGTGTCACTTACTAATGGGGATAATTATAAAGTGATATTTGTTAATTCATCTCTGAATCAGTTTGCAGAATGTATATTAGCTTATGTATCCATGATTGATAAAGCAATAGAGATTAACGGAGAGGATGCCTATATTGATAACGATATACCTAAAGTAGTAATGGAGTGGCTAAAAGGGGAACTAGAGAAAATTGATAGTAAGTGTATGGAAGCAGGATTCTTTTGGTCTACTGAGTTTGAAAATCTATTTGAATAACCTCTCGCGTATAGGAAAATCCTTAAAATGTAATAGCTTTAAATTAGACAGAAGTCTTCAAACCCACACCAAACTTATATAAAAAGAGTCAATTAGTGTAATGCCAAGGAGATAAAACTGTTAGGTAAGCAATTTAATTCTTTGATAATTTTAGAAAAAGAGATTTAGAAGACTGTGGAAAATCATAGACTTACAAAGGAGTCTAACAACCGTAATATTTCAAGGATGTTAGAGGGAAATACCTCTATTGCTCCTATAGTAGAACATGATGGTAAACATAAATCATATATACTTACATAAAAGCCTATAGATAAGGGTAAAGAAGTGTTCAAACTTGATAATTTAATGATTACTTCATCAAAAATACACTAAAATATTTAAAAAACTGCTTATCAATTTGGAAAGAAAGGGCAGTAATTTAGGAATGGTAGAAAAATGAGTAAAAAGTTATCTAAAGATGAGTTAGTTGAACTAGTAAAAAAAATATGTAATCCTAAGCAGTCTGATGAAAAGGTAAGTGAATATATAGAAATTTTGGAAGAAAATGTTCCTCATCCTGCTCCGAGTGACTTAATTTTTTGGAATGATGAGGATTTATCTCCAGAGGAAGTAGTAGAGATTGCCTTAGCATATAAAGAAGAGAACTAATCGGTAAAGGGGTTGATTGCATCGCAAAAGCCCCATACAATGATTTGATTAATATAGAGGCTAAGCGTTACGGTAATCCTAAAGCATAACATGTTATGAAGTTATCAGAAATATTCGAGTATCTACACAAGGTCAAGCAAGGGGTAGATATAGCATTGCATATGAAACGATAAGAAGACGAAACAAGGCAATCAAAAGCGATAGGATGTCGGCCATTATTTTTAAATATTCCTAAAGTTATAGATAAGGCAAATAGACTTATTCCATGTCCTTCTGGAAACCCTATCTCACACGATCCTAGGAAAAAATTTACTAGAGTTAATGGGATTCCCCGGCTCTATAAGTTGGATAGGTTATCAAGCAAGATATAAAATTCCTATTCCATAAAATAAACTTCCAGTTATTAAAAATGAAAATGAATGACTTTACAAATGGTGTATTTTTACCTATACCTTTTGACGATGTTAGTAGTCTATCTAGACATAGTTGCTTTCAAAGCAATTTATAACAATATTGTAAGAAAAATAGAAGAATTAAGGGAAAGGTGGTTATCTAAATGAAATTGGGTGAAAACACTCAATTAGTAGAAGAAGTAATGGATTTTATTCGTCATAATAAGATGTTTAATATGATTAACTTTCATGTAAATAATTTAGAGGTAATAAATAATTTCAAGGAAGCACAAAACCTTGCCTGGTCTCAGGACTCAAGTGAAGTTGATACTGTATGGGAAAATGTTAAATCACAGGAAGCAGGAAGTATTGTTCAAAAGGTATATGATTTGGATTTAGTAACTGAACAAGATGATTTATATGATTTTTTTAATGACTATAACAATTACTCGAACGACTTTCTTCCTTTGGATTATATTGATATTAATGAGGAAGTTGAGGGTGACCTCATGATGTGTGCATTAAATCGATTAGTTAATGGGAAAACAGACAATTTTTATGAAAAAATCTTTGAGATTTATAAGCAAGGAGGGTGGCCATGTGGGTGGAAGGGGTCATACCCGATTGGTGAAATTATTGTGTATGTGCCTTAAAATAAAAAAATTACAAATCTTGATTGGCAAAGTGCCTTTTCAAGGTTTTTTTAATTTATAATAAATTAAACTGATATTTAGTGAAACGAAAAGAAAATTTTGTTTGAGAACGGAGAGCTTAGAATCCTAGTACCATCAAGGCATTATATTTTAAGTGGTTTGTGAAAATAAGACGATAATTAGGTGAGATAACATGGTACATGCAGGTGGATGGGGTAACCGTTGACTTTGAGAAAGGTGGTATAAAAGTAATGAACTATGGTGTATTTAATAATTTAGTTGAAGAGGTAATTCGGTTCTCGAAAAATTTCCAGAGCGAACTTACTAATAATATTATCAATAAAATTGTTATTATTAATGATATAAAAAAAGCAGAATATTTAGCTTATGATGAGATTTTTGGTGAGGAAGAGTATAATTGGAAAGATATCAGAGAATTGGAAATGAGTGAAGTTTGGGAGACTTATTACGCAATGTCAGAAAAGGAAAAGCCTAAAGGATTGGAAGAATTATTAGAAGTTATTGCTGGTAATGTGAGCAAAAACTCATTTAAATATAGTATATTTTATAACGATGTTGTAGCTGATCTTACTAATTGTGCCATTAATCGAGCGATAAACGGAAAGAATAAATCTTTTTTTGAAGATTTGTTTGAGATATATCAACTTGGTGCCTTTCCTTGCGGTTGGAATGGTGCTTATCCAGAAGGAAAAATTATTGCTTATAAATTGGATTAAAAATAAAAAAATAGAAAGAAAAATGCACGTTAACTTAGAAAATCAGGAGATTTACATGAGTAGAACTTAGTTTAAAGGGTTCCTCAATTTAAGTGTGGATATATTTAATACTGAAGAGATTAAAGATATAAGAACAACTATATCAGATGTCAATCCCGATTATGTAGGGGGAAGCCCCGTTAAAGCACATGATAATTGTTAGCAGTAATAGATTAGAGGGTGGAGTTATGTCTCTGCCTCATACTTTAAGACTAAAATAGGAGGCTACTATAATGGAAAAACAGGGGTGGGTTTCAGTTTGGTTAGGGAATATAAACGATGAGGACTCAATAGGAGAGTATGTAGATTTAACTTATGATGAGGATGGCGAGTCTGTCCCATCCCAATTCTTTATCGATTTTAAGATTGATGTGGATGAAACAGATGAGGATACGATAGAAAAAGAAGTGTATAAGAATAGTAGTAGTGATATTGCAGCATTATTAGATGGGTGTTCGTATGAAGAAATTGTCATCCCAAAAATCCAGAAAAGTATAAATCTAAAGAAATCATATAATGCTGTGATTTTAATATATAATTTTCAATATCAAAATGAAATTAGCTCAACAGGTGCTTTTGATTTTATTACAGCTACAAATTATGAGTAAGATAAATTTTAAAGATATGGAAAATTGATTTAGTTAATGGTCAACTCAGAAATTACTTATCTCTATTTAGTAGCCCTATGTTTTACCTTACTACATTAGAAGTTAAAAGAAGGAAGTGCAAAATGGTATGTTGAAAGATATACCGACTTATATCATGCCAGGTCAACCACAAACATAGCTAGTTAATCGTTTTGGTGGAGGTTGAAATTAGCAGACAAGTCATGCTGATGGTTCCTATAGAAATTGCGGTTTTTCTATCCCAATTGCTTACTGTTTTGATCAAGAGGGAAATGATTTATTGCTTTCTAAAGATGATATTCGCACTAGAATTTTTGATACAGAGACTAATAGTATAAAGATAGCAGAGTAATTAAGATAAAGATAGAAGAAGAAGGGGAATTTAACATAAATTTTAACTTCCCTTCCGTAACTAAATGTCACTCCTAATAAAAAAGTATATAATAAACACTTGCAAATCGTAATCATTTCGTTTTATTATAGAATAGTTATTACTTCATCAGAAATAACTAAAGTGTAAAGTTTAAATCGGAATGATAACGATTTGTTTTTTAGGAGTGAGAGTATTGAATAATAAGAAAATCCCTGTTACTGTTTTAAGCGGTTATCTCGGGTCAGGCAAAACTACTTTGCTAAATCATATTCTATCCAATAGGGAAAGCCTAAAGGTGGCTGTGATTGTCAATGATATGAGTGAGGTAAATATTGACGCTTCATTGGTGAAACAGGGCGGTTTTTCAAGAACGGATGAAAAATTGGTGGAAATGCAAAATGGTTGCATCTGCTGTACACTTAGGGAGGATTTAATAATTGAAGTGGAAAAGCTTGTGCAATTAGGTGATATTGATTATATCGTAATTGAATCAAGCGGAATTAGCGAACCGATTCCGGTTGCGCAAACATTTACATATGTAGATGAGAGTGTAGGGATTGATTTATCGCGATTTTGTCAGTTAGATACGATGGTTACAGTCTTAGATGCTCATCGTTTTTGGCATGATTATGCATCTGGTGAAAGTCTTTTAGACCGAAAGCAAGCAGTGGGTGAAATGGCTGAAAGAGAAATAGCAGATTTGTTAATTGATCAAATTGAATTTGCGAATGTCATTTTGTTAAATAAAACGGATTTAGTTTCGGAAAGCAAACTACAGGAACTGAAAGCAGTTATCCAAAAATTTAACCCGGAAGCCAAAATTATAGAAAGTGAATATTCCAGAATTCCTTTAAATCAAGTTTTAAATACTCAGTTATTTGATTTTGACGCTGCTAGTCAAGGTGCAGGCTGGATAAAAGAATTAAATGAAGAGCATATTCCAGAGACAGAGGAATATGGAATTTCTTCCTTTGTGTATCGTAGCAATAAACCTTTTCACCCTGTGAGATTAATGCAGTGGTTGCAAGACTGGCCAGTTGAAGTAGTTCGGGCGAAAGGATTTATTTGGCTGGCCACGAGAAATGATATTGCCGGATTACTTTCCCAAGCTGGACCGTCCTTAACCATACAAGAAGCGGGCATGTGGGTAGCAGCTTATTCGGAAAGCGAGCAGAAAGAAGTTTTAGAGGAAGATGCAGATTTACAAAAACGTTGGGATCCTCTTTACGGAGATCGCATGACAGAGTTAGTGTTTATTGGGATTGGCATGAATCAACAGCAAATGGAAGAAGAGCTAGATGCTTGTTTATTGACTGATATGGAAATGAAAAAGGATTGGACTAAATTTATTGATCCACTGCCTGCGTTTTTTTGAGTAAAAAAATTCAATTTTATTAGGAGGAAGAAAAAATGAGAGTGAAAATTACCTTAGCATGTACAGAAACAGGAGATAGAAATTATATTACAACCAAAAACAAACGAAATAATCCAGACCGTATCGAGTTGATGAAGTATTGTCCGCGTTTAAAAAAGCGCACTTTGCACAGAGAAACAAAATAATTTTTTTATAGTTATTAAATCGTAATCATTTCGTTTTATGTAATTCAAATGTATTGGAGGAAGCAGAAATGGCAAAAAAGTCGAAAGTAGTAAAAGAAAAGAAACGCCAAGCCATGGTTGAAAAATATGAAGCGCTTCGAATGGAATTAAAAGAAAAGGGAGGCTTGGAAGCACTTAGAAAGCTACCAAGAGATTCCTCACCGACTCGTTTGAAAAATAGATGTGAAGTGACTGGTAGACCAAGAGGGTACTTAAGAAAATTTAAAATGTCCCGCATTGCTTTTAGAGAATATGCCCATAAAGGACAAATTCCAGGAGTGAAAAAATCAAGCTGGTAATGAATAGAAAGAAAAGTCGTCAGCTTATGGGTTTGACGACTTTTATCTACACAAAAAATGGAGGAATCAGAAATGAATTCCGTTAATCCTGTATTAGTGCAAATTTTTTATCGAAGCGCGATTGCAAATATGCCAGAAAAAAAACGGGAAATTTATCAATACATAACGACTAAAGAAGAAGAGTTAGAGAAGATAGCTGTGAGCGAGAAACAGTTTATGGAGCTATTGGTTAACCATTCCCCATTTAAAGAGGCGTCTAGTTATTTTTCCCTCAGTTTGTCAGCAATTAAGGAGATTATGGATGAGGCCCAAGCAGAAATCGATTTAATGATTATGACCAGAATTAATCAAATGAGATGGATTAATTACTCCAAGACTGATAGAAAAGCACGAAAAAATAAAAAATGGACATTTGTATTTGTATCCTAATTTTTTTATAATGGCACTCTTATTTAAATAGGATACATTGGAAAAATATACATAGATCTACCATGCTTATCTGTTTTTTCACATTAACCTGGTATGCGTTTCATCCTTTACACTTTAAGCAAATAAGATAAGCGGGGCAGAAATTTATTTTGCTTCTATTTTATAGCTTAGCTTATGTTTGCTTAAGTCGTCTGGACAATCAATGGATGTAACATAAATTTCATCTTTTGCAGGCTATTTCATTGGGGTATACAGAAAAGACCAGAAACTGTATTCTTAATATATAAGGTAAAAAAGATATTGGGTTTTGAAAAGGTGAAAAGTATGACAAACATTAAAGATCTAGCAAAGATGGCTGGTGTTTCTGTAACAACTGTTTCCCGTGTCCTTAATAATCATCCATATGTAAGCAAGGAAAAGAGAAATGCTGTACTAGCGGCAATTAAAGAAAGTAATTATGAACAAAATATTAATGCAGTTCATTTAAGTAAAGGAAAAACACAAATGATTGGTGTTGTCCTTCCTTTTTCTGACCATCCTTATTTTGCGTTGCTGTTAAAAGGGATAGCAAAACAAGCGCTGGAGAATAATTATAAACTCGTATTGTTTCAGACGGATTATATGGAAAGCAGGGAATTAGAGGCATTACAAATGTTGAAGCAAAAGCAAATTGACTCCCTCATCATTTGTTCGCGAACTTGCGAATGGTCTGTAATTCAAGAATATCTTTCCTATGGAACAATTGTTTTGTGTGAAGACACAAAGGGGAAGGAAGTTTCTTCTACATTTGTTAACCAGTATAAAATTTTCAAAGAAGCATTAGCATTTTTATATAAAAAGGGGCATCAAAGAATCGGCTACTGTATTGGAAGAAAAACTGGTCCAAGCAGCCAATTACGTGCAAATGCCTATAAAGAGTTTCTTTCGGAACATCAACTTCCTTATTGTGAAGAATATATTATCGATCACTGTAATTACTTTGAAGATGCCAAAATAGTGATGGATCATTTACTGCAAATGGATAATCGTCCGACTGCATTAATTGTGACAAGTGATCAAGTTGCAGCAGGAATTGTTATCTATTGTCAAAAACAAGGAATCAAAATTCCAGAAGAGCTTGCGATAATAGGTTATCATAACGAATCTATTGCAAAACTGATGGAAATATCTACAATGGAAATTCCGCTTTTAGAGATGGGAAAGAACTTATTTCAACAAGCTATTAGCAAAGAAATAACGAAAGAGGAAATGTTTTTTCGTTTTATTGAAAGAACTACTGTATAAACAAGTTGTTCTTTAGCTGCAAATAAAAACATCTTAAACAAGCATTTTGGGATGTCAGACTGTAGACAAACTCCTTGAAATTTGAGGTTTTGCCTATGGTCTTTTTTGTGTCCTCTTCTAATAGGGTATTGATTTCTTCTACAGGGGTTCGCTTTTCATGGGGCGAGTTCTGGTTTTAAAATATAGGTAGATAATTTTTAGAGGTGAAGTCATGCTTTCCAAACATTCTTCTATTCAAAGAAATCTTGCTTTAGATCACCTTCGACATAAACAAGTTATCAGAAAAATTTATGCAAAAAGAAACGATTGAATGTGTTTTCGCAGATGGAAAAGAAAAGCATGGTATGCGATGGACAACTTTAAGGGGGCTTAAAAAATTGTCTATGCAGGCGATGCTTATTTTTGCATCCATGAACGCCAACTGGACTTGGGTGAGTCTGGTAACAGCTTAAGAAGAGCATAAAGAATAAATCAAAATACAATAAAATAACGAAAAAGACCCTAAATTACAAAAGGGTTCAGAATGAAAACATTCTGATTCCCTTTTGTCGACAAACTGTCACCCCAAGCAAGCATTTGGGATGTTTTTATATTTTGTATCTTGCCTCTTTACAATTTTGCTCTAATTAGGAGTAAACAGGAACAAGTTTTATTTTTTGACTAGGTTTTAGTAAGGATAGAAGCGGTATATCTGTATCAACCACCTTTCCGATAACGTTGACTCGCTCATCTGCTGGAAGATCACACAGGGTGATTTGTATTTCTCCGCGATAGCGTCCATAAAGGTCATTATCTCTTGTGATTGTGCCGGCTGGACGTGCTTCTGTGTTCTCCGGGTAGATATTTTCTAGACTTCTCGTATCTAGGAAGCGGAGAACATCTCGGGAAAGATCAGGACGAAGCTGGAACTCGCCTTCTTGGTAACCTTGGATGCGGATGGAGACATAATGATGCTGGTCAAAATCGATTAATTTATGAAGTAGTGCTTCACTGACTCCATAATCACCAATGTAAACATCCTCAACCCCTGCTAGAAATAACTCTAATGCAGCATGATATGGCTCTAAGTGCCGATGATTTTCCAATGTCGGCAGACCGTCAAATAGGGGGCCGCGTTTTTCTTTATCACCTGGAATATATGCACTAATAGGTATTCCAAAACGCTGGAAGATTTCATTTTGTGATTGAAAAAAGGAAATGGATAATCCTGTTTCTTGTCTTGGGTAGAAATTATGCCATGCTATCAATTGATTGGCGTTCAGACCAGCTTTTATAAGTGTAGACAAGTCCTCCTCTTGGAAAGTACTAGCATTAAGAGCCAGTTTAAAAGCTTTGGAAAGGGAAAAAATCATTTCATTATCAAAACCATCATCTAATCGAAGGCCAATAACCCCTAGCTTTTTTAACTCCATTAAACTGTTTAATCCTAAATGACTAGGCGTTTTTAAGGAAACATCGGCAAAAACCTCTATTCCTGCTTCAGCAGCCAGAGTCATAAGCGCTTTGGCTCTAGTCGCTAATTCCCCAGACTCTTCCGGAATATGGAGAGAGGTGAATGCCCGCTTTACTCCTAATTTTCCAGCGCGGATAATTCGTTCTTCCGCTATAGGATCCATTAAATAAAAGGATATGCCAATCATTCAAACTCACCAGCCATTTCATCTTTGAAGCCAAATAAATACGTAAAAACAAATCCAGCGGCATAAGCAATTAATACCCCTGCTAAATATAGAAACACTTGACCAGTAACAACTAGGAATGCAAGTGGTATACCAGATACGCCGACAGCTACAGTAGCAACTCCGAATGCAGCCTGAAATGCTCCGCCGACTCCAGCTCCCAAACATGCCGTTAAGAAGGGACGCCCTAACGGAAGGGTAACACCGAATATCAATGGCTCTCCAATCCCAAGAATCCCTGCAGGAAGACCACCAGCAATAGCTCTTTTTAATCGTTTTTTCTTTGTTTTAAAGTAAATCGCAAACGCCGCACCTACTTGGGCAGCACCACCCATTGCAAGAATTGGCAGAAGAGGATCATCACCAATTGTATTAATTAACTCTAGATGAATTGGTGTTAACCCTTGATGTAACCCAGTGACAACAAGGGGAAGGAAGGTTGCTCCAAGAACAAATCCTGCAACTACGCCCCCAATATCCAGTAAGGAGGTTAATCCTTTTGTAATAATATCGGAAATAAGACCACCAAGCGGCATAAATATAAGATAAGTCAAAATACCAGTAAGCAATAAAGCGACAGTCGGTGTAATAAAAAGATCTAGTGAGGTTGGCACATATTTACGAACTTGTTTTTCAACTAATGCGATAAAGATAGCTGCGAATAGCACGCCAATTAATCCGCCTCGCCCAGGCAGTAAATCTGTGCCAAATAAATGAATGCCAGCAACAGCGGGGTTTATTATCAAAATACCGGCAATAGCTCCAAGCGCTGGCGAACCGCCAAACTCTTTTGCTGCATTTGAGCCGACTAATATGCCGAGGTATCCGAATAATCCACTGCCAATCACAGATAAAATGATGGCAAGTTGTGATTCTTCTGCCAGCACACCGGCCTGGACAATGGCTTTTGTAATTCCTGTTATCAATCCCGAAGCTACAAGAGCAGGAATTAAAGGAATGAAGATACTAGCAATTTTGCGCAAAAATAATTTGAAAGGTGTTGCATTCTTTTTGTTAATCTCAGCTTTTTTGTTTGCTGCCTTTTCTTTTAAATTAATCCCGCCAGCATCATCGATTAATCTACTAAAGGCTTCTGTAACTTTATTTACTTTTCCAGGGCCAAGAATAATTTGCAGTGTTTCTTCTACTACAACTCCTAATACTCCATCCACTTTTTTTAATTCTTCTTTATTGATTAAGGAAGAATCCTTCGGTGTGACACGAAGTCTTGTCATACAATGTGTGTAGCTAACAATATTTTCAGGACCACCTAATTGTTTGAGAATCTTTTCTGCTAAAATTTTGTTGTTTTCACCAGCCATCTTAAATTCCCTTCTCTCCACTATTATTTATTTTTGCACTCCCATCAAATGTGTCCAGGCACCATGTTGTTTCTAGATAGGGAAGACACATTTAAGCGAATGCTACTTTCCTTCTTTAATAAATTGAATAGCTTCTCTTGTTTTATCAATAGAGGTAATAGTGTCCTCATATTGAGCTGTTGCCATTGAAAGAAACAAAATATCCATGATATATAGCTGAGCTAGGCGTGACGATGTGGCTGCACTTCGAAAGGGAGCTTCCGCTGAATAGGAAGTAAACAGCTTAATATCTGATAATGAAGCAACAGAGGATTGACCGTATTTTGTTAGACTGATTGTTTTTACACCATGTTTTTTGGCAAGTGACATGACTTTAATTACTTCAGGAGTTTCGCCTGAATGGGAGATTCCAAAAACAATATCATCCTTGCCAGCATTTCCGATTAATGTAGCGACAAGATGTATATCAGTAAAGGCAGTAGCGTTTTTATGAATTCGCAGAAGCTTTTGCTGAGCATCTTTAGCGATAATATTGGAAGCGCCAATCCCAAAAAAATGAACATTTTTTGCAGCAGATATAGTGTGGACAGCGCGCTCCAATTCTTCATAATTAATTATTTCTTCAGAATCACGGATACTCTGAATGCTGTTACTAGTTGTTTTTTGAACAATAGAGTAGAAGGATTCATCAGGTTCAATATCGCGATATCCTTGTTCAAGGGGCTTCACTAAATCGCCAGCAATTCTAACTTTTAAATCTTGAAAGCCATTTAAGCCTAAGGATTTACAGAGTCGAATAACTGCGGCTCCGCTTGTACCTGCATGTGCGCCGATTTCATGAACGGTACTGTTTAAGAGCATATTTGGATTTTCTAGTATAAACGCAGCAATCTTTCGCTCGGAAGCGGGGAGCTGCTCCAACATGCTTTGAATAATTTTTAAACCACCTGCTACCACATTCTAAACCACCTTTTCAGATTACTTTTGAATTGCTTTTTTTACATAACCATTAGCATTTGCTAAAAGCTGCTCTGCTTCTTGCTTGCTTGAATTTGTTTTTAACATGACGATTGCTGTTTTGACTTGTAAGTTTGCCTCTTCCAATGTTTCTAATGCTTGTTCATAGGAGACATCTGCAATTTTGCAAATAATAGCGATTGCTCGTTCCTTAAGCTTTTCATTGCTTACATGAACATCTACCATTAAGTTTTCGTATGCTTTTCCTAGCAATATCATGGAGGAAGTGGAGATCATATTTAAAATCATTTTGTGTGCAGTGCCTGATTTTAACCGGGTTGAACCGGTAAGCACCTCAGGACCGACAATCACTTCGATTGCTTGCTCTGCTTCTTTACTGATGGCTGCATTTTTATTACAGGATAAGGCAATTGTTTTTGCTCCAACTGCTCTTGCATACTGCAATGCTCCGATAACATAAGGAGTCCTTCCACTGGCGGCAATACCAATCACCGTATCATTTTTTGAAAGACTTATAGCTTTTAAATCTTTGATACCAAGATCTGGCTGATCTTCTGATCCTTCGACCGCTTTAAAAAAGGCTGTTTCTCCACCAGCGATCAGTCCTTGCACCATTTCGGGATCTGTACCAAATGTTGGTGGACATTCTACAGCATCGAGAACACCTAATCTTCCACTCGTTCCTGCGCCCACATAAATAAGGCGACCGCCTTTTTGGAAGGATTCAAAAACGTATTGGACGGCTACCTCTATATCAGATAAGACTTCCTTGACTGCAAGAGCCACTAGTTGATCTTGTTCATTCATTAACCGCAATATTTCCATTGGTTCAGCCGTATCGATTTGCATTGTTTGCTCATTTCGAGATTCTGTTGTTAATAGCTCAAGCTTTTCTTCCATTGTAAATACTCCTTCTCCAAGTTTGTTTAGATTTGAAAGCGATTTCCTTGAGATGATTATAATAAAACTAAAATGAAATTTCAATAATTAATAACAAATAATAAAATGAAATTTTATTTCAACGTGCTTACATAAAAGAAAAGACAATTGACTGAAACTTACTATTATCCTTATACGTATGGTAAGAGGAGTGGGGAAAAACATGATTTTCCGTTCGAAAGTAGATCGCTTCTTTATTATCATGTTGTTAGTCGTTATTTTTAGTATGGGGCTTGTTACGTTAGGTCCATTGTTTATAGAGAAGGAACGAACCATATTGCCTAGTATTATTATGAGCACCATTTTTATCTTATGTACTTCTTTTTTTGCATGGATTACATTTGGGAATAAGTATGTGTTTACTGATGAGTATTTACTAGTAAAAGGGGGGCCTTTTCCCAGTAAAATCCGCTATGAAAATATTACTAAAGTTGCTAAGACGAATGATATATTTACTGGTTTTCGACTTAACATGCGAACCAGCAATCGAAATATTTTACATGACAGCAAGCCTTGGCAGTGTAAAAATATCGCCGCAGAACGCTGAATTATTTTTAATAGAATTAGA
Source organism: Niallia circulans NBRC 13626 (assembly GCF_001591585.1). GTDB lineage: Bacteria > Bacillota > Bacilli > Bacillales > Cytobacillaceae > Niallia > Niallia circulans. The sequence continues at coordinate 230,236 of NZ_BCVE01000001.1, read as the reverse complement.
AAATAGAATTTCAAAAAAGAGGCAAAAGCAATAATTAACGATAAATTATTTTTAGCGATGGTGGTGAGTATGTGAGGAAGAAGATAATATTAGTAGGCACTTTTCATTTTGCGGAAAATGCTGATATGATAAAAAGGAAAAACGAAGAGATCGAAGAATTAGTTCAATTATTAGCAGAATGGAGACCTTCCAAAATCGCCTTAGAATGGGATAAAAAAGATGAGCAGCTTCTTATTGAAAAATTTCATCTAGAAAGTAATCAATATTCTACAGATGAGATTGAACAAATTGGTTTTAGATTAGCGAATAAATTACACCATGATAAGGTATATGGGGTAAATTGGGAAGGGGAATTAGGGCAAGAAGATGTTCAAAACCTATTTAATGAAATAAAGGAAAATTATCTAGAAATATCTGAAAAAATGGAAAGTTTAAATAAAGCTAGTCCCGTATTGTCTGCAACAAGTTCATTAATAGAGGCATTTCGCCGATTGAATGAGAACGCATATATACATAGACTTGAGGATCTTTATTTATCTTTTGTCTTAGTTGAAAATAAACAGGGTGTAAAAATTGGTATTCCATTTCTAGATAAATGGATGAAAAGAGAATTGTATATATTTAATAATGTGCTAGAGATTACAAAGGATAATGATCAAGATTGTATTTTGCTTCTTATTGGCAGTGACCATTTGTGGCTGTTAAGAAAGTTTTTTGAAGGAATTGGCTGGGAAGTGATAAATCCTTTTTCCTGTACAAACAAAATATAAGGAGTAGGAGGAATATTTATGTATTTAATTGAAGGCTTCCATTAACGTTCAAGGTTATGGCCATTTCCACGAGCTCCTCCCTTTTCAATAGGCATAAGAAGAATGGAAAAAGGGAGGATGAAAATCGATGGCAGTAAACTACTTGAACATTAATAGTAAAGAATTATATGTGGAGACGCATGGGAAAATCACAGGAAAAGCTATTCTATATTTGCATGGCGGCCCAGGTGAAGGGTGTTTTGACTTTTCCATGAATCAAACACATCGTCTAAACAATTTTTTTCGTTTAGTTGTTATAGATCAGAGAGGAGTATGTCGCTCTGAAGAAATTTTTAAGAAGGAGTCTTTTGGAATAAACCATTTAATAGAAGATTGTGAAGAACTACGTGTCCAACTAGGTATTTCTAAATGGTCGATTATAGGGCATTCTTTCGGTGGATATTTAGCCGTCCTATATGCAAATCGCTATCCATATGCTATCGAAAAGTTAATTTTTGAGTGTCCTACATTTGATTTCGAATTAACAGCAAAATCCTTATTAAAAAGAACGGCTAGCTTATTTGCAAGATATAATATGATGCCATTACAGAAGAAAGTCAATCGTTTAATTGCTAAAGCTGTGTCACCAAAAGAATTGGTAGAAGGCTATTTGCAGCTAAGCTCTTATTTGCAAGAAAAACGAATGGAAATATATAGTTTGCATTCTATTAATCTAGAAACAAGTATTTATACAGACGAACAATGGGATCGTTTTTATGATAAGTCTGAAATCCATTTTGCAAGATTAAGGAATGAAGGCAAGATCTTCGAATCTGTTTTACCACTATTAAAGAAGATACAAGTACCAAGTCTTTTAAATAGTAGGTGAATATGATCCAGTAACCTGTGAAAAGCAAATAGATTTTTTTGATAAGAATGTTCGACAAGGAGAAATTCAAATAATAGAGCAGTGTGGGCATACGCCTCATAATGAAAGTCCAGAATGGTTTAGTAAAATGGTAACGGAATTTTTATTAAGGAAAAATCATTGAAGCAAGCATCATGAAACTAAATGGTATAAAGGTCTATGTTTTAATTTGTTAGCACCTTTTTATTGAGACTTCATAAGGTAATTTGCTGTAAAAGGAGAAGACAATCATGTATGTAAAAACAAGTGATGGCTTACAAGTATATTATGAAATGAGTGGAAACGGAGATCCATGCCTTTATCTGCATGGAGGTCCAGGATATTGGAGCAAACCTTTCCAGCTATTTGCCCATGGGCTTTTAGAAAAAGATTTGCAAATGATATATTTAGATTAGCGGGGATGCGGCCGATCTGAACATTGCCTATCTCAGGATTATTCATTAAATAGATTAATCATGGATTTAGAAGAATTAAGAATTTCGCTAGGAATTAATAAATGGTATATTATGGGGCATTCCTTTGGCGGCATTCTTGCAGTTAACTATGCTGCTCGATTTCCGGAACATACCATTGGGCTAATATTAGTCAATGTAACACTGAATATGTATGAATCGTTTGAGTATCAAATAAATAGAGGACTTGAAATTTTACAAGAACAACGAAATATCTTCCCGTCTGACCCACAGGAGGATTATATAGAATTATTCTATTCGATTCTTTTTAAATTAATCGAGAACGGAAGTTACGATCATTTTCAATATACCGATATAGACAAGAAAAAAGAAGTAGATAGGATAGATAAGGAATTAAGAACTGACCCCTATTTCCAAAAGAAGGTTTTCTCCTTAAAAGAATATTATCACGATTTTACAGAACTTATGAAAGAAATAAAAAAAACGACTTTAATTATAGCTGGTACATCTGATCACGCTGTTGGACCAAACCATCATTTAACTTTTCCATGTAAAGATGCGGTCGTTCACTATATTAATGGCGGGCATCATCCATACATAGAGAATCAAGATGCGTTTAAAGAGACAGTATTAAGCTTTGTAAATGATAATAAGACTGTTTAGAATTAACTTAAGTCCGGTGATAACATTGTATACATCATTTTCGTCAGGAGGGAAATGAAATGCTGGCCTCTCTACAGGCAATTCAAGAAGTGAGACAAGGAAATAAAGAGGTATTGCGACAACAGAAATGGCTGCAATATCTTTATATAACAAAAGAAAAGAATGTAAACTTAGAACAAGTTCCTTCGTTAGAAGGAATAGAAAGCAATCCAGTTTTGTCCTATGTGGAAAAGACTCTATTAATCTTAGATAATTGTACAAGTTTAAATAATGCTGAAAAACAAATAATTGAACAGGTTTTAATATGGAGCGATGTAGCAAAATGCGGCTCTCCTTCTCAGCGTAAATATTGGAGAGAACGGGGATTTCAATTAGGCATTCATAATATTGGTTCTGCGCAAATATATGCAGAAGAAATAAGAAAGACAGCAAATAGAGAACGCAGGTTGGTTTTAGAAGAGCTTATTTTTACACTTATTTATACACATGGATTAATTGGTCAATTTATAAGAGGAGAAGTTCGCTATTGTCAATTAGAACCATTAATTTTATCTATGAATAAAAACTTCGTAGTAGATAAAAAGGATAGGTACCGTTTATTATATGTCTTGAATCAATGTATCATCGAAGCTGTTTCACCGCAAATATGGAAGGAAGTTCAAGAGGAAGTTAAAGAAGTTATTAGCTCTATTTTGGAAGGGAAAAGGGAGCAAGAGTTACCATTAGAGGAAAGAATTAAGAGGCTGAGAAAAGCCGCTATCCAAAACGGAGAAAATTTTGATGAAGAGTATAGTCGTTTTTTAAAAGAATCGAAAAGAATTGAATTGCTTCAATTATTTTTTCATAAAACGGATATGTGGTATGTGGAGTCTGCTCTGCATGATTTCTCCTTGGAAGAATTTTTGAAAATCTTCCTATTAATCTATCAAAAAGTCGATCCATTAACGATAAAGCAAATCAGCTTTGAACCGTTTATGAAAGACATCTATTATGACTATAAAGGTAAAAAGACAATTAACTTATACAAAAAGAGAATCATTGAGGCATTTTTGAAAGAACAAACGATTGATGATTTAATTGCCGGCACAGAGTGCGCAAATGAACATGTCGAATTAGTGATTATTCCGCTTGACTCTTTAAATGAAAATATTAGCGTAACATTTGTTTATTCAAAGGCTGGGGAGAAATTAATTGAATTTTGTCAGGAAGCAGAAAAATCACCCCTTTATGAACGGGCAATCATTCTTTTATATGATTTTTTTGGTTTTCGAAAGGATGGCTTTGATCGAATGCAGAATGAACAAAACTATCTTGCTGATATGAATAATGCTGAAGACCATAAAAAGATGATTGCTGACTATGCAATAGGAAATAAGCTGCTGGATATAGGGGCAGGCGGTGGAATTATGTTAGATATTCTATCGGATTGCCACCCCGATGCAACTGTTATCGGCATTGATATTTCTACCAATGTTATCGAGGCATTAGAAAAAAGGAAGATAAGAGAAAAGAAAACATGGCTTGTTAAACAGGCAGATGCTCTGCAATTAAAAGAAACTTTTGCGGTGAATAGCATGGATACCATTATATTTTCTTCGATTCTTCATGAGATGTATTCTTATATTCCGTATAAAGGGATGAAATTTAATCCAGAGGTTATTTTGGATAGCTTGACAAGTGCATTTGAAGTCCTTAAACCAGGTGGCAGAATCATTATTAGAGATGGTATCATGACCGAGCCGAAAGAAGAATGGAGACAAATTGAATTTAAGCTGCCAAATGGCTTGGATTTTTTTAAACGCTATGTAAATGATTTTAAAGGCAGACAGATCGAGTTTGAGCAAATTAACGAAAGCACTGTTCAATTGCCGATAAATGATGCGATGGAATTTCTATATACTTATACATGGGGAGAAGAGGCCTATCCGCATGAAGTACAAGAGCAGTTCGGGTACTTTACCCCTGCTGAATATAAAGATGTTATTCAAAAGGTGATTGGCAATAAGGGGAAAGTGCTATTGTTTGACCATTATTTACAAGATGGCTATGCAGAGCATCTATTACCGAAAGTAAAATTGATGGATTCGTCTCAAAACGTGGTTAAACTTCCTGACAGCACCTGTTTTATTGTGATTGAAAAACATCTTAAATAGAGCTTTAAATAGTTTTCAAGCAAGGCAAAAAAATGGAGAGAATAGATTTCCGCCTACTTTCACATAATGAAAAAGGATCTATTTTAAAAAAGGAACCCTATGGGGAACTTAACATTTCTTTATATAGAAAGTAGGTGGAATGATGGATATTAACAGAGCAAAGCAAATACTTTCCTCATCAGCAGAAATAGAAGTAAAGTATAACGGTGCTTCTGTTTGGCTGGAAGATATTAAAGAAAAAGATGCAACCGCAATTGTTCATCTTGTAGGCGGAAGTCAAGAACAAACAGAAGTTGACATTGCAAGCCTAGAAGAAGCTTAAAATCCTTCTTAAGACAACCACGAGGATAGAGGTTCCAGTTTGTCGACAAAAGGGGATCAGAATGTTTTCATTCTGAACCCTTTTTAACATTTGTAGCGGAAATCAACATCCCTATTAGAAGCGGTCACAAAAAAGTTCATAGGCATATCCTCAAATTTTTAAGGAATTTGACCTCATTCTGCAACCACTCGTAATAGTGGTTCTTTTTTATGAAAAACAGCCAATTACCCCTATTAAAAATCTGTATTGTTTTCAAAAAAGTCATTATTTAATTATAGATAAAATATGCACAATTCTGTAAAGAAAAATATGGTAAAATAGTATTCAAATGGTTTTAAGAGAAAAAGAGGTGAGTATATGCAAATAAGTCTAAAGGTATATGGCGAGCATGCTAGGATGGTCTCCCATCTTATTGCTAAAAATCCCCATAACTTATATGAAAGAAAAGAAAAGGGCGGGTTAGTGCGCATTGTTTTTACCAAAAACGAGGAGCATGAAGTCCATATATTATTTTTCGTTACAGTAGATAATATGGAATTGACGAAAAATCAAACTAATTTTTCGTCTATTACGCATTATATTAATGATAGAGAAAGTGCTGTCAGCAGTATTTTCTGCTCGGTTTTACGAAAAGCAGTTGGAACTGCATTGAATGGAAAGCCAAAAGATGAATTTAAAGAGTGGGTGAACTATTCTTTTCCATTAGAAATTACATTTGGACCGTTATCCACCAAGTTAACCAATCATGAATTAGCAGGACTCTTTGAACCATTAGGATACGAGCTTACGATCGAAAATGGAAAGGTACTTTTACCAGCGTCATTCGCGAAAAAAAGTTCAGCAAAATTTATTACGCTGAAGGCAAATCAGACGATTCAAGACTGTTTCCGCCATTTGTTTGTGCTGATTCCGGTAATGGACCAATATAAACATTATTATATTGATGAAAAAGAAGTGGATAAGCTGAAGCGATATGGAGAAGGATGGCTTTCCTTCCATCCGAAAAGAAATGAGATTATAAAGGAATCGCTTATTTTTTCAGATTTAATAGAAAAATCAAGGTTAATAGAATCAAAGCCTTCAAAGGAAAAACAAGCACCTTTGACAAAAAAGAAAAGCTTAAATCAGTGGCGTTATGAGAAAATTATAGAAACTGTAAAAGGGCTTCCGCATAATAGCCGAATTGTGGATATGGGGGCTGGAGAAGGAAAGTTAACGGCCCAATTAGGCTTTATAAGGGGAATAGAAGAACTTGTCGCAGTAGAACCTTCTGAACGAGAACAGTTAAAAGCTAAAAAAAGAATCGAGGCATTAGTGGGTAAGCCTGACTTTCTTCTTCCAACTTTTAAATGGGGCTCTTTATTTTATTATGATAGTGAATTGGAAAAGAAAGATATCTTTATTCTCTGTGAAGTCATCGAGCACATTGACGAAAATCGATTAGGGAAGATATTTGACACCATTTTTACAAAATACAAGCCTTATCATGTAATTGTGACAACACCAAATCAAGATTACAATGCTGTATATGATATGAATGAGGCAAAAAGGCACAGCGACCATCGCTTTGAATGGACGCAGCAACAGTTTAAAGAATGGACCAAGTATTGGGAAAGTCATGCTAATTATAAGGCGCAAATCGATGGGATAGGCGAATATGTAGAAGGTTACGGCTATCCTACACAGATGGTCATATTTTCGCAGAAAAGAGGTGGATAAATGAAAACGATTCTAATACCCCATAACAGTATTGTTTTACTAATAGGACCATCAAATAGTGGCAAATCTACAACATTGGAAAATTGGATAAACAAAGGCTTTCTGCAAGCGGAAGAAGTAATTAGTTCCGATCATTTTCGGAAATTAGTCAGTAATATTGACTTTTTAGACTGGACAAATCAGCCTAAAGAAGTAGCTGCCAATTTGTTGGAAGAATATAGCCAAATCTCAAGAGCTGCCTTTGAAATGATGGAAAAAATGATTAGTGCAAGAGCGACATTGAATAAGCGAAGCTATATCGATGCAACCCATTTAAAAGAGGCAGAACGGGAAAAATATCGAATTCTTGGAAAAAAATATCATGTTCCTGTAGTAGCGATTGTTTTTGATCTCTCTTTACCTGTTCTCCTTGAAAGAGACGAAAAGCGCACCCATTCGAGAGGAAAAGGGAAGGTAAAAAGACAATTTGAAATAATGCGTCAGGAAATCCGCAAAATCCACAGGGAAAGCTATCACGCAATATATTATATTAGAGATCGGGACGAGTCAGTGAATATCGAAACAGTAGAAGCTTCGTACTATTTAAATGCTGACAATGGCTTAGATATTATCGGAGATATTCATGGATGTATGGATGAATGTTACGAATTGCTAGAACGTTTAGGATATATAAAACATGATGATGGATTATATCGCCATCCAGAAGGTCGGAAATTTGTTTCGGTAGGGGATATTATGAGCCGCGGCCCAAAATCAGCAGAAGCACTTTTCTTTTTCTCTGCCCACATTAACCATAATCTTGCGTATATGATTGATAGTAACCATGGTTGGAAAATAGCAAGATGGCTTGATGGGAAAAAAGTGACACTAAGTCATGGGGATGAATGGATTAAAGAAGCGTTTACTTCCTTTTCCATTACATATACAGAGGAGCAGATAGAAAAAATAAGAGAAGATTGGAAAACTATGCTTCTTCATTCACCTTCCCATTATGTCCTGACAAGAAATGGTGTGAAAACAGCAGTTGTTGCCCATGCAGGGATAAAAGATCATTATATTGGCAAACAATCAAATACGATTTCTGATTTTACGAGATATGGAGAAACATTAGGTATGGACACAGACGGGAAGCCGATCCGTGGAGACTGGTACCGAAATCATCTATCGAAAGAATTAATTATTTGGGGACATGATCCGAAACCAGAGCCGCTCTTTGTGAATAATACAATTAATATTGATCAAGGGGTTGTTTTTGGCGGAAAGTTAACGGCCTTTCGTTATCCAGAAAGGGAATTTATATCGGTTAAGGCTCAAAAGGATTATGCTCAAATAGAAGATAATCCATTGAAAAAATGGCAGGAAACAAGGCTTGCCCTGCCGAATATTCAGCGATTTATTAATGGTTATAGTGTTTGGACAGATACGTTTGGAGAAATTAGCTGTCCGCAAAATAATGTGAAAGCAGCGATGGACAAAGTGTCTCATTTTACAATTCCCATGGAAGAGTTAATCTATATACCGCCAACGATGAGTCCTCCGCCGCAAACTTCCACAATCGAAGGATATCTGGAACATCCGATCGATGCCTATCATTACTACAAAGATAATGGGATAGATCAAATGGTTGTCGAGAAAAAGCATATGGGCAGCAGAGGGATACTTTTGTTATTTAAAAATCCAGAAGCAGCAGAAAAGTATGTTGGGAAAAGAAGCATAGGCACAATTTATACAAGAACAGGGAGAGCTTTTTTTTCTAAAGAGCTTGAAGAGGAAATTCTGACAAAGCTTCATTATGATCTAGCAGCTGTAAATTATTTTGAAGAGAATCAGACTGACTGGGTATTGCTTGATGCTGAAATTCTTCCATGGAATTTAAAGGCAAAGGATTTAATTATTCAGCAATACGCACATGTGGCTGAAATGAGCGTGATGGATAGAGACAAGATTTACGAGCAGCTTCTTTGTGCGCAGCAAAATGGCATGGCTGTTCATGGCTGGGTAGAAGAATTTGCACAAAAGCGACAAAATGCGCAAAGTTTTAGTGAAGTGTACAATCAATATTGTTGGGAAATTCAACAATTAGAGGATATAAAAATCGCTCCATTTCATATCCTTGCACATAGCAACGAAAGTTATTTTCATCAAACACATCAGTGGCATATGGAGCAGAACGAATATTTCAGCACAATTAGCAGTCTTTTTATGAAAACAGATTATCTGATTGTAAATGATGATGAATCATTAAAGAAAGCTGTCAGCTGGTGGGAAGAGATTACGACAGATGGTCATGAAGGGGTTATCTTTAAACCTTATCATTTTCTTGCGAGAAATCCAAAGGGAAAATTACTTCAACCAGCCATTAAAGTAAGAGGACAGAAATATCTTCAAATTATATATGGCATGGATTATTTAGAAAAGGATCAATTAAGACGATTAAAAGACCGCAAAACAGGTAAGAAGCAGCGTAATGCCTTAAAGGAATTGGCTTTAGGAATAGAAGGTATCAATCGTTTTATTCAGTTCGAGTCATTGGAAAGAATTCATGAATGTGTCCTTGCAACATTGGCTTTGGAAGAAGATCCGATTGATGCAAGATTATAAGATGAAAAGCAAATTCAGAGGATATTTCTCGATGAATTTGCTTTTTATTCCAGCTTGATATTTATAAGGGAATGCACTGGTTAATTTTTCATTATCTTTTCCATGCATCGAGTATAAGAGAAGGAAATAAAAGCTTTTCCCCGTTATTTCTTGGATCATATTTTTTGGACCTGAAAATCACGCCATCTTTTCCGTGCCATTCATTTTCATGAAAAATACCTTCTTCATCACAATACTCCAATAAATGTACTTCGAATCCTGCTAATTCAAACATTTTTGACAATGTTTGATAATTATGAACAATCTTATGAGTGAAGGCAGGATGGTGTTTAGGCCCTGGCCCTCCGATTTGCACTATTCGTTGATACGATTCATCCGGAAAGAAGCCATCTGGTACAGCACAGCGAATATAACCTCCTGGGTTCAAATATTGATAGCAAAGTGAGGCTGCTTGAACGCCTTCCTTAAAGGTGAGATGCTCCCATACATGTTCCGCTAAAATAGCGTCTATGGAACATTTTACAAACTGTAGCCAAGTTGAATCGTCCATAATAAGTTAAGCTCATCTTCCTGAGTATGAATCCAGCCAGGATTATTCCTGTATTCCCCAGCACCAATACCAATCTTTATCGTTTCATCCTTCATATGAATTCCTCCAATATTTTAAGAGTTTCCATTAACGTACAATTAAACATAAAGATTACATTTATGACAGGATAAAATGTTAACGAGTAACAAATAAAAAACAGGTCAAATGACATAGGAATCATCGCCTATCTATTGTAAAATAAGAGGGCAGAAAGAATTACCTTTTTTTTCTTTTAAGAATGTATGCGTATACAAAGAGAGGGGCGATTACGTTGAAAAAAATTCTTATTCATAAAAGAAAAGGAGTTCCGTTAAAAAAGAAGCTTATTATTTCCTTTTTAGCAATGCTATTAATTCCGAGTATCTTAATTGGTGCATTTTCTTTTTTATATGCAAACAAGCAGATGGAAAAAGATTTTATAAGCAATGCGAGTACTAATTTAAACATGCTGGATAAGAGTATAACCAATTTAATGTCTGAAAAAATTTATGATGTGTCAGCATTAACAGAAACAATGACGAAAGAACTATTAGAAAAAGATCCGGAAAGTCTGCAGAAAACCATTGAGCAGTATAGCCAAGTCCATCCTGAAGTTTCTAGTATCTATATTGGAACAAATGATGGAAAGCTTTTTCAGAAGTCTATGGAGGAAAATAATGATCATATGGATCCAAGGTTGAGAGATTGGTATAAAGCGGCTGTTAATAAACCAGGAGAAGCAGTTATCATGGATCCTTATCTTTCCCCAGTTTCTAAAAAGATGGTTATTACCATTGGAAAAACGATTGCAGATAATGCAGGCGTTATGGCAGTAACCATGAATTTAGATTACTTAGCAGAACTCGCAGGTGAAATAACATTTGGAAAAGAAGGCTATGTCATCTTACTTGATCAAAAGAAACGGTTTATTGTTCATCCCGATGAAAAACAAGGGGGTGTGGTGAAAGCCTCCTATTATGAAACACTTTATGACCGACAAGCTGGCACATTGGATTATTCAGCAGACAAGATTAGTCGGAAAATGGTTTTTCAGACAAATAAGTTAACTGGATGGAAGTTAGCAGGAACGATGGAAAAATCAGAAATTGTCAATCATACAAAAGGTCTTTTGTATGCGATAACAGGGATATTAGCCGTCTCTATTATTATTGGAGGGATCATGATGATGGTGATTGTTTCCTCTATTATCAAACCAATTAAAAAATTGAAAGAACAAGCCATTACAGTGAGTAAAGGTAATTTAACAACGGCCATTAACATGGCCGCTAAAGATGAAATTGGCGATGTGGCAGCAGCATTTCATACGATGCAGAATAATTTACGAGAGCTTATTAGCAATATCGAGCAAAGTTCCGAGAATGTAGCGGCAAGTGCTGGTCAGTTAACAGCAAGTGCGAATGAGGTGACTATTGCATCAGAGCATGTAACCAATACTATTCAGCAAGTCGCTGGTGGTGCCGAAATTCAGACTAAAGGTTTGGATAATAATGTCGATAGTCTTAAGTCTGTTTTAAAAGGAACAAATCAAATCGTTGTTTTTAGCAAAGAGGTTTCAGATCTTTCGACAGGCACGATAGAAAAAGCATATGCAGGAGGGAACTCCATAAAAGCAACACTGGAACAAATGCATGTAATCAATGGGACAGTTGCTGAATCAAATAAAATGATTAAAGAACTCGTAGAACAATCTAAGCATATCGAAAAAATAACAGAAAGCATTACTACTATCTCCGAACAAACGAATCTTCTGGCACTAAACGCAGCAATAGAAGCAGCAAGGGCGGGGGAGAAAGGCAAAGGGTTTGCTGTTGTAGCGAATGAAGTACGTAAACTTGCGGAGCAGTCTGGACAATTTGCGAGTAATATTTCGCAATTAATTACAGATGTACAAAAAACAACTGAGAATACAGTTCAAAGAATGGCAGAGGTGTCACGAGCTGTTCAAGCAGGATTAGAAGTAACGGATGAATCGCATACAAGATTTCAAGAAATTGTACATAGTATGAAGGAAATGACACCACATATTCAAAAAGTTACGGAAACTTCAAATGATATGGCAAGCACACTAAAAGAGGTAAGCATCACAGCAGGAGAATTAGCAAAGATTGCCTCTGATAATTCGACTTCTTCTGAAGAGGTTGTATCCTTAACGGAAGAACAGCTGGCTGCTATCGAAGAAATTTCAGGTTCTGCAAAGAATTTATTGAATATGGCGGAACAACTCAAACGAAATCTTCATCTATTTACCTATTAATCGTCATATGAAAAGTACCTCTTGCATAAAGTAGCGTTAGGCTTTATATGCGGGAGGTATTTTCATGAAAAAAATCAAAGTTTATTTAATAAATGGGTTCCTTGGGAGCGGAAAAACGACAACTCTATTAAACTGTATGGAGTATTTTAAAGGGAAAAATAAAAAGTATGCCATTATATTGAATGAACTTGGGGAAACAAATATCGAAAAACATCTTTTTAAAGAGGAGTCACTCTATGAATTGTTAAATGGATGTGTCTGTTGTTCAATCAAAGAAGATTTGAGATCAACACTTGATGAATTAACTGTAACATTGCATAAAGAGAACATTGAAATTGTGTTGCTAGAAGGGACTGGAGTAGCAAATCCTTCCGAAATAATGGAGACATTCAAGGAACAGCAATATAAAGATACTTTTGAGATCGTTGAAAGTATTTGTTTAATTGACAGCTTGCATTTTACGGAATACACAAGTATTTTTTCAAGCAGCAAAGAAGTGAGGCAGCTGCAGAAAGAGCAAATTGAGAATGGAACAGTATTAGTCCTAAATAAAATCGATCAGCTTTCAAGCAAGCTTGCTGTTGAAAAGGTGGAAAAGCGAATTAGAAAGATAAATCCTGATGCTCCATTATTACATAGTAACTATGGCCATGGAGTAACAGCATATTTGGAAAAACAGGAAGGTACTAAAATCAAAGACCAATCTATTTCGCGTCATCATCACCATCATCATATTAAAGCAATGAAAATAGTTCAAACAACCCCTATGACGAAAAGCGAATTACGAGATTTCTTAAAAAATAATCAAGATAAGTTAATGCGAGCTAAAGGAACAATCAAAAATAGTGATGATCATTCTTGGTATCATTTTCAATATGCTTCTGGTTTGCTAGAATGGCAAAAAGTAAAGGAATATCTTCCTAATCGAAAAGGAGAGATCATTTTAATAGGTGAAAAATTACCTGAAAAAGTAATTCTATAATACTTTCTTTGTGTATCTTATCGAATCTATCATAAGATACACTATTTTTGCATAGATAGGATAGGACAAGCATAGATATAAACTATATAAGGATAAATGATGGAAGAAAAGGAGTATGCTATGTCTATCCCAACTCGTATGAAGGATATTTTTATCTTTTGCTTATTTATCGCTTTAATGTATCTATTTTTTTTCGGGGATCTTTATGTGGCAAAGCAATGGAGCTTCGCATTGCCAGATCAAATAAAAACTATTTTTGTGTTATTTCTTGGGATTTTGCTTGAGGCACTTCCGTTTTTATTATTAGGTGCCATCGCCTCCTCTATAATTAATATTTATATTTCAGAAGAGTATATTGCTAGAATTATGCCGAAAAACCCAATAGCGGCCATTGGTGCTGCTTTAATTGCTGCAGTGATTACACCAGTCTGTGAATGTGCCATTATTCCAGTTGTTCGCAGATTAATTCAAAAAGGAATTCCTGTCCATATTGGTGTTGTCTTGTTAATGGGAGCGCCAATTCTTAATTTTATCGTTTTTGGCAGTACATACTATGCCTTCCAAGATAATTTATCGATTGCATACGGACGTTTTATCATTTGCATATTGGCAGCCATTATAGTGAGTCTCATTATTTATTTCTTTTTTTCGAAACAAAAGGTATTAAAAACACAAAGGGAAGATTTAATGGCAGCCGTTCCTATTAATGAAAACAAAGGAGATTCTAAATGGAAAGGAATTTTGCATCATACTTGTCATGAATTCTTTACGATCGGGAAATATTTCATTATTGGAGCAGTATTTGCAAGTGTTGCTCAGGTATATTTAAAGGATAGTTATATCATGCAGGCGGGGGAATCACCAATTGAAGGTACAGCAGTAATGATGGGGCTAGCGTATGTGCTGTCACTTTGCTCAGAGGCAGATGCTTTCGTAGCAGCTTCCTTTGCCAAGATGTTTACCCCTGAAGCGATTATTGGTTTTTTAGTTTTTGGACCAATCCTTGATTTTAAAAATACATTTGTCATGATGGCTTCTTTTCGCATGAAATTTGTATTCGTATTTATTATGATAGTTACAATAGTTGTCTTCTTACTTTCGCTAGCTTCACGATTCATTTTGTTTTCATGACACATATAAGGAGGAAAAATGGTGAAAATCAAATGGAGTCCAACCTGGCAGTTAGCAAACGAACTGCAAGGAATTGTACTGATTGGCTTCAGTCTCCTTATTTTTAAGTTATTGGTGACAGGAGATGTAGGACAGCTTGTTGCCCCCAAAATGGTGCCATTACTAGGTATAACGATGATATTGATGTTTTTTCTTGGATTTTTCCGGTTGTTAAATAGTAATTTAAAGGGGGCCGATTGTGATTGTGATGTATGTGATGAGAATGCCTCTTTCCTGAAGCTTACTTTTTCCTATCTTCTATTTATTAGCCCCTTGATGTTGTTTTTTACCTTACAAGACATGTCGATTGATAAAAGTATACTTCCAAATATTCAATTTGAGCAAGGACAAACTTTTTCTGCTAGTCAAGGTCAGCTCAAGACCTTAGGGGAAGAAGATATGATTACAATCGAAGATGACAATTATTTGCAGACAATGGACATGATTCATACAAATTTAAACGATATGGCAGGAAAAAAAGTGATGATTACTGGTTTTATTCATCGAGAAAAAGCCTTCACCGATAATCAAGCAGTTATTGCAAGATATGTTATGACCCATTGTATTGCAGATTTAGGATTGTTTGGTTATATGATGGAGGGAGATGTTGGTGAATTACAAAGTAATCAATGGTATGTGATAACAGGAACCTTGGAAAAGAAAGAATATGAAGGTCAAATAATGCCTATTATTAAGCTGGAAAAGGCCGAAGAAACGATAGCACCAGCAGAAGATTACTTATATGCATTAGACTATTAGGCTGCCATTCTTGCATTATTCCTATTTTTTCGTTAAAATTTAAGAGAATTCAATTAAATATAAAGCGGGGGCTTGTGGAAACAGGCTGAGAGTATGGCTAGTCTGCCATTGACCGAATGAACCTGTTGGATAATGCCAGCGTAGGGAGGTGTAATGGAATCAAAACACTTTGCTTAGGCGTAGTGTTTTTATTTTTGCCATAATTGCTGAAAAATCGCACGGCGCTTCCTTCGTATCCGTGTTAGGAATTCAGTTAGTTATGGCTTTTTGTATGTATGTAATGTATTTCGCTTTTATAACTAGAGCACTTAATTGTAAGGATAACTGAATTTGAGAAGACTGGACATCAGAAAATACTATCCAAAGTGGTGATGAATTTCCATGTGAGGGAGGATTCACTTTACCTATCAAAGGATAAAAGTCTTAAGAGTAATAAGGAACTTTAGAAAGGAATTGATTTTAAGAGATGAATGAAAATGTTGACATGGTAATTCCGGCGATATTAACAAAACTTCGAAAACATGTGCCATTGGTTCACAATATTACTAATGTTGTTGTTACTAACTTTACGGCAAATGGGTTACTAGCATTAGGAGCGTCACCAGTAATGGCATATGCAAAGGAAGAAGTTGCGGAAATGGCAGCAGCAGCGGATGCTCTTGTCTTAAATATTGGAACACTAACAGCTGAAAAAGTAGAGAGTATGATTATAGCTGGGAAGGCTGCAAATCAGGCTAATACACCCGTAATTCTAGATCCTGTTGGTGCAGGAGCAACTAGTTATCGTACGGAATCTGTACACCGCATTATGAAGGAAGTAAAAATAAGCTTGCTTCGCGGAAATGCAGCAGAAGTAGCGAATGTAGCTGGAATTAAAGCAAAAATGAGAGGTGTAGACTCTGTCAGTGAACATAATAGCCAAGGAATCGCAATGGAAGCTGCAAAGCTATTACAAGTACCAGTTGTTATAACAGGTGAACAAGATATAGTTGCTGTTGACGGGAAACTTTCTATTATCCATAATGGTCATTCCTTGTTAACTAAGGTTACAGGTACAGGTTGTTTACTTTCCTCCATTTTAGGTGCATTTATTGCAGTAGAAGAGGATGTCTTTCTAGCTTCTATAGCGGGTTTAGTAACATATGGAGTTGCATCAGAACTTGCTTTTGAAAAGACGAGCGAAGAAAGTCCAGGTAGTTTTCAAATCGAATTATTAAATCAGTTAGCGAAAATAAAGGAAGAAAATATAAAGGAATCGATGAGAGTGGAGATTAAGAGGGGGTAATTATATGGCTACAGCGAAAGCATTAACAATAGCGGGATCAGATAGTGGCGGAGGAGCTGGAATTCAAGCAGATCTAAAAACCTTCCAAGAACTTAAAGTATATGGAATGAGTACCATCACCGCTATTACCGCACAAAATACCCGCGGAGTAGATGGGGTATACCCAATGACCCTTGAGGCGATTGAAAAACAACTAGAATCTATCGCAGTGGATTTACGACCAGATGCATTAAAAACAGGTATGCTTTTTAATAGTGAAATAATTGAATTGGTAGCGGATAAGATAAAAGAGTATCGTTGGAAAAATTTAGTGATTGATCCTGTGATGATTGCTAAGGGTGGTGCTAATTTACTGCAGCAGGAAGCAACAGAAGCTATGAAAAAAAAGCTCCTCCCGCTTGCAACTGTTTTAACACCGAATATACCAGAGGCAGAGGTATTAACTGGGAGAGATATTCGAAATATAGAGGAAAGAAAAGAAGCTGCCAAAAGATTAAATGCGATGGGTGTTACTTATGTCGTTATAAAAGGTGGCCATGGGGATGAGAAGGAAGCGATTGATTTATTATTTGATGGCAGTGATTTTTCAAGCTTGGTGGCAGAAAGGATTCCAACAAAAAATACGCATGGAACAGGCTGTACTTTTTCGGCAGCGATTACAGCAGCCCTTGCCAATGGCTTTTCTATTAATGATGCTTTTCAATTAGGTAAGGAATTTATTCATCAAGCTATAAAAAATGATCTTCATATAGGCAGCGGGCATGGTCCAACCAACCATTGGGCTTACCAAGAAAGCAAAAGATAATACGGGGGATATATGACAACTTATACAAAAGAGCAAATAAAACAATTGCTAAAAATTTATTTTATCATGGGAAGCAACAACAGTACATCTGATCCAGAATTTATTTTGGAAGAAGCATTAAAAGGCGGGATTTCCGTTTTTCAATTTCGCGAAAAAGGCGACGGAGCATTAATGGGTGAAGACAAAATTCAACTGGCAATGAGAATGCAAGAACTTTGCAAGCAGTATCATGTTCCATTCATTGTGAATGATGATATTGAATTAGCCTTGTCTGTTAATGCGGATGGAGTACATATTGGACAAGACGATGAAAATGCCATAAAAGTAAGAAAAATGCTAGGTAATAAACTATTGGGGGTATCTGCTCATTCCATCGAGGAGATTCAAGCAGCACTAGATGCAGGAGCAGATTATATTGGCATAGGTCCAATTTATCCTACAAGTACGAAAAAGGATGCTAAAGCAGTACAAGGCACCTCTCTTGTTGAAATAGTAAGAGAAAAGAACTTTTCTATACCAATTGTTGGGATAGGGGGGATCACAGTTGAAAATGCACGTCCTGTTATACAAGCAGGAGCAGATGGAGTCGCTGTTATTTCAGAAATAAGTATGGCGGAGAATCCTTATAAACAAACGATAGAATTAAGAAAAGCAGTTTTTGACCAAGCATAAGCTATATACTTTTAAAAAATAAAATGGAAAGAGTTTAGGTTTTTTTGCGGAAAATAGACATTTACCCAACCCATACATATCTGCCTGCATACAATGATTTTGTAGAGGAGCTAGAATAAGAAAACATAAAGGCTCCTTATTTGTTAACCGAAAAAAGAAATGGTTAATTATACTACAAAAGAGAAAGGGAGATGTATATATGTACGGTTATGGTGGATATGGATGCGGATATGGTCCTGGAGCTGTTGGCGGCGTTGGCTTCGGTGGCGGATTTGCATTAATAGTAGTATTGTTTATCTTATTAATTATCGTCGGTGCGACATTTATTTGCTAATAGAAGATAAAAAGCTGACCTTGTGTCAGCTTTTTTTACATATATAAGGATTTTTGTTTCGTTCAGTAATAGGTACTTTTTAGATTATATATGGTAACGATTTCAAAAAAACACCGAAAATAAATACAATTATCGTAATAAAACAAATAAAACAACAGGTATAAGAAAATAAATATAATATTTTAAGTTTTAAGAAAATTAAATTTAAAATTCTTATTGACAGAAAATTTAATATAGGTAAAATAAAGTTATTAGAGTGTTAGATTATATGACACTTGATGGTAAATTAACGTACATAAAGGGGGAAGGTAACTTAATGGAAAATTTAGAGTTTTTAATGAACAGCTTGTGGACAATGATTGCTGCAATTTTAGTTATTTTTATGCTTGGTGGATTTATCTTATTAGAAGCAGGTTCCACAAGAATGAAAAATGCTGGCCATATTGCTGGTAAAACAATTTTTACATTTGGGATAGCTTCATTAGTTTTCTGGGCTGTTGGTTATGGATTTATTTTTGGAGACAATGCTAATTTCTTTGTCGGAATGAGTGAGTTTTTCTACAATGGCGGTAGCGTTGGCCAAATAGATGGAGATGGATTACAAACTACTGTTTTCTTCGTCTTCCAACTAGCGTTTGCAGGCATCTCCTTAACAATTGCACTTGGTGGGTTTGCGGAGCGTGCGAAATTATCTGTGTACCTCATTTTCTCTGTATTATTTGGTATTTTGGTTTATCCTGTCATTGCCCATTGGATTTGGGGAAGCGGCTGGTTAGCAGAACATGGAAAGCAAGACTTTGCGGGCTCAACTGTTGTTCACTTAACTGGTGCAGCAGCGGCGCTAGCAGCTACAATGCTTTTAAAGCCGCGTATTGGAAAATACAATGCTGATGGTTCGGCTAACCCGATATTTGGTCATAACCAAGTTTATACAGCGTTAAGCGTACTAATTCTTTGGGTCGGTTGGTTCGGATTTAATGCAGGTAGTACAGTTTCTGTAGCGGACGGTTTCTTTGGATATGTTGCATTAAATACAAACTTAGCAGCAGCAGCTGGCGCTGTAGCAGCACTACTAATTTCCTGGATTGTTTTAGGGAAGTCAGATATTACAACCATGCTAAATGGTGCCTTAGCAGGTCTCGTTGCCATCACAGCATCTTGTGCATTCGTTGAGCCTTGGGCAGCAGTAGTAATTGGTTTAATTGCTGGAGTACTGGTATTTTATAGTGTACGCTTCTTCGAGAATAGAAAAATCGATGATCCAATTTTTGCACTATCTGTTCATGGTACTGCGGGAATTTGGGGAACACTATCTAATGGATTATTTGCAACAGCAGAGTTAGCGGAATATACGGGAGTAGGGAAAGCTGGTCTATTTTATGGCGGCGGCTTCGGGCAATTAGGCGTGCAGGCGCTTGGTGTTATAACTTGTGGGTTATTCGCTTTTGCAATAAGCTATGTCATTCTATTTGTTATCAAGAAGGTTAGCGGACTACGAGTAACAGAAGAAGAAGAAATCATGGGCTTAGATATTAGTGAACATGGTTCATATGGTTACCCAGAAGCATTCTTGTCAAAAGACGAAACAAAAAGCTTATAAAATCAGACGTTTATCGTCGCGATTAAGAAAATAGACTATAAACTTAATGAGGATAGAAGTCTCGCTGAAAAGTGAGACTTTTATCTGTTTTCATTAATCAATTGCAAATAAGAACATGTTATGATAGACATATAGATTCATATAAATATCGCTTATCGAAGAAGGAAGTGCATGGATGTGCTCTAAAAGTCATAGGTTAAATGAATGGAAAAGAGAAAAGGAACTTTTTTTACAAACACCCACCTATCAAAACACTCAGTTAAATAATTTTTACGATGAACTATTTATGGAGTTATTTCAATTTGTCCTTTGTGAATATAAAAAAAATTACGGTGAACCTCCATGTTCATTTGTCTGGTTTGTTACAGGAAGTGCTGGCAGAAAAGAACAAGGCATCTTTAGCGATCAAGATCATGGCATTATCTATGAAAGCAATGACGAAAACAGCAATCAATATTTTATCCAATTTGGAGAATGCCTAAGTGATGCGTTAAATGAAATAGGTTATCCATATTGTGAAGGGAAAGTCATGAGTAGTAATCCTACCTGGTGCAAATCCGTAGAAGAATGGAAACACCAATTACAGCAATGGATGGAAAAAGAAAACTGGGAATCAATTAGATTTTTGCAAATCTTTTATGATAGTAGACAACTGTTTGGAGAGGGAAATTATGTTCAAGAGTTGAGAAGTTATATTCATCAGTACTGCGTTCTTCATCCAATGCTACTAAAAAGATTTATGAATAATGTAATGCGTATAAAAAAAGGGGTCGGAATATTCGGCCAATTTTTTGTGGAAAGAACGGGAAGGCATAAAGGTTCCATTCATTTGAAGCATACGATGTATTTACCGTATGTTAATTCGATTAGGCTTTTAGCTATTAAGGAAAAAATCCAGGAAACATCGACGTTAGAACGTATTAAGACATTAAGAACGATGGAGACATATGACAACTGGTTAAGACTATATGAAAGCTCTTTTAGGAGAATATTAGATTATCGCATCGAATTATTTAAAGAGGCAAAAACATATGAAGATGTTCATTATTTGAATATAAAACAGTTAACAAAAGAACAAAGACAAGAAATAAAAGGATTAATGCGCCATGGTATCAAATTATATCATCAAGTACAAAGGATAATTGAAAAAGGGTGTTAAAATGGGAGTCGAATCGTTTCTACAATATATGAGAGATTTATATGGAAAAGTCAATTCGAGTGTATTGCACGCTACCTCGAGTGGGAGTAATTCTCAGCAAATTGCTTTTATGAGACAGCTTCAAAAAGATTTAAAGGTTGAAGCTGCCTCCAGGTTGCCATTAAATAATTTAAAAGCAGTTGTTTTTGATATTGAAACAACGGGATTTTTACCTGATAAAGGCGATCAAATTATTTCAATTGGTGCTATAAAGGTAGAAGGCTGCGATATCTTAGATGAGCAATTTTATACATTAGTTAACGCTGGAATAGATATACCAGAAGAAATAAGCTGTTTAACTGGAATTAAAACCGAAGATTTACATGATGCCCCGCCCCTATCCGATGTACTGGTGCAATTTTTTGGATTTGTTAAGGATAATACACTGATTGCTCATCACTCTTCCCATGAGAAAAGCTTTATGCAGTCTGCATGCTGGAGAAGTTTTAAAACACCATTTAAACATCGAATCGTTGATACTTCTTTTTTGTTTAAAATTGTTGAACCACAACAAAGAATATTGACATTAGAGGAATGGTGTGAATTTAGTGATATTCCTGTCATAAATCGTCATCATGCCTTAGGGGATGCTAAATTAACCGCTGTTCTATGGTGTCAGTATTTACAAAGGGCTGAACAATTGGGCTGTCGCACTTTACAGGATATATATGAAAGATTGGCATGGCGGTAAAATAGAGGACAAAGTTTTAATAATTAACTGGTGGTGAAAGTAAATGGATGTATTTGAGACAAAAAGACTGTTGCTAAGAGGGTGGAAGGAAGCGGATTATAAAGATTTATATGAATATGCGCAAAAGGAAGAGGTAGGTCCGTTTGCTGGCTGGCCACCCCATAAAAGTGAACAAGAAAGTAAAGAAGTAATCCGCTATTTTTTACAGAATGAAAATTCATATGCGATTGTGTGGAAAGAAGAGAATAAGGTGATTGGAAGTATTGGTTTTCATGAACGAACGCCTGATACTAAACTCTCTCATTTAGCACAGCGTGAAGTAGGATTTGCTCTTAATCCCCGGTATTGGGGAAGAGGGATCGTGCCAGAAGCAGTCAATTATCTGTTAGAATATGGATTTGAACACTTGTGTTTGGATTTAATATGGTGTGGACATTTTGATTTTAATACGAAGTCAAGACGAGTAAATGAAAAATGTGGATTTCATTATAAATTCCAGAAAACCAACCGCTATAAACTTTTTGATAACCAATTAATTACAAGCGTTTATTATTGTATGACAAAAGAGGAGTATTTTAAAAAGTTACAAGAACCTTCAGCAAGTGTATCCCATACAAATCAAGTAAGTAGCACTTAAGTGACCGCTTCCCGATAGGAGTAAGTGAATAATGAATAGGCTGACTCAAACTTTGGGCAGCTTTTTTTGTGTGTGAATTTTGGTAATTATAAAGCATTTCTATCAAAACGTTTAATTAATAGGGGGATATTAAAGCCGGAGAGCGGAAAATGATCCAAAAAAAAGTCGCTTCATAGAAGCGAAAAGAGACATTGGATTAAAGATTGAATTGATAACTATATATAGTGTAATTTTATAAAAAAATAACTATATATTGATTTGATAGTATCATACAATTCATTTTTACGCAATTATTTTCTATTAAATTAATCTAGGAAACAATAAGTAATACAATATAAAACAAGAGGATAAATCCTATGCCGAATAGTATGAAGTATTTAGTCCACATCGGAGAAAGCTTTTTTCGCTCTCGATCTTTAGTAAATCCAATAAAAGATAGACTGTTTTTGTATATCACAAAATAAATTAGGGCAAATCCTATATATTGTAAGATAAACAATCCTGTTAAAGCCTGTGTTTCCTTTAAAAAGTCCACATTAGGAAAGGAGTAACCAGTAATAAGTTTTATAATCGTATCGTTAACTGTTCCGAAAATGGCAAATAAAAGTACCGCAGAAAATAGTATTTTAACAAAGTCTAAATAATAATAAGAAATTTTCTTCATATATTCCTTCCTTTTCTTTTGTAAATATTTTCTCACCAGAACACAGAATACCATAAACAACGAGAAAATGATAAAGGAAATTCTGTCGGTGTTGAACATTTAGTGCCGCAATTTTCGTAAAATCGGTAAATTAAAAGAGATAATTTAGGGAAAAATAATGATAGTTTTAAAAGGAAGAACAATAAAAATATTCATATAATACTAAAAACGTTCACAAAACGTCAAAAATATGATAATATTTGATTGTTTTTGAAAGAAAATGCTTGAAATGTGAAATCGTTTACAGTATGATGTTCTTAAATTAAGTTGTTTTTTTATGAGGGTAAAAATCTTATTTATCGTAATCTGTTTAGTTAATGATAATCACCTCAAAGAAAATGACATAATCCCAAGATATACCCTAAAAGGGAGCGTGATAATCTTGTTAACACCTGAAAGGCATGAACTTATTTTACAATTACTAAAACAACATAGTGTTGTGAAAATTCAAGATTTGATAGATGTATTGAATACTTCAGAATCCACCATCAGACGCGATTTAACTCAATTAGAGCAAGAAGGGTTCTTGAAACGAGTGCATGGTGGTGCAGCTAGGCTTCAAGGGAAAATAACGGAGCAGAGTATGAGTGAAAAAGCGTTCAAAAACCTCCAAGAGAAAAAAATGATTGCGGCATACGCAGCAAAGCTAGTAGAAGATGGAGATAGTATATATTTGGATGCTGGTTCAACCATTAAAGAAATGATTCCATTCTTAAAGAATCGAGACATTGTGGTGGTAACGAACGGTCTTACGCATATGACAAGCTTACTAGAAGCTCGTATTCAAACCTATATTACAGGTGGTTATGTAAAAGAAAAAACAAACGCGTTAGTCGGTCGTGGCGCATTATTAAGTCTTGATAACTATCGATTTGATAAGTGCTTTATGGGTGTCAATGGTATTCATCCTGAATATGGGTATACTACTGCTGATCAAGAAGAAGCAATGGTGAAAAGCAAAGCAATATCATTGTCAAGAGAAGCTTTTTTTGTCGCAGATGATAGTAAATTCTCCGAAGTTTACTTTGCAAAGATAGCTGATTTGCACAATGCTTCTATTATTACTAATTATCTGGATGAAGAAGTAAACGATTTATATTCAAGGAAAACTAGCATAAAGGTTGTGAAAGAATGATTTATACCCTAACGTTAAATCCTTCTGTCGATTATATTATCGAAGTGAAAGAAGTGCATTTAGGAGAACTAAATCGGTTAGAAAAAACAAGTAAATTTGCGGGTGGAAAAGGAATAAATGTTTCTAGAGTGTTAAAAAAAATGGGCGTGCCAAGTAAAGCGTTAGGATTTGTCGGCGGATTTACTGGAAGTTTTATTGAAACACAACTATTGTCAGAAATGATTGAAACAGATTTTGTGAAAGTAGAAGAAGATACACGTATCAATGTGAAGTTAAAGACTGATACAGAAACAGAATTAAACGCAAATGGACCCACTATTTCTGAAGAAAAGTTTCAGGAGTTAAAAGAGAAGATTGCTTCTTTAACGTCAGAAGACCTACTAGTATTAGCTGGAAGTGTTCCATCTACTCTTCCTAAAACGACTTATGAAGAGCTAGTCAAGATCTGTCATGCGAACAATGTTTCTTTCGTCGTAGATGCAGAAGGTGAATTATTAAAAGCAGTCTTGCCTTATCAACCGTTTTTAATCAAGCCTAATCATCATGAACTTGGTGAATTGTTTGGGGTAACTATTTCGACTCCAGAAGAAGCGATTCCGTATGGAAAAAAACTATTGGAAATGGGAGCGCAAAATGTGATCGTCTCATTAGCAGGTGATGGTGCAGTCTTGATTACTCAACACGAAGAAATCATTAGTACGGTTCCAAAAGGGCAAGTGAAAAGCTCAGTTGGCGCTGGAGATAGCATGGTAGCAGGCTTCTTATCTAAATATAAAGAAACACAGGATATAAAAGAATCCTTCCGCTACAGTATTGCCTCAGGAAGTGCGACAGCTTTTTCAATTGGATTATGTACAAAGGAAAAAGTAGAAGAACTTCTTCCGCAAGTCCAAGTCCAATCATAATGGTCACACACCATTTTATTAGAAAGATATTGGAAAGTGGATAAAAATAAAATTAAAGGGGAGCGTTATAAAATGAAAATTACAGAATTATTAACGCAAGAGACTATCCTTTTGAATATAGAAGGAAATGGAAAGCTTGATGCCATTAATCAGTTAGTGGATATTCTTCATTCAGCAGGAAAATTAACAGATAGAGAAACGTACAAGCAAGCGATTTTAAAAAGAGAAGAGCAAAGTACAACGGGAATTGGTGAAGGAATAGCAATTCCCCATGCAAAAACGAGTGCTGTAAAAACTGCTGCCATTGCGTTTGGGCGATCAAGCAGTGGTGTTGACTATGAATCATTAGATGGACAGCCGGCAAATTTATTTTTTATGATCGCTGCACCAGATGGGGCTAACAATACTCATCTTGAAGCACTATCAAGACTATCTACATTATTGCTTAAAGAAGAAGTGCGCTCGAAATTATTAAATGCGGCTTCTAAACAAGATGTAATATCAATAATTGACAGTTAT
Source organism: Niallia circulans NBRC 13626 (assembly GCF_001591585.1). Lineage (GTDB taxonomy): Bacteria > Bacillota > Bacilli > Bacillales > Cytobacillaceae > Niallia > Niallia circulans. The sequence goes on along the minus strand of NZ_BCVE01000001.1, from coordinate 204,450 downwards.
GATGTAGAGGAAGAAACAGCTGACGAAAATATTGCTGATAAAAAGAATTTTATTGTGGCAGTAACTGCTTGTCCAACGGGGATTGCTCATACCTATATGGCAGCAGATTCATTAAAGGCGAAAGCAGCTGAAATCGGTGTTGATATTAAGGTTGAAACAAATGGTTCCGGTGGAGCAAAAAATGTTCTGACAGCAGAGGAAATTGAAAAAGCAACGGCTGTAATTGTTGCTGCTGATACGAAAGTGCAAATGGAACGCTTCAATGGAAAACATGTGCTTGAAACCCCTGTTGCAGATGGTATTCGTAAGCCTGAAGAATTAATCAATCGTGCTATTAAACAGCAGGCACCAGTATATAATGGTGGATCAGGTTCTAATTCCAGCGAAGAAAACGCAGGGAAAAAAGGAATCGGTGGTCAAATTTACAGACACTTAATGAACGGTGTTTCGAACATGCTGCCATTTGTTGTTGGTGGCGGAATATTAATTGCTATTTCCTTTATGTTTGGTTATAACTCAGCTGATCCGAATGATCCGAGTTATAATGCTTTTGCTGCGGTTATTAAATATATTGGCGGCGATAATGCCTTTGCATTATTAGTGCCTGTTCTTGCTGGATTTATCGCAATGAGTATTGCTGATCGTCCTGGTTTTGCTCCTGGTATGGTTGCAGGATTTATGGCTGCTCAAGGTGGTGCTGGTTTTCTTGGTGGATTAATCGGCGGTTTCTTAGCTGGTTATTTAGTTGTCGGTCTAAAGAAAGTGTTAGAAGTACTTCCTAGATCATTAGAAGGTATTAAAACGATTCTGCTTTATCCATTATTAGGAATTTTCTTTACTGGCATTATTATGAATTATGTGATTATGGAACCTGTTACAGCTATTAACACTGGAATGACCAATTGGCTGTCAAATATTGGTACTGGTAATGCGGTCTTCTTAGGAATTATCTTAGGGGCAATGATGGCATTTGATATGGGTGGACCAATCAATAAATCAGCATATGTTTTTGGAACAGGGCTAATTGCCAATGGTGTATTTGAGCCAATGGCTGCTATTATGGCCGGTGGAATGGTTCCGCCATTAGCAATTGCTTTAGCAACTGTTTTATTTAAAAAGAAATTTACAAAGCAAGAAAAGGATGCAGGTTTAACAAACTTTATTATGGGTCTTTCCTTTATTACAGAAGGTGCTATTCCTTTTGCAGCAGGTGATCCATTACGTGTTATTCCATCTGTTGCAATTGGTGCCGCAGTTACGGGTGGACTATCAATGTTCTTCCATATCGGTTTAAGAGCACCACACGGCGGTGTGTTCGTAGTTGGATTGGTTGATGGAAATCCATGGCTATACCTATTGTCTATCGTAATAGGTGCGATCATATCAGCCTTATTATTAGGACTATTAAAGAAGCCTGTTCAACAAAAATAAATATTGAAAAAGCTGTAAATTGACTTATAATCGTTAATTTACAGCTTTTTTTAGTATGGTCAAAGAACCGATGGAGAAATTTTCTATTGGTTTATTTTATTTTCTTCTTGACCATCGACATATTTTAAACGAAAGAAGGCAGCAATCGCAGCGATTAATGTAAATGCACTTAGTAAATAAAATTGTAAATGGTCGATATGCTTCATTAAAATCGCCATAATAGGCGGTCCTGCTGCGACTCCAATAAACCGCATACTACTATATATACTTGTAATGGTTCCTCTTTCTTTTTTTTCAATTCCCTCTGTAATAAGGGCATCTAGAGGTGGTAAACTAGCACCAATGCCTATGCCAGCCAATGTTAGAAAGAGAATGATAAACCACATATTGTCAGAGAAGTTAAGTGCAATCGTACCAATAATGATTGCAAGCAATCCAATAAAAGTAATCCAGCGCATTAAGTTTTTGTCCTTTTTAATTTTTTTCCCGGTAATGTAGGAAGTAAGACATAAAGCTCCTAGCGGTATAGCAAGATAGAGCCCTTTTTTAACATTTTTTATATGATATTTCTTTTCTAATATATCTGATAGGTAAAACATTTCGGCAAATAATACAAACATAACGATTACACCAATAAAGAAAATGGCATAGAGCCATTTTTTATCTTTATGCATAGTTTCTTTTGTATGCTGTATAAATTCCTTAAATGGTACAGGTTTTTCATTACTTTTTGGAGATTTCACAAAGATTAAAATTAGAATGATGGAAACCAAACAGAAGACAGGAATAGACATAAATGGGATGAACCAAATAAATCCTGCCAAAAAAGCTCCAAGGATGGGACTAAGTACTTTCCCAAAAGTGTTTGCTGTTTCAATAACGCCTAAAGTACTACTAACTTGTTCTTCATCTTTAAACAAATCACCTACTAGAGGCAATACAATTGGGAAGGCACCAGCTGCTCCAACGCCTTGGAGGGCGCGTCCGATAAGGATAATCCAGTAACTGTTATCCATCAGCCATGCGGCAAAACCAGAAATTACTCCGCCAATACCAGCAATAATTAGGCTGGGAATAATCACCCTTTTACGGCCGATACGATCGGAAAGATAGCCTGCCACGGGAATTAGTATGATCGCTAAAACAGAATAGACTGTAATAATCATACTTACCTGAAAAGAAGATATATCTAGCTTTTTTTCAATAGCTGGCAATACTGGAATCAGCATACTGTTTCCAAGGGTCATTACTAATGGGATGGAAGAAAGTGAGAATATCGCAATTTTCGAAACCTTGACATTTTGCTTCTTCGCTGTCTTTTGTGCTTTGTTTGTAAGGTTTACTATGTTTTTATCATCATTTACATGATCCATTTTCATTCTCCCTGCTTTCAAATAGTTAACTATAGTTAATATGTACAGCCACGGCAAAAAATAAAGCATTTTCTATCATCCAAAAACTGGATTTAATCATTTTGTTTATTAGCACTTTTCGTATAGTTATATGGTATGATGTAATAAAAATAGTGGTGGTGTTTATACGTGGGAAAAATTATCACACTTAGTATTGGGAAGGAAAAAACATTTATATGGAAAAATAAAAGCGTTTCTTCCGCGATTGGCAAAGAAAAAGTGAGTGAAGTCATTCTAACGTTTGATGGTTTTGTAGGCGATGGTGTTGCTAATCCAGCATTTCATGGTGGCAAGGAAAGGGCTGTCTGTTATTATCCTTTTGAACATTATAAAAAATGGGAAGAAGAATTTAAAACAAAAATAAATCCTCCTGCGTTTGGGGAAAATATATGCGGAACGGAATTTACAGAAAAAAGTACATATATCGGGGACATCTTTTCGTTAGGATCTGCAGTTGTTCAGGTAACACAAGGAAGAGTACCATGTTCAACCATTTCAAAATATAATCAGATTGATCCATTTTTAAGTAGAATTGTGGAAACTTGTTATACTGGCTATTTTTTAAAGGTGCTAGAAGAAGGAGTAGTCAGCGAAGATTCTACGATGGAGCTTATAGAACGTCCGCAGAACAAGATATCAGTTTGGGACGCAACAAAAGTAATGCTTCTTGATCGTAAAAATAAAGAAGCAATCCAATCAATCCTGCAAATTGACGAGTTAGCAGAAGATTGGAAGAATCGCTATAAAAAGGCACTTCAAAAAACTACATGAATTTTTGAAGAAAATGGTTGACTTTTATGTGAGAGTTCACTATTATGTAATTAACATATCGAACGGCAATGATGAAGAGTAGTATCTTTATTGAAAACGTCAGAGAGCTGGTGGTTGGTGTGAACCAGTGTGGACGATAAAGAGAATGGGCTTCTGAGCTTCTAAACCGAACCAACTTTTGTAGTAGGCTTTAGCGAATGTCTCATCGTTACAAGAGACAGAAATTTGTCTTATAAGACTGATTTCTTAAAGTGAGCTTGATTTAATTAAGCTAATGAAGGTGGCACCACGGGTTTCTCGTCCTTTTTATAGGAGAGAGACCCTTTTTTATTTTCAAAAAAATATGGGAAAACAATGATGAAGAGTAGTAAGTATAAGAAAGATGTTAAAGAGAGTCGGTGGCTGGTGTGAACCGATACATTGATTATACCGAATGGACTTCTGAGTGTAGGCTTGAACAAGAAGTATGGCCTGACGGTATCCTCCGTTACCGGGATAGAGTATAATATTGTACTCGATAAGAGAGAGTGAAGCTTCACTCTAACCTGAGGTGGTACCGCGGTTTATGAATCGTCCTCTATTTGCAAATGATCATGCAGATAGGGGACTTTTTTTTATAGAATTTTAAAGCTGAGCATTTTTCAAAAGCAGCTGACTAGGAGGATTTATGATGGAAAAAAGCATTTTGTTAATCGATGAAATCCAAGGAGATACACTGACACCCATTAGTATTTATCAAAGGTTATCTGGAAAAAAGAAATTCTTGCTCGAAAGCTCATTAAAACACGAAGATTCGGGAAGGTTTTCTATCATTGGCTGCGATCCAACCTTTGAAGTTATTGGGAAAGGATTGGAAACAACTATTCTGGAAGGGGAAAAGCGAGAAATAAGAAAAGGAAGAGCACTTGACTTAATCAGCGAATTTTTGCCTGAAAAAAAAGCGCCACTTCCCTTTCAACTGCCAGTTAATGCAGGTGCTTTTGGATATGTTGGGTATGACAATATCAGACTTTATGAAAACATTGGCCCAGAAGCAAAGGATGAAATCGGAATCCCTGATGTGCATCTTATGTTTTTTGAAGATTTAGTAATTTTTGATCATTTAGAACTTAAAGTTTATTTAATTGCTAGCCCATTAAAAGACACTACAACGGAAAAAGAGTTAAAGTTCCGCCTGCAGATAAGAAAGTTAGAGATTACAGCACCATTTAAAGAAGAATCATCTGAGGTAAAGTTAACTCCCTTTCAAGCGAGTATATCGAAAGAACAATTTATGGAGAAAGTGAAGAAAGCAAAGCATTATATTTTAGAAGGAGACATCTTTCAAGTAGTTCCTTCGCAGAGAATGACAGCTAAGATAGAAGGATCGCCCTTTTCTTATTATCGTAAACTGCGTATCAAAAATCAGTCCCCATATATGTATTTCTTTGATTTTGCAGATTATGCAGTGCTTGGAAGTTCGCCTGAGAGCTTGATTAAAACCATAAATGGCAACGTCATTACCAATCCTATTGCAGGTACAAGACCTAGAGGTAAGACGAAGGAAGAGGATGCTCAGTTAGAACAAGATTTACTGCTAGATGAAAAAGAATTAGCGGAACATAAAATGCTTGTTGATTTAGCAAGGAATGATGTTGGCAAAGTGAGTAATTTTGGCAGTGTTTCTGTTGATAAGTATATAAAAGTAGAAAAGTTTAAGCATGTTATGCACCTTGTATCAGAAGTTAGTGGAGATTTAAAGAAGGATTACTCATGTGTAGATGCCCTAATTGCTTGCTTGCCTGCAGGGACAGTGTCAGGTGCACCTAAAATTAGAGCAATGCAAATTATAAATGAATTAGAAGGAACAAAGCGAGGTATTTATTCCGGTGCTGTTGGCTATTTTTCCCAAAATGGGAATATGGACTTTGCTTTAGCTATCCGTACGATGGTTATTAAAGACAAAAAGGCATACATTCAAGCTGGTGCTGGAATTGTTCACGACTCCATCCCAGAAAAGGAATATGAAGAAACAATCCATAAATTAAAATTATTTTTGGAGGGACAACATGATTTTATTAGTCGATAATTATGATTCTTTTACGTATAACTTATTTCAATATTTAGGGGAGTTGGGAGAAGAGATAAAGGTTGTTCGAAATGATGAAATAACTATAGAGGAAATTCGGACATTAAATCCTCATGGCATTGTTTTGTCTCCTGGACCAGGCAGGCCAGAAAATGCAGGCATATTAATTGAACTTATCCAATCCCTTTATCGGGAATTTCCCATATTAGGGATTTGCTTAGGGCATCAGGCAATTGGTTATGCCTTCGGTTCAGAGATAGTGAAGGCAGTAAATGTCATGCATGGAAAAACATCGACATTACAAGTTAATGGTCACCCATTTTTCCATGCTTTGGAGGAACCGATTGAGGTGATGCGTTATCACTCTCTTGTTATAAAAAAGGATACATTAACGAATGACTTTGAGGTTTTGGCTAGTTCAACTGATGACCATGAAATTATGGCGATCAAACATAAAGATTATCCCCTGTATGGCTATCAATTTCATCCAGAATCGGTCGGGACTGAGAGCGGGAAGCAATTATTGCAAAATTTTATCAATGAAACTCGAAAGGAAGTGCAGAGATGAAACACTATGTGGAGAAAATCATGTCGAATAAGTCATTAACCGAAACAGAAATGGAAGGAGCTGCGGATCTTCTTTTTTCTGATGACATTACCGATACAGAAATTGCTGCTTTTATGACCAGTTTAAAAATGAAGGGAGAAACAGTGGAAGAAATCGTGGGTATTGTAAAAGCCGTTCGTAAACAAACCTTGTCTTTTGCTGAACCAGTCAGTGGGTGTATCGATAATTGTGGTACAGGTGGAGACAAATCACAAAGCTTTAATATTAGCAGCACTTCGGCATTTGTGTTAGCTGGAGCTGGAATTCCTGTCGCTAAACACGGAAATCGCAGTATATCTAGTAAGACAGGAAGTGCGGATGTATTAGAAGAGCTTGGCATTAAGTTAAATGTTACTCCAGAACAAAATATGCAGCAATTAGAAGAAGTAGGAATCACTTTCTTATTCGCACAACATGTGCAGCCGAAAATGGGCAGAATAATGAAGGTTCGACGAGAATTAAAACTTCCAACTATATTTAATCTGATTGGTCCATTAACTAATCCAATTTCTTTAGAAAGCCAGGTGTTAGGAATATACAGAAGCGATTTATTACTTACTTTTGCGGAAAGCTTACGGAAACTTGGTAGAAAACGAGCGGTAGTATTAAATGGAGCAGGTGGAATGGATGAAGCTTCCCTACAAGGTAGTAATCAACTTGTCATTTTACAAGATGGAAGAATAGAGAAAACCATTCTTACTCCAGATGATGTTAATCTTCCCTATTATACAAATGATCAAATACGTGGAGGCGATGCAAAGGAAAATGCAGCACTTTTATTAAAAGTGTTAAAAGGAGAAAAAGGTGCTTATCGAGATACGATCCTGTTAAACGCAGGCATTGGCATTTATACAGCAGGAAGAGCGGAAAGTATTGGAGAGGGAGTACATTTAGCAAAGGAAAGCATTGATTCTGGAGCAGCACTTTATAAATTAAACCAATTAGTAGAGGTTAGTAAAGAATTGGAAGGGGCAGGGATTTAAGTGACAACCATATTAGATAAAATTATTACCAAAAAAAGAGAAACAATTGCTGATCTTTATGAGAGAAAGGAAGTACTGCATACGAAGAAGCATTCTTTTAAAAAAAGATCCTTTATAGAGAAATTGAAGGATGCGGAAAACTTAGCAATTATAGCTGAGTTTAAACGGGCGTCCCCATCAAAAGGGGATATAAATATCGATAAAGATCCTAAGGAACAGACGAAAATGTATGAAATATATGGTGCAGATGCCATTTCTGTTTTAACGGATACACCATTTTTCAAAGGAACATATGAGGATTTGGCGGAAGTAAGAGAAACAGTAAATCTGCCAATTCTCTGCAAGGATTTTATCGTCGATAAAATTCAAATTGATTTTGCGAAATATTATGGAGCGGACATTATCCTATTAATTGCTGCAGCTTTAAAAGATAAAGAACTTCATGAGTTATATACGTATGCAACAGATATTGGACTTGAAGTGTTATTAGAGGTTCATAATGAAGAAGAGTTAGAAAGAGCTTTAAAGACGAAGGCCGAATTAATTGGAGTCAACAATCGGAATTTAAAAACATTTGAAGTAACATTAGATACTACCGAGAATCTTGCAGAAAAAATCAAAGAAAGTGGCAGGTATATGATTAGTGAAAGCGGCATCTCCACATATGCAGATATCCAAAAAGTTAGTGCAAGCGGAGCAAATGCTATTTTAGTTGGGGAAAGTTTTATGAAAGCAGCGGATCTTGAAACGAAAATGAAAGAAATGAAAGTGTCTATAAGGGCGGAGATAGAATGAATGTAAAAATTTGCGGAATTACGACAATAGAAGCAGCAGCATGTGCTGTTAGCTATGGTGCAAGTGCAATTGGTTTTGTATTTGCAAATAGTAAAAGAAAAATAAGTGAAAAACAGGCTAAGGATATTATCGCTACTCTTCCTAAAGACTTAATGAAGGTAGGCGTTTTTGTCAATGAGTCCAAAGAGAATATAATGAAAATTGTGAATGTTACAGGAATCAATGTAATTCAACTTCATGGTGATGAAACGGCAGAATTCGCAGCAAGTTTTTCCTTGCCAATCATTAAAGCATTTAGTATTTCCACGCCAGAGGATTTAAAACAAGTGGCAGCTTATCCTTGTGACTATGCACTACTTGATAGCCCGAGAGGAAAGTATCATGGCGGAAATGGAATAGCGTTTGATTGGAATTTGTTAAAGGGTTATGACTTTGGCAATAAGAAAGTTATTCTTGCCGGCGGGCTAAACGAAAATAATCTTACGGAAGCAATAGAAACCACCCATCCATTCATGGTCGATGTAAGCAGCGGCGTGGAGACAGATGGCGAGAAAGATTCAGAAAAAATAAGAGTATTTTTAGAATTAGCAAAAACTGTTCAAATTTAAGAAAAGAGGGAGCTTATTATGACAGAAACTTATGTTTATCCAGATCAAAGCGGCCATTTTGGAATGTATGGAGGAAGATATGTTCCGGAAACACTGATGCTGGCAGTAACAGAACTTGAAGCGGAATATAAAAAGGCACAAGAAGATCCCGCTTTTCATGAAGAATTAAATAATCTCTTAAAGGACTATGTAGGCAGAGAAACACCGCTATATTATGCAGAAAATCTTACAAAATATGCTGGCGGTGCAAAAATCTATTTGAAAAGAGAGGATCTAAATCATACTGGTGCTCATAAAATCAACAACTCTCTTGGACAGGCGCTCCTTGCAAAAAGAATGGGCAAAAAGAAGGTTGTCGCAGAAACAGGAGCTGGCCAGCATGGAGTAGCAACAGCGACAGCATGTGCTCTATTAAACTTAGAATGTACGATTTTCATGGGAGAAGAGGACATTCGAAGACAGAAATTAAATGTCTTTCGAATGGAGTTGTTAGGCGCAAAGGTTGTTGGTGTTACATCTGGAAGTGCTACCTTAAAGGACGCATGTAATGAAGCTTTACGTTATTGGGTAACAAATGTGATAGATACTCATTATATTCTTGGATCTGTTATGGGACCACATCCATTTCCGATGATGGTACGTGACTTTCAAAGTGTTATTGGTAAAGAAGCGAAAAAACAATACATCGAAAAAATCGGCAGGCTACCTGAGGCGATTGTGGCATGTATCGGCGGCGGTAGTAATGCAATGGGAATCTTTTACCCATTTATTGAGGAGAAAAATGTTGCTTTATATGGAGTAGAGGCTTCAGGACATGGTCTTGATACAGAAAAACATGCTGCATCATTGTCGAAAGGAAAACCAGGTGTTTTGCATGGTTCCTATATGTACTTATTGCAAAACGAAGACGGTCAAATCCAAGAAGCACACTCTATTTCAGCTGGCTTAGATTATCCTGGGATTGGTCCTGAACATAGCTTCCTACATGATATCGGTCGTGCTATCTATGAATCTGTTACAGATGACGAAGCCTTCGAAGCACTTCAATTACTTTGTAAGGTTGAAGGGATTATCCCTGCTTTAGAAAGTGCACATGCCATCAGCTATGCAGTAAAACTGGCAGCGAAGATGAATAAAGAGGAAGGAATTATTGTTTGTTTATCTGGTAGAGGAGATAAGGATGTAAATACAGTTATGGAAAGAATGGGGGAGTAAGAGGATGATAACAATTGAAGCAGCCTTTAAAGCGGTACTTGATAAAGGGGATAAAGCGTTTGTTCCATATATCATGGCTGGAGATGGAGGACTGGAAACATTAAAGGAGAAAGTACTTTTCCTAGAAGAAGCAGGTGCAACAGCTATTGAACTTGGTATTCCATTTTCTGATCCAGTTGCGGATGGACCTATTATTCAAGCAGCAGGGATTCGTTCTCTTCAAGCGGGCACTACGCTTAAAGGTGTTTTAGAAACTATACAGTCATTTAGAGGGTTAACGAATATTCCGCTTGTTATCATGACTTATTTAAACCCTATTTTAGCCTATGGAGTAGAGAAATTTTTTCAGGATTGTGAAGAAGCAGCGATTAATGGATTAATCGTTCCTGATCTGCCTGTTGAAGAAGAAGTATTATTAGAAGAAGCAGCAGCAAAATATCGTGTGGAAATAATTCGATTAGTAACCTTAACAAGTCCCTTAGATCGTATCGAAAAAATTGCCAAAAAAGGAAATGGCTTTTTATATGCTGTAACTGTTACCGGAATAACGGGATCTCGCTCAAGCTTTCATGATCATTTAGGAGCCCATTTATTAAAGGTTAAGGAAGTTAGTCCTATCCCGGTTCTGGCTGGATTTGGAATTTCTTCTCCTGAACATGTTATGAGCATGATAGAATATTGTGATGGTGTCATTGTAGGAAGTAAAATTGTACAACTATTTTCAGAAAATAAATTAGAAGAAATAAAAGCGTTAATAGCTGCTAGTAAAAAAGGGAATACATTACCTGCTTTTTAAGGTTGGGACATATGTGTTTTATTTAGTGATAATAGTGAACAATATGAAAAAAAATTGCAAAATTCTTTATTTGTTTAGGATATAAAAGAAGGTTTTAGTGAGGGCTGCTGTTTATTTACCAGCAGCTTGAATACACTTCGTTTTCCGTTGGGCTAGCTGTTACCCTATCCAACAGGGAGTCTTGGTGTATTCAGGCTGCTCTATTTTTTTCCATTAAATAAATATTTTTGGGGATTTTTAATACTCTTTTGAGAAAAATTAGAAGAAAGTATTCTATATAAAACTCATAATTAGCTTTTAGCTTAACAAAGGGATTATATATTTTAATAGAATGGCTATTTAGCCTTGTTACAATTCTTTTTGAATAGTTGCTAAAAATATATAATTGTTCATTTCCGTATTTTTAAAAGTGCTCTTTACTTTTTGCATCTATCAATTTCGACAATCTTGTTTGCGAATATAAAATCTGGAATTCAACTACATATTATTCCCCAAATTTATATTTTGATATAATCGTTTATTTTCTTTGGTCAGCGCCTTGATCAGCGGGGAAACTGCATGTTGTTTAAAAGAAAATTCCGGAATAATATAGGAAAAATATCTGGTGATTGGTCTATTTTTTATCCGTAATATTTTTAGACTCCCCATGAAAATTTCTTTTTGAATAGCATATTTAGAGAGAATAGAAATGCCTAAATCAGCTTCGATTGATTCTTTAATAATCTGTATGCTCCCAAATGACCGAATCACCGGCGGGGAGAATGCCTGATCATGAAAAAACTGATTAATAATCTGCCTCGTTCCGGAATCCTCTTCTCTTAAAATCCAAGTTTCCTCATATAAATCGCTTAATTCCACAAATGTTTCATTTGCAAATCGATGATTTTTACTGACGATGATTACTAATTCATCTTCTTTAAAAGGTGTAATGGAGAGGTGAGGGTGTGTTTTTAAAGGACTATCAATGATGCCTAAATCAATTTCTCCACGTAATAGTTGATCAACAATACGGTTGGAATTTCTAATACTTATCATTGGTTTCTCTTGATTTTTGTTGATTCTTACATTTTTAGCCATTATTTTTGGCAGTAAATACTCTCCAAATGTAAAGCTTGAACCGATGGTGAGAGGACGGCTCTTTTTTTCGGAAAGGTGTTCTATTAAATCATTTACTTCTTTGTACTCCGATAAAATTTTCTTAGCATGAAAATAAAAGAGTTCGCCTGCTTTAGTGAGTTTTACATACTTATTCGTTCTGTCTAGGAAGGTAACATTATATTTTTTTTCCAAGGCTTTAATAGAAAGTGTTACTGCTGATTGCGTAATATGTAAGCTTTCTGCGGCTCTCGTAAAATTCAGTTTTTCAGCAACGGTTACAAAGGTTAAGAGATGATAATCCAAAAAAACACGCTCCTTTATAGAACATAGAATTCATGATACATTAAAATACCATTTTTCAAGATTAGCTTATATTTAAAGGCAGTTCTTCTTTCTATCTATTATACTAAAAACTACTAAAGAAAAAAGAGTAATTAATGGAATAATCTAAAAATAAAGAATATTAACTAAATTATTTTTTTCCTTTTTTAAAATAAAAATATGCAATCAGTCGTTACTCCTATTTTCCTATTCCTCTTTAATTATTTCGAAATGATAAATATTTTTCTTGTAGAAAAAGTAAATTGCTAATATAATCAATAATGATTCTCATTACGCTCGAATCTGGTAAAAGATTACATTTTTTACTATGGGAAAATCGAAGTAAAGGAAGAATAGTATCTTGCAACAATAAAAAAAAGGGAGAAAAACTAGTTATTTGGTAAAACGGTAATTAAAACGATAGGAGTGAAGGAGAAAGATTATGATAAAACGCTTTTTTACATATTATAAGCCACATAAAAAATTATTTACGCTCGACTTCTCCAGTGCAATAGTGGTTGCTTTATTAGAGCTGGCATTTCCACTTGCCGTTTCTTGGTATATTGATGAACTTCTTCCAGAAGGAAATTGGAGTAGTATTTTATCTGTAGGTGTGGGTTTGCTGCTATTATATGGTATAAGTACTTTTCTTCAATACATTGTTAACTTTTGGGGACATAAATTAGGGATTAATATTGAAACAGATATGAGAGGTCAATTATTTACTCATGTGCAAAGACAATCCTTTTCTTTTTTTGATAATACGAAAACGGGACATATTATGAGTCGGATTACCAATGATTTATTTGATATTGGAGAACTGGCCCATCATGGACCAGAGGATTTATTTATTGCCATTATGACATTTGTCGGAGCATTTTGGATCATGCTTACGATTAATATTAAACTAGCACTTATCGTTATTTTTATTGTTCCAATTCTTGTTTGGTTAATTACATACTGTAACCGAAGCATGAACAAAGCTTGGGGACAAATGTATGGAGATATTGCAGATGTCAATGCAAGAGTGGAAGATAGTGTATCTGGTGTGCGTGTTGTACAATCATTTACAAATGAAGAATTTGAGATTTCACGATTTACAGTGAATAACCGAAGATTCCGTAAAGCCAAAATCGGTGCATATAAAGTAATGTCGATTACTTCTTCTTCGGTTTATATGTTAATGCGATTTTTCACATTAGTCGTGCTAGTATTTGGTGCATGGTTAACTTTTAATAATCAGATGAAAATTGGCGAATTAGTATCTTTTATCCTTTTTGTAAATATACTGCAAAAACCGATTGATAAGATTAGTGCGATTTTGGAACTCTATCCGAAAGGAATGGCAGGATTTAAACGGTTCTTGGAGTTGTTAGATACTGAACCAAAAATCCAAGATCGGGAAGATGCAATTGAAGTAGAATCATTAAAAGGAAATATCCATTTAAATGATGTATCCTTTAGTTATGATAAAAATCCTGTCTTGAAAAATATCAATCTTTCCATTGCTGCTGGTGAAACAATTGCTTTTGTAGGTCCATCCGGAGCCGGAAAGACAACTATTTGTTCATTAATACCACGTTTTTATGATGTAAATAGTGGTAGTATTAAAATTGATGGTATCGATATTCGTGATATGACAATGAGTTCATTAAGATCACAAATTGGAATCGTACAGCAAGATGTCTTTTTATTTACAGGTACGCTGAAAGAAAATATAGCGTATGGAAATTTACATGCTACAGATGAAGAAATTTACGAGGCAGTAAGAAGAGCGCATTTGGAAGAGTTAGTGCTTAAATTACCAGATGGCTATGAAACCCAAATTGGGGAAAGAGGATTAAAGCTTTCTGGTGGTCAAAAACAAAGGATTGCCATCGCTCGGATGTTCTTAAAGAACCCGCCAATTTTAATATTGGATGAAGCAACTTCTGCCCTTGATACAGAAACAGAATTAATTATTCAAAATTCTTTAAATGAACTAGCTAAAAATCGAACTACATTAATTATTGCTCATCGGCTTGCAACTATTCGTAATGCTGATCGCATTGTAGTAGTTACTGAAAATGGGATAGAAGAAGAAGGAAAGCATGATGAATTATTAGAGCGTAATGGTATTTTTGCTAACCTTCATCGTGTTCAATATCAACGATAATCGTATGGTCTGTACATTTAAAGGTACAGACCTTTTTTTATGATTTGGTCACAACAAGAAGCATCCACAATTAAATAACACAAAAAACATAGTTTAGAAGGAAATGAAAAAATTATTGTTATTAATATCCAATATGCGATATATTGGATATAAGTTTTTTGATTAACAAAAATAAGGGAGGGTAACAATTGAGGCCAATCATTTTAGGGATATTTGCAGCTTTATTTTTTGCGTTTACTTTTGTAATAAATCAGTCTATGGAAATAGGAGGAGGAAGCTGGATTTGGAGTGCTTCTCTGCGTTATTTTTTTATGGTCCCGTTATTGCTCCTAATAGTTGGATGGAGAAGGAATTTAACAGCAGTATGGAAAGAATTAAGAAGGAATCCAGTTCCTTGGATCCTTTGGAGTACAGTAGGATTTGGCTTGTTTTATGGAGGTATTTGTTTGGCAGGGGCATATGGACCTGGTTGGCTGGTAGCAGGAACATGGCAGCTGACTATTATATCTGGAACATTGCTTGCTCCCTTTTTTTATGAGCAAAAAAGGGATAAAAACGGCAGTATTCAAAATATGAGAAGGAAAATTCCTTTTAAGAGCTTAACCTTTTCTATGTTAATTGTCTTAGGTATTATCATTATGCAGCTTGAATTTGCCGTATCCATTTCCTTGAAGAATGCATTATTTTGCCTTATTCCAATTCTTATTGCATCCTTTGCCTACCCACTAGGTAACCGGAAGATGATGGAGGTGTGTGATGGGAGATTAGATGTATTTCAAAGGGTATTAGGTATGACTGCAGCTAGTATTCCTTTTTGGGTTCTATTATCAGGTGTTGGCGCGTACACAGTAGGATTACCGAGTAAGCAGCAAGTGTTTCAGTCGGCCATAGTCGCCATATTTTCCGGGATAATTGCTACCATCTTATTTTTTGCCGCAACAGATTTAGTAAAAGACAATTTGATTAAATTAGGAGCGGTAGAGGCAACACAATCATTAGAAGTTTTATTTGCCTTAATAGGAGAAGTTCTATTTCTTTCTGCCCCCTTACCTAGTCATTTAAGTTTTTTTGGTATCTGTTTAGTTATGTTCGGAATGGTTTTACATAGTGTATATTCAAGTAAAAAAATACACATAAATAGAAGCATGGAAGCATCTTCATAAATGTTATGATCGTATGTTGAAGGAAAGGTAAAAATTTTGTTAAAATCCTAATGATTTTATGAAGTTTTGTTAGACTTATCGGAATTTTTTACTTTTTTATCCCCATTCGTTATACTATGTTAATGAGTAGGGAAGGTAAATTTAGAAGTTGATTATGTTAGTCAGAAGAAATGATTTGAATTTTGTTATTACGTTGATTCGCAAAAAATTTTAAGGATTATTGCAAACAGTTTATTTCGCATAGAATGAACAAGTTCTGTTTCAAAAATCTAAGTTATGGTAAAAAAAGATAAATATACAGCTTAAGAATGCGGAAATTCTGACAGTCGTGTTTTTTGGCTATCACTTCTAAAAATAATCATTAGGAGGAACAGCAAAATGACAAAGAGGTTAGAAGACAAAGAGATTAAATTAATCGCACTAGATATGGACGGTACTTTATTAGACGAAAAAGGAGAAATTCCAGAAGAAAATAAAAAAGCGATTAAAGAGGCTCATGAACAAGGACTGCATGTTGTATTAAGTACTGGTCGAACTATTGCAACATGTAGAGATCATGCAAAAAGTTTGTTATTAAACTCTTATCTAATAACAGTAAATGGTAGTGAAATATGGGATATGAATGGTAATTTAATCGAAAGAAATCTTGTTGATGCAAGCAATATCCAATGGATGTGGGAACTAGCACAACAGCATAAAGCGAAAATGTGGGCTGCTAGTTGTGAGAAAGTCTGGGTAGATGAAATGCCGGAAGACATCAATAAATCAGAATGGCTCAAATTTGGCTATCATATAGAAGATGATAAAGTTCGTGAACAAGTATTAACTAGCTTAAACGAGAAAAAATGCTTTGAAATCAGCAATTCTTCTCCAGTAAATATTGAGGTCAATGCGCTTGGTATAAATAAAGCAAAAGGACTTAAAAAAGTGTGTGAGCTTCTAGATATTACAATGGATCAAGTATTAGCGGCTGGAGACAGTTTAAATGATATTAGCATGATTAAAGAAGCAGGAATAGGCGTTGCCATGGGAAATGCACAAGATATAGTGAAACAGACAGCAGATGTTGTTACCTTTACGAATAATGATAATGGTGTCGCTTATGCTATCAGAAAATGGGCCTTAAAAAAAGAAATGGCTGGGATAAAAAAATAATCTCTTACTGATAAATAGAACAAAAAATTTTTGGCTATTCTTATAAATTTCAAAAAACGATTGAAACAATAGTGAAAACTGCTTATAATTAGAAAAAAGAAAATCGAACGAAGCGAAAGGATTAGTATGTGAGAACCTTTCATAAAAGAGAGTGAAGTTTATAAGCTGAAAGACTTCATAATGAAAGAACACAGAACCTGCCTTTCAAGTCCTGCTGCAGTAGGCGCATTTCTTGCGTTATCAGACAAAGTGGAATCAATTTGTATATTGGTTCAATTAAGGTGGTACCACGGAAAGCTCATTTTCGTCCTTTTATGAGGATGAAAATGAGCTTTTTTAATTGGGTGAATTCGGATTAACTTAGTACGGAGGAAATCAAATGGAGAAGAAAAGAATTGTTGTAAAAATCGGGAGCAGCTCTCTTACAGATACAAAAGGTGCAATCGATCAATCAAAGCTAAGTGACCATATCGCAAGCATTGCAAAATTAAGAGAATATGGTCATGAAGTACTTTTAGTATCTTCAGGAGCAGTGGCTGCGGGCTTTGGAAAACTCGGCTATCCTTCAAGACCGGTTACATTGAAAGGGAAACAGGCAGCAGCAGCAGTTGGTCAAAGCTTGCTAATTCAAAGCTATAATGAACAATTAAGTAAGTTTGGGATTGTTCCCGCTCAAGTATTACTAACAAGAAATGATTTTTCCAAACGTGATCGCTACCGAAATGCTTATTCTACATTAACGGAATTATTAGAAAGAAATATCTTACCAATTATAAATGAGAATGACACCGTATCTGTAGAAGAATTAACGTTTGGAGACAATGATATGTTGTCTGCCCTTGTTAGTGGACTTGTCCATGCCGATCAGTTAATGATTCTCACAGATATTAATGGCTTATATGACAAAAATCCAAAAGAAGATCCTTCAGCAAAACGGATTGATTATTTGCCTGAAATAACGGTGGAATGGAAGAATGCTGCTAAAGGATCTGGTTCAAAGATTGGAACTGGTGGCATGAAATCAAAGTTGATTGCTGCAGAAACAGCTAATTCCTTAGGAGTAAAGGTTTTTATTGGAAAAGGCGAGGGAGAGAAGAAGCTCATCGATATTATAGAGGGGAAAGGAGACGGAACCTATATTGGTTCAGATGCTTTATCATCTATTAACAATAATCGACAATGGATATCCCTCCATTCTACCGTTGAAGGCAGTCTCTATGTGGATGAAGGGGCAGAAATGGCCTTGCTAAATAAAGGTGGGAGCTTGCTGCCAGCTGGTATTTATAAAGTCGAAGGGCTCTTTGAAAAAGGAAATGTTGTCGAAGTCTATGGTGAAAAAGGAGTTATCGGAAAAGGGGAAGTACTCTATTCTTCAGAAGAGCTAAAAGCTATTATTACACAAAGAGCAGAAGAAAAAACAATGATAAAACATCCAAAAATCGAAGTTATTCATCGTGATAAATGGGTGAAATTATAAAAAGGAGAGATGGAAAATGGGCGAAGTATATCAAAAAGGTAAATTAGCAAAGAATGCAAGTTATCAATTATTAAATAAGACAACAGAACAGAAAAATGCAGCTTTATCCCTTATTAGCAAGCAATTAATAGAGGACCAAGATTTAATTATAAAAGCTAATAAAATAGATCTTGAAAACGGGAAAGAAAATGATCTATCTCTTTCTGTTTTAGATCGAATTATGCTGGATGAAAAACGGATTAATAATATGGCCTTAGCACTAAAAGAGTTAATTAAACTAAATGATCCAGTCGGTGTTGTGGTAGAAAAAATTGAAAAAGAAAATGGCTTAAAAATTATTAAGAAAACTGTGCCAATTGGCGTAATGGGAATGATTTATGAGGCGAGACCAAATGTAACGATTGATGCAGCAAGTCTTGCTCTGAAAACAGGGAATAGTATTGTCTTAAGAGGAAGTTCATCTGCTAAGCAATCAAATCTGGCTCTTGTTGATACAATCCATCGTGCACTGGAGAAATCCGCAATTCCAAAAGAAGCCGTCCAGCTAATTGAAGATACAAGCAGAGAAACAGCGAAAGAACTATTTCATTTAAAAGAATTTTTAGATGTACTAATCCCTCGTGGCGGCAAAGGGTTAATTGATACGGTAGTAAAAGAAGCAACCGTTCCAGTTATTGAAACAGGTGCAGGCAATTGCCATTTATTTATTGATGAAACCGCAGAGTTGAAAATGGCACTTACGATTAGTTTGAACGGTAAAACACAGCGTCCATCTGTATGCAATGCCTTAGAGACTATTTTAATCGAAACCAAATGGTTTGCTCAATATGGATTAGCTCTTTTAGAAGCACTACATCAAAATGGTGTGGAGATTTATGGAGATGACACTGTCTGCACTACTTTTTCTTTTGCAAAAAAAGCGACAGAAGAAGATTGGTATACGGAATACTCTGCTTTGAAAGTAAGTATAAAAATAGTAGATGGAGTTACAGAAGCAATTAACCATATTAATACTTATGGTACTAAGCATTCAGAAGCGATTATTACTGAAAATATTGAAAATGCAGAAACTTTTTTATCTGGAGTAGATGCTGCAGCAGTCTATCATAATGCGAGTACAAGATTTACAGATGGATTTGAATTTGGGTATGGGGCGGAGATTGGAATCAGTACGCAAAAACTGCATGCTAGAGGTCCAATGGGATTAAATGCCTTAACATCCTTTAAATATTTTATTTATGGAGAAGGTCAAGTTAGAAATTAATTGCTGGCAGTTACACCAGGGTATGTCATAGTTCATGAAGATTGGATGATGTTATTGGAATATTTAAGTATTTTATTACCTATTTTTTTTATTTTTTCCGTTGGTTTCATTGGACAAAAGATGCTTCATATTGATATAAAATCTGTTTCGGCTGTATCTGTCTATTTGATGACGCCATTGTTGTCTTTTAGTGTTTTTTATGAAACAACTTTTACAATGGACTATTTGTATATGACACTGTACGCATTAACGTTAGTATTAAGTATTGTCGCGATTGTTTACATTATTGGATTTATTAGAGGTTATTCGGTAAGAAAGACATGCGGAATGATACTATCCTCGGCATTTATGAACAACGGTAATTATGGCACTCCGCTCGTTTTATTTGTTTTCGGAGAGCCAGGCTTGCACTATGCAGTTATCTTAATGGTTATTCAGCAATTAATTATGGTTACGATTGGTGTTTATTATGCAGCAAAAGGCTCTGTTGATGATGGAAATGGGAAAGATACTTTAAAAAAAGTATTAAAAGTACCAGTTATGTATGGGGCAATTCTAGGAGCAGTCTTGCATTCTCTTCATCTACCGATTGGAGCAACGATGCTTGAGGCAATTAAGCTAGTTGGCAATGCGGCCATTCCAACCGTCATGCTTGTTTTAGGAATACAACTTGCTAATGTCCGTATAAAAAATATTTCATATCGCCCTCTATCTATTTCATTGTTACTTAAACTTATAGTTTCGCCAGTTATTGCATGGCTGCTGACGCTTATTTTGCCAGTAGATGAAATATTAAAGCAAATAATGATTCTGCTTGCTGGAATGCCAGCAGCAGCAAACACAACCCTTTATGCTGTCCAATATGGAACAGAACCTGATTTTGTATCAAGTGCAACCTTTTTTAGCACATTAGCTAGTTTAATAACATTGCCTGTTATTTTATCTCTAATATAATCATTCTTGTAAAATTGGCAGGGAATATGTTCCTGTTAAAGATCAGAGGTGGGTTATAAGTACTCCATTCTAAATTAGACTCGAAAATTATGCGAGTATCCCAAATAATGGATACTCGCATAATTATTCGGGTTTTTTTATTCAGTATTTAGGGAATAGCGTTTTGAAAAAAGAAATCGAAGGAAGCGAACCAATTCTTTCGCTAAACAATAATCAGTGGCTAAATTAAGATTCCTAGTCTTTAAAGGCATAGACGGAGGAAAAAATTAGATTGGAGAGTCCTATTTTATATTGCATTATAGCGATAGGAACGATACAATACTAACAAAGTACATTTTATTTCTAGGTAGGTGAAAATATGTTCAATAGAGAGCTAGTAAAAGGAAGTACATCTTTAATACTTCTACAGCTGTTAGCAGAAAAAGAAATGTATGGATATGAACTTGTCAAAGAAATGGAAAAAAGAAGTGATTATTCTTTGCAAGTAAAAGAAGGGACTTTATATCCTGCTCTGCATAAATTAGAAAAACAGGAATATGTAGAATCTTTCTGGAAAGAATCAGAAAAAGGACCAGCAAGGAAATATTACCGAATTACCGATTCTGGTCAGCAAATATTGGAGCAAAAAACAACAGAATGGAAAAACTTTGTGCAAACGATTGATAAAGTGATTGGGAGAAAAGGAATATGATTTCTTCAAAAGAATCCTACATGAAACAGCTGCGGGATTTACTCCAAGATCATGAGCAATCAGAAGAAATATGCATGGAGTATGAGCTACATCTAGTAGACATGTTGGAAGATATTGCTTTCGAAAAACAATGTTCAGAAGAAGAAGCGTTAATTTTGGCAATCCAAAGATTAGGAACACCACTAGAGATTGCCGCCATGTATCAAGAAGAGTTAAACATGACTGCGAAAAAAACGCAATGGAATTTCTTTTTTGCTAATTTGTTTTTCTTTGTCGGCGGAATTAGTTTGACGGTCATTTATCATCGCTTATCCAATCCAACAATCAGTAAATTATGGTCACTCTTAACCAGTATTCCTTTTTTTCTTATTGTTCTTTACTTATTCTTTTGGCTTTTACTTGGATATGAAGTGGGCAAGGAATTTGGTCTTGGCGGAAAAAAACTTTTACTGAAGACATTTTGTATTTCTTTAGTTCCTAATCTATTACTTATGAGTTCCATTGTCTTTAAGATTATTCCGTTAACACTCTTTGATCCATTATTAACACCGGAATTTGTACTTATCTGTATTTCTTTTACGATAATGTTATATCCAATATGTTATCTCGCCTTTCGCTATGGAACAACAAGATCGGTATAAGTTGTTCTATTGTACACTACCTAGTATTACTGTGTAACGAAGTTCTATTTATTTTTTTGTTTAACTATATAGATTATCTATGTAAAGGAGGAAATAGCATGAACAAGAAAAATATTATTTATTTTATAGGCTGTTTTTTACTAGCAATTATTGCAGAAATAACGTTATTTACAGAGACAATTGGAATTTCGCTTAGTATTTTTGTTGTCGTTTTTTATGTTTATTATTTTTATTTAACGAGGAAACAAACGCATACACATCGTTTAATTGGTATATATTTATTTGTGTGCATATGGCTATTAACATTGTCTTTTGTTTTCATTGCTAATCCGTATTTTTATGCCTTAAATTTTATTGTTGTTTTTAGTTTAATCGGCTTTCATACAACGTTACTAACGAGTCCTTCTTTTCTTAGTTGGAGCAATAAAGATGTTTTCTTTTATTTTTATTTAAAAAAGAAAGTATCTTCCTTTTTTAAATTAGGAAAATATTTAACCTTTCTTGTGCGGAAATCGGTAAAGAGACGTGCTGATGAAAGGAATTATGTCGCTATAAAAAGAATAGTATTAGGAATGGTTATTGTAACACCGATTTTAATGTTATTAATTTTCCTGCTTAGTTCCTCAGATCAGCATTTTAATAATATGATGGTAACCATAATCACCCGGCTTTTTTCATTTCATATAGATGGAATAAGTACATTGCTACGAATAGGTTTAATATTTATTTTTCTATTACTATTCATGAAGACAATTAGTAAAAGGTCGATTATTATTCCAAGCGAAAGAAAAGGAAAACAAGGAAGATGGGAGCAAGCAACTTTATTAACTATTTTACTTTTCATTAATGGGCTATATATATTTTATACCATCGTACAATTTCAATATTTTTTCAATGATGTATTAATGAAAGGTTTTACATATGCTACCTATGCGAGAAGAGGATTCTTTGAACTTATTATCGTGACAGTGATTAACATATCAATTATTTTGTTAGTAAATAGCTTTGCTAAACAACGCACTCTTTTCTTAAAAATAATTTTATCCTTTTTAATTGCTTTTAGCTTTATCATTCTTTTGTCTGCTCATTTACGATTGTCTTTATATGAACAGGCGTATGGTTATACGTATTTACGATTATTTTCTCATTCTTTTATTTTACTATTGGCGGTATTTTTCTCATTCACATTGATAAAAATTTGGATGGAGAAAATTCAACTTATGCGTTTTTTCTTATTGCTCTCCTTGTTATATTACTGTGGCCTGAATGTTATGGACATCGATCGTATAATCGTTAGCAAAAATTTGCAGCGGTTTGAGGAAACAAATTTAATTGATTTTACCTATATAGATTCTCTATCTTATTCAGCTATTCCGGTTCTAGTAGATTATTACGAAAAAAATCCTGATATGAAGAGGGTAAAAGAATTATTGCTTGCAAAAAAGGAACGCCTTCAGCATACAGATCAAAAATGGCAGAGCTATAATATCGTGGAAGACCGTGCAAGAAAGTTGCTTAATACAATGGAGTTGGCTAAGAAAGTGCCTGAAAATCAAAAGGAGAAAAAATATCGATTAGAAGAATAATTTTTTTGACCCCGTATCTTTTTCGCTATCTGAAACGTTCTATATATAAACAGTCAAAGGAGGGATTTATCAATGAGGATGGAAATGCAAAATATAAAAATTCTGTATCAAAAACTCGATTCCTATTGTCGGTATCTTTCTTTAGATAAATGGGAACGAGAAGATTTAATTCAAGAAGCCCTTTTAAAAGCGATGGAAAATTATAAAGATAAAGATATTACGCCTGCTTTACTCAAAAAAATTGCTGATAATCAATTGATTGATAAATTAAGAAAAAAACAAGATATTATTGGTATCCCAGTAAAGGAACCAAAAGCAGAAGAAAAAAATTTAACCTCTCTGATGCTGGCTGAATTCCTAGCTGAAAAATTGACCTTTAAACAAGGGATAATTTATCTGCTCGTAGAGGGGTTTCAATTTCGCTTAAAAGAAGTTGGAGAATTATTAAATATAACAGAAACTGCTGTGAAATCAGTATTGTTCCGAGCCAGGAATCAAGTGAAAAAAGAAACGATAATCGTTAAAAATCAGCATGATGAAGATAAGGAAAACATGCAAAGGCTGTACTATGAGGTACTAAAGAGAGAAGATCCCGCTATTTTAATTAATTCAATCTATAAAAACATCCTTTTAGCTAAAGAAGAAAAAAAATATTTGTCTCAACAGCCAATGCTTATGGCCGCATAATAATCGAATACAGGAGGTTTATAACAAATGAGTACTATTCCTTATGTTATTGAACAATCAGCAAATGGAGAAAGGTCCTATGACATATATTCAAGACTTTTGAAGGATAGAATTATTATGCTTGGAGATGAAATCAATGACCAAGTTGCTAACAATATCGTGGCTCAGCTGCTATTTCTTGCAGCAGAAGATCCAGAGAAAGATATTTCTATATATATCAATAGCCCTGGCGGTTCCACCTCTGCTGGTTTTGCTATTTATGATACGATGCACTATATTAAGCCGGATGTTCGGACTATTTGTACAGGAATGGCTGGATCCTTTGGTGCGTTATTACTTCTTGCCGGTACGAAAGGCAAAAGATATGCCTTACCGAATAGCGAAATTATGATTCATCAACCATTAGGTGGAACGAGAGGGCAGGCAACTGAAATTGAAATATCTGCGAAACGAATATTAAAACTAAAAGAACATATTAATCGTATTATGGCCGAGAAAACGGGTCAATCTTTTGAGAAAATAGCAAATGATACAGAAAGGGATTATTTTATGAGTGCTGAAGAAGCAAAAGAATATGGCATTGTCGATGAGATAATTTGCGTGAAATAAAAAGAGGCTGAGCAAAAGTATTCTAACCAAATATAAAACCGAACGAATATACGACTATCCTATTAGCATCGCAGTATATTCGTTCGGTTTTTGACTTATTAAAGAAGTCTTGCAGGAGACGCGTGCAGACTTTTGTTTCGCTTTTTACGGAATAATTATGACGAAGCCTGCTATTTTATTGTGCTCTCCGGGCAGGATCTAGGATATTCTCGCAGTTCACTTAAGATAGTACCTAGTCCAGTCTAATCCCATTTAGTTAAATAATTATTTCTTTTTCTACTAATATTATACCATTACTAACACTACTATTTATAGACTAGTTTTTTAATAAATTCCCACTATACTAATATTGTTGTACAAAAATCAAAATAATTAAGGAGTGCATTGGATGGATACTAAAATAAATGCTTTAGACAATGGACCGTTTTTTCATGGTACGAAAGCAGAACTGAAAATTGGCGATTTATTAGAACCTAATCACTTATCAAATTACCAAGATAAAAAATCGAACCATATATATTTTACTGCAACATTAAATGCTGCTAAATGGGGTGCTGAGTTAGCGAGGTCTACTTCAAAAGAACGAATATACATTGTAGAACCATTAGGTGATTTTGAAAATGACCCGAACGTAACGGACAAGAGATTTCCAGGAAACCCAACCCGCTCGTATCGTTCTAAATCCCCAGTGAAAATTATAGCTGAGTTAGGCGCATGGGAAAGACATTCTGATGAAGAAATAAATCATATGCTTGAATCTTTAAAAAAGTTAAGTGAAGAAGGAAAAAATGTAATATACGATTAATCCAAATTCCGATAGGAAAATTAGCGTCTAGCTTCATTTCATGTATAATAGAAAGGGCATATGAAAATATTAGGTCGGAAAGTTAAAGGTGGCAAAATGGAAATCGTAACAGTACAAATTGAAACACCATTTGAGAAAAATTTACTAAATGGAAATCCCTTAATTTATAAAGAAGCTATAAATGCTAATACTTCTCTTGAGGAAGGGCAAATAATTGACGTTATAACAAAGAAAAACAAATTTATTGGCAGAGGATATTATGCTATTCAAAATAAAGGAATTGGCTGGATTTTAACAAGAGAAAGGAACATTCCTATTGACTGTGCTTTTTTTGAAAAGCGGCTAAAAAAAGCGATTGATAAAAGAGCAGCCTATTTTAAGGATCATGAAACGACTGCTTTTCGAATTTTTAATGGGGAAGGCGATGGTATTGGAGGATTTTCTGTTGATCTCTACCAAAATTATCTGTTAATCCAATGGTACAGTATTGGCATTTATAAATATAAAAGCTGGATTATTGAATCGTTGCAGCGATTATTAGAAATAGACGGAATCTATGAGAAAAAAAGATTCGACGATAATGGAACATATATGGAAGACGATGATTTTGTGGTTGGGAAAAAAGCTGATTTCCCCCTTACTATTTTAGAAAATGGGATTAAATACGCAGTAAACTTGAATGAAGGGGCTATGACAGGAATCTTTTTAGATCAAAAAGATGTTCGCAAAACAATTCGAGATCAATATGCAAAAGGAAGAAATGTTCTAAATACTTTTTCTTATACAGGGGCTTTTTCGGTCGCGGCAGCTGTTGGTGGTAGTTTATCGACTACTAGTGTTGATTTGGCAAATCGAAGCAAGCAGAAAACAACAGATAATTTTCTGTTAAATGATATTGACTTATCGAGTCAAAAAATTATCGTAGAAGATGTTTTTCACTATTTTAAATACGCAGTAAAGAAACAACTTAGCTTTGATATGGTCATTCTAGATCCTCCTAGCTTCGCACGTTCAAAAAAGCATACTTTTCGCGCAGCAAAAGACTATACTAATTTACTTAAAGAAGCAATTGCCATAACCAAAAATGGCGGAATTATTGTCGCTTCCACCAATTGTGCAACCTTTGATATGAAGAAGTTTAAGGGATTTATTGATGCTGCCTTTCATCATCAGAAAGAAACATATCAAATAGTCGAACAATTTGGTTTACCTGCCGATTTTGCGAATATTAATGAGGTAACAGAAAGTAATTATTTAAAAGTTGTTTTTATAAAAAAACTAAAATAATATCTTAAAATATTATTTTTCAAAGAAGGATTTTGCTTCTAATAGCAAAGTTCTTTTTTTATGAAAAAGAAGGGTTTACGTGGTTTAAAAACACTTGTAATCTTATAAAGAAAGATTCCTTTTTCTTGGCTATGCTTTGAATAAAATATTTTTGTTTAAAAGGAGAAACGGAAAATGACAATTAAAGCAATTATTTTTGATTTGGATGATACACTACTATGGGATAAAAAAAGTGTACAAGAAGCTTTTTTTAAAACATGTAAATTGGCAGAAGAGAAATATACTATTTCGGCTGTACGCTTAGAAGAAGCTGTGCGGAAGGAAGCCAGAGCTTTATATGAAGGTTATGATACATATGAATTTACGAAAATGATTGGGATTAATCCCTTTGAAGGACTTTGGGGAGAGTTTCTTGAAGAACATGCTTCTTTTCCAAAAATGAGAGAGCTCATCCGGTTTTACCGGAAAGATGCATGGACCAAAGGATTACTAGCACTTGGAATTGATGATCCTGAATTTGGCGAAGAATTAGCGGAAGCTTTTCCAGAAAATAGAAAGAAATCTCCTTTCGTATATGAAGAAACATTTTCTGTCCTTAATCAATTAAAGGGGAAATACTCATTGTTATTATTAACGAATGGATCACCTCATTTGCAAAATACAAAGCTATCTATTACACCTGAAATTTCTCCTTATTTTGATCATATTGTAATTTCTGGCGATTTTGGCAGAGGAAAGCCTGATCCTTCTATATTTGAGCATGCTGTTTCTTTAATAGGTGTAGACAAATCAGAATGCTTAATGGTGGGAGATAATTTAATGACAGATATTTTAGGAGCTAATCGGGCGGGAATTAAGTCCGTTTGGATTAATCGCGAAAAGGCTGAAAAGCAAGATGTACTGCCCACATATGAAATACATCAGCTTGAAGAATTATTCGCTATATTAGATTAAGCAAGAAGAAAAGTCTGGTCATCATAGGAGACATTTTGCCACTTATGACGACTAGACTTTTTCATTTTTTGTTCTTTATTGTGATTGTTCGTTAGGTAATATATGTCTAAAGGGAACAGGTGAAGCCAAGATGACTGAAGTATTAATAGTGCCATAGGGAATTAAGCGATCGACCAAATTTCTCATTCCGTCTATTCCAGAAACAGCTGCTTTAATAATATAACTGACAGTACCGGTTACACGGTGGCATTCAATAATGTCTGCTTCTGTTTTAATAAATTCCTCAAATGCATGTGGTTCTTCTTTTAGTTCACTGATTTGAATGTATAAAAGCGTTTCTCTCCCCAACTTTGCAGGTGAAATTCGGGCGCTGAATTCTAAAATTATACCCTTTTCTTGCAATCTTAATAATCTTTCCGAAACACTCGGGCGACTCAAAGCTAACTTTTTGGATAAATCACTAACCGTAATTCTGGCATCTTCTTGTAAAATTTTTAGTAGTTGTATGTCAACCTTATCCATTTTAATGAATACTCCTTTTTGCAAAATGAATGTAATGATGCATATATTTATGCGAAATAGAGGAAGTACAAGGTAATTACATTCATATTGGTATGTAAAAACACTTCGATATATTCTATCATTATATATGTAAGAATTCCACCCTAAAATCACAAATTTTTAGGATTTCACCGATAAATCCTCTTTTATCTTCTACTTATCATGATTACTATAGGAGTGTGTTGCATTGAGAAAAATAATAGTAATGATGTTTGGTTGTTTAATTACATCATTTGGTCTGTATTTATTAAAAGGGTCAGCAATTGTTACTGGAGGAACAGCTGGACTCGCATTAAGTATCTCTTATTTATTACCTATTTCATTTTCAATCTTATTTACTTTAATAAATATCCCGTTTTATATTTTGTCTTACTTTAAAATGGGGAAGAAATTTACGATTTCAACCATTTTAGCTGTATCGTTAGTTACATTATTTTCCTATTTGTTATCCATCATTCTACCGCCATTCGCTCTATATCCCCTACTAGGATCTATCATTGGGGGCTTTATTATTGGAATAGGAACTATTATTTTGTTTATGAATGGTTCGTCTTTAGGGGGAGCCCAAATTCTGTCTATTACACTTCAAAAACAATTTAATTGGAATATGGGAAAAACAAATTTCATTTTTGATACAATTGTTATTTTAATTGGCTTGTACAGTGTAGGACTAATTAGAGGCTTATACAGTATTGTATCAGTATTTATAATTTCCTTTATGATGAGTACCTTCAAGGAAAAAATAGCTAATAGAAATACGAGTAAAACTAATTTCGAAAAAGTTACATCTGTGGTTGAAACACAATCTGTTTAACCATAGGAACCCCTATACTCCACTCCATAATATTGAGAGGTGGAGTATAGGGGTTGTGTTTTAGATCCTAAAGGTGGAGTTAGAGGAATATAACTTATTTTTTAATAAAAAAGATATTCTTTATCCTCAATATTATTATAAGGAAAAATAATTGACAGTGATAATCATTTTCATTTAAAATGAAAACAAATAACGAAAAGATTAGGAAGGTGTAAGATATAATGAAAAATGATTTCATTGTTTTAGCTCCATTTCAATATATGATCGAATGTACCTGTCCTAGACCTGAACATACTTTCATTCTTGATTTACATAAAGGAGATATAATTACCGTTACTGAAGAAAAAAAATACGTTGATTCGCTTGGCTGGCTTTTACTTGTTATGGTAAATGACTATAGTTTCTTCATGTTCATAGATGAAATAGAAGAATTTATTGCGAATAAAAAGATCACTTCCTTAATGGATATGGAATTAAGAATGAATTATTTAGAATATAAAGTAAATGAATCGTTAGATGGCTTAAATAAAGAGCAGTTTGAGCTTTTTGCCAAGGAGCTTAATACTTTAAAATCCCTTCAAAATGAGCTTGCTCTGACTTGATTATATTGAATTTTAAGAGTAATCCATTTAGATATATTGGATTGCTTTTTTGTTTTTATAAACAGAAGGGAGACAATCTAGGGAATCTTTATAAAAGAGCAAAGGAGCTCTGCATAATAGAAACAGAAGAAAATGAATTAATTTGCTCATACAGTCTTGATTATTTGCAAACGTCCTTCCGGAAGATTACAATGGGATAGTATTATGAAGAAGGCAAATGTTTGCTTAGGAGGATTATTAGATGAAAGTCAAAATAAACAGACACGCTGTTAAAGTGCTTAATCAAATGTTAGAAAAAGCTGAAGAAGGAGAAATGATTCGGGTATACATAACAGAGAATCATGGAAACCATGCACATTACGATTTAAAATTGGACAAGAAGACGGAACATGATGAAGTGGTGCAGTCTGACAAAGATATTCCCATTTTATTAGATACGAGAGATGCAGATTTCTTGGATGGTGTATGGATTCAATATTTTCATGTTCCACAGCCAGGATTCACTATTTATAATCCATCAAAAGAACAACATCATCATTAAAAAACAGGAAGTGGAAACACTTCCTGTTTTTTTAATATTTGCTTTTGTCCTCATTCTAAATGAGACATTTCCATACTGACTGTTATATGTTATAATTAACTCCTAAATGAAACCTGTTCTGTATATAATCCGTCACTTTTAAGCGTAACAGAGCATTTGAGTTTACATATTTAGTTTTTTAGGTTATATACATTAATGACATAAATGATGAGAATCACGAAAAAATAATATTTAGGTCTCATGTATTCCCATAAGTCCAAAAAAATTTACAAAAAAATCCAATAGATGCTTATTGTTGTATGATTAATATAAAAAATAGATGATTCCTTAAAAATCTATCTTATCTATCTATTAATTATCGATTTTTGTTAATGAATTTTTAAAAGAATAATGATAGGATTAATGGTAATAAAGTATTTATGTTAAAAAATTTAGATTAAGGGATGGTAATCTAATGACAACAACGATAAAAGGAAATGAGAGCAGTTTACCTTTACGAAAAGATGTCAAACACCTTGGAAATATTCTTGGTGAGGTACTTATCCACCATGGTGGCCAAGAATTATTAGACAAGGTAGAAATAATTCGTAAATTAGCAAAAGAACTGCGGGAAACAAATAATGAACATACATATAACCAATTAAAGTTCGAAATGGAAAGACTAGATAAGCCAGTTCGCAGACAAGTTATTCGAGCGTTTTCGAAATATTTTCATTTGGTGAATGTTGCTGAGTTAAATCATCGTATTCGTCGTAGAAGAGAATACCAACTAAGTCAAGAAAAAGGTGTACAGCCATATTCCATTGATCGTGCAATCATGGCATTTAAACAAAAGAATTTATCTGAAGAGACCATTCAAGAAGTGTTAAATACTCTTTCGTTAGAACTTATTATTACAGCGCATCCAACAGAATCAACAAAACGTACGATTTTAGAATCGCAAAAGAGAATTGCTAATATCTTAAAACAACTTGATAACCCAATGTTGACGAAGAAAGAGAGACAGCATTTAAATGATGATCTATTTGAAGAGATAACGATCATGTGGCAGACAGATGAATTACGGCAGGAACGTCCTACCGTAATGGATGAAGTTAGAAATGGTCTTTATTATTTTGAGCAAACATTATTTGATGTATTGCCAGAAATCCATCAAGAGGTTCAGGATGCTCTGGATGAAAACTATCCTAATTTCGAATGGAAAGTACCTAATTTCTTATGGTTTGGTTCTTGGATTGGTGGAGACAGAGATGGTAACCCAAATGTAACACCTGACGTTACATGGCAAACACTGCATAAGCAAAATGAATTAGTCATCCAAAAATACATTCATGCAGTAGATGAATTGATGAAGAGATTCAGTCATTCTACTAATCGTGTTAAGGTTAGTTCAAAGCTTATTCAGACGATTATGGAGGAAGAACAGCTATATCTTACACCAGAAAAGAAATGGCCAGTTGAAAAAGAAGTTTATCGCCGGAAATTTTCAATTATTTTAGAAAGATTAAAAGAATATGGCAAATCTGAAAAAGGTTATGTGAAGGCAGGAGAGTTACTTGATGATTTATATTTAATTCAAGAAAGCTTTGCCTTGCACCAACCGAAAGCTCATCAGCAAAAAGATTTACAAAAACTAATTCGACAAGTGCAATTGTTTGGTTTTCATTTAGCCACATTGGATATTCGTAATCATAGTGGTGAGCATGAGGCAGCTATAGACGAGATTCTGCGTAAAGTCGGCATAACAGATGATTATAAAAATTTACCAGAAAATGAAAAATTAGGAATTCTTGAATCTGTTTTGAATGATCCTCGTCCTATTCTGTTATTAAACGAAGATTATTCAAATGAAACACAGGAAATGATTAGCACCTTTAACATGATTAGAGAAGCACATAAGAAGTTTGGAGAACGAGCAATTAATGTTTATTTAATCAGTATGACACAGTCGCCAAGTGATATTCTTGAAGTACTTGTATTAGCAAAAGAAGCTGGAATTTATCGACTGCATGCGGATGGAACAGTAGAAAGTCACTTAAATGTAGCACCATTATTAGAGACAATTGATGATTTAATCGCCGGTCCTGAAATCATTGAAACATTATTCCGTATGCCGGTTTATCGTGAACATTTAAGACAACATAATGATCAGCAGGAAATCATGCTAGGATATTCTGATGGTAGTAAAGACGGTGGCACATTAACAGCAAACTGGAAATTATTTAAAGCTCAGCGTGAAATTCACGAAATGGCTAGTAACTATCAAATCGGCTTGAAATTTTTCCATGGTCGTGGCGGTTCACTTGGTCGCGGCGGTGGTCCGTTGAATAAGAGTATCCTATCTCAACCAGGTGAAACATTAGGGGATGGCGTGAAAATCACGGAACAAGGGGAAGTATTATCCTCGCGCTATTTATTAGAAGATATTGCTTTTAGAAGCTTAGAGCAAGCAACTTCTACGTTGCTTATGGCAATTGCTCATATTTCTAAGGATATTAGCGAACATAAAGAGGAGAGAAATCTTTGGGAAGATTGCATGGAAGAAATATCTGCTATTGCGCTTGCAAAATATCAATCATTGGTTTTTAATGATCCTGATTTTATGACTTATTTTAAAGAAGCAACGCCTTTAAATGAAATCGGAAATTTAAAAATTGGTTCACGGCCAATGAGCAGAAAAAATACGACAACTTTTGAAAATCTTCGTGCCATCCCATGGGTTTTTGCATGGACTCAAAGTAGACAGCTGCTTCCTGCTTGGTATGCTGCTGGTACTGGATTAACTGAGTTTGCTCAGCAAAAATCAGGTAATATTGAAATTTTAAAACAAATGTACGCAAAATGGCCATTCTTCCACTCGACGATTGATAATTTACAAATGGCATTAATGAAGGCAGATTTAACAACAGCAAGAGAATATTCTTCCCTTGTGGAAAATGAAGCCATTGGTAATCGTATTTATCAAAATATTAAAGAAGAGTATGATAAGACAAGAGCTATTTTATTAGAAATCACTGGTATAGAAGAATTACTTGATCACACACCTTCTATTCAAGAGTCTGTTTATAGAAGAAATCCATATGTAGATCCATTGAATTTCTTCCAAGTTGATTTAATTAAACAGCTTCGTGACCAAGAAGTTCCTGATAAGGAATTACTGAACCAAGTTCTTTTAACCATTAATGGCATCGCTGCTGGTTTACGTAATACAGGTTGAGTTAGGATAGCCTAAAAAAAGATGAGTCTAATTTTCAGACTATAGACAAACTCCTTGAATTTTGAGGTTTTGCCTATGGTCTTTTTTTGTGATCTCTTCTAATAGGGTGTTGATTTCCGCTACTGGGGTTCGCTTTCTTTGGGACGAGCGCCGAGCCGCTTCGTATCATACGCTCCTGCAGTGTCTCGGACTTTCTCGCATCTCCCAAAGGAGTCACACCCCTTCCGCTCCAATCAACCTGGTTTCATCAAGTTAGTCTAGAATTTTAACTGCTCTGGTTTTAAAATATAGGTAGATATTTTTTAGAGGTGAAATCATGCTTTCCAAACATTCTTCTATTCAAAGAGATCAATTAGAAATGATTGCTTAGATTAACTTGTTCCACCAAATCACTTAGTTCACAAGATGGAGACTACGCTTGACGGCCAACTGGACTTGGGTGAGTCCGGTAACAACTTAAGAAGAGTATAAAGAATAGATTAAAATACAATAAAATAACGAAAAAAGACCATATAAGACAAAAGGGGATCAGAATGAAAACATTCTGATCCTCTTTTGTCTTAGTTTATAAATATACATTCTTTTAAATAAGAGTTGATTTCCGCTACTGGGGTTCGCTTTCCGTGGGGGTCGCGCTGAGCCGCTTGCAGGGTCTCAGACTGTCTCGCATCTCCCAAAGGAGTCTCACCTCTTCCACTCCAATCAATGCATAATAATTCCATTTGCATTTTCTAAATTCCTTTTGTCAACAAGCTGAGAGGAGAAATCAATATTTCTCCTCGTTTTATTTCCAAAAATTATTTATATGATGCTAAAAAGTCTTCTACCTGCTCAGGTGTTTTGGCATTGGCGCTGTGTAAGTGACCAATTTTTTCGCCGTCTTTAAAAACTAACAGGCTGGGAATCCCCATGACATCATATTTTTCAGCTATTTCAGGAAGTTCATCTTTATTTAAACTATACCATTTTTTGTCATTGTTTGCTTCCATGATTTCCCCAATGAACATATCCATTCTTGTACAATCAGGGCACCAAGTGGTAAAAAACTTCACAATATTTGTATCTCCATTGTTAATAATTTCTTCAAATGTTTCTACTGTTTTAATTTCATTCATATCTTTAAGCTCCTCATTTAAGAATTCCTAATAACTATGAAAAGTTACTACAATTTTTATTATACACATGAAAGGTATTTCTTTCCTCCAAAATGCATTCTTTTCTTTAAGCATTTTATTTGCATTATAACGTTAGAAAGATAAGAATATACAAGGTAGGAGATGAAGGATGCAAACAATAGGATATTGCCATTATAATTTATATTTATGCAGTTATTTTTTGCTCCCTTTTTTCGTTATAATAAATGAAATGTTGTCATATGATAAAGAGGGTTCATTTTGCGGTTTCAAGTAAGAGGAGGTAACAAATGAGTTCGACAAAAATAAACATTTCACCAGTGGAAAATACGTACATACGCTTAATTTTAGCAATAGAGAATATGGATAAAGAGAAATTAGTAGATTTAGGTGATTCTTATTTACTAAAAGTCAATAAGAAAAATAAAAGCGGTAACGAACTTCACTTTTCCATGCTTTTTAACAAAAAGCTTATAAACAAAGTAGCAAGAAGTACGAATCCAACTGTAAATATTACAAAAAACAAAAATCTTATCTCTCTTGAAATCACTATTATGCTTGATTTAACAGAGCCAATAAAAGAAGAGAATTTTTTCTGGATAAAAAAAGAATTTGCCAGCACTCCAGCATTTGAAATCTCCTACAAGATGAATGAAGAATATTTTGATAAGAAAATATTACAACATCTGAACAAAGAAGCTACTGAGGAAAGTACAGAAGTGTAACAAAAAAGGATCAGTTTCCGTTTTAGGAGACTGATCCTTTTTGTTAAAGGAATGATTACTTATTCTTCGATTAATCCAAGCCATTTCAAGCCATTGTAAATACCTGAATCGGTAACAGATGTGGTTGTATGCTTAGCATAGGAAAACAACAACTCATGTGCATTCCCCATAGCGAATCCTTCTCCAACTACTTGGAGCATTTCTTTGTCATTTAGACCATCTCCAAAAGCAATAGAAGCTTCTTTATCGATTCCTAATCTTTTTAAAATAAGGGAGACAGCAAACCCTTTATTTACTTTGTCACTAATAACATCATAGGAATGTCTAAATCCATCGATATTAACTTGTGATAAGTGGATATCAGGGAAATCTTCGTATAGTGAAATATCTTCCTCTCTTAAATTGATAATAGTAATTCCTAGAATATTCGCTTTTTCATCTAGAGTAAAAGCTCTATTTTGCTTTAAATGGAATTTTTCACTAAATTGTTTTGTCATTTTCTCTTCAGGGTGGGAAAGTAAATTATGAGTATTTGTATATAAAATTAGTTCATTTCCCTTTTCATTGGCAATATCTAAGTATTTCGTGACCAAGTCAGGACTCATCGGTTGTCTAAAAACATCTTTTCCATTATGTATTGCATATGCGCCATTATAACCGATAAACGATTCTATGGCGAGTGTCTCTCCAATATGTGATATTTCATGTAGTGGTCTTCCAGTTGCTAAAAAGACCTCTAATCCCTTTTCTTTCATTAATTGCACTGCTTTTTTTGTGGAATCTTGGATCGTATCTTCTGGTGTTAAGATAGTTCCATCAATATCTAGGAACAAAACTTTATAAGTGATTGACATTTTTACCTCCATTAAATTTACATTTCTTCAATACCATACTACCATATGAAAAGGACAAATGAAAAAGAGTAACCAAAAAGGGAAATTATTTGGCTACTCTTTCAGTAAATTTTACATGTTATCCATTATTTAATATTTTCCTAAGTTTGTTATTGCCAAATTTTCCACCAGGATTTCCTTTTTTCTTGAGCAGCAGCGGCATGACGAAATGTTTGGACAAGCTCTTGGAAACTTCTTTCTCTTTGTTTAATTTCTTTATTCAGTTGTTCTCTTTCTAGCTGCAATGTTTCCATAAAATATTGATCATTTTCATTTAATTGTTCCACCGTTTTGTTTAGTTCTTCATTTGATTTCGAGAGATGCTCGATCATTGATTTAATTTCTTTTGTGGATGAAACATTAGATGTCCATTGTTTCGAGTAGGTTTTTCTTTCAGCTTTTGAAATTTGGGAAAGTTTTTTGATCTTCGTTTGAATTTCTTCATATTTAGTTGTGGTCGCTTCTGCGTTTTTATGTAAAAGTTCGGAAAATTCATCTAAATGTTCGGATGTTTGTGTCTGCGTTTCCTTAACTGAATTAGTAATATGGGAAATTGTTTCTTCATGGCCAGCTTTTATTTCCTTTGAAATTGTTTCTAATACTTCCGTTTTAATCCCATTTCTAATTTCATCTTTAACTTCTTCAAGAAAATCTTGTTTATAATTTTCCAAGGAAGAAAGTAATAGGCGAAAGTTTTGTTCTGTAATTTGTGATTTCGTCGTCTCAGCAGGTTCTAAAGCATCCTTTTTAGGAAGCAATTCGACGGCTGTGTTTTCGCTTTTTTCTTTTATTTCCGCAATCTCTGCTTTCTTAGGTCTGTTAATGAGCATTGTTAATGTTTCTTTTACTTCAGCTGTTTTTCGTTTCTCTTTATATAAATTTTTCACCTCATGAAGGAGGGTAATTTCTTTTTCGGTATAAATACGCGCCCCTGTTTTTGTTCTAGGTATCACGATAATTCCTTGAAATTCCTTTTCCCATTGTTTTAACATAGTTGGGGTTGTCGTCAGTTTTTTTGATGCTTCACCTATCGTATATGCTTTCATTTCTCTCTCTCCTTTTGAATAATCAAGGTAATTTGACCATCTTTACTATATGTATTTAGAGAAGGGGGAATTAATTTCCTGCAACAAGACAAAAGCTATCAAAACTTCTGATTAGTTGACAAATTTCCCACATTTTCTATTTTAGGAAACGATATTGTTAATTCCTTTTGTTAATTTCTGTGTAGGTATGTTCATTATTGTATAAACTAAGGCAAGCGAAAAGGTGTGCTCGGAGAAAAGGGGAGACTTAGAGATGAAAAAGAAATTCTTTGTTATTATTTGTATTACTTTTATCCTTTTTATACATGCCAACCCTATACTTACAAAAGCTACTGAAGAAAATCACAAGGAATCTATCTTTCCACTTCGAATTTTAGAGACAACGGATATTCATTCTTATCTTTTAGATTATAATTACGAAGAGAAAAAGAAAACGATTGAATATGGATACAATCGTGTTGCAAGTTTA
Organism: Niallia circulans NBRC 13626; assembly: GCF_001591585.1. Classification (GTDB taxonomy): domain Bacteria; phylum Bacillota; class Bacilli; order Bacillales; family Cytobacillaceae; genus Niallia; species Niallia circulans. Next base: position 166,916 of record NZ_BCVE01000001.1, on the reverse strand, counting down.
ATATTGCAGGCAAAAAAAGAACAAAGAAATACAATGCTGTTTGATGTGGGCGATGTGATAAAAGGGAGTCCGCTAGCTGAATATGTAGCAAATTCGCCGATGTTTTATTCTAGTGATATTCATCCAGCCTATAAGAGTATGAATTTAATGGGATATGACGCAGCAACGGTTGGGAATCATGAGTTCAATTTCGGATTGGATTTTTTGTTAAATACGCTAATAGGGGCTGATTTCCCCTATACGAATGCTAATATTTATGTTGATGATCATAATGGATATGAACAAGATGATATTCATTTTTTTCAACCTTATCTACTATTAGATAAAAAGTTAGTAAATGATCAAGGAAAAACGGAAAATATTAAGGTGGGTGTCATAGGATTAATTACTCCAATAACCCAGGTATGGGACAAGGAGCATTTGGAAGATAAACTTATCATAAAAAATATGCGAAAAACAGCGGAAGAAATTGTCCCTCAAATGAAAAAAGCAGGCGCAGATTTAATCATTGCTTTAGTACATGCCGGTTTATATTCTGATCAATATTGGCCAAAACAAGGGAATAATGTCAGAGATATTAGCAAAGTCAAAGGAATAGATGTTATTCTTTATGGTCACTCGCATGGTATCTTTCCAGTTAAAGGAGAAAAAGGGCCAAAAGGTGTTAACCATGAAAAAGGATTGATTAATGGAAAACCGACAGTCCAAGCAGGAAACTGGGGAAATCACCTTGGGATCATTGATTTAACGCTTCAGAAGAAAAAAGGAAAATGGGCAATAGTGGATTCAAAATCAACTGCAAAACCAATTATTAGGATTATAAAAAACAAGAAAATACCGATTGTTTCCCCAATGCCGCAAATGGAATATATTCTTTCACGATATCATCAAGATACATTAGAGTATGTAAACAGTAAGCAACTATTAAATCATTTTGATTAATATATTCACGGATGTTTCAATGTACAGGCAATAAAGTTGAAGGGAAGAATGGAACAGTTTTATAGTGTAGAGAGAAGGGGTTGGATATATGGGAAAAACATTACAGGAAATAAAATATTCCGTTCTTGATTTAGCACCGATTAGAGAAGGAAGCAATGCTGCTGAAAGTTTTAAAAATAGTTTAGAACTTATTCAACAATCTGAAAAGTGGGGATATAACCGCTATTGGGTAGCTGAACATCATAGTATGCCTGGGATTGCTAGTAGTGCTACTTCCGTATTAATTGGCTACTTAGCTGGGGGTACAAGCAAGATTAGAGTGGGGGCAGGCGGGATTATGTTACCGAATCATTCGCCTTTAGTTATTGCTGAGCAATTTGGTACATTAGAATCTATGTACCCCAATCGTATTGATTTAGGTCTTGGAAGGGCTCCTGGCAGTGATCAACTGACAGCAAGAGCATTAAGACGTTACCATCAAAGTGATGGAAGTGATTTTCCAGAATTGCTAGAGGAATTAAGAACGTATTTTAAACCATACGAAGAGACAAATTTACCAGTAAGGGCTATACCAGGGGAAGGGGAAACAATACCGATTTGGCTGTTAGGCTCCAGTGACTTTAGTGCTAGATTGGCTGCTCAACTTGGCCTGCCATTTGCATTTGCTAGCCATTTTTCACCAGACTATACGATTCCTGCACTTAATACTTATTTTCATTCATTCCGTCCATCAGAAACTTTAAAGAAGCCGTATGTGATGGTTGGAGTGAATATTATTGCAGCAGATACGGATGAAAGAGCGGCATATCTTGCTACGTCTTCACAACAGCAGTTTTTAAGTCTTATTCGGAACAAGCCGGCACAACTGCAGCCCCCGGTTTCCAATATGGAGGAAATGTGGAGTACTTATGAGAAAGCTATTGTTCACAAGCAATTGAAAGCATCTATTATCGGCTCCAAAGATACAGTTACTCAGAAACTACAAACATTTTTAGCGGAAACCCAAGCGGACGAAATAATAATCAACACACAAGTGTATTCTCAATCTGAACGTCTTCGTTCATATGAAATTGTAAAAAATATTTTAAAATAAAAGGCTGAAGCAAGTACAAAATGATATTATTTCATTTTGTACTTGTTTTTGTGTATGATAAAGCTATAGATATTTTTGTCAGTTGTAAATACTTGGAGGGAACTGTTGTGAAAACAACCATGAATTTGGTTAATCAAGAAAAGATCAAACAGATTTTAAAACAAATGGTCGATGATGCTTATGCTAATATAAAAGGTGAAGAGGTTTTACTTTGTATGGAATGTTGTGACGTAGATTTATATGTTGCGGCAGAGTCTTGTGAACCATTTATGGAGGCAGTGAAAGAAAATTTTGAACTAGATGATTTAGGTGAAATTATGGATAGAGAAGCATATCACATATTAATGAGAGAACTCGATGAATACTATGTGGATTTACATGTAAAGTCTGGTTATTATGATTATTTTCCAGCAGGTACTTATAAAGTCGATGGGAGAGAAGAGGAGTCAGAAACCAGTGTTCTAGCACCTAAGGGAGTATTTTATGCGCCGTTTGAAGACGCGGTAATTAAATAGATTCATTATAAATGGAAGGCCAGGGATTTTTTTAGAATTCCTGGCCTTTATGATGGAAGTATTGGTGATTTTTAATTCACTACTTATTCAAGAATGAATCTTATAAGCCTAGATTTATTAATTTGTATGCTTTTCAGCCACCTTTTTATGTTTATCCAATTCAGAAATAAAATGGGGCCATTTTAAAATACCATCATCTTTATCAAATTCGATAATCACATCAGATACGCCTTTTTCTGATAAAATTTGCTTTTCAATTCGTTGTCTTATTTTATCGACTTGCTCAACGGTTAATTTACTATCGATTTCGATACTTAGTTCTACGTGGAAATCTTCCCCTTCTTTGTAAACTGCTAGATCTTGGATATCACGTACATCAGGATCTTTAATCGCAATATTGCCAATTGTATCTTGCATTTCTAAATCTGCTTCCCCTATAGCACCTGCAGCGTTATCTAAAAAAACTCTCCCAACAACAATAAACATAAAAATGCCGATGATAATGGATACAATGCCTTCTGCTTGTTTAAAGTTTGTATATTCACTTACTATTACTGCCGCAATTGCTAATATTCCTCCTGCTGTTGCTACGGAATCTTCTAAAAATACTAACTTTGTTGCAGGCTTGGCAGATTTTAAATAGGCAATGCTGGCAGAAAACAATTGTAAACCTCTTGTTTTTAAACCCGCTGTTGCTACAATTTCTTTCATTGCTTTAATTAAAACGGTAAATTCTAAGCCTACAGATATGGAGAGGATAATGATAATGAGTAAAAAGCCTGTTGATTCTTGTGGCTTAAGAACATGATCAAGTCCTTCGCGAATTGTTTCATAAGCCATAATTCCAACGATTAAAACAGCAAATAATAAAACAATATTGACAAGTCTGCCAAATCCTCCGGGAAAGCGTTTTGTTGGAGCTTTTTTACTTAATGCAGATCCAATAAACACAAAAAATTGATTGGCTGCATCACCAAGGGAGTGCATGGTTTCTGCAAACATCGCCACATTACCGGTGAGAAAGTAAGCAACTCCTTTTAATAAGGAGATAACGGTATTTACTAAAGCAGCAAGCAGAGCCGAACGGTTTCCATTCTTTAATAATATTAAGAATTCCTTCATTCTATCTTATACCCTTCTTCCTTAGTAAAGGTCGTGTACAAATAAAAAGAGAACTTCCCGTTTCTAACCAGCCAAAATCTAAGTGGTTATATTGTAAGGGAAGCCTCTATTAACTTCTATTTGATACTGTTGAAAAACCTTGTTCACTCATTTTTTTCGTAAGTCTATGGTGTTATCAGACACTTGTTGAATATGTATGACTAAGAAGTAGTTAATCTGGTATTATTAAGCAGATGCGCTTTTTTCAACCGCACTGTTCCAATCAGGAAAATAATGGAGCGCATGGCGCATTAAATCCGGGTGGCTTTGTTTTATCTTCTTTTTATTCATATTCATGCCATTTGAGCGTAATTGTTGAATAGCCAACATTACTTCATCGGCAGTCATGCTAATATCCATGGACCTACCTCCTTTTAAATTTATTCATATTATTTACCAGATCAACAGGATTTATTCGATTTTTCCGTAAATATTTCTTGGGAAAGCGCAAAAAGTGCGCTATAAAGACAAAAGTTGACTTTTCTCCTTGGATAATGTCGAACCCGTTAAGGAAGGGTAACACTTCATTGTACGAATGACTATTCTTTCGCTATAATTGGGAGGGGAATGAGAAAATAGAAGGACGTGATTTTAAAAGTGGATAGCAAAAGGCTGTTTATGATTCTTCCTATCGTTGTACTAATGTTTAGTTTTTTAGGGATTAATAAAGTTTCTGCACATGCTTATATTACAAATTCAAACCCTAGTGAGAATGAAATATTAAAGACAGCGCCAGAGAAGGTATACATAGAGTTTAATGAAAAGATTCAAACTGGCTTTAAAATCTTAAATGTTTTAAATTCATCGGGTGAAAGAGTAGACAAGAAAAATGTAGTCATTAATCCTGATACAGAAAAATCAATGGAAGTTGATCTAAAGTCAGATTTACCGAATGATATATATACGGTAGAATGGAGGGTTGTATCTGCTGATGGCCATTCCGTTTCTGGGATGATTCCTTTCAGCATTGGAGAATTACCTGATGGTGCAGCTTTTCCAACTCAACAGGACAATGGTAATCTAGTGAGCTTTATAAGTACGATGATCAATAAAGGCTTTCTTTATATAGGTTTTTCTATCTATATGGGATTATTGTTATGCTATACAATTTGGTATAGAAATGAAAAATTATCTGCAAAGCTAGTAAAAAGAACGAAAAAAATATCCATTATTGCTGTCTTATTCCTTGCCATTAGTATTATTAGCTCATTAGTTATTCAAACACAAAGCTATGCTGGTGTGAGTCTATTAGCTAGTATAAAGCCAAGTAATTTAATGGAAACATTGACAAGTACGAAGGAAGGAATTATTTGGATTGTACAAATGATCCTTTTGGCTATTTTATTCCTTGCACAACGATTTATTTGGACAAAAGAAGCTTATTTAGAAAGAAAGCATTGGATAATTCCCGGATTAGCATTTATAGGCATCATGCTTTCAAAAGCATTTCTTGGTCATCCTTCCAGTTCGCCTTATGAGACAGTAGCTATCGTGCTTGATTTCTTTCACTTAATAGCAGCATCTATTTGGCTTGGCGGAATGATTGTCATTATTCTCTTTTTACGAGAAGGAATATTTTCTAAAGAAGGGGAAGGACATGATTTATATTGGGCAACTATGGAGAGGTATTCATTATGGGCCCTTATTACTGTTGCGGTTTTAGCCATTTCTGGCGCAATAAATGCCTCCTTATTAATTCCTGATTTTCAGTCATTAGTAAGTACGGCATATGGAAAGGTTTTGCTTATTAAAATTGGTTTACTTGTTTTAATGTTAATTTTTGGTGCATATCACCTTGTCAGCAGACTTCTATTAAGAAAGAAAGACTTTTATAAAAAATCAATAAAAATGGAAATTACACTTGGCATATTAATATTGCTTGTAACTACGGCGTTTACTCAAATACAGACACCAACCTTGCCTATCGACCTGCCGTTCTATGAAGAAGCAGAACTTGGTTATAATGAAAATATCAGTTTATCGATCACACCTAAGAAAACAGGTGTACAAAATCAGTATGAAGTATTTGTATTTGATAATAACCGCAAGCCAATCGATCCTGTGGAACAAATTACAATTAGTTTAAGACAAGGAGAGAAAGAAATGTCTTTTCCATTAACGAAGGAAAAGGAAGGACATTATTTTGCAGAAAATCTTCAGTTAAATCAGCCGGGTAAATGGGATGTAGAAATACATGTATTAACCGATAAATTAGAATCACTGGATTATTCTTACTCCATCGACATAAGATAAAGTTTCATGAAGAGGGAAATGGGAATAGGAAAAATATTTCTTGGGAAAGCGCATAATCAGACAGGATTTTTAGGAAAAAAAGTCGTATTATAGCGAATAATATAAAAAGCAATCGGATTTGGTAACAAACAAGTCCTCCATTATTGAGGACTTTCAGACTATAGGCAATTACCTTAAGTAATTATGAGGTTTGTCTATAGTCTTTTTTCTCAGCTGTTCCTTATTATGTGGCAGTTTTCTTATCGCGATGAATTTTCATGCCAATGCACGCGAAGGGAACTTTTTTTGATGACGGAATAATATAAACGATGTCCTAAAATACCAGCGATAAAAGTTAGGATGATGTCTTTTATTAAAGGTAGAGCCATCCAACTCCACATTAGCTGGTAAGTAAATCCTTCTGGTGCAGCATACCAAACTTTATAAGCCAAATACATCCAACTAGTCCCAATTATGTAATTAATAAATAATCCAATGAAGCCGCTAAAAATATAGAATGGAATGGTTTGTTTTTTTTCGATGAAGAAACCGACAAAAAATGCTGTCATAATAAAGGCTAAAATAAAGCCAAATGATGGTCTGGTGATTACCATAAGGCCGCCCGATATCCCTGCAAAGATGGGTATTCCGATAAGACCAACAAGCATATAAACAAACATTGCCACGCTTCCCAATCTTTTACCAAGAATCAGCCCTGCAAGAATAGAGAAGAAAGTCTGAAGAGTTACGGGAACACCTCCAATGATAAGAAAACTTGTAACATTTGCTCCCACCGCCATAAAAGCAACAAATAACGCAATCATTGTTATATCTATTGGCTTCCACTGTTTCAAAATGGCCACTCCCTTTTGTTTAATTTCTGTAATTAACTATACTTCTCTAATTGATTTGTGTCAACCTATAATATAATTTAGTTAACATATAAAAATACATATATTTTGTTTCTCTGTTCATACTAGAAATAACAAGAAAGGAGATGTTTGCATGAAAAAATTAAAATATCCATTCATAAGCATCTTTTTGGTAAGCTTATTCCTAATGCAGCTTAGCAGTCCTTTACATGGTGGTGCGGAAGAGCTGCCTTCCTATGTAAAATGGGGGAGAATTGCCATAACAAAAACACAAGAAAAATATCCTAATAGTGAAGTTACTGATTATCTGCATGTAGGCAAGGAAGATAAGAAAGGAACTTCTGTGGAAAAGTTTAAGCTAATTGTAAACAAAGATCAAAAGGAAATTGGTGTATTTGTTCATTTAACTTTTGATACGCGCACAGAACGACTATTATCGGTAGATATGAAGGAAACAAAGCCTTAATTTTCGAAAAACTCTCTAAAATAATTGGTTTTAGAGAGTTTTTTTGTTTTAATAGAAGAAAGAGAGTAAAGGGGGAGAAAAGATGATAGGCAATATACAAAAGATCATGCGCTATCCAATAAAATCATTTACTGGAGAAAGCTTGGAAAAGGCACGGATTATGTCGTATGGAATATATGGCGATCGAAGTCATGCTTTTATCGATAGAGCGAATAATAAGCATTTAACCATTACGCAATACCCTAAAATGGTTACATATAAAGCGGGCTTTTCAGGAGAAGAGTCAATAGAAAAATATCCTAATTTAACTATAACTGCCAATGATGGCTCGGAATATATTTGGGGCGAAACGGCATTATTAGAAAGATTAGAACAAGAAACGAATCGGACATTAGATTCAATCGCCTATGCTCCAACCTTTGTTCCCTTTCCAGCAATTGAAGAAGATAATCTGTTATTAATTTCCACAAAAGCTCTATCAGAATTATCTACATCATTTGGTGAATCGATTGATGAGAGAAGATTCAGAGGAAATATTGTCTATGATCTCCAAGAAAGTGACCTAAACGAACAAGATTTACTAGGGAAACAAATTAAAATCGGTTCAGATGTAATTCTGGAGATTAATAAGTTTTGTGAAAGATGTATGATCATAACAGTAGATCCTGAAACAGGCACCCGACAGCCGAAGCTATTAAAACAGATTGTTAAAGAGCGAAATAACCATTTTGGTTTATATGCAAGTGTGATTAAGACTGGAATTATTCATATTGGTGATAAGATAGCTATTTTATAAAGATGGTGCAAACATAATACTTAATTTTGTATAGTTGAACATTCTGTTATTACAGTGCAAATATAAAAACTATTTGTTTTCATCATGCTTCCAATTAATCCATCGTGAGCAAGCCTTTCTGGTACCTCAGGAACAGAGTATTCCTCCCGCCGTTTCCTTCTGTTTTAAGGTTCTATTGATAATTGGATTAACAAGTTAGTAGAAATGGTATTAATATTCAATTCAATTTTTCTAATAAAACAGGGAAGATTTTGAAACTTAATTCCTAACCATACGTATGAATTTATGAATATATAGACAAGAGTATTTGTAAAGGATGGGATTTACATTGGTTAGGAAACAAAAAGCTTCATCATTTCTGGAAAAATATTGGGTATCTTCTATTGGTGTATTTGTATTGTCACAAATATTCTTTTTTTCATCAGAAGCAACAGGATGGATACTTAAATACAGAGATATGGATGGAACAATATTCGGGAAGCTTCTTGACAGTTTTATTATCACTGAATGGTTTAATTTCTATAAAACGCCACAGTATAATCTACTCACTGTCTTTTTTGGCGTCTTTTTTCTTGTGCCTGGAATAATTAGTGCGATAGTAAAGGTTTTTACTCGCAGTAAATAATAAATACCTTTGCTGATTAAGCTGTAATAATAGATATGTATGCAAGTGGGGTAACCAACAGCAATACCTGATGTCCATATTTAACTCTGCTGCTAGATCAAAGGCTTGCTTATAGAGAAGCAGTAGGATAGTGGAAGATGGAATTGAATAGAAGAATCTATTCAGGCAGTCAAGTTATAGTTATTAACCCAGAATAGGTACCCAAATTTTATAACGGGAAGTTAGAAGATGAAAATTAAAACAAGAAAAAGTAACAGTTTTTTAAAAGAAGTATTATTTGAGATAGTTGGGGAAGTAGTCTGGAACATTTTACTATTTATACCAAGGATGGCATTTCGCCTAATTAGTAGCATTTGGTAAAATGGTTAATTAGTGAATTGCCTGTTTTTTCAATTAGTTACAAATTAAAAAGGCTATAGGAGCTTGTCATCCACTTCCATTTCAGTTTTGTAGAAGACTGGCGAAAAACTAACAAATATAGCAGCAGAAGAGTAAAAAAGCACCCTATAGGTAGACATTAAAAAGTCTACCTAAGGGTGCTTTTTTATACATAGTAATATTTTCATTTAATCAAACGTTTGATTAAATGAAATAGTATCTTGCCGTTCCAATAAAGTTATGATATAGTTACCTAGGTAATTAATTTTAGATCGGAGAAAGCAATGAACACGACTCATGATTTATTCCATTCTATCCAGCAGCTCGCACGACAATTAACCAAACAATTAAATACAGCACTTGAGCCATTTGATATTTATAGCTCTGAATGGGCAATTTTGTATGTATTAAAAAAGAATGGTCCCCTTACTCAAAAGGAAATCGCCGATTATCTATCCATAGAACCCCCTCCAGTAACACGTACCATAAAGAAGCTCGTGGAGAAAAAATATGTTCTGCAAATAAAGGGAGAAGACAAGAGGACAAATAGAGTATTTCTAACAGATTTTGCTATACAGCAGTATGCGAAATGGGAAGCAGCTGTTCTGCTAGCAAATCAGGAGTTACTTAAACAATTGCCAATCGAATCTCAAAAGACTTTACAACATATAATTTTTGAATGGATTCATTCATTAGCAATCAAGGAGGAAAAGAAGTGAATAAAGAACCATTATGGACAAAGGGATTTATCCAAATATGGGTAAGTAACTTTTTTTTATTTATGACGTTTTATTTTTTACTAGTTTCATTACCAATCTATGCGATTCGAGAATTAAATGGAAAGCAGTCTACAGCAGGTTTAGTTGTTACGGTATTCATAATAACAGCTATTCTTATCCGGCCTGTAGCTGGTAACTTGATGCAGAAGTTTGGCAAAAAAGCCATATTTGTTACATCATTACTTATTTTCTTAGTGGCAGCGGTTTTTTATTTATTTAGTGATTCTATCACTAGTTTGCTCATCGTTCGCGCATTACACGGCATTGGATTTGGTATGGCTACAACCGCTACCGGGACAATTGTTGCAGACATTTTACCAAGCTCCAGAAGAGGAGAAGGTATGGGGTATTATTCAATGAGTATGAATTTAGCGATGGTAGTCGGTCCATTTATCGGACTCCAGGCAATTAACTCATGGGGAACTTCTACCTTGTTTATATTGGCGCTAATATTTGCTTTCTTTGCGATATTAACAGGTGGATTTATGAAACTGGACTCAGATATGGAAACAGAGAGAGTAGAACAAGAAGCGAAAGTGAAAGAGAAAAAAGGAATTCAATTTGATCGAATTATAGAGAGTACGGCAGTAAAAATTAGTATCGTAGCAGCCATATTCGGTCTTGTTTATTCATCGATTCTTTCTTTTGTTTCGGTTTATGCTGAAAACAAAGGATTTATAAGTGTTTCAGGATATTTCTTTGTGGTTTACGCTATCTTTATGCTAATAGCAAGACCTTTTGCTGGTAAATGGTTTGACCGCTATGGTGCAAATAAAATTGTTTATCCATGTATCGTACTATTTTCCATCGGGATGCTTGTCTTGGGGACTGCACAATCTGAATGGATGTTCTTATTATCTGCTGCATTAATTGGCTTAGGATATGGATCAATGTTCCCGTGTCTACAAACCATTGCGATTCAGAAAGCAGCACCACATCGAAGAGGTCTCGCAACAGCTACTTTTTTATCCATATTTGATATAGGAATAGGGTTTGGCTCCTATATTGTTGGAATTATTGGTGATGCTATTGGATTAAATTCTTTCTATTCATTAAGCAGCATTTATATTTTAATCGGCATTGCTGTTTATTACTATTTGCATGGTAAAACGATTAGAAATGAAAAGACAGTAACGAAGAAAGAACAATTAAATAGAGGTGCTTAAAAAAAGACTCTCCTTTAGAAATGAAATTTTTCTAAAAGGAGAGTCTTTGTTATTATTTTGCCTTTGTGACCACTTTTATAACAGATTTGCTGACATTACCAGATGTATCTTTTGCCGTAATAGTTAAAGAGGTTTTTTCTTTTTGCTTTTTAATTTTGATAGAAAAAGCTCCTTTTTTATTTGTTTTTCCTTCTGCTAATACTTTGTTGTTTCTTTTAATGATAATGGTTGCATTTTTTTCAGCAGTTCCTGTTACTTTTGTTGTTTTCGTCGTGATCGTATTTACTTTTGGCTTAGCAGGAGCTATTTTATCTGCTACTGTAATAGTCTTCGCTTTACTTATATTTTTCGCCTTATCTGTAGCTGTAACACTGATTTTAGTATTTTCTTTTTGCTTTTTAATTTTAATCGTATACTTTCCTTTTTTATCAGCAACTGCAGAACCGAGCTTCTTTTTGCCTGCTTTGGCAGTAACAGTAGAATTAGCTTCCGCGTTACCAGTGATTTTATCTGATTTATTACTGATTGTTCCAGTTATCGTTGGGATAGGAGGTGGTGTGTTATCCACAACTTTCACGGTTGCTGGTTTACTTGTATTTTTTGCACCATCTGCAGCTGTAACAGATACAATTGTATTAGCTTTCTGTTTTTTGATTTTAATAGCGAATTTCCCACTTTTATCGGCCGTTCCTTTACCGATCAATTTCCCCTTAACCTTTGCATTAATATTAGCAAAAGGTTCACTTGTTCCTTTCAGCAAACTATCATTATCGCCAACCTTTTGAACGGTTGGTGCATTTGGAGCTTTCGTGTCTCTTTGAACAGTTGTTCTGAGGGATGTACTTGCCGTTCCATTTTTGCTTGAAAGCTGGACATACATAAGCTTATCCGCTTTTTGTAAAGGTATTTCTACTGTAAACTTGCCATTTTTGTCTGCTGACGAAGAATAGGTTTTACTGCCAAGTTTTACACTTACTTTGCTTCCTTGTTCAGCTGTTCCGGTAAGTAATCGAGTACTATTATAAACAGGATTAATTTTTGCTTTTAATTTTAGAGCACTAAAAGCAGAAAATGCGTTTAATCGCCCCCAGCCAGATACTTTATCAAAACCGATGGGATTACTACTAGCGGGTAAATCATCTGGATATTCTTCCGAAAATTCATTTTCAGGATTGTCATTTTCCTTAAAAACAATAGATGTTGTTGTTTCAATTAAATATTTTTCTACCTCTTTAGGCTTTAGCTTCCCATTTAAAGAAAGCAATAATCCAGCCACAGCAGATACATGTGGCGTAGCCATCGAAGTACCACTGTATAATAAAAGATTTCCATTGGGAACAAGACTTGGAATGTTGGAACCTGGTGCAACAAGCTTAAGCTCTTTCCCATAACTTGAATAATCAGCAACGATATCTAAATCGTTCGAAGCTCCAACGGCCGTTACATATTTGGAAGAGCCCGGATAATCAAGTCCTTCATAACCATTATTTCCACTTGCTGCAATAATAGTAACATTTTTGCTGTTGGCATATTGAAGCATGGACTCTATTACTCTACTATAACCACCACCCAAACTCATGTTGATGACTTTTGCGCCATGATCTACCGCATATTTAATTCCTTTTGCAATTTGTTCCGTATCACCAGAGCCAGATGCATCTAATATTTTGACTGGCATAATTTTTGCGTTTGAATGGATGCCAGACATAGAATAGCCATTATTTATACCTGCTGCGATAATGCCGCTTACATGTGTACCATGATTATTGTCATCATATACATTGTCTGATTCGTTGATAAAATTATAACCCGCTGTGATTTTATTTTTTAAATCGGCTAAGGAAGCATCCACACCAGTATCTAAGACAGCAATTTTCATTTGTTTAACATCAGTAGATTGTTGAAGTTGATAAAGCTTTTCAAATTGAATATCAGCACCATTTTTCCCATTTGTTTGGGCTGTGTTTTTTAATGACCATTGGTAAGGTGCAGATACATCACTTGGCAAGGATAGTAAGGTATATTGCTGTACAGGCTCTATATACTCTACTTCATTTGCGTTTTGAATCTTGTTAATAAGGGTATTAGCACTCTTCGTTGTGTATTTTCCTTCATTCAATTCAAGGGTAAACATCCCGTCAGCAATTTTTTCGCTTCCTTCTAACCCTTTAATAGATTGAGCAGAAGTTTTACCCAAACTGTTTTTCAAAGAAGAAACTGTTTTACCAGATTTCATTTTTACAATATATTTATTATTTATCTCTTTGTTCGTTATACTTGAGCTGGAAGCTCCTAATAAAGTAAAAATGTCATCAAGCGTTTTTCCTTCTATATTAGATAACTCTACTTTGTTAGCGAGGGATGAAATCTTGGTTTGTAAAGCGGTAGGAGAAGCTTCTAAGGTGATTTCATATAAATTATTTATTGCTTTTGCTTCGTTTTTTCCAATTTTATAGGTGCTGCTTGTACCATTATCTAGCAGGTTAGTGAAAATCGGTTTTAGCGCTTTTAAATTTGTTAATACATCTTGTCTTAGCTGCTTATTAAATATCATTTTCGCCGATAAAAATGGCGATACTTGATAGTATAAAGAAGATAGTTTTTTCCCATTTGCCGTTGAAGACAAAATGGTATCTCTAATAGTACGTAATTGTGTAAGGATTGTTTGGCTGTCCTTTGACTCCTTGGTACTTAATTCAACTGGACAAGCTTCTTCTGCTTCAACAGTAGGAGCTTGCTTTGTATCCGTTACTTTTAAGGAAAATTGACTATTCGGTTCAGGTACTTCCTCTTCTTCTATGTATTCCTCATCATCTACGTTGGAATAATACTCAACCTTAATATAGTACGGACCTTCCCAAGCAATCGGGAAGTAAATGACGCCCTTATTATCCATAAAGCTAACGGCGTTATATTGATCGAAGGTGTTGTCTGACATAGCATTATCTTTACTTGAATATACGCTAATATTCATTTCTTCCGTCGAATTTAATTCAACCTCTAGGTGAGTTGCTTTAGTCACGACAGATTTTGGATCGATCTTAAACCATTTAACATGTTCATCTGGCTGAAAGCTCGAGGATAACTCTTTTCCGATCGAAAGAGTAGCAGCTGAAATTTCTCCTTCTGATGCTAGGATCTCTTTTGATGGCATTGCGCTTAATACTAATGTCACCGTTAATAACAAAGCAAAAATTGTTTTCCATTTACACTTTTTCATAATTTCCCCCCTATAAGTGGTATATTACAAATCTATTAAATCACCTTTCTTCCTATTTGTCCTCATATTTTTTGTATTTTTAGAAAAAATTGTATGTTATCCCTTTTTCATTTAATAAAATCGGCAGCAGATCGATATTTTCGTTTTATGAAAATCAAACCCAATTTATGTGGGAGTATGATAGAATAGTCTAGTAAATATTGTAAAGAAGGAGTTCCAAATCATATGAACGAGCCATTATTTTTTAAACCAGTATTTAAAGAAAGAATTTGGGGCGGTACTGCACTGCGTAGCTTTGGATATGATATTCCGAGTGAAATAACAGGGGAGTGCTGGGCGTTTTCTGCACATCCACATGGTCAAAGTATAGTAAAGAACGGATCATTAGCGGGTAAAAACTTAGAAGAGTTATGGGAGAATCATCATGAGCTTTTTGGTAATATAGAAGGTGACCGTTTTCCGTTATTAACAAAAATATTAGATGCTAATCAAGATTTATCTGTACAAGTGCATCCAAATGATGACTATGCAAAAGTTCATGAAAATGGAGAACTTGGTAAAACGGAATGTTGGTATATTATTGACTGTCAAGAAGGAGCAGAAATCATTTTTGGGCATCACGCGAACACAAAAGATGAATTAACAACGATGATAGCTGAAAATAAATGGGATGAATTATTAAACAAGGTACCAGTGAAAAAAGGTGATTTCTTCTTTGTACCTAGCGGAACAATTCACGCTATCGGTGAAGGAATTATCATCCTTGAAACACAACAAAATTCTGACACAACATACCGTGTATATGATTATGATCGTACAGATAGCGACGGCAATAAGCGAGAGCTGCATATTGAACAGTCAATTAACGTTACAACTGTTCCACATCAATTAGCGGCAACTACTCCAGTTGTTGAACAACAAGGAAACATGGAGATTACTAAATTTGTTACATGTGATTATTTTACAGTAGAAAAATGGGTGTTGGACGGACAGTCTACTAGAAAACAAGACCAAGATTTTTTACTATGTAGCGTAATTGAAGGCGATGGATCTCTGCAAAAGGATGGCAAAGAATTCACTTTCCAAAAAGGGGATCATTTCTTACTGCCATATAAATTTGGTGAATTTGAATTGACTGGGAAAGCAGAACTGATTGTTTCCTATATCTAAAGCGAATTTCCAAAAATAAAAAAGAGTGTCATTTGGGTACTGATCTCCAAAAGTTAGAATAACAATACTAACTTTTATCGGTAACTACCTTTGCACTCTTTTTTATTTATTTTCGGATAATATGGAGTAATGGTGCTGTATTGTCCTTTTAATTATTTTTTTATCAGCCGTTCCTAACCGAATGATCGAAAATATTACCCATAGAAGAGTCTCTGCTAGTTTAGCTCTAATGCTTATAAGAAGCTGTTAAGATTTCTACATATCTATTCGAATAGGTTTTCTTTTTTCATATTTGTAATATGCTGTAAAACCTGCTTTCTTTGCTAGATTAAGAGCTTGCATGAAATCTGCGCCAACATCGTCTTTTCTATGGGAATCAGAACCAATTGTAAGTATTTCTCCACCTAACTTTTTATATAATGCCAACACTTCTAAAGAAGGTAATGATTCATTTAAGCTTGTTCGCCAGCCAGAAGTGTTAATTTCTAAACCGATGTTTCTTTTAATTGCTGTTGTTAAGATAGTAGTGATAATCTCCTGATAGTCAGGGAAGTGATAGATACCTCGTGTTGGATGGGCATATCGCTTCATTAAATCAAAATGAGCGAGGACATCAATATCTGCGTATGTAACTAATTCAAGAACCTCTTTAAAATAAGTAAGATAAATATCCTCATCAGGGTGAGCATTCATATATTTACGAAGTGTTAGCCCGTGTAAATTGTGAACAGAACCAAGAATATAATCAAAAGGAATTGGTGCTAACACTGTTTTATATTGTTCACGTAATAAATGGGGTTCACATAGTTCAATTCCTAATTTAATTATTAATTGATCCTGATAACTAATTCTACATTTGTTGATGTCTTCTAAATATGTTGGCCAATTCATATGACCGTAAGTCGGGGCATTCGGATTGACAGAAAAGTGTTCGGTAAAACAAATTTCATTTATCCCTTTTCTTATAGCATTTTCACAAATATCCATCATTATTGCTTTAGAATCAAATGAATGATTGGAATGGTGATGATAATCAATATAATACATAAGAATCTCCTTTAATTTGTCAGTCGATAATCCTGTTTATTTTATCATATTTTAATAACAAACTTGAAGTTGGAAAGAGGTTCTATTATTATATGATAAAAAAGATTTCAGATAATTCCTGTTTTAAACTTACTAAACAGGTAGGAATAATGTATAATAGATGTATGAAGGTTTAGGGGGAGGAAATGATGACCGAGGTAAGATCAATCAACTGGAAAGACGATACCATTGTTTTGTCTGTTGATTATCCAAAGAAAATACAGAATGAATATAAAGTAGTGATAATGTGCCATGGGTTAATTGGCAGTAGAATTGGCGTTGATCGCTTGTTTGTTAAGGCAAGTAATGTACTGACAGAATTGGGTTATTTAGTGATTCGTTTTGATTATAGGGGATGTGGCGAATCTAGTGGTGAGTATGGCAGCACAAAATTGTCTGATTTAATCGATCAGACAGAAGCCATTATTCAATTTGCTTATGAAAAATTCTCGATAATGGAACTTATTTTACTTGGCCATAGTTTGGGTGGAGCTGTCGCTGTATTGACAGCTATCAAAGATGCACGAGTCAGACGGTTAATTCAGTGGGCTGCTGTCGGGGATCCAGCGGTTGATATTAAACGAATATTTGGAGAAGAGAGATTGTCTGAATTAGCAGAAAGAGAAGTCGTTGATTTTTACGGCTATTCTTTTTATCAAACTTATTTCGATTCTTTAATAGATTATAATCCATTAAAGAGTTGTCATAAGTTTTCAGGAGATGTTCTTCTTGTGCACGGTACTGCTGATGAGGATATTCCTTATCACTATTTGAATAAATATAAAAATGAATATTTAACTAGAAATACAGGAACTGTTGAATCCGTATTTATTGAAGAGGGAATACATACTTTCTCATCTGGCAGCCAATTTATGAAGCTGATTAATGGAACGGTTGACTGGTTAGAAAGGAAATAATTAAAAACGCAAATGGATGAAGTAGATATCCGTTTGCGTTTTTTTTAAGTGAAAATAATTATTTTGCTTATTTTAATGGAAATTTATAAGTGAATAACTTAAAATGTAAATAGATGAAATGAATTTGAGGGGATAATATGGCACAAGAGCAAAGATTAATGGACATTATTCAGTATTTAAATGTGCATGAAAAAATAACAGTGGAAGAAATTTGTTCCCTCTTTCATGTTTCCAGAGATACAGCTAGAAGAGATTTAGTAAAACTAGAAGAGGAACAAGTAATTATTCGAACAAGGGGTGGTGCACTTTTACCAAAAATTCATCGTAAAGTAGATAATTATCATAATCGATTGAAAGCTGTATCAGAAGAAAAGAAAGCAATTGGAAAATTAGCTGCATCCTTTGTTCGAGAAAATGATCATATTATTTTAGACGCCTCCACCACTGTGCAGGCAATCGGAAGTTTTATTAATCAAGAATGTACAGTGATAACAAATTCTATCAATTTGGCGGATATTTTATCAGATAAGCAATTGCCGAAAATTCATTTATTAGGTGGAGTGATGCAAAAAGAACATCGCTATTTATACGGGAATTCTGTTATTCAACGATTAGATAAATATTATGTAGATAAAGTGTTTATTGGTATTGTCGGTATATCTGAAAAAGGACTAACAATTGTCGACGAAGAAGACGGTGATGTTAAAAAAAAGATGATGCAGCAAGCAAAGCAGGTTATTGTAGTTGGTGATAATAGCAAGATAGGCATTACTGACTTTTACCAATTCGCGAATCTTTCCGATATTGATCTCTTTATCACAGATAAAGAACCGGAAGAATGGTTTATTCAGTTATTAAAGGAAAATGGTGTGGAGTTATTAGTGGCAGACAGGAAGGATGGAGAAGGATGATTACATGTATTGTAACCGATTTAGATGGCACTCTTTTAAATCATGAAAGTAAGATTAGTCCAGAAAATGCAGCCAGTTTGAAAAGTGCACAAGAAAAAGGAATAGAAGTAATTGTAGCAACAGGTCGAAACTATCCAGATGTTATGGAGATTTTCAAAGAAACTGGATTAAAAACTTGGGTTATTGGCGCAAATGGTGCGACCATTCATGATCCAGAAGGAAACCTATTTGATCATCTTCCGATGGATAAGCCAAAAGCAATGAGTCTATTACAATGGTTAGATGAGAGAGATTACTATTATGAAGTTTTTAGCAGCGATTATCTTTACTCGCCACAGCGTGGTAGACAATTAATTGCAATTGAACTTGATCGTTTATGTACGGCAAATCCTCAAATTAGCAGAGAAGAGCTTGAAAAGCATGCGACTATTCAATTTTCGCAAACTGGATTTTCTTATATTGATAGCTATAAAGAAATAGAAAATCCTGCAATTGATGTCTATAATATTTTGGCATTTTCCTTTGATAAAGAGAAGCTAGACGCTGGATGGAAAACATTCGAAGATGATTCCGCCATCACTCTTGTTTCATCTGGAACCTATAATTTTGAATTTGAGCATAAGGATGCCTCCAAAGGAAACGCATTGACAAAACTAGCGAATCACTTAGGAATTCACTTAAAAGATGTGTTAGCAATGGGTGACAGTATGAATGATCTATCGATGTTAATCAAGGTCGGATATCCTGTAGCGATGGGAAATGCAAGGCAGGATGTAAAAGATGCTTCACAAGAGGTCGCTGAAACGAATGACCAGGATGGAGTCGCAAATACGATTAAGCGGATAGTATTGTCCTCGATTACTATATAATAGGAAAGCCGCATGGATATAAGTCTTAGAATTAAATAAAACCTAAACAATTATACGGAGAAGTCATTTATAATCTCTTATGATTGTTTAGGTTTTTTAATTTGGATAAAGAAAGCTTATGTCATTATTTGCAGCTTGATTACACGGCCCTTTCCAAGGGAATAGCGCAAAAATTGCTTTCTGCCATTTGTCTGCAAGGTCTTAGGCGTTTTGCTGTGTCCTATGCATATCAGCAAGAAGGGTTTAAGAAACTTGTTTGAAAATTAGTTCGATACATTGAATTTTTATAGCGAATCTATTTTAATTTATCCATATTTTTTAATTACTACTTTAATTACAATAGATCCTTCAACTGGGAGATGCCTATTTTGTAATGGTTTGATACTATTTTTTTTAACGAGAATGAGATATAATAAGTAGGTAGTAAAAAAATAGTATCTAGTACTAATAGCAGATGATATTATTTTTGATAGCGGTTTTTATCAGCGGAATATTTGGCCATTTTAAAAATCTTATATATATAGTAATGCTACACATAAATATTAGTAATTTTTACATAAAGGAGAAAGAAAAAATGTATGCATTTACGAGCAGATTTGCAAATGTTGTCTTAAAAATTTTTGGAAGAACAAAGGTAATCAATAAAGATAAATTACCGCAAGATACTGGTTATGTGGTTGCATGTTCTCATATTGGCTGGGTGGATGTGGTTGCGCTTGGTACTTCTTTATTACCAAATGAAATTCACTTTATGGCAAAGAAAGAGTTATTTAATAAACCAAAAGCAGCTAAATTTTTGCATAGTATTAATGCTTTTCCAGTGGATCGAGAAAATCCAGGCCCAAGCAGTATAAAAACGCCAGTAAAACTATTAAAGGACAAGAAGATAGTAGGAATTTTTCCTAGTGGAACAAGAACTTCTGAGGATGTGCCATTAAAAAAGGGAGCTGCTACCATTGCAAACTTGGCGAGAGTGCCTATCGTTCCAGCAGCTTATAGTGGTCCAACAGATTTAAAGGGTCTTTTAAGGGGCAGGAAAATACATGTTATATTCGGTGATCCAATTTCCTTGAAAAAGGAAGATGGTACAAAAAAAGATCCAGCTGATATTACAAGGGAATTAAGTGATGTAATGGCACAATTACAAAATGAATTAGATAAAAGAGGCGGTAAGCAATGATGAATCTACAGAAAGTGAAGGATATACTAAGTCGGTATCCTCTGCCTTTAGTAGATGAAATATTAGAGTTAAAAGAAGGCAAAATGGCAGTTGGAGTAAAGCAAATTAACAAGGAAGATACATTTGCAACGGGACAAAATCCAAATAATCCGATTATGCCAGGCGTCCTTATAATTGAAGCGATTGCTCAAGTTACTGCAGTAGCTATTCATAGTGAAGAAAAACATAGGAATAAATTTGCCTTATTAGCAGGCATAAATCATTCCAAAATTCGTAAGCCTGTATTTCCTGGGGATGAGCTTTGTATGGAAGTAATGGTTGAAAAGGTGAAAAATAGCTTTGCTAAAGCAAGAGGTAAAGCAACAGTAGCTGGTGAATTGATTTGTGAAGCAGAGTTTCTTTTTTCCTTTCAATAAGCAATGCCAATACTTGGTCACTTTCTAGAAATGGACAATTTTTCTAGAAGGTGATTTTTAATTTTTATGGAAGATTAGATAGCTAATTATAGCAGTTTTCAACAGTTTCTATCATAAATTTTACGCATCCAAAATAATAAAAAAATTTATAAATCCTCCTTAAAATAATTACAATTCCCTATCAAATATTTCATAGATTACAAGACTATTTTCTAGTAAATAGACATATATCTATAAGGAGAAAGGGGATGTACCTATATGCAAACCTCCAAAACACGTACATTAATCCAATATTTGAACACAACAATATTAGGAATCATCCTAATGTTTATCCTTATTGCGGGAATCACGACCTCTATTTTTTCCTTTAAATTAACTTCTGATAATGTTGCCAATATCTTAAAATCTGTAAATACAACGGAAATTTATACAGAAATATTTCATAGTGAAAATCATCTTTTTCCAAAATCAGATGGAAAGGGACTTTCAATCGGAAATATTCTTTTTCAAATTGCCACTAATATTCGTTTAGATGACACGCGCACACTTTTAGGAAGAGAACTACCTGCTTTGACTTTTTTTCATACTGAAATAGTTGTCGCAGAAGAAGGGACAAGTCTTGCTAATCTTCCGTTTGAGTCAACACCATCCGAAGAGCTTATGAAAAATCCTAAAGAAGTAGATGAAGAAAAAGTGGAGAAGGAAGAAAAGCCTTCAGATAACAAAGCACCAGTTACTACTCCAAAAAATAAAACAGTGTTGGTCTACAATACTCATAATCTAGAAGCCTATCTACCACTTTTAAAGAATGCAAATGAAAATGAAGCAGTCAGCTCAGATGAACGGGCTAATGTAGTTGGATTAAGTAATAAATTAAGTAGTCTATTGCAAGATGAAGGGATTGGCGTGCAATTAGATAAAACAAATATTAACCAAAAGCTTCTTGATAGAGGCTGGAATTTCTTCTCATCTTATGCCGTTTCTAAAGAAGTGGTGGAGACAGCAGTTAGCGAAAATAAACATATAAACTATTTAATTGATATACACCGAGATTCAGCAAGGAAAAAAACTACTAGTGCTACGATTAATGGCAAAAACTATGCCAAATTACTATTTATTATAGGCAATGCGAATAAAGGATATGAAAAAAATCAAGAATTTGCCAAAAAGCTTCATGCTGAACTGCAAAAAAAATACCCTGGGATATCAAGAGGCGTATTCCTTAAGGGAAAAGAAGAAGGAAACGGAGTATACAATCAGAACTTTTCTGACCGTGCTATCCTACTTGAAGTAGGTGGGATAGACAATACGCAAGGAGAATTGAACCGCAGCATTGCAGCATTTGCTGACGTATTCTCAAAGGTGTATTGGGAAGAAAATGATGCGACACAGCAATAACGAAGAAAAAGCTGGACCACCTTTTATATTGGAGGTCCAGCTTTTTTCTATTTAACTATTGATTTTATTTTGCAAATATTGTTTATACCTTCTAAGTGCAGCTTCACTTGTTAAATGAAATTGGTGCATTACCTTCTCATCGCTCACTCCTAATGCTAGTTCTTTTAATATAGCAGCATTGCGAAAATTGACTGCAGAAATTTTACGTAAACCTGCTCTTCTTACTTCATCTTTAATCATTTCTTGAATAGCGCGGACAGACAGAGCTTTTGGTTTTTGTCGATCATAATCATATTGAAAAGAATAAGAAATATTGTTAAAGGCGGCAAACACAGGATCATTAGAATAATATTTTGGTCGAAGGACTTCCGGAATGGAAAAGTAGTATGCTCGTAATTTTGTCAGAATATCACTTGGAATGGCGAGAAGGAACGCATTATCCTCTCTATGCAGAGTTAGTTCTCCTTGTGCTAAGTTTACATCTTTCATTTCAATACTATGTATATCGAGAGGTGTCAGGCCAAAAGTTTTTAATAAAGCCACAATTGTCCAATTTCTTGTCAGCAGATAGTTTCGAGCCGATTTTTTGGTTCCTTCAAAATCCTTTGTCAGCAGATTTTGCAATAATTTATTATATTCTTCACTTGTAATAAAATCTTTTGTAGTCAGGGAACGCAATGGGGCAGCTTCAGCTAGTTTATGAATTTCATGGGCACAAACACATTGATGGTACATCATTAGTCTGCTAAGGACAGATGCCAGACGGCGTATTGTTGCCTGTGACAGTTGCTTTTCCTTTAAATAATGAAAGTAAGCGCGAATGTCATCAGCTCCTAATGCCTTTATTGTTTCAAATTTAGTATTTTCCTTGTATGTAGAAAGCCAGCTGAAAAATTTCTTTAAATCAGATTCGTACTGTTTTAATGTAAGTTTGCTTCGTCCAGATTGATTTAAGTTCTCCATATAGTCAAGTGCATAATCAGGCAAGGTAATCATCATATATGTTCCATCCTTCTTATGAATTTTTTTCAAACTATCCGAAATGCAATAACCTCTCTTCTTATTTTGACATAGGTTAAAGAAGGAGAGAGAAAGGGGATATTTAAATTGATTAGAATTAAAGTTGGTGAGTCTGTCTACCAATATCATACTAAATTAGAACATTATTTTTCAAAAATTAAGCATAATATCATTGGCAATAATGTAACCTTTTCTACACCTTATGGAACGCAGCAGCTGCTATATGCGGATTGGACGGCAAGCGGCAGATTATATAAGACTATTGAAGAGAAGATTATCAATAAATTAGGTCCTTATGTTGCTAATACACATACGGAATCAAATATTACAGGTACTTATATGACTAAGGCATATAAGGAAGCAAAGCGAATTATCAAAAAGCATGTTCATGCAGACGAAAATGACATTATTTTATTCGATGGATTTGGTATGACAGGGGTTGTTAATAAATTACAAAGAATAATAGGTTTAAAGAATAGCTGTGCATGTGCGAAAAAGGAGAAAATTGCTGTAGTATTTGTCACTCATATGGAACATCATTCTAATTATTTATCATGGCTGGAGACAAATGCAGATGTCATAATGATTAAGCCAAATGACAATGGGGATGTCAACAAGGAACATTTAGAATCTTTGCTAGAGCAATATAAGGACATCCCATTAAAAATAGGGGCATTTACAGCATGCTCTAATGTTACTGGAAGGAAAACAAATTACCACGAGCTGGCAAAAATAATGCATAAGTATAAAGGCTATTGCTTTGTTGACTTTGCGGCATCAGCTCCTTATGTAGAAATGAATATGCATCCTGATAATAAAGAGGAACGATTAGATGCTATTTATTTTTCACCTCATAAATTTCTAGGTGGACCGGGAACAAGCGGAGTGCTAGTGATGTCAAAGAAGCTTATTTATTCCAGTATACCGGATCAGCCAGGAGGGGGAACCGTTGATTTTACGAATGAGTGGGGAGATATCCTCTACAAAAAAGAGGATGAAGAACGGGAAGATGGGGGAACGCCAGGATTTTTACAAGCGATTAAAATAGCGTTATGTATACAACTAAAAGAAGAAATGGGAATAGAAAGAATAGCGGCTAGAGAGAAGGAGTTAATTCAATTAGCTATGTCAGAACTGAAGAAAATCAATAGAGTTCGCATACTAGAAGGAGAAAATGAAGATAGGTTAGGCATTATCTCGTTTATTTGTGAAGATATTCATTATGATTTAGTCGTACAATTATTGAATGATCGCTTTGGTATACAAGTAAGGGGCGGCTGTTCGTGTGCTGGTCCATACGGACATTATTTACTACCAATTACAAAGGAATATTCCAAAGCAATAAGCAAAGAAATACAAGAAGGAGATTTTTCCCATAAACCAGGGTGGGTGCGAATATCCTTACATCCTACAATGAGCAACGCAGAAGTATACTATATAGTGGAGGCTATTAAAAAGATTCTAAAATACCAAGATGAATGGGTAAGGGACTATGTAACAAAGCCTTTCTCTTGTGAATATCAATCATTAAGAAGAAATAAATTACAGGTGAAAGATTTGTTTACGATATAAGCGGCAGCAACGAGCGGCATACATTTACTTCACTCCCTTAATAAGGGAGTTTTTAGTAAGGGGATAAATAGTTTGAAAATTTCACAAAAAGAGTTTGACTACCAATATTTTCTTTTATATAATATGATTGATTAATCAATCATTTAAGAAGTGGGGAATTCAAATGGCTAAACCAAGATCTGAACAAAAAAAAGAAGATATTTACCAAGCTGCTTTAAAGTTGTTTTCACATAACGGTTTTAGTAAAACAACCATTAAGGATATTGCTGCAGAAGCAGGTGTTAGTTTTGGAACGGTATTTACTTATTATGAAAATAAAGAAACTTTGTTTACAGAATGTGTAAATAGACCTCTCCAATTATTTAAGGAGATAATAAATGAAACCAAAAATGAACTTACTGATTTAACTGAAGAAAAACTTAAATATATCATTCAAAAACATCTGAATTTATTCATGGAGTCCGAAAAAGAACTTCGTATTGTGCAATATGTGATTGGGCAGCCAGATAGATTCGCTGAAATTCATGCATTAGATGAATTTGTTGAACTATTTTTAGTTTATATTCAAGAAATTGTTCATATAGGAATGGAAAAAGGCTTCTTGCCAAAAAGTAACTCCAAAGAGGTGGGGTATGGATATCTGGCTTTCCTAATGGGAGCTCGGTTAACCTATTCAGATCATGCGCATGCTATGTTTACAAGCACATTTACAAATCAAGCTTACCGTTTATTTGGTATGGAAGGGGAATAGCCGATGAAAACATTTAGCAATTACATATTTCCCTTCGTATCCGCATGTATTTACAGTTTGTTACTTCTTTAACATCAAGTGCAATCATCCCTTATATATCTGTTTATTTTAGCTCACTAATCGGATCAACGCTAACAGGAGTAATTGTCATCATAGTCATTCTCTCTGGTATAGTTGGCGCATTAATCGGCGGCTACTTGGCAGACAGAATCGGGAGAAGAAAAATGATGATAATAGCAGAAGCGGGCATAGGAATAACCTATCTTTTTATTGCAGTCTTTAATTCACCATGGATTAATCTACCATATATAAGCGCTGGTTTATTTATGATTAATTTATTTTTTAATGGCATGTTTTTCCCTGCATCTACAGCAATGATTCATGATTTAGTATTGGCAGAGCAACGGAAATTTGTTTTTACAGCGATGTATTGGCTAGCAAATTTAGCAACCGCACTTGGTACTATCACAGGAGCATTTTTCTTTATTGACTATCATTTCTATTTCTTCCTATTAGTTGGTATTGTGTCACTTGGATCAAGCTTAGTTACCTATGTATTTATTAAAGAATCTCTTATGAAAAATAAATTTTTAAGGAGCGACAATAAATCTAAATTTACTATTTGGTCTAATTATCTTCATGTCTGGAAAGACCGGACTTTTATGATTTATTTACTTTCCTGCTTCCTTATCTTCTCTCTTGAGAGCCACTTAACAAATTATATTGCCATTCATTTAAGAGATACAATGCAAGATACTAACCTTTTTGGAATCCTTCCTGTAAATGGTATCAATATGGTGGGAATTCTTCATGCGGAAAATACTATACTGGTAGTTTTTTGTGTAGGTATTGTTACATGGATGATGAAAAAAATATCGGACAATAAGCAATATTTTATAGGAATGTGTTTATTTGTGGTTAGTTATTGTATCCTAACCTATATCTCGTCACCATTATGGCTTATTATGATGATGCTGTTTATTTCAATAGGCGAATTGATGTATGTTCTGATTAATCAAAGCATCCTTGCAGATTTAGTGAATGAAAATTACCGTAGCTCTTATTTAGCTCTGAATGGATTGATTGGTCAAGGACAGATGATAGTAGCTGGCTTAGCAATTACTATAAGCACCCAAATTTCTGCCTTAACGATGTCTTTAGGATTATTCTCATTTGGGATATTAGGCTTGTTATTAATGGGTTATGTTGTTAAAAAGGAAACAAATTCTAAAAAACAAATGAACATAACCCAAACAGTTTAAAAATCTCATTATTGATGCTATAAATATTAACGTCTGAATTTTATTTAAGGAAAACGTCTATTTATAAGGAGAATCTATGTTATAATAAATGTAATTTGATAAAAAGCAAACCACAAGGGGAGCGTAATGCTGAGAGTGATCAATCGATCTGACCCTTCGAACCTGTTAGTTAATTCTAACGTAGGAATGTGGGAAGAGTTTATATAGTATTGCTATATTATTCATTTCGCGCGTTAGTTCTCCTTTTGGTCTGCAGAAAAAGGAGATTTTTTTATGAAAAATATGAAATTAGTTGTCATGATAGAAGTGGCAATCATGGCGGCAATTGCACTTATCCTTGATTTATTGCCATCTATCCCAATATTTAATACTTCGATTTCTTTTGCCATGGTACCTATTTTTATCGTCGCATTTCGCTGGGGCTTTAAAGCTAGTGCAAGTGCAGGATTTTTATGGGGACTACTGCAAATAGTTTTTGATTTACAAGCTTTAACATTCTGGCAAGTAATTTTAGAATATTTAGTTGCATTTGCTTGTATTGGCTTTGCTGGACTATTTGCTTCCTCAATTCAAAATGCTTTAAAAACGGAACAAAAAGGATTAGCGACTGGCTTAATTATTTTGGCAGTGGTTGTTGGTGGGTTTACTCGCTATATTTGGCATTTCATTGCAGGTGTAACTGTATGGGCAAAATTTGCACCAGAAGGTATGTCACCATTTATCAATTCCTTGATTGTAAACGGTGGTTCCTACTTAGGAGCAACTATTTTATGTTCGATTATTCTTGTTCTTTTAGTAGTTTCTGCTCCGCGTATTGTACTTGATCGACCTGTAAATGGTGTTTCTAAAAATTAAAGAGTACAAAAGAAGACGTTCCTTTAGGAGCGTCTCAGCTTGTTGACAAAAGGAATTTAGGAAATGCAAATGGAATTATTATGCATTGATTGGAGTGGAAGGGGTGAGACTCCTGTGGGATCTGCGAGACAGTCTGAGACCCTGCAGGCCTTAGGCCGAAGCGGCTCAGCGCGAGCCCCGCGGAAAGCGAACCCCTGCAGCGGAAATCAACTCTTATTTAAAAGATGCATATTTATAAACTAAGACAAACTCCTAATTACTGAATTAGGAGTTTGTCGACGGTCTGAGACGTTCCTTTAGGAGCGTCTTTTCTTATCATATGGTACAATATTCCAAAAGGGAAAATCAGATTTTTAATAATGAAAGATTGCAATACGCCAATGACCACTATAATATTTAAAAATTAGAAAAGTAGGTGTGTGAAAGTGATTAATTTAAAAAATGGGTTAGCTATTCAAATTCGTCCATATAAAGAAGATGATTTCCAATCGATTCATGAATTAAACAAACTCGAACACTGGACTAACTTAGTAGAGAATAAAGAAGATACTAAGTCTGCCTGGAATCATTCGAATGCTGCCTATGTCGCTACTCTTAATGATCAATTAATAGGCTATATTAGAGGTATTACCGATCGTTCGATTACTTTGTTTATTTGCGAATTACTCGTTGATCCGAACTATAGAGGGATTGGTCTTGGGAAAGCACTCTTATACTATGTACATAGTAAATACCCCTTAACCAGAGTGGAAATGCTTGCTAGCAGTACTTCTAATACTTATTATGAAAGCAAAGGCTTCCGGTCATTTTATGGATATAGGAAAACCTTCCTTGAGTACAATAAATAAGGTATTGATAAGCATATTAGAAGGTACTTCCAGAAGTGAGGTGAGAATTGGTAATGAATAATAAGAGAAATTTTATATTCATCCTTTTATTCTTATTTTTTCCATTAATATTTTTGCTTAGTTCTTTCGGTTGGAGATATATCATGCTGCAGAAAGAACTAATCGTAGTTGCAACAGACTGTTTTGCTATTTTAGGTATTTACTATGTGATTATCAGTGTTTTCTTTTCTTTTTCTGTTAAAAAGATAAATTTAAAAGATTTAGAATAGAAAAAGACATAGGAGTAGAGAATCGAAAAAAGAATGGATGTATACCGTATTCCTGAACTAGTAATAACTTTATAGAACTTAAGTAAGGGAGCCATCCTTCCGTTTGGATGGTTCTATTTTTTGTCGAATTCTGTGTTAATATGAAACTATTATCATTCGAAAATCGTCTAGATTTTGATAGAATCCGTTTGCAGGGACTACTTCAAGGAGGTAAAAATGACAGAAATAAATTATTCATTTCAAAAAAAGCCAACAAAGAGAAAATTAATTGGCGGTATTATCATAGCGGCATTAATAGTCGCTATATCTTTCATTATGCTAATGTTTTACCCATTTGGCAATAAGGATAAGGTGGATTATTTCAAAGGGGAAAATCCTGTATTATTAAATGGAGAACAAGTCGGCAATGCCATTATAGACAAGGGGACGGTTTATTTGCCGCTAAATATTTGGCAGGAAAAAATAGATGAAAGTATCACTTTTGATGAGAATAGTAATTCCGTTATTGTAACGACTAAAGATAAAGTGATCCAATTTCCGTCCGATTCTGTTTCCTATTATGTAAATAATAAAAACACTAAACTTTCCTTTCATCCATTAAGAGATGAGAATGGAACAGTTTACTTGGCCTTAGATCCATTAGCAAGCTTTTATCCAATCCAATACACTTTAGTAGAGGATGACCATGTGGTGCTTTTAGAGGAAAATGGACAAGAAAGAGCAAGTGGAATATTTACTACGAAAAAAGTTAGAAAGGATTTCACCAGATTGCGTTCAGAGGCTGCATTACGATCTCCTTACACAGGGGAATTAGCACCTGGTGAGCATGTAACAATTGAAAAAGATGTAGATGATTTTTATTTTGTAAGAAAAGCGAATGGAATTGCTGGGTTTGTAAAAAAGCAATATGTAGATAAAGGGAAATCAGAGGTTGTTGAAGTTGAATTAGAACAGAAAGAACCTAAATTGAAGAAGGTCAATGGACCAATCCAATTAACATGGGAAGCTGTTTATTCAAGAAATCCAGATACTTCAAAGATTTCAAAAATGCACGGTGTAAATGTTGTATCCCCAACTTGGTTTAAACTGAAGGGGAATGATGGTAATGTTAGTAATTTAGGCTCAAAAGCTTATGTTAATTGGGCGCATAAACAAGACTATCAAGTGTGGGGATTGTTTTCTAATGATTTTGATCCTGATAAAACACACGAAGTATTCAAAGACTATCAGAAAAGGCAAACGGTGATTAGACAACTCTTAGTCTATAGTGAAATGTACGATTTAGATGGAATTAACATTGATATTGAAAATGTTCGGGAAGAAGATGGCAAATATATCACCCAATTTGTGAGAGAAGCTACACCTTATTTACATGATGCGGGTCTGACTGTGTCAATGGATATAACGTTTATAGCTGGCGGAAATTATTCAGCATTCTTACAGCGAGACCATTTAGCTGAGATTGTCGATTATCTTGTTGTAATGGCATATGATGAGCATTGGGCAACAAGCCCGAATCCTGGAAGTGTGGCAAGTTTTCCATGGGTTGAAGCAAATTTAGAAACATTACTTGACATTGTTCCAAATGATAAGCTTGTCCTCGGAGTACCATTATATGCGCGACTATGGGAAGAAAAAGAAAATGGAGAATTATCCTCTAAATCACTTTCGATGGAAAGTGTGGAGGAGTGGTTAAAAGAACATAAAGTTACTCCTACCTATGATGAAGCGAGCGGTCAAAATTATGGGGAATATTATGATAAAAAAACGAAATCAACCTTTAAAATTTGGCTGGAAGATGAATTATCTTTAACGAAGAGAGCAGAATTAGTCGAAAAGTATAACTTAGCTGGACTTGCGAGTTGGTCGCGTACCTTTGCTAATGAAGCAGCATGGTCTGCTTTATCTTTAGAGAAAAAAGAACAATAAGTAATGCTTAAAAACCACTTTCCCATACAAAGGAAAGTGGTTTTTGATAGCATTTTATATCTTAAATAAATTAACTATTGTTTGTAACTCTTCAGCTAATTTTGCAAGAGATAAGGAAGAAGAGGAAATTTCCTCCATAGAAGCAAGCTGTTGTTGGGTTGCTGCAGATATATTTTGTGTCCTATTTGCGGATTCAATCGCAACATCACTTACTTCGTAAATTGTATGGTTAATAATGTCTGTACCTTCTGTAAATTTCACTAAGGCTTTCGATATTTCTTCGATTTGACCAACTACATTCTTTACAGCTATTTCAATTTTTTGAAAAGAGTTTCCGGCAATCTGCACAATATCTAATCCAGATTGAACTTCGTTGGAAGCTTTTTTCATTGTTTCAATGGTTTGCTCAGTATCCTTTTGGATCATGTGGATTAGCTTCGCAATATTTTCGGTAGAGGCCGTTGATTCTTCTGCAAGTTTTCTTACTTCGTCGGCAACAACCGCAAATCCTTTTCCGTGCTCACCAGCTCTAGCAGCTTCGATAGCTGCATTTAAAGCTAACAGGTTTGTTTGGGCTGAGATTCCGGTAATAACATCCGTGATTTGGCCAATTTCGGTTGAACGTTCATTTAAAATGCTTATTGCATCTGAAAGACTATTAACGTTTAAGTATATCGAATTCATTTGCTTATTTACTTGTTGAATAGCTTCGTTGCCTTCTGTCGACACTTCAGATGCATGCTTAACGTTTTCAGACATTTTTTCCGTATGTGCAGCAATTGAATTTGTATGTTCCGAGATTGTTGTGATGACTTGATTGCTTTCTTTTACCTTCATTACTTGTGTTTCAGAGCCAGTTGCTAATTCTTGAATAGTCAGGCTTATATGCTCACTTGCACTGCTATTTTGTTCTGCACTTGCACTAAGTTCTTCCGATGCAGACGCTACATGCTGTGAGGATTCCTGAACAGTGCTAAATACATTTCGGAGTTTCTCCGTCATTCGGTTGAAAGAGGTAGTTAGTTCACCTATTTCATCTTTTGATTGATAGGTTCCTTTTACTGTAAAGTCTCCTTGTTCTGCTTTAAATAACAAATCTTTTATTTGTTTTACTGGTCTTACAATCATACGACTGATAATAAGACTAATAAATAATAAGAGAATGAGAGCAACAATACTAATGATAAAGACAAAAATAGTAATTTTTTGTACACTATCTAAGTTTTCTTTATAAGTAGCTTCTGCAGAAGAAGCTTTTAAGTTTTGAAGCGCTGTAAGAGTGTCATTTACTTTGATTCTATATTCCTCAACATCAGTTGTAAAAATACGGTAGGCTTCTTCATTTTTATTTTGTAAGGCAAGTGAGATAACATCTTTTCTTGCATCATTTAACTTTTGCATTTCTTCGTTATATACGGTAACAAGCTCTTTTTCCTCGCTTGTTAAGTTTTCTTTTAAAAATTCAGACAACAGCTGATCCGTTTCTTGAGATGTAGCTGTTAACTGATCATTTAATTGTTTGTTTTTGGCTGAATCAGTAGTAAGTAAGAGCTCTAAAGTGTAGCCATTACTAGCTCTTGTGTTAATTCTCATCTGCATAAGATTGGATATCGGTATTAAACTTTTCTCATACATTTCTTGTGAATCTTTTGCCATATCTTTAATGTAGTGCAATCCCGTGTATCCAATAGTTCCCAGAGAAAGGGCACTTACTAAAATAATGATAAAAAGTTTCTTGGTAATATTTAGATTTTTAGTAGTTTCAAGCAGATTTCTCCTTTAAGTTAAAATAATATTTACACTACTATATCGGCAGGGATAAGCAGTATATAAGTAACTTTTGAAAATATTTTTTTCGCTGGATGTTTCTACTTTTTTTTTCTAAAAAAACAAAGGAAAAAGGCTAGTAATAAATACCAATTTTGTTTTAAAAAGAAGCGATAATGAATTAAAAAATGGAAGCACATTGTTTTTAGAGTAACTATTTTGGAAGGGATAGAGGGAATTATAATGAATAATATTGCTTCAGTGTTCAATATAAAACAATGGAAAAGCGTGCTTTCTGGGAACCGATATAAGTCTTGCGAGCATTTATTAGAATGATAAGTGGGGAGATTTAAGGTATTATTTGAAAATGATCCCTGCAGATGTTTAGATATTGCTAAAAACTTTAGGTTGGAATAAATCTTTGTAAATAATGCAATTTTCTTTTGAAGTGTGGAAAAATTTGCTATTGTTATAGTGTATTCTATTATGCTTTCCATCGTTTTTTCTTCCCTCTTTGGGGAAATATACTAGAAATGAATTGGAAAAGGAGCGATTTTAATGACAATTGAAAATCCAAGTCGAGAAGAAATTGGAAAAATTTTAAAAAAAGCGAAAAAAATTGCGGTAGTTGGCTTAAGCGATAATCCTTCCAGAACATCCTATATGGTTTCAGAGGCAATGCAAAAGGCAGGATATGAAATTATCCCCGTAAATCCAACGGTGGACGAAGTGCTAGGTGTAAAAGCAGTTAAGCAATTAACAGATATCGAGGGACATGTTGATATTGTTAATGTATTTAGAAGATCGGAATTCTTACCAGAGGTTGCAGCTGACTTTGAAAAAATAGATGCAGATGTATTTTGGGCTCAATTGGGGCTTGTACATGAAGAAACATTTCATGATCTAACAGAAAAAGGCTATACGGTAATCATGGATCGCTGCATTAAAGTAGAACATGCGATGACAAAATAGGAAACGACAAAGCAGAATGGTTGTCACTAATCATTCTGCTTTGTCGTTTGTAATAGAATAGCATTTATCCTATAAAGACTGTTTGTTTGAGTGGTTAAAACGTTATCAATTTTAAAAAAAAGAAGACAGTATTTATAATCTTATTCGTTTTTCCATAGAATCTGTGTTAACATAATATAGATAAAAAGAGGAAATCCTCTTTAAAAAAATCTTTTGCTTTTGCCATTATTGGTATAATATTGGTTTTGTCGGGAAAAAATCGAAAGATAAAATGGAAATTGAACGTGAAAAATGAGAATATGTGCTACAATACGAAATGAGAACAAATGTTCTTAATCAGACAGGTATCAACAACTGTTTATTAAAATTCGATAATTTGAAAAAAGAAGGTTAGTAGAAAAAGCCTTCTTTTAAACTCGTCTAATAAAAAGCAGGGCTGTTTTAGAATTATTGTTAACGATAGAAATTAGCTTTATATAAGAAAGTGACAAAAATTCTTAACTGCCTAATAAACAATTTTCCGATAAATGTTTTGAATCTTAGAGGATAATTCGTTTTTTAGACGAATACATAAACAATTGTTCGACATGATACATAGAAAGATACTATGTCGGATTTGTAGAAGTGAAAGGGGTATGTCAGTGGCAAAAAATCAGCAAGCATTCGAATATAATGATGATGCCATTCAGGTGTTAGAAGGTTTAGAAGCTGTCAGAAAACGTCCAGGTATGTATATCGGGAGTACAGATTCTAGAGGTTTGCATCATCTTGTATATGAAATTGTAGATAACGCAGTCGATGAAGCACTGGCTGGATATGGAGATGCAATTATTGTAAAAATTCATCGCGACAATTCCATTAGTGTCAAAGATAGAGGACGTGGAATGCCGACTGGAATGCATAAGATTGGAAAGCCAACTCCTGAAGTTATCTTTACCATTCTTCATGCTGGAGGAAAATTTGGACAAGGCGGTTACAAAACAAGTGGCGGCTTACATGGTGTAGGTGCTTCTGTTGTGAACGCATTATCAGAATGGGTTGTTGTAAAGATCAAGCGCGATGGCTTTATTTATGAACAACGTTTTGAAAACGGCGGAAAACCTGTCACCACACTAGAAAAAGTCGGGAAAACAAATCAAACTGGAACAACGATTCACTTTAAGCCAGATCCAGCGATATTTTCAACAACCACTTATAATTATGAAACGCTTTGTGAACGATTAAGAGAATCTGCCTTTTTATTAAAAGGGCTAAGAATTGAAATTATCGATGAAAGAAATAATGAGCACGGTGTTTTCCATTATGAAAATGGAATAGAAGCATTTGTTGAATATTTAAATGAAGAGAAAGATACCTTGCATCCAGTCGTAAGTCTTGAAGGCGAAAGTAACGGGATTGAAGTGGAATATGCTTTTCAATTCAACGATGGCTATTCAGAAAATGTTTTGTCCTTTGTTAATAATGTCCGCACAAAGGATGGCGGGACACATGAAGCTGGGGCCAAAACAGCCATGACTCGTATGTTTAACGAATATGCGCGTAAAGTTAATCTTCTGAAAGAAAAGGATAAAAACTTGGATGGTTCCGATATCCGTGAAGGTTTATCTGCTATCGTTTCTGTACGTGTACCGGAAGATTTATTACAATTTGAAGGGCAGACAAAAGGAAAATTAGGGACAAGTGAGGCAAGATCAGCTGTGGATGCTGTTGTTTCTGAACACTTAGCTTATTTCTTTGAGGAAAATCCTGAAGTCAGCTCCCTTTTAATTAAAAAATCGATTAAAGCGGCACAAGCTAGAGAAGCTGCTCGAAAAGCAAGAGAAGAAGCAAGAAGCGGGAAAAAACGTAAACGTGGAGAGGCTGTTCTTTCTGGTAAGCTAACTCCTGCCCAATCGAAAAACCCACAAAGAAATGAATTATATTTAGTGGAAGGAGATTCTGCTGGTGGTTCCGCAAAACAAGGGCGAGATCGCCGCTTTCAAGCTGTTCTTCCATTGCGCGGAAAAGTAATTAATACAGAAAAAGCAAAGCTTGCAGATATCTTTAAAAACGAAGAGATAAACACAATTATTCATGCGATTGGAGCTGGAGTGGGAGCCGACTTTAAAGTAGAGGATTCAAACTATGATAAAGTCATCATCATGACAGATGCTGATACAGACGGTGCACATATTCAAGTTCTTCTATTAACGTTTTTCTATCGCTATATGAAACCTCTAGTAGAAGCAGGTAAGGTATATATCGCTTTACCTCCATTGTATAAGGTTAGTAAAGGTTCTGGAAAAAAAGAAGTCATTGAATACTCATGGAGTGATGATGACTTGCAAGATACCATTAAAAAAGTGGGAAAAGGCTATATTTTGCAAAGGTATAAAGGTCTTGGCGAGATGAATGCCGATCAACTTTGGGAAACAACGATGAATCCTGAAACAAGAACATTAATACGAGTTAAGATAGATGATCTGGCCCGTGCAGAGCGTCGTGTCACAACATTAATGGGTGATAAGGTTGAGCCACGTAGAAAATGGATTGAATCGAATGTTGCATTTGGATTAGAAGAAGAAGGCAATATTCTCGAAAATGAAAATATTATGGTCACTGAGGAGGAGAGTCCATCATGAGTTCATTAGAGCAATACCGTGATTTACCTTTAGAGGATGTTCTCGGTGATCGTTTTGGACGGTATAGTAAATACATTATTCAAGAACGGGCGTTACCGGATGCGAGAGATGGATTAAAGCCTGTTCAGCGTCGTATTCTTTATGCGATGCATGAAGAAGGAAATACACATGATAAACATTTCCGTAAATCAGCAAAAACAGTCGGGAATGTTATTGGTAATTACCATCCCCACGGCGATTCTTCTGTATATGATGCGATGGTAAGAATGAGTCAAGAATGGAAGGTTCGTAATGTCCTAATTGAAATGCACGGAAATAACGGTAGTATTGACGGGGATCCGCCGGCAGCTATGCGTTATACAGAGGCTAGATTATCGGCTATTTCTGCAGAGTTACTCCGTGATATTGAAAAAAGAACAGTTGATTTCATTCCAAACTTTGATGATACATCCAATGAACCAACGGTGTTACCAGCGAAATTTCCGAATTTGTTAGTGAATGGTTCTACAGGTATCTCGGCAGGATATGCAACAGATATACCACCACATCATTTGGGAGAAGTTATCGATGGTGTGATTGAGCGCATGGATTCACCAAATTGTACAGTGGAAGACGTTATGAAACATATAAAAGGTCCAGATTTTCCGACTGGTGGTATTATCCAAGGAGTAGAAGGCATTAAAAAGGCATATGAGACTGGTAAAGGGAAAATCATTGTTCGCGGGAAAACAGAAATTGAAACATTAAGAGGCGGCAAGCAGCAAATTGTCATTACCGAGGTTCCTTATGAGCTAAATAAAAGCAATCTTGTGAAAAAGATTGATGAATTGCGTTTGGATCGTAAAGTTGAAGGAATTGCAGAAGTAAGAGATGAAACGGATCGTACAGGATTGCGAATTGTAATTGAGTTAAAAAAAGAAGTAGATGCAAACGGAATTCTAAATTTCTTATTTAAAAATACCGATCTACAGATTACCTACAGCTTTAATATGGTTGCCATTCATAATAAACGTCCAAAGTTAATGGGAATTATCGCTTTACTTGATGCTTATATCGAGCATCAAAAAGAAACGATTAAACGACGTACTGAATTCGACTTGCAAAAAGCTAAAGATCGAGAGCATATTGTGGATGGATTAATTAAAGCATTATCTATTCTTGATGAGGTTATAGCAACGATCCGCGCATCAAAAGATAAACGAGATGCGAAAAATAACTTAATGGCTGCTTTTCAATTTACTGAGCCTCAAGCAGAAGCAATTGTGTCTTTACAGTTATACCGCTTAACCAATACAGATATAACGGCATTAGAAGCAGAGGCGGCAGAGTTGGCTAAAAAAATTGAAGAGTGGACGGCAATCCTAGCAAGTGAAAAGAAATTGCTTTCGGTTATTAAAAAAGAACTAAAAGACGTAAAAAAACGCTTTGTTAGTGAAAGACGTACATTAATACAAGATGAAATTGAAGAAATTAAAATCAATCTTGAAGTCTTAATAGCGAGTGAAGATGTAATTGTCACTGTAACGAAAGATGGATATATTAAGCGCACAAGCCAGCGTTCTTATGCAGCGAGCAATGGCCAAGATTTTGGCATGAAAGATACAGATAGAATACTTGCTAAGATAGATGTAAACACAACTGAAGTCTTGTTATTGTTTACAGACAAAGGCAATTATCTCTATTTACCGGTACACGAATTGCCAGATATACGCTGGAAGGATCTCGGTCAGCATATTTCCAATATTATACCAATTGACCGAGATGAATCGATTATTAAGGCGATGCCTATAAAAGATTTTGAACAAACTCAATATCTGCTTTTCTTTACGAAAAATGGTATGGCAAAGAAAACAGAGTTGATTAACTATAAAGCACAGCGTTACTCTAAACCATTAGTTGCTATTAACCTAAAAGGAGTCGACGAAGTAGTAGATGTTTTCCTAACAAACGGTAAACAAGAAGTTTTAATAGCAACTCATATCGGCTATGCCTTACGATTCCATGAAGAAGAAATCAATATCGTTGGCGCAAGAGCAGCTGGTGTAAAAGGTATTAATCTTAAAGACAATGATTATGTTGTTGCTGGTAAAGTTATAACAAATCCTCAGCAGGAAAGCGTCGTTATTATTACGCAACGCGGTTCCATAAAAAAAATGAAACTCACTGAATTTGAGTTTTCTGGAAGAGCAAAACGAGGCTTGATTATGCTTCGAGAATTAAAAGCAAATCCACACCGAATTGTTGGGATGACAATAGCTGGGGCACAAGATACCATTTATATTCAAACCGAAAAAGGCGAAATTGAATCGGTGAAAACAGCAGATCTTCGTTTTAATGATCGCTATTCAAATGGATCCTTTATTATCGATGAAACAGAAGCAGGTAAAATTGTTGAATTATGGGAAGAAAAAGTTAGCGATGAGCAAGTATAAATAATATTAGAATAAGAGGTTTCTGATTCGCAAGGTTAACCTGCGAATCGGGAACTTCTTTTTATAAATGAATAAGTTTTGGATATAGGAAAAAGCGATGAAAACCTCTATTGAAGAGAACGAAGGGGAAAAAGCGTTCATCGAATGAAAGAAAACCACTTTTGCGAAGAATGCCGGTGAAAATAGCGTTCATCAAACAAATGAATACTACTTTTTATAATACCACTGAAAATAGCAGCCTTTATCCGAGCAACCCCCGCTTTTTTAATACGAAAATCAAGAACGATAGAGCTCATTTACCTTCTAATAATGCCGCTTTACTTTATGCAAAAACCTTCTATTAAATTTTCTTTTCCTTTCTTACATGATTTTACCAAAAAAGGACACTCTAAAAGTAATAAGACATAGGGAGGTTTTAGCATGAGAAGGGAAATGCTTGTTGCTTTATGTGCTTTCTTTTTGATGACTTTAACTGCTATTACTGGTGTATATGCAATGGAAAAAGAAGATAAAACAAACAAATTAATTTTGGAAGAAAAAATTGATATAACTAATGATGAGCAGGAAGAAATTGTGCAATTAAAAGGAGATGCATCCGATCAGCCTGAAAATAGTAATTTCTTTAAGGAATTTTCCCTGAAGGTAACGAAAGGAAAAGATAAGGGCGCCACTCTAACAGTGGAAGGCGGATTTGATCCTACATTACATATAATCGATATAAATGATGATCATCA
Source organism: Niallia circulans NBRC 13626 (assembly GCF_001591585.1). Lineage (GTDB taxonomy): Bacteria > Bacillota > Bacilli > Bacillales > Cytobacillaceae > Niallia > Niallia circulans. The sequence continues at coordinate 127,692 of NZ_BCVE01000001.1, read as the reverse complement.
GAAAGAAATATTACTTACTGTTTCTGCGAATGAAAGAGGGACAGAAAAAAACTTTTATTTCTTTCAACTGCAAGGCAATCATTTAATAGAATTGGAAAAACCAGAGTTGGCATCGGTTGAAAGTCAGTTTAAAGATGCCTATAAAGCTGAAATAAAAATAAACAAAGAAAAAACATATATTTTCGATTTGTATGATCGGAGAAACCATTATGAGAAACTAGGTCTTTACCATAAAGGAAGATTAAATGAACCAACTGAATTAATTTTATCCCCTTTCTCTGAATTAAAAGTAACACGATTTAACAATCAAACGGCGATGAAAGGGAAACAAAGAATTAGTGGACTGGCGACAGTTGATACGATTGGTTACTTAGAAACTTGGTGGATATGGAAAAAGGAAGAATGGGTATTAGAAAAAGTAAAAGTGAAGGAAATTAGTTATAAAGGAACGAATCACCAATAAACAAGAGATTCTTCATTTTAAGGAGAAATAAGTAGTATAATGAAAGTACTTATTTCTTTATGAAGGGATCGAAATTATGTCATTACTTTTCTTATGTTTAAGCGCTGTACTTGGAGGATGGGTGTTTCAAGTATGCCAGCTTCCCCTGTCTTGGCTGCTTGGCCCCATGTTCAGTACGATCCTTTATGTGCGGCTTGCCAAAATCTCTCCGAAATTACCTTTCTCATTTCGAGATATCGGACTCCTTGTTATTGGCTACCTCATTGGAAGACAATTTACCAGCCAGACACTTATTGAAATGGGGATCCATCTCCCCTCTATGCTTTTCATGACGGTTGTTATGCTTGCCTTTAGTATACTTCTCGCCTTTATAACCTCAAGATTAACGCATAGTAATTTAAAATCAACTGTTGCCGGCAGTATCCCAGGGGGACTATCTCAAATGGTGGCGATTAGTTCAGAAATAAAAGGAATTGATCTCACTGTCGTTACAGTTATTCAAATAAGTAGAATTTTATCTGTCATGATTCTCGTTCCACTCCTCGTATATAGTCCGATTTTGTATGGCAATCAAGGAGTGGCAGCGGTAACATCCACTAATGGAAGCCCGGGCTATCATTGGATCATTTTCTTGATCTTATTCTTTTGCTATTTAATTGCAAGCATAGTAAAAAAGTGGAAGTTTCCAGCGCCGTTTATGATTGGTCCGATGCTTCTTGTTGCAACTATATCGATTGCTGGGATGGATGTACCTGCAATTCCGACAACTCTTGCATGTGTGGCGCAAACATTGATAGGTATTGATCTAGGTTTACAAATTAAATTTGGTAATATCGAAAACAAAGCAAAGTTTTTAAGCGTGGTAACAGTAACTTCTGCCTTACTAGTCCTTTTTTCTTTAGTACTTGGCTATATTTTAGTAAGTGTAGATCAGGATATCTCATTATTGACTGCTTTTATTGGGTTAGCTCCAGGAGGAATGGCAGAAATGGCCGTACTTGGCCAATCTGTTCATGCTAACTTGCCGATTATCACAACGTATCAGCTATTTCGATTGTTGTTTATCTTATTCTGTGTCCCAATGATTATGAAATGGGGATTTCAGCGTGTAGAAAAAAGATTAGCAGAGCGAAAAGGTTAATTTCAGCAGAAGTAATTTGTGCAATAATCTAATTGCTACTTGTAATTTTTTATTTCCCCTAATCAATGAAAAGAAAAAGACGAATCATTATAATTAGTATAAAATAGGATAGAAGCAAGTGGTTTGAATATTCTTATAGGAAGGAGGGAGAAAAAATACCTGTTTTAATATGCTTTGGAGATAGTATTACCGCAGGGAGAGAAACTAGAAACGAACCTGTTTTGACAGCCATGCTGGCAGATACAATCGATCATTATGAAATAATCAATGCAGGAATAAATGGGAATAACACGGTTGATGCATTAAATAGAATTGAAGCAGATGTTATCCAGAAGCAGCCTGATTTAGTAACAATTTTATTTGGTGCAAATGATGCAGCCTTTCATAAGATGATTGACTTACCACCTATCGAAAAAATAGGAGGAGAATCGTCCAATTAATTGATCCAGACAAAGCTATTCTGATTACGCCAGCTCCCGTCGATGAAACGTTGCAGTTTGCGAGGGCAAATGAGGTTTTAGCAAGGTATGCAAATGCAGTTAAGGAAGTTGCCAATGAAACAGGAGCATACTTTATTGATTTTTATACTGAAATGCTCTCTTTAGAAGATTATCAGAAGAAACTAAAAGGTATACATAATGATGGTCTTCATTTTGGGGAAGAAGGTTATGCTATTTTAGTAGATTTGCTTGTAAAAAAATTACATGAAATTTAGTAGGTGGAGATATGGCATATACAGGTTCATCTTTATACGATAAGGAACAATTTTTTGAAAGTTATCGGGCTAGAAGAAATCGAGAAACAAGCCCCAACAATAGTATAGAAAGCCCTATTTTGTATGAGCTATTAGGGGAAGTAGACGGTAAATCTGTCCTTGATTTAGGTTGTGGAGATGCTCGTTTTGGTATAGAACTGTTAGAAAAAGGTGCAGCATGCTATACAGGAATAGAAGGTTCAAAGAGAATGTTTGATGAAGCTTCCCATCTTTTAAATGGCACAACTGCTTCTGTTTACCATTCTACACTAGAGGATTGGAAATTTACCAATAGCAAAGTGGATATCGTTGTCTCACGCTTATTATTTCACTATATTAAAGACTTACAGCCAATTTTTCAGGGTGTATATGATCAGTTAAATGATAATGGTAAGTTTATCTTTAGTGTGCAGCATCCTCTATGTCTTTCTACATTTGAAAGTTCCGTTTCCTCGAAAAAAAGAACGAATTGGATTGTCGATGATTACTTTTCCATGGGAGAAAGAATTGAGCGATGGATAGACGAGGAAGTAGTAAAATATCATCGCACGATAGAGGAGTATTTTCGACTGTTAAAAGAAGCAGGCTTTAAAATAACCGACTTACGGGAAGGAATGCCAAAACGAGAAAATTTTCTGCAAAAAGAAGAATATGAAAGGCGAATGAGGATTCCGCTTTTCTTGATAGTATCCTGTGAAAAATAAAGCAAAGGAAGGGAGTTTCAAATGAAGAAGGAATTGAGACTGTATTTTATCAGACATGGAGAGACTCAATATAATATCGAAAAGAGAATGCAAGGGTTTTGTGATTCTCCTTTAACAGAAAATGGGATTTTACAAGCAAGATCGGTTGGTGCTGGTTTATCAGATATACCTTTTGAGGCTGCTTATGCCAGTGATAGTCAGAGAGTGTTAGATACGGCAAAATTTGCTATTGGTAATAGAAATATTCAATTAACAAAAGATGCAAGATTAAAAGAAATGAATTTCGGAATGTTAGAAGCAATGCTGCAGACAGACATTATCGCACAGCATGGAGATATAGTGGAAAGACTCTTCTCCTTTACAGATATGGAAAGCAAAGTCCAAGATGGAGAATCCTTTACTGAATTATTAGCGCGGACAAGAGCGGCTGTTGACGATATTATTGCTAAGCATAAAGATACAGGCGGCAATATTTTGGTTTTCTCTCATGGTGTTACGATTGGATTTTTCATTAAATCTCTGCTAAATATGGCTGATTACCCACACCATGATAATTGCTGCGTTTCTGTAATTCACGTAAAAGATAGTCAAATAATGGTCGAAAAAGTAGCAGATCCCTCTTTCCGTGATAATGGAAAGATGTCTTTATCTTTAAATATTGAATAGATGCTTCCCCGACACTCATGAAAATCTTGTATAAAGGAGGTGGGGAAATAGTGAAAGCTACTCCTAATAAGATACATATCATTGGTTCTGTAGCTAGTGGAAAAACAACATTAGCAAAAGATTTATCAATGAAATTACAAATTCCCTATTATGAATTAGATAATGTTGTTTGGAAACGATCAGATAGTGGAGATATTAGAAGATCGGAAGAAGAGAGGAAAGCACATTTACTGTCCATCACCCAAACAGATAGATGGATTGTAGAAGGTGTTCATAGTGAGGAATGGGTAAGTGGCAGCTTTCAACAAGCAGACGTCATTGTTTTTTTGGACACCAATTATTCTAAGCGCACCTATCGTATCGTAAAACGATACGTTAAACAGAAGCTTGGTCAAGAAATGGCCCATTATCAGCCAAACTTAACAATTTTCTTTAAAATGTTTAAATGGAATAAGCATTTCGAGCAAGTAGGTAAACCTTTTTTCTTTCATACATACAAACAGTATCAGAACAAAATTTTTGTGATAAAAAATGAAAATGAATTGTCAGACCTATTTAGAAAATAACGATTGACATTTTTTGAAGTTTTTCCTAAAATAACAGAAAGTTTAAATTAGTTAAATAAGATAAACACGATGATTAGGAGTATTAAGAAGTAAGTATGCTAGAGAGAGCTGTCGTTTGGTGAAAGATAGCGCATATCACTTCCCAACTCGCCTAGGAGTGGTTAGGTAGAAAGGTATATCTAGACGGTTGGCTCTCGTCATTAAGCTTAAGAAGGTTCGTTTTTCTAACGAATGAAGAAGAGTGGTACCACGATAAATCCTATCGTCTCTTTTAAGAGACAATAGGATTTTTTTATACTATTTTAGGGGGAAAGGGAAATGGAAACCAATTGTTTCATATGCGATAAACATAAAGGGATTATTAAAACAGCAGGAATACCAATCTATGAAAATGAATATGTTTATGTTGGTCATATTGACAGAAAAGGCAAGGGCAGTTACCTAGGACATCTTATGATCGATTTAAAAAGACATATTCCTACACTTGCTGAGATGACAAATGATGAAGCAAAGGCGTTTGGACTTATTATTTCAAGAGTCAGCAAGGCATTAAAGGAAACAGAAAACGCGGAACATATTTACGCTCTCGTCTCAGGAAATTCGGTTCCTCATCTTCACCTTCATCTAATTGCAAGATATCCCAATACTCCTGAAAGATATTGGGGACCAACGGAGTTATATGATTGGCCAGAGGCTCCGATTGCAAACGAAGAGGAAATGAGCTCTTTATGTAAAAGAATAAAAAATTACTTAGCAAATGAAGTTTTTGAGGAAGCGTAATGGAATATAAATGGGTAGGTTCTGATAAGAATTATGTAGATGAAATTAATATCCTCCATCTAAGAAATAATTTAGTACTTGGACGCTTTGGAGGAAACTCCTCTGCAGGTCAATATAAAAATGAAGACGGCTGTTTCATTTGGATAGAACGCGAATGGGAGCTTGTCATCCTCTTGGATGCACATGATTCAGCACAAAGTGCAGAATTAGTAATAAAAAGTATAGCGACAAAGAAAGAGGAGATCAAAACAATTCTACAATTACCGTTAAAGAGAGTATTCCAAGAAATTACTTCCTTTTTCTTAAACCATTTCGCAAGCAAGGAGTTTCTGGAGCAAAGCATGATGATTCAAGGAGAAACTGCGTGCTTAATCGTTGTACGAAAAGAAAACTATTTATGGTGGTTATCAATTGGCGACTGTATACTTGCACTCAATCATCCAGAACTTTCAAGATTAGGAGAATACCAGCAAAATCACCGTAGCTTTTATGAATGGATTGGGCTAAACAGTAGTTTTCATCAAGAAGTACCTTCCTATAATCAGGGTGTGAAAGAATTAAGAAAGGGAAAAACACATATCTTTCTCACTACTGACGGACTGATTGAATGTCCCAACACGGATTATCATAGGATGGAATCCATTTTTCAAGCTTTTGATTCGTTTTCCAATCAAGAGAGCGTCTATTATTTATTAAAGGAAATAAAAAAGAAAAATGTTCGTGACAGTACAACGATAATATCTTGGATTGTTCATAATAACAAAGAAGCTACGATGCCAAGTGATTTTGTAAAAGGAGTGAGATAAAGTTCAAGGCACTATAAGAATACATCTTATTTTTAATCAAATAAGATGTATTTTATTTTAAATATGTTATACTTATTATAGAGTATTAATTTAATAGTATAACATATTTAAAAAGGAGCGAAGTCTATGACAATATCAGTTGCAATTAATGGCTTTGGGAGAATTGGAAGAATGGTGCTTAGAAATGCTATTAATGATCAAAGTATACATATTACTGCTATTAATGCCAGTTATCCTTCTGAAACGATAGCACATTTAATAAAGTATGACACAATTCACGGGAAGTTTCCAGGTAAGGTTGTGGCTAAAGAACATTCGATTCTTATAAATGACCAAGAGATTCTATTAGTGAATAACCGTAATCCAGAAAAACTTCCGTGGCGTGAATTGGGAATCGATATCGTAGTAGAAGCTACTGGGAAATTTAACACGAGAGACAAAGCAGCAATGCATTTAAAAGCTGGTGCGCATAAAGTAGTGCTTACCGCTCCTGGTGTAAATGCTGATGCAACCATCGTCATAGGTGTGAATGATAGTATATTAAATATTGATAAACATCATGTTATTTCGAATGCATCATGTACGACCAATTGCTTAGGACCGGTTGCTAAGGTTATAGACGAACATTTTACGATAAAGAATGGATTAATGACAACGATTCACTCCTATACCAATGATCAAAACAATATAGATAATCCCCATCATGATTTACGGCGGGCAAGGTCATGTGGGCAAAATATTATTCCCACTTCGACTGGAGCAGCTAAGGCCTTAAAACAGATCCTTCCACATTTAGAAGGAAAACTTCATGGAATGGCGTTAAGAGTGCCAACACAAAATGTTTCTTTAGTCGATTTAGTCGTCGATTTAGAAAAAAATGTGACGAGTGAAGCTGTTAATCAAGCTTTTGAAGAGGCTTCAAACGGAAAACTGAAAGGGATTCTAAGCATTACAGAGGAACCTTTAGTATCTGTTGATTTTAATACAACAACCGAGTCTGCAACTATTGATGCTTTATCTACAATGGTCATCGGGCAAAATAAAGTGAAAATACTAGCTTGGTATGATAATGAATGGGGCTATTCTAATCGAGTGGTTGATTTGATAAAGCTTGTTGGAAGCAAACTGCGTGTGAAAATGGATAGTCAAGCTGTGTAAAAGATAGTAAATCGAATAATCGATGGCATAGATGCAGGAAGGTAATTATTATCTGACTGCATCTATTTTTTTGTTTCCTTCTTCATGATGCTTCTCTACCAGTAGTGCGATTTTTTTAATCTCCAAAAATTTTTTCTAATTTAGAAACTTTCTTACAGATTTGTCCGTATAAAAGAAGAATGTGATGGGGAGGGTGTGTAAATGTCTCTTTTAGAGGTAGAGATTCAATCAGCTGGATACGAGCAAAAGAAAGAAATTATTAGAGAAATTAATTTTACTATTGAAAAAGGAGAATTAGTTGGTTTAATTGGGCCAAATGGTGCTGGCAAAAGTACGACAATCAAAAGTTTATTAGGTTTAATCGAACATTTAGAAGGAACGGTTTCCTACATAGATGGGATAACTTATTCCTATTTACCAGAACGACCTATTTTCTATGATGAATTAACATTATGGGAACACCTAGATTTTGTTGCAGCAGTAGAGGGGCTAGAAGAAAAGGAATATAAGCAAAAGGCTAATGAGTTACTAAATATGTACAAGTTAGCGGAACACGCGCATGAAAACCCAACTAAATATTCAAAGGGAATGCAGCAGAAAGCGATGCTTATACTTGCGATGATTACAAATCCATCCTTATATATTATTGATGAACCGTTTATGGGACTTGACCCCAATGCCATGAAGCTTTTTCTCGGATCGATGGAAATAGAGCAAAACCGTGGTGCTGGCATATTAATGTCTACCCATGTATTAGATACAGCAGAAAAGATTTGTGATCGATTTCTTATGATCCATAATGGTCAGCTAGTGGCAAAAGGAACATTAGAGGAGATAAGGGAGCAATGTCAGTTAACTGATGGCTCTTTGTATGATTGTTTTCATTTGTTAGCAGAGGATCATGGTAATGAATAGTAGAAAGTTGTTTTTTTCACGTTTAATTAGCAATTGGCACTATCAATGGAAAGTACTTCGATCGATTGCTGATTGGACGGTAATTGTATATATCTTAGTCCCTCTAGGTGTTTTCTGTGGTGTTATCTATCGTTCTTGGTGGCTGGAGATGCCTGTCTGGATACATAAGATCCCTTTTATTGTTCCTTTTTTCTGCCTTTACTTTCTGGCATGGATTGGCAATATTCGAACCCTTATTGTGGAAGCTGATAAAGTATTTTTAGTCAAACAGCTTCATTTAATTGGAAGGTTAAAAGCGCTGAGCTATTTCTATTCTCTGTTCTTTCAAACAATGGTGCTGGCAGCAGGCTTCTTATGCCTTCTACCATTTTTACTCCATTATTATTTGTTAAATTGGTCAGAAATCCTTGTCTTATTTGTCTATTTCACTGCTTTACAATCTTGCTTCATGTTATGGAAGTACCATATCCGAAAAATAGGTTCTATATGGGCAAAAAGCTTGCTGGTGGTTTTCTTGTTTCTTGTATTGAATTGGTTTAGTCAATGGATTTATCATATAGTGGATATGGGAATGACTATTCCAGTATATGCACTATCACTAATTATTCTCTTGTTGTCGATCTTCTTTAGTTTGACAGCTTTACGAAAGATCGCGTCCATTGATCTCCATATTGAATTAGAGCAAGAGCGTAAAACTAGCATGGTTCAGGCTATCTATTTAGCGGCTCCTGAAATAGAAAAACCGGTCATTATGAGAAGAAAGAAACCGCGTATTTTCAAAAACTCTAAACGGATCTTTCAAAAACGCACACCAATTAACGGCTTTATCGAATTATTTATTAAGATTGTTATACGTAATTCCAGTTATTTATATGGGTATTTGATGTTAATTAATAGTACTACAGGCGCCATGATTATAGTACCGCCGCTATGGTTAAAGATTCTTATTTTTGCAGGGTTTTCTATTATCATGCATGGGTGGCTTACTACCCTATGGAATAAAGTGTGCCACTACCATACGTTGATGAAAAAATATATGGAAAGTGATGCTTATTATTCAGCAAGGAAAAAAGCTGTAAGCGGTATGCTAAGCCTTGCGTTAGTGCTGGTACTTTTTTTAACTTGTGTATTTGGGTTTGTTATTGGAAGGTAAGTCTATGCAATTTGTAAGGTGTTTCAGTTTATTAAAAAAAGGAGGTCATTAGATGGAACCGAAATGGTTACAATGGGCGAAACAACTTCAAGCAATCGCCCAAGCCGGATTAAGCTATTCAAAGGATACTTATGATTTGGAAAGATTTGAAGATATCAGGAAGATCAGTTTAGAAATTATGTCGGAATATACCAAGGTGGATACAATATGTATTCGTGATCTTTTTGCAAATGAAACAGGGTATGCTACACCGAAAGTAGATATTAGGGCAGTAGTTTTTCAAGATAATAAAATACTAATGGTGAAAGAGAAGACAGATAACTCCTGGGCCTTGCCAGGAGGCTGGGGCGATATTGGCTTAACTCCAGCTGAAGTCGCAGTAAAAGAAGTACAAGAAGAATCAGGATTTGAGGTGAAAGCTGTAAAATTAATTGCGGTTATGGATAAGAAATGCCACCCGCATCCTCCATCTCCATACCATGTATATAAAATGTTCATTCAGTGTGAGATTGTAGGAGGAGAGGCGCAGGAAGGAGTAGAAACTAGCTCTGTCGGTTTCTTTGCAAAAGATGATCTTCCGCCTTTATCCATTCCAAGAAATACAGAATCACAAATATTACTAGCCTTTAAACATATGGCTAATCCGTTGGAGCCTGTTTATTTTGATTGATTCTTTCTATTCTTTAGAATCAATTAGTTGAATTGTCATTTTTTTATCATTAAAATGGAATAGAAATGAAATAACTTTTGAGGGTGGATACTTATGAAGGAAAATGAAATACATACATTTCGTCAAGCAGACCACGAGATTGATCCTATTTTTTTAAATCGTTGGTCACCCCGTTCTTTTTTAGATAAAGAAGTTTCTGAAGAAGTCTTAATGCGCCTATTTGAGGCGGCTCGCTGGGCGCCTTCTGCAAATAATTTGCAGCCATGGCGTTTTATTGTTGCTCGAACAGCAGAGGAACGATCATTATTCCATTCTTTTATTTTTGAAAGAAATTTAGAGTGGTGTAAAAATGCACCGGTATTAGCAGTGCTTATTTCGGATAAACAAAATGGGATGAATGCTTTTGACAGCGGAACTGCATGGGGATTCTTATCCTTGCAGGCTATAAAAGAAGGTTTAAAAACACATGCTATTGGTGGATTTGATAAAGCAAAAGCTCGTGAAGTATTAAACATCCCAGAAGAATTTGATATTCAAGTAACTATTGCCATTGGTTATCAAGGGGAAAAAGAAGCGTTGCCGGAAGATTTTCAAGCAAGAGAAATTCCGTCTAGCCGCCGTCCGTTAGAGGAATCGATTTTGCAAGGTAAATATAAATAAGGAAAACAGACGCTTTGTATCATACAGGCGTCTGTTTTTTTCTAAAGTAAATGAATGTTGTATTCTCTTAATAAATCTTTAAGGGCTGGCCGTTCATTCCCATCTCGACCAATTACATGGGTTGCGGTTATCAAGGAATTTAGCACTGCTTCCTCTGTAGCTTCTCCAACAGCTCTAAATGCAACATCGATATCCTCTTCATGAATGGCTGAGATGGGGACGCTGGAATAAGGATTTTCGTGTGGTATTTTTGTTGCTGTAGAAAAACCAATGACTACTTCACCACTTCCTGTTGTGATAATCGAACCTGTTCGTGATAATCCTGTTACTGCGCGCTTAATTATTCGATTTAATTGTCTTTCCGAAACGGGAAGATCAGTAGCTACGATGATGATAACAGAGCCCTTGTCCTTATCTTTATTTGTCTGTGTAAGCTGTTTTTTGAGCTGTTGTCCAATTGGATTCCCCGCTATCACTAGATCACTCAGAGTACCAAAGTTGGTCAGTGCCAGTACTCCTATTGTATAGCTACCATGCTCCATATGTATTATGCGGGAAGAGGTTCCAATTCCACCTTTTAAAGAATAGCATAGCATGCCGCGGCCAGCACCAACTGATCCTTCATCAAATTCCGCAGAAGCATTAGCGATTGCCCCGAAAACATGGTCTTTCGTAATCTTTCTTGCTCTCACATCATTAAGAAACATATCGTTACACTCACACACAATGGGATTAACAGTACCTGTTGTTCTACCAATATCCTCGTTATGTTCTAGCATATATTCAATTAATGCATCAGCTGTCACACCGATACTTAATGTATTGGTTAAAAGAATAGGTGTTTCAATCGTTCCTAATTCTGTTATTTGCATTAAACCCATTGTTTTGCCAAACCCATTAATTACATGGCTTGCAGCGATTACCTTTTCTTTAAATATATTGCCTTGGTGGGGGATTATTGCGGTAACACCAGTCTGAGTGTCTTTATTATTTAATGTAGTATGGCCAACTGTGACACCTTCTACATCTGTAATGGCATTTCTTTTACCTGTTTCTAATTTTCCAATTATTATTCCATAATCTCGCAGCCTCTTTTGTCCATTCACTTTAAATAACCGCCTCTCCTTTTTATCCTTTTATTTTTTCAAAAATCAGTCAGTTAATCAAGTTTAAGATAATTTATCTCTCTATGATGAAATTCTTAAGTATAATAATAAGTAACTAGCTAGAATATAGCTTTAACGAAGGAGAGATAAAATGCAAACCGACCAATGGAAAATAGGGATATTTTTATTTAATGATGTGGAGGTATTAGATTTTGCTGGCCCGTTTGAAGTGTTTTCTGTTACAACAAGAGAGGATGGGTCTAAACCGTTTATAGTGCAGACTATTTCGGAAACGGGACAAATGATTCGAGCGAGAAATGGATTAAAGGTATATCCGGATTATAGTTTCCAAACGATGCCCAAGTTCGATCTTTTAATCATCCCAGGGGGACTAGGTGCAAGAGAACGAGAAGTACATAATAAAACGGTGATTAATTGGATTAAGGAACAAATGGAAGAGGTTCAATGGATGGCTTCTGTCTGTACGGGAGCGTTATTGCTTGCTGAAGCAGGGCTGCTTGATGGATTGAACGCGACAACACATTGGGCGAGCCTTACTAGGCTTGAGGAGGAATACCCACAAGTCAATGTGGTAAAGAAGGTGAAGTTTGTCGATGAAGGGCGCATTATTACATCAGGTGGCATCTCGGCAGGCATTAATATGTCCTTTCATCTTGTCAAACGTTTAGCAGGTGTGAAAATAGCGAAAGAAACAGCAAAAAGAATGGAATATGATGTGGAGCTTTCATAAAAACTGCTGTGCTTACACTGTAGTTTTTTATGAAACGAAAAATAAAGAAATTAGGAAAAGATTAATAATAGAACATATGTTTCGATAGGGTGAAAAAGGCATAATACGGAATAAAACGGAAGAAAAATGAAAAAAACATTTGACAAAAGTTAATGAAACGGAATAAGATGAATTTAGATTTTGATGGGAAAGGGAACAGTATGCTAGCGGAGGAAAGAAGAAAATTAATTTTAGAGATAATTTCAAGAGATGGGAAAGTTATTGCTAAAGATTTAGCAAGTAAATTTGAGATGTCTCTTGATTCCATTAGAAGAGACTTAACAATTATGGAAGAACAAGGAGTGCTGCAAAAAACATATGGTGGCGCCATTCTTTCTGAAGCAATACCTAAAGTAAGAACAATGCCGCAGCCATCAGCTATTCGATATGGAACGGCTGCCCCGCATGAAAATGCTATCTCCAAATTAGCAGCCTCTTATATTAAAGAAAATGATACTGTTTTTATTGGAGGAGCAGGTATACATTATGGAATGGTAAAATATTTGCCAACTGATTTCCCTTATACAATCGTTACAAATTCATTGAAAATTGCCGATCTTGTTAGAATGAAAGAAAATATAGCTTCTTATTTAATCGGAGGGAAATTAAGAGGATCTTCATCAAGTAGTATAATTGATTGTATTGCAATGGAAATGATGCGCAAATTTTCCTTGGATATTTGTTTTTTAACTGGAGGAGGAATTAATGCTAAAGGTATAAGTACCTCTACTCCTGAAGCAGCTGCATTTGCTCAGACAGTTGCCAGCGTTGCACAAAAAGTGGTCTGTTTAGCACCGCATGAAAAAATTGGTCATGAAATGTTTATGCAATCCGTACCAATCGAAGGAATTGATATCCTTCTCACAGATGTTGGTGCACCACAAAAAACGATTGATGAAATGAAAAAGAAACAACTAAAAATAAAATTTGCTGATTTACGTTGATTAGATAGATTGGAATAGGAGATTAAAATGAGATGGATGAATATAGAAGGACCTTCTAAACTGGAAGGATCCTTATCAGTACCTGGTTCGAAAAATAGTTCTTTGGCAATTCTAGCTGCTGCATGCTTAGCTAGTGAGCCTGTAACATTAAAGAACATCCCAAACATTGCTGATTTTAAAGTACTTCGTCAAATCGGAGAAGAAATAGGATGTATCATGGAGCGAGATAGCCGCGGGGATGTTTATATTGACCCTACTAAAATAGATAACCCGATAATTGAACCTGAAAAGTCAAGGAAGTTTAGAACAGCTTATTATTTCATTGGAGCATTACTTGCTAAATTCGGAAAAGTATCACTTGGCTATCCAGGCGGGGATGATTTTGTAAGCAGACCCATTGATCAGCATATTAAGGCATTCGAGAAAATGGGGGCAACTTTTACATTTTATGAAGATTATTATGTGGTGGAGGCTCAAAAATTAAAAGGGGCAACTATCTATTTTGATACGATTACATCTGGTGCGACTATTAATAGCATGATAGCAGCAGTATTAGCTGAGGGAGAAACGATTTTATTAAATGCTGCCAGAGATCCTGAAGTAACAGATACTGCATTGTTTTTAAATAAAATGGGTGCGAGAATTATAGGTGCTGGTACGGATACAATCAAAATTAAAGGTGTTAAAAACTTGAATGGATGCAGCTATACCGTAATTCCCGACAGGCTAATTGCTGGAGCTTTTCTTATTTCATCCGGGATTACAGGTGGAACGATCACTGTAAACGATATTATCCCAGAACATCTTACATCTTGTCTCACGAAACTGGAAGAAATCGGTGTCGGTTTGGAAATAAAAGAAAATAATATTACGTCATTTCTAGATGGTAGATTAAAAGCGTCGAGGGTAAGAACTGCTATGTTTCCTGGATTTCCAACGGATTTGCAGCAGCCATTAACCGTTTTGTTAACACAAGCACAAGGGAAAAGTATACTTCGAGAAACAGTTTATCCGAACCGATTTAATCATGTATACCAATTAAACAAAATGGGTGCAGCTATTGAAGTATCAAATGGGATTGCCCATATTAAAGGAAAGTCTGCTTTACACGGGGCATTAGTTCATGCTTCAGATGTCCGTGCAGGTATTTGTCTAATGTTAGCTGGAGTAGTTGCAGAAGGGACGACAACAATTACGGGAATTGAACATATTGAAAGAGGATATGATGAGGCAGTAGCGGCTTTTAACAGCCTTGGGGCGAAAGTCTCTTTACATCATTCAGATGAAATTACAAATGATCTATTAATGATGCAAGAATTTGAAAAAATAATGAGATAATAGATTTCTTCCTATTTTGATAGATAAATAGGAAGAATTAACTGACCAAAAAACCAAAGGGGTCTTTGTATAGACATCTTTGGTTTTTTATGAATGATTTAGCCTGTATATTTCAATCTGCAGCATCAAGGCACTTAATTCTTTTTAAAATATGAAAACAGTAGAAACTTTTCTATGGGATATTCGTATAGATAGGGGGAAATAAGAAATTTAGAAATTTTATTTCACCATATTTATCACTTAATTCTTTCTATTACAAAAAAAGTTATAATTAGAAAGATAGTCTATTAAAGGAGGATATATATTGAAAATTTCAGCAATTAAGCGTGAAGCAAGAGAATATTTGAAAGGAGAATGGGGGAAGGCAGTTGGACTCACATTCCTATATTTTATTTTAAGTGCAGGTGTTAATCTGTCGATTGAAATATACGCGAGCGGCGGATTTATGAATTGGATTTATCAAGATTATGCACCCCCGCAGGCGACGATACTAAATACTATTATTAGCCTTCTATTAATTCCTTTATCTATATCGATTGTATGGTTTTATCTTGACATTGTAAGAGAAAAAAACACAGAGATTTCTCAAGTTTTCACCATATATACAGACGTAAAAACAATGCTTAAACTAATTGGAACGTCTATTATGATTGGTATTTTTACTTTTTTATGGTCCTTATTATTATTAATTCCTGGTATTATTAAAGCACTAGCATATTCACAAACTTTTATGCTTTTAAAAGATCATCCAGAGTATTCAGTTTTCGAAGCAATTACGGAAAGCAGACGAAGAATGAAAGGCTATAAAGGAAAGTACTTTTTATTAAATTTAAGCTTTATAGGATGGGGCATTTTATGTTTATTCACATTAGGAATCGGTTTTCTATGGTTGGCACCATATATATATACATCTAATGCCACATTTTATCAGAATTTGATTGCTGACAATGAGAAAGAAACCATTTAATTTTTTTATAGACCAGAAAACACCATTCAACCTTGTGTTTTCTGGTTTTTTGATGGAAGCTGAATTTAATTTTTGAAGTTTTCTTCAATGAAAAATTATATTGAGCATATAAAAAACTAATAATAATTTTAAAATTATTAAGCAATTAAATTCAAGTGTCCATAAAGATACGATACAGTTAGTTAACAATAGATTGTGATAGATAATGATAAGGAATTTTTTTATTTTGTCTCACTATCTAGAGTATACTTTGTAATGAGATATGATTTGCTGAATTTTTAATTGCTGTGTATAATATATATTATGTAAACTAGAATAAAAAGTCATTATAACCTCCAATTCTATTCTTTAGTTTTATAAAAAATTGCTGAAATTTTTAATCCACTATTTCTTTTCAACTATTACCAATTATGCTAATACAACTAAATTATTTTAACGATCATTTGCAGCATCAATGCACTTATAATAACCACCAAAAGAGTTTTTGCTGCTTTTTGAGAAACTTTAGGCAATACGAGTAATCCAATCTGTGATCCAATAATAGAACCAACTGCCATACAAATGGCATAATACCAATTAATAAAACCGTTCTGATAATAAATAATAAATCCTCCTGTACAGCTGCCAAGAATAATAACTCTTGTCATTTGCACAGCTTTTATATAGGTGAAATTACTTTTTAAATAAAATAAAATACTAAATGTGGCGGATCCTGGTCCAAATCCCCCATCATATGCTGCAATAAGGAAAGGGATGTATAATCTTTTCTTTGTTGTTTTTTGTTGTTTTTGCTTTTTATCTTGTTGTATAGTAGCAGTCCATTGTTTATTTTTTATTGTTACTATTAAGGCAAAACAAAGTAATGCAAACGCAATGATATTCATCGTTTCTTCCTGTATATTTGTAGTTACTAGTGTTCCCCCTATTCCACCTAAAACAGCGATTAGGATAGTAATTAATAGAAAGTGGACACTTAGCTGTTTGTTTCTTATTAAATAGAAAACACTAGAAAGTGCCGCAATTCCTGAGGAAAACTTATTAGTAGCAATACTTGTTTGAATGGGAATACCTGTTAACATCATACCAGGAACGGTAATTAAGCCACCCCCTCCTGCTAATGTTCCAATAAAGGAAGCTCCTAGACCAATTAACATTAATGTGAATAGTTGATAATTCCCCTCTCTTCTTCCTAAAAATGCTGTTGCTAGTCCGATTGATACTAGCATGATTAGAATAATACAGAAAAAGATTTTTTGTCGTGTTATTTGTTTCTGTTGTAGTTTGCTTTCTTCTTTGATCATCGGTAAGTTCATGATTATAGGCTCCTTTTTACCATTTCTAATAAAAAGGTTATATAATTATAATAGATAAGTCTAATATATATTTCTTAAGGATGTATAAATATTATTTATAGGAGTGAAGATTAGTGAACCTTCATGCTCTTCGTATATTTATCACTGTTGCCTCTGCAAAAAGTGTTACAGATGCAGCAAGAGTTCTTTCTATTAGTCAGCCTGCTGTAACTATGCAAATCCGAAATTTAGAAAAAGAAACAGGATTGACATTAATTGAGTCTGCGGGAAGAGGAATTAAATTAACAAAGGAAGGAGAATTTTTATATAAGCAAGGGGAACGTTTATTTGATTTAGAAAGAGATATTGAGGGGAAAATAAACCAACTGAAAGCTGGAATACTAGATAATATCAAAATAGCATCCACATATTTACCGGCTAATTTTTTATTACCTTCTCTATTAGCAAAATTGAAAATAGATAATCCTTTACTCCTTATAGAGTTATATAGTGGTAACTCAAACGAAGCGATTGAGAAATTACTCCGCTATAAAGTAGATTTAGCTCTTGTTGTAAAAGAACGGTGGGAGCAACCAGAATTGCATCTCACACACATAATGGATGTTGATTTTTGGTTCATCGTTCCGCGAAAGCATAAATTTGCTGGCAAAGAAATTTCATTTTCACAGTTGGTTCAAGAGCCATTTTTAGTAAGAGAAAACGGAAGCTCAACAAGAGACATGTTATATTCTTTGTGTAAAATTCATGGTGTGAACCACCCTCCTGTTGGATTGCAATTTCACGGCTTAAACGAATCTATTCATTCAGTTATTGCTGGTTATGGAGTCATGTTAGCTCCTTCTCTTGCAGTTAAGGAACATGTGCTTCGTAAGGAAGTAGGTGTGGTTAAGGTGAAAGGAGTTGAAATTAAACGGCCAATATTCCTTTGTAGACGCAATGAAAACGTAGAGCTTTCCCCTCTCGTTAATCAATTACTGCATGCACTAAACAATATGGATTATACGAACTAAAATTGGCATTTTTAGATGTTTGATGAGGTTAAGTATTTTAGCTTTTGCTTGAATACTTTTTGCTTTCCAAGGAACGAGTGGTGAGATTCCTCTTTTTAATCTCATCATTGGAATCTCACCAGCTCTGCTAATTCCTTAGGAATCTAGATAGAAATATATATCATTAATAAATAGAAAATTAGTGGTTATTCGATATTTTAATCCTTATTTATCCCCCCTCTCTATTCATGTCTTCTTAGTTTGCGGTTCTACTTTCTCAAAGTGATAAATCAATGTTTTGTAATCTTCCTTCACACGTGGAATGGTCACTCCTGCATAGTTAAGCTCACTGCCTGAATATAGTCTTCCGGTTGCTAAATCCTTATAGATTGCAAGATCTTCCAGATAATAAACAGAGAGATAGTTAACTGGCACAGCAGGCCGTGCTATCCCGTTAAAATAAACAATTATCGCTTCTTTTTCATTTTTAAACATCCAAGCACTTTCGAAATATTCTCCTGGCGCTTTCAATCGATAAAATTTTCCGAACTGAAAAAGCTTTCTCTGCTGTTTATAAAAAGAAATTTGGTTTTCTATTTCTCGTAGTTCCTCTTCCGCTGCTTCTGTTAAATCTAACTCGTATCCAAGATTGCCACTCATTGCAACCCTTCCCCTTGTTTCAAGTGAAGTGATCCTTCCCACCTGATGGTTAGGCACGCTAGAAACATGTGCTCCCATCATAATCGGAGGAAAAAGTAAACTATATCCATATTGAATTTTTGTCCTGCATAACGCATCTGTATTATCGCTTGTCCAAGTCTGGGCCATATAATGCATCATTCCAGGGTCAAATCTGCCCCCTCCGCTTGAGCAATTTTCAAATAGTACATTCGGAAATTGCTTTACTAATGTATCGAGGATTCGATATAAACCTAGTATATATCGATGACTAATCTCCCCCTGCTGATCTTTAGGAAAAGCGGTACTGCCAATATCGGTTAAATGTCGGTTCATATCCCATTTAATATAATCGATTTTGCCTGTTATTAAATATTTCGATAATACATTTATTAAAAACTCTTGTACTTCTGGATTAGATAAATCTAGGACTAACTGTCTTCTTCCTTCTAAGGGCTTATATCCATGGGTATGGATAACCCAATCAGGGTGCGCTTTAAATAGCTCACTATTTGGGGAAATCATTTCTGGTTCGAACCATAAACCAAACTTCATTCCTTTATTTTTCACCGTCTCGGCTAAACCAGCTATCCCGTTTGGCAGTTTATCTTTATTCTCCATCCAATCACCAAGGGAGGAAGTATCGTCATTTCGTTTTCCAAACCAGCCATCATCTAATACAAACATTTCTATGCCTATTTGTGCTGCAGCCTCCGCTAATTTCTCACTTTTTTCTTCTGAGATATCAAAATAATTAGCTTCCCACGTATTTAATACAATTGGCCGCTCTTGATTTCGAAATGACTTAGGGCAAAGATACTGTTGATAAAGTGTATGGAAAGTATGACTCATCTCATTTAACCCATGATTAGAATAAACCATCACAGCTTCTGGGGTATCAAAGCTGCCCCCAGGTGAAAGCTTCCATGAAAAACCTTCCGTATTTATGCCAAGTTGTACACGTGCTGAACCATATTGTTCTACTTCGACTTGTGCTTGGAAATTCCCGCTATAAATGAGATGAAATGCACGTACTTCTCCGCTGAATTCATCTGTATTTGGATTTAAAAGTGCTAAAAACGGTTGATGCTGTGGACTGCTTACACCACGAGTACTTTCTATTTTTTGAATTCCATTTTGCAATTTCCTTCTACTTATGTTTGCTTCATTTGTATGAGATCCGTAAAGAGTTAATAAATCAAAAGTAGCTGCCGCGATATCTACTTGAAGACTTCCGGCATTATCAAGGAATACATCTTGTTGCCCGTGATTAAGAAAAGCCACATGTCTTGTTATAACCGGCAGTTGTTCATAAAGATGATAGTAAAGCTTCATTTCCAGCTGCTGAATATCATCATATAAAGTAATAATTAATGTCGTAACAGTAGTATCCTCTCCTTCTAATGTAGGTAAACCTTTCAGTGGCTGTTTCCCGGATAGGATATCAAATTTCTTAAAAATAAAATCAGTGCGTGTTTGATTGGTATGCGAACGTATTGTATAATTCGCGATTCGATGATCACCGCTTTGTTGTGTACTTGTTTCCAGAGGTAGTGCGTTTAAGCTAAACACTCTCTCTTCAGGAAACGGATTAGTGGCAAAGCCGCGATCTATCATTTGAAGCTGAGTGCTTCCATTAAAACTTTCTAGTCTTCTTCCCCAATATCGATGGCAGACATATTTATCTTTTTCTATGGAGAGGACATAACTTATTTGCTTGTTTTGTAAATGAAGTGTCTTGCCATCCTTTTCAAGAAATATAGGCAATGAAGTACCTCCTTGCATACGTTTTTCTATCTATACCAGTCTATTTCACTCATTAAATATTAAGGATCGAACATTATTTGCTTTCTGATTGTATTAAGGTTAAAGCTTTATCTCCTACCTTAATATCTGAATCCTTAATACTATTAATCTCTAAATATTCAAAAGAATTTGTGACAATCATCATCACGGTAGAATCAAACCCTGCTTCTTTGATTTTCGCCATATCAAATTCTCCTAGCAAGTCTCCTTTTTTCAACTTTTGACCTTGCTTTATATAGGTTTTAAACCCATCCCCTGCCATTTTTACTGTATCTATCCCGATATGCAGAAGAATTTCTGCACCTTTCTCTGATTGAATTCCATATGCATGGTTAGAATTACTAGTAACTGTCACAACTCCATCGATTGGAGCATAAATTTTTCCAAAACGCGGAATAATGGCAATTCCTTTTCCCATTGTACCAGAAGCGAAAACAGGATCATTTACACTCGTTAAATCAACCGCTTTCCCCTCAACTGGTGCCGTAATCTCTTCACTAAATGCTCTTTTTCTATTAATCGTAGTATCTGTTTCAGATGTTTCAGTACCTTGAGAATTAGAAGATGGAACATTCAATTTTTTTCGTCCATAAAGCATTGTAGCTGCAAAAGCGAGCACAAAACTAATAACAACTCCAATCATAAACATGGGAATTGCTTTTGGGCTGATAGCGATAAAGCCAATTATTCCTGCAGGACCTAAAGATACATTACGCACTCCAGTGAATCCCATAAATGCTGCTCCTATACCTGCTGCAACAAGGCCGATAAAAAACGGGAATTTAAGTTTTAAATTAACCCCAAATAATGCTGGCTCTGTTATTCCTAACATTGCTGAGAAAGAAGCTGAGGACGCTAATCCCTTTTGCTTTTGGTTTTTTGATAAGAAGAAGATCGCTAAACATGCTGCTCCTTGTGCTACGTTTGCAGCTGATGCGATTGGAAATAGAAAGCTTCCTCCTGTTTTTGCAATATCCGCTAGCAATTGTGTCTCTATTGCTGGGAAGGATTGATGCAATCCTGTTAATACAACTGCAGAATATCCCAATCCAAATAAACCATAACCAACTCCACCAAGTGTATTAATTAACCAGAGTAATCCATCTGTTAATTGATTGGAAACACCTCGTAATAATGGCCCAACAAATGCAAATGTGACAAAACCAGTAATAATTACGGAAAACAATGGTGTGAATGTAAAATCAACTGCATTGTTTAAATGCTTATGGAAGAACTTTTCAAGTGTTGCCAAAATCCAAGCTACTCCAATCACGGGTAATACTTGGCCTTGATAGCCGGCTTGAGCGATATGTAAGCCGAATACATCCCAATGTGGCATCTGCCCTGTAGCAACAGCTTCTGCTACCCCATAGCCATTTACCAGTTCAGGCATAACAAGCATCATCCCTGCTGCTGCTCCTAGATAAGGATTTCCGCCAAAACGTTTTGTTGCAGAAAAACCAATTAAAATTGGTAAGAAGGCAAATGGTGCAGAGGCCATTAAGTTGACGATTTCTGCAAAACCTTTAATACCGGGGACCATTTCAACAATAGATTTTGGCCCGAATAAACCTTCTCCTGTTAAGACATTATTTAAGGCCATTAGCAGCCCGCCTGCAACTAAAGCTGGAATTAGCGGAACGAAGATATCGGATAAGAGCTTTACTAATTTCATGACAGGATTCGTTTCCTTTTGTGCCGTTACTTCTTTTAAATCAGCTTTTGTTGCTTCACCAATGCCTGTGATGGTGATTAATTCTTTATACACTTCATTTACGTCACCAGGACCAACGATAATTTGGAATTGACCATTCGCTTCAAATGTTCCTTTTAAATCTGGATCATCATCTAAAGCTGTTTGGTCAATCTTTTTTGTTTCTTTTACAACAAGTCTTAATCTAGTTGCACAGTGTGTAGCAGCAATTAAGTTATCTTCACCCAACGCTTTGGCTACACGTTCAGCTACTTCTCTGTGTTTCATGTGAATTCCCCTTTCTATTAAATCGCTTTCAAAACCTTTTGCACGATTAATTTAACATCGTTTTTATTTTATGTCAAACGTTTATCATAAAAATTAATTTGATTTAAATAATTATAATAAATGTAGTTAAATTAAACAGGAAAACGTTTGACATATTTTTGAGAACGTTTTAAAATGCCCTTAAGTACACTTATGAACTACAATGAAGGAGTTTTAATTACATGACAGATATTGTTAACAATTGGACACGAGATCTTAGATATAAACCCTATTCAGAATGGGACATTGACTATAAGAACGCTTTAAGTAAATCAGTGGAAAACTCCAAGTGGCGTACTGGGTATCATATTGAGCCCAAAACCGGTTTGTTAAATGATCCAAATGGCTTCTCATTCTTTAATGGGAAATGGCAGCTCTTTTTTCAGTACTATCCTTTCGGAGCTGTACATGGTTTAAAAAGCTGGTATCACTTAGAAAGCAAGGATTTAATACACTGGGAAGAAAATGGGATTGCCCTACAATCTGACAATAATTATGATTCACATGGGGTTTATTCAGGTTCAGCTTATCCCATTGATGAAGACAAGCTCTTCCTTTTTTATACTGGAAATGTTAGGGACAAAGATTGGAATCGATACAGCTTCCAAAATGGGGCTTTTATGTATAAAGACGGAACCATTCATAAATTTCCTAAACCATTGATTAACCAGCCAAATGAAACAACAGATCATTTTAGAGATCCGCAAATTTTTTGTTATCAAGATCAATTGTATATGATTATTGGTGCTCAAAAACAATCAGATAAAAAAGGGGCTATCTTTCTCTACAAAGCATTAGAAAATGATATTAAAAATTGGACATTGGTTAGCGAATTAGCATTTTCTGATCAAGAACTTGGCTTTATGATTGAATGTCCGAATCTTATTTTTATTGAGGAGGTACCTGTTCTCTTATTCTGTCCACAAGGAATATCTAAAAGAATTCAATCATATGAAAATATTTATCCGAATATGTATACCGTTGGAGAAGCGTTTGACCCGGTTAAGGCGGCAATCACTAAGACAACAAATTTGCAAAATCTAGATGAAGGCTTCGATGTCTATGCAACACAAGCATTTAATGCTCCTGATGGCAGGGCCCTTGCGATTAGTTGGATTGGATTACCGGAAATTAATTATCCGACAGATAAAGAAGGTTATCAAGGTTTATTAAGTTTAGTGAAGGAACTTACATTACAGGATGGGAAGCTAAAACAATATCCAGTTAAAGAAACAATTAAATTGCGTGAAATAGAGAATTCATTTTATGAGTCATTTGACGCGAAGACCAATAGATTTGAACTTGAAGTAAGCGTACCTGCAAATGAAATTGTGAAAATATTGCTCTTTTCAAATGTAGATAAAACCCGTTATTTAGCCTTTACACTCGATTCGGTAAATGGTAAAGTTTCTGTAGACAGAGAATATGCTGGCCAACGTTTTGCGCAAGAATATGGTTTCCAGCGAGAAGCATATGTTTCGAAGAATACAGAAATTAAAGTAAATATATTTGCTGATACCTCCGTTTTTGAGTGCTTTGTAAATGAAGGAGAACGAGTTATTACAGGCCGTGTTTTTCCAGATGAATCACAAACATTTATTTACCTGCATTCTAAACGTAATCTCAGCGGTACAATATGGAGACTAAATAATCAGAAGAGGTAAATTAAAATGGTTGCAAAATTAACCGATGTAGCCAAATTAGCTGGGGTGAGTCCTACGACGGTCAGCCGTGTTATTAATAAAAAAGGCTATCTATCAGAAAAAACAATTGCTAAGGTTCATGAAGCAATGAGAGAGCTTCATTACCAACCAAATAATCTTGCTCGCAGTTTGCAGGGGAAGTCCACAAAGCTAGTTGGATTAATTTTTCCTGCTTTGAATAATGTCTTCTATGCAGAATTGATTGATCATTTAGAACGAGAACTTTTCCGTGCAGGGTATAAAACAATCCAATGTAATAGCGAACATAATTCGGATAAAGAACGGGAGTACATTCAAATGCTCCAAGCAAATCAAGTAGAAGGAATCATTGCAGGTGCACATAATTTAAACCATGATGATTACAAGAATATCAAGGCCCCTATTATAAGCTTTGACCGTTTCCTTGCACCTAATATTCCCATTGTAAGCAGTGATAACTATCAGGGCGGTGTTTTAGCGACACGCTCCTTGCTCAACCATGGTATCCAAAAAATAATCATGTTAACTGGAAGCAATGATGTTAAATCACCAACCTATTTACGGACAAAGGGCTATATAGATGAAATGAACAATGCTGGTTTACAACCAAGAATATTTTCCATAAACGGAAGCTTTACTCCCTTGAGAAAATCGGTGGAGATAGCTAAAATTCTTAAAACAGAGCAGCCAGAGGGAATCTTTTGTTCAGATGATATGAAAGCACTTTTAGTTATAAATGAAGCGGAAAAACTTGGTTTAACATCACCACAAGATTTTAAACTAGTCGGATATGATGGAACTTCCTTTATAGAGGATTATTTCCCTAAACTAACTACGGTGAAGCAGCCTCTCGGAGAATTGGCTAAGCTTTGTGTAGAGCTTCTTATTCAAAAAATAGACGGAGTAAATGATCAGGAAGACCGTTATGAAATCCCCGTAAAACTAATTAGCGGGCAAACAAGTTGATTTTCGCCTTGTTTGCCCGTTTGTTTTCTCATGTTTA
The DNA here is from genome assembly GCF_001591585.1 of Niallia circulans NBRC 13626. Classification (GTDB taxonomy): domain Bacteria; phylum Bacillota; class Bacilli; order Bacillales; family Cytobacillaceae; genus Niallia; species Niallia circulans. The sequence goes on along the minus strand of NZ_BCVE01000001.1, from coordinate 102,620 downwards.
TGAATGTCTTGCTAAAACAAGTATTTATTTCTTAATTAAAAGCCCTCATTAATTAAGTCAGCTATTACTCCTGAAGCAGCTTTGCTTCCCTGGCTTGCAGCGTTTATCAACTGTGGTGGTGTTAATAGAGTATTATCTCCACTTGCGTATACTCCTTCTATATTTGTCCGCCCAAGAGCATCGGTTTCCACTCCACCCATCTTATTTAATATACATCCAAGTGATTCAGCAAAGGGAACGGCTTGTTGAAGTTCGGCTGTGACAAAACCACCTTCTCTATCGATCTCTTCCCCATTTTTAAAGATAATCTTTTGCAATTGTCCGTTATCGCCTTGCAGTCTGTCTATCTCATGTGCGATTACTTTAATATTTTTGTTATTTAGCGTGTCAAGTTGCTCATTCGTAAGTATCTTCTTGCCATTTGTACAAACGATAATGTTTCTACTCCAATTAAAAAGCAATTTGGTTAAATGAAAAGTATGATCATTTTCTGCCAATACTGCTAAAGCTCGATCTTTAAGTTCCCAACCATCACAAAAAGGACAACTAAATATGCTTTTTCCATAAAAATGATGCAAGCCAGCAATATCGGGCAGAATATCAATCAGTCCAGTAGATAATATAATTTTCTTTGCCTGATAAGATTCATTTTGATCGGTAAAAATGGTGAAGTGTTTATTTACCTTTTTAATGTCTGTTACTCGCTGGCTTTTAAAGGATACATCGGGATATTTTTTTAATTCTTCTTTCCCAATTTGTTTAAATTGGGAAGGCTTAATACCGTCTCTTGTTATGAAGCCATGTGATTCTTGGGTAACGGAATTTCGAGGTTTATCGTCGTCGAATACGATCGTCTTCATTCGTGCTCTTCCAAGAACAAGTGAGGCATTTAAACCGGCGGGTCCTCCACCTATAACAATACAATCTAACAATGCTTATTCCTCCTTTTAATAACATATATTAAAGACTCTTAATATCCGTAATTAGACTAAAAATAAAGATGAGTTATCACCTTTATTTTTTACTTAGCATTATGTTCAATTTGATTAGCAATATCGCGTATATATTTTTGGCTTAAATGTTCACGCATCTTTGTTTCAGCCTCTAACATGACATTTTCAATTAAGCACTCGCCATTTTTTCTATTATCATGCTCCAATGAACAGCTAAACAAAGATGTGTTTCCCTCAATAGCCGTAATTACATCTAAAAAGGAAATTTCCTCGGCACGTTTTATAATACGATAACCACCATTAACACCTGGTGTTGATTCAATTAAGCCTGCTTTAACAAGTTTAGTTAAGATTTTCGATAGATATGTTGGAGATAAATCTTGGATTTTAGCTAATTGATCTACCCCTACAGCTTTCCCTTGTGGTGCAAGTGTCAAATATACCATAGTGTGTAATGCATAATTCGTTGCTCTTGAATATTTCATAATACTACCTCTTTACGGATATATTAAAGATCTTTAATGTCTATAATTGATTATATAGAAAGAGAGAGAAGAAAACAAGTTTTAAAGGGAATTTCCTTTTATTAAGGAGAACTCCCTTCCTATTTACTGGTATGCCTCTATCCCTAGTAATTCATCGAGACCGACTATTTCAAAGTCTCTTTCCTGAATAGTTTCAATTATTTTTGGTAATGCCTTTGCAGTTTCTGTTTTTTCTGAATCTGAATGCATTAAAATAATATCGCCGTTTCGCAAATGATTGGTGACATTTCTAATAATATTCTCTGCCTCCATTTGTGACCAATCAAGTGTATCGATGGACCAAATGATAATAGAATATCCTTTTAGTTCGGCGTTTTTCATTAGCGTTTCATTTGTTTCTCCATATGGTGGGCGAATCATTGCAGGTTCTTTTCCAATTATCGATTGAAGAGTATTGCCTGCCCGTGTTATTTCCTCTAATTGTTGGTTCTTATCTAAACCAGATAAGTCAACATGATGATAGCTATGGCTCAAAACTAAATTCCCGTTTTTATAAGCATTTCTTACAACTTGCGGATGTTTTTCTGCTTCACTGCCGATAAAGAAAAAATTCCCTTTCACTTTATATTGCTGTAATATTTCAATGATTTTTGGGGTAATGATATCATCAGGACCATCATCAAAGGTTAAAGAAATTTTCTTTTCATTCCGCCCATTGATGTATACATTCGCATTATTCTCTTGGAATTTCACGATCTCCCTCCTCCAGTTTTGCATCGTTTTCCATTGTTTATTGGTAAGTTGATTAGATTCGCCTTGGATAGTTAAGGCATATTTCTCTTGTATCCCTCTAACTTTGTGATAGACAGATAAATGGTCTATTCTGTTGGTTTTATTTAAAATTATAAACTTAAGCTGAACATCTTCACTAAGGTTATAGACAATTATTTGTTCACCGTTCCCTACTCTAATTTCTGCTGGTTCCCCTATTTTCTTTTTTAAATCCGATAGAGATAATCTATTTAATCGCTTTTTATTGGAACGAATATCATAAATATCGCCTTTTGCAGTATATCCAAATACGGTATCCTTATCCTTATAGATGGCATAGTACCCTTCTCCTACTTGATCTGTTTGATCCGGCTCCCCCCATTGGCTAATTACTTGTTCGATGGTACTTGTAAAGATATTAAAGGAACTTGTATCCGTCATGCCTCTATTTGCTGCTTCTACTAGAACAGTTATATAGTCTAAAGTTAGCTGCCTATTCTTTTGTTCTGGATTTATATGACTCTGTTTAAGATTTTCTGCTTCTTTTTGTAACGGAGCACTACAGGCTACGATGAAAACACATTGTGATAGTGCGACCAAAAAAAGCAAAAGCTTTCTCTTCAGCTTCGTTCACTTCCTTTCTGCTTTCCTACTATTTAATGTAAAGGTTCGTGTATTCGTTTGCAATAATTAATAATTAATAGTAGTGATTCTCCCTTATTCTCATCTGATTTTAATAAATCTTCTTTATAATGATGACTTTCTGATTTTTACCAAAAAAGTAGGTGTTTAAAAAATGAATATGGAAACCTTATTACAGTTAAATACGATCTTTATCAGTATTATCATTGAGGCATTGCCCTTTATTCTAATTGGGGTTCTTATTTCGGGTATTATCGAAATTTTTGTCTCAGAGGAACTTATTGCAAAAATGATGCCGAAAAATCCAATCCTGGCCATTTTATTTGCTTCTTTAGTTGGAAGCATTATTCCTGCATGCGAATGTGGAATTATTCCTATTACAAGGCGGTTAATTTTAAAAGGTGTACCGGTTCCTGCCAGTATCGCCTTTATGCTTACCGGACCAATTATTAACCCAGTAGTTATGTTCTCGACGTATATTGCTTTCGGGAATAGCTGGAGAATGGTAATTCTTCGTTCTGTATTGGCGCTTGTTTGTTCTATTCTTATTGGACTTGCTCTGCATAAATCAGTAAAGCAATCGCCGCTGAAAAGTCATGTGATTGAACACGTGCACATTCACTCTTTTAAAGACCGAATCGAAGCTATGTTCAAGCATTCGATCGATGAATTTTTCTCTGTTGGAAAATACTTAGTTATTGGCTCGTTTATTGCTGCAGCAGTACAAACTTTAGTTAAGACTTCTACCCTTGTTTCAATAGGAAACGGTCAGGCTTCCTCTCATCTTGTTATGATGGGACTTGCGTACATATTAAGTCTTTGTTCCCAAGCAGATGCATTTGTTGCAGCGAGCTTTAGAAACAGCTTTTCTGAAGGATCTATTCTTGCTTTCCTTGTGTTTGGTCCTATGTTGGATATCAAAAATACATTGATGATGCTAAGCACATTTAAAGCTAAGTTTGTCATTCTATTAACTGGTCTAATTACAGTTTGCGTGTTTCTCGTAACAATTTTTCTATAAAGAGGTGAAAAAAACATGTTTCGAATATTCGTGTTAATAGGCTTTACTTATTTATTTCTACATTTACATGCAACTGGCGATATATCTAAATATATTAATATGAAATATGCTTATATTTCAGAGTCTGCTATCTATATATTTGTACTCTTTACAATTATATGTGTCTATAACTATGTAAAAAAGGATAAACATACACATGATGCATCGTGTAATCATTGTGGACATGATCATTCCCATGAAGAAAATAGCTGGTGGAAACGTGGATTTACGATTATAACATTGCTTATTCCTATTCTTACTGGTTTAATACTTCCAGTGGCTACCCTTGATTCGAATATTGTGGAGAAAAAGGGACTCTATTTCCCTGCATATGATGAAGGAGATGAATATAGTCAGCATCAATTCCTGCAGCCAAATACGAGTAGCTATTATGGCAAAGAAGGCTATGCAGAAGTGATGGATAAGGGCTTAGATAAAATAAAGAATCTCCCTGAAATTAAATTAGGGGAAGATAATTTTTTAAATGATTTGGAAACAATCTATAATTATCCAGGTCAATTTATGGATAGAAAAATTACGTTGACAGGATTTACTTACAAGGAAGAGGATTTAACCAATAATCAGCTGTTCCTGCTGCGCTTTGGGATTATCCATTGTATTGCTGATGCTGGTGTTTTTGGAATGCTTCTTGATATTCCGGATGAATTGAAAAGAGAGAATGATCAATGGCTCCAAGTAACAGGTAAGCTTGAAACAGTGTACTATCAACCATTTAAGAAAACCATTCCGATTCTTAAAGTTACAGATTGGAAGTCCATTAATCAGCCAGATGACCCTTATGTATATAGACAGTATTAAAAAAAGGAGAGAATGTTTGCTTATATGCAGCACTTCTCTCCTTTTTTTTATATATATTTTTCCATGCGAATATCATCCCACATTCTATCTTGATAATAAGTGAAGAATTTATTTTTGCCAATTTCTTGATATCCAAGCTTTTTATATAATTTATGTGCGTTTTTATTAAATTCAAATACGCCTAACTCAATCCTGTTAAACCCTTGTTTTTTGATCTGCTCTTCTAGATAGATTAATGATGTTGATCCGACACCTTTTCCTCTTGCAACTTCTTCGCCAATTGTAATAGCGATCCAAGCGGTCCCTTGTTCTTTCCTATATAGATGAATGGGATCAATCGTATAATTCATTTCTCCAACAAGAATATCATCTAAATAAATAGCATACATGTGGTAATTGGTTAATCGTTTTGTTATTTCCTCTTTTGTAACAAGTACGTAGTTTTCTAAATCCTCTTTATTTCTGCAAGGATGAATGAACGGGATAAGTCTTGGGTCATTTTCCCACTTATTTAAACAAGAAATTAATTGATCAGTTGGATTATCTATTTTTTTAAAGGAAATGTTCATATTTGGTTCCCTCACCTTTGTTTATTCTTTTCTTATTATAAGCGAAGATTAAGCAAGTTTGTTTAAAAATATTTAAAATGAATGGAAGGTTTGTCTTTTTAATGACTAGCATGTTTATCGTTCTAAATTATTTCTTTTATCCATATTAATTTTAATATCCGAAAAAACTTCCTTTAAAGGAGTGTTATTGAATGATTACTGTCCATTATTTTGAAAATAGTACCAATGTATTGACCCAATTACGGCAAGACATACCGAATATTGATCAACCTGTAAAAATAAAAGGACGAAAAGGCAAAGTCCTTTCCGTGAATCAATTAAAAGAAGAGGTATATCAAGTAAATGTGGAATTTGAAAAGGTGGTAAAAAAAGCCGTACTTGCAGTAGATAATAAAAAAAGAAAGCGTTAGATATTGTATAGGAGATATCATTTGTATGATGTCTTCTTTTTTATAATTCCGGTAACATTTTTTATAAAATACATAATTCGCAGGGGATAGACAAACGCTATTTAATAAATAGTTTTAAAGGGGAGTAGAAAATGCTAAGTAATAAAGTTAGTCGCGTAGCTTTAATTGGCGCTGGATTTGTTGGATCTAGCTATGCCTTTGCTTTAATGAATCAAGGAATTGTAGATGAATTATTATTAATTGATCTAAATAAGGACAAAGCATTTGGCGATGTGATGGATTTGAATCATGGCAAGGTATTTGCCCCTAATCCAATTAGTATTAAATATGGGGAATATAAAGATTGTGCTGAAATGGATTTAGTTGTCATATGTGCAGGAGCCAATCAAAAACCAGGAGAAACCCGTCTTGATTTAGTGGAAAAGAATTTAAAAATCTTTAAATCCATTGTCGAACAAGTAATGGCAAGTGGATTTCATGGAATATTTTTAGTTGCTACAAACCCAGTAGATATTCTAACCTATGCTACTTGGCGCTATAGTGGTTTGCCGAAAAATCAAGTCATTGGCTCTGGTACGATACTGGATACTGCAAGATTTCGCTATTTACTAGGAGATTATTTTAAAGTTGCTCCAACTAGTGTTCATGCCTATATTATTGGAGAACATGGGGATAGTGAACTTCCTGTTTACAGTTCGGCAGATGTTGCTGGTATTCCAGTTTATAAGTTAATGAAAAGAGCTGCTCATTATAAAATGGAAGATTTAGATAATATTTTTGTGAATGTACGGGATGCGGCTTACAAGATCATTGAAGGAAAAGGTGCAACCTATTATGGGATTGCGATGGGACTTGTACGGATAACAAAAGCAATTTTAAGTAATGAAAATAGTGTATTAACGGTTTCTGCCTATTTGGATGGCCAATATGGGGAAAAGGATGTTTATATTGGTGTTCCCGCCGTTATAAATAGAGAGGGAATACGAGAAGTTATCGAGTTGGAATTAGCTTTAGATGAACAAGAAAAATTTCAGCAAAGTGCTGCTATTTTAAAAGATATTCTTAAGCCTCACTTTACCTAACACTCTAACCCTTCTGTTTGCTGAAATGAAGAGATATTTCAATCCAAAAATAGCCCACACCCAAATTCTCTAATTTACATACTTTATAAAGTAAGTAAATTAGGAAAGGTGTGACAGAATGGATTGGAAGAAATACCTTCTTATAGCAGCTGCTACTTTCTTGATTCTTTTTTCTGGAATTGTTACTGTTTTGCTTTTTCAAACAAATAAAGTGGAAGCAGATAAAGAGCAAGGCAATTCAGTCAATTCCGAGAGTAATGCCACAACAGAAAGCGCTCCAGGCAATATTAATATTTCAGTAACAAATAACATCCAGAATATAGTTGGTGGCGAATCTAAAGCAACAATTGAAAATAAGGTGAAAAATGACTTAGAAGATAAGGATGCTGCTATTGACAATAGCATTGATAATAAAACAGAAAAAGAAGCATCTGTCACTATTAATAATACTATTGAAAACTTGTTAAAAGGTCAGATAAATGGTACGACAAATAATAATATTACGAATAATATTCTCTCTAGTAACAAAGCAGAGCTAGCGAATAATATATTGAATGATTTAGATTTAAATGTGGATGTTAATGTCTCCAATGAAGTTAATACCAATGGAAAGAAAGAATCATCCAATAATGAAAATGGGGATACAAACAATAACGAGAATAATAAAGAAGATAATGGTAAGAAAGAAAACGACGGGAACGAATCAAACGGAAATAAGGACAACAAGGAAGAAACATCCTATTTATGGGGAATTGATTCTGCTAGTGAAACAACAGAGGATTTTCTTGCTTGTGTAAGAGATAACTTTGGAGATCCTAAAGTGATTGCGCGCTATCTAGGAACAAATGAAGGTGTTTCTCATGGCTTAACGGCAGATCAAGTCGATTTAATTCATTCCAATGAAGCGGATATCTTACTCATATATAATGGGTTTACAGACGCAACAGGATATGATAATGGTGTAAGTGAAGCAAAGAAGGCAATTGAGTTGGCTAAGGAGCTTGAAGCTCCAGATGGTGTCGCCATTTTTGCGGACATAGAACCCAATTATCCTGTGGATGCCGCCTTTATAGAAGGATGGTATGCCGAAGTTAGTAAATCTACCTATGAGCCTGCTATTTATGGTATTTTTGATAAAGATGAAGCGTTAACTGCTTCCTTTAATCAAGCTGTAAAAAACAAAGCGGAAATAAAAGATAATACATTTCTATGGTCTGCCTCTCCTAATATTGGGATAACTACAGAAGAAGATGCCCCCGAATTTAAAGTGGATGCACCGGAAGAGTCGCTTGCATATGGATGGCAATATGGTATTAATGATGAAACATGTAATATAGATACTAATCTATTTGACAGCAACCTGACAGATGTATTGTGGAAACATTAAAAAATGGACATCTTACTAACGAATAATTCGGAAAGTAAGATGTTCGTTTTTTAAATCTAGAAATTTGGAAATCACATAATAATTTTTCGAAGTCGCGTTATAGGAAGTTATAAGTGTCTGCCTCTCCATCCGCCATTGATTTCAAGTCGAAATCGCATGAAATCAGAGATAAGTCTGGCAGTCTTCCCTTCTTGATTTCGTTCTCTAGATTTTGATTGGACACAATGAAGTAATTTTTCGTCACAATAGCGACAAGAACCATATGTCTCTACACATTGATCATGCCTTTGGCAACAGGAGTCAACATAATTGATAGGTGCACCAGGACCACTGCAGCCGGGACCGCAATATTGATAACCGCCAGGCAGACATAGTTTAATCGTTTTCCTTCTTTTCTTTTGCATTCTCTGATTCTCCCTTCTATATAGATTATGAAGCTTGTAAAAAATAGCTTGGGAAATCAATCTAAAAAAAGAAAACTTCCATATGAAAAATTGTTTCATAAACAATAAAAGCTTGTCCAAAGGAATACTTCGGACAAGCTTTTATAAGTTAGCTTCGTTTTTTGAAGATAGTGGAAATAATTTCGTCGGTTGACATATCGCTTTTAATTTTAAACGATCCCAGCCTTAAGTATTCTGCTACGCCTTTTTTATCTACTTTTTGCGAGAATTGCAAGGCGGTTTCTTTAATGATTTTTTCATCATGTAAAATGCTTCCTACATCATAACTAGTCATACCACTTGAAACTGTAACAGTAACTGTTTTAACTTCCTCTTTTTTCTTATCTTCTTCTTTTTTGTCATCTTTCTTTTCTTCAGAAGTATTAGATTCAGATGCTTGTTTCTTTACATCATCTTCTTTTTTCTTTGCTTCTTCAGAAGTTTGTACAACATAACCACTGCTTGTTAAGATATCTTTCATTTCTTCAACAGTTGGCGTATTTGCTGCATCACTTGCTACTTTATCTACTTTTTGGACATTATTGTTTGTTTCAGCATTCGCTGTATCATCCTTCGTAGAGAAATAGACAATGCCGCTAACAGAAGTTGCTAAAAGAACTCCCGCTGCGAAACTTGTAATTATTGATGGCTTCATTGTAAAACACTTCTCCTTTCCTCTTTTCCAGTTAAGTAAGGAGCTAACATTTCTTCTACTTCAGCTTGAGTAAGCTTTTTTTGAGCTGCAATTGTTTCAACTGAATACTTACGTCTATGCAAGTCAAGCACTTCTCGTAAAACCATTCGGTCTTTAGAAGCTAGCTGAACGCCTGTTTGTTTTTCTAATATTTCTATGTCCAACTCAAGATGGCGTATTTGTTTTTGCAACTGTGCTATTTCTTCCATCACAGAAAGGTGAATTACATCTATTTCACGTTGCTCTGATTTTGACGTTTGTTTTGCTTTAATTACGGAAGTAATGAGCAAAATGGCTGCTGCAATAAACAATATGGCTAGTGTCCATTCCATTTTAAAGATCCTCCCTCTTTCAGAATCTAGTTTCCTAAGTATCTATTATACATTCTTTTTCATTATTTTTCGATGATATTCTACAAAATCCTTCAATAGTTAGATGAGTTGGGATAATTTTGCAACTTTTATTATATGAAAATAGTTGCAAACAGCCGTGTTGTCAATTGATTTTTCCAAGAATAATCGAAATTAATTAAGGATAGTTTTAATGTTGAGTCCTTATACCTATGAAGAAAAAAGATTCAAAGACATTGCCTTTGAATTCAATTTTTTATTGTTTAGTAATTTGATAGCCGTTTTTTCCTGATTTTTTCATATGATACATAATTTTATCAGCGTTTTGCATTAATGTTTCGATATCCCTCCCATGATATGGATAGATACTGATACCGATACTGCAAGAAATAGAATAAAGTTTATTGTCCATTCGAAGAGGATGATTAAAAATAGCAAGTAATCTCTTAGCGTAATTTTCTAATTCATGTTCTGTATTCATATCCTTAATGATAAGAATAAATTCATCTCCACCCAAACGACATAAAAAATCAGTTTCTCTTATTGATCCTTTCATTCTCGCTGCAAGGAGTTTTAATGCTCGATCACCGTATTTGTGCCCTAATGAATCATTTATTTGTTTAAAGTCATCAATGTCTATAAATAGTAAAGCAAATGAATGGCTTTCATTCTGGAATTCTATTAATTCAGACATGGTTTTATGAGTAACCTAATATCTCCTCAACAATTGAATTGGAATACGTAAATTGCCAATGTTCGTTTAATTGCCATATCCAGTCACTTACATGTTCAACAAGTATACGAAAAAAATCAAGAGATGGCGTATCATTTACATTCATGGTTATGTCCCCTACCAAAAATAATTATAGGCAAATAGGTATTTTCTGTATTTTCTTTTTTAAAATTATTATATCATTGTCAGTCTATTATTAAAAGATTTCCTCTTTTTCAAGAGAAGTATGGACTATTTCATTTTGTTTTTTGCCAAATATACAATTCTATTATAAATAGAAAAAAGTTTTCTAAAAATGTGGTACATGCTCTCCTTATTGAATACGTTAATTATAGACGTTTATATTAGGAGGATCTTTATGGATAGTATTTTATATTATATTGCCTTGGGTTTGTCTTTAGCAGCGCCGATAGGACCAGTGAATGCTGCTGTTATAAACAGAGGGCTTAGATATGGATTTCATCATGCGTGGGTTCTGTCGTTAGGTTCTCTCCTAGGTGATGTATTTTTTATCATTCTCGTATACTTTGGCGTAGCAAAATTGGCTAATATCCCAATTGTTCAAACTTTTCTTTGGTTGTTCGGTGCATTTGTCCTCATATATACAGGGATAGAAGGTATCATGACTAAAACTAGCACTATATCAAGGAGTGGTAAAGACAATAATTCTATGTTTCGGTCATTTGTTACTGGATTACTGATGAGTATTATGAATCCGCTATCGATTATCTTCTGGCTAGGAATATATGGATCTATTTTAGCCTCTACTATACATAATTTTAGTACAAGTACGGTACTTCTATACACGGGATGCATGTTATTTGGCGTAGCGATTTGGGATATTACCGTATCTGTACTGGCTAGTTTTTTCCGAAATGTCGTATCTGAACAGCTAATCACTATTGTTAGTAGAATTTCTGGACTTATTCTTATTCTATTTGGAGGATATTTTGGGATTCGGGGAATTCAGTTCTTTTTATAATTGCAGCTGTTTCTTTTATTCTCCAGCAGAATCAATTCCTTTACTATATAGAGAAAAGTTGTCTAAATAATAGACTATTTGAAATGAAAAGTGACTATTAGAAATGTCTCCTAACATTATATAAGGCAATTTTAGGATCATTTCTAATAGTGCACTACTTAAAGAGCTTTCGATTGAACCAAACCTTCTAATTGCTCTTGGATATTTTCTGTAACCATTCCTCCATGAAAGCAAACTATTTGTTTAATCGGATAAGCTAAAAGCTTTTTTAGGGATTGAATCGCAAGCTCCATATTTGGTGTGTTTACTGGATCTGGATGCTGTAATCGGCCATCTTCAGCAAGTAAGGCATCTCCAGCAACTAAAGTACCGGATCTTTTATGAAACAGGCTGATATGTCCTGGCGTATGTCCAGGTGTATGAATAATCTCTATACCTCCATCTATGTCTAATAGTTGGTTATCATGTAGAGAAGCAGTAACTTTTGCCTTTGGTGGATGGAGATAAATAAATTTAAATGGATCAGGAAGTGATTCCCATTCTTTTTCGCTAAAATTATCAGGATTTGCTTTTAATAAAGGTATATCCCCTTCAATAAAAGGTATATCTCCTTCATGTGCGTAAATTGTTAAATACTGCGTACAAGCGGTTAATATCTCTGGTAAGCTACCTATATGATCAATGTCTTGGTGTGTTAACAAAATTCCCGTTAAGTCCTCCAAGGATTTATTTGCTTTAGCCATCACTACATTTATATCTTCCATAAACCCAGGCATTCCTGTATCGATTAATAAGGTTTGTTTTTCATCCCATATAAGGGTTGGGTGAATGACAAAGGAATTTTTTTCAATCGTCAAGATCTCTATTCCTTTTAATTCTGCCATAATATTGTTCCCCATCTCTGATAGTTTTTTTATAAGTATAGCGTTTTCGTTTTAATTAGTAAAATATAAATTTGTAAGTATGGGGATGATGTTTAGATTTGAAATAGGCGAAGAAATAAATAGGTTAAAAATCGAAGCGGCTCGGCGCTCGCTCCATGGTAAAAGAAGTGTTTTCAGTTTGCAGACGATTCCTCCAAACTCCTTTCTTAAAATAAAGAAAACCCAAACGATTATCCGAAAATCCTCTTAGTATCTCCGTATAATCGTTCGAGTTTATCTTGGTTGGAAAACTTAGTCCCAGCCGCTTTCTTTTCTTATTTCATTAATTTACAAATATTATTCGTAAATTCGACAGGATCTTCAATAGACAGACCTTCAATCAATAGGGCTTGATTATATAAAAGGTTTGTATAAAGTGCCACTTTATCTTTGTCCTTTTCATAAGCCTCTTTTAATGATTGGAAAATTTCATGATTTTTATTAATTTCTAACACTTTGTCTGCTTTGATATTTTGATTGTCCGGCATCATACTTAACACTTTTTCCATTTCAATCGAAACTTCCCCTTCAGCAGTTAAGCATACAGGATGTGATTTTAAGCGTGTAGACACTTTTACGTTTTTGACTTTGCCAGAGAGAATCTCCTTCATGTAATCAAACAACGCTTTGTTCTCTTCCGTTACTTCTTTTTCCTCTTTTTCTTCCTCTTGATCAAGTCCTAAATCTCCACTTGATACAGATTTAAATTCCTTCTCTTTATATGCTGCAATCATTTTTATCGCAAATTCATCAATATCATCTGTTAAATAAAGAATTTCAAAGCCTTTATCTGCTACTAATTCTGTTTGTGGAAGTTTTTCGATACGATCAATCGAGTCACCAGCTGCATAATAAATGAATTTTTGATCTTCTGGCATTCTTTCTACATATTCATCTAATGATACTAGTTTTTTCTCTTTAGATGAATAGAATAAGAGAAGATCCTGTAACATTTCTTTATTCATCCCGAAATCATTGTAGACTCCGAATTTGATTTGTCTTCCAAAGGAGTTATAGAAGGATTCATACTTTTCTCTTTCATCCTTTAAAAGGCTGAGGAGCTGGCTCTTAATTTTCTTTGTTAAGTTCTTTTCAATCCGTTTTAATTGACGATCATGCTGCAGCATTTCTCTTGAAATGTTAAGGGATAAATCTTCAGAATCAACCATCCCTTTGACAAAACTAAAGTAATCTGGCAGCAAGTCCGCGCACTTCTCCATAATTAAGACACCATTTGAATAGAGCTCTAGGCCTTTTTCATACTCTTTAGAATAATAATCAAACGGTGTTTTTTCAGGAATGTAAAGTATTGCATTATAACGAATTGCTCCGTCTACACTAACATGAATATGCTTCAATGGCTTATCATAGCCATAACGTTTTTCTTCATAGAAATTTTGATAGTCTTCTTCTGTTAACTCATTTTTATTCTTTTTCCAAATGGGAACCATACTGTTAATGACTTGTTCTTCGCTAACTTCTTCATACTCATTTTCTGTGCCTTCTTTTAGCTTACTTGTCGTTACATCCATTTTAATTGGGTAACGGATAAAGTCAGAGTATTTTTTAATAATCGATTTTAAACGATATTCTTCTAAAAATTCATCATACTGCTCTTCTTCTGCATTTTCTTTAATTGTAAGGATAATATCGGTACCGATTGTTGATTTCTCCGTTTCTTCAATGGTATAACCATCAGCACCTTTTGACATCCATTTATAAGCTGTATCACTATTCAGTGATTTAGTAATAACGGTTACTTCATCTGCGACCATAAACGCTGCATAGAAACCTACACCGAATTGCCCAATAATATCATGGCCATCCTTCGCTTCATTTTCCATTTTGAAAGCAAGGGAACCACTTTTAGCAATTGTACCTAAATTTGCTTCTAATTCTTCCTTTGTCATTCCAATACCAGTATCAGAAATGGTTAACGTACGGTTTTCTTTATTAGCAGTAATTTTAATAAAATAATTATCTTTTTCAAAATTAATAGAGTCATCTGTTAAAGCTTTATAATAAATTTTATCAATTGCATCACTAGCATTTGAAATTAACTCACGTAAGAATACTTCCCGCTGCGAATAGATGGAGTTGATCATCATTTCTAATAAACGTTTGGATTCCGCTTTAAATTCTTTCGTTTCGATCAATTTTCCTGCACCCTTTCTTCTTTATCTTATGTAATAATATTAGCACTTAAATGTGATGAGTGCTAATCTATTAATTAAATATCATATTTCATAAGGGATGTCAATTAATGTTATTATAGAGGAAAAGAATGATTGATGTGGTTGGCACATAAGAACTTTATGGAATATAATTGCCACTAAGGATTGTGAAATTGGTGGTTAACAGGCCTAAAAATACCAAAAAGGAGACACAATTTTAAATGTGTCTCCCATCAACTTAATAAGAACTTTTAGTAGCTACCTTTTTATCTACCATTCCACTTATTAATAAGGGTCAGCTTCATGGCTTTTCTTCACTGCATCTTTTGTTGCTTCATTGGCATCTATTGTTCCTTGCCCATATTTTGATTGACCTGCTTCACGCCCTGGAACATTATCCTTTGCCGTTTCTTTCATCTCTTTCATTTTCGTTTCGATGCCCTCTTTCACACGGCGGCCATAATCTTCATCTGCTTGTGTAAAGTGTTCAATCATCGCATCTTGAATTTTTTTATCACAGATTGCCAGTGCTTCCGATAGGTTTTTTATTAATTCTTCGCGCTCCCAATCTTCAAAGCTTCTGTATGTGTGACCAGCTTGTCCATAGTTATTAGGCCGGTCTATTGGTGCACTCATCGCCGCAGCATTATAGGTCGGCTGATGAGGTAGCCGCTCTTCTTTCCCTGCCTCTTTAAAACCACCAAGCATAGATGGTTCATAGTTGATATGTGGGTTTTCCCCAGATTCTTTCGGATCACGTACATCCATTTGGCCGCGATGTTGATTTGTGCGCACAGTTGCTTTTGGTGCGTTTACTGGTACTTTCAGATAATTTGCACCAACACGATAGCGTTGAGTATCAGAGTAAGAGAAGGTGCGCCCTTGTAACATCTTATCGTCAGAAAAATCCATTCCATCTACCAGTACACCAGTACCGAAAGCAGCTTGCTCAATTTCGGTATGGAAATCGACCGGATTACGATCGAGGACCATACGCCCAACTGGCAACCATGGGAATTTATCTTCTGGCCAAAGCTTCGTATCATCGAGAGGATCAAAATCTAGTTCTGGATGATAATCATCCTCCATTATTTGCACGTAAAGCTCCCATTCTGGATAATCACCACGCTCGATTGCTTCATATAAGTCTTGTGTCGCATGGCCAACGTTCTTGGCTTGAATAGATTCTGCTTCCTCTTGCGTCAAATTGCGAATGCCTTGTTTTGGTTCCCAATGGTATTTTACTAATACTGCTTCACCTTGTTCATTTACCCATTTATAAGTGTTTACCCCAGAACCCTGCATATGACGATATGTAGCTGGAATACCCCATGGTGAGAAGAGGAAGGTTATCATATGTGTAGCCTCAGGAGTGCGGGAAACAAAATCAAACATACGTTGTGGGTTTGGTACGTTTGAAACTGGATCTGCTTTAAAGGCATGTATCATATCTGGAAACTTCATGGCATCACGAATAAAGAATATCTTAAGGTTATTTCCAACCAAATCCCAGTTTCCATCTTCGGTATACATTTTTACAGCAAATCCACGTGGATCGCGTGCTGTTTCAGGTGAATCCTTCGCCCCAGCAACAGTAGAAAAACGAACCATCAGTGGTGTCTTCTTCCCTGCTCCGGAAAATACTTTTGCACGAGTATACTTTTCTACCGGCTCATTTCCTACTTTTCCGTAAGTTTCAAAATAACCAAATGCTCCAGAGCCTCGTGCATGTACGACACGCTCTGGCACTTCTTCACGATCAAAATGGGAGATCTTTTCAATAAAGTGGTAATTCTCAAGTGTAGCAGGGCCGCGATTCCCAATAGTACGGATGTTTTGGTTATCTAATACAGGATGTCCTTGTCTTGTTGTTAATGTTTCTCGATCCTGATCTTGCCCCTTTTCATTATTCATATCTTTTTTCTCTGCCAAAAAAATAACCTCCTAGTATTTAGTCATTATTAGTTGTATCCAATATATGCTAATTCATGCTATTGGAAGTAAATGATGGGTATAACTATTTAAATAAATATTGGGGTTACTGTATTATTTTTTTACTATCTTTCTCAAAAAACTTACATGATACGAACAAAAGCATGAAATATTAAGTGTATTACATGCTTTTGTCTATTTACTTTTACCCATTAATTTCTTGGTTAACCTATTTATATACATGCAAATTCTGGTATAGGAATGAAAACATATTTTTAAAGATATCAAATGGAAGAAATTTTTTAAAACTATGTAACTTGTTGTAAGTAACAAGGTAAGGAAATTAGATCAATATTGATAAGAAGTTCTTCGGTTTGCTGGTTTTAATCGATGATAACTTTATCTATTGGGTCAGATTTTTTCTAGAAAAAAGTTATTGTACTTCTTCTTTACATGCCTCCACTTTATGTACGCAAATAGTGTTACCAGAATAAGGTTGGATATGCACAAGAAAAAATAAAAAACCACATCCAAAATGCGGTTTTTAAAGATGGAGAGACATGCCAGGAGCGTCTTGTTCTCTTTCTATGAATCCTAATTTTTTATAAAAGGGATGTTTTCCTTTAGCCGAAAATAATTGAATGGATTGAATACCTGATTGTTGGCATTTAGATACGAGCTTTTCGATTATTTGCTTCCCCAATCCTTTGCCCTGCTCATTCGGATCAACCATTACATCACAAATTAATGCTTGATATACTCCATCTGATATCATGCGACCAAAGGCGATAAGTTTTTTATCATTATCATTATAAATAGAAACAGAATACCAGCTGTTTTTTGCTGCTTCATACAACTGCTCCCTGGTATAGTTTCCTTTCTTGTTATTTAATAAACCGCTGTCCTCATGTAATTGAGCAAACTTTGTGAATGATGGCAGCTCTTCTGTTATAAAATATTTCATGGTTCTTTTCCCCTTTAATCGCCGAATCTTCATATTTATATTTATACATTATTATGAATTAATATTCAATTGTTTTTTATAAAAAAAGCATATCTTTTTCTGATATGCTTTAAGAGGTTATTAAGTATTTTTTTTTGCTTTTTTTCCTTGCCAAATTACCAAGATAAAATACCCAAACATGAAAACAAAGAAAATAATGGACGATGTTAAAGTCTTCATCTCTTCTGACATAGGCAAAGGTTTTACTAGAAGGTTTGGAAGATAGAGAATAACAGGGAAAAAGACAACCCATGATTTACTCCACCAAGCAAACCAGCATAAATAAACAAAAGGAACAATTAAGAAAAGGAGTTGTTTAGTTACCGTATCAATCATGTATACTGGACCATAATTATTCCCGTAGAACATTAACACAAAAAACATTCCTATAATCAATAATTGTAAGGGAAATATTAAGGCAAATGCTTTTTTATTTGAGCTATTTCTTGATGAAATGTAACGAAATATGACAACGTACATCCCAAGCATGAAAACACTTATAAATAGAGAACCTAATCCAACTAATAAAGATAATTGATTTTCCCCTAAGATAATTTTCCCGATTAAGGTATAGGCAATTAAGCTAATAAATACATGTGGTAATAGTTTCCCCCATTCGATTAAATCCGTCTGCATTTCATTTGCTAAACTTTCCATATATGCTTTCGGGGAATTTCCTGTTATTTCCGATATATTCTTTCCATTTGCTTCTGCTTCTTGTAAATGATCGGTCAATTCTTCGACAATCTCTTTTATTTCCTTTTCTTTTTTTCCCGTTGTTAATAAATATAGATGTAAATTTTCCACAAAAGTTTCTGCTTCTTTCGATAATTTCACTTACTTCTCCTCCCTTATATCTTTTAATAACCAATGTACACTTGTTGCCAGTTCTGTCCACGTGTCAGCAAATTCATCTAAGACTTTAGCTCCTTTATCCGAAAGGGAATAATATTTGCGCTTTGGACCAGATGGAGATGCTTTTGTTTCTACTGTAACAAGCTCTTCCTTTTTCATCCGTAAAAGTACAGGATAAATACTTCCTTCACTAATCATGGTAAATCCATAAGCTTCTAATTTTTCAATCATTTCATAGCCATAAATCTCTCCTTTTGAAATAATTGCAAGTAAACATCCTTCCAAAACTCCCTTTAACATCTGACTTTTTGACATGGACATATATCCTTTCTATTCAGGCTATATTGTTTAACAAGATAGCGGTTATATTGTATAGCAAGATTCTATCTTTAAACATATCTTACCATATAGTATTTTGCATTGCAAGATAGTTTTAAAAATTAGGCTCATCTTTTTCCAATTAGCTTTCATAGTGGACTTCCACTCGTTCATACAGTAAGGAGAAGGAGGTGGAGTAGTGAAAAAAGTTATTAAAATCTTGTTTTTACCCTTTCTGTTTTTAATTACTGCTTGTTCAGCCGATCCAGTTCGAGAGGATTTACTTGAATATGTAAATGAGGATATGAAAACAGCATTTGAATTAGAGGTAAAGGCTGTTTCTGCATACGATTCAGTTTCAGGTATTAATTATACGGATGATTGGACTATGTATGATACAATCCAAACGACCGTTATTCCCAATTATAATGAATTTATTAAAGAGTTGAATTCAGTACAAGTGGAAACAGAGGAATTAAGAGAAATTCATGAAATATATATCGAAGGCGCTGACACACAATACAATGCATTTGTGAAAATACTTACAGCGCTAGAAACACAGGATATCACACTTGTAGAAGAGGCAAATGCTATGCTGGAGGAAGCTCGTAAACTAATTCGACAATATATGAATGAACTAGATAAACTTGCGAAAGAGCATGAAGTGGAATGGGATGATAGTACAGTGAGTGAATCACTTTAATCCTTTATAAAAAGAAACTGAGCGGTAAAAACAAGGTCTTTGCCGCTCGAATATGTGTATTATTCTGGTTTAGCCCCTTTATTCAATTGGTTATAGAAAAGAATTCCGCTTAATAGTAAAAGTACTCCGAAGCTAAATGTTTTAATATCTGCAGTTCCTGCAATAATTACCCATATAGAATAAATGGTTGCAATGATTCCAATAGCAAAGTCTACTTTTCTCGATTTCATGGAAGTATACGTTTCTCCTGAAATAACTAATTTTAATTGGAAGATTGACGAAATTAAATAAGGAACAAGATAGCTTAATGTGGCAATATAAATGATAAAGTCAAATGCCTGCGAAATACTTCTTGAAACGGTGGAGAAAATAAATAATTGACCTAAAATATTGGTCACGACTAAAGAAAAGGTTGGAATACCTTTTTTATTTTCCTTTAAGAAAGCAGGAATAAAAATTCCTTGTTTAGCAGCAGCATAAGGTACTTCTGCACTTAACATAATCCATCCGATTGTAGAGCCAAATAAGCTGATTAATCCGATAGCTGCTAGTATTTTACCGGCAATTGGTCCTAGTACAGCTTCGATTGCATCGATTAAAGGCTTTTGCGAAGCGATTAATTCATTTTGAGAAAGAATTCCCATAACAAGTGTACTAATTCCAATATAGATTGCTAATGCAATTAATAGTCCAATAATGGTTGCTTTTTTAACATCTGCCTGTTTTTTTGCACGTGAGGCAAAAACGACGGCAGACTCTACCCCGATAAATGCCCATAATGTTGTAATAGCTGCACTGTTGATTTGCCCGAATAGACCAACCGAATGACCTGCTGCATTAACTTTCGGTTCAGCAAAAGGAAGGATATTGCTTGTTTCAAATGCAAATAAGGCAATAATAATAAATAGCATAAAACCGATTACTTTTGCAGAAGTAGCAAGTATATTTAATTTCCCGGCATTTTCTAGCCCGTTTAAAATGATCCAATGGGTTCCCCATAATAAAATGGTACAAACAAGGAAGGTTAACGCATTTCCCACGTAAAGGGTAAAAGAGCCAACATGGAATAATGCTGCTTCACTTGTTAGAATAGGGAAAAAAGTGGATAAATAGCCAGCAAAAGTAGTAATAATGGCAACATTACCAGCTAAATTTCCAATCCAATATCCCCATGTTGACATAAAACCAGATAAAGTAGATTTTTTGGACCCTCGTTTAAATAACTCTTTCGCATAAATTTGTGGTCCACCTGTTAATTTTGGTTTGCGTATGGCTAAATTTCCAAATACTAAGGCTGTGACTAACACACCAAATCCGGTTAATAACCATGCAAGAATAACGCCAGCTGGACTTGCAACTTCCGCTAATGAGCGTGGCAGCATAAATATTCCTGAGCCAACCATATTTCCAACGACTAAGGATATTAAGATCCCCAGTCCTAATTTTCCTTTTGTGTTCATATTTGTCTCCTTTATGATGTATTTTGCTCATGCTAGGACATAGGAGATTTACTTGAAGCCTTATATCTGTATACAATCCATTGTATTTTTATTATTTCCAAGGCATAAAAAAAAACACACCTTTAAATGGTGTGAAATTCGAAAACACCATCAGATAAACAGGATAGTTCATCATAGTAAGATCCTATGACAGTTCTGCACCTATTCGTATGCAGACCCAGCTACTATTATCAGAGAATAATAGTGCTTCGGCGATATTTCCTTTCAAAAGCAATCAATAAGCTCTCTGGCTTTCCCTCTTTTTACTAATAAAAATCGCGACCTCTACCTCATCTCGAGCTGATAAGGATTTTATTATGAAATTACATGTACTAGGTTACGAGATATGACCATCAATGTCAATGGATATATAAATAGAAGGAAATGTCGCTAAATTCGCAATTATAGATTCTTTCATCGTTTATTGTTTTAAGAGCTCTCTAAAAAACATTGTCAATTTTAAATTTTTCTAAACAAACAAGCTCTGCTTTAAAACAGAGCTTGTTTGTTTAGAAATGTGGAGTTTACGATGAAATCTATAATTAAAATTAATCTATTACATCGTTCAAGTGTTTAATGAATCGTGAAAGTATCTTCATATGTCTCTCCCTCTTTCTGCCATTTTACAGTCATTTTATAAATATGCCCTCTTTCCGGACTATTCCCTAAATAAAATTCTGTAGCAAAAGGATGCAGAGTAGTGACTGACCCATCTATATCTGTTCCTTCCACAAAGGAATCAGTTTGTGCTAATATCTCATCGTTATCCGTAAATGTTAATTCTTTTACTTCCACTTTTTGTTTATCTAATTGTTTTAATTTACCCTGCCAGCCTGTTGGCTCACTTGGGTCTATATTTTTCTTATAAGTATACTTCCACATGCCATTGTCTGACTTACCAGAAATGGAAAGAGTCGAAGCATATACATAAACACTTGAAAAAATAACAATAAGGAAGACTGAGCAGGTGATTAGAAACTTCTTCTTTTTCAAAAAATACTCTCCTTTTCATTTAATCGGTAATACAAGAACACTCCAATCAGAATTTCAAGCAGCGGTGCTTTTCCCTAGTTCGAACTTTTAATTTACAATATTTGTATGCGCGAACATATAAATACATTGTATCACCAATTTTTTCATAACTGAACATATAATAAGGAATATGTTAAAAACTCCAATTGCACTTTTTCAGCGTCTTCCCCGTAACAAATAATTCATACTTATTCTTATCTTAGTAAACAGTTGTAGTAAAAAGGAATATAAAAGACCACAGGCAAAGACCTTGAATTTAAAGGTGTTTGTCTATGGTCGGATGCTCTATTTTGAAACAGTGCTTGCTTCTTTCTATTTATAAAGTTGTAATAATTGGTTTATCTTTTGTAATAATTACAGTGTGCTCATACTGGGCAACATAGCTTTTATCTTTAGTAGTAAATGTCCAGCCATCATTTTCTTCATCTACTTCCTCCGAACCGGTTGATATAAATGGTTCGAAAGCGATTACCATTCCATCTCGAAGCAGTTCTGTATCCCATGAATCAAAATAATTTAGAATATGATCTGGTTTTTCGTGAAGAGATGTTCCAATTCCATGTCCTGTCAGGTTTTTAATTACCGTAAATCCGTTCTTTTTTGCTGTGTTGTATACAAACTTTCCAATACGATTCTTCTTCGCTCCTGGTTTGAAGCATTTAAGCCCTTCTTCAAAAGCTTCTTGTGCTACTTCACAGAGTTTAATAAGCTTAGGATCGCCATTTCCTACTACAATCGATTTTCCAGTATCAGCGAAATATCCATTTTTGCTTGCAGAAACATCAATATTAACTAAATCTCCTTCTTGAATGACACGATCTCCTGGGATTCCGTGTGCGACCTCTTCATTTACAGATATACAAGTATATCCTGGGAAATCGTACATTTCTTGAGGGGCAGAAACCGCACCATGTTCGGCAAATAACTTTCCAGCCAGATTATCTAATTCTTTTGTCGTCACTCCCGGTACTGTATTTTTTATTAATTCCTCTCTGATAATGCTTACGATTTTCCCGATTTCTTTTAAACCGTTAATGTCTTGTTCACTTTTTACTATCATATAAATTCTCCTTGTTTATATCAGTTCTCGAATCTTTTTCGCGTATACTATTATATGCTAAATAAAGCACTAAGTAAAAGAAATTCCATTATTATCGCCAAATAAAAAAGAAGAACAGAGAGATGGCTTATTCTTTTTTAACGTTCTCAATTATGTTGGTTTAAATATTTAGTGAAGTTATTTTGCTAATAAAGCGTTGTTATCCATTGGTTATAAATAAGTTTTCATTTTTCTAATTAAAATCACATATCATCTATTTTTTTTACATAGCATGTACAAGAAAGGATGTGGGAAAGACGAATGTTCAGTGTCACCATCTTACTTAGCTATATCTTGCTAGGATTTACATTAGCTGCTCCGATTGGTCCAGTAAATTCCGCGAGAATTGACAAAGGAATAAAAAATGGTTTTTGGCATGCTTGGATAGTTGGTTTTGGATCCATGCTTGCAGATGGTGTTTTTATGATATTGGTCTATATAGGCATGGTTCATTTTCTTGAAATAGATATCATCCAAATTTTTCTCTGGCTATTTGGGGGCTTTATTTTGGTTTATACCGGGATGGAAAGTATTGTAGGTGCCCAACATCTTAAATTAGATTCCCTTCGAGGAAAAGATTCTTTGTTTAAGTGTTTTTTAACAGGATTTATCATGTCTATAACTAGTCCGTTATCTATTTTATTTTGGCTAGGTATATATGGCTCGATATTAGCAAAGACGGCCCAAGAAAATGGGACTAGTTCTTTATTGATATACAGCAGTATGATATTTCTTGGTCTTACTTTATGGGACTTGATTGTAGCTGCTTTAACTAATAGCTTTAGACGTTTTCTTACAATTGGAACTTTAAGAGGCATTTCCATTATTTCTGGTGCTTCCTTAGTTATATTTGGCGTGTACTTTGGTTATCAAGGAATGATGAAATTATTCTTTTCCTCATAAAAAGATGGGGCATGTTGCGTAAAAACAACATGCCCTATCTTTTTAATCAGCTAATCCCCATACGGAAACACTCTGCGCATCAACAGGAAATTCACCGTATCCATCTTCATCTATTGTCACGTGATCTTTTCTTGTGTTCGTAAAGTCAATCCATTCTTCTCCCCTTCGTGATTCACCAACAAACATTTTCTTGAATCCATCATCCTTATTGGATATGACAACAGCACAACCGGATTTTTCTATTTCAGCTTCTCCATGGCGAACCCAGCCAATTATATTTGGATTATCAAAATAGTCATCCTGTTTGCCGTAAGCTTTTTTCTTGCGAACATATAATAAGGGATCAATGGCTGCCTTTTTTCCTTCTATTGGCGCATCCCCGCCAATTCCAAAATAATCTCCGTAAAATATAGTTGGATAGCCGTCTTTTCGAAGTAAAATAAGGCTATAGGCAATTTGTTTGAACCAATCTTCTACCCATGATTCTAACGATTCATTTGGCTGTGTATCATGATTATCAACAAATGTTACACAATTAAGAGGATTTTCTTTTACTAACGTTCCCTCGAAAATCGTTGATAAATCAAAGTTACTTCCTTCCATAGAAGCAGTGTGCAATTTATAGTGTAGCGGGACATCAAATAAATCGATTTTGTAATCCATTTGCTCTAAAAATTCCTGACATTCTTGCAGATCAGCTTTCCAAAATTCACCTACGAAATAAAAATCGTCTTTTTCTTTCAGCAAGGAAGTGGCGAATTTTTTTATAAAATCGTGGTTTATATGTTTAATAGCATCTAATCGATAGCCATCACAATTTAGTGTTTGGTAAAGCCATTTTCCCCATGAAATCATTTCATTTTGGACAAGCTCATTATTATAGTCAATGTTTGCAAACATTAAATAGTCATAATTTCCAAATTCATCATCGACGTTTGAATTCCACATTTTATTATCGCCTACAATGCGGAATACCCCTTCTTTGTTTGTTTTATTATCATAATCGGTTCCGTTAAAATGCTGGAAGTTCCACTTAAAGGATGAATAAGTATCTCCTCTTCCTGGAAAAGTGAATTTTGTCCATGCTTCGATATCATGTGGCTCTGATATCTCTTCTTCTCTATTTTCCGGATTCACTTCAATTGCTTTAAATGTTTCTTTCTCATCAGCTGCTGCTTTATGATTCATTACCACATCCACATAGACTTGGATTCCGACATTATGACATGCCTCAATTGCTTCCAGTAATTCTTTTTTCGTTCCATATTTTGTACGAATACTGCCCTTTTGATCAAATTCTCCTAAATCATATACATCGTAAACGCCATATCCATTGTCTTCATTGGAGGCAGCTTTCGTCACAGGTGGAATCCAAATGGAATCAATACCAGCTTCCTTTAATTCTCCTGCTTTTTCTTTCAATCGGTTCCAATGTTGACCATCTGCGTCTAAATGCCATTCGAAAAATTGCATCAATGTCTGATTTTCCATCTATCATTTCTCCTACTCCATAAAATTTGTAGCTTTTCTCACAATGAAAATTATTGAGAAGCTTTCATATGAAGTAATACTACCCAAAAATATTATTTTTCAAGCATAGTTGAAAAAGAGTATAAAAAGAATATTATAAAAAAAGTAAATATTTTCTATTCTTTATTTTTACTAAAATTTAATTACTATAGAATTATTAAATATAAAAAAAGTACTTCCAATATAAAGACTCATATAGTGAATATGCGGAATTATTATTGATTTGAGTTGTTATTATTTTAGTCTTATTTTCAACGTTTCATCGTTTTTTTGTCATTAGCATTTTACCTAGACCCTGGGTTCTCTATGATGGATGTATTACTAATTCAACAAATTTAAAACAATTGTATAGTTATTTTCATGTTGATTATTCTTTATCTACTTATATTCAAGACCAATTCTCAAAAAAAAAGGCGATAACAGTAGAGAAATTGTCTATGCTTTCTTATCTTATTATGAATAAGTTGAAATTAAGAAAAGGAAAGGAGTGAATAGAATGTCAAGAAAAGATTATGACAGCGCTGGTAACCAAAGTTACTTTAAGGGTTCTTCTAAAAATAGAAGAAATAATGGCAGAACAGAGGTGAATGTTGATAACGATTTTGACTTAGATAATGATGTACGTGCGGATGCAGATTCAGATGCTGAAGCAGAAGTTAGAAATAAGAATACCAATACTGCTCGTGTTACAAACTCTGGGAACTCACGTGTAGATATCCGTTTGAATAGCAGAAGCAACGCACGTGTTAGAGCAGATCAAGAAACTGATCAAGATAATGATCAAGACCAAAACACAGATATCGATTTTGATTAAGTAATAGTGAAGTGGGGTACATAAGTACCCCACTATTTAAAGGATGATAATATGGTTAAAAAAAACAACAATTCTATTCGAAATGAAGAAAGATTAAGGTCCTGGGGTTTTTCTAAAACTTTTAATAGAATTAACAATGATAATGAATCGTTTAACACTATAAAAAGTAGTGGAAATTCAGATGTTGATTTGGCAGTTGAAGTAAATATTGATACGACAGCAATAGGCTTTGCTATTTTATGCTCCCTTCTTGCTACTGGGCAAATGACAGATATAGAATTTCAAAAGGCTGTAAAAACACTAGAAAAATTAACGAAAGAAAAAATGGGAAATTTTTATGGTAATAGTGTAAACGATGTGGCTAATGCAAAACTATATAATTTAAAAAGATTATAGAGCGGTGAGTTTACTTGGCTGCTCTATCCTACATAACTTTTAAATAGTTTTATCGCTTTTTAGTTAAGGTCTTACTAAATGAACTGCACTTCTTTTATTATGGAGTAGTCTTCTCTTTTTCACTGGGAATATTATTACAATAGACTTATACATGGAGTCACACAATAAAAGAACAAAAGATGATTGATGGTAATATGTTAAAAATTTGCCTTATTATGGAATTTTTAATAGGAATTAAACGATAAATATTTCATTGGGCAAGGTCAACATTTCGAAGTACTGTTTACTATACAAGGGGATAGAGGAAAAGCATTTTATGGAAAACCAATGGAAGAAGGCTCCTATTAAAATCTAGTTTAGAAAAGATGACAAATTAATTTATACTCGATATTAAGTTTTCATAACCCGTTCCTCCCTTCCCTGTTTTTCATAAAGGAATCTTTTTCTTCTATATCGAAAGAAAGATAATGTCATAAAATTCCTTAATTTAATAAAAAATCCTTACATTCAAATTGAGTTACCATTTGAATGTAAGGGGAAAGTATTAGTTTTTGGTTTTTATAAATTCCGCTTTTATTTCTGCAAGTAATTCTTTATTCGTAAGAATTTCTAAACCTGTAAGGGCCATTGACTTTGCACCTAAAATCATGGCATCTCTACCTTGATCAGACATAGCAGCTTCTCTAAATTCATGAGTATGACAAGCGTATGCCTCATTACAGATTTTTACATAGGGATGAATAGATGGTACCACCTGGCTTACATTGCCCATATCAAGGGATCCTGAACCATCCCGCTGCTCCTGTATTTCAGATGGTTCTACGCCTAAATCTACAAGTTGTTTTGTAAATAAATCAGATAAAGTTTGGTTGGTAATCATATCATCATAGGAGAATTCATAGAAACTAGATTTAACTGTAGCACCTGTTTGCAGGGCAGCTCCCTCTGCACATTGTTTCACTTTTTCTACTAATTTATTTACTTCTTCTCTTTTTCCTGCTCGGACATAAAACTGTGCAACAGCATAGTCAGGGACGATATTTGCCGCTTTTCCACCTTCTGTGATTACACCATGAATACGAGCATCTGACTTTATATGCTGTCTTAGAGCATTGATACTATTAAAGGTCTGTAATACAGCATCTAGTGCATTGATGCCTAAATGTGGGCTTGCTGCTGCATGAGCAGCTTTGCCAAAGAATTCAAATTGGATAGCGTCCATTGCAAGAGAATCGCCGCTCTTCATATAGCTATCTAATGGATGCACCATCATCGCTACATCTAGCTCTTCAAAAATTCCTGCCTCTGCCATTGTTACTTTGCCGCCTTTCGTTTCCTCAGCAGGCGTGCCGTAAACAATCACTTTTCCTCCTGTTTCGCTTAAAACTTTACTAAGACCAATTCCGGCAGCAATTCCCATAGTACCGATCATGTTGTGAATTGATTTTCAAAATTTTTCTGTTCTTTTTTTCTAGTGTATTTAATAGCATATTTTTTCGTTTTGTTACAAAATATTATAAGTGATGTTTCTGTTCTTTTCGCTTTATTTTCGAATTTTTATATATATTGCGTGGTCATTGTGTGGTCATTGTGGTTTTTAATCACTTTGACCACATTTTATTTATAAAACACTGTTACATCTGTTGAGTATTTTTTTAAAATAACACTTTTATCTGCTGGATCCAGTAACTAATACGCTGGCTGATCCTTGCTCTTTAGTCACAGAAAACAAAGAAATTTCTTCAGGTTCTAATAAACCATATAAAGAATCTACTACTATAGTTTCTTCTCCTATTTTAACGCCTTTAATATTATCCTTCTAACCTTCTCCTTTATTATTTAATATCCATATTGTACATGTTTAAATTGCATTTTACATATGTTTTCTATTAAGTTGACTAACTTTTATATATTTACAATTTAATCTAATTTATTTCATAAAAATAAAAAGGATAAAAGTCATGTCTATTTTTGTCGAATATATAGAAAAATCATCTTAGAAGAAATAAGATAAAATAATCAAGGAGGTTATATAATTGGGGTTATTTTCAAAAAAATCAAAAGATGATAAAGAAAAGGTAATAAACAAATTAGATTTAAGGCTTATTTCAGGCGCTTCTCTCATATTGAATAAGAAAAATGCTAGTAATGATCAGTACGTCTGCTTTAGACAACTAGAAAACGGTATTACTAAAGTATATTTATTACTTAATAAAGGTAAAGCAAAAAAGTATTACGTAACTAATGTAGAATGGAACTTTCAAGAAGGACGAAGTGGTGGAAAAATTGCTGGTGGTGCTCTTGTTGGAACCTTAGTAGCTGGACCACTTGGAACCATTGCTGGTGCAGGAATGGGGAGTGGAAAAAAAGATCAATCAGTTGCCCAAGTTACCCTATATAATATTGAAGAAAAAAGAGAATTTACTATAGCTGTTAAATGTACTGTAGATGAATATTCATCACTATCAAGTATGATAATTAAAAAAGAGTTAGAAAACAAACAACAAATTGATGCAGCAAGTGAAATTCGTAAATTCAAAGAATTACTTGATGATGGAATTATTTCAGCAGAAGAATTTGAAGACAAGAAGAAACAACTGTTGGATTTATAAAAAGAAGCCCTTCTCAAACGAGTTGGGCTTTTATTCAAACTCTTTTTACTTGCAAAATATCTATAAACGGAATTTTGATTGTTTCAGTGAATCTTTCTATATGTATGAGTTTTGTATTTCCATCCATTTTAACTACTTTCCCTCGGACTGGATTTTCTCTCTTCCATACAGTTAATCTTAGTTCAGCCTTATCCTCTAATGCTTCTATTAAAGTGTTGGCAATTTCCTCTAATTCAAATTCATCTCGGCTTGGTCTTGATGGCTTTTTAACTTTCTTAGGTTTTACTAACGTCATAATTATGCACCTCTCCTTACTTTCCGTACTGGTCCAACCGATAAAACGTTGCTTATCTTAAAAGTGCGTTGCTGCTTACGAGTAAAGCAATAAGCACTAAAGGACTCTTCATTCATTTTAATAACGTGAATCCTACGTTGGCTGAATTCCCCTTTATTGTTTTGATAAATCATTTCTAAAACCTCTTTACTTTCTGTAGCTCTTTTAAGTAAACCAATCATCAGTTAGACCTCCCTTTTGACATAATTATATACGAACAATTGTTCGAAATCAATATTGAAATCGAACAATTGTTCTGTTATTATTTTTAAAAAAGGAGTGTCTATGATGAATTTTAAAGATATAACTCATGAATCAGATGAAGTAATAGTTGTAGCAAATGGTGGTGACATTTCATTAGATACGAGAGTGTTTAAAAATAAGGATACACACATTATCTATAGTTCCAACGCTTTTCGAGAGCATTTAAGCATCTCCAACCCTTACAGGAGTATTAAAACTTCCGAAATTAATTATGCATTATTTAGAATTATGAAATCTAAGTTCAAAGATGTAGAAATCTTTAAATCGACAAAAGGAATTATTCATATATACAAACAAATGATTTAAAGGAGAACTTGTCATGTTAAAAGACCGGGGTACGAAAAAATGGGTAGCGATGATGCTGCCTGAACATGTAGCAGGAGTAAAAGAAGTTATTGAGAGCCAAAATAAGATTGAACAGCCTGTGCTGGATGAAGACAAATTAAACGATATAGACATACTAATACATGAAGCGATGGAATATAATCAGCTACTAAAATACAGTCTTTATAATAATGGTTACATAGATACTTTAATTGGGCGTACTGTTTACATAGATTATTTAAACAACCAGCTGCGTATCCAAGACGAAAAAGGTTATATACATTACGTATCATTTAAAAAACTTGTGGACGTAGAAAAAGCCTAAACGGAGCAGATATTATGAGTAGACTTAATGATGAAGAAAGAGATATTTTCGAAAACGCTATATACTTTCCAATGCTGTTAACCGTGCTTGACCGTGACTTTAAGGTAGCTGAGACTGCACCGTTTAAACTCAATCAAGTCTATCTAAACTTAATTGAACATACAATGAAAAAAATTCAAAAGGACATGCGTGAAAATAAAACCAAGATGTATAAACGCAAATGGAAGTTAGTAAAAGGTGAAAATGACGGTTATTTTACCGAGTATAATTTTTACTTTGATGGATATAACGAGGTACATAGGTATTTTAATGATAATCTAAGAAACAATACAGAAAACCGACTTAATGATTATTTTTTGCATCGTCATTAATCAATAGGAAAGTTATTTAAGAATATTTCAATTAGAATTTTTAAATCTGAGGTGTCTTGCGTGGATTCATACTGTTCTTTCAGCTGCAATAATATTTTAAAGTCGTTCATTTTATTCCTCCTTTCATACAAGGAGGTTTCTTTATTGCGGAAGTAAATTCCTTATAGTTCAAAAAAAATACAAAATAAAAAACCTACTCGATTGAGTAGGTAATTATTAATGTCCGCCAGTACCGGGGTCTTTAACTTTTAGTATTCCTCCTCCACCGCCTGGATCTTTCATTGTACATCCCTCCTTTGTCTTTAATATTTAATTCGACGCTTATATTATTGTTCCTTTTAAAATTTAAAAATGCCCCACTCAAATGAGCAGGGTAGTGTGAAATGATCATAATTTTTTAGATCCTTTTTGTTTTCGCAATTCCTGCAGTTCTTTTTTTAATGCCAAGACTTCACTCCGCAAGAATAAATTTTCCTTTGCAAGTGACTTGATTGGCTTTAAACGGCCACTATCTTTTAGTTGTGCAAGTCTTTGTCTATTCACATCTAATAACTCTCTTGTTTCTGTAGAGCCGAGAATTTCTGTGGCAAAGAAATCCTCGACCTCTCTTCTTCCTTTCAGATGAAATTCCATTTTCTACTTTCTCCTCATATCCTTAATAATAAAGTAAATTGTCGGTGCTAAAGTAACAGCAACTAAAGATGTTGTAAATATGTTGGTTATTTGTGTTCTAATAACAATAGCTGCTGCACTAGCTATAATCCATGAAGTTATCCAAACTTGTTTTTTTGTCATATTTTATGCTAGAATTTAGTATAATATTGGTAGAAGTTAACCGAGTCGTAACCTCGGCTAACCTCCTAACCTTAATCCTTCTTATTATTATCTCTGTGGGACTGTTGAGCTATCCAAGCTATTGAAACCACATAGAAGATGATTTGAAGGATTTTTATCATATCATCTAGCATTTTTTCACCTCCTCCTTAACTATATTAATTATATCATAACACTATACACTTGTCTACTGTTTTATTAAAAAAATATGGTAAATTTGTAATTTTTTTAAAAACACCCTACTCAATTAAGAGCAGGGTTGTGTGAGATAATCATGCTGTATAACTATTTTATATCCATCTGCATTATTTTATGCAATTTTAATTTGAATTGCTTCGATGCGCTTACTTTGACCTGTTGTTCCAGCAACTGCTCCATTTTTCTTCCATGCTGTCCAACCGTCTTTTTCTACGTGAACTCTATATTGAATATTTAAACCTTTTGCTTTTATTTTAACTGCTTCTAAACGTAAACTCTCTCCGATGGTTCCAATTACTTCTCCATCTGTTCTAAGATTGGTCCAACCAATTTTTTGTACATGTCCTTCCATTTCCAGTTCTGCAGTAGTATTTTCTAATTTAACCGTCAATGCTTCTAATCTCTTGGATTTTCCAGTTGTTCCAGCTGTTTGTCCATCCTTTTTCTTACCTTGCCAACCAATTCCTTGTACATGCGCTTCGTATACGATGGATGGAGATGTTGGTTTCTGTGTAACTGTTTTTGCTGGAGTAGTAGTTATCTTTTTCTTTAGATTAAAAGCTTTGACTAATCCTGCAGCATGACCGCGTGCAATGGCATTTAATACTTCATCTTGTTCCAGTAAGTCAGCATCTGTCTTTGTATCGATAAATAAATTTTCAGAAAGTGCAGCTGACATATTGCTTTCACGTAGTACATGGAAATTAGCAGATTTTGCTCCGCGATCTTTTACCCCATATGGTTTTAATTCTGCCATTACTGCATCGTGAATAGCTGCTTGAATTTTTCCAGTACCGCTTGAAGCGGTTAGAGTATTGTAACGATAATCCTCGTAACCAGTTCCTCCGCCAGCATTAATGTGAATAGAAAGGAAAAAATCTGCTCCCCATGCATTTGCTGCATCTGTGCGTTGTTTTAAGGTAAGTGAGGCATCACCTGTTCTGCTCATTTTCACACTAACTTTTTCGTAATTACCTAGTAACGTTTGGATTTTTTTTGCAATTTTTAATGTTAATTCTTTTTCTTTTAATCCATTTCCTATTGCTCCCGGATCAGTACCACCATGTCCTGCATCAATAAAAATTTTTACCATTTTTCCTTCACACTCCATTTTATTTTCACTAAAAAAAGAGCAGCTAATAGCCACTCTTACTTTGCGTTTGTTAGATTTTTTTCTTTCAGTACTTCTTTTTGTTTCATGCCTTTCTTGGTCACATAGTTATTCTTATACCAAGCTGTTAAGGCAGTCACGATGGTAAATACAATAGAACCGATTAAATATAATGCATCAATAAGACTAGTGATTTGTCCTTCTTCAATCGGTATTACTGGAACCCCCAACACAATTAATGATTGGTTAATAAGCGCAAGTAAAAGAAGCACTAATCTTATGATTGTGCCTTTGTCAAACTTCTTCATTTTTTTACACTCTCCTTATTTAGAAAAATAACTAATTAGCAATTGAACTATAGTGATTAAAGCAGTACTACTTCCTCCAATGGCCAAAACCAACTTCCAGAAATTTTGCTTGTTCATAATTTTTAATTCATGCTTGCGGTCAGAATCTTTTTCTTTAATCCCCACTAACATTTCCATCATCTTGCGGTTGTCACTTCTCAGTG
The DNA here is from genome assembly GCF_001591585.1 of Niallia circulans NBRC 13626. Taxonomy (GTDB): domain Bacteria; phylum Bacillota; class Bacilli; order Bacillales; family Cytobacillaceae; genus Niallia; species Niallia circulans. The sequence continues at coordinate 69,175 of NZ_BCVE01000001.1, read as the reverse complement.
CGTTATTTTCATCAGTGGACCTTAACATGCTGTTGGTGATTTTTTCATTCACTGATGAAAGCTTCTCGTTGATTTGCAAGCGTAATTCGTTCACATCTTTTTCTAGTTTAGTTATCCTTATTTCATGAAACTCAACTTTTTCCTCCATAGTTTTTGGAACCTCCTGTGTAGGCATTTTCCATCCCCCTTTTCTCTCTATACATAGGTTTTCACCCCCTTAAAGATAAATAAAAAAGCCTTACTCGGCTTCTGTCTCTGTGCCTGTAAGTGCTGTGACTACTTTATCCTTAACTTTTGCTTGTAATCCACTAATGTCATTTGCTATTGGTGTATATTCCTCGAATGTTAAAGGTATATATCCATTTAGATTGATTGTTTGGTGCTCATGTGTTGCAAAAAAGTTAACATTAACCCCACTGACTGTTCCTTTGCTGTATGCAATATTTACGCTGGTTACTTCAATTGTAATCATTATTTATTTTCCTCCTTGTTCTCATCGCTATTTTCAAAGACTTCATAAAGATAATCATAGACTTCTGCATCTTTTCCGCTGACTTCTCCGTCATAACCTAATAAGATTTCTTTCACTGTTTTTAAATAACCAGTGGCATCGCCTCCTTCAATGACAAAAAGTTCATCAAATAATTCCTTTTGTTGTTCTTTGAATCCTTTTACATCTTTTACATCAAATGAACCATCTTCTTTTTTATTCGGATTTCCTTCCTCATCTGTGCCTGCGTACTCTTTTAGCAATTCTTGTTCTTCTTCCACAACTTGTTTCCACTTTTCTTGCATAGCTTTAACAAAGCGAGAACGATGTCGAGATTGTTTTCCTTTCAGTGTTAAGTTATATAAAAATTCTACTGCTGCGGGTAAATAAGATACTTTGATTGATATTTTCATGACTTTTCCTCCATAATAAAAAGCTGACCGAATTTTACGATCAGCTTTGCTTTTAATTTTTTTATGCTGCATAAACTGCTTTTTCTAATTCTGTTACTCTACGTTTTAAAGCAAAGTTTTCTACTTCTAATGCTTTATATTTCTTGTCTAACTCTTGAATGGCAAACCATGACAAACTATTCATCATGTACTGTTCTACACCGTCTCCATCTACAACACAGGATGGCGCCTTATAACCTTCACCAATGACCAATCCAATACGAACTCTGTCCTTACCTTGAGAAACTTCCGAACGTAATCGATAATCATAGATTATAGCACTATTAATAATAGCTAGGGCACTATCGGTGTGCGGTCTAATATCCTGTTTGTATTCGGCAAGTGAAGCAGTGGGAAATGAAGATGCACGTACAGGCACATAGCTATCTGTTGTATTTTCTACTGTTGCTCTCACTTCTCCACCGCCAGCAGGCTTAATATAAATATTAGTGCCGCTTGCTCCACTATTTCTCTGAAGTGTGTTAGCAAATATTTGTCTAGCTCTAAAATCAAGATAAGTATCTAAGGTATTTTCCCTCGTAACTCTTAATTCTCCGCTTCCGGCAGGTTTAATATACATATTTCCGCCATCAACACCGCTATTATTTTGAAGAGTGTTTGAGAATACTTGTCTTGCTCTTATATCAACATAATTTTCCGTAGTGTTTGCAGCTGTAAATCTTACTTCACCAGTTGCACTAGGCTTAATATAGATATTCACGCCGCTAAAATCGTTATTGTATTGAATAGTATTAACAAGCGCTTGTCTTGCCCTCATATCACCATCAACGAATAATACATTATCACTATTTCCAGCACGAGTTAATGTGATTCCTTGGGTCGCTTCAATCCTCATGCTCTGTCCCGAGAATATGTGCATACCCAAACCTTGCACACCAGAAGTTAATGTTTCATCAGCGAAAAAGTCAATGAATCTAGCACCATTTTTATCAGATGTTCCCGAATGAATCGCCCTTTGGGTCGTAATCCCTTTATCGGTAAGCATAGTTGCTCTACCACCCGCAGAATCTACCCTTTCCACGCCATTTGATTTTTTGCTAGTAATCCCTACACGAACCACACCATTATAACTATCCATTGTGGATACATACGTAGCAACACTTGACGCACCAAATATTCTATTAAATGAACCTGTTGAAGAGATATTCCCTCCTGTAATCTCTGTTGTATCTCCGCTTGCTGTTGAAATAATCCTAACACCGCTTAATGTTCCTGTTTTGATATTGGAAGCATTCAAGTTAATTACGGAAACTTTCGCGGCATCTAATGTGCCTGCGGTTACTTTTCCAGCATCCAAACTTGTGATATTACCATTTCCTACTTTAAAGGTACCATTTACGGTTGTATTTCCATCTAAAATAAGGTTCTTCCCTTGTATTAGGATACCTTGCGGGTTTAAGTTAATTTGAGTCATTAAGTCATCTTTTGTAACTCTTAGATTGATAGCATCCGATAATTGAGATATTTGTGATACGGTTGCCATATCCTCCGGAGCTGGTGACCAATCGGTAGGTTTATTTCCTTTCTCGACTTTTGCTTCTTTATATCGGACAGTATCACTAGGTGTAGTAGCTGAACTATGTCGAATAGAATACTCTATATGACTAATATCATCCCTATTTTGGATTGTTGCGGTTACAACCGAATAGCCTTCTTGATTGGGTTTTATAATCGAACCTCTATATTGAGTATAAGTTCCATTGGTATACCTAACATGAAGCATTATAGAAGCTTCTTGATTAGTAGGTTTAAGATAGATACGACCAGTCAATGTCATTCCCTTTTCCCAATCCATAACTCTTTCAGGAAAGTAATAATCCCAACCTCCAAATGTAACAGTCTTAAACTCTTTGGATGTGTTTTTAACTAGGTTTCTACCACCTATCTCCAAATTATCAAGATTGGTTTGAACACTAGATATTTTACTTGTTAAACTGTTACTAGTTTGAGTCAACTGACTTTGTGTAGCAAATTTATTATTAGCGTCCGTTGTACTAATCTTTGTATCTACAACAGTAGCTAATTGGGTAACGGTTGATTTATCAGCTTTATTTGAAACCGTAGTTTGAACGCCGCTTAGTGTTTGTGAAATGGAAGAAATATTTCCTTCTGCATTTGTAATTCTTGTAGCAAAGCTACTAGAAGTTTGTTGTAAAGAACTTATATTCCCTTCTGCAGTCCCAACCCTTGTCGTAAAGCCGTTCACCGTCTGTTCTAATGTACTAAATTGTGATACGGTTGCCATATCTTCGGGTGCTGGTGTCCAGTCGGTAGGTTTATTTCCTTTCTCTACTTTTGCTTCTTTATATCGGACAGTATCACTAGGTGTAGAAGAAGAGCTATGTCTAATACCATATTCTATTATATTAATATCTTTATTAGGAACAGTAATCGTTACTGTAGAATATCCCTCTTCTCCTGCTTTTATTATATTTCCTCTATATTGACTATAGGTATTATCTTCATAGCGGACATGAATCATTATCGACGCTTCTTGGCTTGTAGGTTTTAAATAAATCCTACCTGTTAAAAGCATCCCCTTTTCCCAATCCATAACTTTATCTTTAAATATATAATCCCAACTAGAAAAAGTTACGGACTTAAAATCTTTTGACGTATTAGTAACTAAGTTTCTACCACCAATTTCAAGGTTATCTAGATTGGTTTGAACTTGTGAAACCGAAGAAATAATTCCATCTGCTTTAATATCAAGACTAGCTATATTGCTATTAATAGTGTTAATATTTGATTCTGTAGAAGAAACACGATTAGTTATACCATTTATCGATAAATCAATTTGAGACATCTTACTTGTATAAGTGGAGATTTCCAATTTATCGTCTAGCGCATCATCCATTTGTTTTTTTGTGTACACGTCATCTGCTTTAGCCATGAGGGATATCTGTCCAGATATTGCCTTAATGCTACTTTCTGTGTCTGAAACTCGCCCAGTGAGTGTGTCTACACTTGTCTTGGTCGCTCTTAACTCTATTTTTTCATCTAATGCAGTAATGGCTGTTTGCTGTTCCGATACAACTCCATCTAAATTAGATAGCGTTCTAATTGTTGTAGTTAAAGAATTATTAATCGTATCCACATTTTGCTCTATAGTGGTTATTTTCCCACCAGCTGCAATTAAATCCTCACTTATTAAATCCACTTCGGACTCTAACAAACTAGCTTTATTCAACGCGTTCTGTGCATTTTGCTTAGCTGTATTAGCCACATTAACCGCATCAACTGCAATACTATTGACAGCACTTGCCGTATCTAATGCATCTTGTGCTTTATCAAATGAAGTTTGGGCATCTTCAATAGCTTTTTGTGCATTTTCGGTTGCTTCGTTTGCTCTGTTAAAAGCATCCTCTGCTCGTTCTGTTGCTTCTGCTGCCTCTTCTTTCGCGACATTAACATCCATATCTACAATAAGCTGCCATTGTTCTCCATTCCATCGATACGTTTGTGTATACTCTCCATCAATGACCTTAAACCATAAGTCACCTTCTATAAATTCACCGACAGGCTCTATAGGGCCGTAGTAATTTTTATTTTTACCGTTAGCTGCATCAATTATTTTTGTCGCATTATCCCAAATGCCAGAGCGATCATTTAATTTTCGTTCAAGCTTATCGATACGATTATCTAACTCAGCATCATATAAATTGATAAACTGGCCAAGTTCGACTTTTCCGGAATGGTCTGGGTCCGCAACATCATATTCAAAGGATATCACCCTTTCTTCTGCTTCAATTGGTTTGGCAAAAGAACGGTCTATAGCTACTGTAATATCTCCTAAACGAACTTTCTCATGTTCATATCCCGTAAGTTCTTCCATCAGAAAAACATCCATCTCATAATTATCGAGTGGGTGCTTCTGTTCTTGAAGTGCGTTCCAGGTTTCTAATAATAATTGGGCTGGGTCTTCCTGTTCACTTGATTCGAAAATTCCGAATCGATGGCGTAAGGTGCCATCCTTATTAGGACGGCCATAAATATTTAACGCTTCCGGATCACCAACCCATTCTTGTCCCAGCGGTTTGTCAGCAGGATCTCCTTTAGCTTTTTTCCATTCTACGTCTGTAAAAGAGATTTTACGGGAAAAACCGCCAGTAGCATTTCCTTCTTCATCTTCTAATTCTAAAGATGCACCACGGCCATAGAGAGCCGTTTTGGGATAGGATTGCACTTGATGCCGAATGCTTAGGATATCCTTATCCATTTCCCAACGCTTACCTGTGTTTGTTCCTCTCATGGTTAAGATATCAATATATCTACCTACGATTCTATTACCTTGTATTTCCACTCTATCGCGGATTTCTCCGCCCCAGGTATTTACGATATTCTCGATAGCTTCTGTCACACTTATATAATAAAAGTTTGTAGAATTTAATCCAAAGTTATCACTGGTTTGTCCGACTTGCCATCGTACTCCGTTTAATGCTCTAGTAAGCGCATCTCGTAAAGTTGTATTAAATGGTCTTACATCTGTGATAATTTCGTCGTTTAGCTCAAGCATAGCAGGCTCACAAATGGCGTGTATCTCTGGTCCAGATGCTCCATCAATTCGTTCGGGTTCTTTAATTACAAATAGCCTAAATGCTTCGTCTTTATCTATAAAAGCTACTTGGTTTTCAGCAATGATATATTTTGAATCTTCATGTGCTCCGTCTGCCATGAACTCAAATGTTGATCCTTGATTAAGCATTTCCTTAAATGGTGCATCCCAAAACGCACATGCATCTTCTGCTTCATTCGATAAAATAGCAAGCAAATTGTCTGCAGGATCAAATATTAATAAATTGGACATAGGTTTCCTCCTTTCTTAACTTTTAGAAAACCTTATATATGGTAAAATACTCCTATCTTGTATGATAGGAGGTGAAAAAATATGTCTAAATTAGACCCGAAACCGGAGAAAAATAGATTATACACATGGGAAGACTTAAATGATTATCTTCAATTGCATTTCAAAAGCCCGGGAAGCTTTGTACCTACCATTGATGTACGTCAGTATTCTATGACAAAAGAAGAAATTATTTCTGAAGCAGAAACACAAGGTTATAAAGTATCCCAACCTAGAGAACACATTCTAAAATTCGAATAAGTTTTACCCAGTCACTAATTGACGGTTAGTGACTGGGATTTGAAATAAATTGCGATAGAATACTTTCAAGCCTTGTTTTTTCTTTTCTCAGTTCCTTTACTTCTCCCTGTAAACATTCTACTTTACTTTCTAATGACAAATTCAATTGTTCTACCACCGATATTTTCTTTTCTAATTCTTTCATTCTCTTTTCTAACATATCATAACCACCTCGGGGTATAAGTTATAGTTGTGGCAGCCACTCCATCAGGAGTAACCGTCAATTTATTTTCTCCTGGTCTCAAATCAAACCAGTTACTGCTAAAATCTAAACTTGTCATTCTTACAGTATAATTAATCGTGATTTTCCGTTTCTTAAAATCAACCACTAACTTATCACCTGCAACAAATGCCCATATGACTCTAACAAACTTTCCATCTTCGTTTTGAATACGAAACTCACTTGCAGATTCTGTGAATTCAACATTAAAAATAGGAGTACATGAAGCTGTTCCTTCGTTAATAATCGTTGTAGAAGTTACGGTTTTCTCTTGACCATATTTTAATGGATCAGGACAAAGAAAAGGTAGGGTTCCCCTACCTCTAAAAACAATCTCATCCCAATCCGGATTCCCATTCATTAAAGCAAAATAAGTTTTGTCTGGTTCATCAGAAAAAGTAATCGGTGATGGTTCTTTAACATATAAAACACTATTTAAGGCATCTATTATTTTTCTCGTTTGACTTAATCCCCTACTTGGCAACACAAAATCAACAGGTATCTGTCTTTCTATTAATCTTCTCTTTAAAAAATAACTACCTGGGGAATTGGGTTTAGATTGGCCGATAACTTCTTGATGAATAGGACCTCTTCCCCCAACTTGTCTGACTTTAATAGGGAGAATATGTCCATTAAAAGTAATATTAAAACTCAATATGAAACACCCCCATTAAAATTTCTTTTATCTCTTTTTTTGTTATTGCTTTGTTGAGAAGAAATATATTCAATCAATCCTCTGGCTTGATATCCTCCAATATTTATCACAGCTTCAACCTTCTGAGCAATGTTTGATTTAGTATCAGAATTAGAAGAATTATTTACCGTAGCACTTCTAACACGATTTCTTGCAGATAATTGATTATTTAGCCCAATACCGTTAATACCTAAAGCACCTTCTGCAGTAAACTTAGGAATAGATAGCATATTCTTCATCGATTTTTCAACTCTAGATGCATCTGCATCTATTCCGACAGCTACACCCGCAGGAATCCATTTACCAATTTCATCTCTCATAACTCTTGATGGAGAATGTATACCTAGAACGCTAGAAGCCCAATCTGTAATTTTTCCACCAAGTGAGCTAATCTTATCCTTCACCCAACCAAATCCATTTCCTATTCCTTCCACAATGCCAGAGACTATATCTTCACCGATTGAAACCATCTTAGATATGGTACTTGTGATTCCTTCTACTACTTTTCCAGTTACTTCTTTTCCTTTATCCTTTATCTTAGATAGTTGCTTACCTATCGCTTGTGCTAATTTAACAATTAAATCCGCTCCTGCCTTAAGGAGGGTTCCTATAATACTAAGAATCCCTTGTACTAGCATTTTTAAAATCTTAACTCCAGCAGCCAATATTTTTGGTAAGTTTTTAATAATAGCACCTGCTAAAGTGATAATTAGCTTTAGAGCACAAGCAATCAAAGCAGGCAGTAGTTGAATAATCCCATCAACTAGAGCATTTAGAATTTTTATTCCAGCTGCAATAATCTGCGGCAAAGCTTTTATCAAAGCAGTAGCAAGAGTAATAATTAAAGTCAATGCAGTTTCGATTAGCATAGGCAAAATTGACAAAATTCCATCAATCAAAGCCATTAATAATTCAATTCCAGCTGATAGTATTTGCGGTAAATTGTCTAGAAGAGCCGTTGCTAAAGATATAATAATCGTTAGGGCTGCTGTTAGTAATGCAGGTAAGGCAGCAGTCAATCCGCCAATCAGTGCATTCAGAATATCAATCCCGGCTGATAAAATCATTGGCAAATTATCAACCAAAATCCCTAATAAAGAAGTGATAATTAAAATTGCTGTATTGATAACCTCAGGAAGTACAGTTAAAATACCTTCCAGTAAATTAGTAAGAATTGTTATACCAACACTAATGATTGTTGGCAAATATTGAGCGATCGTATCGACTAGTAAAGTCACTAGGGAAATATATGAGTTAATCATAATGGGCAAATATTGAACTATTCCATTTGCTATTGCTGTAATGATTTGGAGACCAACTTGAATAATCATTGGTAGATATGTTGTTATCGCTTCATTAAAAAAATTCATTAATTGCTCTGCGATAGCGACAAGTTTTGGAATACTTTGAGCAATCCCTTCCATCAATTTAACAATTAAATCGGCTCCGATTTTGATAAATTGTGGAATTAAGACTAGTGCCGCATCTAGGATTCCCATAAGCATTTTGCCAATATCTTTTAACGCATTATTTATTCCTTCTGCTGAAAAACCGCCCATTTTAAGGAGTGTAGCAGCAAACGTAATAGCTAAAGAAATTACTAATCCGAGTGGGCCAGTTACTCCAATAAATCCTAAGGCTAATCGACTTAAAAAAGGAACAAGAGTTAATAAAACGTTCGTAATATTTTCAAAAGATAGTTTCAAAGTATTTAAAACTGCTTGGCCGACAGCACTGTTTGCTAGATAATTAAAGAATGTCGAAAGTGCATTTCCAGCAATAGTCATTCCTGTAGCAATTGCACTTACAGCTTTTACACCTATAGATCCTAACCAAGCAAATCCAGCGATAAGTTTATCTGCTGACCAACTACCGAATGCTTGGAGGGATGGCATTATCGAACTTAAGGCGGTTTTTATACCATCTATTGATTTTGAATAAATGTCAGTAATAAAAGTCCACGTTTTCTGAACAGCATTTCTAAATGTTTCGTTTGTCTTATATAGAGATACCAGCATTACCGCTAATCCAGCCAATGCTGCAACTATAGCAATGATTGGATTTGCTGTTATCGTCGTCAACAATCCACCAATAGCAATTCTCAACAAACCAACAGATTTAGCTAATCCCATATAAGTACTAAATATCGCAAGTGCAGTTACTACTCCTAATAGAGCTGGAGATAGTAATTTCAAAACGTTTACCATTCCTCTTAAACCATTTGCAAAAGTTTCACTACCAGTTACACGAGCTACAGCTTTAAAAGCGTTTGTTAGTCCTTTTAAGGCATTGATAATATCGCCTTTTAATACGTCTGCAACGTTGGCCATTATTTTAACAATTGCTGTTCGCATATTACCGAATGAACCAGAGATTGTGTCTCCTGCCGTTTTGGCTAGTCCAGCCATAGCAGCAGTACTTCCTGCAATACCGTCCGTTCCATTCTGGATACCATCAACAAGCATATCGATTGCTTCGTTTGATTCTAGCAAACCTTTAGATGTGTCTTTCTTAATATCAGCTACTGATTGGTTGGTTTGATTAGCGAGCATTTGCCATGCTGGTATCCCAGCATCTACTAATCTATTAATATCATCTGCATAAACCGTCCCAGCTGATTGCATGGAAGCTATTGCGCTTGTAATTTGGTCTATAGATTGAGCACCATCACCAACTCCATAGGCAGCATCTGCGATGGACTTGAAAACAGGTTTTACCTTTTCAGCTTTCATCCCTGCAGCCACCATTTTCTTTGCTCCAAGGGCAACATCATTTAATGCTATTGGTGTACCGTCAATTGCATCTACAAGATCGTTCATGACTAGCTTTGCATCTTCTGCAGACCCTGTAAGGACTGTTAATGATTTAGTTGCAGTATCTATCGTATCTACACGACTAATAGCCCGCCCCATTAAATTCATGGCTCCTGTTATTCCAGTTATTGTTGCTGCCATTTTCAGCATGCTTTTAATTGGACTTTCTACAGTACGATCTAAAGAGGAGAATTCTTGTCTCATGCGACTGATTGAGTTGCTTGCTGCAGTTCTCATACGACTGAATGCATTCGAAAAACCGCTTGTCATCCGAGAAGTTATACCACTAGTTGCTGATTGCAATCCAGTAAACATCGAACGAAAAGGATTAGCTCGGGTAAATGTATTACGGATTGAGTTCACGGCTGCAGAAAAAGTATCACTAATGCTCGTTCGTATTTGCCCTAGACTAGTACGTATTTGTCTCATGTTATTACGAAAAGTTTGTGGAAAGTTACTTCCTACACGGTTAAAGTCACGGTCTATATCTCGTATCTGACCAGATACGCCTGAATCATCAAGGGATATCTCAATAACAACTGATCCATCTGCTGCCATCTACTCACCCCTCTCAGCCATCTTTTGTTTGATGTAAGCTTGCTTCTCGGCTAAATCCATTGCTTCAAATTCTATTTCTTCTTGGGATTTCTTTAGTGCATATAGTTGCTGAAGCTTCATAAGATTGCTTTTTTCTTCAGTAGACATGTGTTTATTTGGCTTACGTTGTCTAATATCAATAACTCTCTTAAACATCGTGTCATCACTTAAAGAAGCTAACAGCGCATTAAACTTAAACCAATGCATCTTCCCTTGTTGATCGATTAAGTCAATTTGATAATCATATAAAAAAGACGCATAGATATACTGTGCGTCTTCTTCTAGGCTATATAGTTTTTTATCATCCTCATCTTCTTCAATGACATTACCAGCAAGATCTCGTTTAACCTCTTGCTTTTTTCCTTGGAGGATGACCGTTTCCATAATCAATGTATAAAGTTCTACCATTTGTTCATCTTCAAGTTCATGTGGCTGGGTTAATAATAAATCCATTACCACATCTACTTTGAACAAGTCATCGATATTATCATCTTTTAGCACATCAAAAACTAAAAGGACATTATCAAAAGCTAATTTCAATTCGTAAGTAACGCCATTATAGTCAATTGAATTCTGTAATTTTCGAGCAAGGGAAAACATTGCCCTCACCTACTTACTTCTTTAGATTTGCTACATAATTATCTTTTTGTTCTCTTCTTGTACGTTTTTCGTACTCGGCCATTACACCATTTGCAACATCGATAAAACTATTAGAGAGCAAAGTCACATCTGGATATTTTTCGTAAATCTTATCGAAATTCCCCTCTCCAAACAGGGAATCATAAATGCTTTTTAAAATAGATTTGGTTTCTTCAATTACTTTAGCAAACGATTCTTTATCTTTTACTTCACCGATATCTGTATTTCGATTATCAAATTCTTCGATTAATCCCATTAACTTCTGTTTACCAGCATCCGAGATATCTACATTAAAATCAAATTCCCCGAATCTCACGGGGATAATGGATTGGTTACTTAAATTAATATTAATAGACATATGTTACCTCCTAATTATTCTTCTGTAGTTGTTTGTGTTCCTGTTTCACCAGGCTTTGTATCAGTTGGAAGACCTTTAAACGTAACTGTAAATTCAAACGTTGCACGAGCATTCGCATCTCCACCATGAGGAGTGATATCTTGTAATGTTGCAGGACCTTCAATTACACGTCCATCTGGCTCTGTTACCTGGAAGTACACTTCTCGCCCTTGGCCTAAAGTAAACAGCTTATTCCGAATTAATTCTTGTGCTGGATCATCAGCGTATTTACGGTTACCACTGAATGCATAAGAAGAAGTTAATCCAGTAGTTTCTGTTTCTGTTCCGCCTGCTCCATCATAATAGCTATATTCTTCCGTAGATTCTTCATTTGATGGATCAACAGTAGAGATACCTGCAGCTAATGGTAATAGTTCTTCTTTTGTTTCACCGATTTTATAGGTAGTCAAATAGTTTAAATGAAATGGCATTGTTAATCCCCCTTGTAAACTAGTAAATTAGCGCTTAGTTGCGCTGTAAAAATGTAATACTTATCATCCTTCATAAGAAGGTTTGGGCTTGTTTGTATGTCTATTCCTTCAAACTCATACGAGTTGTTTTCACTAGGTATAGACTTTCTATCCTTTAAAAAATCAACAATCAATTGGCATGTATTATAAGCGACTAATTGTTGATCATGCTTTGTGCTGATTTGGAAGGCATATCCTTGGCTGTATGATCCATCCATGTAGTATTGATAAGTTCTCGAAGGTAAAGTTGTTACTGCAATGCTGTTTCCTGTTCCAAGTACAGGAGAAAGTACCGTTGAATAATACTTTTGGGCATCTAATAAATATACTAATCTCTCTAAAAAATCCATTGTCATAGGTTATCTTCCATTTCTCTTTGCGCAAGTCTAGTCCAGTCATCGCCATATGCTGCTTTGCCTCGTTCATGCCATATACCACCCGCTTTAGGATTCTTATCCAAAGAAAAATTATATTGCGGGTTATAATAAAGATTCCTTGCATATGGTGTTGACCATTGTAAAATCCCTTGACCTATAATAGAACCACGTATGGAAGAATCACGTAAATTCCATGTGTCTGCAGGAATAAATTCGTTATCGTCTTTTAAAATCTGATTATCCAGTGCGTATTGAGTTCTTTCTTTTGCTCTTGTTATTTGTCTAGCTATACCGTTTAAATTAGTTCGAATTCTTACCCTGCTCATATCAAATTCACCTCGTAATGATGGGGCATATCTGGATCTAATGTATAAAGGCTTTCGCATTCAATCACTCGATAATCCTTCTTTTTAAATCTAACCTTAGACTTTTCTTTCAAAGGCTTAAAGTTAGGTGTGTTTACCGCGTCTAAAAAGACTACTCCAAGTGTTTGGACTTCTTCTCCATTTCCATCCCTTCGTAATTTACTGGATGGTTGAACCAACACAAAAGAGATGGTCTCAGCAGGCGCAAATTCTTCACCAAATGATCCATCTTTTACAAATTCTTCATATTCAATAGTATGGATCAATAATTTCTTTGGTATTGGAGGTATATTCACTTTTTACACCTCTTTAAACTCTAGGATTATTATAAGCTAATTGTTCTCGATTACGTCTTCTGGTTCTTCCAGTCTCATCTATGAATCTTCTCATATTAGCCTGTCGTTCTCTTACTTTTTGCTTGGCCATTTGAACACCTACATCATCACCCATAGCACTCATGACGTTTAATTGCTTTTTAGCATGTCGAATTTGCCTTTCTAGATATCTCTGTTGTTGAGACAATTTATAAGCTTCATCATTCTCTTCTTTATTGATTTCAATCTCTCTTTTAACAGAAACTCCCTCAACAAATGGATACTTTACATGGCCACAATTGATGCCGAATAAACCAGCTATATGTTTTTCATAGCTAGTTTCACTAAAAGGCGGATATTTTTTACTTTTTCCACTCCTAGAATATATCTTTCCTTGGTAAGGAGCGCAGAGCGGCCTTGCACCCATATGTGCTGATACTTCAATCAAGTCCACACCATATTCATCCATTCGATTATCCTGTATAGTGTTAGAAACTCTATTACTTATGGATCTCACGACTGTATTTATATAAGCTTCAGGTGTCCATTCCTTATTTGCTTTATCTATTAATGCAGGAATACCATCTTCTGCCCATTCACTAACAGTCTCTCTTAGCGCTTGGCTAGGCGTAATAGTCCCTGTTAATACTTTCCCTACTGTTTTATTCAAAACGTCTTTATACTGTTGTTTTGACTGTTCTAGCATGGTCGTATTAACCATATTAAATTTATCTATTGCTTGTTGCTGATAACTTAATAATATAGGCTGAAGTGAAGAGCTGGGTTCTGTTGGTGGCTTGATTATAGCCCCTTTTCTCACCGCTTCTTGTAAATCCTTATCAACTTGATTAACGGCAGCATAACCAATCTCTTGAAGTAGCTTAGTTATCTCATCGATCGCTAATCCACTATATTTCGCTATAGTGATTATGTTTTGTTGCGATAAGGCTTCTAATTGAGATAGTTGATATTCAGCCCATTTCTCAATAGAATCTTGTTTCAACAACCTTTTTCTTTGTTTAAGTTGTCTCGCAAAGTTAATTAATATTTGTTCCTCAATAGCAAGATAAATTTCAGTAACTGAATTTGATAATTCTTGCTGTTTTTCAGGATTCATATTGTTTTCAACCGCCTAAATGCATTTAATTCACTTTTATATGAAGTAAGTAAATTATCCGCACTATTAGTTGTACCTTGATTTTGGCTACTGTTTTTCGTAGCTGAAAATTTACCTACAGTAAAAGAATTGAATGAATCATCCGTTAAACTTTGAACTACTTCCTCATTTGGATGATTTATTTTGAATAATTCTATAGCAATAGATGCCCAAGTAAACAATAAGCCTTCAGGAACCACTTTAAGATTACAATAGTTTCTTATTTTCCATTCTGCTTGTTCGATATAATCCATGATTAAATCATCAAGAGACTCATCTTCAAGTTTTAGGCGCCGCTTAATAATTTCAAGGACTTTATCTCTCATTGATAAGCCCTTCTTTTAAAAATGAATCATAATCAGACTTCTTAATCTCTATTTTTTGTCCTTTTTTAAATCGTTCTGTATTATATTTGATATTCGCTTTAAGTTTCACTTTAACTGTTTCTTCTACCTCTGATTGATTATTCTCTTCAAGATTTGCTGATTCCTCAGCTTTCTTTTTTTCTTCGGCTTCTCTTACCTTTTTATCTTCCGCAGTTTCTTTTTTAGCCATTTTTATTAGCTCCTTTCAAATAAGATAGGAGAGGGAAACCCCTCTCCTTAGTTAACTTTTGCAATAAAGATGTTATCGATCGTTTCAAAGCTTGGCAGTGAAATCATAGATACAATTGTTTCAACGTTTACTGGATGCGGTTCTTTGATTGTAGTAATGGCAACCCCAGTGTTAATAATTGAAACGTCAGCAGTAGATTGGCCAGTCATTAGATCACTTTCCTCTGGCGTAGTACCAAAGAATGTATTACCTAAGTTACCATCTGGTAGTAAAGTGAAATGATCATCGGGATAAAATAAGCTAGTGGATCCATCTTGCAATGCGAATTTTTTGTTATAAACAGCAACTGATAATCCTAGTTTTTCAGATAAATAGCTTCTAAGCATAGCATCTGTCATGATGATATTTTGACCACCAATAGGATTCATATCTAAACGAATAGACTTGTTCTTCATCAAGTAATTCCATGTTTTACGAGTACAAATAGCATTCGTAGGACGGAAACCTGTATCATCTTCTACTTTGTCCTGCCATTCAATGATGTCGTTTACTGGATCAGAACCTGTGTAATCACTCCAAACCGCACTACCTGTTAATGTTTCTTTATGTTCAGAAGACATTTTATAATCGTAATCGTAACTTAATCGATTTGCTGTGATTGCTATTTTACCAGTTGAAAGTAATTGCATGATCATTCTTTCAGGTTGTACCATCGCACCATTCACTAACTTAGTTACATCATCATAAATATTGTTTATAACTGGCATAATCATACTATCTAAATTAGAAGCTGCAAGACGATTTAATTCTTGACGATCTTTTTCACCAATTCTCATTGCTTCACGGAAAAACGGCATTTCTGTTTGTACTTTGTCAAATCCGATGCGATCTCTTAAAGTTGCTTTAGCATCAAATTCAGACGGCATCAAAGCAACCGGCAATCCATTTGAACCTTTAATCCAACTCAAATCTAATCCAAGTTGTTTCTTAGGTGGGAAAAGTGTTGCACCTAAATAAGGAATAGCATTAGATGGATTAGCTTGATAATATGTTGCGATATTTGGAGCATTTACTAAATCAAAAATTGTTGGCATATATATTCATTCCTCTCTTATTTCAAAAATGTAATTTGTTTTAATGCTGCTTGTTCTTCAGCAGATGGCGCTACAGGTAATTTATCGATTGCTACAAATCCATGAATAAGTACAGCTCCAGGCGCTGGACCGTAAGTTACATCTACATCATTAAATAGAACACCTTCTGCATTAGATACACCTTCTGTCGTTGTAGCTTTAACTGCATTAACTGCTTCGTCTGCTAAGAAACCTCCACCCACAATCGTTCCTGCAGGTACAATTTTCTTACCATCAATATTTGCTGTAACGCCTGTGTCACTCACTGTTACAGCAACATTCACGTAATGATCTGGAAACTTTAGAATTTCTTTTTTGTTTGTATAAGATGTAGTTTCAAATTTACTCATCTATATTTCCTCCTTACTTAAAATAGGATTTTCTAGCTTCTTCAAGAGAAGCATTATTTTGTTTATTAGCTTCCGCAGCCTTTTGGCCATAGTTGATCACACTAGGATTAGTGCTACCGCTACCTGGCGTATTTCCTTTTAATCTTTCTGTTACAGCAGCATCAACCGCTTCACGAAAAGCTTTTTCAAAAGTATCAACATTTCCTTTTGTTTTGTCAGCATCATCAGCAAGTAAAAGGTCAGCAAAAGTAATAGGCAACTTCTTCTCATTCAGAATGTTGATTGTCTCAAGTTTAAGTTCCTTTTGTTGAATGGCCCTTTCTCTATCCTCAATCTCTTTTTTCTGTTTATCAAGAAGTGCTTGCTCCTTCTCTGCAGCAGTCATTTTAGCAAGTTTCTCTGCCTCTGCTTTCTCTGATTCTAACTTTTGCTTATAATCAGCTTCCCACTTTGCTTGGGCTGTTTTTAAGGCATCTGTGACCCTCTTATCGGATTCGCTCTGTAGGAGCTTTTTTAATTCTTCTTCTGATTTAGGAAGTTCGATTGTTCCTTTTCCGTCATCAGGATTGAGATTATTTTGCCCTTGCCCAGTTCCAGTATCTGTTCCTTGAGTTCCTCCAACATCTCCTGCTCCACCAGTATCTGGTGACATTAATGGTACTCCAACTAATTTACCGCCAATTTTTACAAACATTTTTATATCCTCCTAATGCCCCTTACAGTTCGCGCCTGTAAGTTGCAGAAATAAAAAAACACTTCTTATTGAAGTGTTAAATAATTTTAGTTGCACCCTCGTAAATTTCTCCTATTGTACGCTTTCCATCTTCTTGAATACGATTAATCTCCGCATCCACATCATCAATAAATGGCAACAGACCAAGTTTTGTCTTTTGACTAACAGTACTACCTAAATCTTGTACCATTTCTACTAATTCAATAAGGTTCTTAGGGATATTTCGATGAAATTTAAGATTTATTTTATTGTAATCATAATTTGCGCCTTTTTTATTTAAAAAGTTAGTAATCAATCTAAGGCGCTTAATTAAGGGGCTTTTAAATTTACGCTCTTTTATAGCTGCTATTTGCTCTAGGCCCCATAACTTATATTTCATTGCCTCACCAGATACATTTCCAGCAAACTTTTCATCTGTAAGATCTGGCACTTGGCTAATTCGATGAATATCATTCTGCAATCGATTTTTATAATTTTCCGTTGCGGCATCATTGACCTCTTTAATTAGCCATCCCGCATCTCCTTCTGGAGGAACAATAATAACCCTGTTTTTCTTCATTTCTTTTACATCAGCCCATTCTGTGGCATCCATCCCAACAAGTTTTAAATAGGCATCTGTAAAGTACTCAAAGTCATTTGAACTATCAGATTGAGATTTATTGTAATCGTCAATTAGAGAAAGAACTACTTCGAAATCACCCATCATTTCATTATTATTAATGTACTCATTAATTGGCACTTCTCCGAAATGATGTTCTTTTCTTTCGACTTCTGTTAGTTTATTTGAGGTTGACTCATAATAAATGATTTCATCAGACGTATAAACCTCTGCTTTATTCGTTTTGTCACCAGTTGATATATCTTCACTAGTGTAATGTCTAATTGCGAAAAGTAACCTCTCTTGAATGTCATCTGTATAAACAGGGATAACTGATTTATTATCAATTTCCTTAAATCGGACATTAGCTTCTTCATCTGCATAAATAAGTTCATAAGCTCTTCCAGCTTTACTCATGGTTTTAGCAAGTTCAAAGTTGATATCTTCTTCCGAATTATCATCCAAGATTTCAAATACTTTATTGATAAATTCTTTCTCGTCACTCTCGCAAGTAACTGGAATGCCCATAAAATAACCCGTAGCATTATCAGTAATAAGCTTTGCATAGTTAATTACCAACTTATTATTTGGCTTATCTCCATCTACAGGACGATCAAGAATATCGTGTTCGCCTTTATAATACTTTTCTAGCTTTAAAAGACGTTCATTTTCTTTTCCACTATCCCACATAGCGATTATATTTGTAATAAGATCTTCTGTGATTCCAACAGCTTTATTAACTCTTATTTTCAGCAAGTAATCACCTCCTATAAACCAAATGATTTTTTATCCATAGTACCAAGTTTATTTCTATTAAACAGAATCGTATTTACAAAATATCTGTCACCATCCATCTGGTGATCATTCTGTTTAACTGGTTTATCTTCTCCACGATCAGCTGCTTTTTCATCCCAAATATAAGAGGAAAACTCACGAAATGTTTCCTTGCAGCAATCGTTGTATTTGATCATTAAATTATTTAAAGCACTCGCCATATTACGTATACCGTCTAATACATCATTTTTGGCTTTAATTACTTTAAATCCATTCTTTTTAAGTAGAGCAATAAAACTAGCAGCAGACGGATCCACGATAACCCCTCTAAAATTACTGATACCAGCAACAAACTCTTTTAAATCCTCGAGATATTCTTGGTCTGTCTTTTGTTTGCTCTTTTGACGGCCATCATAATGATATTCCTTTGTTTTATACCAGACATCACCACAAAGACCCCACAAACCAAAAGTTGTCGGGTTCTGAGTACCATAGTCAATGCTGACATAGTACTTGGAGTATTTTCTTGTTTCAGTTGCAACAACATGTTTTTCCTTATCGAACATGTCAAAAATAATACCTTCTGCAAGCACCCATAAACCAAGAATAAAGCGCTGATAGAATATACCTTTATACATCCTCTTATAGCGCTCTTTCGTTTTAGGAGTAAGCGAAAGATTATCATCCATCGTGAAATGGATATGAACCATGTTCTTTTCTTTCAATTGGTCTAGATACTCAACTTTAAACCAATGAAATGGTCCAGCTGGGTTGCAGTTAAACCAAAATTTCGCACCGTCAACAGAACAACGAGCAGTTGCTTGGTTAACAAAGCTTTGAGGCATTAATGCTACTTCATCAAAGAACATCCCAGCAAGCGTAATACCCTGTATAAGATCCTGCGAGCCTTCATCTTTACCACCAAAAATATAAAAGTAATTTGTTTTACCTTTATAAGTAATAGTCATGAAGTTATCTGCTCTATGGTCCTTAACTTTATATCCTCTTGCCTTTAGCATCCTTTTTAATGGAGTTATCACGTTACGACGAAAAGAGCCTATCGTTTTTCCCGACATGCCCAAATTACATTCATGAAATGTATCCATTGCCCACATAACATAAGATAAAGACATTACGACCGTTTTACCGGCACGTACAGAACCATCACAAATGATTCCATCTTTATCTTTCATCGGTGAATCTTTTCTCCACCAGGTAAGTACTTGTTTTTGCTTTATAGAAAAAGGCTTGAATTTAAAAGGTGCTGGTTTCTTTTTCTTTGGTGCTCTTGTTAAAAAGGAAAACTCTTTAACTGTCTTCTTCGGTTGAGTCGCTACCATCTGACCACACCTCCGAAGTCACTGCATTTAAAGCATCTTCAAAACCATCATCTTCATATTCATCCTCTTCTTCTTTGCCATGTAGTTTGAAGTGAGCAATCTTAAGCTTCTCTTCCTCGATTTTCCGCTTAAACTCATCAGGGAATAGATCAAAGTATTTCGATAGCTTGTCTAATGCCCATTTTCTATCCTCTAACTTAATAGAAACACCATCACGGCCTTGTTTCACTTCTGTGATAAGTGTTCCATCTACTACATTTGAATGCTTGAAATCTACAAAGTTAACTTCTTGCATTAATGGTCTATCATCTTCATCTTTTACAGGACCAAATGCACCTATAACTGGTTCTTCTCTTTGGCCAAAAGTGAGATAATCTGTAATGTCAGAAAAGGCTATCTTAATGTACTTATTTAGTACATCCATAGCATCTATAAATAACTCGCCAGTCATTGTTTGTTTAATTCGTTTGATTTCCTCACGAACTCTAACATTTCCTAACAAACGCGGACCTTGTACATGAGCAGTTGCTGGAGAATACCCTGCATTGATTGCTGCCTGTGTTGCATTAAAAGTTCTCACATAAAAAAGACAAAACATGCTTTGTTTATCAGTTAATCCGCTCTCTTCTGAGAAATCATCAAGTGATAATTCTGGAGCATATTCCTGAACTGAAGTAGTTGCATCTCTTGTCTTATTGGTTGCAACCTTTTGTTTTTGGGTTGCATCCTTTTTAAGTTCGGTTGAATCTTTTTTAGGAGCACCTCTTGACCAACCTTCTCTGCTTTTTCTACTCTTTAATGTACCGAGTTTGATATCGTGTTTTTCGGCTAGTGCCTTCAATGTAATATTTGTTTTTTCATACTCATTTCTGATTTCTTCCCAATTCATTTTACATTCACCTGCCACCTCCATTATTTACAAATAACAAAAAAGACACTCTTGTAATAGAGTGTCAACAACCATATACTTCATACACAATCTTACACACAATATATTGAAACTGATATAAGCAACCACTCTTATATCTGATTCACCCCATGCAACTATAAGCATTCGCCCAATATCATGTGAATCTTCCCTACTTAACTCTCTTCTGTGCGTGACGTATAGCCAAACATATATTAGTTATATGTTTTAAATAATGAATAGAGCTTCATTACGCTTATTACTTATTTACTTGTCAACATAGGCGATAGGAATCGAACCTATCACAGTCGGTTTTGGTGACCAACTCGCCACTTTGGAACATGCGCCCATACGTTTAGGAGTGTCTCCTTATTTTTTTATCGTAATCGTTCATTCCTTTGATAATACTTAATGCTACAGCTTTTCCTAAATGAGGATGTGCGTTAGTAGAATATTTACCAAATATAAACGACTTTATCTTATGCATATACCAATGATATTTGATTTGTATTGTTAATTTCATATCATATCTCCTTAATGTGTCATGCAGATACCGCAAAATAGGCAAACCGAAAAATAAAAGGCGCTCGACTTTTACATCAATGCGCCTTTAGAAAGAAGGTAAGAACATATTGGAAAGGAATTAGAAAAATAGAATCAAATAAAGGAGAAAGACCAAATAGTAATAAAGTAGGTAATAATTTATTATTATTTGATACTATTAATATATCACACATTTTTCAAGGTGTCAGTGTACAAAATGTGACCTATTGTTCAAGTTTTTCCCCGTCTAATTCCCTGCCAATTTGCGATTTAAGCTTTTTGATGTAATCGTAACTATATCCTGTTTCTGCTGCTATTTCTTTCAGTGTCATTCCCTGTACATAATAGCAATAAATGATCTTGTGTTTTATTCCATCAAACGTTGATAGTATCTGTTCCGCTTTCTCTTTCATTTTCTTACTAAATTCTAACGTTTGCTTCATATGGTCATAATTATCGCTTATTTTATCCATTCTTCCTGCTACAATATCCATTGGAACAGGCACTAATCCACCATTTCTATTAGGAGTAGGGTTGCTGCTTAAAAGTTTATATTGTATTTTCCATTCATTTTCTATACTTTCCACCAATTCCTCATAAAATTCTACTTGGTTACATACATCTTGGTAAAATTTCAATGTGTTTAATGGGCCTATTTGTTCTATCAATCCCGCTGTCATGCTTTCCCTCTTTTCTATATAACTTTCACTATTGTTCAAGTTTTTGTTACTAATTAATAGATTATCTTTCTCATCATATATCGAGGTTTATTTTCAATTACTTGATGCTGCATTTTATAATTTGTTCTTGTCTGTTGAATTGGAGGATTAAAACGATTATCTTGTCTTTTTTCTACTATTCTAGGGATTGTTTTTATTTTTTTGAGCAAGATACCCCATGCAGCTAAAAAACTTTCTTTTGCTCTTTTAAAAGCATCCGCCAACTTTTGTCCTAATAACTTTAATTGCTCTATTCGTATTTCATTTAATTCCATCTGATTAACCTCCGTTCGTTAACAAGGTTTCTATATATCTATTATACCATATTTATTTTTCCAATCTTTTAAAAAACTCTTTTTCTATTTTTGTTAGATTGTCTATAGTTTGTTGGATTTTTGCTATTTCTTTTTCAGCATGATGTCTATTTAATTCTTTAATAGCTGATATCCAAAAATCGTTCTTTTTATTTTTGATTCCATTTTTTATTCTTCGTTCATTTTTAAGTAGTACCCAATACACTTTGTTGAATAAGTTGAAACTTATAACCTCTAATTTACTGTTAACATAAATTTTAACTTCTCTTTTAGTTAGATTCCATTTTTGATA
The DNA here is from genome assembly GCF_001591585.1 of Niallia circulans NBRC 13626. Lineage (GTDB taxonomy): Bacteria > Bacillota > Bacilli > Bacillales > Cytobacillaceae > Niallia > Niallia circulans. The sequence goes on along the minus strand of NZ_BCVE01000001.1, from coordinate 46,769 downwards.
TTTTATTCTAAATGAGTAATTTTCTGTTTCGATTCTTTTGCATTCATAAGAGCAATAATTCTCTCCTATCTTTTCCCAAGGATAATTTAATACAGCGTATATAATTTCGTTGCCGAACATCTTCTTTAATTGCCTATTAGACATAATCAAGCGCCACCTTCTGACATTATAGCCTTCAACATATCTTTCAGTGTATTCTGCATGCCTTGGTAACTTAAAGCGATTCCTCTCCAAGTAACAAAGTACCCTTCATAGATACCTGACTTTTCTAAATTGACTCCTTCTACAATCCGACTGGCATAGTTAGAATCATTGATGGCTCTTTTATTTGTCTCCCGCTCATATACATAACTCTGTCCACGTTCAGTTGCAGCTCTTCCAAAATAAAATTGATATTGGCTCTTATAGTATCCAGCGATCTTCCATGCTTCTCTTTCTGCTCGATTGTAATAATGCTCTAGCTTTGCTATTTGAAACGGAGAAAGGGAATCAAGATTCTCCTCCATAGCATTGATTGATTTCAATAAATCATTATGAGTTGCAATTGCTAAGCTTGCCCCCTTAGGCAGCTCATTTTTAATAGCTGCCTTTAATGCTTCTGGCGACAAAATTTCTTCTTGAATAGGCTGTTGCATTAGTATTTCTCACCGTACAAATTATTCAATCCATCCTCATATCCTTTTTCGTAAGGTTTAACAGTACACATTGCCACTATAACTGCTCCAACTAAAGCTCCAACACCAAACGAGATAACATGCATCATAACTTCTTCACTCTCCCAGATTTTAGTTTTTTTAGCTTATCTAACTCGATCCATCCCAGTGTTTTATCTAGAGTGACGATTTTTAATGGATAATCATACTTCTTTAAAAATAGCTTTTTCTTGATGAGGAATTCTTTCGTCTCTGCTCCTTTTACATCCACTATTTCAATGGATCCATCTAGATTATGAATCTCAAAGTCTGCTATATATTCAATCTTTCGAAAAGTTTCTCCATTCTTTTTGAATGCTTCCTGCAACAAGAATTTAGGCTGACATTTGAATGACTTAATTTGTTTAGCCTGCAGCAGCCATTTTAATTGTTCATAATACTTTGCTTCGGCTATTGAGTCGAACTTTACGTTGTCTACTACGACCTTTTTGTTTCCGTACTTGTTTCTCATTTACACCAGCCTTTTCGTTATATAGTTTCGTTAATTCTATTGGTTTTAAGCTTTGTAAGTATTCGTATGAGTAGTGAGTTATGTGTTCTAGAGTTGATATCATGTCTTGTCTTTCCATGGTCAAACACCTAGTTTGCCCGCTGCACTTCTTGTGGCAGCATTTAGTTTGTTTAATAATCTCGCTTCTGCTCTTCCTTTTTCATTTAGCATAGAATCATAACCTAATATGATCTTAGTTCCAATTACATGATCTATTTGCATTTCTGGAAAACCGTCTGTCGCTTTATTCAATGTTTTTTGAAGCTCATCTGCTGACATTCCATCTGTTTCTACAACTTTGTAATATCTTAATTTATCAGCCATTTATCACACCTCAATATCCTGTATCTTGTCTTATATGGTTTATCTTGTTTTTCTCAAAATAAGCCGTCTCTATCTCTTCCCATGTGAAGCCGAGCATTCTGCCTAATCCGATAAATCCCATGCAAAGATTATCAAACTCGTCTTGTTTTTCTTCTTCCTGCCAATCCGATTCCACTGATTCCCTAACTTTGCAACAAGCCGTGATTACCTCATTGAACTGATACTCAATGCTAGGTGTCTCGTATGAAGCTAATGATAAATTTGTATACTTAAGTTCCAATCCGATTTCTAAAAGAAAATGAAGTGCATCCACATATTCTTCAAGGAGTGGATTTTTTATCTCGTAAAATTCATCTATCTTTGTAAAAGGTATTTCTATGTCATCAAGAATTAATCGACGTGTACCAGACTTTGTAAAACCTTCAATTACGTTATGCTTTTTTCTGTATTCACTTTTTAATACAACATCAATTAAATTTGATTTTTGGTTCTTACTCCAAAATTTAAAGCCACGAAACTCATTCGCACATTCAGCTATCTCTACTTGCAATGCTAATATTAATTTTTCAAAACGATCTTCACCTTTATAGCCGATTCTATCTCTAAGGACTTTTTGTGTTTCAAATAGTTTTTGTAGGTTCATTTTGATTCCTCCCAATGTCCATGCTTTTTCATCACTTCGATAATTTCATCTACATATGGCTCATCTACATTAATGACAATATAAGAGTTATAAGGTTTCTTCCCATCATGTACTCTTCCGGCATGAACATCGTCTAGCACATCATTAATTGCGTGATTCATATTATTTATCCATTTAGGACTTGAGTACTTTTGAATATCGCGTTCGTTTAACACTGTATATCTGCGTTCACGACCTTCTAATACAGTTCCTTTAAATGCTGATTCTGGCATTCTCACAACCTCCTAATTTTTCATAAATACAAGCCAATGAGTCTTACTTCGTTTATTTCCGAACAGTGGTTTTTGATCAAAACATTTTAATACTTCACTTAGCTTTATTTGGTCTTCATTCCATTTGAAAATTAGTGTTCCATTTGGTTTTAGAACTCTCATACATTCGTTAAATCCTGCAGCAATATCTTTTGGCCAATCTTGATTTAGCTTCCCGTACTTTTTGGCCAACCAAGAATCTTCACCAGCCTTTAGTAAATGTGGTGGATCAAAGACAACTAAGTAAAAACTATCATCATCAAATGGCATATTGCGGAAATCTCCTACTACATCTGGTTTAACTATTAATTTTCGTCCATCGCATAATTCTGTTTCCAATTCTCGTTTATCCATGAAAATGGTATCTTCATTTTCTTTATCAAACCAAAACATTCGACTTCCACAGCAGGCATCTAAAATTCTTTGCAATGTCATTCTCCTTCTCTATTTGATTCTCTCCCTCCCGAAGGAAGGAGAGTGAAGCTAATAATTATTTATTTCGTATTATCTAATTGTTTATTCTTTCAGTCCTGGGAAAAACATCATTTCAATTCGTTCTCTTAATTCCGCCATGTCGATATACATATTTTTTGTTTCTTCGTCTAATGCGAATATGTTGTAGTCACAATGTTTCTCAATCCCCTGCATAGATAGTTTTAAAGACGTATGCATTGCCAAAATGTCATTATCACTTAATTGTAAGTTGTTCATGCTGTACACTCTCCCATTTGTTGTAGTAATAACACTTTTCTATACTGCGCTTACTGTCCATTCTTCGATATTCCGCTTCTAGCCATTGCTTTAAATCCATACACCTATCTGCAAAAGGACAATTACAGATAGGTGGCCTTTGTTCTTTCACTGCTGCTTTAATCTCCTTGATAACTCACTTTGTGCTGCTGTTCTATATTCTGTATAACGTGCTAGGTAATATAGTTGTTGTAGTGTTGCTTTTCTTAGGTTCATAACTTTGTAGCACCTTTAATCATCATTGCTTTTGCACTTTCAAATGCTCGTATTACTACGTCAATGCTTTCTACTTTTTCAAATAGCATTCTTACTGGGGTATCCGTAACTTGAATCGTAGTATTCTCTGGGTACTCTGTATATTTTCCGATTCGATCTCTACTGCTATTATTCATAAATGCTACTACTCCAATAGATTCACCTTCTAATGCTAATAATCCAGGAGCAACATTTATATCTCCATAACCAAATTCCAATTGCTTTGTTTTTTCTATATCAACAATAGGCATGCTTTTCTCCCTTTCTTAATTAGAATGGTAAATCATCATCCGAGATATCTATTTGACTACCTGGCGCAAACGGATCATCTACGTAACCACTTCGATTGTTGTTTTGCTGGCTTGATTGATTACTAGATTGATTGTTCCGATTATTTGATTGGCTATCGTTATTTCTTGTATCTAAAAATTGAACGGATTCAGCTATAACTTCTGTAACATATACACGTTTTCCATCTTGGCCTTCATAGCTGCGTGTTTGGATTCTTCCATCAACCCCCGCGAGTGAACCTTTTCTAAGGTAATTCGCTACGTTCTCTGCTGCTTTTCTCCACACTACACAGTTAATAAAGTCTGCTTCTCTTTCTCCTTGCTGATTCGTGAAGGTTCGGTTAACCGCAAGCGTAAAACTCGCTGTAGCCACTCCTGATGACGTATATCTTAGTTGCGGATCTGCAGTTAATCTTCCGCATAAAACAACTCTATTTATCATTAATTTCTTTCTCCAATCCGAATTCTTTTATTTTGTTATAGATTGTCTTCCTTGTTACTCCAAAGTGCTTAGCTGCTAAAGTCGGCCCTTTTTCCACCACTACTGCCTTCAAAACTGCTCTTTCAATTTTTTTATATGAAGGATGATTTTCCTTGATTTCTAAACGCTGTTTAGCTTTTTCTGACATCTTCGCTTTTGTTTCAGTACTAAAACTCCTACCTAAATTGTGTAAAGTTGTATGTTCTTTATTAGTCGTTAGTTGCAGATTTTCTAGGCGATTATCATGTTTAATCTCATTTTTGTGATGTACTATTTCATCAGCAGTTAAAAGTCTCTGCAAATACATTTCCATAATCACTCGATGTTCGAAAATATAACCGTTTCTATCTGAATTTGGATGTTTCTTGATACACAACACAACATAACCCTTATTTGTTCTTTTTCTCCCAGTAACATTTAAAGGAATCCCGTTAATAAATATAGTGTAGAATACTTGCTTTTCTTTTAACGCTGGCAAAATACATCACTCCGTTCTCTTGCGTGTTCCCGTATATCTTCACTAATACGGATAATGGATTTATTTACGCATTTTTACTTAAAATCATAAGATTTGCCCGTCTTAATAAGTACCTGATGCGTTTTACAATATGGTGAGAGCTTCTTTATTTGCTCTTTATTTACTTTTGGTTCATATATTGTGATAACTGTTAAAGGTTCATTATCCCTTGATATTCCGTGATGTGTTACTACTCTTCTTGTCATTAGCAGCACCATCTTTCACATACTCTTCTCGGATAATTTGTTTTTGCCATTTGAGCCAACTATCTTTTGACATCGCTCTTCCTCCTGCTTCATGAATTTTTCATATAACTCTTGTGTTGGATTCTCGATGTGTCCTTCCATCCATAGATCCCAAGCATCTTTGAAATAATGAGGACCAAACAACTTTTCATGTTTATCTTTCCAAAACTGATCAAGTACTTTGATAGTGTGTACTCCCTCTGCTCCTGTATGATGCGACTCGCACAATGGGACTAGGTTTCTCCAAACACCTCTACCGCCGATACCGTAGCCTTTATGCATAATGTGATGAAGTTGATAGTTAAGATTTCCACAGATAGCGCACGCTTCCCCATAGAATCTTAGTGTTTCATTTGCTGTCTTCCGATTCACTTCCCCGCGTTTCTTCCAGTGGGGTATTTTTCGGTTGTGAAACATTTCAATATTCTTATTTACTTTCGTTTTTCGCTTCTTCTTTGGTTTTTGCACTTTAAACTTTGGTCTATCTTTCTCCTTTTGATGTCCTGCCAACTGTTTACTTTTCGGATATGGATTAAATTCGCTATTCATTTGGCTAACATCTCCTCATTCAAGTTTTTATTGAACTATTGTTCAAGTTTATAACCAGAAGTTTCCTATTTTTCATCTTATCCGCCTACCATATATGCCAATTTTCTCGTGGATCTATTTCCTCCAGGTACAATAATTCTAAAACCATCGGCAGACAATCGAATTCGTCTTTATCTAACTCGTATGCTATTTCTTTTAGTGGTTTATTTTCTTTCCACATTTTCTTAAACTCTCTTACTTCTTTATTTGACCATATCCAATCAATTGGTATTCGCTCCATAGCAATTCTAATTCCGTATCTTGTTTTAACTAGATGTGTGCTTTCTATATTTCCAATAGCTTGTGCTTCCGACATAAGCAATCACTCCGCTTGTAAGATAAATCTCTTTGCTTGTGGCGTTAACCATTGTTCGAATGATTTAGTAACTAATCCAGCAGCTAAATAACATTTCCAAGCTGTATGAAAAATCTCATATCTATCTAATTGCTCTTTAGTTAATGTTTGTTGTTCCATTTTCTATCACCTTTACCTTTCTTAATCTCGCTCTCCATAATTGACTTTGAATATTTTCTTTAAATACGCACCGTCCATATTCATCTTGTGTAAAGGCCTTTGCTTGTCGTATGTTACATTCTGGTCCATATACTAGCTCGAATCCTCTACCTGTTAAATCTTCTATCGCTTTTTCAATTTCCTCTTTCGCATGATCTCCGTCCCTTTGTATGTTTGTGTAGAAGTATTGAGACATTACACTGCACACTCCACGAATGCAATGAATAATAGTTTTCCGTTATGAATTCCAGTAGAGTAAGTAATTTTAGGATTTTCAGCGATAGCTAAAATTTCATTCACTAGATCTTCAAAAGTTGGTAGATATTCACTTGTTATTACTTCCACTTTTCTATTCATGACGCATCCTCCTAGTTTTGAAATAATATACTTTCTAATTCTTCGTTTTCTTTTTCAGCTTCTTCATCTCGCACACTTTCTTCTGGTAAATATATTTCTATCGCCATTTTCTTTATACGGCTCTCTATCCGTCCTTCTTTGTATATCTGACCAATATCATCAATCGTTCTATTAGACGTGAATATCGTTGCTTTCAATCGTTCTAATCGATAATCTAATATCTTAAATAAAATACGTTCCGAGAAGTCGCTATTTTTTTCTACAGCAACATCATCTATTATCAGTACATCAACTTCACGAAAGGTTTTGATGATGTCTTTTTCAGTAATTGAAGATTCTGCGTTAAAAGTATTCTTAACCGAATCCATAAGATCATCCGATTTCAAAAAGGCTATATTCACTCCGTACATTTTCACTAACGCATTAGCAACGCTGGAAGCCAGCCTTGTTTTACCACTACCTTTTACTTTGCTATATAGATAGATTCCTTTTCCTTTCTGTTGCATAGTTAGAAAATTAGTTACGTAATTAGCAGCAGCTTTTTTTGCAATCCCGGCTATCTCGATGCTTTCATTACTTTTGTAAATATTGGGATTAAAAGAACCAACTGTTGCATTTTTAAAAATTGGAGGAACATTAGAAAGTTCTAACCTTTTTTCTATTTGTTTTTGCTTCATCATTTGTTCATAACACTCGCATTGCTCTTTCCATTCATCCAACACTTTGGGATTAGGATTATTACGTTTTGACCAATCTTTTTTCCATATCCATCCGCTTCCGTCACACTTGTTATAAGGGCAATCACTAGAAGGAGACGTCAATATCTGTATTGGATTGGATGTTAGCGAGTTTTTTTCTTCGTTCATTCGCTGCGCTAATTTTGGATGCTTCTGCATGAGCGTTTTCATTACTTCTGATATTGGTTCCATTATTTGCTCCTTTCTTCTCTTTCCTTGCCCAGTTCAGTATGGTGAGATAGTCGCTCTTATATTTCTTTCCAGTAGATCCTTTGTATAGGTTTAATGTTTCAATACGTTCATTAGCATTTTCTTCTCCGAATTGTTCAATAAGCTTTTTATATTCTTCTTGAGTCATAGAAACAAATTCTGCTAGTTTCGTTTTTTTAGAAGTAGAATTAATTTTTTTCTTTTTTGGAGAAGTATATATATTATTATTATTTAGTTTAATATCATTACTTAGTATAGAGTTATTACTTAGTAGTCCGTCGTTTTGTACAAGTACGTTTTGTACATCTACATTTTCTACATGTACAAAATCGGCAAGTAGAGGAGTTTCATAAACATGAGTTTCCCATGATACAATTCGTTGTCCTTCTCTGATTGGCACCCTTTTTACATAACCTCTATCTTTTAACTCTTTAAATCCCGCTCTAAATGACTTTTCGCCATCGGTTGAGTGCTTTATTAATTCTTCTACATAGAAAGTCCAATCGTCGGGCATTGACAACATATAAGCCATAATCCCTTTTGCTTTCCAGCTTAATTGATCGTCATTGAGTACGGTTTTATTAATAGTCACATAGTTTTTGTCTTTAACGACTCGATATATACCCATTTTTTCACCTTCAATCCTTGTAAATCGAACAAAAGTTCCCTGTTTCTTTTTTATATTTTCTGGTATATAATTAGAAACAGGGAAAAAACTATAAAAATGATCGTGAATTTTTAGTCTAGTGTTGGCGCACTGGACTTATTTTTTTGTATATTTTCAGCAGTATAATTAAGAATTGATATTAGATTTTTCTCTTCTTCATTTATTTCTGCCTTATTTGTAATCTTTGCAATTAGATTATTAAGATCTCCTGTTAAATCATTTGGAGGATTATAAGCTTTTAAAATCACACTATCTTTATTCACATACATTTCCATTCGCTGTCCGTTTTCCCAGCCGTGAATATCTCTTATTTCTTTAGGGATTATAATACGTCCTAAATGGTCAATCTTTCTTACAATACCTACCGCTTTCATATTTGGTTCCTCCTCAAATTAATGGTCTCCATGTTCTCACCCACAATAACGCTTCTTCAAAATCTTTTCTTTTTACAAAAATATACTTAGGAGCAGCAAAGGCTCTTCGTAGATGACTATGGATTTGTGAGTAAATTTCTCTTGTTGTTAACTCATAATCATTTTTAATGGACTCCACACGTTTTTTAATTTCATGATGTAATGTTTGTTGTTGACCATGGTTAAGTGTTAATTCTTCACTCACTTGATGTTTAACTAAATCGAGATCGTTTTTGATATGATTAATTTCTTCTGCTGTTTCTAATGATAGTTTCATAGATGCAATAAGTTGTTCTTTTTCTGAAAGAACTTTGACAGTTGAATAGTATTCATCAACCAACATTTCGTAAGCATCCCATGCAGCATCTGTATTTAATGATTTAGCGTGCAGCCAAGCTCCTTTTTCTGTCCAAAGAAACAATGATGAAGTGAATTTAAGGCTTTCATCAATTTGATGAATCGTTTTAAATTCCTTTAGTTCTTCTCCGAGTAGCTGAATAAAATGCTTGCCAGCTTTATAACGATTTCTGTTTCTTGTGTAATTATTTGAGATAATTTTTACATCTGTTCCATATGCTTCAGCTAATTGAGCTGTAGTTAAAACACGTTGATTGTTATGATTGATTACAGTTAAATTCATTAAATTACCTCCAACAAAGTTATTAGCAGCTCCCATGTTGTTACTTTCCTTTTCCTATATATACATTTCCGTTTTCCATCTGGAAAACTACCCCACGAGGTAGTTCGTTCGTGTAAATAACACTCATGTATTTACCTCCTTTCACATATATTTTTCAAGAACGATTAAATCTGTAATTTCGCACTTGAAATACGTACATAAAGCAGCAATCAAATCAGCGTTGAATACATTAAACTTTTGATGATAGAAATTAAGTAACGTTCCATAAGGAAGTTTTGTTTCTCTACTTAATTCACTAACAGAATTAATGTTGTTTTCTGCCATAAGTATCTTAAGTCGATGCTTTATAATCATCTAAGATCACCTCCTTTGAAGTAACCTTTGATTACTAACTTCATAATCAAATTTTACAACATGTTAGTAAATTCGTCAATTACAATTATTAAGAAAATATTACTTTTTATCACTTTGTTAAAAAATATTTGCATAATCTGAAACTTTTTTGTATATTAGTAGTATATTTTACTAACGGACAACCAAATTGAAAGGAGAAACAGTAAATTGAAAGTTAAAAATAACCTTGCATTATTAATGGTTCAAAAAGGTATTAAATCTGTTTCAGAATTACAAAGACAATTAAAGGATAAAGGACATCCAATAGCGCGCCGAACACTTGACCGTTTCTATAACAATGATAATAACCAAATCCATTACGATACTATTACAGCTATTTGCCACGTGTTGAATTGTGACATTGGAGAGCTATTTTCATTAGTAGAAACAGATGAAAATGATAATAAAAACTAAAATGTGCGATGTGTTAAAGGTGAATAAATTATGATAGTTAAAAACAACTTACGTATTTTGATGGCCAAGCATAAAATGAATATTCAAGATGTTCATAAATTAACTGGGTTAAGCAGAACTACCATTTCAAAACTCTATAATGAAACATCAACAAAAATTGGATTTGATACAATCGCAATTATTTGTAAGCTTTTCGATTGCGAAATTTCCGATCTTTTATTTATTGATAAAGTTAAATGATTTTTCGGGATAAAACTTGAATAACCATTCAAATTTTTCGTTATACTATTACTCTATTAGACTACTTTATTAAAAGGAGGTCCTACATATGAAAAGAGGACATTATAAACAACCAAACTATAAACCCACAACATCTATTACACTGGATGAAGAATTATTCGTAATGATCGATAAGTTTAAACATCGTAACGAGATTGATAGTCGCAGCCAAGCGATAGAAAAGCTTGTCCGTTTAGGTTTTAAACAATTGAAGCAGCAAAGATTGTCGAGGATGCAAGGATAATGGCCGAGCATCCTCTTTTTTTTACTTTCCTTGAAGCCAGTTATAAAAAGCAGTTGGATTAGTTTTGGATATTTCTAATATCTCTTGTTCTGTTTTTATAATTCCAGATTGAAAACCGGTAATGAACGCGTCTTTTATTGTCTTTTTAATCCATTCAGGAGAATTTTCGCTAATCATTTTATCTTTTACTTCATTCCACGCATCTTCTTCTTTCTTTTCTAAATAAGTATTAATTGCGGCTTCTAGTTTTGGGTCCATCAACATTCCCCCTCCTTGAACTTCCATAACTTTGGTGAAATTCCGTATAAGAATATTTGATCTCCATTTATATTAACTTCGAATGCTTTTCCATTTGGATAATCTCCTGTACCAGTTATGACACCTTCATCACCGGGATTTATAATTAACGGACCGAGTGTTTCATCTTCTATGTCATTTACGATCATTTTCTCTAACGCAATGATGATGTCCATTATTTTTGTTCCTCCTTTTCAAGTGCATCCATAACTACTTTTAGATAGTCTTTAAACTCAACGCTACTAATTGCACCAAATTGATTTATGTTTTCTGGATCTTCGATAGAGAAAAACCATCTACCGTTTACCCATTGACTTCCTCTTGTATTATTTAATCCAAACGTATCATGAGCTTTAAAAGGACTAATTTCTTCTACTTCATCAAGTAAACCTTTCATAATCTGATTGAATTTTGATTTTTTCTTAAATATATGAATACCATCTTTATTAGAATTTTTAAGTAACTCATCTTTGAATTTTTCATAATCAGGTGTACCATATTCAATTCCGAAATATTCAGAGTGATAGAAAACAAATCCTTCTTCAAATCCATATTTCTCTTTAATGATACGATAGAAGTTGTTAATATCATCAAACTGTTTATCCTTCTTCTTATACCAATCACTATCTTGGTTAACCTCATATATATGTTCATCTAACGTTTTCATTTCATAACCTCCTATGCAAATCCTTTAGTTTTGCCGTGTTTATGCCATTTGCGATCACCTTGATTATTAAACAAGTATATATTTCCTACTAAGCCGCTTTCTTCCCATACATAGATAGTTCCAGGAGTATTAATTTGCTGTGCTATTTCATTAAGTGTTAGTTCTAAACAATAGTTATCAATATCCTTCCAATCTAGTAGATCATTAGAGATTATTGCTTCATTTACTATGATTCTTACATTACAATTTCTACAGTCAATAGTAGTTTCGCCTATGTCACGCATGATTATTCACCCAATCTATCAATTTCTTTTCTGCCATTTTCGATAATATCGGAAATCATATTTAACCTTCCGTAAATATAATTGTTTTCTTTTGTTAGTTTGGAAACTTGCGAGATTAACCGTTTGTTATTCGACTCTGCTAATTCTAATTTACCAACAAGGCGTTTTAGCTTGTTTTCTGCATAGCATAGTACCGAATAAGGACTAGCAATCATATCTTCCATACCATGTCCTTCTGCTTCTTGGTCTGATTCATCAAATAAGCTTCGAATATCAGCTAACTTTTCAATCAATTGATCGTTTTCTTTTTGTAGATATTCAAGTTTATATTCGAGTTCACTTAATTCAGCAGTCATATATTAACCTTCTTTCCTTCGATTTCTTCTTTATAAGCTCTTAGGTATTTTTCTGTTGTTTCAGCATTACTCAAAGGGAAAGGAGTTTTTTCCCACAGTATGAACATAACTTCTTTGTCAGTGGCATCTGGAAAATACTTTCGTACCCAATCACCTAAAGTCATAACGGTAAGTTTCCTTTCTCGATATCTATTAATTTACCAAGATAGTATGCTGCCTTCTCTAAATCTTCTAATCCATTCTTGTATTTATACCTGGATATATACTTAAGAGCATTACCAATATAGAAGCCTTCCGATACTGTAAATTCGCCTTCTTTAGGAAAGTGTTTCTCCAGGTACCCATTCACATCTATTTCGTTTTTGTGGTAGTGTGATGGATTATTAATGATGTCTAACTCTTCTTCTGGATCGTCAAGTATGCTCCATTTACCTTCTAAAATATACATATATACTTCGCTATAGAAAATCCGTATGCTACTACTCTGTCCTTTTAAACCTATTAAATATTTATCATTGTATTTTTTAGCAGTACTTACTTTGTTCATTTGGTTTATAAATTCAAATTCATCGGGTAAAATCAATTTCCATATACGATCTTTCAATTTATCTCTAACATAAGGTGGAGCATATTCGTTTTCATTGATTAGATAATTTCCTTTTTTGTTTAATTCTGCAACATAGCACCCTGACTCTATTTCTAATTCGAATTTATTAGGTAACTTCATTCCTCTTCCTCCGCATCCATATATTTGCCGCAGCATCTGCATTTGAATTTAGGGATAATTTTATAATCTATTTCTGTTTTCTTACATTCTTCGCATGTGTAGACGATCATATCTTTCACCTTATTTGTTTATATGGTCATATATTAAAATTTTAGATTGTTTTAATATGAACTTAATATCTAATTTATTTTCTTCTTGAATAGCTTTATCCGTACTTTACAATTTATTAAGAGTTTATACAATAGAACGCTTATGCACATTGTTTAACAGTTGTTAAACAAAATACTATAGGCTATAAATCAATGTTATTCTTCCTAATTGAACAATAGTTTTGAACTACTCTGTTAATATGCTTAAATCATAGTTAGACTCAATAAACCGAATAGTCTTTTTTCTGTTACAGTCATTGCCTAAATATGTGTAGATTTCTTGCATTTCTTCAAAATTAAAATCAGTTTCTAAAAATTCATTTACTATCGATCTAATTCGCTTCTGCCAGTAATCACTAATACCTTTACAACTTGGTCTAGACAGCCAAGCGATTACTTTACACTTTAATTCTAGTTCTGTTTCTACATCTTCTAATCTAAAATAAATATTGTTTTTTGGTTCGACAATTAATTCGAAGTTATGGTTTATAAAACATTTTGGCGAATGTTTTTGGACTAACCTCATAAATGTTTTAGCTAAATCTATATTCACTTTATTCTTCCTCCTTCATACTATTTTCTGCTTAGCATCTTCGATTAACATTCTCCAATTGCATCCACACGAGCATGTAAAGGAGGTATATTTAGTTGCTTTGAAATATTGATTTGTTACTACTGGTTTAGTACATTTCGGACAATACGCTTGTAATTCTGCGCCTGTACGCCCTCTATCTTCTTTTGGCTTCCGATTAATTTCTTTTTCATGTTCCCCTATACCATGACAACGTGGACAAGTACGATACTTAGGTCTGCCATGTAATTTACCGGCGTATATTTGACCGGATCCATTACAGGTTAAACAAAGCGTCATGTTAATCATGCTTTTGCTCCTTTCTCTGCTTCGCAGTAGTTTCGTATGGTTCGTTACTTAACTGGGAAAATATCAATTTCAACTGGATTCTCATAAGTCCAATAAGCTGTAGCGTGGTCACTATTAAATGCTTTTTTCAAGAATAGCTTGTATTTCCTCTATAACTTCGTCTGTCATACAATCCATGGCACGCTCATCCCAATCTTCATACATTTCTTGTGCTTCTAATTCTATATAGCTTTCGACCATGTAGTTTGCATTTGGTGACCATTTTTGTCTTTTGATTACACACCAGTTAGATGTTTCATGATGTGGTTCCCCAAGGTCTAATATTTCCCTTTTTAATTCTGCTACCGTATAGGTTAAATGTGATTCCTCAACACTTATTTCTACATCATCTGCTAATTGTGATAATTTCATCATCTTCATTTTTCATCTTCCTTCCTGTCGCATATTAGTTATCTAACAATCATCATTTCAATCTCCCCGCAATCTTTACATTCAAAAATAACTTTCTCTTCAAGTGGTAAAACATCTACTTTTTGAGATTTACATTTATTACAAGTGACTGTAAAAAAATCCATCCCCATAAAATTTTCGTCCAATTTTCATCCCTCGCTATAGTTATCTATTCTTACTTATAACACCCAATCCATAAAACCCTTCGAAATCACTCTGACCTTGCTTCTCTTTTTCTAAATCACGTTCCCATCTTTCGATCTCTTCAAGAGTACATAGCGAGTAATCAGGAGTCCATTCGCTAGGTCTTATATCTAAATGCCATTGTCCATATGTTTTACTCACAACCTACAACTCCTATAGGATATAGTTATCTAATTACTAATCTACTTTTCCTGCTAAGCAACAAACCTTTATACTCCTTGCTTCAATGAGTCTAACTGTTTCTTTAATTCGTGAAACCATTCAGTATCATTTGTATCAATAGCTAATCCAATCATTGCGATAATATCAGTTTTTTCTAAATCTAATGGTGCTATTTGTACTTCATCTATTCTTTTTGCTGCTTTATGATTTACTACATATTCGCCAGTTGTTATATCCTTTGCGTAGGATCCGATTGTTGCCCATGTATCTGTGCATCGATGGATAAATTCTGTTTTCCCATCTACTACTACCCAATCTCCTTCTCTCATTTTGATTCCTCCAATAAATTAGCGTTTTGATAGATATTGCCGATTACTTCTGCTCGATGCCAAATTTTATTGACTAACCACATACCTACAATCCATTCAGCGTGCTCACTATATTGGACAACTTCCTTTTCGCTTTCTGACCCTGTGCTAAACAACCGTTTATATTGAAGAATATCTCCTTCATAAATCTCCACACCGTTTTTGTCTTTTAAACCAGTATATTGTTGGTAGATAAATCTACCTTCGCCGTTATTTTCTAAAGCTGAAACAAGACTTTCAATAACTCTAGAATGATTCATAAAACACGTTTCTTTTGTATCCCACATTCTAAATTTAAACTGTCTCATATGGATTCCTCCAACAGTTCAGGATTTTCATAGATATTACCTAAAACTTTTAGCTCATGGAATTCATTCCATAGTGGAATAGCTGCTGTACCATTATCTATCCACCAACATCCTTCATACATTTTAACTTCGCCAATAAATGTTCTTTGATCTCCAAATGCTAACACTGTTCGAGCTACAATATCTCCTTCGAAAATTTCAATATTATCTTGTGAATTATCATTTTGCTCAGTATATTGACCAACCGTATCTATGTCCACAGTATGTTCAATTTGTGAATAGCCAACTGAACTACTTCCTGTCGTTACAATGGTAGGTGCTACCTCTGGTGCGGTAGTTATTAAATTCCCATAAACCCATACATCCGTATAAACATTTTTACCTCTAAATTTTATTTCTCTCATCCACTAACAACTCCCATCCCTAATAAGATTATTATGACAAGGGATACAGCCCAAAAATAAATCGGCCATATCCAATGTTTCGAATCTAGTAAAATATGTTCCTTAGCTTCCTCTTTTTTCTGCTCTTTCTCGATGTATATAACTTCTTGTTTAAGTGCTGACACATCGACCACTCCCTACATGATAATAAGCGTGAGTTTCTATTTCCGCGCAATTTATGGAACAAAAATTAATTTTCCTGTTAATTCAGCTATTTCTCGCTTGAACATAGCTTCATCCGAATTTTTATCTGATAAATGCAGCAACCATATTTCTTGTACTTTTGATAGATCATTCGCTCTTAGAAATTCTTTAACGTTATCTAAGCTAAAGTGAGATTTCATAAGTCGTTTCTTCATTACTGCTGGGACTCTTCCACTGGCTATATTTTCGTTCAGAATGCCTATGTCATAGTTACACTCCACCATTAGATGTGTTAGCCCTGCAAAGCGATATTTGATGTAATAAGTGTCTGTCGCAAATAAAAGCTTATCTCCTTGCTGATTAGCTAATAGGAAGCCATATGGTTCAGATACATCGTGCTGGACATCGAAAGGTAATATAGTCCATGTACCAACTCTAAATTGCTTCTTCGATTGAACAGTTTGGATCCGATGGTGTTCTATCCCTATTGCTTCTTTCGTTCCTGCGGACATATAAACGTCTATTCCAGCTTTTAAAATATCCTTTATGGATTTAACGTGATCACCATGTTCGTGACTCACTAGGCACCCAGCTACTTGTGACATCTTAAAATCAAAGGCTCTTTGAATATTTTTATAAGTAATCCCGCATTCTAGGAGCAAAGGAGTAATGCCATCAGTAACGATATAGGCATTCCCCTTGCTTCCTGTGGAGATTGTTTTTATCTCAATCACCAGGTAGGACCATCACTTTCTGTTTCTTGCTTAGGTTCATCTTGAGATATATCAGTATCTTCCTGTTTCTGTGGGTCTTTTGCTTCGTCAACCACTTCAACTTCAACTTCAACATCTATAATGTCTCCATTAGCATTCTGCTCTAACTCTTCTTGCAATTGTACTTCTGCTGAAATATCATCTTCTCGGTTAATATGATCAAACACTAAGCTTCCATCATCACTACTATTTAAGAATTTTTTACACGCTCTATTTATTACCGTCTTTTTAGCCATTTCTTGGCGGAATTCTTCATGAGTAGTTCCTTTTTTCTCTTCTGTTTGACCTTCTCCCCAAAATTGAGCCTTACTCCATGCTTTTCTTAATTCATCTATGGTCATTAATTCTGTATAACTAGACTCATCAGATAGAATAATCGTGCAGTAAGCACCTTGTATTTTATCTTTGTCGATGTTTCCGAATTTTTGCTTATGAACTAAATTAGTAATCTTGCCATTTATCATTTCATAATCGACTTCATCACCTTCGTAGATCACAGCTGCTTCGATACTTTTTGCACCAGTTACTCTTTTTGTAACAGCCATTGTTCCAAAATATGAACGTTGGAATGTAAGTTGATTTCCGTAAACAATGAAGTATCCTTGTTTCTTAGCTGGGTTTAATCCTTGAACAACCATATCTAGCAAGCTGTTTGCAATACTATCCTTTGTGCAAACCTCTAAGGCTGGCTTGTATCCGTTATTTTTTCCGGTTTTAATCGATTGAAGAATTAGCCAAGCAGACTTCATTGCATTTTCTGGACTATAATTGGCAGGGAAATGAATTTCGTTATTCTCCTGGAACTCTTTCACTTTTTTTGCAACAACATCCACTGTATCTTTTTTTACCATTGCTAATTGATTACTCATTATTAAGATTCCTCCTTTTAATTAATCACAATATGTTCTATTACAATGCGGGCATCCGGTTACAAGTTGATTTGCCGCTTTATCAACTGTAATTCCAGTAACAATAGTTTTTTCTGGTTTACCGTCTTCAAAAAACATTATTCTTTTTTGTTCAATTGGCTCATAGATATTCTTGTGGCAATTCCAACAAACTCCACTTCTGGGAGCAAAATGAGGATATCCCTTCTCTTCACATAATCTCTTTTGTAATTCAACACTTTCTTGAACGTTATAATTACTCATTCTTCTTCCTCCTCTTCTTCGTAAACAAATTTCACTTTTTTACCGTTATGTTCTATAAGAAATGATTCTAATAAGCTTGCGAACTCAGAAGCACCTACAATATCTCGTTCTAATGTTGCATCTTCTGGACAATCATATAGTGGAAAAGTGCCAATTCGTTCTTTCCCATCGATATACAACGTTTCATGACTAGCTCCATCGGAATTAAACCCAGTAACAACTTTAACTTCAACTATTTCGGCCATATTAAACCACCTTCACATTTACAGGTATAAGGTCTGAATCATCTTCAATTTCTACTCGTAACTCTTTATCTTGTTCAGACACAATTAAAGCAATTGTCTGTGCCTTCGTATCTATCAATTTAGTTACAGCTTCGGCATTATCAATAAAGATAGGAGCCATGAACTCATAGTGTTCCGAAAGAGTATTGATAATATCTAATCCAACATTGATGCGGGCAGCATTATTTAAACCGCTAGAATATGGAACTCCATTAAACGTTGTTTCACAAACCTCTTGCAATCCACCGTTCACTTGTGTTTCAAACAGTTTGAAGCGAGCATACTTGAACTTAGAATTGATACGTTCTTCTAACATAGTTACCTTTAGACGGATAAACTCTTCTGTTAGATATAAGTTGCCTTCCAGTTCTTCAAACTCGGCAGCAAGGTTCCTTTCCTCTTGCATTAGTTCCTCAATCCGCTTATTTTGAGCATCGATGTTTGCAAGTTGACCAATTTTGTTTTGAATCTGATCACGCTGTTCTTTTTTATCTAGTATTTCCATTTGAATACTCTGAATTTGTTTGTTAGCATCCTCACGAATAGCCTTTATTTGCCCCTCTAAGCTTTGTTTTTCTTTTAGCTTCTCAACATAAGTAGGATTATCAAACACGTCAGTTACAGTTGATTCTAGCTGTTTTAATTGTTCTTTTAATCCTTTTAAGAATGTTTCTTTTTCGCCTACTTGTTTTTCAATCTTTTCAATTTCACCATTAATATTGGCTATTTCATTTTCTAAAACATCGACACGTTCTTTTTTGGATTTACCTTCTTTATCGATCTTTTCTATTCGATTAGATTTATCACTATTGAATGCAGCTAAAGCTTTGTTTCTAACTTCCTCTACTTGTTCAACTGGTAAGTCTTGTTTACAAGTTGGACATACACAAGCATCTTCATGAGTGAACTCTAGTTTGTTTATTACCGTCCAATCTTGCCGTAAATTGTTTAGCTCTTCTTCTAGTGATTTAATGCTATATTCTTTTGAAGATTTCAGTTGCTTTTGATTATTAATTTTAGAATTTAGAATACTAATATTTGATGTTTCTTCTTGGATGCGTGATTTTAACTGATAGATTTTTTCTTTACTATCTGATTCGTTATCACGCTTTATCTCTAACAATTCCATGTCTATCTTTTGGATTGATTGTTGAATATCTGATATAGCTTTTCCGTTCTTAATGCTATTGATATTAGTCATTAATTCATCGATTTCATTATTTAGCGCTGTTACTTGCTGTTCCAATGCCGATTTATCTAATCCGTTTGTGTCTGGAAGGTTACGTCTAATTTCATCGATACGAACAGGAATCTTTTCTAACTCATCATTGATTTTCTTTCTTCGACTAGCAATGATCTTTCGATAATCTTCAATGCTTTTACCATTTAGAATAGATGGTAATGCACTTAATTTTGAACTAGATGAAATTACTTCATTGTCGGTAACATCGCCAGCAATACTTAGTAAGATTTCTCTCCGTTTTTGCCAATGAAGTTGTTCATTAAAATATGTTGGACTAGTAAGTAATTTGAAGATATCTTCACTCATGATAGATTCGATCTTTGCTTCATACTCTTTTTTCTTTACTGGTACATCATCTATGAAATATGTTGTAGTATGGCCAGTAAATTCTGCTATCGCTTGACCACGTTTCTTTGTCCACTTTTCAGCAAATACTTTCTTTAACTTTAGATATTCACCATTAATATTAAATTCAGCTTCTACCTCATGTTCTAATCCAGGGATAACATTGTTATTTTCATCTAAAGTCTTAATTTGAAAGTTCGATTTATTCTGACTATCTTTATCAAAAAATAAATAGCTAAATGCATCAAACAAAGTTGTTTTTCCTGTAGCGTTATCTCCATATGTCTTAGCGTTTCTTCCGTTAACTACTAATTCGAATGACTTGCACCCTTTAAAATTTCTTAATGATAGTCTGTTCAATAATAAGATAGACAATTGAATATTCCTCCTTGAATATTATTAGAAATATTGTTATAGTTTGGTTAAATATATTTTGTTTAAAGACTAACTACGTGGCTGCGTATGTTAGTTTTTTTATTAATCTATTAGACTTGCCAAACATTGAAATATAGATTCGCTTTCTCTGATTGTAGACATTTAACAGTTAAACCTTCATATAAGTTTTCTGTTTCTGTCATTTCACCAAATACGTTGTTAGCTTCTTTCTTCGCTTTTTCGTAAGTTTCTTGATTAAAGTTACCCATTGATAATATGATGCTTGCTCCACTATTAATTGATTGCTGAATGTAGTTTAAAATTTGTTCGTTTTCCAATGTTCTTACCTCCTTAGTGCGGATAAGTTTCGTACTACGCATTTACAAAAATCTTTATACCTACTTTTTTTAAAGCTTTTGAATCTAAATTTCGTATCTCTTCTTCACTTATTAACTCTTCATCGATATGGTTTTGATATTCAATATAATCCATTAATTCATTAATTAAAGAATTAATATGTCCACCATTGTAAATTGAAAAATTATTTTCAATGTCCCACGCTTCGTAATTTTTCATTTTGTCCATTCCCTCACATTAGTTATCTAATCGGCATTAAGATATTTTAGATTCAGGTCTATTCTCTAACCACTTAGCAAAGTCTTTCTTTGTTACATACTTCAATCCACCGACTTTAAATGTTGGGAAACCAGATTGTTTCATTAACTCATAGCCGAAACGTCTCTTCTTATTAAAGAATTTTCCTACGTCCTCCGCCTTCATTAATTCTGGGTAATCTACCAATAAATTTAGGTAATAATCATGTTGTGTTTCCATTGAGAAACCTCCTTAGTATTTAAAATTTGAACAATGATTCAAGTTATTTGTGATAAAAAAATGAACTGCTTCCATTACTGATTGAAAATGATTATATAACTATCATTTTTTTGAATGGTTGTTCAAGTTAATCTAGATAATGCGATTGAATCAGTGTTCTATTTCATGTGTTTATCATAAAATAACTTGAATCATTAGTCAAGTTATTTTATGCATTTTTTTTCGTTTTATTTTCGTTTGTTGTATTTTTATGATTTTTAATCCGAATTTACAAAGTTATCCATAGAATTATTATTCAAAATATATAACTTATACCTTGTGGATTCATTCAAGTTTTAGCATAATGTATTTATGCTATTTTAATATATTAGGAGGAAGAACATGAAGGGTTTTGGAATTAGAATTAGAGCATTAAGAAAAGGTAAAGGATGGACTCAAGAAGAACTAGCACAACGTCTAGGAGTTACACACACTTACGTTTCTAAAGTTGAATCCGAAAGCACAATTCCACCTATAGAAAGATTACAAGATTTTGCTGAAATACTAGATGTTTCTATTGTTGATCTGTTGGAAGATAAAAAAGAACCTCCACAAGAATTAAAGGATGCTGGCGTTAAATGGATGATCGTTGGAAAAGAATTAGAAAAAAAAGGAATAACCCCCGAACAGGCTTTGAAATATGCAGAAATAATAGCGATGTTAGAACGTAACGAGAAAAATAGCAATAACGACTGACGTAAATCCCTAACGTCAAGCTGTTGCGAAATATGTCGAAAATTTATTGTTGTTTTTCCTCCTTTTTTCATCGTTCTATAAACCTATTAATGGTATAATAGTTCTCATAATATAAGAACATACGTTCTGTATACTTTCTTTGGTAGGGGGGCCAACGAATGAAAATAGTTAAAGTTAGCGATATACCTAAGGATACAATACTAATCACAGAAACGCTGATAATTGTTGGAACAGGTAAAAAGGAGAGTATGAAAAATGAAGGGATATGTAAGGAAACGAGGCAAAACGTGGAGTTATACAGTTGACGTTGGAAGAGATCCAATTACAAATAAGCGTAAGCAAAAAACGAAAAGTGGATTTAAAACAAAAAAAGAAGCAGAAAAAGCTTTAAATGAACTTAATTATGAATTGAATAATGGACTATGGATAGAACCGTCAAAAATTACTTTTGCCGAATTTGCTAATGAATTTTTAGATAGTTATAAACCGAACATAAGACAAGCAACATATGAACGGTATGTATCTACTATTAATAGGCAATTGATACCTTTTTTCGGTAATATTAGATTACAAGATTTAAAACCTATTCATGGTCAAAGGTTTAAAGATGAAGCAATCAAAAAATACAAAGTTTCAACTATACGTAAAGCCGTCACTTTTTTAAAACAAATTCTAAATCACGCTGTCGAGTTAGAAATACTTAATAAAAATCCATTTGAAAAATTAAGAATTTCGTCTAAAAGAAAAAATAACTTACATGTTTGGACAGCAGAACAGCTAAACAAGTTTCTTATGACGGCTAAAGAATACGATACATTCTATTATAACCTTTTTTCTTTCGCTGCTTATACAGGGATGCGTAAAGGTGAAGTTTTAGGATTAGCAAGGATTAATGTTGACTTTGCAAATAAGGTAGTTACCTTAAAACAAAGTGTCACAGAAACTCAAGAAGGAATAGAATTATCATTGCTTAAGAATGAATCTTCTTATCGTCAAATTGCTATCAATGATGTATGTGTAGAAGTGTTAAAGAGTCAGATTGAACGCAATCAATATTATAAGAAAATATTCAAAAATGAGTATCAAGATAATGGATTGATATTTTGTAGAGAAAACGGAAGTATTTTTCGACCAACTAACTTAAATCGTCCGTTTAGGAGAATTTGTAAGCTTGCTGGCGTTCCAGAAATACGTATACACGATTTACGACATACACACGCTACTATTCTTTTAGAATTAAAAGTAAACCCTAAATTAGTAGCAGATCGTCTTGGGCATTCTTCAATAAAAATGACTTTAGATACATATAGTCATTCATCCATCTCAATGCAATCAAATGTAGCTGAATTGTTCGAAAAACGAGTAAAAGAGTTGTAATGTGGTCAAAATGTGGTCAAATCAAAAGAAGCGCCCTCTTAAACACTGATACAAAGCGCTTCTTTTTAATAATCCACAATCCCGATCAAATTATGTCCACATGCATGTCCAAGTTCAGGAAGTGCATCATATTCTGCCATAAAGCCGATAACTGGACCAGCTTTGCCGCTGTCAAAGGTTGCTTTAAAGGCAGTAGGTAAATCACAGATTCCTATTTCTACGTTAAAATCATGCTGTTTTAAGGTGTCAGTTAAAATTTCACATGCTTTAAATTCTTCATGGCCTAACTCAGGATTTTCTCCAATATAAATACTAATATCTTTAAATTTTGCTTCGTTTTCATTAATTGTATCTAGGATGATTTGTTTCATCATTTTCGCACCTTTCTATCTTTCTACAATAATAGTTTACCAATTTTAAAAAAAAAAGCTAGAAAAACATGTTTAAAAATAATATATAAAGTATAATTATGCAATGGAATCTACCATGTTTTCCTAAATATGATGTTTGATAACTTAATGAAAAAACTGGCTTCGCTTTTATTTAAAAGACGTCGCCAGTTTTGTAATAAATCACTTTATATTTTTCCCATAAAAAATTTCATTCATTTCCTGTGTGAGTTTTGCTGTTATCAATATCCGATCTTCTTCAGATAATTCTTCTTCTTTGCAGCCAAATAAATAATTATTTAAATGGAATTGTTTTAACTTGCATTTTGTATGAAATATATTTTCTTGATAGATATTGGCATCAATCATATCAAATTGTGATTTTGTCTTTTCGGGAATATAGTTTTGAATGGAATTGATATCATGATCGATAAATAGTTTATGACCATGTATATCTCGGGTAAATCCTCTTACACGATAGTCCATTATCATAATGTCTGTGTCAAAAGAGTGGATTAAATAGTTTAAAGCTTTTAATGGCGAAATTTCCCCGCACGTTGAAACATCAATATCAGCACGAAAGGTACTGATTCCTTCATCTGGATGATATTCGGGATATGTATGTACCGTTATATGACTTTTGTCGAGATGCATTACCACTGAGCCTGGAAGTGGTCCAGGAGATTCCTCAAATACTTCTTTTGAAGCTTCAGCAACTGGTCCCTCAGATACGAGCAGTGTTACGCTTGCTCCTTGTGGTTCATAGTCTTGCTTTGCAATATTTAGAACGTGTGCGCCAATAATATCGGAAACATTTTTCAAGATTTTCGTCAGACGCTCAGCGTTGTACTGCTCATCGATATATTGAAGATAAGCCTCTCGTTCCCTTTTTATTCGAGTATAACAGATATCATACATATTGAAGCTCAATGACTTTGTTAAATTGTTAAAACCATGTAATTCTATACGCTGTTGAGGTGTTAAACTCATGTTTATCCCCCTTTTAAACAATTGGTACAATTATGTTACCCGAACAGATTGGGGAATAACCAAAAAATCACTAATCCTTCCTTTTTCCATAGAAGAATTAGTGATAAGTTTTATTATTAAAACATGCTTAAATCATATTTTTTTGCAAGGATTTCTAATAGTTTTAATCCTGCAACACTATTGCCTTTGTCGTCAAGCGCAGGACCAGAAATACCAATTCCAAAACGGGAAGGAACGGCGCCTAATATTCCGCCGGAGACACCACTTTTTGCAGGGATTCCGACTCGAACAGCAAATTCTCCAGAAGCATTATACATTCCGCATGTAACCATAAATGTTTTGCAAATGCGAGCTACATGTGCTGGCATTAACTGTTTGTTTGTGACAGGTTCCTTTCCATCTAAAGCAAATACGATTCCGATTCGCGCTAAATCTAAACAATTTACTTCGATAGAGCATTGCTTTGTATATAAATCTAATAATTCCTCCACATCTTCATTAATGATGCCATGTTGTTTCATAAAGAAACAAAGTGCTCTATTCAAATGAGATGTTTCAAACTCTGATTCAGCTACCTCCGCTGAATAACCAATATCACTATTTCCTGATAAGAGCTTAACAAATTCAATAATCTTCTGGAAGCGTTCATCCACGGAGTTCCCCTTTATCATATGGGTAACTGCAAGGGCACCTGCATTTATCATAGGATTTAACGGCTTCGACGGGTTACTCATTTCTAGTTTTACAATAGAATTAAATGGATCGCCAGTAGGCTCATAGCCAACTTTACTAAAAACGTACTCTTCTCCTGATTCAATTAGTGCTAATGCTAAAGTAATGACTTTTGAGATACTTTGTAAAGTAATTTTCTCATGAATGCAGCCTGCTGAATAACAAGTACCATCATGGTCGTAAATAGCTACAGATAAATCATCAGGATTTGCTTTGCTAAGAGCTGGGATATAATCAGCAACTTTCCCATTATGTGTATATTGTTTTGCTTCTAACAATATACTTTCTAATTCCTCATTAGATTGACAAGGCATTTTTTCACCAACTTTACGAAAAATTTTTACATCCCTTTTTATAAAATATAAAAAAGAATTTCTTAATAAGATTAGTATATCCTTAGAAACAAAAAATGAAAAAGGTTTCTGATTTATAGATAGAATTTTTCTAATTCAGATGAAGTCAATGGTTTGCTAAAGTAGTATCCTTGTACGATATCACATTGGTGGTTTATGAGAAAATCGATTTGATTTTTTGTTTCTACTCCCTCTGCAATGACAAGGAAATTCATATTATGACCCATATCGATAATGACTTTGGCTAAAGAGCCTTTGTGAATAGGATGACTGATATCATCAATAAACGTTTTATCAATTTTAATGGTATCAATAGGCAGTGATTTCAAATAACTTAACGAAGAATAACCTTTGCCGAAATCATCTATCGATATTTGAAAGCCAAGCTTTTTAATATTAGCTAATTCCATTTGGGCTAATTCAATATTTTGCATAATGCTTTCCGTTATCTCTAACTCGATTTTTTTTGGATCTATTTCTAGTCTTACTATTTCTTTTTGTAGAAAAGAAATGAAATCAATGTATTGAAATTGTCGAGCAGAAATATTGATAGCAAGTTTTAAATCTTTTTTTCCTTCTCTTTCCCATTTCTTTTTCTGCGCAAATGCCTCCGTTATGACCCATTCTCCAATCGTTAATATTAAATTGGATTCTTCAGCAATTGGTATAAATTCATCTGGAGACAAATAGCCGTATACCGGGTGTTTCCAACGTAGGAGAGCTTCAACACCAAATATGCTGCCTGTATGGATATTTACTTGTGGCTGATAGTATAATTCTAATTCTTTGTTTAAAATAGCTTTGCGTAGTGCCATCTCCAATTCCATCTTTCTTGCGCCTTTTTCTGCAATGGAAGCGGAGTAAAATTGAAAATTGTTTTTCCCGTGATCTTTGGCAACATACATGGCTGTATCAGCATTTTTTATTAATGATTCTTGATCTTTTCCATCTGATGGAAACATGCTGATGCCAATACTTGGTGTAACGAAGAATTCATCTTGTTTCACTACAATAGGATAAGAAAATTGGTTTATTATTTTTTGGGCAGTCTCAGCTGTTTCTAATTTTGTTTTGTTTTCTAATATGATTAAAAATTCATCTCCCCCGAGACGGGCAACAAAATCATTTTTGTCGATAGCTGATTGAAGGATAGTAGATACTTCTTGTAAAATGATATCTCCTGTTCCATGTCCTTTCGTATCATTTATCCGTTTAAATTGATCTAAGTCTAAAAATAATATGGACATTGCTTCCACTTCTTGGTTATAGAGTCGATCATTTAAATGATGCATACAACTGTTTCGATTCGGTAATTTTGTCAGCGTATCTATAAATGCTAATTCCTTAATTTTTAATTCCGCCTGTTTCCGGGATGTGATATCTCTTCCAACAATCAAAACAGCTTCTTGTCCTCCAAAAAGAATTGGCATGCAATTGATTTCTAAGAATACGTTTTCCGCTAAGTCTTTCGTTAATTCAACTTCCATCTCAACTACATTTTGATTTAATTTTTTGCTTTTTTTATATTGTCGAACGATATTTTGATAAGTGGCTTCAGAAAGTAAATCTTTTACTGCAAGCCCCTGTATGGAATTATAGTCTTTTCCTAACATTTTGATGCCAGCCTTATTTATATAATGAAACTTGTAATCAACTGTTACTGCAACAATGTCTGGTGATATATCGACCAATTTACTAAATTTATCTTCATTTTCTTTGCTATCTGTTATATCAATTAACACGCTTGTAAACTCAGTCATCTCCCTAGTCGATTTGTCAAACACAGCGATGCCTCTATCCTTTATCCAGCGAATCTTCCCATCTGGTTTAATAATACGATAAGTGCTGACAACGACATCTTGATGGGTTAGAAGCTCCGCTCGTTCTACTAAAACCTCTTGATCAGCTGGATGGATAACGTCTTTCCACAAATTATGATTTTTATAAAATGCCTCTGATGAATAACCATAAATAGCTTCAATCCCTGCAGTGACCATTAATTTATTTGTTTTTAAATCATGAAACCAAATCGCAATATCCAAAGTGTCAAAAATAGATTGTAATTTTTTATTGCTTTGAGCAAATTCGCCGAGTATGTAGGTGAACTTTTTTATTAATTGATAAAAAACATATAATAAGCCACTAGTAATAATTAATTGCAGCAGAATAAACAGCTCTTTATTTATTGATGCAGCAAAGATGTTTAAAATCACAGATAAAAATACAAAAAAACAAATGGCCACCATCCATTTTGTTTCACTGTGTTTATAATCCATAGAAGAACTCCTTACTTTAATTGATCATATTTATGTCAATAAAATTTTTATTAAAACAAATATGTATGGAACAAAAATACTTCTCCCTTAATATCCATAATTCCATAAAGTTAAACTCTTGACAATAAAATTTTAAATATATGTTTACTTAGAATACACTTATTAGGATTCGTTTATTATTTTTATTTTTGAAATCTCTTTATGGGAGGAAGATAGTGAGGATATATGCATGTGGAAATGGACATGGGAGTAAAACCAAATCAAAATCTTTTAATATTCACTTCCATTTTTAAATATAAGTCAGATGGAAATTCAATTTTCACACGAATAAAAAACCCAAACAATCATACGAAATAACTCAGCAAGATTCGTAGATTATTTGGGTATAGCTTTGACAGGAAAACTTAGTTTAAACCATTCTATCTTAATTTAGATTCGTTGATTCCACATGAACACGGGGCGTATTCCAGGTGTCAAACCATTTTTTTGTTGCAGCTATAATAATGATAACCCCTAATATTAGCATGATAATTGATAGTACGGCATTAAGCACATTATAACCTGACGCTTCTGGGTTTAAATAAACGTTTTTAACCATCCACACCCCAGCATAATTTACTGTTACAAATAAATATGCCATCGGTATGAGGCAAGTCAGCATATATCTACGTTTATCAGCCATTTTTAAAATAACGGTTGCTCCAACAATCAGCCCGATCGTTGCCATGAGCTGATTAGAGACACCAAATAGTGCCCATACCGAGCTAATATCTCCTGAGAATAAGAGATATCCCCACATTAAACATGCTAATGCACTTGCGAAAATAGAACCAGGCAGCCAATCCACTTTTTTTAATGGTTTGTAGAACTCACCAAGAAAATCTTGAATTAAATAGCGTGCAGTTCTCGTCCCTGCATCAATGGCTGTTAATATAAAGACAGCTTCAAACATAATCACAAATTGGAAGAAATAAGATGCTAGATGGGAGAACCAAGAAATTTCTGTGAAAATATATGACATTCCAACAGCTAAGGTAACTGCTCCTCCCGTTCTTCCTTCTAAATCAATGCCGATTTCACGACTTAGTTCTGGTAAGTTTGTAACACTCATACCAAGTGTTCGAAATACTTCTGGGCTGGAATTTATTGCGAAATAATCTCCTGGATGAAGAGCAGTTGCAGCAATAAGGGCCATAATCCCTACTAAACATTCGACAAGCATCGCACCAAAACCAACGACTTTAATATCACTCCACTTATCAAGCATCTTTGGTGTTGTGCCAGAGCCGACAAAGGCATGAAATCCGGAAATAGCACCACATGCAATCGTAATGGAAATAAACGGCCATACTGGTCCTGCGATAACTGGTCCCCCTCCATTTACAAATTCCGTAAATGCAGGAAATTCAATAGCGGGGTTAATAATAAATACACCAATAATAAGGGCGATAAATACACCGATTTTCATAAAGCTACTTAAATAATCTCGCGGTGCCAATAACAGCCATACAGGTAGTGCAGCTGCAAAGAATGCATAAATAGGAAGAATAATAGCTAATGTTTTTGTATCAAGTGTTAACCAATTTCCCAGTACGGTATCTTGGATCATTGGTCCCACAAACACACCTATCATTAACAGAATAAATCCAATGGTTGTGCATAGTTTGAGATTACCTGTTTTCTTATAAAATATGCCTACTCCCATCGCAATCGGGATCGTGATCCCTACCGAAAATGTTCCCCATGGATTTCTCTCTAAAGCATGTAGAACTACCATCGATAAACCAGCCATAGTAATGGTAATAATAAATAACATAGCAAGTCCTGTACAAAAACCTGCAACAGGGCCGAGTTCTTCCTTTGCTACTTCAGATAATGATTTGCCCTTTTTTCTCATACTCGCAAATAATACCACTGCATCATGGACAGCTCCTCCGATAACAGCCCCAATTAATAGCCAAATCAATCCAGGCAAATACCCGAACTGTGCAGCTAGAATAGGTCCTACAAGAGGACCGGCTGCTGCTATTGCTGCGAAATGATGTCCAAAGGTAACCCATTTATTGGTTGGTACATAGTCCTTTCCGTCATTTAGTTCATGTGCTGGTGTTTTTTCTTTATCGTTAAGCTTTAATACTTTTACTGCCATAAAAGTTCCGTATAAACGATAAGCAATCATTAAAATACAAGCAGATGCTATAACGATTGTAACCGCATTCATTTTTATCTACCTCCTTTAATGATTTTATTATAAAAAATGTAAAGGATAAAAAAACGTTTTCATGGTAAAATGCAAAGAAAATTAGCTGAAATGCAAAAATGACTGGATAAAATACAATATCCAGTCTGTATGATTATAAATGAAATTTACTTAAAATCCGAATAATTGTTTCACCTCTTTTGTATAGTTTCTACTTAAAGGCACTTTCTCGCCATTATTCATGCACAGTAAATACGTAGAGTTAAACCATGGTTCTATTTCACATATTTTTTCTTTATTAACTAAATAAGACCGATGTACTTTCATAATAGGACTATTTACTAACTTTTGCTCTAATTGTGTTAATGTAAAAGTAATGACCAATTCCTCTTCTTCTGTAATAAGTAATGTTTTACCATTTTGTGCACTTATATAGACGATTTTATCTAAATCAATAATCTTTATTTTGTCATTGGCTGTGACAGCTAACTTATTACTTTGAAGGGGCGATTTGTTTACGCTTTTTCCTATTGTTTCTTCTGTAGTTTGACTCCGCTTATTTTGCAGCTTTAAAATAGTTTGATTAATTCGTTCTTCTTCAAACGGTTTTAATATATAATCGACAGCATTTACGTCAAACGCTTGAAGTGCATATTCATCATATGCAGTTGCAAAGACAATTTCCGGACGATTTGCGGTGTGCTTTAACTGTTCCGCTAAATTCATTCCATTATCTTCTCCAAGTTGAATATCTAAGAAAATAACGTCTATTTTTTGATTATCAATTATGTACAGAGCTGTCTCCAAATCATCACACTCGGCCACTATCTCTATTTTGCTGCTTCTTTTCAAGAGATACTTTAATTCATCTCTTGCTAATGGTTCGTCTTCGACAATTAATGCTTTAATCATCTACTTCCCTCCATATACTTGGTTCCTTAGAAGGCAATGTAATCATCACCTTCGTTCCTCTATTCGTTTCACTTTCAATGGTGAATTTCCCTTTCTCCGCATATAACTTTTTCACTCGTTCCTGAATATTCCAAAGCGCCGTACCAGTTCCTGTACTGGAGGAAATATTTTTTTGGCCAATCATGTATAGAGTATCTTCACTCATTCCTTTCCCATCATCTTCTGTAATTAACACCATCCTATCTTTTTCTTTATATGCACATATTGTAATAGTCCCAACTGTACCTTTGGAAAAGCCATGACGAATGGAGTTTTCTACTAGGGGCTGTAATGTAAACGGCGGAATAAGGACCTTTTTTAGTTCGGGCTCTACAGACTCTTTTAAAATAAACTTATTAGGAAATCTCGCTTCTTCTAATGCTAAAAAGGCATGGACATGCTCTAATTCTTGACTTAAAGGAATCAGCATATTTTTAGATCCTTGTATGTTGCTGCGGAAATAAGTACATAATCGTTGGATCATCTGCCGCGCTTTTTCTCCATCTGTGCGAATTAGCGCAGAAATAGTGTTCATGCTGTTAAACAGAAAATGAGGATGAACTTGTGCTTGTAATGCTTTAATTTCAGCATCCTTCCATAACTTTTGTTGTAATTCTGCTTCTGCTAATTCAAGCTGTAAGGAAAATAACTTGCTTAACCCTTCTGCCAAAGTATATTCTACTAATTGAATGTTTTTGGGATTGGCAAAATATAATTTAAGGGTACCGACAGTTTTATTGTTTGCTTTCAATGGTAACAAAATGGCAGCGTGCAGCGGGCATGTTTGATTGCTGCATTGAATCTCGTCTTTCTTTTTCGCAATAAGAATATTCCCTTCCCTTAACACTTTTTCTGTTAATTTGGTAGAAGTTTTCTCTAATGGAATATGATGATCCCCGCCTAGCCCCTCATGTGCCAAAACAATGGATCTATTAGTTATGGATACTGCATCAGCGTTGGTAGCTTTTAACATAATTTTAGCAACCTGCTTGCTAGATTCAGGATTCAGTCCTTGACGTAAATAAGCAAGCGTAGATTGAGCAATATTTAAAGCAATATTGGTTTGTGCTGCTTTCGTTTTTTCTTCTTCTAACAGAATGTTTTGAATGATGTAGATAAAAATCAGCATTCCAAACCCATTAATGACAATCATTGGAAAAGCAATAATTTTGACGAGTTCGAATGCAAGCTCAAAAGGTGTTGCAATCAAAAGGATAAATACCATTTGAATAATTTCCATGGCGATGCCGATATTCACTGCTTTGCTTGCAGAATCCTGTTTAATGGAGTATTTCCTTCCAAGCAGCCCAGTCAATAATCCAGCAGCAATGGTAGATAATCCACAAGCAATTGCAGTGAATCCTCCTAATGTTAAGCGATGAAGGCCAGCTATTAATCCTACTCCAAGGCCAACTAATGGGCCGCCAATCATTCCGCCAATGGCTACCCCCATAATTCTTGTGTTAGCAATAGCGCTTGAAACATCTAATTCATGCTGCCATGTATGGGTGCTAATACTTCCTTTTAATATTTCGACTCCAGTATAATTACTAATTATTCCGAAGACGCCAAAGATAAGTATTAACGAGAGTTTATCGTGCCATTGTGATTCATGATGAATAATCGATCGGAAAATCTTTATTCTTGATAATAAGAAGGCAAAAATAACTAAAATACCGACTCGTTCAATCATTAGTGGAAGTAATTGGAGCAATTTATTCCCCCCTTCCTATTTTACTCAACATCATTATAGTAAATTCCTAGATTTATAGAAAGCCTTTTCAAGTATGTTGTTACGCTCTCTCTACATTTTCGTTTTGATCCCTTCCTGTGATATGATTATTTAATAGCAGTGAAAGGTTGGATGAAATTATGGCAGCAAAAAAATATTATGTTGTATGGAATGGTAGAAAAACAGGGATTTTCTCAACTTGGGCGGAATGTGAAAAGCAAATAAAAGGTTTTAAAGGTGCTTCTTTTAAATCTTTTCCAACTTTGGAGGAAGCAGAAAAAGCCTTTAAACAAGGTGGGAATATATCAAAATCAGCATCCAAAAGTACTTCCACTCAAAAACAATCTATTCAAACATTGGCGCCGATTGAGGAAAATAGCATTTCTGTTGATGCAGCTTGTAGTGGTAATCCTGGAATGATGGAATATCGAGGCGTTGATACGAAAACAGGAGAAGTAATTTTCCATTATGGTCCAGTATTCGGTACGAATAATATTGGCGAATTTTTAGGAATTGTACATGCATTAAGTCTTTTGCAAAAACAAGGCAAGAACACCACCATATACAGTGATAGTATGACGGCGTTAGCTTGGGTACGTAATAAAAAGGCAAATACAACATTAGTAAGAGATAAGCGTACAGAAGAATTGTGGCAATTAATTGAACGTGCCGAAAAATGGCTGAAGGAAAATAACTATTCAAATAAAATTCTAAAATGGGATACGAATAAGTATGGTGAAATCAAAGCAGACTTCGGTCGTAAGTAAGGCTGTTGTTAATAGATATAATAGATGATGGGAAGAACTTGGTGGTTTTCCAAGTTCTTTTTCTATTCTTCGTTAAATTAAAGTTTAAATAATATTATTTATGGTGAGATATTCTATTTAATTTACTAATTATTCACATTGGTCTGATAGTATTATAGAATAGATAGAGAAAGTAGCTAGTTTATAAAGTTACTTCCCGTTTGACGGGGATAAATGTTAATTTACATAGGAGTGAATTTTTTTGACAAAGAAGGTATATTTTAATCATGATGCCGGAATTGATGATCTAGTTTCTCTGTTTCTTCTATTACAAATGGATGAAGTAGACTTAATTGGTGTATCAGTTATTCCAGCAGATGGCTATTTAGAACCAGGTATCAGTGCAAGTAGAAAGATTATAGATCGATTCGGTCACGGACCAGTAGAAGTTGCCAGGTCTAATTCTCGCGGAGTTAATCCATTTCCGAAAGAATGGAGAATGCACACGTTTTATGTAGATGCCTTGCCGATTTTAAATGAAAGCGGTGAAGTAATTACCCCTGAAAGTGAACTTCCAGCACATGAACATTTAATTAAAACAGTAAGGGAAAATCCAGATAAAACAACACTCTTATTTACTGGACCGCTGACAGATTTAGCAAGAGCAATTGAAATTGCTCCAGATATTCAAGAAAAAATTGAAAAATTAGTCTGGATGGGCGGAACATTCTTAGAGGTTGGTAATGTACAGGAACCTGAACATGACGGGACTGCTGAATGGAATGCTTTTTGGGATCCTTGGGCAGTAGCAGCTGTTTGGGCTAGTGATTTACAGATCGAAATGGTGGCGTTAGAAAGTACAAATCAAGTTCCACTAACCATTTCTGTCCGCAATCATTGGGCTTCATTAAGAAAATTTACTGGAGTTGATTTTGTTGGTCAATGCTATGCTGCATGTCCCCCTCTTGTTCATGTAGAAACGAACTCTACCTATTATCTTTGGGATGTACTAACAACAGCAACAATTGGAAAAAAAGAGCTAGTTAAAATGAAAGAAGTTAAATCAATTGCTATAACAGAAGCGCCGTCCCAAGGGAGAACTTTAATAAGTGACACTGGCCGTCCTGTTTCTGTTGTATATGATGTAAAGAGAGATGACTTTTTCGCGTACATTACAGACTTAGCAAAATTGGCGAAAAATAATTTATAAAAAAATATCAGTTCCTATTTAAAAAAATAGGAACTGATATTTCAAAGCAGTCTTCTCAAAATTCAACCAACGTTTCCATTATCTTATCCTCGATCTCTTTTCCCTTATCTTCATCCGTTAGATGGTTTAATAAAATGGAAAAAATATATTTATTACCTGATTTGCTTTCCATGTAGCCAGATAATGAACTTACAGAGGTAAGAGTCCCCGTTTTAGCGAGTATTTTTCCTTTAGTATTCTCAGAATTCAATCGATGGCGCAGTGTTCCGCCAATCATTTTTTCTTCGTGACCTGATACAGGTAATGATTGACTAAATGTGGAGAACCATGGTTGTGCTTGTATTTCATATAAAAACAAACTTAAGTCGGTTGCTGAAATAAAATCTATTGGTGATATACCTGATCCATCACGGATAAGCATCTTAGTTGGATCAAGATGAAAAGCCGCTAATTCTTCTTCTAGAGCCTCGATCCCTTTTGCAAAGCTTCCTTCCCCTTTTTTGACTACTCCCAATTCCTTGATTAATGTCTCAGCAATTGTATTATTACTTAATTTCAGTAAAGGAAGTAGTAATTCCCGGAGAGGAATAGAAGAATGAGTAGTAAGGATAGAAGCGATTTGTGGTGTTCTTCCTTTTTTGACAACCCCTTTCCATTGTATTCCTTCTTTCTTTAATGCCTGTTGAAACACATCTAATGTATAGCTTGTAGGATCATCAACAGATACCCACTCTTTTTTTAAGGGAGTGTCAATTGGCAGGTTTCCTGTTATTGTTACTACTTTACTGTTATGTTCTCTGTTAACTTTTAAACTTGCAGCAGATTCTTTATCTGCTGTAATAGCATTATTGACAATTTTAATTTCGCTTGTTCTTGGCAAAGTATTGATTATTACTGGTTCATTTTTTTTCTTACCAGGTTTTATTTCAAGCAATACAGTCCCTGCGTCATATTCTTTATCTGGTGATAGTGTTAAAGCGGAAATTTTGGCCCCATAATAGGCAGCTTCATCACTCCATGCCAAATCACTTGAAAAAGGGATGTTGTCATACCAGGAGTCATCGCCTATTATGTCTCCATCTATATAACTAATCCCTTTTCTTTTAATTTCTTTTGAGAGTTTTTCTAAATCAGAAGCTAAAAGGCTTGTATCCCCATTCCCTTTTATGTATAAGTTTCCTTTTAAATGACCATCTTCTACTCTTCCATCTCCATAAATTTCCGTAATAAATTGATAGTCTTCTCCTAAAATGTTCAATGCTGCTGCTGAAGTTAGTAACTTCATATTAGAAGCAGGCGTTAGTCGCAAATCAGCCATATGTTCAAAAATAATTTTTCCTGTTTCTTGTTCGCGAATACTGATTCCTGCTAAACTTCCTTTTAGTTCTGGTTCTATATTTAACAGTGATTCAAGTGCCGTGGCTAATGTTGCTTTTTTATGGTCTTCTGCTGCGAATACTTTCGGTGAAAATGTGTTAGGTGTGCTTCCAGACAAGAATATAGAGAATAACATTACTACTACTATTCCCTTTTTCCATAAAGTCATCTTCTCACTCCTTATATTTCTCCTTGATAAAAGTGCATTGAGTTGCTAAATGTATATTATCTCCAGGAATTGCAGAATTATCCGCATAATTAATTAAAACTGACAACCTGGACAATAAAAACACTTTTTAGAAGATACCTTTATAAATACTATTTTGTGCTGACACCTTGGACATATTTCTCCTTCTCTATCATATACTTTGCAAAGCTCATCATATCCTCCGGTTTTTTTATCTCCTGCATAAAGGGGATGCTCCATATAGCCACCCATATTAGTAGCCGCTCTTAATATTTGCAGAATGGAATTATAGAGCTTTTTTTGCTCCATTTCTTTTAAATCCTCTAATTTTCGAGTTGGTAAGATTTGCGCATCAAAACAAATTTCATCGGAGTAACAATTGCCAATACCTGAGATAAAATGTTGATCAACTAATTTAAGCTTTATTGTCCCCTTCCTAGAGTTAATCATGTTTTGAAAACTGTTTTCAGTAAAAAGAGGTTCAAAAGGATCTGGACCTAAGTCGTTCAGCCTTTCTTTACATTCTTCAAGAGTTAGTAAATGTAGATAACCTAATCGGAGTCCAATAAAATATAAGTGTCTTTCTCCGAATGTTAGTTGGATTTGAATGGTTCTATTTGGTTTTTCTTTTTCGGTTCCAAAAAACATCCATCCACCTAACATTAAATGCAATAGCAGAACCTTTTGATTGGATAAGTAAAAGAGTAGATGTTTCGCACGCCTTTCCACGCGAAGAATAGTAGTATTCACTAATTGATTCTCAAAGGATTGTTTCGTAATATTAATGGACTTTTCTCGGTTAACGGCTATCGAGGTAATGGTTTGGGTGGTAATCAATTTATTCAATA
The DNA here is from genome assembly GCF_001591585.1 of Niallia circulans NBRC 13626. Taxonomy (GTDB): domain Bacteria; phylum Bacillota; class Bacilli; order Bacillales; family Cytobacillaceae; genus Niallia; species Niallia circulans. Next base: position 9,747 of record NZ_BCVE01000001.1, on the reverse strand, counting down.
AGATTTTATAGTTTTCCATTTCTGGCAATTCTGGCATTTATTCATTCTCTCCTTTTTATTTCCTCCCTTATTTTTGCCAAGATCATAAAAACTATTTATGTCACTTTTAAGAGCAATATATAAAATTTTAATCTCTTTTATAGTTGAAAATCTTTCTTATATTCACGAAATGAAGATGACTGGTTGTATCAGTCTCTATAAATCCTTATTTTCCTTAATAAAAATAATTATCTTCTTTATGAACTAAACATCCAGACCAACTCATGGATTAATTGTTTATTTTCCTCTCACCAATTACTCACCAGTGACCCTTATTCCTTTTTGAAGTATCATAGCTTTGCTTGTTAAACTAGTTCTTCGTCCCAACTAGTCCAACATGTTTCTACAAGTCGGAGGCGGACAGTTTAGTTGATGGATCAATGACCCTCGTACACCTTACAACTACCTACTGATAAAATAGACTCTATTAAAAAAGGTCAACCAGCAAAAACTGGTTAACCTTATAAAGCGAACACACCGGTTAGTATAAGCGTAATACGTATATCCATTGTGATATTAAATGCTAAATTAGGTAGCAACTTAGCTTATTTCTAGCTATTTTATTAATTTTTGGTTTGTCTCATACCAATTCAATGATTTTCGTTCAATTTCCTTAACAAGATAATTCTTTCCATTTATGTATGATTCAATATCATAGGGGAATTGTTGAGCCAATTCTTCTTTTCTGTCAGCATATTTCTCCATTTCGTCTGTATGTAAGACTAAATAATCACGAAAAGCCAAGTGTCTTTTTATTTCATAACTTCCAGTTTGATAAATGTGAACGTGATGAGTGCGATTTTCCCCACCTTTTTGAAAATATCTCCGTTTAGGTATACCGTTTTCTCCTTTCGGCTCATAGCCAATTTCTTGCATAAAAATTTTATATTTATCAACGGTGTTAATATCTCTAACGACAGGCATTATGTCTATTATTGGTTTTGCCTTTAACCCTGGAACAGAGGTACTGCCTATGTGATGTATATCTACAATTTCATTTCCGAAAATTGTTTGTAATTTTGCCGCTTCCTCTTTAAACATTTGCTTCCATTTCTCATCATATGACAATACTTCTACCTTACGCAAGTTACTCCCCCAATCAACAATAATTTTCATTTTATCACACTTTTAATTATTAAAATTATTGAAAACAGTTTGTTGTAGCTTTCAAATATTGTTGGCTCAAAAACTATTTACAAATTCACTTTTTAAGTTAAATTAAATGAACTTGTTTTGAAAAAAGATTTCAAAACGAATTGATTCTTTATGAAACACTTATAATTTTTATAAAAATGTTCAATTATTTAATTGTTCTTTTTTATAATACGCAACACTTTTTACTGCATATTCAATTGCTGTACCAAGGAAAATTAAAGATAATAAAAAATCTATCCAACGATTCAAGCCGCTTGACGATATTCCTAGAAAAATTAGCCAGAAAGCAGCTGCTGACCAAAAGAAAAAACGAAACATTGGGTGAAGAAATAATTTTGTAATGGACCTAGACATACTATTAACACCTCCCACTAGAAAACTCTCAATTAACAGACTCGATTGTTAAACTGTTACAATCCGTATCGTCAGTGTAATGGAATCAAACGTTAATAAAGCTACTTTTGTGATATAAAAAGGAAATGTCCTTCCTATAAGTAGTATACGGAATAATAACATATAAGGTTTCAAATATCTCTAATATTTAATGCTATAGGTACTTTGTGGATATATTTAGTTAGAGTATCCTGCCATTATTTTAATAAGAAAAAAGCCTTTTCTCTAATTACAAAGCCCCCTTAATTGAAGAAGAATTAACTTAGAAGCTTGTTAAAAATACTTTCCCCTTTCTTTCTTTGGAAGATTCAACAACGTCAATAGCCGTTTTTATATCCAGAAAGTCGTGCATAGAATCTACCTTCTTAAAATGTAATTTTCTCTGATCCAATAGTCTTATCAAGTGACTAAAGGTCTCGTGCCATTTTTTTGTAGGGACATTCTTATTCCAATTACGCAAATGAAACATATTAGCATTCACTTTAGCTTTATTTACAATTTCTGCCCAGTTTACTTGTATTCCAGATAAAAGCCCTATGCTTAAAAAATTCCCATTAGGATGTACACAAAAAGCCAAATCGTTTCCAGATGAACCTCCAACACAGTCAATGGCAGCATCCGCACCAATTCCATTTGTTAACTCCATAATTGTACTATAAAGTGGAACTTTAGAAGTATTAATAACATATGATGCACCAAGTTGTAGTAGGTCTTCTGTATGTTTATTATTTCTAGTCACAGCAATTAATCGAAAACCTAATATCTTGGATAATTGGGCAAAAATATGCCCAATAGAAGACCCACAAGCATTAACCAGCAAAACATCATTGGAATTTAGTTTTAAAATTTCCGTACAAGTCACCCACGCTGTAATGGGATTTATATACATTTGTGATGCGGTAAAATGATCAATGGAATCAGGTATTGGAACTGCAAATTCTGCAGACGTCCTTACAAGTTCTTGCCAAGTACCTTCCCCTCGTAATGGTAAAACACGTTTCCCAATATAATTTTTGGAAACTAAAGGACCTACTTCTTCTACAATCCCAATTCCCTCATAACCGGGAATATTAGGCAAAGAAATTCGATGTGAATATGCTCCTCTAATTGGAATTAAGTCAGAAGGATTTATAGGTCGCGCTAGCATCCGTACAAGGATTTCATTATCTTTTAATGGTTGTATGCTTTTATATTCAACTTTTAACACTTTTTTAGGACTGCCGAATTCGTAGAATTTAATACATTTCGTATTCAAAATTATTAAAGCTCCTTAAAATAATTTAGATTTCTTTATTATACCAGCTTAAACTAACCTCCGTTTGTGATACAAGAAGGCTTTTTTCATCTATTACAGTGTCCGTAAGTGATTTAAGCATAATTTTTAATATAATTTTGGAAATCCATCCTTTATTTCATAAAAACAAGACTACATAACAGCAGTCTTGTTATATTACAGCCAGTTTAATTTTATGTCATCTCTTATAAAACTAAGTTCCCTTTAGCGAATAAGAAAAGGCAGCCAAATTGGAGCTGGATTTTAACTATTCCACACTAGTGAAAGAAGGAGTTCTATGTCTATAGCTGTTTTTTAGACCCTTCAAATGGAGCTGTTTTTTCACATAGTAGGTTCAACCTGCCAAAAGGACGGCCGTAAGAAAAATGATTTGAAGAACCGTTCGGGGAATCAGCTTAGGTACAGGTCTCCCCCCTATCGTTAATTTGTCTCTGGCCGCCCGGAAGTTTGCGGGGAACATTGCCAATAGCAGCACCGCTAATCCTAAAGATGCTACTTTGGATGTGGCCGGAAACAAAATCCCGATTGCTCCGGCTATTTCAAGCAGTCCTGTAGCCGTCACAATCCAATCCGGTCTGGGAAAAACAGGCGGTACCATACGGATTAAATCCGGACGCTTTGTCCCCCAATGAGCAGATGCGGTAACTAGCAGCATGACGGCAACTGCCCCTTGAAGCGAGGCATGCCATCCTTCGAAATAGAGTACTCCAATCAAGCCCATAGCCTTGAACAGCAGAAAAGCTGCGACAAGTACATAAAATGGTATCATGTAAATCCCCCTTAGAATCCTTTAGTTATTATAAGATATAAAGTAACGAGTGCATTAGCGTTGTAATAAAACCGCAGACGGCTATAAGTAAGAAGCATCCTGATATGCCTTAGAGAGAATGCCGTTTTCGGTGCATTCCTCACGGAATGAATCATTTTAAGCTGCTGAAGAATAAGAATTCAGCCCAAATTATCCCTGTTAAAACTAATAAATAAGAGCGACAATATAAGTCAGTTAACCCTGGCAATGGCTTTCCTGAGCGTGCAGCCATTATACTCCCCGAGCCACTAAGGAGTGGAAGAGCTAGAACCGTAAATATATAATTGGTCAGCAGTACGTTTTTGACTGCGCTATGAGTTTCAACTGTATTCTTCGTCAAATTCTCCCTAATTTCCAACAGGCAGCCATAATTATATTTCCAACCATCAATACGACTCCCGTTAGTGCACCGTTAACCATAAGCTCATCTTGATTATCCCTTCACGCCCTTTATGGGGATTTTAAGATATCGATAATAAACGATGAGAAATCTGCGGCGCTAAAAACAGAGGAAACAGATGGTATCGTGGACCGGACACGAAGCCCAATTGTCAGAAGAACGAACATTTCAGCTGTTTTGCCTGCATCAACTGATTCCAAAATAACGCCATGCCTTTGACCTGTCTCAATCCACTGTCTAGATAAGAATACAGAACGTTCATAATACCTCTTGAGCGCTTCTGAAATAACCGGCTTCTCTTCCTTTCCAAACAAATACATCAGCAGTTTGTTCGTTACATCCGCATCTGCATAGGCCAAAATACTCTCAAATATTTTTTGATATGGCTCGTCAAATGATCGGCTTCCTTGCTCCACCACGTTCATAAAAAGTTCATTCGTTTCTTCTAACCGCTCTTGTAGCACCCACACAAAAAGTTCGTCTTTGCTCTTCACATAATGGAAAATGGCCCCCTTCGACAAGCCTGATCTGTCCATGATGTCCTTCATCGTAATCGAATCGCAGCCTTTTTCCCGTATCAGCTCTTTAGTCTTCTCAAGCAGAAGTCTTGTTGTTTGCAGTCTTCGCTCATCTTGCTTCAAAATCAACCCTCCGTAATGTAAAATTAATATTTCGAATATATCGAATATAACATACCGACCATCGGTTTGTAAATTGTTTTTAGAATCTTCTAGTAATAGCTTTGCGCAGCCTGTAACAATTTCCATCTGAATATAAATAAAACTATATATTCAGATTGTATTTATATTGTTAGAAAATTGGTATAAGGTCATCTGGATTTACCCAGTTAACAATGTCGGAATTTATCATCCATTCAACTTGTTTATCTCCCCAATAGGAGTTTTTCTCTGCTCAAATCGCTCCCGGTCTTAAAATGATTAAGTCGAGTCCCTTCTCTTTATAATTATTTAGAATTCTTTCAGATGGGGCTTTAGTCTTAATGTATACTTCCGGATGACTTTCTTTAATTGGTGAATTTTCATCAAAAGATCCCACTATTGGCTCGCCGTAAACGGATAAAGTTGATATAGGTACAAATCTCTTTATACCTGCTTCTATTGCTACACTCGCTAAATTTTCCAACCAATTACATTTGAATTCATCGCTTTCTCTAAATCCTCGCCTAAATAAGCCGCACAATGAATAATAATATCAATATCTTCAGCTGCTTCTAATAATGAAACTCGATTCCTATATTAAAAGCCCAATTTCTCAGGTGAAATTGGGCTTTTTTCGTTACTTCAGGAAAGGGCTCGATTGAGTAAGATTATTACTGTAGGCTTGATATGAGAATTACTTATTTAAGAATTTGCTATTCGTTTAAATTAGAAAGATACTGCCTCCTTAATCCAAAGTAAAATAGGATCTGCAACAAAATATACATTCCTACCACTAATAATGCCTGCATCATCGTATAATTGATTTTTGAGTAGTTGGTATTAATTAATGCAATATAATACATTGCCATAGTGATACCAAACAGGGTTGGCACAAAAAATATAAGTTTCAACTGTTTGGTCAAATGCTTTTTCATCTCACGGTTGGTGATTCCGATTTTTCTCAGAATAGTGATTTGCAACTTTTCTTCGGCTATATCTGTTACAATTTTATAAAGTAGCACAATACTTGAAGAAATTAGAAGTAATGAGCCTAAAAAGGCCATCGAGAAATAAAAAACGCCATTTACTTCTTTATCTCTTTCTACTTTTTCCATTTTAGAGAAAGGTCGATATGCTTCCAGCATGGTCTTTTCATTTATCGGTCCGCCTAAAAAAGATTTGTTCTTCCATATTTCTTCATCAGCATGATTTACTTTTCGTAATGCATCGAGTATTCCAGAGAAAACTTTGTAGTTATCACCGTTAGAAAGATTTATTAAATGATACTTGGAAGGATCGCTATAATCGCTTTTTCTTTTGATCATTTCATAGTCTTTATCATTTACTACATAAGCGTGATATGTTGAATAGGCATTGGTATATTCTAAATTTGTCAATTGAGCTTTTTCATTCAATATATGTTCTTTAGGGACAATAAATAGATCCGAAGCAGGAACACGATGAAAGAAGTCTGAAGAATCCATCGTAATATTTGTATCATTAAATTGTTTACCTGGGCTTTGAATACTTTTTCTATTCATTAAAAACATTATATCTTCAGTAGGTTTTGTTTGAACCTCTCCACCATCAAGAAAAACATCTAACATGTATCCTCTTTGTATGTCTTTGTTTGTCCCCATATGCTTGTTGTAATTGCTTTCACTAATAATCACACTGTTAGAATACGTGCGTTCACCCGTCTGCACTTTATGATCCTTCATTTTGTATATCGGTAATGAAAGATAGTTTAAGACAGTATAATCCTTAATCTCTCCTCCATTATCTTCGATTACTTTCCGTATCTCTTCCTGCGAAATATGATTATATTTATCGTTTTCGACGAACATAAAGTCATATGGTCTTTCCAAATCATTAAATGTAACCGTATTTTTATGAATCGTATAACCGGTTCCAATCAAAAAAATGCCGATAGACACCATCAGAGTAACGACATAAAGAATCGTCCGGTATGATAAAAAACGGTGCTCCAGATTGGAAAGAACCAACAAATTATTATTGTAACTGCTTGGGTATTTACGGATGACCGAACGAAGTGTACTGATCAGCGTACCGATAATAAAGAATGGTCCAACTAATGTCGCTATGGCACAAAATGTAAAAATCACTTTCTTTCCATCAAAGATGTCACCTGTGTATATTTTCGGCAAGAGATATAATGCTATAGCAAAAACAATAATGGATATAAAACCTATAATAGGATTGGAAGCAGTAGCTATCTCTTTTTTCGAGCTCGATTGAATAACTTCAATAATTGAAAGTTTCGTCAAATATCTCTCTGTAAAAAATGTACTGATAATAAAAATAGGTAAGAAGACAGTGATTGTAAGAAAAAAAGTATTAAAGCTGATGCTATATTCAATATTTACTAACACTTTACTTAGTATTAAATAAAACATCCTAGAAAAAAGCAAACCAGCTGCAATTCCTGTTGACAATGAGATAGAAATAATAATAATATTTTCTCGGCGAATCATTTTTTTGAGATCTCGTGTCGTCATTCCCAATGTCAAGTATACCCCGAACTCTTTTCCTCTGAATTTCACAAAAAAGGTTTGTGTATATGAAATAAAGATAATACAAAACAGCACAAGAGCAACAAATGTAAAATTAAGAATGTTTTTTATATTAACAGGGATACTATCGTTAAAATACAAAGTCCCATACATAAATAAAACGGCTACAATAAAGCTGTTTACTAGGTAAAAAGAAATATAACGGGTTAAATTGTATTTTAAATTTTTATAAACGATGGAAGAGAAATTCATTCATTTCCTCCCCCAATCATACTTTCTGCTTCTAAAATTCGATCGAAAAATTCCTTTCTGTCTCCATTCGATGCAATTTCCATCTTAATAGCTCCATCTTTTATAAAAATGATTCTTTTGCAAAAAGATGCGGCGAAGGGGTCATGGCTAACCATCAAAACCGTGCTGTTTTTTTCCTCATTAATTTTTTTTAATGTGTTCATAATGTTTTTTGAAGACTTCGAATCGAGATTTCCCGTTGGTTCATCGGCGAATACTATCGCCGGATCATTAATTAGTGCTCTTGCCGCGGCAGCTCTTTGTTTTTGTCCCCCAGAAATATGATAAGGATATTTATTTTGGATATGTTCGATTTCAAAAAAGGCTACAAGCTCTTTAAGCTTTATGTTGATTTTATTGGGGTCAACTTTATCTAATATTAAAGGTAGAGCAATATTTTCAGAAATAGTAAGGCTATCAAGTAAGTTAAAGTCTTGAAATATATAGCCAACACTTTGTCTTCTAAATAAAGCCATTTCCTCCATTGATAATTCAGTTATATTTTTATCTTCTATAAAGACTTCTCCAGAAGTGGATTGATCAATTCCCGATAATAAATTTAACAGGGTAGTCTTTCCACTTCCGCTGGGTCCCATAATTCCAACAAAATCTCCACTATGCACACAAAGATTTATTCCATTTAAGGCAGTAACTTCTTTTGCTCCTTTAAATGAGTTATACACTTTTGATAGATCATTTACTTTTAAAACTTCCATAGTAAAATCCTCCAATAATTCAAAGATTGATTACCTAAAGAATATAGGGAGAAGCAGGAAGTTAAAATCGATTTTCATCTCGCAATCTTACAGTTTTGCAAGAAAAGTAATTTGCACAGTAGTTCCTTTGTCTTTTTGTGATTGAATTTTTATTTTATGTCCTAATCGGTCAGAAATAAGTTTCACCATATAAAGCCCAATTCCTGTAGCATTTCTGTCGCGTCTTCCACCTTCGCCAGTAAAAAAAGGATCAAATACACGGTTGATATCCTTCTCATCTATACCAATTCCCTCGTCCCTAATTGAAAGAATGACGTAGTCTTCTTCTTCTATTGCTTGAATAACGATTGGTTGGTTTTTCTCTGCAATAGAATACTTAATAGCATTTGATAAAATTTGTTCAATCATATATTGAGCCCATTTTTTATCCGTTAAGATTTCCAATGCATCTGGAATATATACCAGAGGATGAATACCTTTATACCTCATTTCTCTTCTTCTTTCATTCAGCGCTTGATAGACAAGCTCTTTTAATGGCAATTGTTGAGCAATAAAATCACTTGAAAATTCTTCAATTCTAAGTAAATTTAACGCTTCCTCCAAATTCTTTTTTAAAATATCATTTTCATCTTTGATATCTTCCATATATTCATCATTTTCTCTTTCGGAGAGGCTTACTTCACAAGCAAGGTGAATGACGGATACAGAGGTTTTCATATTGTGAATCCATTGAGAAAATAGGGCATTCTTATGGTTCTGTTTCACTTTATTGTCATAGAACTTTCTGTTATATTCCTGATGGACTTCGCGAAGGGTAGTAAAGACAAGTTTGGCTTTGTTATTCATAAAATTAGTGGTATAGTTAGGACTTTTCCGACCATCCTCGATATCGTTTGCAAATTTATGATAATTATAAATTTCGTATCCTAAATAAAGGATGAATAGGACACTACTCAATAGAATCGGATATAAAAACTCTTCAGTGCCTAGTAATAGCACATAGAAAGATACGATTAGGAAAGTATTAATGATGTAAACAAAGATGATTACTTTCTTATCTTGTATCACATTAGTAATCAGTTGAATGAAGGACATAACCTAATCCCCTTTTGGTTGTGATGACATGTTCGAGGCCTAATTCTTTTAACTTATTCTTTATTCTAGAAATATTTACATTAAGTGTATTTTCAGCCACGAACTTGTTATAGTCCGTCAACGCATCAAATAAGGCATCTCTACTGACCAGTTTTCCCGAATTTTGCAACAATAGTTTTATGATTTTATATTCATTCTTTGAAAGTTCTACTGTTTGATTTTCATATTGCAGCTTTAAACTGTCTTCTAACAAAATCAGTTTTCCATCTTCTATTTTGTTTTCATCATCCGAAATATGCTTTGTTCGCCTTAAAATGGCATTTATCTTCGCCAATAAAATTCCTACACTGAAAGGTTTTGTCA